>JAWKOJ010000001.1:0-1705 GCA_041391245.1 Caldilineales bacterium
CCGGCGATAGACAGGACAGGCTGGGTCAGGAAAGCCTCGGCCTTGTGGTAGGCGTCGTAGGTGATGATCTGCGTCAGGCAGCGCGCCAGCGTGAAGCCCGGCGCATTGGGGTGCTGGCAGCGCGGCGTGTGGTAGTACTCCCAGGCGCCGCGCAGCTCGGCGTTGGGGGCGTCTTCCTCGCGCAGGGGCGCCAGCGGCATGGTCTCGTCCTGGTTGCCCTGGTTCCTGGCGTCGGTGGTGCGCGCGTTGGAGCCGAACTCGACCAGACCCACCGCGTCGGCATCCTTGACGGTGTTTTCCCAGCCGTTGCGGAACATCTGGCCGATGTTCACCGCGCTGACGGTGCCCAGCGCCTTGATGCGGCGGTCGTTGATGGCGGCGTTGGCGCTGTAGCCGGCGCCGGCGCAGATGCCCATCGCACCGATCCTGTTCTGATCCACGTAGGCCAGCGTGGTCAGGTAGTCGATGACTGCGCTCACGTCTTCGGTGCTGATGTAGGGGTTCTCCAGCTGGCGCGGCTCGCCCGTGCTCTCTCCCTGGTAGGAGCGGTCGAAGGCGATGGTGATGAGGCCGGTTTCAGCCAGCTTCCTGGCGTACAGGCCGGCGGTCTGCTCCTTCACGCCGCCGCCGGGGTGCGAGACGACCACGGCCGGGTACTTCTTGCCTTCGTCAAAGCCGGGCGGGAAGTTGATGACGGCGGCCATGGTGATGCCTTGGCCGTTGAGGTTCTTGAACGTGATGTTGGGCATGGTGTGCACTCCGGATAGGTTGAACAGCGGGGTCTGAATCCATCGGTGTTGGTGGCCGATGGGTGCATCGTAGGCAGGCGATTGGATTTGATATATAGGCGCCAACCAACATGACTGATTAGTTAAACTTAACAAATGCCCATCGAGCCCTCTCTGGTGGCGACCCTGACCTGGTTCGCCCACATTGCCCGGCACCGCAGCTTCACCAAGGCGGCGACCGAGATGGAGGTGACGCGTGCGGCCCTGTCGCAGCACCTCAAGGGGCTGGAGCGGCAGCTGAACGTGCGCCTGCTCAACCGCACGACGCGGGACATGTCGCTGACGGAGGAAGGCCAGCGCCTGCTGGAGGTGCTGCAGCCCGCGCTGTCGGCCATCGAGCGGGCCGTGGCCGAGGTGGGGGTGGCGCAGGCCGAGCCTGCGGGGCTGATCCGCATGAACGCCTCACGCGTGGCGGCACGCCTGTTGATCGAGCCGCACCTGGGGGAGTTGCTGGCGCGCTACCCGCGGCTGCGGCTGGACCTGGTGATGGACGACGGGTTGTCCAACATCGTGGCCGAGGGCGCGGACGCCGGCATCCGGCTGGGCGAAAGCCTGGATGAGCACGTGGTGGCCGTGCCCGTCACGCCGCCGCTGACGATGGCCATCGTCGCATCACCCGCGTACTTCGAGCGGCACGGCGTGCCCGACACGCCCGCGGATCTGGTCCGCCACAACTGCCTGGCCTACCGCTTCACCTCCAGCGGCACCATCGACCGCTGGTCCTTCACCTCGCCCGGCGCCGAGGGCCGCACGGTGGTGCTGGAGCCCAAGGGCAGCGCGGTGTTCAACGACGATGACAGCATGTTGCGCGCTGCGCTGCAGGGCGTGGGGCTGGTGCAACATATCGACCTGTGCGTGCGCCAGCATCTGGCCGATGGCTCGCTGGTGCGCGTGCTCGGCGCCTGGTGCCGGCCGAG
>JAWKOJ010000002.1:0-543292 GCA_041391245.1 Caldilineales bacterium
CTGCCATCTGCCATTGGCCATCTGCCATCTGCCATCTTCCATCAGCCGTCCAGACTGGCGGCAAACGCTTGCAGCCGCGCCTGGGCATCAATCGTCACCGGCGCGCCATGACCGCAGCAGATGACCTCGATGCCCTTGAGCGCCGCCAGCTTGCGAATCGAGTCTCTGGCCACGTCCTTGCGCGGTGTGGCCATGGCGGTCGGCATGTGCAGCTTGCCGCCGCGGCTTCCGAACGCGTCGCCCACGATCAGGATGCCGCGCTCTGGCTGGTGCAGCGCGATCTGGCCCGGCGTGTGACCGGGAACGTGGAGCACCTGCATGCCTTCCGGCAGTTCCTGCTTGTCCAGCACCAGCTCGTCAACGTGATCCACCGGCTTGTAGCCCATGAAACGCCGGGTGACCACGTCGGCCAGCGGTGAATAGACGCGCGAGAAGGGGCTTGAACCCATGTCGCGGACCTTGCTGCCTTCGACGACTTCCTTCTCCACCGCGTGGCAGATCACCCGCGCGCCGGTGGCGGCCTGCACTTCAGCCAGCCCGCCGACGTGGTCGATGTCGCCGTGGGTCACGATGATGCGATCCAGGCGCTCGCTGCCCAGCGTCCGGGCGAACGCCAGTATCTTGGCTGCATCCTTCGGCATGCCGGCGTCGATCAGCGTCAGCCCGCCGTCGGGACGTTCCCAGACGTACGCGTTGACGATTCCGCCGGCCATGCCATCGACCAGGTGTAGCCCGGGCACGATCTGCATTGCCTACAGCTCTTTCAGCCCAAAGCGGTCGCGGAACATGGCAATGGCGCGCTCGATCTCGGCCTTGGCGACCGCGGCCGGCTCCCAGCCCATGGGCTTGGTGCGCTGGCCCTCGAGGTCCTTGTAGACCTCGAAGAAGTGCCCAACCTCGGCCAGGAAGTGCTTCGGAATGTCGTCCAGGTCCTGGTAGCCGTCGAACAGCGGATCGGTAGCCGGCACTGCCAGCACCTTGTCGTCACGCTGGCCGCGGTCCAGCATGCGGAAGATGCCCACCGGCCGGGCCTGGATGATGCAGCCGGGGAAGGTCGGCTCGTTCATCATCACCAGGATGTCAAGCGGATCGCCGTCGTCGTAGAAGGTCTGCGGGATCAGGCCATAGTCGCCCGGATAGTGCAGCGACGAGTACAGCACGCGATCCAGAAAGATCACGCCGTTGGCCTTTTGGTACTCGTACTTGTTGCGCGAGCCCTTGGGTATTTCGACGATGGTGTAGACGATGTCGGGAACCTTGGGGCCGGAGCGCAGCTCGCGCCAGATGTTCTGCATGGCGGCTATTCCTGTTCCTGGCGGCCCAGGGGCAACACCTTGTCGACGTTCTCGTGCGGCCGCGGGATGACATGGACCGACACCACCTCGCCGACCTTCTCGGCGCCGCGTACGCCGGCTTCGACGGCCGCCTTGACCGCCGCCACATCGCCACGCACGATGGCGGTTACGTAGCCGCCGCCGATCTTCTCATAGGCCACCAGCTCGACGCGGGCCGCCTTGACCATGGCGTCCGACGCCTCGACCATCGCAGCAAAGCCGCGGGTTTCGATCATACCAAGTGCTTCTGCCATTGGGAAAAGTTCCTTTCTTTGAGCGAACAGGAAGATGTGTTTGTTGTGGGTTGTCAGGGAACGGGGAGAGGAGGGAAACCAGGGAAAGAATGGAAAGGAGGGATACCGCAGCCAACAGGTTGACAGGTCACCATCTCTTTGAGTTCTTTCCTTTGTTTCCTTCTTTTCCCTTCTTTCCTTCTGCGCCGACGCCTCGTTCAGTCTGCCGCGCCGCCCGGCTCGCGTCCGGCGACGCCCTCCAGCGCAGCGATGGCGGCGCCATAGCCGGCCATGATATCGCGCTCCTCGCCGCCCAGGTAGACGCGGCCGAAGGCGCCGAAGGCCGTCACTTCCAGGATGTTGATCTCGGCCCGCTTCTCGGCTTCATTGGCTGCCAGAGCCGCATAGCCGGCCGGCTCGACCTCCAGGACGAACAGCGTCTGGCCGGCCAGCAACATATGGCCGTGGCGCATGCGGTTGATAAGCTGTACCTGGTGCGGGTCGATGTTGCGGATGATCTGGCTGGAGAGGACGCGCGGCTTCATGCGGTCCTCCTCGCGCAGATCCAGCGCGTCCAGGATGGCGGCGCCGGCCGCGCGCGTCTCGGCCTGCGAGCTGGAATGGACCTCCAGCAGCCCGTAGCGGCGTTCGACGATCTGCATGCCGGGGCGGACGCGGGTCGCCTTCAGCGCCACGTCGGTCACTCGGTTGATCTCGATGCCGGGCGAGATCTCGATCCAAAGCGAGGCGTCGTTGGGCAGCGGCAAGAAGCCGCGGGCCACGGTGCCAAGAAACGCCGCGTGTTGCGGCTGCAAGCTGTCGAGAAAAACGTAGGAACGCAGGTCTACGCTCACGGTGCTCATTCCTTTCCTGATGTATCGCGCCCCTGTGGCCGGTCTATCTGCTTCCGCTGTGGCCGGTCTTCGACCGAGCCACCGGTGGCTCGGTCGAAGACCGGCCACAGCAGAAACGCCACAGCGGAAGCGCCACGTGCAGGCGCTAGACTAGAAATGCCGCATGCGCGCCCGCGGGTGATTCAGCCCATCGCGCAGCTCGCCGGCATCCATGCCGACGGCCGCTGCCAGAGTGGCCGAGTTCTCAAAATCCTCCGGGGCCAGTTGCGCGAGCATCTCACGCTGTTGGCTGGAGATCTTGCGACCAATCACCACCCGATCAGGCTCCTCCAGCAGCCGGTCGCGGCACATCTCACACTGCAGGGCGTGGCCCAGCAGGATAGCAAGGTCGCTGGTGCGGTCAGAACTCATAGGGTCACTTTCTAGCTGCCGCCGGCCTCGCGGACGATCTTGATGCCGGCGCTGGCGCCGAGACGGGTTGCGCCCGCCGCGATCATCGCCCTGGCGTCCTCGGCGGAACGGATGCCGCCGGCCGCCTTGACGCCGATACCAGGACCGACGACGGCCCGCATCAACGCGACGTCGGCCGCGGTCGCGCCGCCCGACGCGAAGCCGGTGGACGTTTTGACGTAATCCGCGCCTGCGGCCTGGGCGATGGCGCAGCTTTCGACCTTCTCCTCGTCGGTCAGCAGGACGGCTTCGATGATGACCTTCACGCTGGCCTGGCGGGCGTGAGCAGCCTGCACAACCGCGGCCACGTCCTGCATGACCAGCCGATAATCGTGCGACTTGAGCGCGCCGATGTTCTGCACCATGTCGATCTCGCTGGCGCCGTTGGCAATCGCGCGCTCGGTTTCGAACGCCTTCACCTCGGGCATGGTCGCGCCCAGGGGAAAGCCGACCACGGTGCATACCTTGACATCTGACCCGCGCAGCAGGCTGGCACACAGACCGACCCAGGCCGGGTTGACGCACACAGTCGCGAAGTGGTTCGCGCGCGCCTCGGCGCACAATTGACGGATTTGCTCCTCGGTGCCGTCCGGCTTGAGCAGCGTATGGTCGATCATGCGCGCCAGATCGGCGGCGACGGGCGGTGTGCCCAGCCGGGCGCTCAGCCGGTCGGCGCCGGCCTGCACCACCTCGCGGCAGCGCTCCGGGCAATTGCCGGCGCAGTGGCCGTTGCACGAGGCCCCGCACCCGCTGCACAGCGCGCCGTCCACCGGATACGCCGCCATCACCTCGCGGGTGATCAGCTCAACCAGTTGCTCGAATGAATAATCGTTTGCTGCCATAGATTGAGAACCGGGATAGGCAGGAAACGCGGATCAAAACGCACCCGCTATCTGCCATCCGCCATTTGCTATCAGCTATCTGCCACCTGCTCACTTCCGCAAATACCGCCTCTCGATCTGCATGATCTTCTCGACGCGGCGGGCATGGCGGTCAGGGCCGAAGGGCGTTTCCAGCCACAGCCTGACGATTTGCTGCGCCAGGTTCGGGCCGACCAACCCCGCGCCCAGCGTCAGCACGTTGGCATGGTTGTGCTCGCGGCTGTTGGCGGCCGAGGCCAGGTCGTAACACATCGCAGCCCGCACGCCGGGCACCTTGTTGGCGACCATGCAGGAGCCTATCCCCGCGCCGTCGACGACGATGCCCCAGCGCGCCCGACCGTCGGCCACCAGGCGCGCCACGGCGTAGGCGAAATCGGGGTAGTCCACGCTCGCGGCGCTGTTGGTTCCACAATCGACCACCTGCCAGCCCAGCGCGGCGATGACCGGCTTGAGCTGCTCCTTGAGGGCGTAGCCGCCGTGATCTGCGCCGACGGCGACAGTCTGTTCCGCAGCACCGGATGGCTGCGGCGCGGGCACGCCCGCGGCGATGGTCACGTTGCGTTCCAGCGCCAGGTCGCGCGCCAGCGGCGTGATCACTGCGCCGGGTGAGACCGTCAGTGTGCTGCCCGCGGCGGCTTCGGCGATCTGCTGGGCATCAACGACCTGACGGCGCGCGCCGGCCGGCTGGGAGCGGCTTGCAGACTGCTGCCCGGCGCGGCCAAGCAGGGATTCAAGCGATTGCTGCACCAGGCGGCGCACCTGATCTTCGGTCGGTGTGGGCGTCATGGGTCAGCCAGCGTTGGGCGGGCCGTGTTGGATGATGCCCCATTCGTCCGGGGGCCAGTAGGAAAGAACGACGCGGCCGATGATCAGATCCAGGGGCAGCGGGCCCCAGCTATGCGAGTCGCTGGAGTTGGGGCGGTTGTCGCCCAGGACGAACAGGTCGTCGGGGCCGAGGGTGACGGCACCGGAGTTGTAGCCGGCCTGGTTGGTGTGGTAGTCGTCGCCCAGCAGTTGGCCGTTGACATAAACCTGGCCGTTGATGATCTCCACCGTCTCGCCCGGCAGGCCGATGACCCGCTTGATGAAGTCGCGGCTCGGATCGCGCGGATAGCGGAACACGATCACGTCGCCGCGCTCCACATCGCCCAGCTTGTAGGCCAGCTTGTTGATGAGGAGAAACTGGCCGTCGTGGAAGTTTGGCTCCATGCTCATCCCCTCGACGCGGAAGTTCTGCACCACGGTGCGGATGAGCAGGAAGATGACCAGCGTCAGGATGACCGTTTCGGCGACCTCGCGCAGCGCGCCTTTCCAGTTCGACTGGCTGGCGGCCGGCTCAGCATCTGGCGTGACACTGGCGGGATCGGTTGGCGTTTCCTCGGCAACAGGTGTTTGGTTGTAGGTTGGTTCAGCGGTTTGGGAAGGCAGGTTGTCCAAAATGTCCTCGTCCAGGAAAATAGCTGAGGCATTATAGCATTCTCACCAGTGACAAGCAAGTAAACCGAGAAGTCAGCTATTTGTTTGACAGTGGGTGCCAAGCATGTTACATTACGTCCGTTCCCTTCTTCTTGCCAGCCGCGATGTTTCGGCGTCCCGCAGTTTGAACGCTGGCTGGCGCCGGACAGCTTTTCTGGCTGGCACAACGCATGTTACAAGGAGAATCCAACCATGGGATACCCTGAAGTCGTGATTGTCGGGGCGGCGCGCACACCTATCGGGAAGTTCCAGGGCGCGCTCAGCACGGTGTCAGCGCCGCAGTTGGGCGCGACGGCCATCCGTGCGGCGGTGCAGCGCTCCGGCGTCGATCCGGCTACGGTCGACGAAGTGTTGATGGGCAATGTCGTCGCATCGGGCGAGGGCCAGGCGCCGGCCCGCCAGGCCGCCATCGGCGCGGGGCTGCCGGTCACCGTCGGCGCATCGACCGTCAACAAGATCTGTGGATCGGGCCTCAAGACGGTGATGATGGCCGCCCAGGCCATCCGCTCCGGCGACGGCGATGTCTTTGTCGCGGGCGGCATGGAAAGCATGAACCAGATACCATACTACCTGCTCAACGGACGCTTTGGCTATCGCATGGGCAACGGCGAACTGGTGGATGGCATGATCCACGACGGCCTGTGGTGCGCGTTCGAGAAGCACCACATGGGCAACTCAGCCGAGTGGATCGCGCGCGAGTACGAGGTGACCCGCCAGGCGCAGGACGAATATGCCCTGGAAAGTCACCGGCGGGCCATCGCCGCCATGGACGAGGGCCGGTTTGCCGCCGAGATCGCGCCGGTGGAGATTCCGCAGCGCAAAGGCCCCGCGCAGGTCATCGACACTGACGAGACGCCGCGCCGTGACACGACGCTGGAGGCGCTGGCCCGCCTGCGGCCCGCGTTCGAGGCCGGCGGCACTGTGACGGCCGGCAACGCGCCGCCCATCAGCGACGGCGGCGCGGCGGTGGTCGTCATGAGCGGGGCGCGCGCGGAGGCAACCGGCGCCAGGCCGCTGGCGCGCATCACCGGCTATGCCCAGGCCGCCGTCAAGCCGCTTGAGCTGTTCACCGCGCCGATCTTTGCGGTGCGCCGGCTGCTTGACAGGCTGGGCGTCGGCATCGACTATTTCGACCTGATCGAGGTCAACGAGGCGTTTGCGTCGCAGACCATCGCCGACGGCCGCGAGCTGGGGATGGATTGGGACAAGGTCAACGTCAACGGCGGCGCAATCGCCATGGGACACCCCATCGGCTGCTCCGGCACGCGGGTGCTGGTGACGCTGCTGTACGCGTTGCAGGGGCGTGGCCTGCGCACCGGCCTGGCAACCCTCTGTTTGGGTGGCGGAGAAGCTGTCGCCCTCAGCGTTGAGATGATGGCGTAATCTACCAAAGGCGGCTCGCTCCCGGGCCGCCTTTCCTTAATGGTGCAGGTACGTTTTCCCGGTCGATCTATATCAAATTCTTCTCTTCTCAGGAGGTCTCAATGGCAGCAAAAACCAACACCGAAGCGGCGCCGGCCAATGCCCAGGAAATTGCCCGAATCCGCGACATCTTGCTGGGGCCGCATATCCGTGAATACGATCAGCGTTTTCAGCAGACCGCCCGCGATCTCGATCGACTGCGGATGGACATCGAAAAGCTCACCGAGCAGCTGCACGAGCAGGCCGACAACCAGGCGCGCAATCTCGACCAGCAGGTGCAGCGGTTGACCGACAACCTGTCGGACCAGGATCAGCGCACCGTGGCGCGCATGTCGGAGGAGAGCAGCCGGGTCAATGGACGGCTGGCCGAGCTGGGCAGCAAGCTGGATGCCCAGAATGCCAGCCTGAGCGATCGCCTCAAGCAGGAAGCCGACCGTCTCGACCGCAGCATCTCATCGCTGGACAGCAGCACGACCAAGAAGCTGCAAAGCCTGCAAAAGGAGATGCGGCAGGCCGACGATGACCTGCGCAAGGAGCTGCGCGACCTGGTGGATCGTCTGACGGACGAGAAGACCGATCGCCGCTCCCTTGGGCAGATGCTCATCGAGATCGGCAGTCAGCTCTCCACCGGCGGTACAGCAGTCGGGCTAGACGATCTCCTGGCTGGCTTGGGAAACAGTTCCAAGTAGTCACATGCCTGTGACGGCAGAACCCAACGCGGGCGAGCCCACATTGCCAGGCACACCGGATCAGTCGAACGCGCCGGAGGATGGCGCCTCTGAGCCGTTTCACGAGTTGCGCAAACTCTTGCTGGGCGAGGAGCAGGGGGCAATCGGTGCGTTGCAGGTTGACGTCGATGACCTGCGCGATACGCTCGGCGACCAGGACGCGATGGCCGCGATCATCGCGCCCTCGCTGGAAGAGGCGCTGCGCAACGCCATCGACCAGAACAAGGAGGAGATGGTCGAGGCGCTCTACCCGATCATCGGCTCCACGGTGGTGCGGGCGGTCACGGAGGCCGTGCAGGACCTGGCGCGCACCGTCGATTCGCGCGTACGTACCTCCTTCTCGCCGGCCGCGCTGCTGCGGCGCGTGCGGGCGCAGGCAAGCGGCGTTTCGTCGTCGGAGCTTGCCCTGCGCGACGCACTGCCGTTCGAGGTCGCGGAGATCTTCCTCATCCACCGCGGCACCGGACTGCTGCTGCGGCACGTCAGCGCTGGCGGGCAGGCAGCCCCGGATCGCGATCTTGTCAGCGGGATGTTGACGGCGATCCCGATTTGCGTCGGACGCATTCGGCCGGGCGAGCAGGGTCAACTGGACGCCATCGAGTACGGGGGACGGCGCATTCTCGAAGCCGCCCGTGGCGCGTATCTGGCGGTGGTGGTGGACGGCGTGGAGCCGGCCGGTTCCCGCCGCCATGCGCGATGTGGTCATCGACGTGGAGAACCGCTATCGCCTGTTTCTGCGCGATTACAGCGGTGATGCGTCTCCTTCGTTGGCGTTGACCCGATGCTGGCGGGGCTGGCAGCCCGGTCCGGTGCGGCGGCCAGCCCCGGAATGTCAAGCGGCCAGAAACGGGTTTTGGTCGGCGCCGGCGCGCTGCTGGTCCTTTGTGCGGCTATGGCCTGCCTGGCCGGCTGGCTGATGGTGCAGCGGCTGGACCGGCGCAGCCCCCAGCTGCCTGCGTTCATCATCATCGTCGCGCCGACTGCATCCCCGCTTCCCACCGCGACGGCGACGCCAACCGCGACGTCCACACCGACGGCGACTGCCACCGCGACTTCCACGTCCACACCAACTGCAACACCAACGCCCTCGCCAACGTCTACCGCCACCCCGACGCCGACCCGCGGCGGTCTCGTGGACAACGTGCGTCTCAACGTGCGCAGCGGTCCCGGCCTCAGTTTTCCGGTCATACTGACGGTTCCCCCCGACTACCCGTTCACGATCCTGAGTGAGAGCGCTGACGGCGGTTGGCTCAACGTCTGTTGCGTGGAAGACGGATCAACCGGGTGGGTTTCGTCCGTGTACGTGCTGGTTGGCGGGCGCGGCCGGCCAACCGCGACACCGTAGACGCGGCATGGCAGCACGACAGCAGTTTGGGAACTCGCGGCGTCTGCGATACAATGATCCGGTCGCTTGCATGGTTGGCAGAAGGACTGACCAAGGGCGGCAAGGCAGTCGGTGACCTGTGGAAACGCTTAGCAAAAAGGTCTGCATGTTAGGAGACTTCGCAGTTGGCAAGACCAGCCTGGTGCGTCGCTTTGTGTACAACCTGTTTGACGACCGCTACATGAGCACCGTCGGCGTCAAGGTCAGCCGCAAACCGCTGGCCGTTGTCAGCGGTGAGCGCGTCGTGGACCTCACGATGATTCTGTGGGATCTGGCCGGCAGCGAGGAGTTCAGCCAGATGCGGGGCGCTTATCTGCGCGGCGCAGCCGGCGCGCTGCTGGTGTATGACCTGACCCGCCGTGATACGCTGGCAAGCCTCCACAGCTATGCCAGTCAACTGCGCCAGATCAGCGCCGACGCCGCGCTGGTGATCGTCGCCAACAAGTCGGACCTGGTTGCCAATGGAGACAACGGCGGTGGGATCGACGCTTCGGCACTCGATGGATTGGCGCTGGCCAACGGCTTGGGTGCGCCCCTTGTCGTTGCCAGCGCGCTGACTGGCTACAACGTGGAAGATGCTTTCCGGCAGCTTGGCCAGCGATTGGTTCGATGAGGCAGGCGGCGCAGTGGAGCCGGTAGTCGTCGCGACCCTGCTGGCAAGGCGTCGTGTCGCCTGGGTGACGGCCGACGAGTCGCTGCGAGTGATCTCGGTGGTTGATGCCACTGGCTTGCTTGGTCCGACTTCGGATTGGCCGGGCGGAGCGCTGTTGGAAGCCCTGCCCGAACTGGTGGGCAGTGAGGCCGATCTGGATGCAGTGTTCGCCGGGCGTTGTGATGGGCTGCAGGTTGACCTCCTGGAGCGTGCGAACAGTGCGGGCCAGCCGGTTTATGTCCGGCTCTCGGTGGCTGCTGGCAAGTCTGGAGCGGATCGGGCGCTGTTCTGCATCTTCGAGGATGTGACCGATCTTGGGATCAGTCAGCAGCGGCTGACACAAAGCCGCAACGAGCTGTTGCTGGCCCAGCGCAGCCTGGCAGACACGGTTCTGGACTTGCAAGCCAGCAACACCGAATTGCGGCGTCTGACCGACATGAAATCGGTCTTCGTGTCTGTGGCCGCTCATGAGTTGCGCACGCCATTGGCCGTTATCTCCAGCTATGCGGACCTGCTGGCCCAGGGCCTTGTCGGCGACCTGAACGAGCGCCAGTTGCAGAGCCTGGCAGTCATCCGCGACGGCGCCGACCGCCTCATGCACATCACGGCTAACCTGCTTGACATGACGCGTATCGAGGCGGGGCGGCTGGAGATGGTGTTGCAGGTGCTGGATTTGGGCGTTGGTGGCGTCGGTAGTCGAGGAACAGCGACCGCTTTTTGACGTGGCCGACAAGTCTCTGTCGCTTTCGGTGGAGCGCGAGCTGCCTCTGGCCCTGATCGATGAGCTGCGCGCCATGCAGATCGTGGTCAACTTGCTGAGCAACGCGCGCAAGTACACCCCGGGCGGCGGATCGGTCCGGGTGACGCTCGGCCGATCCACGGATAGCAGCGAGCTGGTGTTGACGGTCAGCGACACCGGCGTTGGCATCTCGCCTGAGGACCAGCCGCAGATCGGCAGTTGGCTCTTTCGCGCCCGGTCAGCCAACGAGATCAGCGCCAAGGGTGTCGGGCTTGGGCTGTACATCACCCGGTCGCTGGTCGAGCTGCACGGCGGCCGCTTCTGGTTCGAGAGTACGCCGGGCGTGGGCAGCGCATTCCATGTCAGCTTCCTGGCGGCCGACGGTTGGTAGCTGGCGCTGAGGCGCTCCAAGACAGCCGGCAACATCTGCGGCCCCGCGACTTTCGACCCGCCATTCTTGTTTCTTCTTCAGACCATCAGGACCTACCATCCATGTGGCACACATACTACCAACCGACATCTTTGGCTGAAGCGTTGGCGCAACTGGCGCACCGCGGCGCGGAAGCGCGCATCATTGCCGGCGGCACCGACCTGATCATCGAGATGGAGCGCGGCGTGCGCGAGCAGCAAGTTCTGATCGACATAACGCGGATACCCGGTCTCGACCAGATCAGCCTCAGCACTGACGGCGACGAGATAACGCTGGGACCGCTGGTCAACCACGCCGACGTGACCGCGTCACCGCTGCTGGTTCAGCGGGCGTTTCCGCTGGCGCGCGCCAGTTGGGAAGTGGGCGCGCCGCAGATCCGCAACCGCGGCACCGTAGCCGGCAACCTGATCACCGCCAGCCCGGCCAACGACACCATCTCGCCGTTGTGGGCGCTGGACGGGGCGGTGACCCTCGCCAGCCAGGCCCGCGGCTCGCGCCGCCTGCCGTTTGACCAGTTCTTCCGCGGCGTCCGCCGTACGGCGCTGGAACCCGACGAGATGCTGACGGCGATCCACCTGCGCGCGCTCCCGGACACCTCCCGCGGCACCTTTATCAAGCTTGGCCTGCGCCGCGCCCAGGCCATCTCGCTGGTCAACGCGGCGGTGGTACTGGACTTCGACTCGGCATCGCTCGCGCCGATCTCCGACCGTGCCGTGACCGGCGCCCGCATTGCCCTCGGCTCGGTCGCGCCGACCATCGTGCGTGCGACGGATGCCGAGGCCAGCCTGATCGGCCAGCCGCTGAGCGACCGGGCGATCGTCGCCGCTGCCGGGCTGGCCGTGCAAGCCGCCCATCCCATCGACGACCTGCGCGCCAGCGCCGACTACCGGGCATCCATGGTGGGCGTCCTGGTCGAACGCGCCCTGCGACAACTGCGCGCCGGCGCGGAGCGCGACGGTTGGCCGACCACGCCCATCCTGCTTCGGTCACCTGTCACCAGTCATCAGTCATCGGCAATCAGTGATCAGTCATCAGTTGTCGATCCGGTTACGCATCACGCATCACGCATCACGCTCACACTCAACGGCCAGCCAGCCAGCCTCGAAGACGCCGCCGGCAAAACCCTCCTGCGGGCGCTGCGCGAGAACGCCCATATGACCGGTGTCAAGGAAGGCTGCGCCGAGGGCGAGTGCGGCGCCTGCACCGTCTGGCTGGACGGCGAGGCGGTGATGGCCTGCCTGGTGCCCGCCGAGCGGGCCGCCGGTTGTGACGTGGTGACAGTCGAAGGATTGGCCATGAAAGGCAGCTTGCACGCAGTGCAGTCTGCGTTCGTCAGCGAGGGCGGTGTTCAGTGCGGCTATTGCACGCCCGGCCTGCTCATGTCGGCTGCCAAACTGCTGGAGGAGCGCCCCAGCCCGACC
This sequence comes from Caldilineales bacterium, assembly GCA_041391245.1. Lineage (GTDB taxonomy): Bacteria > Chloroflexota > Anaerolineae > JAAEKA01 > JAAEKA01 > JACKBK01. The sequence goes on from JAWKOJ010000002.1 coordinate 12,005, forward strand.
GTAGGCGACATCCAGCAGGCGCTGGCCGGCAACCTGTGCCGCTGCACCGGCTACGCCAAAGTGATCGCAGCGATCGAGAAGGCAGCAGGCAGTCGGTAGGCTAGTAAATTGGTAGATTGGTAAAGTCGTCAGCTCGCGAGACGCATACTTGTTGTGTCTTCCACATCCTCCATTAGCCGGTCGACCAGTCTACCAATGTACCAGCCAACCAATCTACCAGCTTACCAATCTACGAGGAACCAGAATGCGCGCAGTAGGTAGCTCCATTCCCCGCGTCGACGCCCGCCGTAAGGTGACCGGCGAGGCGCTTTACCCCGGCGACATCGACCGGCCCGGCCAGCTTTGGCTGAAGGTGGTCTTCGCCGAGCGGCCCCACGCCCGCATCCGCGCCATCGACACCGGCGCGGCCGAGGCGGCACCCGGCGTGGTGGCCGTGTTCACCGCCGCCGACGTGCCCAACAACATCTATGGGCTCAACCACCCCGACCAGCCGGTGCTCTGCGGGCCGGGCGTCGCGGGCATGGCTGATGCGGACATCGTGCGCTTCGTGGGCGACCAGGTGGCGGTGGTGGTGGCTGAAACGGAGGCGCAGGCCAATGCGGCCGCCCGCCTGCTGGCCATCGATTGGGAGGACCTGCCGGTGGTCGGCGATCCGCTGGCGGCCATGCAGCCCGATAGCCCGCGGGTCCACGGCTACCGCGACGACAACGTGTTGCTGGAATACCACGTTCGCCGCGGCGACGGCAGGCGGGCTTTGCGCGCCGATGTGGTGGTGGAACACACCTACCGCACCGGCGCGCAGGAGCACGCCTACCTGCAGCCGGAGGCCGGTCTGGCCCACATCGACGACCGGGGACGGATCGTGGTGGACGTGGCGGGACAGTGGGTCCACGAGGACCGCGAGCAGATCGCCCAGCGCTGGACCTGCCCGAGGAGCAGATCGTCGTGCGCTACCCGGCCATCGGCGGGGCGTTTGGCGGCCGCGAGGACATGTCGGTGCAGATCGTGCTGGCGCTGGCCGCCTGGCGGCTCCACCAGCGCGGCATCGACCGTCCTGTCAAGACCATCTGGAGCCGGCGCGAGTCGATCATCGGCCACCACAAGCGACATCCATCGGTTATGCGCGCCAAATGGGGTGCAACGCGCGACGGCATGCTGGTCGCGCAGCAGGTCGATTTTACAAGCGACTGCGGCGCTTACGCCTATACCTCGACCAAGGTGTTGGGCAACGCCACGCTGGCCTGCCTCGGGCCGTACCAGTGCGACAACGTCCATGTCGACGCCCGCACGGTCTACACCAACAACGTGCCCGGCGGCGCATTCCGCGGCTTCGGCGGCCCGCAGGGCCACTTTGCGGCCGAGCTGCAGATGGACCGGCTGGCCGAGGCGCTGGGCATGGACCCGCTGGAGCTGCGGCTGCGCAACGCCTGGCGCGAGGCTCGTTGATGGCGACCCGCAGCACGGTGCCGGCCGGCGTGACCATCGTGCCGGTGCTGGAAAAGCTGCGGGAGGAATACGCACTGCTGCAAGGCGAGCCGCTGCGGCCTGCTTCGCCGTTTGCAACGTCGCTGGACGTGTCGGCGGGCGGCCGGCTGCGCGGCGCCGGCATCGCCTGTTGTTTCAAGAACGTGGGGTTCAGCCTGGGTTACCGCGATGTCTGCAACGCAACGGTGGAACTTTACGGCACTGGCGAGATCGAGCGGGTCGTCGTACGCCACGCCGCCGCCGAGGTCGGGCAGGGCACGCACACGATCATGGCGCAGGTGGCGGCCGAGGTGGTCGGCGTGCCGGCCGGGCAGGTCGAGCTGATCGTCCAGGACACCGCGGAAACGCGCAACAGCGGCAGCGTGTCGGCCAGCCGCATGACCTTCATGGCCGGCAACGCGATCAAGGGCGCGGCGGAGCGTGCGCTGGCGCGCTGGCAGGACGAGGACCGGCCAGCGATTGGACACTACGAGTACGTGCCACGCGCCACGACGCCCTACGACAAGCTGACCGGCGAGAGCGACCCCAACATCACCCATGGCTACTGCGCACAGGCGGCCGAGGTGGAGGTGGACCCCGACACCGGACACGTCCACGTGCTGCGCATCGTCTCGGTCAACGACGTGGGGCGGGCCATCAACCCGCAGCAGGTGGAGGGCCAGATCGAGGGCGCGATCGCCCAGTCGGTAGGCTGGACGATCCAGGAAAGCTTCGTGCAGCAGGATGGCCGCGTGCTGACCGACCAGCTCAGCACCTATCTGATCCCGACGGTGGTGGACGTGGCCGAGGTCAAGTCGGTGATCCTGGAGTTCCCCGACCCGCAGGGACCGCTGGGCGCGCGCGGCATGGCCGAGATGCCCTTCATCCCCACCGCTCCGGCCATAGTGGCTGCGGTCCACGACGCGACCGGCGTCTGGTTCGACGAGATACCGCTGACCCCGGAGCGCGTTTGGCGCGGGCTGCGCGAGCGTTTGTAGTTTACTGTCTGGATTGACCCCTTACCAGAATGGAGAAACACACAATGGAGAAGTTCACGGCGGTGTTCGAAAAAGACGGAGACTGGTGGATCGGATATGTAGTGGATTTGCCTGGTGCCAATTCTCAGGGTCAGTCATTGGATGAGGTGCGAGAAAATCTCAGGGAAGCGATCCAACTTGTCATTGAAGCCAACCGATCGCTGGCGCGCAAGGAAGCTGAGGGCCAGTCGGTTATTCGCGAGGAGCTAGAAATCGCAGTCTGATGAAGCGGCACGAGTTGTTGAGGCATCTTCGTAGGCAAGGGTGCGAGTTGTTGCGGGAAGGCAGGCAGCACTCCGTATATTGGAATCCTGCCAACGGCAGAGCAACCACCGTCCCGCGCCATTCTGAAATCCGCAACAAACTGGCGAACAAGATCTGCAAAGATCTGGGAATTCGCCCGATGGATTGAGGCAGCAACCATTCGGAAATCCATATGTTCGAAAATGTGCTCGTTCTGATTCGCGGCGCCGGCGACCTGGCCAGCGGCGTCGCGTGGCGCTTGCAGCGCTGCGGCTTTCCGGTGGTCATGACCGAGTTGCCGCAGCCGCTGGTGGTTCGGCGCACCGTCGCCTTCGCCGAGGCAGTGTACAGCGGCGAAACGTTCGTCCAGGGAACCCACGCCCGCCGGGTCGAGTCGGCCGGAGAGGCGCGTCACCTGGCTGCGCACGGCATCATCCCGGTGCTGGTTGATCCGGCAGCCGCGTGCCGGACAGAGTTGCAGCCGGCCGTCATGGTGGACGCGATCATGGCCAAGCGCAACATCGGCGCCACGGCCATCGACGACGCGCCGCTGGTCATCGCACTGGGACCGGGGTTCACGGCCGGGCTGGACTGCCACGCGGTGGTGGAGACCAACCGCGGCCACGACCTGGGCCGCGTGCTGTGGCAGGGGCCGCCCGAGCCGGACACACGGCTGCCCGGCGAGGTGGGCGGCTACCGCGGCGCGCGTGTCCTGCGCGCGCCGGCGGACGGCCGCGTCCACGGCCACGTCCCGATCGGCTCGGTGGTCGATGAAGGCCAGATCATCGCCCACGTCGATGGCATCCCCATTTCTGCCCCGTTCGGCGGCGTGCTGCGCGGGCTGGTGCACCCCGACGCGCCGGTTTACACCGGCGCGAAGATCGGTGACCTCGATGCGCGCGCCGAGCCGCGCTATTGCTTCACCATTTCTGACAAGTCGCTGGCGGTGGCAGGCGGCGTGCTGGAGGCGATCCTGAGCTGGCAGCAGATCTAGCCAGCGCGCCGGCGAGCTTCGCGCTGGTAGAACCAGCGTTTGGCCAACTCAGCCGACACCAGGTAGGCCGCGACGATGGCTGCGATTGCCAGCAGATAAACAGGCGGGAGCGGCGCCAGACCCAGCGGGGCGGCCAACGGCGTGTAGGGCAGGGCGACGGTGGCGATGACAACAGCGACCGTCAGCAGGATCAGCGCCCGGCCGGGCCGGCTGCGCAGCGCCGGCCGGCGTGTACGCAAAACCATGACCACCAGCGCGGCCGAGACGACCGACTCCACCAGCCAACCGGTGTGGAACAGTGCCTGGTTGGCGTTGAGCAGCCACAGCAGCACGCCGAAGGTGAGAAAGTCGAACGCCGAACTAAGCGCGCCGAACACCAGCATGAAGCGCCGGATCAACCCCACATCCCAGCGTTGCGGCTGCTGGATCATGAGGTCGTCCACGTTATCGGTGGCAATCGACATCTCGGGGAGGTCGGTGAGGAAGTTGACTAGCAGCACCTGCTTGGGCAGCAGCGGCAGGTAGGGCAACAGCATCGAAGCGCCCGCCATGCTGAACATATTGCCGAAGTTGGCGCCGGTGGCCATGAAGACATATTTGATGGTGTTGGCGAATGTTTTTCTGCCCTCGATGATCCCCTGGCGCAGCACTGACAGATCCTGTTTGAGCAGCACAAAGTCGGCCGCTTCCTTGGCGACATCCACTGCGCTGTCAACAGAGATTCCGATGTCTGCCGCGTGCAGTGACGGCGCATCGTTGATACCGTCCCCCATATAGCCCACCACGTGTCCCGTCTTCTTGAGCGCCAGAATGATGCGTTCCTTCTGGTTGGGATCGACCTCGGCAAACAGGCTCACGCTCTCAGCCGCATGCCACAGCGCTTCGTCGTGCATGTCATCCAGGTTCTGGCCCGTCAGCACGCCGGCGACCTCCAGCCCGATGGTCTGCGCAGTGTGCAGCGCCACCAGCTTGTTGTCGCCGGTGATGATCTTGAGCCGCACGCCCAGCTCGTGCAGGTCGGCCACGGTCTCCTGCACCCCCTCCTTGGGCGGGTCGAGGAAGAGCAGAAAGCCGGCGAACGTCATGGCCTGCTCGTCGCCGCGGTCGTAGACTGGCTTCTCGGGCAGTGACCGGGTCGAGACGCCCAACACACGGTAACCCTGCTGGCTCCACCCGGCAAAATGCTCCATGATTGCACTGCGTCGCGTGTCGTCTAGATCCGCCGTGTTGTTGCCATCGCGGACGAAGTTGCACACCGCCAGCACGTTCTCCAGTGCGCCTTTGGTGATCAACAACGCAGCCGCGGGCGGCTCACCGTCGCCGACGGCCACGCTCAGCCGTTTGCGCACGAAGTCGTAGGGTATCTCGTCCAGCTTGCGGACGTTGCCGACGTTGGGCACGGCCTGCGCCAGAATCGCGTCGTCCAGCGGGTTGGCCAGCCCGGTCTGCAACGAAGCGTTGAGATAGGCCAGCCGCCGCACCTCGGCCGAGGGCTGCCCCTGGGCGTCGGCGGCCAGGTCCAGGCTGATCACGCCCAGCGTCAGCGTGCCGGTCTTGTCGGTGCACAGCACGTCCATGCTGCCGAAGTTCTCGATGGACGCCAGCCGGCGCACGATGACGCCGGCGCGCGCCATGGCCTGCGAGCCGCGCGCCAGGTTGGTGTTGATGATGGCAGGCAGAAGTTGCGGCGTCAACCCCACCGCCAGCGCCACCGAGAACAGCAGCGAGTCCAGCGCCGGCCGCCGCATCGCGATGTTGAAGACGAAGACGGCGATGACCAGGATGAACATCACCTCGCTGAGCAGATAGCCCAGCCGGCGGATGCCGCGTTCGAACTCGGTCTCGGGCGGGCGCAGCGCCAGCCGGCTGGCGATCTGGCCGAAAGCGGTCGCCTTGCCGGTCTGGACGATGAGGGCATGGCCGTTGCCGCTGCGAACGTTGGTGCCCATGAACACTGTGTTGGTTCGTTCGGCCAGGCCGGCCTGCGCAGCCACGGCGCCCGGCTTCTTCTCGACCGGGTAGGTCTCGCCGGTGAGCACTGCCTGGTTGACGAACAGGTCGCGCGCGTCCAGCACCACCCCGTCGGCCGGGATCAGGCTGCCCGCCGCGAGCTGCACGACGTCGCCCGCGACCACCTCTTCGGCCGGGATCGACTGTGGCCGGCCGTCGCGCAGAACGGTCGTCTTGATGGTGACCTGCGCCTTGAGTTTTTCGGTAGCGCTGTCGGCGCTGTATTCCTGGTAGAAGCTGAGGAGCGCGCTGGCCAGCACGATGGTGAAGATGATGGCCGCGTCCACCCAGTCCTTGACCACCAGCGAGATCGCCGTCGCCGCGATCAGGATGATGACGATGGGGCTGCGGAACTGGTTCACGAACAGGCCCAGCGCGCCGGTCTTGTGCGTCGCCTCGATGGTGTTCGGCCCGGACTGCGCCAGGCGCCGGGCAGCCTCGTCGGCTGTCAGGCCGCGCGCGCTGCTCGGCAATGCTGCCAGCAACGCATCGCTGGACTCGCTCCAGTAGGTGAACTGCGCAGGCGATGGATTGCGCTCAGTCACGGCTCGACTGCCTCAACGGTGGGGTGCGGCGGCAGGCGGCGCAGCATGCGCCGGTAGAACGCCAGGCTGACCAGATACGGGGCAAAGTAGTATATCACGCGAAAAAGTACGGCTGCAAGCACAGCCTGCTTGAACGGCACGCCCAGCAGGGAGTAGATCCCGGCCATCGATCCCTCCTGCACGCCCAGGCCGCCCGGGATCATCGACAGGACGCCGGCCAGTACGCCGAAGGAATAGCCGGTGATCAGCACGCCGCCCTTGATCGGGGCGCCCAGCGCGTCGAAACAGGCCGCCATCGCGACGAGGCTGAACACCCAGTCGGCCGACACCAGCGCGAGCAGTGCCAGCATGCGCGCCGGCTTGCGGCGCGCCTCAGCTACGCCGCGGCTGAGGGTCTCGTTGAACTCGCTCAGCGGCGCATCGACATCGCGCCGCGCCACGGCCCGGCCCATGCGGGCAACCAGGCGGAGGATCGCCGTGCGCACCGGCGCAACGAACACGGCCAGCGTCCCCAGCATGAAGACGGCGGCCATCAGCACCATGCCCAGCCCCAACGCTCGGGTCATGGGTCCTGACAGCGGGTGGCGCAGCAAGACATATGCCAGACCGGCCGGCAGCAGCGCAAACATGCCCAGCGCGGTGACGTAGAAGTGGAAAAACGAGGCGGCCAGGATGTCCTGCACCCGCACCCCTTGCCGGCCCATGGTCAGGAAGCGCACCGAGTAGCCGGCCGCCCCGCCGCTGGACAGCAGGTGGTTCAACACCTGGGAGACAAACCCGATCGCGGCCAGCTCGCCCAGCGGCATGCGGACATCGAACAGCCGGTTGGCCACGGCGTAGGCGAAGCTCATGCAGGTGTAGGACAGCCCGGTGAAGAGCAGCGCCAGCGGCAGTAGCCTCCAGTCGGCCTGGATCAGCACCTGGCGGATCTCCTTCCAGTCCAGACCGATCACCGCCAGCCCCAGCAACACCAGGACGATGACGAAGCCAGCCAGCAGGCGCTGTGATCTTGGGCGGCGGGTGTCCATCGTCAGCCCTCGATGGCCCGCGTCAGGGCAAGCGCGGTGCGCAGCAGCCCGACGGTGCCGCCCTGGTAGACCAGATAACGGTCCTCCCACAGCGGGTCGAACTTGCTCTTGTAGGCGCGAATACCCTTGTACGACACCCAGCGGCTCATCTGGTCCGACAACTCGCGCGCCACCCGTTCGTGCAGCGCCGCGTCCGGCTCCTCACCGACGCCCGCGAACGGCGCCATGCCCATGTTCAGCCAGCGATAGCGGTCCGCGAGGGCGCGCATCATGTCAATGAACAGGAAATCCATGGTTCCGTTGGGCGCTTCCAGGCGGTGGCGCATCAAGTCGAAGGTGGCCTCGCCGCGCCGGCCTGAGGGCACGACGTTCACGAAGGCGACCATGCGCGCCGCGCCGTCGCGGACGGCGACGATCGCGGTCTCGTTCAGGTAGCCGCGGCTGAACGATCCCAGCGAGAAGCCGCGCTCGCGATGGCCGGGAAGGCTCAGCCACTCGTCCGACACCTCCTGAGCCTCGTCGAGCAACGCGGTGCTGTGGGGCGGGTCGTGCCAGACCAGCGTATATCCCTCGCGCACGAACCGGTTGTGCAGCTTGCGCAGGTGTTTGCTCTGCGGGAATGTCGCGTGCAGGAAGTGCTGGACATCGACCACAGCCTCCTCGCCGATCTTGAGCGTGTCCATCCCCAGCGTCTGGAAGACAGGCAGGTGGTCGGGCAGCACCTGGTGAAACGCCGCGCTCCAGCCGTTGTCGTTGCAAAAGCGCAGCCAGCGGCGCAGGAAATCGTCCATCTCCTCGGCGGGACCGACCGGGTCGCCGAGGCTGATGGCCACGCTCCACACCGTGTGGTAGGCGGTGGCGCACTGCCCGTCGGGGGAGAGAAAATAGGACTTGTCGGGCAGCAGTTTGAAGAAATCAGCCGGACCGCCGCCGTAGGTTGCCAGGAGATGTTCGACTTGCTGTCGCTGCTGGGGCAGCGTCCGCAGCCGGAAGGCGACGGGCCGAAAGAGGCTCAGGAACGCAAGGAACAGCGCAGTCAGTCCTATCACATGCAGCGACTCGAGAAACCAGCGCGCATGGCGGGTGCGCGGCACCAGGTCGGGGTTGCCCAACAGGGCCAGCTCGCGCGCTGTGCGCAGCAGCGAGTCGACCACGCCGAACTCGATGCCGAACTCGCGCCTGTCCAGCAGCCAGAAGCCCAGCGCGCCGTAGACCAGCGCCAGAGTGAGGCTGGCGACAGCCAGGCCGAGGCCCTGGGCGATGCTGCGCGGCTCGCTGTGGACCGTGAACCGGCCGCGATACGCCAGCAGCAGGACAACCAGCGCCAGCGGCGCCGCCGCGGTCATCCACAGGTGGCCGTGACCCAGGTGCGCGGCCGCGGCCGCGAGGCCGCCGGCCAGCGCCAGCCACCAGGCCGTGCGCCGCCGCTGCAGGAGTTGCCAGGACAGGTAGATGAGAACAAAGCCGAAGACCAGCGTCAGCGAGCGGCTCCAGCGATAGAGGCCGAAGGGAAGCGGCGCGCCAAGGAGCCGCGGCTGGTCGGCGTGGCGCGTCGCCATGACGTAGACCACGCTCAACATGCCGTTCAGCAGTGTCGTCAGGGCAACCAGCCAGACCGGCCAGTCGGCGCGCCGCGTTGCCAGCCGCCTGCACAGTCCAGTTCTGGCGGCATCCACCAGCGCACGAGAGATGCTGTAGCCTGCAGTTGGTGGGCGGACGGCGTCCAACGCATCCTCCTGAGACTCGTGAGGCGCCGCGGCGCCCTAAGGATAGCGTGCGAAACGCGAAGTAACCTGTCACTGGCGCTGCGCCGTGAATGGGGCCAACGACCAACACGCACGAGCAGCCATCGCCAATAAAGCACACCTGCATAGTCGTGTGGCGCAAGTGTCTCTCGGCCCGTGAGAGTCGGGACTCTTCATTTGCGATTCGTTGAACTGCGTGTTGAGTGTACGACCCATTCAGAGTGACATAACCGATTTCCTCGTAAGGGTAGCGCAGCACCGGTCGCTTACCTGCAGAGCGCGATCACCGCGCCGCAGGATGGCCGCTGACGGTCAGTCGGACGAGGCGCTGGGCTGGTGCGCGGCGAGCAGTTGCAGCGCTTGCAGCAGTTGGCTGTCGGTGCTGCTCTGCAGCTGCTCAGCCGACATGTCCCGCTCGGCGCCGGGGTAGAGCATGGTCGCGCCGGCCTCCAGGCTGCTGGTCACATCGGGCGTGATGCCGTGATGCCAGATCACGCGTCCCTTGGGTGTCAACCACTGCTCGGTGGCCAGCAGGAGGGCTGACCCGTCCGACAGGTTGAACTGGTTGAGCACCGTTCCTGTGCCGAAGGTCGTTTCGCCAACCACCGTCGCCCGTCCGGCGTCCTGCAAGGCCCCGGCCACGATCTCCGAGGCGCTGGCGGTGCCGGGATTGACCAGCACCACTACCGGCAGATCCGGGGCGATGCCGCCCGACCGGACGGGTATATCCCGGACGTGTCCCTGGGCATCCTCCTGCTGCAAGACGTTGCCGCCCGTCAGGAACTGGCTGGCGACGCCGATGGCCTCGTCCAGCAGCCCGCCCGGGTTGTTGCGCAGGTCCAGCACGACACCGCTGTAGCCCTGCGCCTGGATATCGGTCAGGGCCTGCTTCAGGTCGTCGGTCACGCCCTTGCTGAATGCGGTGATGCGCAGATGGGCAACGTTCGCGCCGGGCAACGGCGCCCAATCGACGCTGTGAATGGGAATGTGGGCGCGGGTCAGGGTGACATCGCGTGTCTGCCCGCTGGCCGGGGTCAGGATGGTCAGCGTGACCTGGCTGCCGGCAGGACCCACAATGCGTTTGACCACCTCTTCCAGCGGCAGGCCGGCGATGTCCTGGCCGGCCACCCGGAGGATCAGGTCGCCGGGCTGCAGGCCGGCCTTCTGCGCGGGCGAGCCGTCGATGGGTGCGACGATGACCACGTGGTCGTCCTTCATCTGCACCTCGGCGCCGATGCCCTGAAACTCGCCTTGGGTCAGCTCGTGCTGGTCCTGCACCATCTCGGGCGATAGAAAGCGGCTGTGGCCGGTGTCTCCCAGCGAATCCACCATGCCGGCGATCGCGCCGTGAGCCAGGCGGTCGCCGTTCACCGCAGACTGATCGACATAACGTTGATTGATGAGCTGCCATGCCTGGTTCAGCAGCGGGAGCTGGTCTTGCAGCTCGGTCGAAGCCGCAGCAGGCTGGGTCAGGTGGTTCATTACCACCCGGTCGAGGAGAACACCGGCGCTCAGGCCGGCCAACAACAGAACCAGCGCCAGGCTGGCGATGATGATCAAGCGAGCTGTGGTTTTCATGGATACGGGTTCTTCGCTTCTCGGAAGCAGGTTGGTCAGGCCAGCGAGTAGCGCCGTTTGTCGGTCGGCAAGCCTTCGATGTCCTGTTTGGCGAGCGTGAGATAGATCGCGGTGCTGGCGATGTGATCGACCGCTGGGATGGGGATCACGATGCGTTTGTGGCGCCAGATGTGTCCTTCCTGCAGGACAAGGTGAGTGGCCTTGCCGGTCTTGCCATCCACCATCAGTTCACCCAGCCGGCCAACCGGTCCATCGGTGGCCACCACCAGCACGCCGCTGGTCAAAGCGATCTCCCCCTCGGGCACGTGGATCTCCTCGTCGGCCAGCACCATCGGTTCATCGCCGGCGCCGGTCAACAGCGCCGCGTCGACGCCGGCCACGAATGCGGGATCAGCGACCACTGCGTAGCGGGTCTCTGCGAACTCGCCCATGGCTTCCACCTCCCGGCGGGCGCAGCGCAGCAGGATCGTGTCAGGCGAACTTTCCTCGATCAACCCGATTGGAACCAGATATTCCTTGTGTGCACCGTGCTTGCGTTCGGCAACCACGTGGGTGACGCGGCGCGTGTTCGGCTGCAGGATGATATACGTTGTCCGGCCAAATGAGCCGTCCGAACAATCTACGTGGGCATTGACGGAAATATCCATCGCCGTGTCTCCTGGGAGAAAACTGCGGGCCTAAGGCCAGTCATTGGCTGTGAAACATCGATACTTCTGCGGCTGCACTCCACAAACAGACTTGCCTGGCAAATTCGCTCTACGCCGTGCCCGCGGAATGAATTGAGCGATTGTGCCAGGCAAGTGTGCAAGGAGGAGAAACCTGTTTGTATCTTTTTGTTTTCAGACCCAGTATAGCGCATCAGCCAGACGCAGGTCTTTATCAAAACCTAATGGCAATCTAAAGGCAGTCTTAAGCCGTGGATCTGCTACGCGGTCCGCATCAGCAGGCTGGGCTTGTTGCTGTCGAGGATGCGATAGGCCAGCAGCTTCACCCGGTCGTTGACAAGGAACCATGCGATGGCATAGGCCCAGACAAGCAGCGCCAACTGCCAGCCGATCGGCGCCATGAAGATGCCGAAGACGGCAAACAACGTCGCGACGGTCTGGGTGCCGAGCACCGCGCCTGTCAGCAGATTGGCCGGCCGCGACGACCAGAATGGACCGCGCGTTCGTGTAACGAAGATGGTGAGATGGCCGGCAAGCGACAGTTTGAGATACATCATCGTCTGGATGGTGTCCTGGTTCAGGTGAAACACGCGTTCAGCCAGATAGAACAGGCCGAACGAGGCGATCAGGCCGGTGACACCGAGGACGGTGGCAATTCCCAGCACGCGCCGCATGTCCCAGGCTTCGGGCTGCGCAGCATATTCCACGTTGTCGTAGGCAATTGTAAGAATGGCGGCATCGTTCAGCAGGGCCAGCAGCACAATCATCACGGTTGTGACCGGGTAGAAGTTGAACACCATGATCGACAGGGACATGAACAGCAGCACGCGTATCGTCTCCGCGATGCGATACATCGCGTAGCTGTTCATGCGCTGGAAGATCTTGCGGCTTTCCTTGATGGCGTCCACGATCACCGTCAGGCCGGGGGTGAGCAGCACGATGTCCGCCGCGCTGCGGGCCGCATCGGTTGCGCCTGTCACGGCGACCCCGACGTCGGCTTTCTTCAAGGCTGGCGCGTCGTTGACGCCGTCGCCGGTCATGCCGACGATGTGGCCGCGCTGTTGCAGGGTGTCCACGATGAGGAACTTGTGCTCGGGATAGACCTGGGCGAACCCGTCGGCATCCTCGATGCGTTCGGCTAGCTGGCTTGCCTGGGTGTGGCTGGTGTCGCCGAAAAGCCCGGCATCCAGAATGTCCGCGCCGATATCCAGCTCGCGCGCGATCTCCTTGCCGATGGCAAGCTGGTCGCCGGTGATCATCTTGACGCCCACGCCCAGCTCACGGGCGGCGGCAAGCGTTGCCTTGGAGTCTTCACGCGGCGGGTCGTACAACGGCAGGACGCCCAGAAAGTCCCAATGGGTGCCGTCACTGCTGCGAGCCACTCCCAGCGCGCGAAACCCGCGCTCCGCAAGTTCCGTGACCGTCTGCTCGACCACCGGCCGCACCCGGGCAGCGTTGCCCTGGCCGGCCAGCGCCAGGATGACCTGCGGCGCACCCTTGCTGACACGGATCGTGGACCCGTCGGGCGCCTGCACCGCGGCCTCGGTGCGCTTGCTCACCGGGTCGAAGGGCTGGAAGTGAACCACCTTGTAGCCATCTGTCAGTTGCCCGTCAGGCAGCCCGCCCAGCACCGCCAGATCGATGGTGTCGTTGTCTTCGGCGCGCGACGCCAGGGCAGCGCAGAGAAAGAGTTGGCGGGAGTTTTCGCCCGGCACCACAAAAGGATCGCCCAATGTGAGCTTGTTCTGCGTGAGCGTGCCGGTCTTGTCGGAGCACAGCACGTCCATGCCGGCCATCTCCTCAATGCTTGCCAGCCGGCTGACCACAGCCTGGTTCCTGGCCAGCGTCTTTGCACCGACAGCCATGGTGACCGACAGGACGGCCGGCATAGCCACCGGCACCGCGGCCACCGTCAACACCAGCGCAAACTGCAAGGTGGTGAGCATGGCATCGCCGCGGAACAGGGCCACGGCCAGAATCAGGATCACCAGGCTAAGCGCCAGCACGATCAGGTAGTCGCCGATCTTGAGGACGGCTTTCTGGAAGTGGCTGACCGTGTGCGCGGTTTCCACCAGGCTGGCGGTCTTGCCAAAGAAGGTCTCGCTGCCGGTGGCGTAGACCAGTGCGTCGCTCTCGCCCTGCTTGATCACCGAGCCGGAGTAGACTGCGTCGCCGTTGCCGTGAGACACGGGCAGCGACTCGCCGGTCAGCGCCGATTGGTCCACCTGCACCGGGTCCTCGTCCAGCAGCCGGCAGTCGGCCGGCACGATGTCGCCCAGGCGCAGGCGAATCAGGTCGCCCGGCACCAGCTCACGCGCCGGCAGGACCTGCCACTTGCCGTCGCGCTTCACCTTGGCCTGCAGCGCGAGCTGTGCCTTGAGGGCCGCGATGGTGTTGCCTGCCTGGTACTCCTCCCAGAACCCGACCGCAGCGTTGAGCAGCAGCAAGGCAAGAATGATGGCGAAGTCGGCCCAGTGGCGGACCACGGCCGACAGGATCGCCGCCACCTCGATCATCCAGGGAATCGGTCCCCAGAAATAGGTCAGGAACCGGCGCAACGGGCTGGTCTTCTCCTCGACCAGTTCGTTGTAGCCATACTGTTCGCGACGGCGCCCGACCTCTGCCGCGCTCAGTCCATCGGGTGAGAAACCCAGTTGTTGCTTCAGCGCAGGCAGTGGCAGGTCGGGCTTCTTGCTGTCAGCAGCCTGCTTGTTTGAAGCTGGTTTTCGGGCAGGTGTTCGATGCGTATTCAGGTGTGTTGCGCTTGTCATGTCATGGCCTCCTTTCCGGCCACGGCTGCGATCTGTCTCACGGCGTGGCCGCAGGCACAACAATCGTTGCGTCGGCGTTGGTGTGGTACTCAGTTGTCTGGCCCTGCGCTTGCAGCACGATCCGGTAGCCGGGCGTCGGGCCGCCTTGACACTGCCGTTCTGGTGTTGCGACGCCCAGGCAATCGTCTGGCCACTCGACCAACGTGGTGCTGACCACGCGCACCTCGTCGGGAGCGATGCCCAGCGCGCCGGCCATCTGATCGCCGGCAGCGGCGGCCGCCACCACCCCCGCGACCACCGGACCTTCGCGGCCCGGCATCACTCGCAGGCCGCTGGCGTCGGTGTGATACTCGTATTGCTGCCCGCCGGCTTCGAGGATGATGCGGAAACCCGGCGTCGTTCCCGGCTGGCACGCAGCCTGAACGCGGACGACCCCGAGGCAGTTGTCCGGCCAGGCCAGCGCCTCGCGGCTAACTACCTTGATCTGCGTCGGCGCAACGTGCAGTGAGTTCGCCAACATCTCAACAGCCGCGCCGGTGGCCGGCGCGCTGTCGGTCGGGACTGCGGTTCCCGGTGGCAGGACCGCGGCGCCGCTGGACTTGCTGATCTGCGGCTGGTCGCCGCCGATAATGAGCCACTTATCGCCGAGATGGTCCAGTTGCACGGTCTGTTCGACGGTGACTGTGTCCACTACATTCTCGCCTGTCGCGACGGCGAATCGGGCGCGATAGTGAATGCTGGCCAGCGCCTGAGGATTGGGGGGCTGCGGAGGCGTGACCGTCAGCGACAACAGCCGGATCGAACTGCCGGGCTGAGCCTGCGTCAACGCCTGGTGCGCGGCATCTCTGGTGCTGGCTAGGCTGGCCGGATCGGCCAGTTGGGCCGGCGAAGCAAAGAAACTGTCGAAGGTTTGCAGGTCTCTGAGATTGTAGCCATCGACGAACGCCTGAGTAGCCGAGCGCACCGTCTCGTC
Source organism: Caldilineales bacterium (assembly GCA_041391245.1). Classification (GTDB taxonomy): domain Bacteria; phylum Chloroflexota; class Anaerolineae; order JAAEKA01; family JAAEKA01; genus JACKBK01. The sequence goes on from JAWKOJ010000002.1 coordinate 27,058, forward strand.
GGGCCACGACTGCGCTGTGTTCCCGGGCGTGCAGGCCGCCAGCGTCAGCAGCAGGGCGGACAGCAGTGCGCCGGCAGCCAGCCGGCGCGCGACTGGCCTGCCCTGCTGGCGTTCATCAGATCCAACGATTGCTTGTTTCATGGTCGGGACGCCGTTGTTTGTCTGCCCTCAGGTCGCCGTCGATTGAGGTGATGGAGGTGCCAGGTGATGCACCGACCGCCCCGGCCGCCAGGGCGTCCCCAGCGCGGGCAGCACCCATTGATCCAGTCCCCACCAGCCCGCCGTCTTCCATGCCAGCACCAGCAATGTGGCGATTGAGAAGAGGATCGGGTTCGTGCTCACGGCGCCGGCCATCAGGTAGTTGATGTTCATGAAGCTGCCGAAGAAGGCCGCGATGCCGGTGAACAGACCGAGGATCAGCGCGATTCCGACAAGCAGCTCGCCGAACGACACGGCGTAGCTCCACACGCTGGCGTTGGGAAGGACAACGTGTTGCAGGAACCACGCATACCACACCTGCACGGTCGGGTGCGCACCAGTAGTCTGCGAGATGGCGTTGTTCAGGAAGCCGGTCAAGGCAGCGCCCGCCTGACCGCCGACCCAGGCCGGGTTGTTTACCTTGCCCCAGCCGGCGTTCAGCCATTCCCAGCCGACGTACAGACGGAGAATAAGCCAGATCCAGGCCCAACGGACGTCGCCAAACAAAGCGCGCGCGACCGGTGGATCTTCCAGGGTGCCGACGAATCGCGCCGGCGAACTTGTGTCTTGCAAAGTAGCCATAACAACTCTCCTATTCAAACCAGGCGGTTCTCGCGCGACGAAGCCACAGCAGTGCGGGTTGCCGCCGGATGTCTGTCGTTCAAGGTCTGCAACGCATAGTATGCCGCCACGGGAACCTCGATCGTTGGAACGATGTCCTCCAGCGCATCCACCACCGGCGTCAGTTCTGCCATCCCGTTGCGCGCCATGAAGTGCAACACGTGGTGGGCGCCTTCCCGCAGCCACACGGATCCTGAGTCTGCGATCAGCGCCCGGAGCAGCGGCTCCAGGCCGTCTCGCCCCATGGTGATGAGGTCGTCGCTCGCCACCCACCGTACGCTGGCGTTCTCGTCGTCCAGCGCCTCGACGAGCGGCGCGGCTGCCCGCGGGTCGCTGATTGCTCCCAGCGCCTTGGCCGCCTCCCAGCGTCGGTGCACGCTGGGATCGCTCAGCGCATCGATCAGCGACATGGTTGCTGCGCGGCCGGTGAACACCAGTTGGAACCGTGCTTGCTCACGTTTCAGACCATCATCGGCGCCGAGGGTTTCGATCAAGGCCTGGATGTCCTCGGGTGAAGCGTTGCTGTATCTCTCGTTTGTTGTGTCATAGCTTTCAGACATGATAATCACTTTCTTGCCAGATTGGCTGGCGCATTTGGCGTCTCGCACCGGACTGTCCCGGTGAGATTGCTGCGATTCGCCACCTGCGCACTTCGTGTGTCACGACTCGTTCTGCAGCGCCGTTCGACCCTGCTGCTTTTCTGAGAACGCGGGTTGGCCGGCAGGCGCTACGCTGGATTGAGGGTTGTGTTGCCAGAGATCGAGAGCGATCCACAGGCATCCCGCGGCAACCAGCAGACCGTGGACAACCCGCAACGGCTGCGTTCCGAAGAACTGCGGCAGGTACAACGCCACGCCAACCGCCAGCGGAATCCCGCTCCATTTCGGGAGTGTGCCCGATTTCCAGATCGCCGCAGCGATTGTGATAGCCGCGGCAGCCAGCAGTACCAGGCCGACGACGAACAGGAGGAGGCCCGCGCCGGAGCGCACGACACCGGCGATGTCGAGCAGTGCAGCGGACTGCTGCTCGAGGGCGGCCTGCCCGATCGCGTGCAGGCCGTACGCCTCACCGCCGTAGAAAGGCAGGGTGAGCCCAACGCCAACCATGCTCAGGATCAGCCCCCAGTACCCTATGCCCTCTGCGGCGCTCTCGCGCAGCACGCCGTACAGGCCGAGGAACCCCACCGGAATCAGGGTGAACGCCACAACAGCCAGCATGTGGGCTGCCAGCCACTGAGTGGATGCAAAAGCGGCAGCTCCCTGCAGAGAAACCTCATCCGAAAACGGTCTGAGGGCGGGGTAGATGAGGAAGAAGATTCCTGCGACCGCCAGGGCCAGTGCGCTGATACGAATGCGTAAGACGGAATTCGTACGTTTCACAAATGTTCTCCTTTCGAACTAAAAACCACAGCAGCCTGCCAGCACGTACATGATGAACGCACCCAGGCAGAAGGCTGCCACAAGAAGCAAAATAATCAACAAGACCAGCGAACGGTCGCTTGGATTGCGTTTCATCTGACCTTATCCACCACCTGCCCGCATGCTAATGAGCAGCTCAACCAGCACTATCAACGCCGCGATCGAGTTGACCAGCACGCGCTGGCGCACGTAGATGCCCAGCGCCAGCAGCACCCGCAACACGGGCAGCAGTGCCAGCATGAGAATGCCGGCGCTCATGGCAGCCAGCGCCTGCGGGTGGATTGGAAGCTGCAACAGATCGCGCAGCGCCATGACCGACCCACCCGGCAGCGCAAGCGAAGCACCTGACAGCACAGTGGCCGCGGCGCCGGCAATCATCAACCCGACGGCTGCTGCTGAAACGACCTGCGACACGCGCCGCATGTGCTGCTCCAGGTCGAGACCTTCAGTCTGCGCCTGGTCCGGCGAGCGGTCTTTCGTCACCGGGACTCTCATCCGTTCACTCCTTTCATCAGCATCTGCACGCCCATCAGGACCAACAGGCCGATCAACGCCAGCCGCAGCCAGGAGATGCGCACCTTGGGCAGGATGTACACGCCGACGATCGCTCCGGCGAACACGCCCAACGCCGTCGGGATGACTACCAGCGGATGGATGTCGCCGCGCCCGTAGTAGATGAACACGCTGGCTGCGGCTGTGATCCCGACCATGAAGTTGCTGGTCGCAGTGGCAATGCCCAGCGGCACGCCCATCACGGCGTACATGGTCGGCACCTTGATGAAGCCGCCGCCGACGCCCAGCAGCCCGGAGATCATCCCGGCCAGCCCGGCCACCGACAGGCCCGCCGGCCAGTGGCGCAACGTGTAGTCCTGCCTGAACAACCTTTCCGGCTTGCCGCCGGCCGGCTTCTGGCGCGCCTTGTAGAGCATGTACCCGGCGGTCAGGAAGACCACCACCGCGAACAGGATGCTCAGCAGTTGCGGGCTGATCATGCCGGCTGCCAGGCCGCCGGCCAGCGCGCCCACCGCGGTAGCCACCTCCAGTCGCAGCGCCAGTCCGACATCCGCGCCGCGGCCGGGTGGGGCAACCGCGGCCACGCCGGCCGACGTGGCGATCACCGCCACCAAACTGGTGCCGACGGTGGTGCGGATCGGCAGGCCAAAGATCAGCGTCAGGGCCGGCACCAGGAAGATACCGCCGCCCAGACCCAGCAGCGCGCCGAGAATCCCGGCGACCAGTCCGGTCGCCAGCAATGCCAGGGCAAGCAACATCGGCTACGCTCTCATCCCAGCGCCAGGAAGCGGTGCCACTCGGCCAGGTCCAGCTTCAGGTCGTTGTATTGGTCTTGCAGCAGGGCGTGCAGTTCGGCCCGCTCGATGGCCAGGGCAGCCAGGTCGGCGATCGACGACACGAACGTCGTGCCTACCGTACTGAAGTGCCGCGGCCGCGCCGAGTAGACCCGCATCACGCCCAGCGCCCGTTCCTGCAACTTGAGCGGAACCACCAGCACGGAGCGAATACCCTCCTGGGCAGCCTCGCCGGGATATTCGAAACCCGGGTCGGCGACCACATCGTGCAGCACTACGGTTTCGCCTGCCAGCACCCGCTGATCAATCGGGCTGTTGGCGACCAGCACCGGCCCCTTTGCCAGGTATTCGGCGCTCAGTCCCGAAGCCGCAGCCAGCAGCAGGCGTTGGCGCTTTTCCTCAAGCAACCGGATGGAGGCTGCCCGCAGGCCCATCTCGTGCACCACGGTGTCCAGCATTCGATCCAGCAGCTCCTGCAGGTCGAGCGATGAGTTCAGCACCCTGGCGATGCGGAAAAGGCTCTGTTGCAGGCGCACCTTCTCCAGGGCCAGCGCGCCCAGATCTGCCAGGCAGCTTGCCAGGTGCAGCTCATCATCCCCGACCTTGTCGGCGGCATTCAGGTAGATGCGCAGCAGGCCGATCACGTTTTCCCGCACCTTGAGCGGAACGGCGATCGCGCTGCGCAATCCCTCGGCGTCGGCCTCCGCCGGATACTGAAACCCTGGTTCGTTGCGAATGTCCTCCACGACGATGGCTTCGCCGGCGATAACGTGCCGGTCGATGCCGCTTTCCGACATCCACACCACGCCCTTGTTCAGGTAGGCGTCGCTCAATCCCAGCGCGCCGCCCAGCAGCAGTTCCTCACCGTCGGGGCTGAGCAGGCGGACCAGCGCGCCGCGGGCGCCAAACGCCAGCATTGCCTGGTCGAGCAGGATGTCAATCACCTCGGACTCCCGCAAGGCGCCGCTCAACCGGTGGGCGGCGCCCTGCATGATTGTCAGACACGCGCTGGAATCTTGCATGAGATTTCTCGCTACTGTCGTTCGAGGTCGGGAGGCGTGTGCACCGCCGAGCGCTGGGAATGTGCCGGCGCGGCGGCGTGCGCTAGCTCAACGTGTGTCCGGTGGGCTTCCTCCGCCATTCTGGACTCAAAGACTCTCAGGTCGGCCGGCACCGTGTCGCCGTATTCAGGCGGTAGATGCTCGAAGGGAGCGCCGGCAAACCAGCGGACAAATCGACCCATCCAACCTGACTGTGTATGTGATCGCGCCATGTTGCACCTCGCTGTTGTCTGAAAGATGGAAGCCCGGACGCCATCTGCGCAGCGCACCGGGAAGACATCACAGACGATCGACACCCCTAGCGTAGCACAACAGGTCTCCCCATGACTTTAAGCTGCGATTGTGCCAACCCTAAGATAACATTAAGAAACGAGCGGGAACTGTGGTAGGATAGCCCCTTGTGGGCGTTCGGGCGGCCCCGGAACGGGCACAAGGCCCTATCCTACGGGAAGGGACAAGCTGCACACGGATCGGGATAGTTGGTTGTAGGATAGCCCCTTGTGGGCGTCCGGGCGGCCCCGGAACGGGCACAAGGCCCTATGCTACAGGAACGGGGACGTGCGGTGCGGGGAGGGAGATGAAGAAGGTGGTGCCCTGGCCCTCGTCGCTTTCCAACGTCAACTGGCCGCCGTGGGCGAGGATCAGCTCGCGGGCGATGCTCAGGCCGAGGCCCAATCCCTGGGGAAATCGCCCGCTCAAGGTGCCGCGATAAAACGGGGTGAAGATCACCGCCTGCTCTGACGCCGGTATGCCGATACCGGTGTCGCTTATCCTGATCAACACCTGGTCGTTCGTGGCGCTGGCCAGGACGCCGACCGAGCCACCGGCCGGCGTGTACTTGATCGCATTGCTGAGCAGGTTGCCGACCGCCTGGGCCATGCGCCCTGGATCGAGTTGCAGCGTCGGCAGGTCCGCGGAAATGTCGGCGTGCCAGTGCAGGCCCTTCTTCTGCGCGGCAGACTTCCACGGCAACAGCGTCTGCGAGAGCCAGTGGCCCGGCTGGACCGGTTGCAGGACAAGCTTGATCGGACCGATTTCCTTGTCGTACAGCCGGGCCAGGTCATCCAGCAGCCTTTGCAGCAGAACGATCTCGTCTGACATACCGGTCAACATCTCGCCTCTGAAAGCCTCGTCTTTGGCTGCGCCGTTGAGCAGGGCATCGATGGCCGACTTGAGCGCGCCCAAGGGCCTGCCCAACTCGTGAACCAGATTCGCCAGCAGGCGGCGCCGCTGGACGTCCTGGGCGTCCAGCCGCTCGACAAGGGTGTTGAAGGTCAGGACGAGGGTTTGCATCTCCTGGACGCCGTTGGCAGGCACTGTGGTGAGTTCCTTGCTGGCTGTCATCTGCTGCATTTCGGCGACCAATCGGTTCAGCGGTCTGACCAGGCTGGGCGCGAGGATCAACGCAAGCGCCACCCCCAGCAACAGCCCGACCAACAGGATAACCAGCACCACGTCGCGCATGTGCATGAAGTCGGTGTAAACGTTTCCCAGCCGGTGTGTGACCCGCACGACCCCAAGGACGCTGCCGTCATCGGCCAGCGCGGGAACCCAGACATCTGCCACTTCGGCGTCCATGTTACGGCTGCGGCGGGTTTGAGTTTTCGTATCTCCCGGAGCGCGACCGAGGCGCCCTCCAGAGCCAACTTCGTCCCTATCAGACCGGCATCCTGGGGATCGGTTGAGGCTAACAGCTCTCCCTGGCTGTCAAGCAGCATCAGCCGGCTGTCGAGGTACCTGTTGACCTCATTCGTGAACCGTTCTGCGACCGCCTGGTCTTCCCAGACCTGCGGCTCGTGGCTGGTCAGATCGATCACCAGCGCGGCGTTATCCAGGAGTTGCGTGATGTTTCTGGCCAGCAGAACGCGTTTCCATCGCGGAGATCAGCGCAATCCCCATCAAAGGTATGATGATCAGCAGCGGCAGGCTGTGGCTCACGATGAGCCGGCTACGCAGGGTCCGCAGCATCGTGACCTTCCTTGCTCAGCAGCTTGTAGCCGACACCGCGCAGCGTGATGATGCGATGGGGATGGTTGGGGTCTTCCTCCAGCTTCTCGCGCAGCCAGCGGATGTGGACGTAGACCACCTGTGGCTCGCCTGCGTACTCAGCCCCCCAGACGCTGGCCAGCAGGTCGTCCACCGACACGACTTGATCGGCGTGCTCGACCAGGACGCGCAACACCTCAAACTCGCGCGGCGGCAGTTCCAGCAACTCGCCGGCCACCGTCACCGTGTGGGCCGCCCGATCGATGATCAGATCGCCTGCTTCCAGCCGCTCTTCGTGCGTTTGAACCGAGACCGGTTCATGCTTGATCCGCCGCAACGCGACCTTGATCCGCGCCAGCAAAACGTTCAGGTCGAATGGCTTTGTGACATAATCATCGGCGCCAAGCTCCAGCCCCAGAACCTCATCCAACTCCCGTCGGCGGGCTGTCAGGAAGATCACCGGCACATCCACTGTTGCCTGGAGCTCCTTAAGCACCTGAAGGCCGTCCATCCCGGGCAAGCCAATGTCCAGCAGGATCAAGTCCGGCGGATCGTGGCGGGCGCAGCGCAGCGCATCCTCGCCGCTGACCGCAGTGCTGGAACGGTACCCCGCGCGTTCAAGATTGTAGGCCAGGCTGCGCCGCAACAACGCGTCGTCATCGACCACCAGGATATGTTCTGTCACCGAAGTTCCTCCTCACTGAGCCGGGTCTGCACGCAGCCACTGTGTGCAGACCATCGCACTTCGACCAGGTCGTTCCCCGAACTGTATTGCTCAACTTTGTGTGGCCGGCCGCAGGTTGGTGCTGCAATACGGACAGTCGGCTGTGCTGGGGCCGGTCCAGGTGACGGTCTCCACGCTCAGGGGACCGCCGCAGTTGGGGCATTTGCTGGGCAGCCAGTCTTTGCGCGCCTCCATGGCCGCCTGGGTCCGCTGCGCGGCCTGCTGTTGTTCCCGCTGCCTGTCGACATACCAGCGCATCAGCCCCTGCGACACGCCGCTGATGGCGACCAGCACCAGGATACCCGGCCACATCCAGCCCTGCCAGAATAGGACCGCCAGCCCGATCAGCCAGATCGCGCCCTGCACCTGTTGCCAGTGAAACGGCAGTTCCGGTTCCTTGTCCCCGGCATCCTTGCCGGCGGTCGTCTTGTTGCTCTCAGTTGACACTGCATTGCTCCTTGCCTGAAACGACTTCTGCCTGTCGCCTGCCCCTCGTCACCGCTTCAGCCGGCTGGCGTATTGCTTGCGGAACTTGGCGACCTTGGGCGAGATCACGGCCTGGCAGTAGCCCTGGTACGGGTTGCGCTTGAAGTACTCCTGGTGATAGTCCTCGGCCGGATAGAACGCCGGCGCAGGTGTCACCTCGGTGACGATAGGGCCGGACCAGATGTGCTCGGCGTTCAACCGGGCGATCATGGCCTCGGCGGCTGCCTTCTGGGCGTCGGAGTGATAGAAGATGGCCGAGCGATACTGCGTGCCCACGTCCGCGCCCTGGCGGTTCAGCGTCGTCGGATCGTGGATGGCGAAGAAAACGCCCAGAATCTCCTCGAACGAGATGACGCTCGGGTCGAACGTCACCTGCACCACTTCAGCGTGGCCGGTGCGTCCCGTGCAGACCGACTTGTAGTCGGGGTTGGCGACGTGCCCGCCCGCGTAGCCCGATATCACATCGGTTGCCCCTTGCAGGTCGTCGTAAACTGCCTCCAGACACCAGAAGCAGCCGCCGCCCAGGGTGGCGACCTCGCGGGTCGTGGTCTGCTGGCCGTTGGCGGCCGTCGTCGTGTCAATGGTCGATTGCATCATTCACCTCTCGTTGATACTTCGCTTGATGGTCTACACTCTACTGATCGTTCAAGTCTGGCGCTTCTTACTCGCTAACCGTCATCGCTTTACACGGGGTCCAGCACCAGCACCGGAATGACGTGGTCGCCGACGCGGCTGGCGTAGGCGGCGTAGCCCGGATAATACGCAACCGCCTTATCCCAGCATGCCGTCCGCTCGGCGCCGTCTGTCTCGCGGGCCGTGAACGGCCGGCTCGCGCCGTCCATCACCACGCTGCAACGCGGGTTGGCGCCCAGGTTGTGGTACCACGCCGGCAGCCCGCCCTGTCCCCAGCGCGACGCGACCAGGATCAGGCGGTCGCCGTCGGGCGTCATCACCAGCGGGGTCTCGCGCGGCAGCCCTGATTTCGCGCCGGTGGTCCGCAACGCCATCACCGGCACGTTGGAGACCAGCGAACTGAACGAGGTTTTGCCGTCCGTCCAGCGCAGCAGCGGCCGGTCGATGTGGTGCGCCAGGCGTGAGAAGAGCCAGGCGCCCGGCCGCGAGGAGGCGATGCGCACAACGATGCCGCGAGGCTGATGGTTGGTCACGGTCAGTCCTCCAGAAAGGATGGCGACGAAAGCTCTCTCTGCTCCAGGTTGCGGGTGATGTTCTCCAGCAGCATGATCTTCTGCCAGATCTTGCGCGCCAGGCCCGTTGTCAGGTCTTCCAGCTCGTTGACGGCCGCCACCGCCTGCGGATCGGGGAAGCTCTGCGCATAGAGAAACCCCACCTTGCCGGTCAGGGACAGCATCTCTGAGCAATAGTCAAGGTAGCGGCCCAACTCGAACACGGTCATCTCGCGCGCCGGGCTGCTGGCGGTGGTGGTCGCGCCGGCGGTAATCACCGACGGGTCCTTGGTAAGCTGGTGAATGTCGATGACGTGGGCGATGCTGCGCAGGCGGTTGATGTCGTGGATCACCCGGTTGCGCTTGACCCGGCTCTCGATGGACACCAGGAAGAGCAGCGCCGCGCCGATCAGGATGATCTCGTTGGTGGCCGACTCGAACACCTGGATCAGGTCGATGACGGTGACGCTGGCCGTTCCCAGCGACAGCCGCAGCTGGACCACCGACACCAGCAGCAGCACCGCGGTGGCTGCCACGAACGCGATCACCGCGCCGCGCAGCCACCAGTTCGGCCTGCTGACCGCCGCGACGTCATGTTCGGCCGTCAGGCTGACGGCATACAGGTCGTGGCAGACCTGGCCCAGCCCTGACCCTGGAAAACGCTCGTCGATGCGGCTGCTCAACTGCTGGATGGTGCGCGAGATGCGCTCGGCATCCAGATTCACGTTGTCAGCGGTCGGCGCTGGACTGCTCATGGCGGCTCTCGCTCTGCTTGCCAGTGCGGCGCGCCGGCTGTTGTTCGATCAGTTCGGCCGGCTCTTGTTTGACGATTCGAAAGTGGTCGAAGTCGTTGGCCACGAACACCGGCTCGAATATCGACCGCGCCTCGGCCAGGATCTGGCGGCGGGAGTAGCGGCGCGAGACGTGGTTCAGGATCAAGCTGTGCGCGCCGGCGTCGCGCGCCAACTGCGCCGCCCGCGCCGCCGTCAGATGGCCAAACTTGCGCGCCATGTCGCCGTCCTCCTCGAGATAGGTCGCTTCGATCACCAGCGCGCTGGCGCCCGCCACCTCGGCGACCAGGCTGTCGGTGCGGCCGGCGTCGCCGATGACGGCCAGCTTGGCGCCGGGGGCGCTGGGTCCCAGCACCTCGTCGGGGTGGACCGTCCGCCCGTCGGGCAAGGTCACGGCCCCGCCCTGCACCAGCTCGCGGCGGAGCGGCCCCGCCGGCACACCCAGCGCCTCGGCCCGCTCCACCAGGAACGGCCGCTTCTCGCGCTCCTCGAAGATGAAGCCGAAGCAGCCCGGCCCGCGGTGGCTGACCGGCACGGCGCGCAGCTCGAACCTGTCGTCGCCGAACAGCACACCCGGCTCAATGGCGTGCAGGTTGACCTTGACCGGCAAGTTGTCCACGGTGCCGAAAACCACGCCCATCAGCTCCTCGATGCGCTGCAGCGGCCAGCGCCCGGCGTAGATGTCGATGTCTGGCAGCATCTCCCAGCGGCCCAGCGTCGAGATCAATCCACCCAGCCCCAGGATGTGGTCAAGATGGCCGTGTGTGAGCAGAATCTTATCCAGACGCTTGAAGCCCAGCCCGGAGGTCAGGAGCTGCCGCTGCGTGCCCTCACCGCAGTCGATCATGAAGCGGTATTCACGGTGCAGCACGACCGCCGACGACAGCCCGCGCTCGATGGTGGGCGCGGAGGCGGATGTGCCAAGGAAGACGATTTCGAACATGAAAGATACTCAGATGACTGGCAGGACTGGCACTCCTGTTCGCGAGCCAGAGAAGTAGTCTGCGTTGTGGCGACCCGGCGGACGGTCCAGGGCTGCCATTCCTTTAGAGCGATTCCTTGATCGCTTCGGCGGCGGCGCGGGTCATGCCCGGCACAGCAGCCAGCTCTTCGATGCTGGCCGCGCGGATGGCGTCGACCGAGCCGAAGGCTTTCAGCAGCGCCAGCCGTCGTTTCGGCCCGACACCCTCGACTTTTTCCAGTTGCGACGAGACGCTGGCCTTGCTGCGCAGGTCGCGGTGGTAGGTGATGGCGAAGCGGTGCGCCTCGTCGCGGATGCGCTGCACCAGATACAGGCCCTCGGAGTTGTCGGGCAACAATATCGGCGTGCGCTGGCCGGGAATGAAGATCTCCTCATGCTGCTTGGCCAGCCCGACCACCGGCACCTGGTCCAGCAGGTCGAACTCCTTCAGCACCTCGACGGCGACGCCAAGCTGGCCCTTGCCGCCGTCCACGATGACCAGGTCGGGCAGCACCGTCCACTTGGCGACGCTGGCGCGCGCTTTGCTGCCAGGATCGCTCTCTTGCGGTTCCACGGCGCGGCGGAAACGCCGGCGCAGCGTCTCGCGCATCGATGCGAAGTCGTCCGGCTCACCCTGCGCGCCCTTGCCGCGGATCTTGAAGCGCCGGTAGTCCGACTTACGCGGCGTGCCCTCGGCGAAGACCACCATCGCGCCGACGGTGTTGGTGCCTTGCAGCGTCGAGATGTCGTAGCACTCGATGCGACCCGGCGGCACGTCCAGCGCCAGCGCGTTCTGCAGCTCCTGCAGGGCCATGACGTGCTTGCTCTTGTCGGACATGCGCACGGCGCGCAGCGTGCGCAGCGCCTCGGCCGCGTTGTTCTGCGCCAGTTGCACCAACTTGCGCGGGTCGCCTCGCTGCGGCGCCCAGAGGCGGAAGGCGGTCTTGCGCCCGGCGCTTTGGCTGCGCTTGCCCTTGAGCCACTCCGCCAGTACCTCGTCGCCTGCCGGCAGCAGCGGCAGCAGGATCTCCGGCGGGATGACGGTTGCGTCGTCGTAGAACTGGGCCAGGAAAGAGGCCAGCAGCTCGGCCGGGTCGTCGGCCTTCGTGCCGGGCAGGACAAAGCTCTCGCGGCCGATCAGCTTGCCGCGACGCACGAAGAACACCTGAAAGGCCGTCTCGTCGCCGCCGTCGTCGCTGGCGAACGCCACCACGTCCTGGTCGACCGGCTTGGGCGAGACCACCTGCTGCCGCTCCACCAGCCGCTGGGCGAGCTTGATCTGATCGCGGTACATGGCCGCGCGCTCGAAGTTCAGCGACCGGGCTGCGGTGCGCATGCGGTCTTCCAGCGCGGCGATGGCCTCGTCGCTGCGCCCCTCGAGGAAGTCCACCAGCCCCTGCATGACGTCGCGGTACTCGTCCTTGTCCGCCTTGCCGATGCAGGGCGCGACGCACAGCTTAATGTCGTAGTACAGACAGGCGCGCGGGTCCCTGCCGGTGATCTCGCGGTTGCAGGTCAGGTAGGGGAAGACCCGCCGCAGGTTGTCCAGTGTCTCGCGCACGGCGAAGGCCGACGTGTAGGGGCCGTAGTAGCCCGCGCCGTCGCTCAGCACCTTGCGCGTCACGCTGACCTTGGGGAAGTCGTCCTGCCAGTGGATCTTGATGTACGGGTAGGTCTTGTCGTCCTTGAGCAGCACGTTGAAGCGCGGCTGGTGGCGCTTGATCAGCGTGTTCTCCAGGATCAGCGCGTCCACCTCGGTGGGCACGATGATCCACTCCAGGTCGACCACCTCGGACACCAGCCGCCGCGTCTTGCTGTCGTGCTGCGAGTCCTGGAAATAGGAGCGGACCCGCGAGCGCAGGTTCTTGGCCTTGCCCACGTAGATGACCTGGCCGCGCTTCCCCTTCATGATGTAGACGCCTGTGGCGTTCGGCAGGCTGTCGAGATGCGCCTGCACGGTGTCTGAAACTGCTTGAGACATGGTGTCTATTATAGCACAGGCGGGGCGGAGGACGGGAAGGGGAGGAGCAGGGAAAGAAGGGAAACAAGTGAAAGGAGGGAAGACAAGGGAAAGGACGGGAAGCGCAGAGGTTCGACTTTGCTGAAAAGTCGAACCTCTGCCTGGAATGGCTGTCCCTGAAGGGAAAGAACCTGACACAGCGAAACAGTCGAACTGCTTGGCAACGGGCATACGAGCGTGTATAATTCAGCCGAATGAAACAGTCTGGCGGTCTTAACGAGGAGTGTTCGTCATGAGTGTTAGTGTCTTGGTAGCTCTCCCGGAATACGTCTACCACCGCGCCGAAAACATCGCTCGCCTGACGAGTCGCGATGTCGCGGATGTATTGGCTGATACGATCGAGATCTCGCTGCCGTCGGTAAATGTCGATTCCGAGCATCCTCTGGAAATCAAGCGGTTGTCTGACGATGCCGTGCTGGTCTGGGCCGGGCATGAAATGGAGCCTGATGAAGACCGGCGTTTGAGCTACCTGTTAGGCCAGCAGCAGGAGGGGCTGCTGACGGAGACGGAGCGCATGGAGCTTGCTGCGCTGATGCAGCTGTACCAGGAGGGCTTATTGCGAAAGGCCCAAGCACTTGCGGAGGCGGTTCACCGAGGTCTCATACCCCGCATAGGTCCATGATCTCGTGGCTTCCAAGCGAATTTCTGCCGAGCTTCAGGATCGCATACGCCGCCAGGCGGACAATCGTTGCGGCTACTGTCAGAGCCATCAGAAGTATGTGATGGGTAAGCTCGAAATCGACCACCTCATTCCCCGTTCCAAGGGTGGAAACGATGAGGAGGACAACCTCTGGCTCTCCTGTCGTTTGTGCAACAACGCAAAACGCGATCAAACGCACGGAGTCGATCCCCTGACCCGCGAAGTCATGCCTCTCTTCAATCCAAGAACCCAGGCCTTGCCGGATCACTTCAGATGGAGTGACGACGGCGCACAAATCGTCGAACTGATGCCCTGCGGGCGAGCGACCGTCCTGGCATTGCAGCTCAACAACCTCCTTGCGGTGATGGTTCGTCAGGCGTGGGTGGTGGCGGGTTGGCATCCTCCGACAGGGTGAGTTCGATAGTCGCTGGACGGGCGAAGGATTTTCTGGTTCTGATGATTTCTGTAAGTGTGCGACCGCCCGACCGTCAAACGGATCGGGCTACAGCGTGAAAGCCCTTCGGACCTGCCGATTCCTAGCCCAGAGGGCTTGTATCTTGCAGCCTCCGGCGGGCGCTTCCTTCGTTCTGTGGGAGACTGAACGGCTCGGCTCCCAGGAACTGCTCACCCAATGGACGCAAAGCTCAACTTCGACCAGGCGCCTGTTCTCCGGCATTCGCTGTCTCCATTCGCTCTGCTATCCGCCGCGATCACGCACAAAGGAGCCCAGCCGTTTGCAGGCTGGGCTCCTTTGTGTTACCTCGTCGCCGGCGGGCCGCTGGCGGTCATGGCCGGCGCGTCCAGGGCGTTGCGTTGTTTGCGCCGCCGCCACCAGCGCCAAAGGAGCACCCCCGACACCGCCATCGCGATGAAGGTCAGGATCGGCACCAGGATCGACATGACGCTGACCACGAAGGCCACGACGTCCTCGGCGACGCTCATCACCGGGTTGCCGAGGCCGCCGGTGGTTGCCGTGATCACCGGACGCACCGTCGCCTTGGTGGCATGCACGCCGCCCGCCGACAGGATCCCCAACGCCATGGCCAGCACCGGGTGGATGTCGCTGACCGCGTTGGTCGTCCCGGCGAACAGGATCGCGCCGGCCGCCGGCCGGATGACCGTCTGGATCACGTCGTTGGCGTGATCCACCAGCGGCACCTTGTCGGCGAACACCTCGATGATCAGCAGCACCACCAGGACGGCGATCACCCACGGGCTGGTGAGCACGTCGAAGGGCGCTTGCAGCGTGATCAGGTCGGTGTACTTAGCCGTTAGCGCGACGATCAGCAGCGGCAGGTAGGCGTTCAGCCCGGCCGATGTGGACAGCCCGAAGGCCGTGAAGACGGCTGCAATGCTTTCGATCATTCGCCTTCAGGTGCGGGAGGCTCGTCCGCCGGCTGGACGGCCGGAGCGGTTGTTTCAGTTTCGACCACCGGGGCCGTGACCATGGCCGGCGCCGGTGTGGGCGCAGGGCTGGTGGCGGTGTCATCGGCGGTCGCCAGGGTGGTGCCGCCGCTGATCCCGATCAACGCATACAGGTGCGCCTGGATCAGGTAGGTGATCAGCGTCGCCAGCGGCACGGTGACGAACAGGCCGATGCCGCACAACAGCACCCCGACCACCGTGCCCAGCAGGCTGAGCACCATGGACGCCACGACGTACACGATCGAGACGATGATCACGTCACCCAGGTGCTTGCGGGTGAAGGCGAGAATGTCGCCAAAGGCGAACGCTGAGCCCAGCCGCTCGGTCTCGGCAATGCGGATCGAGATCGCCGGCAGCGCCAGGACAACGATGATCGACCAGAGGCCAATCAGGCAGGACAGACAGGCGATACCCAGTCCGCCCATGGTGACCCAGAAGTCGCGGTTGCTGCCCATCATCGCGCTCGGAATGATCGTCGCGACACCGATAATGATCGCGGGCAGCGCCCAGACCAGCACGGCTACGGCCAGCCGAAAGCCCTGCACCAGCCATTCGCCCCAGCGATCCCGCCATTCCGGCATCGGATAGCGCTCACCGTTGCGCACGTTGCGCAGCGTCTCCAGCGCATAGCCCATGATGATCAGGTAGCCGATCAAGCCGATCAAGACGACGCTGAAGATCGAGCTCAGGATCAATATGCCTGTGCCGATTGCCAGCTTGGTGACCCAGCGCGGGTCGTCGAAGTAGTAGGTCAAAGATTTGCCGATGTCCATGTATTTCCTCCAGAAATGAAAACGGGACGGCCAAAAGTCAGTTGTACTGCCATTATATCGTAATATCGGGGCCAGCACAATCATCAAGACCGGGCCGTGCGTGCAGCCCGGTCTCGATGAAGTTCTGCGCGCCGCAGGCTACTTGATGGCATCCTCGGCCGGGATGACCGTGCCGTCCGGCATGACCACCATGGTGTTGCCGGTCTGGGGCTTCTTCTTAGCCTCAGGCTGAGGCGGCGGGTTCGACGCCTTGGGTGGCCTGGGCGGCGCGGTTGTCTCCTTGCCGTAGCCGACCTGTGCAAACATGTGCGCCGCGATCAGGTCCGCCAGGAATAAGCCGGCCGGCAGGGTGACCGCCAGGCCGATGATGCACATCAGCGTGCCCAGCACCGCACCTACTGTCACGGCAGCGACCAACGCCACTGCGCTGGCAACCACGGCGACGATCACGTCGCCCAGGTTGTTGCGCGTCAGGAAGTAGATGTCGTTGAAGTTCAGCCCGGCGCGCACGTCATCGGTCTCAGCGAAGCGGATCGTCATTGCCGGCAGGATCAGGAAGAAGAAGATCCACCACAGCGTGCCGAGACAGGCCGATGCGATCAGGATCGAGCTGCCCATGAAAGCGACGATCCCGTCGCCGCCCCAGACAAGCTGGTTGCCCAGCCCGTTGAAGCCATTGAGGATCAGCGCCGGCAGGCTCCAGATCAACAGCAGCAGCAGGTACTTCAGACCCGAGACGATCCACTCACTCCAGCGGTCGCGCCACGCCGGCAGCGGCTGCCCGACGCCGTTGCGCACGTTGCGCAGCACGTCCAGGCTGTAGCCAAGCACCAACGCGATGCCGATGAACCCGACCAGGATCGGCGTCAGCGGAATGCTCACCAGCAGAATCGCCGCGCCAATCGCCAGCTTGGTCAACCACTCCTTGTCCTGAAACACGTACGTTATCGACGTACCGATATCCATTGTTGTCCTCCTTGGTCTTTCAGAAAAGCGAGAATATTGGTGCGCTTTTCAAAAACCTATACGCAGGGGAGGGGGGAAGGTTGCAGGTGGCAAGCTGCAGGTTGCAGGTTGCATGTTGCAGGTGGCAGGGGCCAGCAACCGTGTTGAACTCCCTCTCCCTGAGGGAGAGGGGCTGGGGGTGAGGGCGAGTCGCCCTAAAACGGCAACCCGAACTCCGCCGTCAGCCAGGCGCGACCACATTGATAACGATGATCTCCACCGTAGCCAGCGCCAGCCCGGCGACGATCAGCGGCAGCGCGTCGCGCCAGCGTTCCACGGTGCCCGACCGGCGCAGGACAATCGTCACCAGCATGGTGTTGACGACCGTCAGCATCATCAGCGTACCGGCCACACTCAACAGCGCCAGCGGATAGAGCAGCGCCTGCCACTGGCTGCTGACCAGCGCAGCCACGACCGCCACGATCAGCACCAGCAAGCCAACCTCGCGCCAGTTGCGGATGCTGCGCAGCGGCGCGGATGCGACCACATACCCGAGTTGTAGAACGGCCAAACCAACGCGATCAGGGCCACCCCTGCATCGCGCCGGTGGTGACGCGCAGGATGTTGCGTGGTTCATAGAGGTGCGGCAGACCGGGGAAGAATGTCAGGTACGAGTTCAAGCCGTCGAACGCCCAGACCGCCAGAAAGCCCAGCAACAGCAGCACGATCCCGGTCGGCGGCAGCGCGCCCGCCCTGCCGCGGCCGAGGACGAGGAGCAGCACCAGTCCGAACAGCGCGCCCAGATATTGCCCCGAACAGCGCGCACAGAGGGAAGCTGATGGTCGCCGAAGAAGTAGGAGCGCACCGAGATCTGGTGGCAGACCGCGTAGCCGATGTGGTCTGCCTTGCCCAGCAGGTCGCCCGGTGACAGCGCCAGCACCAGCAGCACAAAACCCAGGCCACCGAACAGCAGCACGCGGTCCAGCGTTCGTCTGCGCGGACATCGGCAGCCGGCGTCTCGCCGGTGGTCTGGATTGGATCGCTTGTCTGCTGGAGGTCGGAGGGCATGGGGCGGGTCTCGGTGGAGGCCAGTGTAGCACAGCGTTTGGCCGAACAAACTGGTTGAGTACAATCCGTCGTAATCCGATCCCTGTTCACCGAGGTTCGCTATGCCAGACCACCTGCCCCGCATCCACGTTATCGCCACCGGCGGCACCATCGCCATGCGCATCGATCCTGCCGGCGGCGGACCGGTGCCCGCGGTGACGGGCCAGGAGCTGGTGGCGGCTGTGCCCGGTCTGCAACACGTCGGCCGCATCAGCGTCGAGGAGTTCGCCAACATCCCGTCGGAGCGCATGCGTCCTGAGAACTGGCTGCGACTGGCCCGGCGCGTTCAGGATCTGTTGGACCAGCACGCAGCGGACGGCATCGTGATCCTCCACGGCACCGACACGGTGGAGGAGACCGCCTTTTTTCTCGACATAACGGTTCCCACCGACGTGCCCATTGTCTTCACCGGGTCGATGCGCGCCGCGTCAGATGCGCGCCCCGACGGTCCGGCCAATATCCTGGACGCGGCCACGGTTGCGGCGCATCCGGACGCGCACGGCCGCGGCGTGCTGATCGTCATGCACGGTGAGATCCACTCGGCGCGGCGGGTGACCAAGGTAGACACGTCCGATGTGGACGCCTTCGACTCGGTGCTGCCGCCTGACCTAGGCACGGTGCGCAGCGGGCTGGTGGAGTTCAGCAACACCTGGTCGCCCCACGTTCACGTCCCACTGCCGCCCGCTCTGGCGCGCGTCGATATCGTGCTCATGTATGCCGGCGTGGACGACTTCGCGCTGCGGGCGGCCTTGCAACGCGGTGCTGCGGGATTGGTGATCGCCGGCGTTGGGGCGGGGAACGTCAACGAGGATCTGTTCGCCGGAATCCTCGATGCGCTGCACGCCGGGCTGCCGGTGGTCGTCTCCACCCGGGTGCCCTACGGCGGCAGCCGGCCGATCTACGCCTACCCCGGCGGCGGTGTGGCGCTGTTGCGTGCCGGCGCGATCTTCGCCCTCGACCTCAATCCCCAGAAAGCACGCGTGCTGCTGATGACCGGCCTCGGCGCCGGCTACGACCGAGGCCAGCTCCAGAGGCTGTTCGAGTTCGCTCCGTCGGTGTAGGACGGGTTTCCAGACCGTCTTTCATTGGCGCAGGTGTGCCGGCTACGCCCAGGCCACCGCTTGCCGCGCGCCGTGCGCCCGGAACGTCAGGTAGCCGACCTCGCAGGTCAGCGCGGCCGTCCATGCCAGGGCAGCCGTGATCGCGCCCGGCCACGGCAGCAGCGCCGCGCCCGCGATCACCGACACGTACAGCACGCTGATGTGGATCACCGTCGCGATCGTAATCGCAGTCGTTCGGGAGAAGTAGATCAGCACACCGCGCTGCCACGACGTCAGCGTGGTCAACGCGGGCACCAGGACCAGCAGCGCGGCCGGCACGCGCGCCAGCTCCACCAGATCGGGCGGCAGGCCCGAGATGTCGGTGAACCAGAGCGTTGACAGCGGCGTCAGCGTCACGGCGGCCGTCAGCAGGGTCAGTACGCCGGCCAGGGTGTAGCTGAAGCGCCGCAGCGAGACGTAGGTTTCCCCGTCCCGCAGCAGCGCTACGATCACCTCTTGCAGGGCGACGCCGGTGCTGCGCAGCAGGAAGAGCAGCCCGTTGACGACCGGCCAGACGGCCAGCGACTCCAGCGCGCGCGGCCCGCGGCTCAGCCCCAGGTTGATGATGGGCGTGCCGATCAGCACGATGAACGAGGTCAGGGCCAGCGGCACGTAGAACTTGAGCAGCACCGGCCACGTCAACGGCGCCAGGTCCGGATCGTCCCCGGCCAGCCGCTCCCGGACCGTGCCGCGCACGAACAGGTAGGCGCTGGCAGCTCCTGCCAGCACGCCTGCGCTGAGGGAGAGGGCGGCCACGTTGGCGCCGGAGGTCGCGCCTGTCAGCAGGCCGGCCAGCGCGACGACCGCCGTTGCCGCCAGCCGGATGGCCGTCGTGTAGGCCACCGTGCCCGGCCGCCCGTAGCGGATCAGCACGCCCTGCCACATGCGCCGGTAGGCGATCGCGCCGGCCCACGGGGTCATCAGCAGGAAGGCGGTGCGGCTTGGCTCGATGACCTCCGGCGGCGCGCCCACCAGCCCGCCCACGATCCAGGCGTAGAGCGGCGTCAGCCCGACCAGCAGGTGCAGCGCGGTCAGTCCCCAGGCCATGATGTGGGTGAACTGCAGCAGCCGGCGATACGACTGGCGGTCCTTGGCCAGCGCCGTTCCCAGGGTCAGGAACATGATCACCGGGCTTTCGATGATCAGGCCGAGGGCGAAGGTCAGCCCCCAGGCCGCCAGATTGAGCGTCGGCTCGGGCATGCGCGCAATGACGGCGCTGAGCATCGGCTGCTCCAGCGCCATCAATATCCACATCGCCGCCAGCGGCAGCCAGAAGCGCGCGATCTTGCGTTGGGTGAGGACCTCGGTCACGTGTCCATCCTGAAAACATCAGAGGCGGCAAGCGTCCTGCCTGCCGCCTCTGCTCATCTCACGAAGTTCGACCTCTTCCGAGAAGTCGAACTGCTGCGGTCATTCTGTAGAATACCCGAAGTTCGCCGCCACCGTCTGCACGTCCAGCATGTCGAACGCGCCGTCGCCAGCGCCGCCGTTGTTCAGGTCGAAGATCGGATCGTAGACGCCGTTGGTCCAGTAGCCTTGCAGCGCCTCAGCCGCCAGCATCACGTCGGTCACGTCCACCGCCGCGCTGCAGTTGATGTCGGCGAAGTAGCAGGTGACGGTGAACGACTGGGCCGAGAACGGACCCCAGTTGCCGCCGCTGTCCAGGCCGCGCACCAGCGCCAGGTGGGCGCCGCGGCCCAGCCCGGCCGTGTCCACCGTTGCCTGCACGTTCTCGACCGTCGAGTTGAATGTCCCGTCTGCGGCTGCCATGGGCGTACCCGTTCCGGGGTCACCGGGAGGCGCATCGCCGGGGCGAACGACATAGTACTCGGCCGCCGCGATGGGCTGGTTGCCGTTCTGCGTGTCGTTGATCTGCGCGGTCAGGTTCACCGGCGCGCCCGACGCGACGCTGGCTGGGTTGGCGGCCACGTTGCGGGCGTCCGGCCCGTAGACGCGCATGTAGGGCCGGTCGGAGATAGTCGACGCGTACTTCAGCACCGGCAGCATGTTGCTGATGATCCCCGGCAGCAGGCCGCAGGAGGTAAAGAAGTCGTCGCCGTATAGTTCGATGACGTAGGCCGGGATGCCCAGCTCGCCGTAGGCCCAGTCTCTTGTGTTTCCGCTCACCGGGTAGAGCGCGTGCTGGACGCCGTAGCTGTTGTAGGTGGACATTTTGTAGGCAATGGCCTCAAGTTGGGCGTTGTTGGGCGAGTTGGCGGTGGTCCAGCCCCACGGCACCAGGATGACGCCGCTGGTGACGTTGTGCAGGTTGATCAGGAAGCCCGTGGTGTCGGCCGGCGCGGGGTCGTTGTCGCCGGGCGGCCGCTGGTCGGGGATGATGGAGCGTACGAAGTCCTCGTAGGCTGAGATCTCCGGCTCCGATGCCGGGCTGGAGCCGCGGAAGGTCTGATCGCAGATGTACGTGCTGTAACCACCAAACGGGCCTTCCCATTTGAAAATGTGGTTGCGGTTCAGGTCAACACCGTAGTGGCTGCCTGAGCTGGGCGGCCAGGCACACGCCAGCGACCCGGCATAGCTGTAGTTGCCGTTCTTGCGCCAGTACCACGGGTTGCCGGTGTAGGGCGGTTCCAGGCCCGCGCCCAGCTCCACCAACCGCCGCCCGTCGGGGTTGCTGCTTAACACAACGTAGATCTCGCGCTGGTCCAGCAGCCAGGTGGCGTTGGGATCGACGCCGTAGCCATCCACCAGCGCCTCGATGAACGCCTTGGCCAGCTCCGGGGTCGGTATCTCACGCGCGTGGATGCCGGCGTCCACGAAGAAGCGGCCGGTCTTCGGACCGTCTGCCAGCTCGTTGGTGATGCGGGCCACGATCAGGTCGTCGCCCGGCCAGCTCCAGTTCTGCGGCGCGGGGGTGGTGCAGCCGCCCTGCGTCTTGCACCAACTGTCGCCGTAGTCGATCAGGTCGATGAACGTCGGGTGGTCGGCGGCGTAGACCTGCAGCCAGGTGTTCAGTTCGCTCAGATGGCTGTAGCAGGCCGGCCAGACGTCGGGCACAGCCGGCGCGTCGCCGACAACCGTCGCCGTGTAGCCGCGGTTCCTCACGCGCGTGATCTCCGCTTCCGTCAAGATGACTGTGGACGAGCCGGCTTCGAAGGCTTCATCCCAATCGGGCAGAATCTGCGCCAAGTCGGCCGCGCCCTGGCTGCTGTTGATGTCGATCTGTACGTAGTAGCGGCCGCTGGGTGGCTGCGGGTCGCCGGTGGGCGCTGCCAGTTCGGCGGCGGGCGCTTCGTTCCCCGGCGCCGGCCCGGCGACCGCCAATCCGGGGGTGGCGAGCAGGATCGCAGCCAGCAGCAGCCAGCCGATCAGCTTGGTGCGTTTCATTGTTGGTGTGACTCCTGTTACTCAGAGAATAGTCCCAGCAGCAGGAAGGTTGCCCCGGAGGTGGGGTCTCCTGCCTCGCCGGCAATCAGCATTTGCTCGCTGGCGCCGCTGCCGCGCTGCCAGCCAATGATGTTGATGACGCCCGCTTCCTGAGTGACCTCGGGCGCGGCCTGCCAGTCGCCGCCGATCTCGGCGGTGTAGAACTGCTTGACGGCCTCCCACGTTGTGCCTTCCGGCAGTAGATAGAGGTTGATCTCGGACGTCAGGTTTTGCTTGTCAACGCCCTGTTGGATGGCCGTGACCATTGCGTCGGTGATGTAGTTCGCGGCGGCGTCGGCCGGCTGCGCGCCGGCGTACACCGGGACATCGGCCAGGCTGGCCGGAGCGCTGCCGCCGCAGGCGGCCAGCAATGCTAGCAACACGATCAGAATCAAGAGCAAGGGGGTGAAACGAGGATAGCGCATAGGCTGAATTCTCCGGGCAGGATGGCGGGCTGGCGGGTCTGCCAGGACCGAAGGGCGTTGCGACTCTAGCACAGGACAAAGTCCCTGTCAAAGCCGGTGAAGCGACTTGACAGCACCCCCTTTGTCGATAGACTACGTGCGCTGTTTTTATGGACGCGAGACCAAAGGACGCGCGCCGCTGCCACAATGCCCGGCGAGTTTGCGGGCGCCCACGGGCTATGTTATACTGGCGGCACTTTGACAAATGGAGGTCACCTAACTTGGAACGACGCACCGCGTGGAACATTCCGGCGAGCAGGCGGAGGGAAGTGGAAAAGAACGGCAATCAGTTGCCCAAGGAGTTAGTGTTGAACCTCTTGGCCCAGGGCTACCCCCTGGAGGAATTGCTGGAATTCTTTCCGATGTTTACGCTGGATCAGTTGATGTTGTTGCTGGACGACGAGGTGATCCACTAGATCGCCGCCAACAGGAATCATGGACGAGGCCCTGGAACTACGCCAGGGCTTCGCTGATTCTGTGGCGTCGTATATTGCTGTAGGATAGGGCCTTGTGCCCGTTCCGGTGATCGCAGCAGTGTCTCCCGAACGTCCACGAGGGGCTATGCTACAGTCGGAGCCTTCCTGATTCAACCTCGCGCAGGAATGACAACAGCGCCTGGTTGAACGCTTCCGGCTGATCCGCCGGCGTGGCGTGGCCGGACTGGGGGATCACGACCAGGCGGCTGCCGGGTATCTGTTCGGCCAGCCGCTGCTTGGAGGCCATCGGCACCGCGTAGTCCCGGTCGCCGGAGATAACCAGCGTCGGACAGGTGATCGCCGGCAGCCGGTCCTCGGCGTTGAATCGGGCGATGGCCATCAGCGAGTCGCGGTAGGCACGCGGGTCGTTGGCCGTCAGCCGCTGGACTGCCTCGCTGCGCAGCGCCGCCTGCTCCAGCCGCGGAAAAAGCTGCCGCGACACATCGTCGGCGACAGCCTGCATCCCGCCCAGATAGGTTGACGCGAACCGGCGTATGCCCATCAGCCGCTTGCGCCAGCCGGCCGACATGAAGCGCGCCGCGGTGTTCACCAGCACCAGGCTGCGCACCATCTCCGGCGCATCCAGCGCCAACTGCTGCGCCACCGCCCCGCCCAGCGACAGACCCACCACATGCGCCGGCCGCGCCTCGATCCGCCGCATCAGCGCCGCCACATCGGCCGCAAACAAGCTGATGCGATAGGGCCCGTCCGGCTTGGCAGAGAGGCCGTGCCCGCGCAGATCCGGGGTGATCACGCGGAAGAACGGCGCCGTGGCCGGCGCCTGCAATTCCCAGTCGGCCCGGCTCCCACCCAGCCCGTGGATGAACACCAGCGGCTGGCCCTGGCCCGTCTCGGCATACGCCAGATCGATGGTCTCTAGGTGAGTCTGATTGTCTTGCATGCGGCCATGGTACTCTCGCGGCGAGTTCATGTCAACCTGTCGGAGCCATTCTGGCGCGCATTTTTTCTTGGCGCTGGCAAAGCGCCATGGTACAATGCCGCCGCTATGCTGGAGACCAGCAACATTCCCGGTTCCCGTGTTCTTGTAGTTGGATTAGACGGCGCTACCTGGGCTATTGCCCGCCCGCTGATGGCGGCCGGACGCATGCCCAATCTGGCGCGCCTTGTCGCGCAAGGCGCTGCCGGTTCGCTTGCATCCACCGTGCCCCCCATCTCGGCCGCCGCCTGGGTATCGTTTCTGACCGGCCAGAACCCCGGCCGTCACGGCGTCTATCAGTTCCGCAAGTTCGACCTGCGCAACTACAGCGGCTACCGCGACGAGTTTGCCACCAGCAACGACTACGTTGGGCGCAGCTTTCTTGAGCTGGCAGGACAGCGCGGGCGCACCGTCGGTGCGGTGGGCATTCCGATGACCTACCCGCCCTTCCCCGTCAACGGCTTTCTGGTCAGCGGCTTCCCGCGGCCGTTTGGCCCGACTGCCCAGGTCTACCCGCCGGAGATGGCCGACAGGCTGGGCAAATGGGACGCCGTGCAGGACAGCTTCAACTTCTCCCTTTCCGGGGCGAAAACCGTCGAGACGTCCGACTACTGGGTGCGGCGCTACACCGAGATCTCGCTGGCCGCGCTGGCCGAGCAGGACTACGACCTCTTCCTGGTCGTCTGGAACAGCACCGACAACATCCCGCACCTCTTCTGGAAGTACACCGACCCATCCTTTCCGGCCTACGACGCCGAGGGCGCGGGGCAGTTCGGCGACGTCATCAACCATCAGTACGAGGTGGCCGACGGCGAGATCGGCAAGCTGCTGGCCGCGCTGCCGAACCCTGACAACACCACGGTCGTCGTCATGTCCGACCACGGCATGGGGCCCTACCCGCACCTGCATGTTCACCTCAACGCCTGGCTGGCAAGCCAGGGGCTGCTGGCGGTCAAGGCGGGCAGCGCCGGGCAGCCCGGCATTGCCAGCCGCGCTGTCAGCATGGCGCGCAAACGCTTGCCGGCGCAGTGGCGTCACCGGCTGCGCGACCGGCTTCCGGTCGGCATGCGCACCGACATGCACGCCCGCCACATGAACGTCGACCAGATCGACTGGTCGCGCACCGAAGCCTATCGCTTCAAGATCTTCCCGTCGGTCGAGGGCATCGTTATCAACATGCGCGGGCGGCAGGCTTCCGGCATCGTCGAGCCGGGCGACGGCTACGACGCGTTGTGTGACCGGCTGGTCGCGGATCTGGACAGACCTGCGCGATCCCGACAGCGGCCAGGCCATCGTGGCGCGCGCCAGCCGCCGCGAGATGCTGTTCGAAGGCCCCTTCCTCGACGACATCCCCGACATCCTCGTCGAGTTGAACACCGACTACACCGGCGGCTCGGCGGTGGCCGGCCCGCTGGTGACGCCCGTGCCGCTGCGGGAGTTGAGCGAGTACAGCGCGTCACATCACCCCGACGGGTTGTTCGTGGTGCGCGGCGCCGGTGTGCGCCAGAGCGCGTGGATCGACGGCGCGCAGATCATCGACCTGCCGCCCACGTTGATGCACCTCATGGGGCTGCCGGTTGCTTCATGGATGGACGGCAAGGTGATCACCGGCATCTTCGACGCCGCCGGCGCGCGGCCCGTAACCTACGCCGACTATGAGCTGGCAGAGGTCGATCGCGCCACCCAGTTGACCGGCGCTGAGGAAGACGCCATCCGCGCTCAACTGGCCGGTCTGGGGTACCTGCGGGAATGAGGATGCACGCGTGATTACCGAGCGGTTGCAACGTCAGTCATCATCGCGATCCTTGCCCGCCAACCCGGCCTGGTGGATCGTGCCGCTGGGCGTTGCCGGCTGTCTGCTGATCGGCCTGGTGATGGGCGTGATGCAATCGCCGGCCCTGGCCGCGGCCATGCTGGGCGGGCATCGGCGCACTCTGGGTGCGGTGGTAGTGGTGCGCCCCGAGTGGGCGCTGGTGATCTACACGATCCTGGCGGTCAACCTCAACAGCATCGACCTGCCGGTGCCGGGCGGCGTGCGTGTCAGCCCTGACATCCTGCTGACCTCGCTGCTAATCGTCGGCGTGGCGCTGCGGGCCTTGACGCTGCGCCGGCGGGTCTTCTCGCTGCCGATAACCGCGCCGTACCTGATCTTTCTGGCGGTGCCGGCCGTCACACTCATCTGGAGTCCGACGCCGGTCGAGTCGCTGAAAGGCATCTTTCGTTTCGTCGGCTACTACGCCATCATGTTGCTCATCGTGGACGTGATCCGGACCAAAGGCCAGCTGCGCCACATGGTCCTGGCCCTCTGCTGGCGCCGATCATCCCCATCGTCACCAGTTTCATGCAGGCGATCACCGGCGGCGGCCAGACCATCTGGGCCGGCGAGGTGTTCAACCGTGTCTACGGGCTGGCTGGCGGGCCTTTCACGCTGGCCTACTTCCTGGTGCTGCTGATCCCGCTGGCGCTGGTGTTCTTCATCGAGTCCTCGCCCGGGGATGGAGAGAGCGGCGTCTGGCAGTTTCGCAAGGGGTTGCTGGCGGTGTTGCTGGTCGGGGCCGGCGCGGCGCTGCTGCTGACCTTCATCCGCGGCGCGTGGTTTGCGCTGGTGTTTGCGATCCTGCTGCTGGGGCTGCTGCGCGGGTCGCTGCGCTACCGCCAGTTGCTGTTGACGATCCCTGTCGTCGCCGGCGGTGTGTTGATCGCATTCTCGCCTGCGTTGGATCGCCTCGAACAGGTGGCCGACCCGACCAGCACGCTTTTTGGCCGGATCGAGGTCTGGAAGCTGGCTGCTGACTGGATCACCACCAGCCCGCTGGTCTTCCTGGGTGGGCTGGGCATGAAAGCCTTCGAGTACTTTTACATCCTGCAGGCCGCGCCGCGCGTCGCGGGTCTCTACTGGCGGCGCGAGGCGTTTCTGATCGGCAACCGGCCGCATAACGAGATCCTCGGATTCTGGCTGGACGTGGGCCTGATCGGGCTGATAGCCTTCATTGTTGCCCTGTTCATCGTGATCCGCCAGGCGTGGCGTATTTTTCGCCGCTCTGAGGACCAGCCGCTGCGGCTCTTTGCACTGGCGTTCATCATCGGCGCGGCCGGCATCTTCTTCGGCGCGATGGGCGACAACGTCTTTTCGCAGCCCAGCGTCGCCAGCTATTTCTGGATCATGGCCGGGCTGATCATGGCGATCTCGAAGCACATGATGCCGGCGCCCGACGAAGCCGCCGCTGAGTCATGACCGGCCCGCTCCCCACGCATGGGCGGGGACCGCGGGTCCTGATGATCGGCCCGGAGCCGCGGGTCGGCGGCGGCATCTCAGCCGTGGCCGGCATGATCCTCGACTCGTCCCTGCCGGAGCGCTGCCAGATGACCTACCTGGCAGAGGGCACCCGGGCTGGCGGCCTGGCCAAAGTGCGCCGCTGGCTTTCGGCGCTCGCCCGTGAGGTTGCGATGTTGGCGCGGCGGCAGGTGGACGTGGTACACTTGCAGGTCGGCGGCGGTGGCAGCTTCTATCGCCATATCCTGTATCTTGCGCTGGCCCGGCTGGCAGGCCGGCCTGTTCTTTTTCATTGGCATCTGCCCGGCGACGCGGGCGCGGCCACCGAAGTGACCGGCGGCAATCCGCTGCAAGGCTGGCTGGTGCGCCGGACGCTGCGCTCGGCGACGGTGGTCCTGGTGCTGTCACCAGGCTGGCAGGCAGCTCTGGCAGGTCTCGTCCCATCCGGCGCGGGCAAGCACCCGCAGCTCGTCGCCCTGCCCAACCCGGTCGACTGCGCTGCGATCCGGCCGCCGGCTGATCCCGGCCAAAGGTCGGACGCGACGGTTCTCTTCCTGGGTGACTTCTCGCCGCGCAAGGGCGTGCGCGACCTGCTCGCTGCCGCGCCGGCGGTGCTGGCACAACATCCCGACGCGCGCTTCGCTATCACCGGCGGCGAACCTCCGGCCGATGTCGCAGCGCAGGCAGCGCCGCTGGGCGAGGCTGTGACCTTCCCCGGCTGGGTGCGCGGCCCTGAAAAGCTGGCGCTGCTGCAAAAGGCCGCGCTGTTGGCGCTGCCTTCCTACGCTGAGGGCGTTCCCATCGCGGTGCTGGAGGCCATGGCCGCCGGCCTGCCGGTGGTCACGACGCCGGTCGGCGGCATCCCGGATCTGATCATCGACGGCTGCAACGGCCTGTTGGTACAGCCGGGCGACGTCTCTGGCCTGGCAGCGGCAATCAACCGGCTGCTGGCCGATCCGGCGCTGCGCACTTCGGCCGGTGACCTGAACCGGCAACAGGTCGTGGCCGACTACGACGTGCCGCGCTACGTTGATCGGCTGCTGGCGATCTACTCGTCTTGTCGTTCGTAGCAGGCGCCTGAGCGCCGTTTCGCCGTTCGTAGTAGGCGCTTCAGCGCCGGTTCTGGTGGTCCAGTGCGCACGAACGGCGCTAAAGCGCCTGCTACGAACCTTTATGCTTCATCATGACCAACGTCCTGATCTACATCGTCGATGCCCTGCGGGCCGACCATCTGAGCAGCTACGGCTACGTCCGGCCGACGACCCCGAACTTCGACGCGCTGGCGGCTGAGCCGTCGGCGGTGCGCTTCAGCGCGGCCTGCTCGCCCAGCACGTGGACCAAACCGGTAGCCGCCTCGATTCTGAGCGGCTGCTACCCGCCGGCCCACGGCGTACGCAGCCGCAGCGACCTGTTTGTCCGCGCCGTGCCGCGACTCCCGGAGCTGCTGCAAGGCGCCGGCTATCGGACCGCGGCCGTCAGCACTATCGGCAACGTCTCGTCGCCCATGGGCTTCGCCGTCGGCTTCGACACCTTCGTGGACCTGTACAAGGAGCCGTCGCTGGTCAGCCGGCGCGAGGTCAGCAACACCGGCGCGTGGAAGCTCTATTTCGAGGAAGACACCACGGTGGTGCTCCCGCTGGCCGAGGACGTCAACGCGGCTGCGCTGCCCTGGCTGGCGGAGCAGACGACGGGCCGGGCCAACGGAAACGGCCGCGCGCCGGCGCGGCCCTGGTTCCTGTTCCTGTGGGTGCTGGACCCCCATGATCCTTACTACCCGCCGGCCGGCTACGACCGCTGGCGCGATCCGGCCTACACCGGCAAGATCGACGGCAGCGCCGAGAGCGTGCGCCGGGTGCGGACGCCGGCCGATGTGCAGCGGCTGGTGGACCTGTACGATGGCGAGATCGCCTACACCGACGCCCAGTTTGGCCTGTTGGTGCAGCAGCTCAAGGCGCGGGGCGAGTACGACGACACGTTGATTGTGGTGGCCGGCGACCACGGCGAGGCGTTCGGTGAGCACGGCGACTTCGTCCACGGCCACCTGGCCTACGAGGAGATCATGCGGGTGCCGCTGATCGTCAAATTCCCGGCCGGTTTCGCCGTCCAGGCCCGTTCGACCGGCGCGCTGGCCCAGTTGACCGACATCGCGCCGACCGTGCTCGATGCGCTGGGGCTGGGCCAGTTGGCCGAAGGGATGCAGGGTGTCAGCCTGCTGCCCGCGGTACAGTCGGACGCGCAGCCGCGCGCATGGGTCTACTCGGAAACGCAGGCATCCACGGCCAACCAGCGGCTCCTTGCCCTGCGCGACGGCAAGTGGAAGTACCTGCGCGTCGATCCGCCCGGCGATTACAGCGGGCGCGCGGGCGCCGGCGGCAGCGGGACGGGCAAGCGGCTGGCCGGCTATCTCCAGCAGCTTGCCAATCCGGAGATGATGAAGCGGGTGCTGCGCAATCCCATGTTCTACGTGCGCCGCCAGCGTGTGGCGCGCGATATGCTGTTCGATTTGCAGGCCGATCCCGGCGAGCAGCACAACGTTGCCGCCGAGAACCCGGAGATCGTACGCCAGATGGCAGTCGCGCTGGACGCATGGCTGGCAGAGTGCGGCAGTTTCGCTGCGCTCAGCGACACTGTGGGGCAGGCCGGTCTCGACGAGGCCACGCTGCGGCAACTGGAAGGGCTGGGCTACCTGTGAGCGATCAGACAAGCGCCGCCGCTTCGGAACTGATTACCCCGGCCTGGGCCGACCGCCACGCACCGCCCAACTATCTGGCCAGCAAGCGCACGCTGGATGTGGTTGTTTCGGGCCTGGCGTTGCTGGTGTTGTTGCCGCTGTGGCTCTTGATCGCCCTGCTGATCAAGCTGACCTCGCCGGGGCCGGTGTTCTACCGCGGCACGGTGATCGGCAAGGGCGGCCGGGAGTTTCACTACTACAAGTTCCGCACCATGCGCGCCAGCAGCGACAACACGGCGCACAAGGAGTGGCTGGAGAAGTTCGTCAAGGAGGACGCGGCGTTCGCCCAGGACGCCAGCGGCAAGCAGGTCTTCAAGGTCGTCAACGACCCGCGCATCACCTCGGTGGGCAAGTATCTGCGCAAGCTGAGCCTGGACGAGGTGCCGCAGATGATCAACGTGCTGCTGGGCGACATGAGCCTCGTCGGGCCGCGGCCTCCGGTGCCCTACGAATACGAACACTACGACGACGTCGCCCGCCAGCGCGTCAGCGTGACGCCCGGCATCACCGGGCTGTATCAGGTCACTGCCAGGAGCCAGGTTGGCTTCAGCGGCATGCTGGCCATCGACCTGGAGTACATCATGACGCGCACGCTGCGCGGCGACATCATGATCATGCTGAAGACGCCGTGGGTCATGCTGACCGGAAAAGGCGCCGGCTAACCATACTCGAACTTATTCTGTTGCTCCTACTCCTACTCTTACTCCTCCTCCGGCTCGGGTCATACAACGGATTCGAGTACGAGGAGGAGTACGAGGAAGAGTAGGAGGCCGAACCCACCTATGCGAATCCTGTATCTCACGCACAACGTCACATGGAAAGGCGGAGGCGCGTTCTTTCGCGCCTATCACCAGGGGCGCTTTCTGGCGCGCCGCGGCCACCAGGTGACGATGGTCAGCATCTCCCCGGACGAGAAGACCGCCTTCAACACCAGCGAATCTGAAGGCGTGACCATCATCGAAGCGCCCGACCTGCTTCCCGGCCAGGCGCGCACCGGTTGGGACCTGTGGGACGCGGCGCGGCGTATCGGCTTTTGGACGGCGCGACTACGACATCGTCCATGGACTGGAATCGCGGCCGGTGGTCGCCCTGCCCGCGCTGTGGATGAAGCGGCGCACGGGGGTGCCGGTGATCCTCGACTGGGCCGACTGGTATGGCCGGGGCGGCACCGCCACTGAGCGCAGCCGCAAGATCCGTACCTTCATGCACCCCGTCGAGACCTTCTGCGAGGAGTTCTTCCATCCCTTCGCCGACGGCGTGGTCGCGATGGGCGAGCCGCTGATGGAGCGGGCGCTGGCGCTGGGCATTCCCGCCGACCGCATGATCAACCTGCTGCACGGGTGTGATCCCGAGGGACTGACCGCGCACGACATGGCCGATGCGCGGGCGCAGCTTGGTGAGGATCGTGTGCCCGCGGATGCCTATTTACTCGGCTATGTCGGCGTGATGCGTCCCACCACCGCCGCGCTGCTGTTCCAGTCGCTGCGGCTGCTGAAGCGGTTGGTCAATCGCCCTGTCAAGGTGGTCTGCGCGGGCAACCACAAGCTGCCCGACATCTGGTCGTATGTGCCCGACGACTGCCAGGGCGACCTGATCGAGACCGGCTGGATTTCCTACGAGGAACTGAATCTGTTTCTCTCGTCGTCTGACGTGATGGTGCTGCCGTTCCAGCGCATGACCGCCACCAACAACATCTGGCCCTCAAAATTGAACGACTATCTGGCCGTCGGGCGTCCCACGGTCGCCACCGACATGCGCATCCTGCGTCCGATCTACGACGAATACGACATCGGGCTGCTGACCGAGGATACCCCCGATGCGTTCGCGGCCGGCTGCGCGCAGTTGCTGGAGGACACGGCCAGCCGGCAGCGCATGAGCATCGCCGCCCGCGCGCTGGCCGAGGGCGACCTGTCCTGGGACAGCCTGGTTGACCGGCTGGAAGCGTTTTACAATCGCCTGATCGGGCGCGAAAAGTTTGGCTTCTAACGAAAAGCCGAACTTCTTGACGCCATACCACTATCAAAGGAGCGTACTCAAAGATGAATTGGACCGGCACGAAGACCCTGGTGACCGGCGGAGCCTCGTTTATCGGCAGCCACCTTGTTGATGCCCTGGTCGCCCGCGGTGCGACCGTCCGGGTCGCGGATGATCTGTCCAGCGGCAAGCTGGAGAACCTGCACAAATCCATCGGCGACGTCGAGTTCATGGAAGGCGACCTGCGCGACCGCGCCTTCGCCGACAAGGCGACTGCGGGCATGGAGGTCGTGTTCCATCTGGCGGCCTCCCACGGCGGCCGCGGCTACATCGACACCCATCCGGTGGAGTGCTCCACCAACATGATCCTCGACGGCTCGGTGTTCAACTCGGCCTGGCGGGCGGGCGTGGAGCGGGTCGCCTTTTCCAGCTCAGCCTGCGTCTACCCGACAACTCTGCAGGCCGAGCAGCAGATCGCCGAGGGCGGCATGGTCTACCTGCGCGAGGAGTGGGCCGACCCCTTCAAGCCGGGCGCGGCGCTGGCCGACGGCGAGTACGGCTGGGCCAAGCTGATGGGCGAGATGGCGCTGCGCGCCTACCACAAGCAGTACGGCATGAAGTGTGTCTCCTGCCGCTATTTCACCGCCTATGGCGAGCGCGAGAACGAGACCCACGCCGTCATCGCGCTCATTGCCAAGGCCTTCGTCGGCATGGATCCCTACGAGATATGGGGCACCGGCCAGCAGGACCGCAACTTCACCTACGTCGGCGACATCGTCGAAGGGTCGATCCGCGCGCTGGAGTGCGTGGAGGACGGCAGCGCGGTCAACATCGGCACCGCCGAGCACATCAAGGTCATCGATGCCGCAAAGAAGATCTTCGAGATCACCGGCTGGGAGCCGGACGAGATCTTTTTCGACCTGAGCAAGCCGGTGGGCGTGTTCAGCCGCGCCGCCGACCTGACCCGCACACGCGACCGCCTGGGCTGGGAGCCGAACATCTCGTTCGAGGACGGCCTGCGCCGGACCATCGACTGGTACTATGCGACCCGCAACCGCGCGGAAGTGGCGCGCAAGCTGAACGTCCTGCTGACGGAGCGCTAGGCGAGCGGCGTAGGACGATTTTCCAAATCGTCTTTCTGGCCACCGGCCGCGCAACTGGGCGACTCGATTGGCAGCGAGGCCGAACGATTTGGAAAATCGTTTTACGGGCTCAACCAGCTTCCTTGGACTTGATCCATGACCAAAGCATTAGTAACCGGCGGAGCCGGCTTTATCGGCTCCCACACCGTCGATCTGTTGTTGAGCAAGGGCTACGACGTGCGCGTGCTGGACGCGCTGGCGCCGCCCGTGCATGAGGCCGGCCGCGTCCCCGACTATGTGCCGGCCGTGGTCGAGTTCATCCACGCTGATGTGCGCGACCGGGATGCGATGCGCCGCGCATTGGACGGGGTCGATGTGGTGTTCCACCTGGCCGCCTACCAGGACTACCTCACCGATTTCAGCACCTTCTTCGACATCAACGCCACCGGCACTGCCCTGCTTTACGAGTTGATCGTCAACGAGCGGCTGCCGGTGCAGAAGGTCGTCGTGGCCAGCAGCCAGGCGGTCTACGGCGAGGGCGCGTACGCCTGTCCCGAACATGGTCTGCAGTATCCGCCGCTGCGGCCCGAGGCGCAACTGCGCCGCAAGGAATGGGACGTCCGCTGTCCCGTGTGCGACGGGCCGACGCACTATCGCACCACCGATGAGTCGCAGGTGCGGCCGCACAACTCCTATGCGATGTCGAAGTACACCGAGGAGATGATCGCCGTCAACCTGGGCAGGCGCTACGACATCCCCAGCGTCGGTATGCGCTACAGCATCACCCAGGGACCGCGCCAGAGCTTCCGCAACGCCTACTCCGGCATCTGCCGCATTTTCGTCACCCGTATGCTGGCCGGCCAGCAGCCGGTAGCCTACGAGGACGGCGGACAACTGCGCGACTACGTCTACGTCGGCGATGTGGCACGGGCCAACGTGCTGGTGCTGGAGGATGCGCGCGCCGACTACGGGGTGTTCAACGTCGGGGGCGGCCATGCCACCTCGGTGCTGGACTACGGCGCGCTGGTGGCTGAGGTGCTTGATGTAGAAATCGAGGTGGCCGTGCCGGGCGAGTATCGTTTCGGCGACACGCGCCACATCGTCTCGGACATCAGCAGGCTGCGCGCCCTGGGCTGGGAACCATCCACACCGCTGCGCCAGATCATCGCCGAGTACGCCGATTGGGCGCGCCGGCAGGCCGGGCTGGGAGACTACTACGCCGCGGCCGAGCAGGTGATGAAGCAACTGGGCACGGTGCGCAGCGCGGATGCCGGATAGCGGCGTGAAACGTGACGCGTGAACCGACCGCGGCGCTGCTGCTAGGCCTCTGCCGGGGGCAGCTTGACGATGCTGCCCGGGCGCAGGCAGAAGTTCTCCTGGCGCAGCCGATCGACTGGGACCTCCTTGCGGAGCTGGCGGCGTTGCACGGCGTCGTTGGTCTGGTGCGTCGAAATCTGGTGACTCTTGACGCGCGTGCGAGCGTCCCCGCCGGCGCCTGGCAGCGGATGCAAAACGCGGCCAACCAGATCGCGTTCGATGGCGTGCTGCAACTGCGCGAGACCGAGCGGATGAGCGCGGCGCTGAACCGCGCCGGCATCGAGCCGATCATTCTTAAAGGTCACGCCCTGGCCGATCAGCTTTAC
The DNA here is from genome assembly GCA_041391245.1 of Caldilineales bacterium. Lineage (GTDB taxonomy): Bacteria > Chloroflexota > Anaerolineae > JAAEKA01 > JAAEKA01 > JACKBK01. The sequence goes on from JAWKOJ010000002.1 coordinate 61,770, forward strand.
GCCGACCCGTTGGTTCGCCCTTCTGCCGACATCGATCTCCTGGTTGCGCGTAGCGACCTGGCGCGGGCTGAGGATGCACTGGCGGCTACGGGATACGTGCCGCTGTCAGCCAGCAAGCGGGCCAGCCAGTTGCAGCAGAGCTATCACGTCAGCCTGTATCGGGAAGCGATGCCCGGCTTGCAGGTGTTGCTGGAGTTGCACTGGGACCTGGGCGACGCGATCTGTTTCGCTACGACCTGGACGCGTGGCGCGCGAGGGCCGAGGTTTTCTCGCTGGAGGGCGTGTCGGCTACGGTCCGGCGCTTTCTCCCCGAACAGCAACTGCTACACCTGGCGCTGCACATGCGTAAGCACCGCTATGTCGGGCTGCGCTGGCTGGCCGACGTTGCCGAGCTGCTGAGGCGCTTTCAGGAAACGCTGGACTGGCGTTATCTTGTGACGACCGCTCGCGCGGCTGGCCTGCAGACGCTGCTGTACACGGGAATCTCGCTGGCCCGAGAGTATTTCGACGCTCCCTGTCCCACGGAGCCGCTGCATGCGCTGACGCCGTCAGCGGTTCGCCGCCGCCTGCTGCAATCTGTCCTGACCCAGGACGCGCTGATGACGCCGGTCGAGATGGACGACGCGGGCTGGACCCACCTGGCGCCCGCCGAGGTGCTGCTGCTTGACAAGCCGTCTGCTATGGCGCGAGAATTGCGCTATCGCCTGTTTCCGCCGGCGGACAGGCTGGCCGGCCCTGACCGCGCAGGAAACCGGATGTCGCTGTACGCCAGCCGCTTGGTGCAGCGGACCACGACGCTGCTGCGCCGCTAGTCACATCTTCTGAATACCCATGTTTTCCCTGAAACTTCCCTTCTTTCCCTCATTTCCCTGCCTGCCATCATGCTAATCGCCCGCGCGCCCGTTCGCATCAGCCTGGCCGGCGGCGGCACTGACCTGCCGGCCTACTTCAACCAGTTCGGTGGCGTGGTTATCAACACCACCATCGACAAGTATTTCTACGTTTTTCTGCGGGTCTACGACGGCGACTCGTTGCAGATCGCGTCCTCTGACTACAGCACGTTTTACCGCCAAAACCCGCGGCTGGACCAGGAGGAGGCCAACGCGCCCATCGAGGGCACGCTGCGGCTGCCGCGCACGGTGCTGAACCATTTCGGCGTCGCCCGCGGGCTGTCCATGTTCCTGGCGTCCGAGATACCGCCCGGCACCGGCCTGGGATCGTCCAGCACCGTAACGGTCGCGATGATCAAGGCGCTGAGCACGGCCATCGGCGAGCCGCTGAGCAAAGGCGCCCTGGCCGAGCTGGCCTGCCAGATCGAGATCGAGCAGATGGCGATGCCGATCGGCAAGCAGGACCAGTACGCGGCTGCCTTCGGCGGGCTGAACGAGATCACCTTCACGGCGTCCGGCTGCGAAGTCAGGCCGTTGAGCGTGTCGTGGGAAACGCGGCAGCAGTTGCAGGACAACCTGATGCTCTTCTTCACCGGCCACTCGCGCAACTCGGCCGACATCCTGCGCGAACAGACGCAGGCCAGCCGCAAGTCCAGCTCATCAACCGTCGAGGCGCTGCACCGGGTCAAGGCGATGGTGGACGATGTGCGGGCCTGTTTCGTAGGCGGCGACCTGACCGCCTTTGGCGAGCTGCTGCACGAGAACTGGATGCAGAAGAAACGATTTGCGCCCGGCATCAGCAACCCGTTGATCGACGAGAGCTACGAAACGGCGCGCAATCTGGGCGCTGTGGGCGGCAAGATCACCGGCGCGGGCGGCGGCGGGTTTCTCATGCTCTACTGCCCGCCGGCCAGCCAGTCGGCCGTCACCGATGCGCTGGAGGCGAAAGGACTTCTGCGCATGGACTACAAGTTCGACAGCACCGGCGCGCGCGTGTTGATGAACGCCGGGCTGTCGATCCAGCCGGCGATGCTGCGGCCGACATCGGGCCGCAACGGTGCTGAGAACCGGCAATCGGCCGGCGCGCCGTTTCGTCCTTCTGTGCGCATCGGCCCGGCGCTGGCCGGCGAGGGAGTGTCATGACCCCCCATTCCCGCCGCCGCATCCTGGCTGCGCTGGTGCTGCTGGACGCGCTGGGCATCTCGCTGGCGCTGATTGTCGCTTACTGGTTGCGCATCGCCAGCGGCCTGCTGCCGGACCGCGCCTTCGAGGAGTTCGCGGTCTATCTGAAGGTCGGGCTGCTGATCATCCCGCTGTGGCTGCTGATCTTTGCTCTCAACCACCTGTATGAGCTGCGGGCGGTGCTGGGCGGCATCGACGAGTACGTTCAGATCGCCAAAGCCAACTTCTTTGCCATCGTCGCCATCATCATGTTGGGCTACTGGGTGCGCATTGCCACTCTCAGCCGCGGCTGGCTGGTGCTGGCGTGGATGTTTGCGTTTCTGTTCGTGGCTTTGTTTCGCTTCTCGTTTCGCCGCTACATCTACCGGCTGCGGCGGCGCGGCCGGATGCGCATCCGGACGCTGATCGTAGGCGCCAACGAACAGGGCAAAGCGATCGCCCGCCAGTTCCACGCCGCGCGGTCGGCCGGCGTCGAGATCGTCGGCTTTATCGACGACTTTTTGCCACCCGGCACGCCGGTGGCGCTGGACGAACGGCCGCCGACCTCCGAGTCGCTGCGGGTGCTGGGTGGTCCAGATCGGCTGCACGACGTGGCGCAAAGCCTGGACGTGCGCCAGGTGGTGGTGGTCACCAACGCGGTTGCCTGGGAAACCTTCCAGGAGCTGATGGCGGAGTTGAACGTCAATGCCGGGCGGGCGCCCTACGAGATCAAGCTGTCGCCTGGTTTCTACGAGATACTGACCACCGGCGTGCAGGTCACCCACGATGCCAACGTGCCGCTGCTGCTGGTCAACCGCCAGCGCATCACCGGCGTGGACAAGCTGCTCAAAGGCGGGCTGGACTACTCGCTGGCGCTGATCAACATGATCGTTGCTTTGCCGCTGATGGGACTGATCGCGGTGGCGCTGCGCCTCGGCGGCCGCGGCCCGGTGATCGACCGGCACCAGGTGCTGGCGTGCGGCGGCGGCACCTTCATAACCTGGAAGTTTCACACCGGGCTGGGAGACACGCCGTCCCGGGTTTGCCCACCCGCTGATTGGCAGCGAGGGCGCCGGCGGCGCGCTGATCTCGGCAGAGCAGGTCACCCGTCTGCAACACTTCCTCTACAACACCGGGCTGGACAAGATGCCGCAACTGGTCAACATTCTGACCGGCCAGATGAGCTGGGTCGGGCCGCGTACGGTCTCCTTGGGGCAGGCTGAGGTGCATTCGCCCTGGCTTCCTAACCTGCTGACCGTCAAGCCGGGCATCACCGGTCCGTGGGCCGTGGTTGGCGAGCACAACCTGGACGAGGAGATGCGGCTGACGATGTATTACATCCGCAACTGGACCATCTGGATGGACCTGCAGATCCTCTTGCAGACGGCGCAGCGAATCCTGCGGCTGGAGCGCGGCAAGGCCCGGCTGCCGGAGCGTTAGGCGACCGGGTAACAAAGAAAACAGGGAAAGAAGGAAAAGAAGGCGTTGGCAGACGAGCAAACTCCTGTTATGGCCCAAGGCGGGCAGGACATGGCGGCAGAACAGTGGACGGTTGAGTATGTGCAGGGCGTGGAAGACGCATTGGCGAGCTTGCGGGCTGGCGAACTGGCAGCAGCGGCAGGCATGTTGATGGACGCGTGGCGGCGGCGGGCGCGGGTGTATGTCTGCGGCAACGGCGGCAGCGCGGCCATTGCGTCGCATTTTGCCGGCGACCTGAACAAGGGCACCAACATCGCCGGGCGGCACCGGTTTCGCGCCCTGTCGTTGGTGGACAATACGCCGGCGCTGATGGCGTGGAGCAACGACGAGGGTTACGAGTCGGGCATGGTCGAGCAATTGCGCAACTTCGTGGAGCAGGGCGACCTGGTGATTGGCATCAGCGGTAGCGGCAACTCGGCCAACGTGCTGCGCGCGCTGCAACTGGCCCGCGAGGCCGGGGCGCGGACGCTCGGCCTCTGCGGCTTCACCGGCGGCAAGCTGCTGGCCCTGTCGGACGCCGCGATCCACGTTCCCTCGAACAGCATGGAACAGGTGGAGGACGCCTTCTCGGTCATCTGTCACTGCCTGCTCTACACGGTGCGACGGTGTATCCGCCAGGAGCCGGAGAGCGATAACCGGCTGCTGGCCAGCCGCGTCGACGCGTATCCGGGCGAGTAGGGGCATGAATGCCGCATTCATGCCCCTACTCGCCATTTCCCAACCATGCGACCAGCAGTCTTTCTAGACCGCGACGGGGTGATCAACCAAAACCGCGCTGACTACGTGCGGACGTGGGAGCAAGTAGTCTTCCTGCCGGGTGTGTTCGACGCGCTGCGCGCGCTGGCGGACAGCGCATACGCGGTGGTCGTGGTCACCAACCAGTCGGCGATCGGACGCGGCATCATGACACCGGAGGCCCTGCGGACCATCCACGACGGCATTGCAGCACGAGTTGCGGCGGAGGGCGGCCGGTTCGACGGGATCTACGCCTGTCCGCACCGGCCCGACGAGGGATGTGACTGTCGCAAGCCGCAGCCTGGTATGCTGTTGCAAGCCGCCGCGCGTCTGGACATCGATCTGGCCGCATCCTATCTGGTTGGCGATGCGGTCACAGACATCGAGGCTGCGCTGGCTGCTGGCGCCCGTCCCATCATGGTGCGCACAGGGCGCGGCGTTGCCCAGTTGGCCAAACTGCAAGCCAAAGGGCTGGAGGGAATCCCAGTAGTAGAAGACCTGCCGGAAGCTGTCGCGCGAATACTGAACGGGCCGTAGGATAGGGCCTTGTGCCCGTTCTGGCGCTCCCCGAACGCCCACAAGGGGCTATCCTACAGAAAAGGGGGACATTGCTGTTGCCTGTAGGATAGGGCCTTATGCCCGTTCTGGCGCTCCCCGAACGCCCACAGGGGGCTATCCTACAGAAAAAGGGGACGTTGCTGTTGCCTGTAGGATCGGTCCTTGTGCCCGTTTCGGCGCCAACCGGACGCCAACGACTGATTGGTTGGCCGATCAACAAACGAGCGGAGCCTTCCAAGAAGGCTCCGCTCTGTAATTTCCCTGCGTTCTCCGCACATCGGCGGTGAACTCGTTACCGCTTCACGCGGTAGGCGTTCATGCCGGCATAGATCGCGTTGTCGCCCAACTCCTCCTCGATGCGCAGAAGCTGGTTGTACTTGGCGATGCGGTCGGAGCGGGCCGGCGCGCCGGTCTTGATCTGGCCGGTGTTGAAGGCGACCACGAGATCGGCGATGGTGCTGTCCTCGCTCTCGCCAGAGCGGTGCGAAACCACCACCGTCCAGCCCGCGCGATGGCTCATCTCGATCGCCGCGATAGACTCGGTCAGCGTGCCGATCTGGTTGACCTTGCACAGCAACGAGTTACAGGAATGTTCGTCGATCGCCCGCTGGATGCGGGTGACGTTGGTGACCAGCAGGTCGTCGCCGACCATTTGTGTGCGTGCGCCGATCTTCTGGTACAACATGTTCCAGCCGGACCAGTCGTCCTCGGCCATGCCATCCTCCAGACTGATGATCGGGAAGCGGCTGCACCAGTCGGCCCACAGCTCGGCCAGCTCCTCGCTGGTCAGCTCACGGCCCTCGATCTCAAGGTTGTACCGGCCGGTCCCGGCGTCGTACAGCTCGCTCATGGCCGGGTCAAGCGCCAGGAAGACATCTTCGCCGGGACGATACCCGGCCTTTTCGATGGCTTTGAGGATCACTTCGACCGCCTTGACGTTGCCGCCCAGGCTGGGAGCGAACCCACCCTCGTCGCCGACATTGGTGCTGTAGCCGCCGTCGTGGAGCACCTTCTTCAGGCTCTGGTAGATCTCTGCGCCCCAGCGCAGACCTTCGGCGAAGCTGCCGGCGCCGGCCGGCATCACCATGAACTCCTGAAAGTCGGTGCTGCCGACGGCGTGCTTGCCGCCGTTGAGGATGTTCATCATCGGGACGGGCAGGGTGCGCGCGCCGACGCCACCCAGGTAGCGGTACAGCGGCAGGCCGGATGCCTTGGCCGCAGCTTTGGCGGTTGCCAGCGACACAGCCAGGATCGCGTTCGCGCCCAGGTTGCTCTTGTTGGGCGTGCCATCCAGCGCGATCAGCAGCTCGTCCACGCCGACCTGGTCCAGCGCGTCCATGCCGAACAACGCCTCGGCGATCACGGTGTTGACGTTTTCGACTGCCTTGAGCACGCCTTTGCCGCCATAGCGGCTCTTGTCGCCGTCGCGCAGCTCGTGTGCCTCGTGGACGCCGGTCGATGCGCCGGACGGCACGATCGCGCGACCCATCTCGCCGTCGACCAACTCGATGTCAACTTCAACGGTTGGGTTGCCGCGCGAGTCGAGAACCTCACGGGCAAGAACGTTTTCGATTATTGTCACGGTTTTTTCCTCCAATAGTGTGAAACGTCGCAAGCAGACCTTGCCACCCGATGATACCTCAACTGTCGCCGCGGCGCCAATGCAGGCGCCTTTCAATGAACCTCAGTGCGCCGCGGCCGATGGAAAACCGTACCACAGCAGTCACGGTCAGCCATCGGCCGCTTGAACCAGCAACCTGTGCGGTGCCGCTAGGGCTGCCAGTGAGCCGCAACCAGCGTGATGTCGAGAATGTCCACCACGCCATCGTTGTTCACGTCATATGGGCTGGTAGTCGGTGTCGGTGACGGGGTGGGTGTCGGCGGTCCGCTGACGCCGCGCCAGATCTTGCCCGCCCAATCGACGACGACCACCTCTTCCATGCTCGTGGCGTGGATGTCCATGATGTCCGCGTTGGTGGGCGACGGAATCTGCACCCAGTTCACGCCGTCGTCGGTGCGGTAGAGGAGCCCCTGGCCGGTGCAGATCTCCAGGATGGGATCCGGGACGTTGGTGCAGCCGACCGCAAACCCGTGGGTCGCGTCGACCATCTCAACGTTCCACAGCCGCGGGCGATTGCCGGTCAGCGGCGCAGCGGTGGCAAGCTCCCAGTCATTGCCGCCGTTGGTGGTCTTGTAGATATAGGCTACACCGTCGGTGGTGCTGCTGTTGTGGCCGCCGACCTCCCAGCAGGTGTTGCTATCCGTGCAGTCGATGCCGTAATAGCGGCCGCTGGGCAGCGCTTTGCGGCTCCAGGAGGCGCCGTCGTCCGTTGACTTGAAGGCGGTTTGCTTGGCCGCGGCGTAGCAGGTGCCGGCCACCGGACAGGAAAAGTCGTAGACGACGAACTCGCGCGGGTCGTTGGCGATGACGCCGAAGAAGTTGAGGCCGTTGGTGCTGCGCAGGAAGTTGGCGCGGCGTCCGGGTTCGTTGGCGTAGCCGGTTGTGCCGATCATCACAGTGGTCGCGTTGCCTGTCCAGCCGGCCGACCAGAGCCAGCCCGACCAGTCCGCGTTGTTGAACGCCTCGGTCCAGTTCGTACCGCCGTTGGTGGTGCGCTGGATGCGCGGGCTGCTTGCGCCGGCGATCCAGCAGTTGTTGGCGTCGCTGCACGTCAGGCCGCGCATGAAGCGGTTGGTGTTGGGAACAGCGCTGGCCGTCCATGTCTGGCCGCCGTTGGTGGTCTTGGCGACGGTAACGGTTCCGATGCCGCTGTTGACGTTCCAGTCCGGCCCGCCAATGGCGTAGCCGACCTGGCTGGTGGGGAAGTCAACGGTGTACCAGTAGACCCCGGGGCTGTTGTGAACCTGTTGCCAGGTCAGGTCGCTGGGGTTGAACGCAGCCGGCGCGGGCGTCGCCAGAACGAGCGCGCTGGAACCGGCGATCAGCCCGAGGATCAGCAACACGCCGATGGCCAATCGACGGCCGGTGGCCCGTTTCTTGCCTGAAAGTTTCATAGGATGCTCCTCTCGATGTGAGTTGACCCGTGTGGGACGGGTGCAAAACGTTCGGCGGAGTATACCACGCAAACATGAAGCCGACATTAACAAAGCCGTTGTGGCTGTCTCGAAAGGTTGACAATCTGTTCATCTGCACGCCGGAAGGAATGTGCATTCCTTGTGAGGCAGTTGGTTCAGTGGTATACTCGTGACGGTCGGCCACGGCGCCTCAGTCAGGAATTTGTTATGCCAGAAACCATCTACCTCGATCATTGTGCCACTACCCCTGTGCGCCCTGAAGTGCTGGAGGTGATGCTGCCCTACTTCAGCCAGCACTATGGCAACCCCAGCAGCCTGCACCGGCTGGGGCGGGAGAGCGGCAAGGCGCTGCGCGCGGCCCGTTCACAGATTGCGGACGTTCTCGGCTGCTCGCCGGGCGAGGTGATCATCACCAGTTCCGGCACCGAAGCCGACAACCTCGCGTTGCGCGGTGTCGCGTTGGCTCGACGGCGGCGCGGCGAAGGCAATCATCTCGTAGTAAGCGCGGTCGAGCACAAAGGCATTCTCGAGACAGCCGAGCAGTTGCGCGACCTGTACGACTTTGAGCTGACGGTGCTCGACGTCGACTCCACGGGACGGGTCAGTCCGCTGGACCTGGCACTGGCGATACGGCCCGACACGTTGCTCGTCAGCATCATGGCTGCGAACAACGAGGTCGGCACGATCCAGCCGATGGCGGAGCTGAGCGCTGTCTGCCGCGAGCGGAGCGTGCCGTTTCACAGCGACGCCGTGCAGGCATCCGGTTCGCTGTCGCTCAACGTCAACGATCTGGGCGTTGACCTGATGTCGCTGGGCGCGCACAAGTTCTATGGACCGAAAGGGATCGGCCTGCTGTACGCGCGCCGCGGCGTCGCCTTGCAGCCGCAGATCACCGGCGGCAGCCACGAGGGCAAGCGCCGCGCCAGCACGGAAAACGTGGCGTACATCGTGGGCATGGCGACGGCGCTGTCGCTGGCCCAGTCGGAGCGCGCTGCCGAGTCTGCTCGTCTGGCAGCCATGCGCGACCGGTTGATCGAGGAGATGCCGGCGGCCGTGCCAGAGAGCTACCTGACGGGGCATCGCACCCAGCGGATGGCGAATCATGCCAGTTTCGTTGTTCCCGGCGTTGAGGCGGAAGGGATGCTGATCGGTCTGGATATGGCCGGCATCTGCGCCAGCAGCGGGTCAGCCTGTACCAGCGGCGCGCGAGCCCAGCCACGTGCTGACCGCGATGGGCGTGCCGCGGCGAGGCAGTCGGGCACCTGCGGCTGAGCCTGGGGCACAGCAACACTGATGCCCATGTGGACCGGTTGCTTGAGGTTCTGCCGCCGCTTGTGGCGCGGCTGCGCGAGATGTCACCGTTTCGTGAAGCGTGAAACGTGAGAATCGTGGATTGAGAGAACGAAACGTATGAACAAGCGCGTGGTAGTCGCGATGAGCGGGGGAGTGGACAGTTCGCTGGCGGCAGCGCTGCTGGTGGAGCAAGGCTACGACGTGGTCGGCGTGATGATGCGGCTCTGGTCGGAAGTATCCGAGGGCGTTGCCAGCGCCAACAAGTGCTGCTCGCTGGATGCAGTCGATGACGCGCGCCGTGTTGCCGACCGTCTGGGTATCCCGTTCTATCTGATCAACGTCGAGCAGCCGTTCAAGCAGCGCGTGGTGGATTTCACGGTCGCCAGCTATCTTTCCGGCGAGACCCCCAACCCCTGCGTTCAGTGCAACCGCCATATTCGCTTCGACTACCTCTACAACTACGCGCTGAGCCTGGGCGCCGATTACCTCGCGACCGGGCATTATGCGCGGGTCAGGTTGGTGGAGGGAAACGAGGGAAACAAAGAAAACAAGGAAAACTACCTTCCTGGCGATACGCAATACACAAGGCGCAATACGCAATACCAACTCCTCACCGGTGTCGATCCGGCCAAGGATCAGAGCTACGTGCTGCACGTCCTGACCCAGGACAAGCTGGCGCGCGTGCTGTTTCCGGTTGGCGAGTACGCCAAGCCTGAGGTACGGCGGATGGCCGCCGAGCGCGGCTTGTCCGTTGCCATCCGCCACGACAGTCAGGACCTCTGCTTTCTGGCCGATGGCGACTACCGGCGCTTTCTCCGTGACTGGTCGCCTGAGGGGGCGATTCGGCCCGGTCAGATGGTGGATTCGTCCGGTAAGGTCCTGGGCGAGCACGCTGGCCTGCCGTATTACACTGTTGGCCAGCGCAAAGGGCTGGGCATTGCGGCGTCTGAGCCGCTCTTCGTGCTGCGCCTGGAGCCGGCCGACAATCGGCTGGTGGTCGGTCCCGCCGCGGAGTTGGGACGCAACCACCTGGTTGCCTCCCAGGTAAACTGGATCGCCGGCCGGCCACCCGCGTCTGTCTTTCGCGCCCGCGTCAAGATACGCTACAAGGCGTCGCCCGCACCTGCTTCTGTTGAGGCCGAAGAGGACACTGTCGCCGTTCACTTCGATGCACCGCTGCGCGATATTACGCCTGGGCAGGCGGCGGTGTTCTACGACGGGGATGTCTGCCTTGGAGGCGGACTGATCCGCCCTCGCGTGAATTCTCCCGCAATTTAGCTTCTTTGCTGCGCATCCAATCCGAACCAACCGTGTTACTACACGTGTAGGTGACCCTCGCGCGCGTCCTTCAGGATTGCCGAGCGCTGCGGCACTACCCCTAAGCCAAGCAAGACCACTATTGGAGCAACTCAGATGAAGCAGAACGGGCATTTGCCTCGCGTTGTGATTACCGGTATCGGCGCAGTGACGCCTCTGGGCCACACCTGGCCCGAGACCTGGGCGAACCTTCTTGCCGGCACGTCGGCCGGCGCACGGATTACACATTTTGATCCGACCGGGTTCCCGACCCAGTTCGCCTGCTCGGTGCGGGACTTCGACTCGGCGCGATATTTTGAACCAAAGGAAGCCAAGCGTTTGGCTGCGGTCACCCAATATGCATGGGCTGCCACCGCCCAGGCGCTTGACCAGGCCGGCATTGACCTCGAAGAGCAGGATATGGATCGAGTCGGCATGGAGATGGGCAGCGCATTTGGCGGGCTCGACATTCTGGAGGAGCAGGTGTTTATCCTGCGCGAAAAAGGACCGCGGCGGATCAATCCGACCGTCGCGCCGGCGGTGCTGATCAGCACGACGCCCAGCTATATCGCCATTCGCCTGGGGATCACGGGTCCGGTCGACTCGCGTATGACAGCCTGCGCGACCGGCATCTCATCGTTAGGTGAGGCGGCCTACCGGCTGCAGCGCGGTGAGGCTGACATCATGCTGGCCGGTGGTACCGATGCCTTCCAGACTCCGCTGATGATGGCGTCGTTCAGCCGCCTCGGTGCGATGTCGACGCGCAACGACGAACCCGAAACCGCCTGCCGGCCCTTCTGCAACACGCGCGACGGCATGATCCTGGGCGAAGGCGCGGTTGTCATGGCGCTGGAGACCGAAGCGCACGCCAAAGAGCGCGGCGCCACCATCCTGGCCGAGATCACGGGCTATGCGCTGACCTCGGATGCCTACAACCTGGCGGCGCCCGATCCCTCTGGACGGGGCGCGGCCCGGGCTATGAAGCTGGCGATGCAGCAGGCCCACATTGAGGGCGAGGATGTGGACTACATCTGCGCCCACGGCACCGGCACACGTCTCAACGACTCCTCCGAGACGGCTGCCATCAAGACCGCGCTGGGCGAGGCGGCCTATGACACCCGGGTGAGTTCGATCAAGTCGATGGTCGGCCACATGATGGGAGCGGCCGGCACCGCATCGGCTGCCGCAATCGTTGGCGCCATCCAGGACAGCGTCGTGCCACCGACGATCAACTACTTCGAGCCCGACCCCGCGTGCGACCTCAACTATGTGCCCAACAAGGCTGAGCAGCGGCAGGTAGATGTGGGGATGTGCAGCGCTTTCGGATTCGGCGGACAGAACGCGAGCATGGTGATCCAGCGGTTTGTCGGATAGCACGACGTGGGACGAGCGTGATACCGGAAGATTCTTCGTTACAATACGAGCAGAATCTGCGGTGGCGGAACCAGCGCTGGCGAGGCCAGCGCCTTCAAGTGACCCAGATCAACCGGGGTATCCGTGGAGATCAACGGATCTGAGACGCACTGGACCGGCTGCTGAGCTGAAGCTGGCCGGGCAGCAGCGCGGCTCCTCACCGGCTGCGCGATCTGGCGGACGTCCGGGACGTGATCGGTCGCCTCGGCCTGCTGTGCAAGATCCCGCAGATCACCTCAACCCTTCGGTGCGGGCAAAATACCGTTTACCCAGCTTACCAGCGCGACCGCGGCGCCAAGCAGCTGCTGCGACCAAGGCGATGCCGGCCGCCCAGCGAACCCTGGTTGAATGGATCGCATACCGCACACCGGAGATCGGGTTGGATCGTTCCTGGAAGCCTGGTCAGTCAGCGACTCGTTGGCCACGGTAGCTGCCAATCGGCTCCGCTCTGCTTCCTCGTACATTGTCGCCACATCGTCTTTTTCGTACTTCACGCAACATCCACGATCTCATCGGCGCCTCCTGTAGCACATGTCTGATCAGCGCATTTGCTCCATCAAGAATCACTTCCTGCTACAGGGATGCCGGATCGGCTGCGGATCTGTCACCGGTTTTAGTTGATTTAGCGCTCGCGCTATTTGTTAGCGCGCAGTCGGGCGGGTTTCCAACCCGCCCGACTGTCGTCTGCGATTGTGTTGAGCCGCTAATCGGCCAACCAGTTGAAGGTCCGGTACATCACCCGCAGTAGCGAGGCAGCAATGAAAGTTCGCTCCGGACCTCATCACATCCGCCAGGGCTTTGTTCGGGGTCAGCGCCATCGTTGTTGTAGAACATCACAACAACTGCATCGAACTTGGGCGCACAACGGAGGATCGACTGATACCTCGGCAATATAGCCGGCATGCCCCCATATATTCATCCCGGAGCATGATGCCAACACCGTACGAGTTGCCGGGGGCAGGCGTCGTCATACCGCGGCCAGCGACCTGGTTTGTCAAACAGCGCCCCGCCGAACAGCCTGCAAGAACGAATATAACATACAACGCCAGTCCTTCGCGCCGCCGGGATCGGCATATTTTGACCCCTACTCAAATCGGGCGTGCGTCAAAGTCTGACCAACCTTTACAGGGCTTTCTGGAACAAATATACCCCCGCGGTTTTCTTGTAGCCAATACCTTTTTGAAGCGCCTCGAGATACTCCCTGGTGATCTGAGTTTGCGACTTTCGGAACGAATACTTCCTCAGTAGACTTGTCTCGTTGATGCGATGTTTTCCGTTTCTAACGGAGAACACGGCCTTCAACCGGTTGGCGTATCGATGGCTGCCAAGCCTATGCTGCCATGGCTGTTGTTTGGCCAAGAGGTAACCACCTGGTCGTAGATACGGTTTGCAATGTTGTCCGACAAACCCAGCGTATTGCGAAATCAAGAGATCAAAAGTCTCAAATGGCTCATCAAACCATCTCTGTAGTCAGCAAACTGAAACGAGACTTGATTCTGTGGATAGATCTTTCGTTCAGCTAAGGTTGCTGAACTTGAAGATTTCTGGCTTGCCAAAGAACTGTTGTTTGTTTGTCGTTGTCCACGCACACGACATCGGGGAACACGAAAGAGGTGTGATGTGCACAAAATCTGCCGGGGTACAATGCTTTCCTGAACCTTGGAATCTGGTCAGCGATGACTTCAAACAGATCCAGCCGCTCAGAACCCCCTTTCCTCAAAATACTTCTGATACAGCTTAAGTGCGGATCTTGGCATGGCTTCCTTATGCACTGTTAGGCGCCAGGTTGTAAAACGTGCGTAGCCGGCTGACGATTGCTTTCAAATCGTTACAACAACTGCTTCCCGACTTAGTTGGATGTTCGACGAACTCGTGTGCCTGTGCGATCTCATCTAGGTGAAAACCGACCAGCAATTTCAAACCCCTTCCAACCTGCTACAAGCGCCTGCAACTTAGTCGCATTCGCTGTTGGCTTGCGACAAGCTTTGCTGCAGTCGGTACATCGTCACCGCCGACGAAGAGTCGCGGCGTTGCTGAAGACTAAGAGCCAGACAGGGATCACGGGCATGGGCACGCGGCTGCATCACACCGGCCCTCCCGGGTTCAGGATGCGCTCGAGCCCTGCCGCGATCTGAGCGGGGCTGCCCTGGATGCGCTCGACGCGGCTGCCGGCGGCGATCAGGCTGTCTTCCGCAGTCTGGCTGACATCCTGCAGCCCGCCTACAACCACCACGTTCTGCGCGTAGGCGGCTTCGGCCGGGTCGAACCCGAAGGTCGGTTGATACGACAGCAGCGCCGGTCTTGCCTGTGACAGGTAGACGGCCGTGCGCGGCGATCCCGGCGCGCCGAACAAAACATAGCGATCCATGACCTTGCCCTCCTGCAGTGGAGGTGGAACCTCCAGATTGACCACGACCGGCTGCTCACCGTCCACCGTTACCGGGTCGGAGTAGACGCCTGCTCCCTCCACCACCAGCACGTATTCGCCTGCGGGCACGTTTTCGAAGCGATAGCCGCCGGCGGCGTCTACATCGCTGCGCGCCACGATCTCGCCATCCAACGTCAGCAACACCCGGTGGCCTCCGCCATTGGTCACCGTTCCGCTGATGACGCTGCCCGTGTCGGACGGCGCCTTGACAGCCCGCTGAAAATCGACCTGAAACGAGTGGTGGAACAGTGTGTTGCCGGTGCCGGGTGGTTCGTCCGGGTGGCCGGTATGCATGTTGACGACCTGATCGCTGGGCAGATCCAGCATCTCCACCGCACAGATCTGCCACTTCCACATCGGGAAATTGGCGCCCGGCTCGCTGGGCGGTTTGTCCACCGTGATCGTCTGCTCGCCGGCCGGCCAGGTCACGCGCGCTTTGGCGCCCATGATGCGATTGCCGGCTTCATCCAGTGCATCCAGGAAGATGTGGTGGTTGCCATGGTTCTCGGCCGGCGTGAGATGATGCACCCGGATCGCACGCCAGTAGGTTGTGCCGACAGGCACATCGACGGGGACGATCTCCACGCCGTAGGCCGTCGCGTCGTTGATTGGTTCTGCGGGCACATGGACCTCCCGGGTGTCGAGCAAGGTATCGTTGGCAGGCAGCGCGGCCACCGGCACCGGTTCAGGCGTTGCTGCCAGGAATTCAACGGCCGGACCGGCCGGTGTTGGCGGTGGCGGGGCTGCCTGCGTCGATTGGTCCCCTTCGGCCGTTGCCACGTGTTCCTCCGGCGCACCACTTAGCCAGAGCAGCAGGCGTTTCAGCGACGTGGTCATAGCTCCAGCACCTCCGCCAGTTCGAACGGGTCGGCCGGCAGGCGGGTGACAACGCTGCCGCCGTCCCGCAGCGCCTGCTCTTGATCCGCGCTGACCACCTCCTCGCCGCCGACGATGTCCACCGCCGCCGCGTGCATCGCTTCGCTCAGGCGCACCCCGGCCGCCAGGCTGTTTGCACGAATGTATGGCAGCAGCAGGTCGAGCAACCCTCGCCCGCTCTCAGTCGCGGGCAGCAGCAGGTAGCGCGCCAGCGGCTTGGTTGCCACCACCGGTTCAGGCAGCGTCAGGGCGATGCTGCCTGTCACGCCGCCTGTGATGCTGACGTTTTCGGCCAGCGTCCCTTCGCCCTCGACGCTGATGTCGTAGAGGCCCGGCTCGATCTGGGTGAAGCGAAAATGGCCGGCCGGGTCGGTGGTCGCGCTGGCCGCCTGCACGCCGTCGCGCAGCAACAGCACGACCCGTCCCGCGACCGGATCGCCGGTGTGGCTGGTCAGCGTGCCCTCCAGCGCGCCGGTAACCGGGTGAGTCGGGTCGGCCGCATAATCGAAGGTGGCTGCCTGGCCTGTCGCCAGGTCCAGGTGATGGATCTCGCCCCTGCCCTCCAGTTCCAGCGTGTAGCGGCCCGCCGGCAACGCCCCGAAGCTGTAGCGGCCATCGGCCGGCAGCACCGCGGCCCAGCTGCGCGCGCCGGGCTGGCCAGCCTGCCCGCCCTGCCAGAGCGTCAGCCCCAGATCCGCTCCGTTCTCGACCACACCGCTCAAGCTGGCTGTTCCCGGGGGCGCACCAACCGGCTCGCGCTGGAAATTGACCTCCCAGGTGATCGGGTCGCCCTCACGGCCGGGGATGTCCCTGGTCTTGAGGCCTTCGGCTTTGTCGCTCGGCGTCTGCGGATCGACCACCTCGAGGATGAACTCACCGGGGCTGTGCAGGAACTCGAAGTTGCCGGCCGGTTTGAATCGATCCTTGGGGGTGACGACCTTGGGGAATTCGGCGTTGGGCTGCGCGTCCGGCCACGACATCTGGACGGTCTTCCCGTCGAGTCCGATCCCGTTTTCATCGCGCACGACGCCGTAGAACATGCGCCGGTTGCCGGTCTCGGCCCTGTCCAACAGGCGCTTTGTGACCACAGCATAGCGGAAGCCGGTCGCAGCCGGCACAGTCAGGTTTACCGTGCGGTTGTCGAAGCCATCCAGCACGATGCCAGCTACCGCCGCGCTGCCGTCCCCGGTAATGGCCCAGTACGAGCCGGCGGGCAGGCTGCCGACTGAGTAGCGGCCGTCGGCGCCTGTGCGGACCGTCGCCAGTTGCTCAGCCAGACGGCCCACAGTAACGTCCAGCCCGGCACGCGGCTGACCGGTCGTATCGCGGACCGTTCCCTCGATGCGGCTCTGCTGGCCTTGCTCCACAGTCAGGTCGATCTCCTCCATCTGGTTCTCTCCCAGGTCGATGGCGTCGCGCAGCACGGCCGCGCCGGAACTGATGCGGTAGCTGCCGGCTGCCAGATTTTCGAAGCGGTAGCTGCCGTCCGGCGCGCTGCTGGTTGACAGGTCGACGCCGGTGCCGGTAAGGCGCAGGGAGACGCCGCCGGCCGGCTGCCCATCTGTGCGGCGCACGACGCCGAAGATACCGCTGTCGCCGTCTTGCAGCTCCGGCCGCACGACAGATGGTTCGTTCTTCAGGGTTTGCACGATGGGCAACTGCCCGCTGAGGCCGAACTGCAGGTCCCAGGCATTGGTGAACCACGACATCTGGTCCCAGGTCGGGTTGAAATCGCCCAGCGCCTTCGAGGCGATCAGCCAGGTGCAGCAGGTGAAATACCAGTCCGGAGCGTCGCTCTGCATGAAGCGGGTGATCTCCAGCATCCACTGGTTGTGGGTCGTGGGGTTGACCTTGGCGTAGCGGTTGTCGTCGCCCCAGCCCACTACAGCGCCGCCCTCGGTGCTGATCACCGGGACGTAGAAGCCCAACGCCTCATGGATCATTGCGCCAGCCGCTTCGAAGCCGCGAAAGCAGTTGGCGTCGTCCATGATGGTTGCACCCGGGTTCTTGTTGCGCATGCGGATCTCGTTGATCATCGCCAACGGCCGGCCGTCCCACGCCCAACGGTTGAACTTGCCGTAGTCCTCGGCGCTGACAGGTATGCCCTGAGCCACGATCTCGTCGTAGCTCAGTTCGCTGTACTGCCAGGCGGCCAGCTCGTCGTACTCTTCCTCCGTCAGCGGCTGGCCGGCCTGGTTGACGGGATCGTCGGGGTAGTCCAGCGGATGGTTGAGGGTGTAGTTGTGGATGGCGACCCAGCAGCCGTTCTCGAAGAGGTCGCGGCGGCCCTTTTGGACGACCCGCGTCACCGGGTTGTCCAGTGACCCCGGTCCCATCGCGGGCAGCGCCAACAATCCGCCGCGGCTCAACACGCCGTCCGCGTCGCGTATAAAGTTGTCCACCACGACGTCAAGCCAGTTAGGCGGGCGTTGGTTGTTGTGCCACTCGGCCGGCAGATCGGGCTCATTGTTGGCTTCGAAGTAGCGGACACCAATATCGACATAACGGCTGACAGTGTCCAATTGGCGCGATGTCATATGGTGCGGGTTCAGTTGGGGAAAGTAGAAGCGCACCACGGGCATGATGTCGGCGTCGACCAGCTTGCGGCAGAACTCCAGCGCCGAGCCGCCGCCGTCGTCCAGCAACTTGAGCCACTTGATTTTCATGGCCAGCAGTTGCTCGACCCAGTAGTCGAGATTGGGTGAGACGGCTGTGTTGTAGAGAAGGGTGGACCAGTGGAGTCCCCGGCCGTTGTCGTCCTTGGGTCGTGGGTAATCTGCGATGCGCATGGCAGCGCGCCTCCTGGGTGCAGTGTGGGACGATGAGTGGATTGACGCCCGGAGTGTAGCATACCGCCGCGGGAACGTCAAGACGGTTTTCGTTTGTTGACGGTGCTGTAGCTTTCTTCTATAATCGATTGCGTCAGACCCTGATCAACTTCCCTGGCAAAGGAGCCACCATGGCCTCACCCCTTCGTCATTTCTTCATCGCCCTTTCCAAAAGTCCGCAGTTGCAAAGCGTCATCGTCGGTTTTCCCGTCAGCCGGCGGGCGGCGCGGCGGTTCATCGCCGGCGAGCGGCTGGAGGACGCAATTGACGCGATCCGCGCGACCAACGCGGCCGGCATGGCTGCCACCCTCGACTTCCTGGGTGAGCACGTCCACAGCGAGACCGAGGCGCGCGCCAACGCCGATGAGTACATTCACGCGCTGAGCGCCATCCATCGCGCCGGCGTCAACTCCAACATCTCCATCAAGCTGACCGCTATGGGGCTGGCGGTGGATGACGACTTCTGCTACGAAAACGTGCGGCGCATCGTGCAAACTGCGGCCGAGTTGGGCAACTTCGTGCGCATCGACATGGAGGACTCGCCGGTCACCGATCGTACGATTGCCATCTACGAGCGGCTGCGCGATGAGTTTGGCAACACCGGGCTGGTGCTGCAGGCCTACCTCTACCGCACCGAGAGCGACGTGCGCCGGCTCATGGCAGCGGGGCGCGGCCATTTCCGGCTGTGCAAGGGCGCGTATGACGAGCCGCCGGAAGTGGCCTGGCAGGAGAAGTCTGAAGTGGACGCCAGCCTGGTGTCGTTGATGACCTTGATGCTGGACTGCCGCGACGCGTATCCGGGGGTTTACCCGGCGCTGGCCAGCCACGACCACATGATCATCAACTGGACCAAGGCCTACGCCTACCATCACAACATCTCACCCGACCGCTTCGAGTTCCAGATGCTCTACGGCATTCGCCGCGACCTGCAGCAGCAACTGGCCGACCAGGGCTATCGCATGCGGGTCTACATCCCCTACGGCACGCGCTGGTATCCGTACTACATGCGCCGGCTGGCCGAGCGCCCGGCCAACGTGGTGTTCTTCCTGCGCGCGATGGTGGGCAATTAGGAGGGCAACTGATGGACCCGATCAAGCTGAACGGGCAGGCGTTGGGCTTCATACGCGTCGCTGTCGTGTCGCCGGAGCTGCGGGTGGCCGATGTGGACTTCAACGCGCGCGCCATCGGCGATGCGTTGGACGCGGCGGCCGAGCAGGGCTGCCGGTTGGCGCTCTTCCCGGAGCTTTGTATCACCGGCTACTCCTGTGGCGATCTGTTCTATCAGGAGCTCTTGCTGGAAGCTGCACGCGCTGCGCTGATCGAGTTGGCCTGGCAGACGCTGTCACGTCCCGTCGCCGCCGTGGTCGGGCTTCCCCTGGACCTGGATGGCCGGCTGTACAACTGCGCGGCGCTGTTGGCCGGGGGCAGCGTGGTAGGCATCGTCCCCAAGACCTATTTGCCCACGACTAACGAGTTCTACGAGGCGCGCTGGTTCACCTCCGGTGCGCTGGCAACGCGGCAGAGCGTGACGCTGGATCGCTTCGAGGAAGCGGTTCCATTTGGCCGCGACCTGCTCTTCGCCGCTGACAACCTGGCGGGCTGCGTGCTGGGCATCGAGATCTGTGAGGACCTGTGGGCCGTGCAGCCGCCCAGCGGTGAGCTGGCGCTGGGCGGCGCGACGGTGTTGCTCAATGGGTCAGCCAGCAACGAGCTGCTGGCCAAGGCCGACTACCGGCGCGATCTGGTGCGCCAGCAGTCGGCCCGCTGCCTGGCGGCCTACTGCTATGCCGGGGCAGGGCCCAACGAGTCGACCACCGATACCGTCTGGGCGGGCCATTCGCTGATCGCCGAGAACGGCGCGATCCTGGCGCAGACCGAACGATTTTCCTTCGCTACACAGATGGCCGTTGCCGACATCGACGTGCAGCGCTTGGTGCACGAGCGGCTGCACAACAGCACCTTCTCGGCGTCTCAACCGCGCGCCTGTTCCGTACGATCACCTTCACGCTTCCCGGTGAGGTCTGGTCATACAATGTAGGACTGCCGGCGCGCGAGCCGTTGCTGAGGCCGCTCAGCCGAACGCCTTTTGTGCCGGCCGATCCGGCTCGCCGGGCCGAGCATTGCAGCGAGATCTTCAGCATCCAGTCCACCGGGTTGGCAAAACGGCTGCGGCACATCGGTGTGCAGACCGTGACCATCGGCATCTCGGGCGGACTCGACTCGACGTTGGCGCTGCTGGTGGCGGTCAGAGCCTTCGACACGGTCGGGCTGGCGCGCGCCGGGATCGTCGCGGTCACCATGCCTGGCTTCGGCACCAGCGACCGGACGCGCGACAATGCCTCCAATCTGGCCCGTGCGTTGGGTGTCACGCTGCGAACCATCCCCATAGCCGACGCGGTTCGCCAGCACTTCCGCGACATCGGCCACGACGAGGCTGTTCACGACGTGACCTACGAGAACGCACAGGCCCGCGAGCGCACGCAGCTGTTGATGGATGTGGCCAACCAGACAGGCGGCTTCGTGGTCGGCACCGGTGACCTGTCCGAGCTGGCGCTGGGCTGGCTGACCTACAACGGCGACCACATGAGTATGTACCACGTCAACGCGGGCGTGCCCAAGACGTTGGTGCGCTACCTGGTAGCGTGGGTGGCGGAGGCGGAGTACAGCGGCGAGACGGCCGCGATTCTGCGCGACATCTGCGCGACGCCGATTACGCCGGAGTTGCTGCCCCTGGACAAAGAGGGCCGGTTAGCGCAAAAGACCGAGGAGAGTATCGGCCCCTACGAGCTGCATGATTTCTTTCTCTTTCAAACTGTACGTTACCAGTTCCCGCCGCGCAAGGTCTTCTTTCTGGCGCGCCAGGCATTCGGGGGGGTCTTCGACGATGCCACACTCCTGCGCTGGCTGGAGGTGTTCTACCGGCGCTTTTTCAGCCAGCAGTTCAAGCGTTCTGCAATGCCCGACGGTCCGAAAGTCGGCTCGGTGGCGCTGTCACCCCGGGGCGATTGGCGCATGCCCAGCGACGCCAGCAGCGCGCTCTGGCTGGCGGAGATCGCCGAGCTGCGGCAGTTGATCGAGAAGTCAGCCGAACCATAGCGCCTCCTGGGCTTGCTTGGCTGAGCGGACACACCACATGTGCCTGCTCAGCCCAAGCTTGCGAAACACGACACAATACCAGGGAATCACAGGTTTCGTAACGGTTTTCGTAACGATTATGGGACGCCATCGGGATAGAATAGCAGCAGTTGGTACAAACGATCAACTGTATGCACGCAACCTGCTGGGAAAGGAACGCTCCCATGGCATCCACAGATACATTCTCAAGCAAGCGCACAACCGCAGGTGACGCAGCGGTAGGTGGGCTGTTTCACGGGCTGGTCGCGGGGCTGGCCATGGCGGTCTACATCGTGTTAGCCGGTCTGATGCAAGGCATCGGCCCAGTCATGATCTGGACGCGGCTGGGCGGGGCGCTGGACAATCCGGTGTCCGGCCTGCTGGCGCACCTGGCGGTCAGCGGCGTCTATGGCGTCGTGTGGGGTCTGCTCTGGCGGCCGCTGCACAGCCGGCTGTCGCGGATCCCTGCCTGGGCGGCCGGGTTGGTCTACGGACTGGTCTTGATGGTGATCGCCCAGGCCGCAGTGGCTGCGCTCAACCCGCTGCTGATGGACATCGGGCTGGCGCACCGCCTTGTGGCGCATCTGGTCTATGGTTTGGTGCTCGGCCTGCTGACTGCCCGCAGCCAAACGGCAAGGAATTGAAGAGGACGGGCAGCCGGAGTTGACTTGACCTTGGCCAGAGTTTGGTTTATTATCGCCCCATGAACTCCCCGACAACTGCGAACCGGCGCGTGTGGCCGCTCTGGCTGCTGCTGGCGCTGGTTCTGGCGTTGAGTGTTGGCACTCTTGTGTTGTATGTCGTCAACCGGAACACCGTGGTTCCTGCTTCGTGGGGCACGCTGGGCGGCTCGCGCGCTAATCTTCCCGCGCTCATCAACGTGCTTCTGATCGGAGTCGCTGTGCCGTTGCTGACGACCGCGCTGGGCGTGCTGATCGTCAGCCGTCAGGGGCGCAACCGCGTTGGCTGGTTGATGGTCCTGGTTGGCACGCTGTATCTGTTGATCCCGTTGCTCAGCGAGCTAACCGTCTACATGAACCTGTCTGCTGCAGCGCCGCTGGCCGGCGGTCAGATCGTCGCGTGGGTGAGCAACTGGGTTTGGATTATCGTGTACGCGCTGCTGGTATTGTTGATGGCAGTTTTTCCCGACGGACACATTCTAACCCGCAACTGGACGCTTGCCATCGGAATTCCCCTGGCAATCTTCACCGGTTGTCTGCTAATTGCGGCTGCCATCGAACAGCCCATGAGTTCCGCCTATCAGGTTTCTAACCCGTTTGTC
The DNA here is from genome assembly GCA_041391245.1 of Caldilineales bacterium. Classification (GTDB taxonomy): domain Bacteria; phylum Chloroflexota; class Anaerolineae; order JAAEKA01; family JAAEKA01; genus JACKBK01. The sequence continues at coordinate 84,159 of JAWKOJ010000002.1, forward strand.
GCCAGCCATCCCGGGTCGATTTACAACGCACTGTTTGCCATCGGCGTGCCCATGATGCCGCTCATGCTGCTGGTAGTTCTGGGTGAGGTTGCAGCGCGCTACCGCAGGTCGGGTCTGGTCGAGAAGCAGCAGATCAAGTGGCTGCTTGTCGGTCTGGCTGCCACGGCGCTGCTGGTGGTGCTGGGATTGGCGCTGGCGTTCGCGGCTGATCTGCCGTACGGCGCGTTGCTGGTCAATGCTGCGCCGATTCTGCCGGTGCTGGCAATTGGCTTTGCCATGCTGCGCTACCGGCTGTACGATATCGACCTGGTGTTGCGGCGCACGGTCAGCTATGCGCTGCTGACGGCGGTGCTGCTGCTGGTCTATTTTGGCAGCGTGACGCTGCTGACCAGCCTCTTCTCGCGGGTTACCGGACAGCAGTCGGCGCTGGCCATCGTGATCTCGACGCTGCTGATTGCCGCGCTCTTCAATCCGCTGCGCCGCCGCGTTCAGCACGCCATTGACCGCCGTTTCTTCCGCAGCAGCTATGATGCCCAGGAGGTCCTGGAGGAGTTTGCCCGCAAAGCCCGCGACGAGACCGATCTGGACGCCTTGCTGGCCGAGATGGTGCGGGTGGTGCAGGACACGATGCGGCCTGAACACGTCAGCGTGTGGCTGAGAAAGCCGGACGCCGGAGAATGACAAGGGAAGCCCGATGACCTTCGCCGCCGTCCCGGACAGCCAGATTCCGCGCCCATGGCTACACCTGGTGCGCGCCGGGTGGGTTGTCATTGCGGTGTTGCTGCTCGGCGGGTTCGTTGCGGGGCTTAGCTGGCGTTACAGAGAGGTCGTGGAGGTCTGCACTGCACAGCCTTGTTATGTGCTGGCGCTGGCGCCGGTCGAGGCGGCCGCGTTGCAGGACCTTGGACTCAACCTGCGGTTCTACGCAGCGTTCATGTTGGTGCTGGAGATCTATGTGTTCCTGGTATTCGTAGGGCCGGCGCTGCTGATCTTCTGGCGCATCTCCGATACGTGGATCGGAATCATGGTGTCGCTGGCATTTCTGTTTCTGGGAACCGTGTTCTTCGCAGAGGAAATGCGCAGCCTCATGCGGAACGTTGCTGCGCTGCGCGGACCAGTGGAGACCCTGACCAACCTGTCGGTGATTCTGGTGCTGCTGCTCATCTTTCTCTTTCCTGACGGCCGATTTGCGCCGCGCTGGTCGCTGTACCCGGCGCTGGCGACAGTCCTTGTCATCGTCGTGGACCTCTTCTTGCCGGCGACGTTGCGGCAGGCACAGTCGGCCAGCGTGCTGGTGCTGGCTACGTTCATCATGGGCGCGACCGCCGCTGTCGTGGCGCAGGTTCAGCGCTACCGCACCGTTTCGACGCCAACCCAGCGCCAGCAGACCAAGTGGATCCTGTTCGGCTTGCTCTGCATGTTCTCGATGATGGTGGTCTGGACGGTATTTGTAGAGCTGTTTCCGCTGCCGCCCGGCCGGACGCGGCTGGCGCTCAACTTCAGCGCGCTCCTCCAGAACCTGATCATCAGCCTTTTCCCGCTGTCGGTGGTGTTCTCGATTCTGCGCTACCGGCTCTGGGACATCGACGTCATCATCCGGCGCACGCTGGTCTACGGCGCGCTGACGGTGCTCCTGGCGCTGGTCTACTTCGGCAGCGTGACGCTGCTGACCGGCCTCTTCTCACGGGTGACGGGCCAGCAGTCGGCGCTGGCAATCGTGGTCTCGACGCTGCTGATCGCGGCGCTGTTCAGCCCGCTGCGCCGCCGCCTGCAGGGCGGCATCGACCGGCGCTTCTTTCGCCAGAAGTACGATGCACAACAGGTGCTGGCAGAGTTCGCGGTAACGGCGCGCGACGAGACTGACCTTGACACGCTGACGGCTGAGCTGGTTCGCGTGGTGCAGGAGACAATGCAGCCAGAACAGGTCAGCATCTGGCTGCGGGATGATTCGTGACTCCCGCCGATATCCCCCAAAGTCCGGTCTGCAACGATGGCGCAATCGTCGTTGTAGTTTCGTTGAAACAGATGTTGAATACCTGTTCGGCCACCGTCGCCTATGAGCACAATTCTCTCCGATTCACCGACTGACAGCGATCACCCGTATCCTCGGAGCTGGGTCGACCGATTGCTGCGCTGGATGCAGGGCTTGCCTGTACCGGTTCCGGTGGTGCTGGTCGGTATTTGGCTTGTTCTGGTCACAGTAGTGCATCTGACGATCTGGCATGAGGGCATTTTGGAACCGGGGACAGTCGACCGGCGCGTGCTGATGATAAACACCTGGATACCGTATAGCCTGGGGTTCATCTACTACCTGGAACGAACATCTGCCGAGGCGTTGCGCGCGTTTCGTCCTGCCCTTGACATGGACGAGAAGACCTACGCCGGCCTGTGTTACCAGTTTGCGTTCATGCCCGGACGCGGGGTGGTGATCAGCATGGTCCTGGGGGCGCTTTTGGCATACATATCGCTGCGCATGTACCCTGAGATCTCCAGCCCATTCATGGACACGCCGCTGGCAACTGTGGTCAACATGGCGCTCAGTATGTTGGGATCGGCGTTCATTTTCGCAGCCATCTACATGACGTACCGGCAATTGCGGCTGATCCGACAGACCTACGCTCTTGCGGACAAACTGGACCTGTTTCGCTCCGGTGAACTCTACGCGTTTTCGGGACTGACCCTGCGCATGGGGATCGGTTGGCTGATCGTTGTATATGCCGGCGTGCTGCTCTATCCGGCGTTGGTGCGCAACATTCCCTGGACCGCCACGACTGGCCTGGTCATGACGGGCATTGTTGTTTCGTTCATCACGACCCTGTTCGACATTCACAAGCGCATCAGGACTGTCAAGGAAGACCACCTGACAGCAATTGACGGGCGGCTGCAGGCCGCGTTTTCAGATCTGCATCGGCGCATCGATGCCGGGGAGGTTGACAGGCTGGCATCGCTGCGCGAGGTGATGGACGCGCTGCTGGTCGAGCGCGGCGTCGTTGCCAGGATTCTGACGTGGCCGTGGCAGTCGGGGACGCTGGCCGGATCCTGGCGGCCGTTTTGTTGCCGTTGATCGTTTGGGGCGTACAACTACTGCTGCAAGGGTTTTTCGGCTTGTAGACTCGACACGGTCTGGATACGCCAGAACCGACGTGTGCTGGCACTCTTGAAGGAGCACCATGGGACAATTCGATGAAGTAGACATGTACTCAGGGCTGGCCGCCATGCACTGGTCGGCCTACGACGACCCCTCGTGGGACCACGACTTCTACAAGCAGGTAGTCGAGCAGGCAGGCGGGCTGGCGCTCGATGTGGCCTGCGGCGCCGGCCGTTTGCTGCGCAGCTATCTGAAGGCCGGGCTGGCCGTAGAAGGCGTGGACAGCTCGGCCGACATGCTGGCAGTCTGCCGCCAAAAGGCGGAGGCCGACGGCCTGGCGCCAGCGCTCTACTGCCAGCCGATGCAGGCACTGGACCTGCCTAAACGCTACGACTGTATCTACGTTCCCTGTGGTAGCTGGACATGCGTCGTCGGCCGCGACAACGCAATCCAGGCGCTGCGCCGTTTCCACGAGCACCTGCGGCCCGGCGGGGTGCTGGCTTTCAACGTCTACTGGGACGACTGGGGCGACTATGAATACAACAACCCTGAAAAGGAGCGGGTCTATCCGGGCGAGTGGGTGCCGCACGTGGTCAAGGAGTTCGACGGCGAGCGCAGGCTGGTGATAGACCGGCGCCTGACCGGGGTCGATCCGGTGGAACAGCTGACCTGCGAGCAGCGGCGCTACCGGCTGATGGACGGCGAGACACTGCTGCAAGAGGAGATCCACGCCGGCCAGAACCACTGGTACTTCAAGCCGGAGGTGGTCACAATGCTCCAGATAGCCGGCTTCACCGACATCGAAGTCACCGGCGATTACACCGGCGAGCCATTTGGCCCGCAGCATACCGGGACGATTGTTTTTCAGTGCCGCAAGGCATGATGCAGCAAGCAACCGGAGACAACAATGCTTCAAGGGTCCCGCGTAACATTGCGACCGATACGGCGCGACGACCTGCCGCGACTGAACCAGTTCAACAACGACATGGCGGTCGAGCTGGCCGGCGGGGGTGACCCGCCCATGCCCCAGTCGCTGGAACGCCTGCAGGCCGAGTTCGACGCATCGGCCGGCAACGGCGGGCGCGATGGGACTGGCTTTGCCATCGAAGTGGACGGTGTCTTCATCGGCCAGTGTGCGCTGTTCAACCACCACCAGGTGGCGCGGCGCATGGAGCTGGGCATCACCATCGGCGACCAGGCGTACTGGGGTCAGGGCTACGGCCGCGAGGCCGTGCAGTTGCTGGTGGACTACGGCTTCCGGCATCACAACCTGTACAAGGTGTTTCTTGAGGTGCACGCCCGCAACGAACGGGCTATCCGCGCCTACCGCGCCTGCGGCTTTGTGGAGGAGGGCCGGTTGCGCCAGCATGTCTGGAGCGACGGCAGCTACGATGACCTTGTGATGATGGCGCTGCTGCGCCAGGACTGGCAGATGAGAGCAGGTGATGCAAGCAACGCGGGATGAACCGGGGCAGGATGTGCGCAGCGGCACGCCGTTGATCGCGCAGATCGCTTGGGTGGCCCTGGTTGCGATCTACATGGCCGTCTTCCTGGCCGCGCTCCCGCATCTGGCGCGGGCGATGCGGCAGGCGTGCAGCGCAGCTCCGTGTTCGCCGTTCGCGCTGCGCCTGGCAGACTTGCCTGAGCTTGCCACCGCCGGTCTGACCGTCGCGCACTACGCGGCCTTTCAGGTGCTGGTCGAGGCGACGCTGGGAATCATCTGCGCCGGGATGGCGTTGGTTGTGTTCTGGCGCGCACGTCACGAGTGGATCGGCCTGCTGACGTCGTTCACGCTGGTGGCGTTCTGGCTCAGCTTCATGTCCAACGGCGCAACGCTGTTGGCGCAGACTTCCCTCCCTGCCGCGCGACTGGTCACATTGCTGGGCACGCTGGGAGCGCTGTCGTTTGCCGCCCTGCTGTTGGTCTTCCCGAACGGCTGGTTCGTTCCCCGCTGGACGCGTTTTCTGCTGATCCTGCTTGTCGTTCTGGTGCTTGTGGAGCAGGTGGTGGTGGCCGCCGGGTTCGGGCTGGAGATGGGGACCTATAGCGCCGCCTTTCTGGTCATCTTTCTGATGGTCATCTTTGTTGCCGTAGGCGCACAGGTGTATCGCTACCGACGGGTGTCCGACCCGGTGCAGCGCCAGCAGACCAAGTGGGTGATCCTGGGCATGGCCGGCACGGCGCTGGCGATGCTGGCTTACTTCTTGCTTTTCGAGCCGGTGGCGCTGGCATTGCAGCCGGGCTGGTTGAAGTTCAGGATTGCGGCCACAGCGATTCTGCTGGCGATGATCCTGCTGGTGCCGTTGACGCTGGCCTTCGCCATCCTGCGCTACCGGCTGTGGGACATCGACGTCATTGTCCGGCGGACGCTGGTCTATGCAGCGTTGACGGCGATGTTGGCGCTGGTCTACTTCGGCAGCGTGACCCTGCTGACGAGTCTGTTCTCGCGGGTGACCGGCCAGCAGTCGGCGTTGGCGATTGTCGTCTCGACGTTGTTGATCGCGGCCCTCTTCAGCCCGCTGCGCCGGCAGGTTCAGAACTGGATCGACCGCCGCTTCTTCCGCAGGAAATATGATGCCGCGCAGGTGCTGGCGCAGTTCGCCATCGCCGCACGCGACGAAACCGACCTGGATGCGCTGACCGCTGCGCTGACACAGGTGATCCAGGAGACGTTGCAGCCGGAACACGTAGATGTTTGGCTTAGAGACCAGATCCCCCACGAGATTATCAACAGCGAGATGTAGATCTATGCCAGGATTTCAGCTGCAGCCACCACGACAAGGTTGGGCACGCGTCGGAAATGCCGTTCGTTCAACGTAAACAGCGGCATCCTGTGTTCCTGGCAGATTGCGGCTATCATGACGTCCTTGATGCCGATATCCTGGTTGTGTTAAATGAGGTAGCCGTGAAGGTCAGCAGCTCGGCGAGCGCTGGCGAAATCCAGTGAGAGTGTTTCCATCGCTCCCAGCAGTGCATCCTCACCGATCTGGCGATTTGTTCGTGCTACTCCAAAGAGCAACTCATAGGCCGTGATCGCCGTAACATAGCAATCGACAGTTCGCACGGCGCGCTCCACAGCGCTGGCTCCTGGGTCGCGGCCCTTGAGGAACGCGATCAGCGGACCAGTGTCTAGGCAGATGCGGGTGTGGTCCATGCTGTCCATCCCTGTTCCAGTTCGTCGATGGCTTGATCGAATGCTTCATTGTCCGCCAACGTTCCGCGGAGTTTGAGAAATGCTTCCAATCGGGCGACCTTTAGTGTCTGGCCATCGATAATAGCTCTTACGGCGTCTCCCTCCTTCAAACTGAGGAGTGTGAGCAGATCCTCCGGTAGGAAGATAGTATCGTCGCGCGTGCTCTGTGCAACCACTGTCATGGCAAGCCTCCAGGCGATTAGTATGCTCATATTTTAGCTTCAAGGGCGTTTCTGCGCAAGCAGTTCTACGATCTCTTCCCGCCAGCATTAAGCATTGAATCAGGAGAAACAAATGACCGAACTCACCACCCAGGAACGTTTCAAGCGCGGCGCGGCCGATGCGGGCCGCTATTTTGACTTCATGGCGCAGTTCGTGGATTTCCAGCCCGAGCACGCCGAGGCGATCCGCGCCAGCCGTTTCATCGTCGAGAAACACATCCCGGCCATCGTGGCCGACTTCTACGCCCAGTTGCTCAGCTTTCCGGCGACGCGCAAGCACTTCCAGCGCAAGGACGGCTCCATCGACCAGGAATACCTGCAGTTGCGCATGCAGCACCAGGCCACCTTCTGGCGGCGCACGGCTTCGGCGGTTTTCGACGAGGACTACGCTCGTTTCGTGGATTACGTGGGCCGCGCCCACACCTCGCAAGGCGCCGATCCTGGCATCTACATCCCGGAACGCTACGTCATGGGCATGGTGGGCTTTGTCCAGCAGCGCATTGGCCAGGCGCTGGATGCCGAGCTGCACGCCGTCGATCCCGACCTGGCCTTCCGCGCTATGCGCGGCTGGAACGCGCTCCTGATGGTGCTGCTGGAGCTGCTTTCGCGGGTATACGGTGAGGGGCGCGAGGCCGAGACCTATCAGGCGCAAGAGGACATCAACGAGGCGCCGATCCAGCAACTGGCGCTGGAGACCTACGAGCGCAGCCTGGGCATGGCGCGCTCAGTGGAGTACCGCGAGGCGCTGGCCGGCACGCTGGCCGAGTTCGCCGATGGCGGGCGCAAGGTCATCGAGGCTGAGGGGTTGTCCATCGGTGTTTTCCTGGTGGACGGCGAATGGCACGCCTTGCAGAACAGTTGCCTGCACCGCGGCGGGCCGGTCTGCAAGGGGACCCTGGAGGACGGCGTGCTGACCTGTCCCTGGCACGGCTACCAGTACAAGCTGCACACCGGCGAGCTGCTGCTGGACCCGGACGCCAGGCTGCCCCGCTACGATGTCGAGGTGCGGGGCGACCAGGTTTACGTGCGCATCCCTGTGCTGGTGCGCGACCAGGTAGACATCTCCCTTGCCGATCTGTTCGCCAAAGCTGACACAGCGCCAGCGCCGACCGGACAGCCAGCCGCGCCGCGCCCGCTGGCAGCCAACGAGTTCCGCGTTGCCGACCTCAAGCCGGGCCAGATGCTGGCGCTGATTTTGGACGGCGCCACGGTCGCTGTCTACAACATCGATGGCACGTTCTACGCCACCCAGGACGAGTGCACTCACGCCGACGGCCCGCTCAGCGAGGGCGACCTGGACGGGACGACGGTCGTTTGCCCGTGGCACGCCTCCTGTTTCGACGTGACGACCGGCGCGGTGCTCAAAGGCCCGGCGCGTGAGCCGTTGAAGACGTACACCGTCGTGATTGGTGGCGAGGTCGGGCGGGTGGAGTGAGGAGTAGGCAAGCAGGAACTGGCAAGATCCAGGGATGCGCCAGCAGGGTATCCGTCAAAGCAGAACGCCTGGCAGTGTGGAATGGTCACACACTGCCAGGCACTCGAGTGTCCGTCGGTTGCCGCTAGTGGAAACACATCGCGTCAGGCGGCCAGGGATCCTCGTGGTCAACGGTCACCGTGCCGTTTGCGTTGACTGTGATGTGAACCATGTGGTTCGAGCGCTGGGTCTGGCCGGTGTCGAGATTTCTCCAGATCAACGTGCCGTTGACTTGTAATGTATGACCGACGTGACCGGTCTCCTGGTAATGCCAGTTCCACTGGTTGGCATAGTGGTTGCCCGTGATGCGACCAATTCCTGTACCTCTGTTGGAGTCGCTGTACCTAATGGTATACCCGCCATCTGGCGTGATGGTCGTGTGGGAAACCCACCTGTAGTCTACATACATGTCGACCATTTCAGAGATATCCCCAGGCTCTGCTCCAAGGCAGACGAAGGTGTCTGGGGCGTACCAATCTAGTTCCTCACCATGGTCCGTGAATGTGATTGCGCCACCACCTGCCATCGCGGGCGCGGCAGTGAGCGCGACAAACACGAGAAGCAAACCGACTCGACTGATTGTTTTCATGGTGCACCTCCTCCGGGCAGCACCTGTCCCCGATCAACACAAACTTCGGAGATGGCCAATGTAGCTACATCCATCTTCCAAGATTATCGCGCCAAACGGGATAAACTGCTATGAAGTAGTTCACAGTTTTGCGTCCAGTTTTGCCGCAATTCGGCAATGATTGTCCTTGTTTGTAGAGTTCCATCAGACTCAAGGAGCTTCGACATTACTCTTACCATGACCAATCCACCAACCTACGACCTTATCGTCATCGGCGGCGGGCCGGCGGGCACTACGGCAGCGCTGCGCGGCCGTGAACTGGGCGCATCGGTCGCGCTGATCGAGCGCGACAACATGGGCGGCACCTGCACCAACGACGGCTGCGTGCCGACGCGCGTGCTGGCGCGCGCCGCGCGACTGATGGCCAACGCCAGCCAGTACGCCGACTACGGCATGGCCGTGCCGCGGCCGGAGCTGGATTTCGCCGCGCTGCTGGCTCGCACCCAGGCCATCGTCTACGACATCCACGAGAAGAAACAGCTCATCGCGCACCTGGAGGCGTCAGGGGCGCGCGTCTTTGCAGGCGTCGGCGAGGCGCGTTTCGTAGATCCGCACACCATCGAGATCCCCGATGGCCGGCAGTTCCGGGGCGGCAAGTTCATCCTGGCGGCAGGAGGACGCGCTCGCCGGCTCGATTTCCCCGGCGCGGAGCTGGCGTTGACCCACAGTGACATCTGGCGCTTGCAGTCGCTGCCGCGCTCGGTGGCCGTCGTGGGCGGTGCAGCTACCGGCTGCCAGTTGGCCACTATCTTCAACGCCTTCGGCGCGCGGGTGACTGTCCTGGACATCGCGCCGCGCATCCTGACCGTCGAGGACACTCACGTCTCGCAGACAATGACCGAGGCGTTTCAGCGCCGCGGTATCGACGTGCTTACGGGAATCGCCGGCATCGAGCGCATCGAACGGTCTGGGAGCGGGTTGACGTTGGTCTACAGGGCCGGTGCTATGAGCGAGACTGTGCACGCGGAGGCGGTTGTTCTGTCCACCGGCTGGCTGGGCAACCTGGACCCGCTCAATCTGGCCGCGGCCGGCGTGGAGACCGATGGCCGTTACGTCAAGGCCGACGACACGTGCCGCACCTCGGCGCCGCATATCTACGCCGCCGGCGACATCGACGGGCGCATGATGCTGGTGCAGAGCGCGAGCTACGAGGCGCGTATCGCCGTCGAAAACGCCCTGCTGGACGGCCAGGACCATCGCAAACACCAGATCGTCCCTCACGGCGGTTTCACCCATCCCGAGTACGCCAGCGTCGGACCCACGGAGGAGCAAGCGCGCGGGGAGCGGGATGTGGTGGTCGCGGTCGTTCCCTACGCCGACATGGACCGGGCAGTGATCGACGGGCGCACCGAGGGCCTTTGCAAGCTGATCGTGGACCGCGAGACACATCGCATGGTCGGCGCGCACGTCGTCGGTGAACAGGCGCTGGAGATCGTACACGTCGTCGCGGCCGGCATGGCCGCGGACATGTGGGTCGAGCAGTTGGCCGAGTTGCAGATCGCCTACCCGACCTTCACGGCCATTTTAGGACTGGCCGCGCGCCGTATCGTCGCCGAGCTGGGCGTCATGCCGCTAACGCCAGAATGGCGCGCGCTGGGCCGGCCGCCGGGGGAGTGGGAGCGAGGAAGCGGATAGTCACGGAGCGCGACAGTTCTTGTCAGCGCCTCTTTCCTGTGCTAAACTAGCAGCAATGTGGGCAGGCGTCCACCAGATGCCTGCCTTCTTTGCTGTCTTCTTGAGACCTTGATGTAGTCAGGGCCATGGCCCGCGACCCGGCTGGTTCAGTCCGGGCTGCGCGAATGACGAGGGCCGGCGACCTGCCGGAATATCTGCTGGGTCGATGAAGTCTCGTTCGATCGCACTTGGAGGCATGTATGGGACGTGGCGTGCAGCGCCCATCTCGCTTGACATCACAAATACTGGCAACTGCCGCCACGCTGATCGTGGTTGCGTTGCTGTTGATTCCGTTGGCGCCGGCGCTGGCTGCGCCGCCTCGCCAGGGCGCTGCTGCAACCATCAGCTCACCGGCCAGCGGCGCCATCGTCAGCGGCGCGGTTCAGGTCACCGGTTCGGCCCTGCACCCTGAGTTCGACCGCTACGAGCTATACTACACGGTTGAGCCGGGCGAAAACTGGGTGTTCATCGGCGAGCCGGGCCGCCAGCAGGTCAGCAACGGTTTCCTGGCTACCTGGAACACAGGCGGTCTGCCAGATGGCAACTATAGCCTGCGCTTGCGGGTTGTGCGGCGCGATGGCAACTACGACGAGGGCTATGCCCGCAATCTGGTGGTCGCCAATACCACGCCGCCCACACCAACGCCTGAGCCATCGCCGACGCCAGGCGAGATCGCACCCCTGCCGCAGCCGGTAGACGCGGTGGTAACGCCGACCCCGGAGGCGACGGCGACGCCGGTCAGCGTTGAGCTGCCGGAAATAGCCACTCCAACGCCGCGCCCGTCGCCGACCGCAACGCCTGAGGAAGACCAGGTTGCCGTTGCACCGGAGGAAGACAGCGGAGCCGGCTCGCTGACCAGCGCGCTGGACACCGAATCGCTGCGCTCGTCTTTCGTTCGCGGCCTGACGTTGGCCGGTGCGGTGTTCCTGGCCGTGGGTGCGTTTTTTGGTATTCGCCGCTTGCTGACCTGGATCTGGTATCTGATCGCTCCATAGGGCAGGCAGGCATGCGATCTATCTGGCCGGGGCCGATCGACGCGATTGGCCCCTGTTGTGATTCCACATCATGGACTTGCTTTCCCGCTTTCGTCGCACGACACAGGTAACACCTTCGAGTAACACCGGCATGAAGATGATCGTCGGTCTGGGTAACCCCGGAGTGGCCTACAAACACAATCGACATAATGTCGGCTTCCAGTGTTTGGATATGCTGGCGGCGCGCCACGGGCTGGCATTCGACGTCAAGCGCGGCAAGGCGGTGGCGGCTGTCGGCGCGCTGCAATTGGCGCCAGCGGGTGCGGTACGCGTGGCGTTGGTCAAACCGCAGGCGTTCATGAACGTCTCCGGTCCCAGTGTCCAGGCGCTGATGCAGTTCTACAAGATCGAGTTGGCTGACTTGCTTGTCCTCTATGATGACCTCGACCTGCCGCTGGGCGCGATCCGCTTGCGCGCTTCTGGTGGGTCGGGCGGCCACAACGGCATGAAGTCGATCATCCAAAGCCTGGGCAGCAGCGAGTTTGCCCGGCTGCGCATAGGCATCGACCGCCCGCCTGGCCGCATGGACCCGGCCGCCTACGTCCTCCAGGACTTCTCGCCGCAGCAGGAAGAGGTGATGGCGCAGACGCGGCCGGATGTCCTCGATGCCTGCGAACACTGGCTGGCGCATGACATCACCTCAGCCATGAATCTGTACAACGCGCGTGGTACGGTGGAACAGGTCTCATGAACCTCTCCGGCATCCTGCCGCTTATTGCGGAACACCCAATCTACAGCAGCTTTCTTGACGAAGTGCGTGCCGGGCAGTCCGACCGCGCGCCGTTGTCGATCTACGGCCCGGCGCGGCCGGCGCTGGTCGCGTCGCTGGCACATGAGCTGCGCGGCACCGTGATCTACCTCGTGGCGCGCAGCGAGCAGGCCCGCCAGGCATACGAGGAACTGCAGGTCTGGCTGCCGCCGGCCGACGGCCTGGCATCGGTAAGCCTGCTGGCCGACCCCGACGCGCTCCCCTATGAGCGCATTCCATGGTCGCGCGAGACACGCCAGGCGCGGCTCAGCGCGCTGGCCGGTCTGGCCCGGCGCGGCCGCAACGACAGCCCGCTGGTGGTGGTTGCCTCGGCGCGGGCGTTGATGCAGCGAACCTTGCCGCCGCGCGAGTTGAAGCTGGCAACGCGGCCCTTGCGCACCGGCCAGGCGCTGGACCTGACCGAAACACTGGTGCGCTGGCTGGCGCTGGGCTACCGCACCGACGCCGTCGTAGAGGAAGTCGGACAGGTCAGCCGCCGCGGCGGCATCGTACATCTGGCCGCCCAACATGCTTTGGCCGGTGCGCATCGAGCTGTTCGGCGACGAGGTGGACAGCCTGCGCCTCTTCGACCCGACCACGCAGCGCACGATCCTCGAGGCGCGCCACGTCCAGGAGGTGCTGATCGGCCCGGCCAGTGAAGCCCTGCCGAAGTTCGGCGCTCGCGCCCGAACGGCTGGCCGAGCTTGACCTGCGCCCCATGCATCCGCCAGCGCGCAATGAACTGGACGAGCAGCGCGAGCAACTGCGGAGAGCACCGGGTTCAAAGGCCAGGAGTGGTACATCCCCTATCTCTACTCCCAGCCGGCGACGCTGATGGACTACGCGCCTGACGACACCCTGTTGGTGATGGACGACGGCGCCGAGTTCATGACGCTGGTGTCGGAATTGGAGGCGCAGGCCGCGCAGACCCAGCGCGACCTCGTCACCGGCGGCGATCTGCCGGCCAACCCGCTGCCGCCGCACCTGACCTGGGCGCAGGTGAAGCCGCTGCTGGAAAGCCGCCGCCCGATCCTGCTGGGCCACGGCGACCTCCAAGGGCGAACCGCGCCTGGCGCGTCTCCGCTGGCGCGCCATTTTGTTCCAGGGCCGCGCTACGGCGGGCAGGTCAAGCAGATCGTGGCCGACGTCGCCAAGGCGCGGCAGGCCGGTACCATCACGGTGCTGGTCACGCGCCAGGCGCCCCGACTGGCCGATCTGCTGGAGGAGGCGGGCCAGACGGTTGCCGTGGATGAGGAGGTGCTCCAAGCGCCGCCGGCCCGCGCGCTGCGGCTGGTGAAGGGAGTGCTCGACGAGGGATGGGTGCTGCGCGGCTTGCCGGCCGGTTCGCTGCACCTGTACAGCGACGCCGAGCTGTTTGGCTGGACCAAGCCCAGCCGCCGGCGGGTGTAGCGCCCGCGGGCCAGCGCACCGGAGGCGTTCTTCGCCGATGTCGTGGCGGGAGATTACGTGGTGCACATGGAGCACGGCATCGGCCGCTTCGTGGGGCTGACCAAGATGGCCATGGACGACGGCAGTGAGCGCGAGTACCTGCAACTGGACTACGCCATGGGCGACCGGCTGTTCGTCCCCGTGCACCAGGCTGACCGTCTGAGCCGCTACGTGGGCGCGGGTGAGCACCACATCCCGATTCTGCACCGCCTGGGCGCGGCCGACTGGGAGCGGGTCAAGAAGCAGACCCGCAAGGCGGTGGACGATATCGCCGGCGACCTCTTGCAGCTCTACGCGTCGCGCGAGGCGACCACCGGACACTCCTTTGCGCCCGACGGCGTCTGGCAGTCGGAGTTGGAGGCTGCCTTTCCCTACGAGGAGACGGGCGACCAGCTCGTGGCCATCGAGGCGGTCAAGCACGACATGGAGTCGAGCCGGCCCATGGACCGCCTGATCTGCGGCGATGTTGGCTATGGCAAGACCGAGGTCGCGCTGCGGGCGGCGTTCAAGGCGGTGATGGACGGCAAGCAGGTCGCGGTGCTGGTGCCGACGACGGTGCTGGCACAGCAGCACGCCCAGACCTTCTCGCGCCGTCTGGCCGCCTTTCCGGTGACGGTGGAGATGCTGAGCCGCTTCCGCACATCCGCGCAGCAAACGCAGGTGCTCAAAGGACTGCAGGAAGGCTCAGTGGACATCGTTATTGGCACGCATCGTCTGCTTTCCAACGATGTCACGTTCAAGGACCTGGGGTTGCTGGTGGTGGACGAGGAGCAGCGCTTCGGCGTGACACACAAGGAGCGCATCAAGCAGTTGCGCCAGCAGGTGGACGTGCTGACGCTGACGGCCACGCCGATCCCGCGCACGCTGCACATGAGCATGACCGGGGTGCGCGATCTCAGCACCATCGAGACGCCGCCGGAGGAGCGGCTGCCGATCCAGACTACAATCACGGAATACGATGAGACGCTGATCCGCCAGTCCATTCTGCGCGAGATCGACCGCGGCGGGCAGGTGTTTTTCGTCCACAACCGTGTGCGCGGCATCACCCAGATCGCCAAGCGGCTGGAGCGTATCGTGCCGGAGGCAACCTTCGGCATCGGCCACGGCCAGATGCCCGAGCGTGAGCTGGAGAAGGTGATGCTGGCTTTCTCCGAGGGCGAGTTCAACGTGCTGGTCTGCACGACCATTATCGAAAGCGGCCTCGATATCCCCAACGCCAACACCATCATCATCAACCGGGCCGACAAGTTCGGATTGGCGCAGCTCTATCAGTTGCGCGGGCGGGTCGGCCGCGGCGCGGTGCGTGCCTACGCCTACTTGCTCTACGACCGCAACCAGGCCCTCTCCCCTGTTGCGCGCGACCGGCTTGTCGCCTTGCAGGAAGCCAGCGAGCTGGGGGCGGGCTTCCGCATCGCGATGCGCGACCTTGAGATCCGCGGCGCAGGTGAACTGCTGGGCCGCAAGCAGCACGGCCACATCGCAGCGGTCGGGTTTGATCTGTACTGCCGGCTGCTGGCGAAGGCGGTCGAGGATTTGAAGGAGAGCAAGGGAAACGAAGGACAGAAGGAGAGCAGCGAAACCGGGGAAGGCGCGGAA
This sequence comes from Caldilineales bacterium, assembly GCA_041391245.1. Classification (GTDB taxonomy): domain Bacteria; phylum Chloroflexota; class Anaerolineae; order JAAEKA01; family JAAEKA01; genus JACKBK01. The sequence continues at coordinate 99,264 of JAWKOJ010000002.1, forward strand.
GAAAGCGTGACCAGGGAGAGGCCCGAAGCCGGCGGGGCGGTAGCCTACGACGACCCCATGGCGCCGGCGGTGACGCTGGATCTGCCGCTGCTGGCCATCATTCCCGACGAATACATCCCCGATCAGGCGCTGCGGCTGCGCATGTATCGCCGCATCGCCGGCCTGACCGACACGGGCGACCTGGACGCGCTGGCCGAGGAGCTGGTCGACCGCTTTGGTCCGCTGCCTCAGGAAGTGCTGAACCTGCTCTACCAGGTGCGCATCAAGGTGCTGGCGCTGCGTGCCCACGTGACGGCCATCGGTCGCGACGGCGATCAGCTTGTGCTGAAGTCCGATGCGCTGGAACACATCGACCGCCAGCGCTTGCAGGGACGCATCGGCGACGCGGCCAGAGTGGCCCGTCGCGCCGTGTGGATGCCCCTGGGCGATCAGGAGGAAACTGAGTGGCAGGCGTCTCTGGAGCGGGTGCTGAGGGCCATGTATGGCGCCCATCGATGATGCGCTGGAAGGTAAGACTTCTTCCAAAACCTATTGCAATTCATCACAAAGCATGATAGAATGATGTTGCAAACGCCGTCTCGCGGTCTACTTCCCCCCAACCAGCGAGATGGCGTTTCTATTGGTGCCGAGCGCATGGTTGCCCGCTGGTCTCGCTGTGGCCGGTCTCCGACCGTGCCACCGGTGGCACGGTCGGAGACCGGCCACAGAAGTGCTTTTCGCTAGCCACGCGGTGCTTGTCGCTAGGTCAGCACGATTCGCACCACCCGCACCCGGTTGAACTCCTGCGCGTCGTTGCGGACGCCGTTCTCCTCCAACCAGTTGCGCACCAACCCTCGCTCATCCCAGGCGGTCTCTTCTGACAACACCAGCCACGCGGCCGGCGCGCCATCCAGGGCTGCGCGCAGCTCGTCCGCAACCTGGTCAGGGGAACTGCCGTTGTTGGTGTACGATCCATCGATAGCGCCGTCCTGTGGGCCCGCGTAGTACTCAAAGGTGTGCCGGATGTAGGGCATCTGGAAGAGGATGCGGTCTCCCGGCTGCCGGTGCTGACGTACGTACGCCGCCGCGGCTCGCATGTCGGCTTTGATGGGCTGATGGCTCTGGCGCCAGACGCCTGACAGGCCCAGCGCCAGCAGGCCGACCATCGCCGCCCAGCCCAGCGGACGCCAGACGATGCGCAGCCCTGCCACGCCCTGGGCAATCAGAATCGCGAAGGCCGGGGCGATCCAGATGACATAACGGTCGGTGTAGAGCGGCTTGCTGAGCGACAGCAGAAAGAGCAGTGCAGGCGGGAGCAGCAACCAGACCAGCATCATGAGCGAGGGCAGCAGGCGTTGGCGGCGACCGGGCGTGATCGGCGGTTGCCCGGCACGAGCATCTTCGGCCGGCCGGCCGGCGAACGCCATACCGGCCAGGATAAGAAACACGGCGGGGGTGATCAGCCACGGGTTTGCCAGCGCGCCCAATCCGTTCAGGTAGCCGGACGCAAGGCCCTCCACCAGTCTGGAGAGCGGGATGAAAGGGTGCCCGGTCTGAAAGTCAGGATTCAGCAACAGGGTGAGCTGCCACCAGCCGGCCAGCCGGAAGAAGGGGATCAGAGGCAGGAGCAGCACCAGCGCCAGCGCCAGCCATCGGCGCCGGTAGCGCGGCCACAGCAGCGCCAGCCAGAGTACGTTGACTGCCACCAGCAGCAGCGCCAGCACGTGGGTCAGCGCCAGCGCGGCCAGCAGCGCGAGGTAGAGCAGCCACTGCCACCATCGCCCCTCCTCCACGGCCTTCAGGAAGGCGAGGCAGGCCGCCAGCACCAGGGCCGTCAGCAGGGCGTACATCTTGCCCTCCTGGCTGTACCAGACCAGATAGGGACCGGCGGCGATCAGCAGCGCAGCGATCAGGGGCGCATTGCTGAGCGTCAGCCCGCAGGGGAACTGCCACGCGCCGTTGCTGCCAACGGCAACCAGCCGCCGCGCCAGCATATAGCTCAGCGGGACGGCCAGCACGCCTGCCAGCACGGCCTGGTAGCGCAGCGCGAACTCGCCGTTGCCGGCGACGGCCAGCCATAGCCGCAGCCCGGCAAAGAACAGCGGCCCGTTCTCGCCCGGCCGCGTGAACATCCCCAGCAGCTCCGGCAGGGCGCGCGAGGCAAAGCGGATCGAGTCGACCTCATCCCGCCAGAGGCTTTGAAACGTCAGATGATAGACGCGCAGGCCAAAGGCCAGCAGGCTCAGGAGCAGCAGCGCGACCCGGTCGTCGCCGTTGACAGACCGGGCTCGCTTAGTCGCTGTCATCCGGGGAGCGCCGCCTGTGGCGGGCCGCGACGCGCGTTGAAGCGGGCGGCGGTGGCGGCTGTGACGGCGGTGGTGGGGGAGGAGGCGCGGGTGGCTGGCTGCCGGCCGCGGACACAGGTGACTGCGCCGCAGGCCGGCGCAACACCAGCACGGCGCCCAATGCCACAATGACGACCATCAGCCCGCCCAGGCAGATCCAGACGTAGCCAAAAGCGATCACCAGGTTGTCGATGAACAGCGCGGCATCGAGCCGCTGTTCGGGGGCCGGCTCGGCCGGTTGGGCCGGCAGGACGACGACCGCGCGCAGGGTCGATGTCGGCCACGGTGTGGGTGACGGCGACGGGGACGGTGTGTTGTCGGGGATGACGATGGGCTGGAGCGGCGTCAAGCCCGAGGGCGTCCACGTGGGTGACGGCGTGTCGGTGGCCAACGGCGTAGGCGTATCGCTGGCGGTCGGAGTGTCGGTGACGAAGGGCGGCACCGTGTCGGTTGTCACCGGTGCCGTGGCGGTAGGTGTGTCGGTCAGGAGCGGCTGGGTGGGCGTCTCCGTCGCGAATAGCTCGGTGGGCGTGTCGGACGGCAGCAGGTCCGTGGGCGTGTTGGTTGGATAGGGCGTTGGTGTGGGCGTCGCCGTTGGAATCGGCGAGTTGGGATCGGGCGTGTCGGTAGGTGGCGATACCTGGAAGAGCAGGTCGGCCCGCACACGGTCGTCGCCGCGCGCAAAGGTCAAGCCGGCCAGCAGCGCGATCACCGCCAGCAGCCCAAGCAGGGCGCGGTCGCGCCCCGGCCTGTGACCGCGGCTAAATTGTTGGTTGGAATTCGACACGCAATGACCTCAGCGGCGCGATGATGACGAGAGTACGGCCGCATTATAGCAGACGCCGCCCCGCATGGGCAAGGTTCCGAGCGTGTCTGGCTACCGGCTGCTGCGTTCTGCGAGAAAACCGCGCCAGTCCGCATCCAGGTCGTCCAGCGTCCAGCCCGTCTGCTGCATGATCAGATCGAGGGTTGCTGCCAGTCCGTCGTTCAATGCGCTGTTCAGCCACTGGAACCCGTGGCGCTGGAAGACGTACATGGCGAGAAGCATCTGGCTCTGCGACTGGAAATCCCTGATTGGCGCCGCTTGCGTGGCCGTCAACTCTCTGATGTGCGGCAGCCGGCCCTGCTCCAACAAGCTTGTGACGGCAGGTTCGGCATCGGACAGCAACACGTCGGTAGGAATGTCGAACCTTTCAAACTCAACCAGCACAGCGCCCACGAGGAGGTTCCAGGCCTGGTCGTTGTTCGGCAGGTTGCCGGCTTCGAGCTGTAGCGCTACGTGCTGCCACGCGCGCGCGATCATGCGCGTGATCACCTCGCGGCGCAGTGCGTCAGCTGCGTCGTCGTCGGGGCTGCGCAGGACATACTTGTGCGGCGACGGCGCTTCGATGTCGCCAACCCACTGATCCAGGTCCCAGGTGACGATGGTGTCGGCGGCGACGGTTACACTGATCGGCAGCGCGGGCAGCCCCAGGTCTTCTGTTACCTGGCGATACGCGTCCTCCAGCTCCGGCGCAACGGCCTGCACGGCAGCTTGGTCGATCTCGTAGTACGACCAGGTGACCAGATCGCCTGACAGCGAACGGCTGTTGCCCCAGTAGCTTTCCACGGGTCGATGGCGCAGCCAGCCGTCCTCCGGGTCCTTGACATAGAAGCGCAGATCGCGCTCGCTCAGCACGCCGTCGCTCTCGGTGATGTCTGCCCAGACGGCCTGCCCGATGCTGCCGACAGCGTTGACTGTCACTTGCCATTGCTGCTCGTCATAGTGCAGCATGCCGAAGAGTTGGTTCTCCTGGGGATGGCGGACACGCCAGGATCGTCCCTCAGGCGAGTAGAGCTCCAACGCCATCGGGCGTCCTGCCTGCCAGGCAGCAGCCTCCCGGTGCGCCAGCTCTGCCACCGTGTCTTGCAGGTCCGAAAGCGGCGAGTCGGGCTGCGCCAGTTCCTGTTCCCGCCAGCCCGCGGTGAAACTTTGGGCATCGGTGCCCAGCAGCTCTTGCAGCAGCAGGTCGAGGCTGGCTGCGCTGCTCAGGCGTTGCGGCAGGCGATCCAGTTGCTGCGTCGTCCAACCGGCCTGCAGGTAGCGCACGAGGCCGTCCAGTTGGCGCAGCGCGACCTCGTCCGGATTGCTCTGCAGCGCCGCCCCCAGCCCGGCCAGATCGGGCATCTCCACGGGCAGAGCGCCGGGCGGCGTTCCGCTTTCGGCGGCGACGAACTGGTCGACCGAAGGCAGCCCGGCGGCGAGGGCCAGCAATGCCTGGTGCAGCGCCCAGGTTGCGTTTACGTAGCCGGCTGAGCCGAGGGTGTAGCGTTCGGCCCTGCGCAACACAAGGTCGGTAAGCACGCGGTCTGCGTAGGTGGTCCAGCGCGGGTGAGGCTGGCCGTTGTCGTCGACGCCCTCCAGAGAAGGCGCAGGCATGGACAGGGGGGCAAACGGATCGCCGGGCAGCGAATCGGGCAGCCTTCTGGCGTCAGCCGGCCGCAACACCGCGAGCGAACTCTGCGCCACATAGGCGCGGCCTTGATAGAACTGTTGCAGGCGGCGGCGCAGCTCGGGGCTGCGCCAGTCGGCATCTCGTCCGTTTACGAGGAAGATCGGGGCGTCCATCTCGTCGCCGACCGTCTCGGCCAGCGGCGGCAACGGCATATCGCGCCAGAGCAGCGGCTGCCCGTCGGCGTCTGCCACGTCCCACTGAATGTAGAAGTGGCAGCTTTGTCCGGTGACGCCGAACTGCTGGCAGCGGCCGGCGACCATGTCGTCCAGTTGCGGCAGGATAGCCGGCACAATCGCAGCGTCATCGGGGTGGAAGGACAGCGTGACGTGATCCAGTTGTTCGCTGTCGAGGTCGCCGGAATCGTTGGCGCGCGGCTGTGTCCAGAGCCACTGGTTGCCGTCCAGCCGGTACCAGCGCCGCGCCTGGTAGGTCGCGCCGCTGGTGGCGTCGGTCCAGCGCACCGTGGCCGTCGCGACGTCGCCGTTCATGCTGATCGATTCGACGCTGGGCGGCGGCACGTCTCCGGCCGCGGGCCAGGCGCGGCCACTCGGCGCGCTTGCTCGATCCAGCGCGGCGCTGCGCTGTCCATCGTGTTGATCGTCAGTTGCGGGTCGTCCTGCTGGAGGGTCCAGTGGATGTAGGTTACCGCTTCCTGGACGTCCGCCTTTACCGCATTCAGGCCGCGCTGGTTGAGCATCCAAAGCACAGCCGCGCCGGCCAGCAGCAGCACAGCCGCGCCGATCAGGACGTAGCGGCCGATCCGCGGTCCCTTGTTCGGCGGGCCATAGTCATGGCGTCGCGGCCACCCCTCATCCTCCAGGTCCTGCTGCCAATCCAGTTGTACAGACACAGTCACACCTCATGATCATACAGTTCGGGTCAACAACTCTTGCGAGTGAACTTATTGCTGGCGGCCGGTTGCGTAATGCGTAATGCGTATCCCGGAAACTTGCGGCGGGGGTACAACAATGGGTTGACTGCGGTCTGTGCGGCATTGTCTTTCGCCAGCCGCCACCCTCTGTCGTGATCCACACCTTCAAACGCTACGCAATACGCGACACGCGTTTCACAGTACAATATACGTGCCAAATCCCATTTCAGACGTACACCTTGACCGAAAGATCGAACGTCTTGCAGTCTAGCGGCTCTCCGATTTTACCCAGAAGTCGAGCAGGCCGCGGAAGTGGGCGATGTATTGCTCGTGCTCGTGGGCCGGGAAGGTGCTTCTCACGGCTTCCACCAGCATGTCGTCGAACGCCTGATCCTGGGCAAGCTCCCACATCGTCTCGTCCAGCGCAGCCAGCTCGCTGGCGCGGAACTCGTTGAAGCGCTCGGTCTCGAAATGTTGGTCGGCCAGCGCCTCATAGGCCGCCAGCTTCTCGTCGTAGGTGCGCTGCGAGTCGGCGACCGCGAAGTAGTCATCGACGTTCATCGCGATACGCATTCGCCGGTCGGTCGCCAGGCAGAACAGGCTCCACGCCATCAGTCCCTTGATGGCCCACGGGAAGTAGAAGTGCAGGCTGGTGACGGCGATGTCCGGGCAGGCGTTGGCGAAGTCGATGGGCTGCAACAGCCCGTCCTTCAGGATCGACTCGCACGAGTTGAACTCCCAGCGGAAGAAGGCGTTGATCACCTTGACCACAATCTCCGACTCGCGGCCCATCTGCGGTGAGAGGAAGTCGAAGTCGATCAGGTAGCGGGCGTGCATCGGCTGGCTGGGATCGTAGTGCATCACCATGGTCTGCGGGCCGATGGCCAGCGTACGCACGAAGACGTCGAAGTCCTCCAGTCCGCGCTGGATGTGCATCAGCGACTGGCCGGACTCTTCGTAGGACCGCATCAACTCATCCTGGTTGCCGATGCGGCTGACGCCGCGCCAGCCGCCCCCGTCGAATGGCTTCATGTAGAGCGGGTAGCCGATCTCGGCGGCGATAGCCGGCAGGTCGAACCAGTCGTGGTAGCGGGAGGCGGTACGGCGGTACTTCTCGGTGTCTGGCCCGAGCTTGGTGGGAATCAGCCAGGTGTCGGGGATGTTCAGCCCCAGCCGGATCATCGCGCAGTAGGCTGAGTGCTTCTCCATGCTCTGAAACGAAAACGGGTTGTTGAGCAGATAGACACCGTTTACCAGCGCGGCCTTCTTCAGCCACTCGCGCGGGTGGAAATGCCAGTAGGCCAGCCGGTCGATAACCAGGTTGTAGCTGGTGCCGGCCCGTAGGTTGAACGGGTGGATGCGGATCCGCTCCACAATGCTGTCCAGCGCCGCGCCCTGTAACGCGGGGCGGAGGCGCTGGTGCAGCAGCTCAAAGGCCGTGGGCCAGTCGTTCTCGTCGCTCAGCAGCAGGCCGATTTTCTTTGATGTCATGAGAAGACGATTTCCTTGTCAAAGAGACGTATTGCGTAGTGCGTATTGCGTAGAGCGAGTGCGGTGTGTTTTCAACGGAATCTATCGCGAAATGTATTTGTCAATCAGATGGTGCAATGTGGCGACACTTGGTCGACCAGCCCGCCAGTGGCTGAAGCCTTCTGGCCACAAAGTGGAAGGCCCTGCGGGCCTGAAGACCGTCGATTTCACAGCCCCTCCGGGGCTTCCACCTCATAGCCGGACTTCACTCATTACGCCATACGCATTACTCACTACGCAATACGTTTCACGCATCACGCCGGCCGGTTCGTGTCGATCCAGTGCCCGATCAGACCGCGGTAATGAGCGATGAACTGGTCGTGTTCGTACGGCGGGAACTTGTCGCGCACGATGCCCTGCAGGATGCCGTCGAACTCCGGCGTCTGCACGAACTCCCACACTGCTTCGTCCAGATGCGACAGATGCGTTGCTCTGAACTCCTCGAAGCGGTCGGTTTCGAAGTAGGCGTCGGCCAGCGCCTCATAGGCGGCCAGCTTTTCGTCGTAGCTGCGCTCCGAGTCGGCGATGTCGAAATACGCCTGGGTGTTCATGTCCAGCCGCATCCGCCGGCCCGTGGCAACGCAGAAGGTCGTCCATGCCACCAGCGACTTGATGACCCATGGGAAGTTGACGTGCAGGCTGGTCAGGTGCATGTCGGGGCATGCATTCGCGTAGTCGATCGGTTGCAGCAACCCGTCTTTCTGGATCGCCTCGCACGAGTTGACCTCCCAACGGAAGAAGGCGTTGATGATCTTGGTGATCGCCACGATCTCGCGCCCCTTCTCCGGGCTGAGGAAGCTGTAGTCCACGACGTAGCGGGCGTGGATCGGCTGCGTCGGGTCGTAACGCATGGGGCGAATCTGCGGCCCGATGCCCAGCGCGCGCACGAAGACGTCGAAATTGTCCAGGGCCGCCTGCAGATGCATCATCATCTGCCCCGAGTCGTCGTACGCCTGCATCAACTGCGACCGGTCGTTGATCTGGCTGACGCCGCGCCAGCCGCCCCCGTCGAACGGCTTCATGTAGAGTGGATAGCCGAACTGCTCGGCCGCGATGGCCGGCAGGTCGAAGGGGTCGTAGTACTTGTTAGCTGTCTGTTGGTAGCCAGGCTTGTCGGGGTAGGACTTCAGCGGGATCAGCCAGGTCTTGGGGATGTTCAGCCCCAGCCGCATCATGGCGACGTAGGCCGAATGCTTTTCCATGCTCTGGAAGGTGAACGGGTTGTTCAGCAGGTAGACGCCGTTGAACATGGCCGCCTTCTTCAGCCACTCGCGCGGGTTGAGCTGCCAGTGGCCCAGCCGGTCGACCACCAGATCGTAGGAAGTGCCGGCCCGCAGGTCGAAGGGGTGAACCCGCACGCGCTCGACATTGACGTGAAACGGCGCGCCGTCCAGCGTGGTGACGGGGTCCAGGCGCCGGAACATGGCCTCCAGCGCGCTGGGCCAGTCTTCCTCTTCCGCGCCGATGAGCAGTCCGATCTTTCGAGTGGTCATGATGCCTCCAGCTACCCAAGCGTTTTCTCGAAATGGTGAGCGATCTGGCGCTTCCACCAGTACCAGTGATGTTCAACATCGCGACCCCAGATGTCGCGCTCGTGGCTGATGCCCTTTTCGGCAAGGATGTCTGCCAGCCGGTTGGTCTCGGCCAGGCATTTGTCCTCCCACGCGCCCTGCCCGCAGACCAGGGTCAGGTGGGTGCTGTTCTGGATCTGTTCCAGCGTCGCGCCGTGCAGGTGGTAGCAGAAGGCCAGCGGGTTGCTGTAGTAGACGTCCAGCGAGTCGGTGTGTCCCGTCAACGCGACCAGATCGTAGCGCCCGCTCATGCACAGGGCGTAGTCGAAGGTCTCGGGGTACTTCAGAGCAAAGTTGGCCGCGTGCAGGGCGCCCAGGCTGCATCCGGTGGCCGCCAGGGCCTCCTTGGGCGACTGGCTGTTGTCGCGGATGAAGGCCGTCAGCTCGCCGGCGATGTAGCGCTCGTAGTCGCGATGCCGGCGGCCGCGCGCCGCCGGGTCGGCGCCGTGGTTCAGCCAGGTTTCGTGATCCAGGCTGTCCGGGCAATAGAGCATCACCTTGCCCGCGTCCAGCCAGTAGGCCACGGCTTCGATCATGCCGTTGTTCTCCCAATCGAAAAAGCGCCCACCGCCTGAGGGAAACGCTATCATCGGCGGTCCGTGGTGGCCAAAGATCAGCAACTCCATGTCGCGCCCGATGGCGGAACTGTGGAAGCTGGTGTAGCGTCGCAGCATGGTTGGGTTTCCTTGACGAGGTGACGGTCATGCCTTTGAAGTGGCTATCGCGGCGTTTAAGTGACAGTCACTTTCCGAAAGTGACTGTCATTTTGAATGGCAAGGCCGTGCCGCAAATTGTACTCACAATGCCCGGCGCGGCAAGCCGCTTCAAGTCGCCGGAAAGAGAAACTGGAAGATCATCGGCAGGCGGGCCGCCCAGGATGCCTCGTTGTGAATGCCGCCCTCGTCCAGAAAATACTGGAAGTCGACGCCTGGCAGATAGCCTGCTTCCAGCAGTGCGTCGCGCGCCTTCTTCGTATCGCGCATCCCGTCGTCGCCGCGGTCGGGCGCGCTGCGCGTGCCGCTGTCCAGCCACAGCCGGATGTCACGTCGCGGCCCGCTGCGCATCCGTTCGATGACCTCCAGCTTGCCGCTGCGGCCGCGGGTGATCCAGAAGGACGAGGAAAGCGCGGCGTGGTTGCGGGCGAACTCGGTGTGCTCCAGCGCCATGTACACCGAGAAAAGCCCGCCCATCGACGACCCGCAGGTGGCGCGGTGCTCTCGGCCCGGGAGCGCACGGTAGTTGCGTTCCAGGTACGGCGCAACGTCGTCGCGGTAGTAGCGCGCTGTCAGGTCGGCGCGGCCCGGATGCGGCTGCAACGGCCGTGCGGGCGGCTCGCTGTCGGTCTCTCCTGTCAGCGCCTTGACAAAGGGGCGGCGCGAGGGCGGCACGAAGGACGCGTAGGGCGGCAGGTATTCCAGCATCCGTTCTTCTTGTCCGTGGCTGACGCCGACCACGATGCACTCCTGCATCAGCCCGTGGCCGATCAGGAACTCGGCGGCCAGGTCGGCCTGCCACGCCCCCACGTAGCTGTCGGCAACGAAGGCCTCGAAGCAGTTCTGGCCGTCCTGCATATAGATGACCGGGTAACGGCGCTCGCTGTGCTCGTCGTAGCCGCGCGGCAGGCCGATGTACAGCGGGCGGGCCGGCAGGCTGCCGGTGAACTCTTCGATCTTGACCACCCGCGGCGGCGACACCTCCGGCGCAGGCCGGTAGTCGAACAACTCGCCGTCCTGCACCCAGACGGTCTGCAAGGCTGTCGTGAAATACTCGGCGACCAGCGGGTGAACCAGGTGGCCATCGCCGCGGTCGATGCGGAACTGCCACTCGCGGCGAGCCGGATCGGAATCGGCCGCGGGCAGACAACCCTGCAGGTCCGCGCGCCACAGGCTCTCGTCGTCGGTGCGGCCAGGTCCAATGCACAGCAGGACGACTCGGCCCGTGACCTCGTCGTTGTCCATCAGTTCGACCCAAGGTTCGTCGCCCGCGCCCAGATAGTAGAGGTGTTGTGGCAGCAACATGGTGGATAATGTTCGTTCAGGCTGGGCTGGTGGCCGCGGGCGGGCCGGCTTGCAGCCATTCCTGCCATCCCGCGCTGAAGTCGTCGTAGGAGACATCGAACGCGCGCTGCAGCGCGCCGGGCAGATCGGCGGGCATCGTTTCCAACAGCCGCGCCACCGCGCCGCTGCCGAAGGTGTCCTGGGCGTATGCGAACACGCTGGCAACCTGGGTTTGCACCAGCGGGTCGTTGCGGTTTTGACTGCCCGCAAGTCGCCACACCCTGTCCAGTGGAAGCAGGTCGTCGCGGCGCGCTGCCTGGCGCAGCGCCGTCATCTCAGGGGATGCTGCGCCGCTCAGGTCGTCGATCGCCCACTCGGCAATGGAGGCGCGCAGGGCCGGCGTGGCAGCGGGGAACCGGTCGGCGGCTAGATAGGCCGCCAGCGCGCCAACCAGCTCGCGTTCGAAGGCCGCGGCCGGCTGGCCCGCGCTGTCAACGCCGAGCAGCCGCGGCGAGAGGACCTGTAACGTGCCCTCGGCAGCAGGGGCAGCCTCTTCGTAGCCAAGAATGAGTTGGAGTGGCCGCTCCGATTCGTGGCAACGCAGCTCGCCGCACAGCGCGACGTAGGACCCCTCCGCCAGGTCCACCAGCGCGTGGATCGACGGCTTGTCGGCCTTGCGATAATGGATCATGAAATGCGGCGACGCCTCCTGCAGCGGCGCGCCGAACTGCTCGGCGACCGGCGCAGTCAGCAACCACTGGCCGCCGTGCAGGCGAAAGAACACCGTCCGCGTCGCAGCCTCGCCGCCATCAGCCGGAGTCTCCAGCAACTCGGCCACCGCCAGGTCGCCCTGCAGCCGCACCGACGTCACTTCAACGTGCGCGGGGACCGGCGCCGCCAGGCGCAGGCCAGCGATTCGGCGGCTGCGCCACACCTCGGCGTCAGGATCGAGCAATTGCGCGTAGCCGTTTATGTCTCCGCTGGCCTGGGCGTTCAGCAGCAGCGCCAGCGAGGCCTCCACGTCCTGCCGCGCCAGCTCGCTGCTCTCGTTGGCGCGCACGCTGAGGTAGACCGCCAGCCCTGCGGTCCCAATGAGGATGCCGGCCAGCACGGCCAGAAGAAAGGGAACCACCGTCCTGGAGCGACGCGGCCGCGGGCGGGCGCCGGTGACGAGGCTCCGCGCCGGCTTGGATGCGGACGGCGCATCGGGCCGGCCCCAAACGAGGTCGTCCTGCTCCTCGCCCTCGCGCCAGTTCAGCTCGATGCTCATACCGCTGCTCCGACAGGAAGGGGCGCACCCAGCGTGACGTCGCCCGCACTGAACAGCAGTCTGTTGCCGCCGGCCAGACGCAGCACCAGACGCCCGTCCTCCGCCACGCTTTCGGCAACCCCGCTTATGGTGTCCCCGGCCAGGGTGGTGACCATGACGGTCTGTCCCAGGGTGTCAAGCCGCCGCCCAGGGCGGCTGCGGGCTGACCCCGCGCTGCACGGCCAGATAGTGGGTCTCCACGCGTGCCAGCAGCGCTGTCAGCACCCGGTCGACCGCGACCGGCTGGCCGGTGATCTCGTGCAGGCTGACGGCCTGTCCTGCCAGATCGGGCCGCTGCGAGAAATCTGTCTGCACGTTGAGGCCGATCCCGGCGACCACGTGGCTTACCTCGCCGTCTGCGAATGATGCCTCGGCCAGCACGCCGGCTAACTTGCGGCCGCGCCAGGTCAGGTCGTTGGGCCACTTCAAGTCCGGTCGCACGCCGCATACTGCCTCGATGGCTTCGGCCGTTCCAGCGAGACCGCCATGGTGATCCAGCTCAGGCGCTCCGGGCGATGCGCGGCCGCAGCAGCAGCGACACGTACAGTCCGCCCTCAGCCGGCGACCACCAGTCGCGGCCGAGACGCCCTTGCCGCCGGTTTGTTGGCCCGCAACCACCACCAACCCCTCGGGCGCCGCGCTGCGCCGCATCGCGGGCGACGGTTTGGGTCGAGTCGACCACCGGCAGAACGGTCATCTTCGACCCAATGACTGTCGTAGGTGGCTGCATGTGAAAAAGCGGGTCTATCAGAGAGGACATGGATGGACTTGGCTCCAAAACGCGCCTGCCGGGCGGCGATCTGAATCGTACATGGACGGGGTGCTCTGTCAAGCGCGGCGGTACTACAGCGAATGGGAACCGCGCATGGATCGTCTCCTCAGGGAGTTCTGAGTGCGTCGCGGAGTTCGCATTCTCAAATGCGAACGGCTCTGTCGCACAGCGACCGTGCGCATCTGAGGATGCGCACTCCACGTGTGGGGATCTGGTTGCGTCGCGGAGTTCGCATTCTCAAATGCGAACGGCTCTGTCGCACAGCGACCGTGCGCATCTGAGGATGCGCACTCCGCGTCTGAGGATGCGCACTCCCGCGTCTGAGGATGCGCACTCCGCGCCTGAGGATTCTGGTTGCGTCGCGGAGTTCGCATTCTCAAATGCGCACCCCGTGTCATGGGCGCCTCGATCTCCGACTGATCCCTTTGACGAAGCGGCGCGGCGGGGGTAGAATGACGGCGAAAGGTCGTTTTGTGGCGGATCTGACACGCAAGGAATTTTACCAGTTGGCGCACGACTGCCGCGATTATGCCATGCGGCTGGCGACGCGCGACCAAAACTCGGTCGATCGCCTGGCTTGCCACGAGTTCAACCGGTTTCGCGAGCGGGTAGCAGGCTACGAGCAACTGGGGGCAACGGCGGCAAGCCTGGAGAAGGCGCGCCCGGTGACCCGCTTGCTGGTGATCACCGCGACCCTTGGGATCTGGCTGATCTGCGTGCTGATCGCCACGCAGTTTCTGGCGTTTCTGACAGCCGGCCTGCTGCTGGGGCTGACCACGATGCTCATCTTTTCGGTGATGATGATCCCGCCTCGGGTCTACGGCACCAGCGTGGAGGCCATCGAGGGCCGGGTGCTGGTGGTTGTCGAGAAGCTTCAGGCGATGCTCACCGCCGACGATCTGGGCTTTAGCGAGGCCGCCTTTCTTCAGGTGCGGGATGTCCTGCGCGAGGCCAACGCCGAGCTGCGCCAGCAGGTCTATTTGAACCGGGTCGACCCTCGCCGGTGAATATGTATTGAGGAGCATTCATGAGCCATCTGCGCCACCTGTCCCCGATTGAGAAGCGCGTCCGCGAGCAGTTCTGCCCTGAGGACGCCGTGTTGAGCCGCATCCAGCAGGCCATCTACCGCGACGATAAGCCGGCCATGAACATCGGGCCGGAGCAGGGCAAGGGGCTGCAACTGCTGATGGCGGCCATCGGCGCGTCCAGGGTGCTGGAGGTCGGCACCTTCTACGGCTACAGCGCGGTCTGGATCGCCCGCGCGCTGCCGGCCGGCGGGCGGCTGATCTGCCTCGAGGTGTCGGCAGAGCACGCGGACAAGGCGGGCGGCTTTCTGGCCGAGGCGGGATTGTCGCATCTGGTCGATATCTGTGTGGGGCCGGGACGGGAGCTGCTACCTACGCTGGACGGCGAGGCGCCCTTCGACCTGATCTTCCTGGACGCGGACCGCGAAAACTATGCGCACTATTTGGACTGGGTGGAACGCCTGTTGCGGCCGGGTGGGATTCTGGCCGTAGACAACGCATACATGCGAGGCCGTCTGGCCGACCCTGCGCCGCAGCCGGGCGACGCATACGCCGCCAGCTATGCGGGGATGACGGCGCTGCTGGACCGGCTTGCCAGCAGCCCGCAGTGGGTCAGCACGGTCCTGCCCTTCGAGGACGGCCTGGCGGTGGCCGTCTACCGGCCCGGATAGCGCCGCATGGACGACACGCCGGCCCGGTCGATCTTCGACGACGCTCCTGCCGAGCGCACTCGCTATGCCTACGGACTGGGCAGCCGCGTCTGGGCGGTGACGGTGATCGCGGTTGCCAGCGCGCCGCTGCTGTATGTGCTGGCCTTTTTGGTGACGCATCTGCCGGCGGCCGAAGAGCTGGGAGCGGTGCTGCTGGCGGTGCTCTTCCTGCTGGCGCCGCCGATCTTCGCCGTGCTGCGCTACGGCGACGCGTTTCGCCGCTTCGAGGTGCAGCCCTATCGCCTGATGGTGACGCCGCTGGCGCGCCCCTGGTCGATCCGCTGGAAGGACATCACCCGTGTCGCTCGGCGCAACCGCGGCCGTGGCCCCGCCCGCCCCTTCAAGGTCAGCGTGGAGGTTGATCTGGGAAACGGCAAGTCAGCCTGGATCGCCCTGTTTGACGCCAGCTTGCCCGGCGCGGAAGATCTCTACCGGCAGATCATCGCCCACACCCCCCACATCCGCCCCAAGGAACTAACCGACGAGCGAGACTGGCTCGGCCGCCGCCGCTGACCGGCTCAATCACTTGTCTTGAAAACGGATAAGAACGCCGCCGCAACAACTTCTGCGGCGGCGTTCCTGTTTGCTGGCGCCATATCAGGTGGATACCAGTCGTCCAGCTTAGGGGGTACGATCGGTGAAGTTCTTCTGCAGCGCCGGCAGGTAGCCGCAATAGCACGGCTCTGGCGTGGGGCTTGCGGTTGGCGTCGGTGTAGCCGTAGGTGGAAGCCCGTGAGCGAAGAAGAGATTCGTGGTTGTGTTGGCGCCAATGCTGAGCGTCGTGAGGTTCAAGCTGGCGCCGTAGCCGTTGGGCGGCGACTGCTCCATCACCGTGTACACGCCGGGGCGACCCCGTTGAAGGCGAAGTTGCCTGACGCGTTGGAGGTCTGGGTCGCCACGACGTTGTTGCCCTGCTTGAGCGCCATGACCGCGCCTGGCAGGCCCGGCTCGCCGTTGTCAGGGAACTGGTTGCCGTTCTGGTCGTAGTAGGCCAGGCCGGTGATCGCGCCGGTGGACGGCGTCGCGGTGGGCGTGGGCGTGTTGGTGGGCGTCGAGGTCGGCGTGGGCGTACGCGTCGGCGTGCTGGTCGGCGTGCTGGTGGAGGTGGGCGTCGGCGTCGGCGCGCCGGTGCCGCGCCAGATGTGGCCGGCGAAGTCCACCAGGATCACGTTGTCCATGTCGTGTACCCAGAGGTCCATGATGTCCGCGTTGGTGGGCGAGGTTATCTGCTGCCAGGTCACGCCGTCGACGGTGCGCATCAGCAGCCCGCCGCCGTCGCACTCCTCAAGGATCGCATCCGGCGCGTTGGTGCAGCCGGTCGCGTAGCCGTGCTGGGCGTCCACCATCTCGATGTCGTAGAAGCGGGGCCGGTTGCCGCTCAATGGGTTCGCGCTGGCCTGCTGCCAGTTGAAGCCGCCGTCGCCGGAGCGATAGATCTGGATCGAGCCGTCGGTGGTGTTGCCGTTGCTGCCGCCGGCCATCCAGCAGGTGTTGTTGTCAACACACGAGATGCCGTAGAAGCGAACGATCGGCGCGGCGCGGCGCACCCAGTTGTCGCCGTTGTCGGACGAGAAGAAGGCAGATTGCTTGGCGGCCGCGTAGCACAGGCCCGGCGTGGGACAGGAGAAGTCGTAGACCACGAACTCGCGCGGGTCGTTGGCGACCTCGCCATAGAAGTTGACCCCGTTGGTGCTGCGCAGGAAGTTGGCGCGCCGGCCCGGCTCGTCGGCGTAGCCGGTGGTGCCGATCATCACCGTCGTGTCAATTCCGGTCCAGCCGGCCGACCAGAGCCAGCCGGTCCAGTCGGCGTTGTTGAAGGCCTCAGTCCAGGTGGCGCCGCCGTTGGTGGTGCGCTGGATGCGCGGGCTGCTCGCGCCGGCGATCCAGCAGTTGTCCGCGTCCTTGCAGGTCAGGCCGCGCATGAAGCGGTTGGTGTTGGGCACCGTGGACACGGTCCATGTCTGGCCGCCGTCAGTGGTCTTGCCGATGGAGACCGTGCCGATGCCGTTGTTGACGTTCCAGTCGGGGCCGCCGATGGCATAGCCGATGGATGGAGTCGGGAAGTCGAGGGTGTACCAGTAGACGCCTGGGCTGTTCTGGACCTGCGTCCACGTCAGGTTGCCGGTCTGGTAGTCGGGCGCGGCCGGCTGGCTGATGCTGGGCGAAGCCGGCAGCAGCGCCGCGCTGGCGGGAACTGCCAGGATGACAATGAGAGCCAGCGGCAGCAGCCATTTCCCGTGGTGTCGTAGTTTATGCATTGTAGGTTCTCCTTCGATCAGTTGACATTGGTTTGCTGTGCGTCCGAAGATTGCCGCCCATCGCAGGCTACGCAGGTCAGGCCCGCGATTCGGCGCTGTCTGGTCCGCGCCGGCCAGGCAGCAGCGGCAAGTATAACCGCACTACATGAAAAATGCATGAAAACGGGGGGCAATGTGCGGGGCTGAAGATGTCAGTTTTGCAAGGAACGGGGGCTATTGCGTGTTGCGTATTGCGTAGGTGGTGTCAGGTGGATGCTTGTGCGGTTGTTTGTCTCCTTTTACAGATTAGCCAGCTCTGGCACAAGCCAACGAGGCTCAATCGCCACTTCCGGTTACGCAATACGCAATACGCATTACGCAGCACGCCCCGCACCCTCAAGGACCCAGCCTGAACACGTACGTCGTACGCCGCTGGTCTTCGAACGTGTCCACAAGCGTCACCTCGGGCGGCGCCAGCGAGGGCGTGAGCAGCGGGGCAAGCTGGGGGCGCACCGTTTCTACCTCCCAGTCGTCCAGCACCAGCCAGCGCGCGCCGCGGGCCTTCCCGTAGGCGACGATCTCCTCCCAGGTCGCGTTGGGCAGCGCCACCAGCGGCCGCCCGGCGTACAATCCGATTTCCGTGTTGCGCGTCATGACCGGATCGCTGGGCTGGCTGGCCGTTGCCAACCACTCGCCGGCCTGCTGGTGGCTGGGAAACAGGCTGGCCTGGCCGGCTGCGAGGGCGTGGCGTTGGCCAAGAATGCCTGCCAACAGCACGACCAGCAGCCCGCCCGCCAGCGCAGCAGTCGCCAGCGGCCGCCAGCGGGGCCACGAAGCAGCCGTGCCGGTTATCCACGCCGCCACCGCCAGCATCCCTTCCGCCGACCAGACAAGAACCACCGGAACCAGCGGCGTCAAGAGCCGCGCGTTGACGTGGAAGAGCGGCACGACGGCCAGCGGCAGCAGGCTGGCCAGCCAGAACGCCTGGCGGCCCGTCGTGGCGCGGTCCTGAGGGCGCGCAAACAGACCCAGCGCCGCCAGCGCCAACAGCAGTGGCCCGACGAGATCGTTCAGCACCACGGGCGGCAGCGCCAGCAGGTTGCGCGCCAGCCGCCTCGCCGCCAGCACAGGATCGGCGCGCACCTCGGCCAGCAAGCTGGCGTCGAACTGCTCCGGCGACAGCCAGAGGATCTCCTCCCCGCTGCTGTCGAGCACGCTGCCCGCGTCCTCGCCCAGCGCGCTGCCCTGATCGGTGATGGCCGCGCCCAGCGTGGTCGTGATGCCGCTCTTGCCGGAAATCAGCACGTGGCCGGTGGTGTGGTGCAGGTAGCCCATGTAGGGCAGCGCCAGCAAGAGGAAGGCCAGCGCAAACAGCGCGACCGCTGTCCAGCGTACGCGCGCGGCTGCCAGGATCAACGCCAGGACCAGGAACAGCAGCCAGTAGAGCATCCCTCCGGGCGCACCAGATAGGCCGCGCCGAGCGCCAGCCCGCCGGCAAGCCCGCTCGGCCAGCGTCCGCCGCGCAACAGACGCCAGGTCGCCCAAAGCCCCGCCAGCAGGAACGCCAGGAAAAGCGCCTCGGTGTTGCTGCCCCAGTAGAGCGGACTAACGGCCAGCGCCGGCGAGATCGCCAGCAGCAGCCCGGCCAGCGCGCCTACCCGCCAGTCGCCGGTCAGGTCGCTGGCCAGGCCGAACAGCAGACCGCACGCCAAAGCGCCCGCGGCCACATGCCAGACGGTCAGCGCCCGGTCCGCGGCGACGCCGGCCAGCATGCTCAGTGCTGCCAGGTAGGGCGCGCCCGGCGGCCAGTGCAGCTCCGGCGGACCCTGCACCTGGTAGCCCGCCCTGCGGAGCAGGTTGCGCGCCAGCACGAGCATGTCGGCCTCGTCCCAGCGCACGGCGCGGCGGCGCAGCCCAGACGGCGCAGCGCCAGCGCCAACAGCACGATCCCAGCGCCGATCAGCCAGAGCTGGCGATTGCTGGGACGGTATGCGGTGTTAGCAGGTGTTGGGGCTTTCATGACCGTGCTGAGTTATTGCGTAATTCGTATTGCGTAATGCGTAACAGGGCAGTGCGGGCGGTTACGCATTACGCATCACGCAATACGCCCGCCTCACACTCACTCAAACAGGTAGATCAGAACCGGATCGTCGCTGGCCTCGACCGTGGTCACGTAGCTCAGGCCGGGCGGCGCCAGCGCGGGTGTCAGCAGGAAATCGTACACCGGCCGCAGTTGTCCCTCCCAGTGGTCGAGCACCAGATAATCCGCGCCGTGGGCCCTGGCGTATGCCTCCACCTCGGGCCACGGCTCGAAGGGCGTCGGCGCCCAGCGCGTCCCGGCGTGAAACGCGATGGCCGGGTTGCGGCTCATGACGGTCGTGTCGGACGTCACGCCCAGCGCGCGCAACTCAGCGGCCGCGGCCAGATGGCCGGGCTGGAAGGAATGGGTGCGCTGCATGCGCTGCCAGACCAGCGGACCCAGTGCGACCAGCAGCAGGCTCAGCGCCACCGCCGGCGCGGCCAGCAGAAGGGCGTTCTGGCGGCCGGAGAGCGGCCGCCGGCGCAGCCCGCGCCACGTTCCCGCCAGCCAGTCGCCCAGCACCCACAGCCCGATGCCCATCCAGGCCATGACCGGGAGCAGCGCCACGGCGAGATAGCGCTCCTGGACAAAGAAGATCACGTACGCCGCCGGCGCGGTCAGCGACGCCAACAGCGCCAGCTCGCCGCGCAGCCGACGCGGCGGCCACGGCCGCGCCAGCAGCCCCAGGAACGCCACCGCGGCCAGCAGGAACGGCGCCATCTTGATGCTGAAGAAGAGCGCCTGCGCGTCAAGCAGACCGCCGTACAGGCGCCGCAGCAGCGCCCGCGGATCTGCCAGCAGCGCCGGCAGCAGCGGTTCCGTCTCGCTGGTCCGCGCGAAGATGTAGACCTCGCCGCTGGCGGGGTCAAGTTCCCAGGTTGCCCGGTCAAACGCCGACGGGTCGTTTTCCGCCAGACCGGTCATGCTCTCGAACGCCATGCCGGCCGCGCCGGTCAGATTCCAGTGGCCCGTCTCCTGGCGGATGTAGAGCAGATAGGGCGAGGCCACCAGCACAAAGATCGCAAGGCCGGCGGCCAGCCTGCCGGCCACGGCCAGGGGGCGATCGCGGCGAAACAGGCGGCCCACAAACAGCAGCCTGAACATGGCAACCACCAGCACCAGCGCCTCAGTGCGTGTCAGGTAGGCCAGCCCCAGCACCGCTTCCAGGAGCAGGTATTCGCGCAAGCGGCCCGGCGACCGATCCAGCGCCAGGAAGAGCAGGTAGATGGCCAGTCCCACCCAGAGCAGAAAGATCGGCTCGGTCATGGTTCCCCACGCCAGCACGCCACTGGTCAACGCCGGGTAGAGCGCGACCACCAGTCCGGTCATCCAGGCTGCCGTCGTGTTGACCGTTGCGCGCACCAGCGTAGAGCGGCAAGACGAGCAGCGCGCCGGCAGCGATGTAGATCAGATCGCTGGCGCGTCCAGGCCGCCAACAATCAGCGCCAGCCCGCCGGCCAGCGCGGAAAGAGGGGCGGGAAGTGCGCGCCCGGGTATCCAAAAAAGTTGTAGCCGTCACCAGCCCAGAGGCTGCGCCCGATCCACAGGTAGAATGGCTCATCACCCCAGACAACCCGATCATAGGTTGCATAGTAAACGCAGCGCAACCGCCAGCAACACGAGCGCAGGGGCACAACCCAGCCCGGCCAGCGCCGGCGCTCCGACGGCGTGTTCATGCCGCATCCTCAAAGCGAAACTCGGCGACCTGCTGGCGGATCATGGAGGGAATCGGCGTGACGCGCTCCAAAAACACCCCGTCCATGTCCGCCAGCCAATCTGTTTCGTCTTCGCTGATGCCCAGCAGCAGCCGGCCACCCGGGTTCAACCTCGGTCTTGCCTCTTGCACGACGCTGGTCAGGAACGGCATGCGAT
This sequence comes from Caldilineales bacterium, assembly GCA_041391245.1. Classification (GTDB taxonomy): domain Bacteria; phylum Chloroflexota; class Anaerolineae; order JAAEKA01; family JAAEKA01; genus JACKBK01. The sequence goes on from JAWKOJ010000002.1 coordinate 120,057, forward strand.
TGCCCTCCAGCCGCTCGCCCAGCAGCGCCATCAGCAGGCGGCTGACCCGCGGCTGCGCCGCAGCAGGCTGGTGACGATCCGGCTTGGCTCGTTTTCGTCGGGCCGCATGGGCGGGTTAAAGGCGATCACGTCGAACGCGTTCCCGCACACTGGTGAACATATCCGACTGGTAGACGCGCATCGCCAGTCCGTCCGGGTGGCGTTGCGCTGCACCAACTCCACGGCTCGCGGGCTGACATCGACCGCGTCCACGTCCCAGCCGCGTTGGGCGAGATAGAGGCCGACGTAGCCGGTGCCCGCGCCCAGATCCAGCGCGGCCGGGTAAACCGCTGGCTGCAGCCGCCTCCGCCAGCGCCCGGGTGTCGTCGCGCACGCCGCAGACGCCGACCGCGTCCTCGATGATGAGTTCTGGATACACCACAGGTTTCTCAGTCATTGGCCTCACCATCGGTCGCGCTGCCGGATGCCGCGTCTGGCCCGTTCCCGGGCCGCCCGGCCTTGCGAGACGATTCCAGCGTCTAGCTGCTGGCGCAGCAGGCCCAGCTCCTGGGTGATCGTCTTCAGTTGATCGGAGTTGCGGGAGATCGCCAGCGAAAGCTGAAAGATGATCAGCATCAGCCCGATGACGGCCAGCAACAGCAGCAGCGCGGGCGGGTACTCGATGCCCAGCGCGTAGGCAATGCGGTCCAGCACGTTGCTGAAGAGCGGCGCCAGCGTCAGCACCAGCCCTGCCAGCAGCCAGAGCAGGGCGTAGCGCTCCTGCAACTGGCGCTTGCGCACCAGGTTGATCACCAGGATCAGCACGGCCAGGCCCAGCAGGAAGAGCAGCAGGCGGCTGCGCGGGTCAATCATAAGTTCCTCTTAGTCCACCTTGCGCGCCGAGGCATGGGTCCCCTGGCGCAGCAGCACGATGCCGATGGCCAGCCACATCTTCAGGACGTAGTAGACCGGCTTCCAGCCGCTGTGCATCGACACGCCGCTGATCCGCTCGCGCATGGTCACCGGGATTTCACTGACGCGAAATCCGGCGTAATGCAGCACCAGCAACGTGTCGGCGTCGGGATAGTCCGACGGGTAGTTGTCATAAGCAAAGAAACGCAGCGCCGGCCGGTTGAGGGCCTGATAGCCCGAGGTTGGATCGGTGACCTCGCGGCCGGTGACCCGGGACACCGTCCAGGCGAAGATCGACATGCCGACCCGCTTGACCCACGGCTGACGGTAGTCCATCCGTCCGCGAAAGCGCGAGCCCACTGCGACATCGACCTCACCGGCGGCGACCGGGCCGGCCAGCAGCGGGACGCCGGCCGGGTCGTGTTGGCCATCGGCGTCCATCACGACCGCCAGGTCGTAGCCGTGACGGACGGCATAGCGAAAGCCCGTCTGCACCGCGCCGCCGTAGCCCAGGTTGACCGGCAGCGTCACCACCGCCGCGCCCAGGCCGGCAGCCACCGCCGCGGTGCCATCAGTGCTGCCATCGTCGATCACCACCAGATCGTAGTCCGGCGCGGCCGCGCGAATCTCCGCGATAACCCGCGGCAAATTATCGGCCTCGTTGTGGGCGGGCATGATGATCAGGTGGTGCGGAGGGGCAGGTGGCATGTTGCAGGTGGCACGTGGCAGATGGTTGGGAGAGCGGGTGACAAGGTGACAGGGTGACAGTGTAACGATGGTTGCCAGAAGACCGCTACCAATCTACCAGTCTACCAATCTACTTGTCTACTTGTGTACCTGTCTACCTGTCTACTTGCCCACCGCGTCTACGTACTCAATCGTCGGCACGAGTTGGTAGGCTGCGGATAGCTTTGCCAGCATGTGTTCGAGCTGGGCGCGTTTGTCGGACCAGGGCATGGTCAGGAAACGGTAGGAGGCAAGGACCGGGTCGGCGACGGGGTCGATGGCATCGGCGGCGTGCAGCAGGTAGTTGACCGGCACCTTGCGCGCTGTCGCCAGCGCCAGCCCGGCGTCGAAAAGCAGCCGGCCTGCGGTGAACACAAAGGTGCTGTGCATTGGCAGCCTTGTCAGCGGCATGGTCGTCACCGGCGCCTCGATCACCTCGTTTGGGTTTCCCATCGCGTCTGTAGGATAGGGCCTTGTGCCCGTTCGGGATTCCCCGGAACGCCCACGAGAGGCTATCCTACGATCGTGCGGGTAATCCACCGATTCTGCGTCTGTAGGATAGGGCCTTGTGCCCGTTCGGGATTCCCCGGAACGCCCACGAGGGGCTATCCTACAGGAGCTGGCGGCGTTGGTTTCGGGTTGGTGTGGCCTGGCGCGACTGGGCGTGTAAGGGCGCAGGGGCGCGAGGCCGTAGCGCGCCTGGCCGTAATGCGTCGGATCGACGGTTCCGCCGGAAAGAAATCGCTGGGCTGTGCGCATCAAGGGTGCGTAGAACGTTGGCAGCAGCGACGAGTCGTAGCGGTAGTCGAGGCCGGCCAGCACGTCCAATTGATCGGGCGCAAAGCTGAAGCCGGGCGACTTGAAGCCACGCGGCTCAACCCCGGCGGCGTCGGCGAGCAACTGATGCGTCGTGGCGATGTCGGCTCGCTTCTCCTCCGTGCTGAGGCTGGCGAACCCGGGCCGGTGCCAGGTCGAGTGGTTGGCGACCTCATGGCCGCGGCGCACCATCTCCCGCAGCATCGCGCGCTGCGCCTGCGCGTCCCGCCCGCAGACGAAGAAGGTCGCGCGGATACCGCGCCGTTCGAACAGGTCCAGCAGCCGCGGCACACCCTGCGTGTAAGCCGGTGACGGGCAACCGGCAGGCGCGCGCCGGCCGATGCTCTCGTAGTAGACCCACAGGTCATCGACGTCAACCTGAATAGTCCCTGTTGGTTTGCTGCTGATCATGACACAAAAAACGACCGACAAGCGGCTGGCAATGGCAACCAGGACGCTTCGCCGGCATCAACGCAGTTACAGTTCATGGGCATAAGCCTGGCGCGGATTATAGCGCAAAGCGAGCGAAGCGGCAAAGCATTCCGGTTTCACGGCGCGCGTCGCTTGGCTTGCTCTTGCGTTATCCGGTATAATGGCGAGCGCATGATTAATCTGACGTTACGGAGAACCATATGAATCCAGTGATCATTCAGTTGGGACCCTTCCAGGTGACCTGGTATGGCCTGTTGATTGTCTTCGGCGCGGTGCTCGCTGCCTGGATATCGACCATCGAGGCAAAGCGGCGCGGCGAGAACCCCGAGCATGTCTGGAACATGCTGGCGTGGATACTGATCTTCGGCATCATCGGCGCGCGCTTGTACCACGTCTTCTCGAACCCGGTGGGCGGCATTGGGTGGAGCTATTACCGGGAGCATCCGATTGAGATCATCAACTTCTGGTCGGGCGGTTTCCGCGGGCTGGGCATCTTTGGCGCACTGCTGGGTGGGCTGATTGCTGTTATCCTCTATTGTTGGCGGCGCAACCTGAAGCTTATCCGCTGGCTGGACATCCTGACGCCGGGCATCTTGCTGGCGCAGGCCGTGGGGCGCATGGGCAACCGCATCAACCAGGAGCTGTACGGCCCGCCGACGACCCTGCCCTGGGGCTTCAAGATCAACCCCAACTTCCCCTTCATGCCTCCCCTGACGCGTCCACCGGATGTGTCGATGGAGGATTACATCGCCGTGACGCGGTTTCATCCGACCTTCTACTACGAGGCGATCTGGAACCTGGTCGGTTTTGCGCTGGTAATGATCTTCGGCCGGCGCTGGTACAAGCGGCTGCTGGACGGCGACATCTTCCTCTTTTATCTGATCTGGTACCCGTTGGGACGCTTTCTGGTCGAGATGTTTCGCCCGGACGCGTGGATATCGGGTTTTGGCGGGCTGGCAACCGCCCAGGTCATCAGCATCGCGTTGCTCATCACCTCGAGCGTGATACTGGTGTTCCGCCACGTGCGCAGCCGCGGATCAGGAAGCGCCGGCGGCGACGGCGAAGTGCCGGTTGCCAGCGATGCACCGGCCAATCCCGGCGACGACAATCTGGAGCGCCTGACGGACGAGAGTCTGTAGGAGCCGCGACGTGACATCAGGCGTTTATGGTTTGCGCGGCATCCTGTCGCGCAAGAGAGCACAGAAGGACGAAACAATGACAACAACGGGTGGTGACGTTCAGGAAGGGCGACCGGTCGAGATCTATCGCGCCGCCAACGAGATGGAAGCGCAGGTCATCAAGAGCTTTCTGGAGAGCAGCGGAATCCCGGTGATGCTGCAGCACGAAGCCATCAGCAACGTGATCGGCTTCTCGACCGGGCCGCTGGCCGAGGTAGGTGTGTTTGTTCCGGAGCCGCTGGCGGAGAAGGCCATCGAGCTGTTGGAAAGCGCAGAGGAGCCAGAAGAGGACGAGAACGAGGAGTGAACTCGAAGCCCGACTTTTTCAGCAAAGTCGGGCTTCTTGCTGTGTGGGACTGAGCGACCGGGTTCTGCCAGCGTTCGCGCCACGCGGAGTGAGCATCCTCAGATACGGGCTTCCTTGATCTGTACAGTCCGCATCTAAGACGTCCATGCGTTGTTCGCACAACCATGGATGAAAACGGAAGTGGCACGGTCGGCCCACTCCGGGGTGCTTCGCGAGCAGCGCGTCTATTTTCAAGTCAGGCGCCGGGACCGCCTGCCCGACACCCGACCAATGAAAAACATCGAGCCCGCCTTCGCCGTGGATATGCCTCTTGATCCGGTGCCCGCACAACCATGGATGAAAACGGAAGTGGCACGGTCGGAGACCGGCCAAAGCGTCTATTTTCAAGTCAGGCGCCGGGACGGGCTCCGCCCGACACCCCGACCAATGAAAACATCGGAGCTTGCCTTCGCCGTGGATATGCCTCTGATCCGCGCTCCGACCGATCCGCGGTTCTGGGGCTGGAGCCGGCCAGTCGCTGTTTTCGAAGCAGATGCTCACTCGGCGTTTCAAGGGCCGCTGTGTTCCACCGGAAGCCCGTCGGCCATCCAGTCGCGGATGCCGCCGACCATGTTGATGACGCCGGGGACGCCGTTCGCTTGCAGCAGGCTGGCGGCGATCGCGGAGCGTGCACCCGTGCGGCATTGGACGACCACCGGTTTGTCGCGCGGCAGCGTCGCGATCTGGTCCTCGAGGTAGCCGAGCATGATGTGATCGGCAGCCGCCAGCCGGTCCTCTTCCCACTCGGACTGGTTGCGCACGTCGATGACCCGCACTTCATCGGCCAGGATGCGCCGGGCGATCTCGCCGGGCGCGGCCATGTGGTAGGATTGCATGGGCAGTCCGGCTTCTGACCAGGTATTCACGGGCGGCGGCTCGAAATAGCCGGCCAGCTCGTCAAGCCCGATCTGCCGCAGCTCCCGGGCCATCTCTTCGACCGCGTGCCGTTCTGCAATCAGGTAGAAGGGCTGCTCGTAGCTGATCAGCCAGCCGGCCCAGTTGACAAACGAGCTGCCGTAAGGGATGTTGATGGTGCCCGGGACATGAGCCGCGGCGAAGGCCTCCGGCGGCCGTGTGTCCACCACCCGCGCGCCGCTGTTGAGAAGCCGCGTCAGGTCCTGGATCGGCCGGTGCTGCACATGTGGCGTGCCGTGCAGCACCTTCGGACCCAGTTTGTTGAGCCGCTTCATGACGGCAAAGTAGCGCGGCGGCTCCGGCTGGCCGTCCAGCAGCGCCGAGACGAACGCGTCCTCCGCGTCGTATTGCAGCGCCCAGTTGAACAGCTTCTCGTATCCCACCGTGCTGGAGGGCACCGCGCCGAGCGCCTTGCCGCACGCGCTGCCTGCACCGTGGCCCGGCCACAGTTGCAGGTAGTCGGGCAACTGCTTGAATCGGTCAAGTGAGTGGAACATCTGGCGGGCGCCGGTCTCGGCCGTGCCGGCCTGCGCGGCCGCCTTTTCCAGCAGATCGGGCCGGCCCACGTCGCCAACGAACACGAAGTCGCCGGTGAAGATGCCCATGGGCCGGTCGGCGCCTGCCGTGTCGGTAAGAAGGAACGAGATGTGTTCTGGTGTATGGCCGGGCGAGTGCATCACCTCAAACCGCAGATTGCCGACGAAGAACGTCGCCCCATCGCGCAGCAAGACGTGCCGGTACGCATCGAGATAGCCATACTTCCAGTCGATGTTGCCCTCGTCAGAGAGCAGCAAGGCTGCGCCGGTGCGCTCGGCCAACTCGCGCGCGCCGGAGACAAAGTCGGCGTGGATGTGGGTCTCCGTGGCGGCAACGATGCGCATCCCTTGTTCCTCAGCGGCGCAGATGTACGGCTCGACATCGCGGGCCGGGTCAACGACGATGGCTTCGCCGGTCGCCTGGCAGCCGACGAAGTAGGACGCCTGGGCGAGCTTGTCGTTGTAGAAGTAGCGTAGCAGCATGAAGGTGTCTCCTACGGGTAGGCGTGAAGCGTGAATATCTGAAACGTGAATATCTGAAACGTGAACACGAGCGGAATTGCCTGGAACTGGACGCCAACGTTCTTCAGACGATCACGCCTCACGTTTCATATTTCACGCCTCAGCAGCAACTCCCGCTGAACGTCCGAATTGCCAGATCAAGAGTTTGACAAACAATCCGAATGTCTTATAATGCGTAAGACTTGGCCGGACTGGAGCGGCGGCGGCGCAGATCGCAGGCCTCCTCTGGTCCGTCAGCGCCTCGCATCCTATTGTATCCCAGTGCCGGTCGCGGGCAAGTATCGGGTGCATTTTTGCAGAATCGAAGCAGGTCGTCAGAATCGCAGGAGCATCCAGTGAGCAAGTCGATACCGATCCAGTCGTTCCGTATCCATGAAGAAGGGCTGGCGGCCTCTTTGGCGAGCTTGAAGCCAAGGTCATGGAGTCGGTCTGGGAGCTGCACGAGCAGGAACCAACGGTTCAGGCGGTCTGTGACTACCTGGGACCGGGACACAACTACAAGACCGTGATGACGGTGCTCAACCGGCTGGTTGAAAGGGCGCCCTGACCCGCCAACGGCGCTCGCGGGCGTTCATCTATCTGCCCAAGCAAAGCCGCGAAGCGTTCATCGGCCGTGTGTCGCACCTGATTCTGGGCGGGCTGTTGCGCGACTTCGGCAACCTGGCGGTGGCTCAGTTTGTGGAAACGCTGGACGAGGTCGATCCTGCCCAGCTCGACGAGCTGGAACGCCTGGTGCGGGAACGGCGTGCGGCCCAGGCGGCCGCCCAGGAGGGCAGCGATGCAGCGTCGTAACCCTGCCAGCCGCGCGTTCTGGGCGCTGGCTGGACTGGCGCTGGGAAGCCTTGCACTGCTGGTGTTTCTGCTGCTGTGGCAGGCGCCGCAGATCGCCCGCGGCGTGTGGCTGGCCTGTCAGGATGCCTTCTCGGCTGTCGGCGGCTATCTGCCACTGATTGGTCTGGCGCTGCCGCTGGCGATTGCCGTGGTCGGTGCGGTTCGTCTCGTTCGTTCGCTGGTCGTGCAGCTCTGGAACACCCGGCTGTTGGTCCAGGCGATGGAGCAGTGCGAGTCAGTGCGGCCGGTTGCTTTGGACGATCTGGCCGGCGAGTTGGGGCTGGGCGCCAACTTGCGTCTGGTGGATGACGAGGCGGCCTACACGTTTACCCAGGGGCTGCTGCGACCGCAGGTGTGGATGAGTACCGGGCTGCTGGCGCTGCTCGACGCATCCGAGCTGCGCGCCGTGCTGGTTCACGAGCGCCATCACCTCCACCAGCGCGATCCCTTGCGCGTGCTTTTCAGCCGCAGCCTGGCCGAGGCGCTGTTCTTCCTGCCGCTGGCGGCATCGCTGCGCGACACCTATCTGGCCGCCAAGGAGGTCGAGGCGGACCAGGCCAGTGCAGCCGACAATGTGCTGGCCAGCGCGCTGCTGAAGCTGTTGCGGCACGGGCATTCCCTGCCCGCCAACGCGTCACTGGCGGCCATTGGCCCGCTGGACGTCACCCGCAATCGCATCGACCGGCTCGTGCATCAAACGCCGGCCTTCAGCCTGTCTGACGTGGTGCGTCTCCGCCACATCGTCGCCAGCGTGCTGCTGGCCGCGGCGTTGATGGCCACCAGCTACGTCTCGACCACCAGAGCGGCCACGCCGCTGGATGGCGGCGAGTGCGGATATACCACAGCGCCCTCATCCCTGCAAACCCCGGCGTCGCCGGCCGATTTCACGCCGGCAAACCTCGCGCCGCTTCAGTAATCCACCATCAACCTTTTGCAGAACTCATGAAGACACAACAGGACATACGAATGAACAACTTGGTTACTTCCAAATCATCCCGGCGTGCGGCGACAGTTGCCGCGTTGCTGGTCCTCCTGGCGCTGCTGCTGGCTGCCTGCAGTACGCCCGGCCTGCCGGTTGACGAGCCGACACCGCAGGCCGCCGCGGGCGATGACGGGGCGGCTGCCGCCAACCCGGACGCGGTCGTTGTCGAGAGCAGCGCCGATCGCAGCAAGGGCAGCACCGATGCGCCGATCACCATCGTTGAGTACTCGGACTTTCAGTGCCCGTTCTGCTCCCGCTGGGTCGAGCAGACCTATCCGTCGCTTCTGAAGGACTACGTTGAAACCGGCCAGGTGCAACTGGTGTTCCGGGATTTCCCGCTCAGTTTTCACCCGAATGCTGACGAGGCCGCGGTTGCTTCCCGCTGCGCCGCGGAGCAGGACGCATACTGGGGAATGCACGATGCCCTGTTTGCCGGCCAATCGACGTGGGCCGACCTGCCCGACGCCAAGCCGACGTTTATCGGCTATGCGGGCGACCTCGGCCTGAACACCGGCGCGTTCGAGGAATGCCTGGCCAGCGGTAAGTTCGACGCCGCCATTCAGCAGGATGTAACGGAAGGGCAGAAGGCCGGCGTCAGCGGCACGCCCAGCTTCCTGATCAACGATCAACTGCTGGTCGGTGCACAGCCGTACCAGGTGTTCAGGGACGCAATCGAGACGGTGCTGGCCGGCGGCACACTGACCGATCCCAACGCTGCGGCGCAGCCGGAGCCGGCAGCGGCACCGGAGCCTGTGGCCATCGACATCGGCGATGCGCCGGTCAAGGGCGATCCCAGCGCGCCGATGACGATTGTCGAGTACTCAGACTACCAGTGCCCGTTCTGTGAACGCTTCTTCACCCAGACCATGGGGCCGCTGGTCGAGGAGTACATCGCCAGCGGGCAGGCCAAGCTGGTCTTCAAGGACTTCCCGCTGGAGAACCTGCACCCGCAGGCCGCCAAGGCCGCCGAGGCGGCTCGCTGCGTTCGTGAGGCTGCCGGAGGTTCCGACGGTGCCTATTTTGCCATGCATGACAAGCTGTTTGGCAGCCAACAGGAATGGTCCGGCAACGCGGCCGCCATCGATATCTTTGCCCGTCTGGCCGGTGAGTTGGGCCACGATGCGGATGCCGTCAAGAGCTGTATCGAGAGCGGCAAATACACCGAAGCCGTGCAGGCCGACCTGCAGGAAGGCTTGCAGATTGGCGTCGGCGGCACCCCGACCTTCTTCATCGATGGCCAGGCGTTTGTCGGCGCGCAGCCTATCGACAACTTCCGTCAGGCCATAGCGCTTGTCGGCGAGGGCAAGAGTATCGCCCCGCCGCCGCAGCCAACCCCTGTTCCTCAGCCGACCCCCGTGCCGCTCACCGAGGACATTCCGCTGGACGACGTGGCTGGTATCCAGGGTGATCCCAACGCCGGTCGTCATCGTGGAGTACACCGACCTGCAATGCCCGTTCTGCCAGCGCCACTTCCAGCAGGTGCTGCCGGAGCTGCAGAAACTCATCGATTCGGGCGAAGTGCTCTACGCCGTCAAGGACTTCCCGCTGACTTCCATCCACCCGCAGGCGTTGCTTGCTGCCAATGCTGCCCGCTGCGCGGCCGAGCAGGATCAGTACTGGGAGATGCACGATCTGCTGTTCACCAATCAACAGGCATGGTCCGGCAACTCAGGCGCGGCTGACGTGTTCAAGCAGTATGCCGCGGACCTTGGCCTGAACGCGGGCGCGTTTGGCGATTGCCTGGACAACCGCAAATACGAGGAGACCATCAACAGCAACTTGCAGGAAGGTGTCGGGTACGGTGTGCGCGGCACGCCTGCCTTCTTCATCAACCGCGAGTTGCTGCCCGGCGCTTACCCCATCGAAGCGTTCCAGCAGGTCATCGCCGCCGTCAAGCAAGCTCAGTAACAGCAACGATCCCACAAGCGGCAGCAGGCGTTGGCGGCTTGTGGGATCGCTCGGACAATGTCACGGCAGGCATCCGGCGGAACAACTGCGTTGGATGCCTGTCGTAACCCCAGATTGTCGGGCTATATGTGATATTGATCATAGTTTTTTTTCCGGAAATATTGCACAATAGGGTATAACGTTGAGCAGGACGGGTTTTTTTGCCGCCGCGCAAATCGTTGACAGACCTGCGCCGCGGTGATATACTCCGATGAAACCCGTTGAAAAACCCCTTGTTGCAGGAGCGCTATTCAATGTCTGAATCACCCATCCTCACTACACCCAAGTTGGAAGCCGAGCCGGCGCGCAAGAACACCAAGTTCATTTTTGGCGCCGCGATCCTCTTCGTCGCAATCGGTTTTCTGGTGTACAACGCGGTCGGCCGTGCGGGCGCCTATTACCTGACCGTACCTGAGCTGCAAAGCGAATCTGCCGAACACATCGGCAAGAACGTTCGTGTCAGCGGCGTGGTCCTGGACAACACGGTAGACTACAACTCGGCGGACCTGATCTTGCAGTTCAAGATCGGAGACGCGAATTCGCAGTTGCCGATCTACTTCAACGGACCGAAGCCGGACAACTTCAACCGCGCTGCTGAGGCCATCGTTGAGGGCAAGTATGGCGAGGACGGCGTCCTGTACGCTCACACCCTGCTGCTTAAGTGTCCTTCCCGCTACGAGGAGCACGGCGGCGAAAGCCAGCCGGTCGAGTACGAAGAGATTCAGGTCAACTCAGTCGGTTGATATTCAATTAAATCGCCTTTTTCAAGGTCGCGGTCGCTCGTTGTTGTTTTGGGGCGGGTGACCGCGACTCTTGTTTATTCCGGGCGGCTTGGACCGCCGATTAACCGAGTTCATGAGCAATTTTCCCCGCGTGTTTGACCTCCGTCGCCGATCTCACAACTTCTGGATTATCCTGGCCAGCCTGTCGCTCGCAGTCGTTGTCGCATTCCTCGCATCCTTAGGCGTTGAAAACGCTGTGGCTTCGCCTGCCCGGCAAGGCCCGCCCGTGCCGCCGTCGGCCGTGCGAGGCAAGACGCTCTTTGCGGAAAACTGTGCTCCCTGCCACGGCGACACCGGCCTTGGCGACGGTCCCAGCGCGTCTGGCCTGCCAAACGGTGTGCCTGCGCTGGCCGATCCGGTGCTGGCCCAGCCCGCGTCCATGCAGGACTGGTTCGAGGTCACCAAGGAAGGGCGCATGGACCGCATGATGCCGCCCTGGAAGAACCGCCTCAACGACGAGCAGATCTGGGACGTGGTTGCCTACGCCTATTCGCTGCACGTGCCCGAAGCTAGTCTGGACCAGGGCGAGGCGATCTGGCAGGAGCAGTGCAGCCAATGCCACGGGCAGGCGGGCGCCGGCGACGGACCGGACGCGCTGGCCAACAACTGGCAAATGCCTGACCTTTCCAATCTGGACGTCGCCACCGGCCGCTCCGACGAGCAGTGGTTCCAGGCGGTTAGCAACGGCGGCGGGAACATGCCCGCCTTCGCCGGTACGCTGACGGAGGACGAGCGCTGGGCGGCAGTGCATTTCGCCCGCACCTTCTCCTACGAGCCGGCGCGCACACCCGCGCTGGCATCAGGTGACGGCCAACTGTCCGGCAGGGTCGTCAACAACACTGCCGGCGGCAGCATCACCGAGGGCGCGCCCGTGCGGCTGTTTCCGTTCGAGAGCTTCGAGGAACGCCGTCCATTGGAGACGACCGTCGGTCCCGACGGCACGTTCACGTTTGACGGGTTGCCGGCCGGCTCCGACTATGCCAACATCCGGACCACCGATTACAGCGGACTGCCCTTCGGTTCCAACGTGATCACCATTCCGACCGACACACTCAAGGTCGACGTAACGGTACCTGTCTGGGATACATCTTCAACCCCGGGCGACATCCGTGTCGAGCTGGCGCAGATGTTTGTCGAGTCGCACCAGGGAAACCTGCTGATCGGCGAGCTGTATCGGGTGGCTCAGGACGGTGACCGGGTCTACACCGGCAGCGAGGCGGCCGCGCCGGGCCGCAACGCGGTGCTGAAGTTCAGCGTCCCGCCCGAGGCGACAGCGCTGGTGCTGGACGGCGGCGAGATCGGCGATCGCTTCGTGCGCACCAACGACGCGGTGATCGACACGCAGCCGCTCTATCCCGGCCGCACGCAGATCCTGATGCGCTATCTGCTGCCGTACAGCGGCACCAGCGCTGACTTCGAGCGCGATCTGACCTATCCCGTAGATAATCTCAGCGTGTTGGTTGCTGAGGGCCCCAGCGTCGACACGGACCTGACCGAGGCCGACCAGCAGACGGTTCAGGACCAGCTCTGGAACAACTTCGTTGGCACCAACCTGGCTGCCGGGCAGAAGATCAGCCTGCGGCTCAAGGGATTGGATCGCGCGGAGGCTGCCGCCAACGCCGCGCCAGCCGGCCCGGCGCTTACTACGGCGGTCGTCGCCTACCATCCCCCGATCGTCGCCGCGGTCGCTCTGGTGATGGGCGTTCTGGCGGTGGTGGTGTTTGCGGCCTACCTGTGGCGCAGACAGCCTGCGCCGGTTGCGGCTGCCGTTCTTGCCAGCGAGCCGAGGAGCGCCGGTATTACCGCTGCCGATGCACGCCAGAATCTGCTGCAATCCATCGCCATGCTGGACGACCGCTACGCAGCCGGCGAGCTGGACGACGCCAGCTACACCGCGCTGCGCACCGCCGAGAAGCGCCGCCTGGTGCAGATGTCCGGACCGTCGGCGACGGAGCCGGGCGAGGAAGCTGGCGCGCCGGCCGTCGCCGACACTGATCTGGATCGGCCCGACGCGTGATCGCGATCGAGAAACTCATCAAGGCGTTTGGCCTCAAACCGGTGCTGCGGGGCATCGATCTGCACGTGCCGGCCGGCCAGTCGGTGGCTCTGTTTGGACCCAACGGCGCCGGCAAGACGACACTGATCCGCATCATCGTCGGGCTGAGCAAGCACACCTCTGGCAGCGTCAAGCTGGGCGGCCAGGAGGTGCAGCGGGCGGGCCACGGACTGCGCCGCCACATCGGGTTCGTGGGCCACAATCCGCTGGTGTACGACAGCCTGACGGCCGAAGAGAACCTGATCTTCTTTGGCCGGCTGTACGAGGTTCAGGATCTGCCGCAGCGCATCGACGAGGTGTTGGAGCGGGTCGGGCTGTACCAGCGCCGCAAGGATCTGGTGCGGACGTTCAGCCGGGGCATGGTCCAGCGGCTCGCTATTGCCAGGGCGATCCTGCACGACCCGCCGATCCTGATGCTGGATGAGCCCGACACAGGTCTTGACCAGCAGGCCGCCGACATGTTGCGCGGCCTGCTCCTGGAGATCGGCGCCAGCGACCGCACCGTGCTGCTGACGACCCATAACCTGGAGCGCGGTATCGAGTGGGCCGACCGGGCGCTGATCCTGAACGGCGGCAAGATCCGCTACGATTCGCCAACCACCGACATGACCGGCGCCGGATTCCGCGTGGTCTACACCGATGTGCTGGCCGAATCGGCGCAGCGCACCAGGGAGGTGGCCCGATGAGCTTCCTCCGCAAGGTGATGGCGATTGTCTGGAAGGATGTGCGGGCGGAACTGCGCACCAAGGACATCCTCAGCTCGATGCTGGTGTTCTCGTTCCTGACCGTGCTGATCTTCCAGTTCGCGTTCGATCTGCGGACCTCGGTTGTCAATCTTGTCCTGCCAGGTGTGTTGTGGATCGCGATTACCTTTGCCGGCGTGCTGGGTCTCAACCGATCCTTTATACTGGAGCAGGACCGCGGCTCCATGGAAGGCTTGTTGATGGCGCCGATGGACCGCAGCGCGATCTACTTCGGCAAGCTGATCGGCAACCTGTTGTTCATCTTCGTGATGGAACTGGTGCTGCTGCCGCTGATGACAGTGATGTTCAACGTCTCGCTGCTGGCGCCTGCGATTCTGCTGGTGGTGTTTCTGGGCACCATCGGCTATGCTGCGGTCGGCACGTTGTTTGCGGCGCTGAGCATCAACACCAGGGCGCGCGAGGTGATGCTGCCCGTGCTGTTGTTCCCGGTGATGGTTCCTGTGTTCGTGGCCGGCGTTCAGGCGACGGGCCGCCTGCTGGACGGCGACACTCTGGCCGACATCGCGCGCTGGGTGCAGCTGCTGGCGGCCTACGACGGTATTTTTATCGCGGCTGCCATGATTTTGTTTGACTACGTGGTCGAGGAATAGCTACGATCTTATGAGTTGGATTTTCCAGGAGGTATGACGATGACTGCAGGCAAACGTTCGGGTCGCGAGACGTTCTGGATGGTGCTGACGGGCATTACAGGCGTCTTGATTCTGATAGGCCTTTATATGTCGTTGATGTGGGCGCCGACCGCGGCCAATCTGCCCACGGTGAACGAGCAGCTGGCTCAGCGTATCTTCTATTTCCACGTTTCGGCCGGCTGGGTGGGCTACGTTGCGTTTGGCGTCACCGCGGCTGCCAGCGTGCTCTATCTCATCAAGCGCCAGCGCCGCTTCGACAACATCGCCGTCTCGTCGGCGGAGATCGGTGTCGTCTTCACGGCGGCCAATCTCGTCAGCGGCTCCATCTGGGCGCGGCCGACCTGGAACACCTGGTGGACCTGGGATGACCCGCGGCTGACCCTGGCGGCCATCGTGCTGATGGTGTACATCGCCTATCTGATGCTGCGCAACGCGATCGATGACCCGGAGCGTAAGGCGCGGCTGGCATCGATCTACGGCATCGTGGGTTTCATCAGCGTTCCGCTTTCGTTCGTTTCGGTGCGCATCTGGCGGACCATTCATCCCGCGGTCATTGGCACCGCCAGTGAGACGTCGCAGGGTGGGTTCGACATGTCGGGCAACATGGTGATCGTGTTGCTCTTCAGCATCTTCACGTTTTCTTTGCTTTATTTCGTGCTGTTGCACTATCGGCTCTGTCTGGAAGATCAGCGCGTCGAGCTTGAAGAGTACAAGATGGCCGCGCTGGCCGAGGCTTGATCATCCTTCGAAAGGAAGTCTGACCATGGGATTCATTCTGGCTGGTATGCTTGTCTTTTGGATCGCAACGTTCGCGTTCATCTTCAGCATCGGTCGGCGCCAGCGGCGTGTCGAGGAAGAGTTGTCGGCCCTGAAGCAGATCTCGGATAACTAGCGCGGGTAAGAATGCTCCTTTCAACCGTCTCCTGGTAACAGCATGTCCGGCGCACGGCGTGCCGGACAGCCGAGACCCTGAGATGCGCGAGGTATCGTGGATTCACAGAATCTGACACTGCTGCTGGCCACGGTTTTCGGCCTGGTTTCCTTCTTTTCGCCCTGCGTGCTGCCGCTGGTGCCGGTTTACATCGGCTACCTGACCGGCGCAACCATCGCCGGCGCCGACGAGGAAGGCCGCGTCAGCCGCTGGTTCACCTTCTCCCACGCGGTAGCGTTGGTGGCCGGTTTCACGGTCATCTTCGTCGCGCTGGGCGCGGTGGGCGGCGCGCTGGGCATGGCGCTGAACCGGGCCATACCGGCCATCATCCGCGTCGGCGGCGTGATGCTGGTGGTGTTCGGACTGCGGATCGCGCACCTGCGCTGGTCGATCTGGCGCTGGGTTGTCGCCGCGCTGATCATCGCTGCCTTTGCCTACGGCGTCAATATCCGCGAGACGATGCCGAATCGCTCGCTGCAGGCCATCATGTTTGGCCTCGTCACGCTGGCTGGTTTCGCCTGGCCGCTGGCCGGCCACATCACGCTCGGCGTACTGGCCGGCATCCTGAACTTTCTGACCATTTGGGACGGCACGGCCGCGCTGCTGGGCTTTCCGGCGCTGGGTGGGTTCTCCAGCACCCTGGCTGCTGTGGGCGAGAGCGCGCTGATCGTGCTTCTCGTGGCGTGGGCCAGCCGTACCGACCTGTTCTACATGGAACGGCGCATGGACCTGGGCCACGACCGCCAGCGCGGTTACTGGACCTCGTTCCTGACCGGCATTGTGTTTGCCGCAGGCTGGACGCCTTGCGTTGGTCCGATCCTGGCCAGCATCCTGGCGCTGGCGGCTACCGAGCAGAGTATTGGCCGCGGCGCGCTGCTGCTGTTCTTCTACTCTATGGGTCTGGCCATTCCCTTCCTGTTGGCAGGCCTGCTTTTCAACCAGCTTGGCCGCTATCTGCCAAGGATCAACAAGCATCTGCCGACGATCAGCGCGGTCAGCGGCTTCCTGATGGTCGCGGTCGGCATCGTGATCTACACCGGCGGCCTGCAGTTGATGTCCTCCCTGGTGCCGCAGGTGGAGCTTGAGACGTGGCTGCTAGGAATTTTGGGCGGCGGGAACTGATCCCGCACCATGGATTTGATCGTTCGGAACGTGAGATGACTGTGAAGCGACATTATTGGCTGATACTTGCTTTGATGATTTTGGCATCGCTGACAACCGCCTGTGGCAGCAACGAGAGCCAGCCGGAGGCGGCGACCACATCTGTGCTGCCGGTGGTGAATCTGCGCGGTGTGGACAACAAGGGCGCCGGCCTGCAGGCAGGCACAAGGGCGCCTGACTTCGCGCTGGAGTTTCCCGACGGCAGCCGCACCACGTTGTCCGACCTGCGCGGCCAGCCGGTGGTGCTCAACTTCTGGGCCACCTGGTGCCCCCCCTGCCGCGCCGAGATGCCGGACCTGGTCGCGGCATACGAGGCCCACAAAGACAACGGGTTGGTGATCGTCGGCGTCAACGAACAGGACGATGAGGACAAGGCACTGGAGTTCATGGAGGAATACGGCATCGAGTTCCCGGTGCTTCTGGACAGCCGCGGCGACCTGGCGAGCCTGTACACGGCAAGGGGGTTGCCCACGACCTATTTCATCGACCGTGATGGCAACGTAGCGGAAGCGTGGAGCGGCATGTTAACCCCCGATCTGCTGCAGGAACGCCTTCGACTGATCCTGGAAAACTGACCATGCGGCGGGTGATTCTTTACGCCAAGCCGGGCTGTGGTTTGTGCGACGATGTGCGTGCTGACCTGGATGTGCTGGCGGGCGAAGCTGAGTTCAACCTGGTTGAAATCGACATAACAACCAACCCGGCGTTGTTCGACCGCTTTCGGTATCTGATCCCGGTGGTTGATGTGGGCGGCGGCGAGTTGCTGACACCGCCGCTGTCGATCCGTCGTCTGCGGGATGCCATCACGGCCGCGAGTGACTCCAATGGATAGCCAACTGACCGAGCCAACCGGCGGCGCACCGAACCCGGGCACTCAGGGTTCTTCCAGGGCGGTACGATTCGGGGATCGCATCGTTCTGTTGATCGCGCGTCACTGGCTGGCGATCGCGAACCTAGCGCTGTTCACCTTCATCATGCTGCCGTTTATGGCGCCGATCCTGATGCGCGCCGGGATGACGGGCGCAGCCCGCGTCATCTACACGGTCTATGTGCCGACCTGCCACCAGCTTCCCGACCGCTCCTATTTCCTCTTCGGCGACAAGACGGTCTACACCCTGGGCGAGCTGGAGACTGCCGGTGTGCTGCCGGGAACGTCGCTCCTGGAGCGGCGCAGGTACATTGGCGACGAGACGCTGGGCTACAAAGTCGCCATCTGTGAGCGTGACATCGCGATCTACGGGTCGATGGTCCTGGGCGGGTTGGTCTTTGGGCTGCTGCGCAAGCGCCGCCGCATTCCCAAGCTGCCTATCGGCATCTACCTCCTGTTTCTTGTGCCTATCGCGCTGGACGGGTTCACGCAGCTCTTCGGGCTACGCACCAGCAACTGGTTCCTGCGCACGGTCACCGGCGCGCTGTTTGGCCTGGCCACCATCTGGCTGGCCTATCCCTACGTGCAGGAATCGATGGACGACATCGAACTGACCACCACCCAGCGACTGGCGCGGGAAACTGGACAGATCGACCAACCTCGACTATAATCACTGCTTGTCGATCTGCGTTGAGGATCTGCCGGCCAATGGCCCGCCGACAGGTCCATGTCCTCTCAACAAGTCAGCGCAGGTCACGAAAGCAAAAGAAACCGGAGCTGGTCAGAAACATCGATTTTTGTTTGTACCACGGAGGACTTGAGTGGCTAACCATCCATCTAGCTTGAAGCGCATGCGCAGTTCAGAAAAACGACGCCAGCGCAACCGAATCGTTCGCGGCCGCGCGCGCACTGCGATCAAGAAGACCCGAATCAACGTTGCTGAACAGAACTGGGAAGACGCCGAGTTGGCGTTGCAGACGGCTATCTCAGCACTTGACAAGGCCGCCCAGAAGGGCGTCATCCACAAGAACAACGCTGCCCGGCGCAAGTCGCGTCTGGTGCGGCATTACAACCAGGCGAAGGCCGCTGCCGCGCAGTAACACGCGGTCCGTTTGCCGGCCCGCCGTCATCGACGAAGGGCAACAGCCAAAGACCTCCTGTGCCGACCTGGGTGCATCCCAGATCTCCACAGGAGGTCTTTGAGTCGACAGAGGGTGCCTGTCGGTGGCGTTGGTGCTTTCTCCCCTCCGCGCCGGTCGCTATTCGGCCTCGTCCTCGGTCGGTGCAGGGTCGCCTGCGCCGGCCTTGTCGGCGGCCCCCTTTGGGTGGAAAGTATAGCCAACGCCCCGGCGTGTGCGCAGATAGACCGGCTGGCGGGGATTGGGCTCGACCGCCTTGCGCAGCCAACTCATGTGGACGTCCAGCGTGCGAGTGTCGTCCATGAAGTTCGTGTGCCAGACATCCTGCATGATCTGCAACCGCGTCACCGTTTTGCCCGGGTTGCGCATGAACAACTCCAGCAAGCTGAAGAGCTTGGTGGTAAGAGTTGCCTCCCCGGCCGGGCTGACAACCGTTCGCTCCACCAGATCCAGCACGAACGGGCCTTCCACCAGCACCTGGCGGCGGCCGCTTTCCAGCGTATGTTCGATGACCTTGAGCAGGCGGTGCCAGTGGACGTCTTCTGGCAGCAGGTAGTCGTAGCTCAGGCCGGTCTGCGTGTCGTTTTCGGCGATGAGGATCAGGTGAGCGGCAGGAGCCAGCCGCCGCAGGTTGCGCGCCAGCGTGTCGCCTGAACCACGCAGCGACGTGGCATCGACCAGGATGACGTCGGCCATCGCCTCTTCCAGCTCGCGCGGGGCGCGCTGCATGCTGGCAGCAAAGGCGACCCGCACCTCGTTCAGGAGCAGATGGCGCCAGAGCGGCGCGTACTTATCCGGTTGTCTTCCAACAAATAGGACGTTCGATGTCATGACGGAAATGGGCGCCAACGGGACGGAGCCTTGCCGGGGAAAACCACCCCTCGGTCACACCAACCTGGTCGATTATGAGCGCATTATACAGCAGCGGACCAATCATGGCAACTGCTTTCATTGACCTTTGCCTTGCAGCGTAGTATAATCCACAGCCATGACCGAACCAAAATTCACGGCACCCGACGCAGACCAGAATGGCTCCAACAAGGAGGCGCCTCTCGTCGTTGTCGTGCTTCCAACCTACAACGAGGCCGACAACCTGCCGGCGATCACGGCGGCACTGCTGGCGCTCTCCCTCCCCAACCTGAAAGTTGTTGTGGTCGATGATGCCTCCCCCGATGGAACCGGCGCCATCGCCGACCGGCTTGCGGCCCATCATCCGGGCCGAATCAAGGCCATTCACCGCGAACCGCCCCGCGGCCTGGGCCGCGCCTATCAGGCTGGCTGCCGGCTGGCGCTGGAGATGGGCGCGCAGTTCATCATTCAAATGGACGCGGATTTCTCGCACAGCCCAGACGACGTGTTGCGCCTGCTGGAGGCGGCCAGCGACGCCGACGTCGTGATCGGCTCGCGCTACGTCGATGGCGGCACGCTGGACCGGGAGTGGAACTGGTGGCGGCGCTTCCTCAGCTGGTGGGCAAACACCGTCTGGACCCAGACCTTCCTGCACCTCTCCGTACAGGACGCCACTGCCGGCTTCAAATGCTGGCGTCGGGCCGCGCTCGAGGGCATCAATCTGGACCGCATCAAGTCCAACGGCTACGTTTTCCAGGTCGAGACCGTCTACGTCGCGGAGCAGCTTGGGTATCGCGTCATCGAGATACCGATCTTCTTCGAGGACCGGCGTCTGGGCCGGTCGAAGATGACTTTTGGCGTCAAGCTGGAAGCAGCGTGGCGGGTGCTGGAGATACGCGCTCGTCATCGGGGCGTCCATCGTCAAAACCCGGCGGTGCCGTCGAGTTTTAGCAACCAACCTCACACAGAGAACTCCTGAAAGCGTACGGTCCGGGAGCCTGCACGCCGGGCTGATCGGATTCCGGTGCGCATGGCAGTCGCCCCATTTCAATGAAGCGCTTCCTGGACCGGCGCACCATCCTGGCCGCCGCGGTGCTGATTCTTGCGCCGTTGGTTTGGTTTGCCCCCGTGATTCTGGGCGGCAAGACCCTGATCCCGGCCGACAACCTGTTTCAGTTCCAGCCGTGGGCGTCGCTGGCCGGCCAATACGGCGTTGGCGTTCCCCACAACGAGCTGCTCAGCGACCTGGTGCTGGAGAACTTCGTCTGGAAGTCGTTCTTGCGCGAGGCGATCGCCACCGGGCAGCTCCCGCTCTGGAACCCCCATCTTTTCACCGGCGTGCCCTTCCTGGCCGCCGGGCAACACTCCGCTCTCTATCCCCCGAGCTTCGTCTTCTACGTCCTCCCGCTGCCGCTGGCCTACGGTGTGTTCACCTGGCTGCAACTGGCCATCGCGGCGCTGGGGATGTATGTCTTCGGGCGCGTTGCGGCTGGGCCGCGCGGCCAGCGCGTTCGCCGGTCTGTCGTACGCGTTCAGCGGCTTCTTCGTCGTCAGCGTCGTCTTCACGATGATCATCGCCGCGGCGGCCTGGCTGCCCTGGCTGCTGGCCTGCATCGAGATGGTCGTTCGCAAGCAGGAGGAGAAGGGCGACGTCGCCTACTCGCCCATCCCCTACGTCCTGGGCGGTGCAGTGGTGCTGGGCATGCAGGCGTTGGCCGGACACCCGGAGATCGTGGTTATCACGCTGCTGGTGGCCGCCTTCTACAGCCTGGTGCGGCTGTTGATCCTTTGGCGGCGCATCGGCGCGCTGGGACGGGTGGCGCGGCTGGCCGGCTGGCTGCTGGCGCTTGTCGTCATCGGTCTGGCGCTGGAAGCGATCCAGATCATACCGCTGTTTGAGCTGGTCTCGACCAGCTTCCGCGAGGGTCGGCCAGCTACGATCAGGTAGTGGGCTGGGCGTGGCCGGTGCGCCAGATCATCACCTTCCTGCTGCCTGACTTCTTCGGCAATCCCAGCCATCACGGCTGGTTCGACCCTTACGTCGGCGGCTGGCGCATGGCCGGGCCCAACGCTGCCGGCCAGCCGGTGCGCGACGTTTTCTGGGGCGTCAAGAACTACGTTGAGGGCGGCAACTATCTGGGCGTGATGACGCTGGCGCTGGCGGGGCTGGCGCTGGTTTACGCCGCTGCGCAGGCTGTTTCGCGCCGTAGCGAAAACAAGGAAACTAGGAAAGCAGGGAAATAGGGAAACAAGTAGACAAGGAAGCAAGGGAAGGCAGGGAAACCGGGACACAGGGAGGCAAGGAAAGAAGGGAAACGTGGGAAAGCACGGAAACGCAGGAAGTGGGTGGTAGTCAACTTTCGCGCGCCCCAACTCTCCCCCTCTCCCCCTCTCCCGCTCCCCCGCTCTCCCTGTCCCAACTCTGGCTGCTGGCCGTGCTGGCGCTGGTCAGCCTGCTGTTTGCGTTTGGCACGCCGCTGTATGCGGTGCTTTTCTACGGCGTGCCGGGGTACAGGCAGTTGCACTCGGCCTTTCGCTGGGTGTTTCCGTACACGCTGGCCATGACGGCGCTGGCCGGCTTTGGCATGCAGATCGTCCTCAACCGGCTGCGCGCGGGCGGGACTGACGGCCGCGGGCGGTCGGTAGTCCGGTTGTTGGGGTGGGTGCTCTTCCTGGCGGGCACGGGGACGCTGCTGGCAGCCCTTGTGAGCCTGCTGGTCCCTGATCCGTTCTTCGCACTGGGGCAACGGATTGTGGACTCTTCCGACCTGGCGCGCAACGTCTTTGCCAGCGGCCGTGACTTCTGGAGCTACCAGTGGCGGCACGTGCTGCATCTCGGCCTGCTGGCAATGCTGACCGGGGGCTGGCTGCTGCTGGCAGCGCGCGATGTCAGCCGCGAACCGCGCAGGCGCCGCCAGATACGCTGGTCGATCGTGCTGCCAGGCGCGGCTGCGGCGATCCTGATGTTGGACCTGTTCCTGGTGCTTGGCACCTTCAACCCCGCCAGCGATCCCGATCTGCTGGAAGTGACGCCGCCGAGCGTCGCCTTCCTGCAAGCCGACCCGTCGTTGTTCCGGATCACCACGTTTGAGGGCGAGGGAACTACCAAGACGCTGAACGCCAACACGCCCTGGATGGCCGGCCTGCAAGACGTGCGCGGCTACGATTCCATCATCCCGCGCCAGTACGTCCAGTACATGCAGGCCATCGAGCCGCAGGGCCAGTTGCTCTACAACCGCATCTCGCCTTTCTACGACCCGGCCAGCCTGGACGATCCGCTGACCGACCTGCTGGGCGTCAAGTACGTCGTCAGCGAGCTGCCGCTGGACGCGGCCGGCTGGCACCTGGTTCACGAGGACGACGCGGTCAAGATCTACCAGAACGACGACGTTTTTCCGCGGGCGTTCATCGTCGGCGAGGCGCAACTGGCCGACGAGGCCGCCGTGCTGGATCGGCTGCGCCAGGTTGACCTGCGCGAGACCGTGGTGCTGGAAGCCGCCGACGAGCCGCGGCGGGGCGAGGATGCGCCGCCGACCGGTTCCGGATTTCCGCGCGCTGCGCTGGAGTACGCTGGCCAGTTGCCTGTCAGCGAGCTGCCGCCGCCCGCTTCGCCCCAGCTGCGGACGGCCGACATCAGCCGCTACGGGATGCGCGACGTGTTTGTGGATGTCAACGTCAGCGACCGCGGCTGGCTGGTGCTGGCCGACGCCTGGTTCCCCGGCTGGAAGGCGTATATCCGCCCCTTCGGCGTCACCGGAGAGGGGGTGGATGCCGAGGGCAATCCGCTGGAGACCGAACTGCCGGTCTTCCGCGCCGACGGCAACTTCCGCGCCGTCTACCTGCCGGAGGCGGGCCAGTGGACGGTGCGCTTCGTCTACTCGCCGCGCTCGGTGCAGGTCGGCGTCTACGTCTCCTTCCTGGCGCTGATCAGCCTGATCCTGCTGGGCGGCTGGTGGGCCTGGGGCAAGTTCTACCGCGACGTGGACGACGAGGATGCCGCGGTGCGCACCGTCGCCAAGAACACGTCGGTGCAGATGTTCCTGTCGCTGCTGAACCGGGCCATCGATTTCGCCTTCGCCATGCTGCGGCTGCGTGTCCTGGGCCCGGCCGGCGAGGGCAGCTACGCCTTTGTCATCGCGATCTACGGCTTCTTCGAGGTCGTGGTGCGCTTCGGGCTGGGCACGCTGCTGACGCGCGACGTGGCACAGGAAAAGGGGCAGGCCGGCCGCTATCTGACCAACGTCATGGCGCTCCGCCTGCTGCTCTGGCTGGCGTCGATCCCGATCCTGCTGCTGGTGATGGGCATCTACGCCCGCGGCGGCAGCCTGTCGCCGGCCGAGGCGCAGGCGCTGGTCCTGTTCCAGATCTCCCTCTTCTTCGCGACCCTCTCCGACAGCTTCAGCGCGGTCTTCATGGCCTACGAGAAGATGGAGTACCCGGCCGGCGTCTCAAGCGCGATCGCGACGGGCAAGGTGGCGCTGGGCGCGCTGGTGCTGCTGCCGCCCTTCAACCTGGGGTTCGTAGGCCTGGCCGCCGTCAGCCTGATCATGAACATCGTGCAGGCGGCCTGGCTGTGGATCGTCCTGCGGCGCACGATTCCGATCCACCTGACACGCCCCGACTGGCTCTTGCAGCGCTCGATGGCCATCCAGGCCTATCCGCTGATGCTGAACCACCTGCTGGCCAGCATCTTTGGCGCATCGACATGTGGCTGCTCAAGCCGCTGGCCGGCGCGGCCGCGGTCGGCATCTACTCGGCCGGCGTCAAATACCTGGACGGCTTCAACGTCATCCCCAGCTACTTCACGCTGGCGATCTTCCCGCTAATGAGCCGCTACGCGCGCGACAGCCACGAATCGCTGATCCGCGCTTATCACCTGGCGATCCGGCTGCTGGTGATGATCGCCCTGCCCATCGCGGTGTTGGTGACGCTGCTTTCCACGCTGCTGATCCGCATCCTGGGTGGGTCGGCTTTCTTGCCCGATTCGGCCATCGCTGACAATTCTGATCTGGTCGATCCCTATTGGCTTCGTCAACAGCGTGACCCAATACGTGCTGATCGCGGTCAACCAGCAGCGGTTCCTGACGCGGGCGTTCATCGTCGGGGTTGTCTTCAACATCGGCGCCAACCTGCTGCTGATCCCGCGCTATGGC
The DNA here is from genome assembly GCA_041391245.1 of Caldilineales bacterium. Taxonomy (GTDB): domain Bacteria; phylum Chloroflexota; class Anaerolineae; order JAAEKA01; family JAAEKA01; genus JACKBK01. Next base: position 144,511 of record JAWKOJ010000002.1, read on the forward strand.
TACGCCGGCGCTGCGGTTGTCACGGTGCTCAGCGAGGTCAGCCTGTTGATCCCGTTCTACATCGCGGTGCGCCGCCACGTTGCCCGACTGCCCTGGGTCGATCTGGTGTGGCGGCAACTGGCGGCCGCGGCCGGCATGGGAGTGACGGCTGCGCTGCTGCGCAACACCGAACTGGTGGCGGCCCTGCTGAGCAGTCTGGTGTACATCGGGTTGCTGCTGGCGCTGGGCACCTTCCGCAACCCCGACATCCAGCGAGTGCTGCGCATCGTCCCGTTTATCGGCCGGCGCGTGCCAGCCGCGCCTGCCAGCGAATAGACGCCTGACAGAACCACCGATGGAAATACGAGAGATCACCAACAGTGCGTCCGCCCTGCGTTTTGGCTACTGGCTGGGCCGCAATCTGCCGGCCAGGGTGGGCTACGCAGTGGCCGATGTCGCAACCAGGATCCTCGGCCGGCGCACCGCCTCGCCGCTGATGCAGACCCTCCAGGCCAACATGCGCGTGGTCCTGGGGCCGGGCGCCAGCGACGAGCAGGTGTTGCGTACCTCCAGAGAGGCGCTGCACCACGCTGGCCATGTCTACTGGGACCTGTACAAGGCGCTGGCCATTGGCCCCGAGGCCCTTCTGGCCCACACCCGTGTTTCAACGCAGACCCACTACTACCTGGAGGAGATCGCCCGCCAGGGCCGCGGCGCTAATGGTCGGCCCGCACGTCAGCAACTTCGACATGGCTGCGCTCTCGATTGCTGCCCGTGGCGTCAAGATGTCGGCGCTGGCCTTTGCGCTGCCGCCCAGCGGCTACAGCCTGCAGAACGAGGTCAGGCTGGCGGGCGGCATCGACATCATGCCGATCGACGTGTCGGCGCTGCGCAAGGCGCTGGGCGTGTTGAAGCGCGGCGGGCTGGTGGCGACGGCCGTTGACCGCCCTGATCCGTTCGGCGGGGGCGAGATGCTGCCCTTCTTTGGCCGCGAGGCGCGGCTGCCGGTTGGGCATGTGCGGCTGGCCTTGCAGACCAATTCCCCAATCCTGGTCTCCTCCTGCGAGTACCGTCCAACCGACCACGTCTACATGGTGCACATCTCGCGCTGGATCGAGATGGAGCGCACCGGCGATCGGAGGAGGACGTGCGCCACAACACCCTGCGGGTGCTCGACGGCGTCGAACGCCTGGTCGCGCGCGCCCGGAGCAATGGCTGATGTTTTACCCGGTCTGGGACGAAGATTTGTTTCGGCGTGAAGCGTGAAACGTGAGCGAAGTGAGGTGACTGATGCGACGAGCGGTGCGGTTGTATGTGAGCGCCAGCGCGGATTTGGAGGCCGAGCGCGATCTCATCGGACGGCTGGTGGCCGGGCTGCCGGTGGCCACAGGGTGGGAGATCGGGCGCGCCGCGCTGCCGGGGCATGAGGCTGACGAGGTGACGGTGCACGTCGCTTCCCAGGACTGCGACCTCTACATCTCGCGCTGGGACGTGACATAACGGCGCCGGCGGGCGTTGAGTGGGACGCGGCGCACGCTGTCCAGCATCCGATCCTGGCGCTGCTCAAGAACGTGCCCGCACGCCGGCCGGTCTGGTCTTTCAGCGCCTTGGCATCGGCGAGTGGGTCTCGTACAGCAGCCGGGCCGAGTTCGAGCGCATCGTGCGCGCCTGGCTGGTGCGCCAGTTGCTGGATGGGCAGGACCGCTTCGGGCTGGTGTTGAGCGAGGTCGAGGCGCTGATTGCGCTCGGCGCTCGCCTGGCACGCGAGGCCGAAGCCCAGCACGCGTCCCCAACCGACCCCGATCGCAGCGCAGGCGGAGCAGGCGTGATTCTGCGACGCATTCCGGGGAGTGAGGCAGGCGAAAGGTGCTTGTTGGTATGTCTGATCTGCGATATAATTGCGCAGGAATCCTATCGTGCCCTGTGCGGCCCGCAGAACGACCGGTCTCGATGCGCTGAACCTGAGTTGTCTGTCCCCAAATTGGTGCAAGGCTTCCAGAGCAAGCGATGGACTTCAGGAAGGAACTTGCGGAGGAAACACCTTTCTTGGCCAATGACACACCCCTCGACGGACTTGAGAATTACCACTCTATGGGGCGTCCGCCTGACCGTCGAGCGCACCCTTGACCAACTGCCGCCCAGCTACACCACCGACGTCTGGCAAGCCACCTGCGACACCGTCTATCAGCACATCTACGACAAGTACTACGGCGCAGGCCGTAGCGTCTATGCGTTGGCGGCGTGAGCCGCTTCTCGATGTGGAATAACAGAAGAACCTTGGGACAATCTGTGGAGACTGCTTGTATTCCCTAATTTTGTACGCTATAATCGAATGACTAACGGGTACGACGAGGATGTCTAACATGCTAGAGACCATCATTTCCAAACCGATGTACCGAGTATTGGCGAATCTGACGCAACAACCCCGGATGGAGGTTGCGTTGCCCCTTGCCATTAGGGAGTTAGTCAGTTTGAAGCTGGCCGAGGCCGCCGAACAGTGTCAGATTTTCGAGGATCGGTACGGCATGACGTTTGATGCCTTCCGGAAGGCTTGGGCAGAGGATCGGATCGCTGACCGTCACAGCTTCGAAGTGGAAACGGGATTATTGGGAATGGGAGGCCGCGGTCACGGATCAACAGAAGTTGGCCGAAATGTTGGATACGATCTCATGACGGTCGACGAGTTCCAGCGATTGGTATTTGCTGTTGCGATCTCTTCGCCAATTTGCGAGATACCGACAGTACGCCGGACTTCCGCGACCTCTATCAACCTTCGCATCGAAGTTAGCGTCGGTGGATTTCTGGACGTGTTTTATAACCAGCAGACTGGAACCACAGCGTACGCCTGGGTTATGGGAGAACGCCGGATATTTGGGTCTGATAACACCGGCGGGTGGCATGTTCATCCAATTGAAGATCCCACACAGCATGAACACTTGGAAGGTCCGGTTTCCTTCAACGAGTTCGTATCCGAGATCGAATCGCATAATTCGTAAGGAATGGTTCGAGGAGCCTTATCAGGGTAGCTACATCTGACAGCAGATCCAAACGCTGGCCTTTTTTCTACACGCGACACACCCCGCCAAGCCAACCGGCCGGCGGGGTGTGTCTCTTCCGCTCCTTGCGGGAACCGTGGGGGACGACGAACTACAGGTATCCAAGCTCGCGGGCTGAATGGGTCAGTTCCTCGCGAAACCGGGGGTGGGCGATGTTGATCAGCGCCTGGGCGCGCTGGCGGATCGTGCGGCCGTGCAGCGATGCGATGCCGTATTCGGTCGCGACGAAGTGAATGTCGTTGCGGGTGGTGACGACGCCGGAGCCTTCCATCAGCTTCGGCACGATGCGGCTGACCGTGTCGTTCTTGGCCGTCGACAGGAAGGCGATGATCGGCATGCCGCCCTTTGAGCGAGCCGCGCCGCGCACGAAGTCAACCTGGCCGCCGACGCCGCTGTAAAGCCGCGTGCCGATGGAGTCGGCGCACACCTGGCCGGTCAGGTCGATGGCCAGCGCCGAGTTGATGCTGACCATCTTGTCGTTGCGGGCGATGTTGAACGGGTCGTTGACGTAGTCGGTGGGGTGCAACTCGATGATCGGGTTGTTGTCCACGAACTCATACAGGCGCTGCGAGCCGAACAGGAAGCCGGCGACGATCTTGCCGGGATGGAAGCTCTTGCGGGCGCAGGTGATCACGCCGCGCTCCACCATCTCCACCACGCCGTCCGAGAAGAGCTCGCTGTGGATGCCCAGATCCTTGTGGTTGGTCAGGTTGTGCAGCACTGCGTCGGGGATGCTGCCGATGCCCATCTGCAAGGTCGCGCCGTCCGGGATCATCCCGGCGATATGGTGGCCGACCTGCATGTGCAGGTCGGAACTGCCGCCCTGCACCGCTTCCGGGATCGGGTAATCGACCTCGACGATCGCGCTCAGCCGGCTGAGGTGGATGAAGCTGTCGCCTAGCGTGCGCGGCATCTGCCGGTTGACCTCGGCGATGATCGTGGTGGCGGCCTCGGCGGCCGGCTTGGTGGTGCCGACCTCCACGCCGAAGCTGCAAAAGCCATGCTCGTCCGGCGGCGAGAGCGAGACCAGCGCCGCATCCAGCGGCAGGGTGCCGTGCTCGCGGAACAGGCTCGGTATCTCGTGCAGGAAAACCGGCGTGAAGTCGGCCCGCCCATCGTTGACGGCCTGGCGCACGTTGCCGCCGATGAAGAGGGCGTTGGCGCGGAACGACTGGCTCAGCTCCGGTTCTGCATACGGCGCCTCGGCGAAGGTGAGAATGTGAACGATCTCGACGTTGCGCAGCTCCGGTGCGCGCCGGCTCAGGGCGTGCGCAAGGGTCACGGGCACACCGGCGCCGCCGCCCAGATATACCCGGCCGCCCGAGCGGATGCTGGCCACCGCGGCGTCGGCATCCATCACCTTGCGGCGGTAGATTTGCTCGAAGTTCATTGGGGAAGGCTTTCCAGGAAGGAGTCGAGGTCGAACTCGATGTCGACTCCGAGGGCATCGGCCAGGCGTTGGCTGACTACTTGTCCCTGATACATCTTGGTGCCGGCGCGCAGCGCCCGATAGTCCCGCAGGGCGCACTCCAGCCCGCATTCGGCCAAACCCTTCAGATATGGCAGCAGTGCGTTGGTGAGTGCGTGGCTGGAGGTCCGCGCCACCGCGGCCGGCAGATTGGGTACGCAGAAGTGGATGACACCCTCGGCTACGAACGTCGGATCGCGCAGGGTCATCGGCCTGCTGGTCTCGAAACAGCCGCCTTGATCGATCGAAAAGTCCATCGCTACCGAGCCGGGGCGCATTTTGCGCACCATCTCGCGTGTGACCAGCACCGGGGCGCGCTGGCCCCTGCGCAGCACCGCTCCCACGAGCACGTCGGCAAACCCAACGACGCGCTCCAGGTTGTAGCGATTGGCCATCATGGTAGAAACCGTGCCGCGGAACGTCTCGTCCACCTCGCGCAGCCGGTTCACGTTGTTGTCCAGCACGATCACCTGGGCGCCGATGCCGACGAACGCCCGCGCCGCGCTCTGTCCCAGCGATCCTGCGCCCACGATGACGGCAATGGCGCGCGCCACGCCCGGCAGGCCGCTGAGCAAGATACCGCGCCCGCCGGCCGCGCTGGTGAGCAACTGGCCGGCAAAGACCGGCGCCAGTCGTCCGGCGACCTCGCTCATCGGCAGCAGCACGGGCAGACGGCCGTCCGGCTCCTCCATGACCTCATAGGCAATGGCAGTTACCGCGTTCTCCTTCAACGCTGTAACAAGATCGGACGACGCGACGGTGAGGTGAAAGAACGAGAAGATGACCTGATTGTGGCGGAACAGCGCGTGTTCAGCGGCCGTTGGGCGGGCAACCTTCAACACCACATCGGCGCGGCCGTAGGCTTCATCCGCCGTATAGACGATCTGTGCGCCCGCCTGTTCGTAGTGTTCATCTCGAAAGCCAGCGTCCGCGCCCGCGTTGCGCTCCAAATATACCCGGTGGCCGCGCTTGATCAGCGACACCACGCCGGCCGGCGTCAGCCCGACCCGCATCTCCAGATCACGGACTTCCTTGGGAATTCCAAAATCCATATGAGTTCTCCTGCTACCTTTCCTCCTCGGACTCTTACTCTTACTCTTGCTCTTCCGGAAGAGTAGGAGTAGGAGTAAGAGGAGGAAGAGGAGCGATCAGTTCACTGAGACCACCGGCACCGGCAGGCCGCAGAGATAAGCATGCATGGTGTCGGCAGCTTTATGGGCCGTTGCGACGGCGGTGATCACCAGATCGGGGCCGTGGACGTTGTCGCCGGCCGCGTAGACGCCGGGCCGGGTCGTTGCCCCGGTCTCCTCGTCGGCCAGGATCAGCCCCCACTTGTGGGTGGCCAGATTCTCGGTCGTCTTGCCGATCAGCGGGTCGGGCCAGTAGCCGATGGCCAGCACCACGCTGTCCACCTCCTGCACGTACTCCGACCCCTCCATCGGCACAGGCCGCCGCCGGCCCGACGCATCGGGTTCGCCCAGCTGCATGCGAATGACCTTCATGGCGCGCACGTGGCCCGCCTCGTCACCGATGAACTCCACCGGCGCCTCCAGATAGCGGATCTTCACCCCTTCCTGGATCGACACGCCGCGCTCGGGGGCGTTGCCGGGCATCTCCGCCTCGGTGCGCCGGTAAACGATGACCGCTTCCTCCGCGCCCAGCCGGATGGCCGTACGGGCGCAGTCCACGGCCGTGTCGCCGCCGCCGATCACCGCCACTCGCCTGCCCGCGGCAGGAATGGAGCGCATGGCCGGCGGCAGGAACTCCTGCGGCACGTTGGCGCGCACCAGCCAGTCGGTGGACATGTACACACCGTCCAGGTCCTCACCGGGAATGTCCATCTTGGCGGTGACGCCGGCGCCCGTTCCCAGGAACAACGCGTCGTACTTCTGCATCAGCTCGTCCACGGTGATGTGCTCGCCGACTCGCGTGCCGGTGATGATGCGCACACCGGCCTCTTCCAGATCGCGGATCTTGTTCATCACCACCCGCTTGTCGAGCTTGAAATTTGGGATGCCGTAAACCAGCACGCCACCGGCCACCGGCCACGCCTCGTAGATCGTAACGCTGTGGCCCTTCTTGACCAGGTCTTCGGCCACGGTGATGCCGGCCGGTCCCGATCCGACAACGGCGACCTTCTTGCCGGTCTTTTCCGCCGGGACGGGGATCTTCAGCGCCCCCGCCGCGCGCGCCTGGTCAGCTACGAACGCCTCCAGCTTTCCGACCGAGATCGCCCCATAGCGCCGCTCCATGACGCAGCCGTGTTGGCAAAGGTTTGGGCAAACGCGCCCGCACACCTCGGGCAGCGGGCTGGTAGCCGCGAAGACCTGGGCCGCGCCGATGAAGTCGCCCTGGCTGGCCAGCCAGAGGGCCTGCGGCACGTCGTTGCCGGCCGGGCAGCGGCTGATACAGGGCTGCGGATCGGGGCACTGCATGCAGCGCGCCGACTCCAGCGTCGCCGTCTCCTCGTTGTAGCCGATCAGCACCTCGGCGAAGTCGCGGATGCGCTCGTCGATGGGGCGCTTGTCGTATTCCACAGGCAACATGTGCACGCGAAACTTGCGGTCGATCTGCCTGTTGTCGGTGTTCGTCGTCATCACGTCCTCCACGTCACGTCGTGCTCACGGCACGCCATTGTGCCAGTCTGTCGATAAGTGCTGCAGGGTTTCAACCAGCCGTCGCAGCTGGCTCGCCGGGTCGTTGAATGCCTTGAATATGGCATGGTGCGTATGGGCGCTCAGGGTTTCGCTGTAGCCGTAGTGCCAGCCGGGAACGGTCACCAACCAGGCCGGCCGCGCTGCTTCGTCGAACAACGTTGTGCTGTAGGCCAGAACGGCAGCCGGGGTGAGATGGTGGCCCAGCCCGGGGCTGGCTGCCTCGTCGGCCCGGACAGCCTGAACGGCGACCTGTTCATCCTTTCGGCTGCCCGCGGGTGTCAACGAAAACGACTGCATGGGGCTGGCTGGCGGCGATCTCAGCGGCCAGCTCCGGCAGCAGTTGCTGCGTCTCGATGCGGCGTGCGTCCACCGCGAAACGGCGCAGCAGCGGCTCCAGCTTTTCGGCCAGAACCAGCCCTGCGCCATCATCTTCGCGCAAAGAATTCCCGTAGGCAATGATCAAGATCATGTTTTGGGACGAACTGATTGAACGAAGTTGCCACTGACTTCAGTCTGAAACGCAAAAACGTGAAACGTGAAGATACACCACCTGACAGAGCGCCTTCACGTCTTCACGCTTTCACGTTTCACGTCTTCACGCCGGGCCACTGCTAGTCGCGTGTCACTTCCTGCACCAACTCTCCATCCGGGGCCACCAACTGCACGTGCATTGGCATCTGCCCGACCGCGTGGGTGGAGCAGCTCAGGCACGGGTCGTACAGGCGGATGCCGTGCTCGATGCGGTTCAGCACGCCCTCGGTCAGCCCGTCACCGTTGACGTAGGCGTGCGCCAACTGCTGCACTGTGCGGTTCATGGCCAGGTTGTTCTGGCCGGTGGCGATGATCATGTTGACCGACTTGAGAATCCCGTCGTCGTCCACCTCGTACTCGTGGAAGAGCGTGCCGCGCGGGGCTTCGCTGACGCCGATGCCGCGCCGCTCGTTGACGTCTGAAACGCTGCGGATGTGCGTTCCCAACAGGCTTTCGTCCTCCAAAGTCTCCTCGATCTTCTCCAGACAGAAGAGGATCTCGATCAGCCGGGCGTAGTGGTAGTGGAAGCTGCCCGTGACCGGTTTGCCGCGCTGGCCATAGCGGCGGAACTGGCGCAGCTCGCGGTCGGCGCGCGGCGTCCCGGCGTAGTCGCACACGTTCAAGCGCGCCAGCGGGCCGACCCGGTACATGCCGTCAGGGTAGCCCAACGGCTTGTAATAGGGGAACTTGAGGTAGGTCCAGGGCTCCACCGCCTCGCCCACGAAACGCCGGAAGTTGGCCGGATCGGTGTTCTCCAGCACCCGTCCTTCCTCGTCCACAACCCGCAGCAGGCCGTCGTAGTGTTCCAGCCCGCCTTCCGGCGTCACCAGTCCCATGTACAGGCTGGGGAAATCGCCGTAGGCCGGCGCCTCGCTCTCGAACTGGTCGTAGCTGTCCTTCAGCAGGTCCAGCGCCAGCTCGGCGATGTCGAACGCCTCGGGCAGGGCGCGCTTGATCTGGTTGCGCTTCTCGGCGGTCAGCGGGTCGCGCACGCCGCCGGGCACCGCCCACGCGGGATGGACGCTCTTGCCGCCCAGCAGGCGGATGACCTCCTGGCCGAACTGGCGCAGCCGAATGCCGCTGCGCGCCACGCTGGGATTGGCCTGGATCAGGCCCATAATGTTGCGCGTGGCCGGGTCGGAATCCATGCCCAGCAGCAAGTCAGGCGCGCTGAGGTGGAAGAAGCTCAGCGCGTGGCTCTGTACCAGTTGTCCCCAGTTCATGAGCCGGCGCAGCTTTTCAGCGCGCGGCGGGATGCGCACACCCAGGATGTTGTCGCCGGCCTTGGCCGACGCGAGGATGTGGCTGACCGGGCAGATGCCGCAGACGCGCGCCGTGATGCCCGGCATCTCCCAGAAGCTGCGCCCGACGCAGAACTTCTCGAAGCCGCGGAACTCGACGACGTGGAATCGTGCGTCGGCCACCTTGCCGTCATCGCCCAAATAGAGCGTGATCTTGGCGTGGCCTTCGATGCGGGTTACGGGATCGATAGTGACTGTTCTTGTCATTGGTCGTACTCGCTCATAAAGTCACGGTTACGTACTACGCAATACGCAATACGTATTTCGTATTGCGTGATGCCTCGTGCGGCGGCTAGCCAAACTTCCTCATTCCGTCTTCCAGAACCACAGGCTCGCCGGCCAGCAGTGCGCTGACGGCCGTCCAGATGCGCTCCGGATCGGGCGGGCAGCCGGGGATGAACGCGTCCACTGGAATGACCTGGTGCAGCGGCAGCACGCGCGGGATCAGCGCCGGCACGACCTTGTCCACCTCTCCGCCGCGCGGCACCGCGCCCGGTCCCTCGTGGTAGACCTTGGTCAGCAGGTCGTCCACCGGAATCTTGTTGCGCAGGCTGGTGACGTTGCCGGTCACCGCGCAGTCGCCGAAGCTGACCACGATCTTGCTGCGCGCCCGGATCTGCTCGGCCAGCTCCAGGTGATCGACGTTGGCCACCGCGCCTTCCACCAGCGTCACGTCCACGTTCTCCGGAAAGGTCTTGACATCGGCGATGGGGCTGTAGACCAGGTCGGCGGCTTCGGCCAGGTCGAGCAGCCGCTCGTCCAGATCCAGGAAGCTCATGTGGCAGCCGGAGCATCCGCCCAGCCATGCTGTCGCCAGCCGAACCTTGGGCGACGCACCTTGTCCTTTCTTGCTGCTCATCTTCTTCTGACCTTCCGGTTTCCTGCTCTCCGACTTGCTGGCCAGGGTTGTCATCGTCCGCCCTCCATCGCTTCGCCGTTGTGTAGCGTCCACTGGTGTTTCTCGCGTCCGTCCAAAATCCATTGCAGGAAGTCGTGGCGCTTGACCATCTCGGCCACGGTGGAGCCTTTATCGTGCAGCGCGCCCGTCGGGCAGACCTGCACGCATTTGCCGCAACTGGTGCAACTGACGCTGTTTCCCCAGGGCTGGTTCAGGTCGGTGATCACACGGCAGTTGACGCCGCGGCCCATGACATCCCAGGTGTGGGCGCCCTCGACGCTGTCGCAGACGCGCACGCACCGGATGCAGAGGATACAGCGGTTGTGGTCGATGACGAAGCGCTCATGGCTGGCATCCATGGGCAGGTCGGGCGTCAGGTAGTCGTAGCGTACATGGTCCATGCCGATGGTGTAGGCTTCGTATTGCAGCTCGCAGCGCCCGTTCATCACGCACACGGCGCAGACGTGGTTGCGCTCGGCGAAGAGCAGCTCCAGGATCATGCGCCGGTACTTGACCAGCCGCTCGCTGTGGGTGTAGATGACCATCCCTTCCTGCGCCGGCGTGACGCAGGCTGCCGCCAGGCGGTTGTGGGGCGCCATCTCGACCATGCACAGCCGGCAGCCGCCGCGCGCCTCCAGCCCGTCCAGGTGGCAGAGCGTCGGCAGGTCGATGCCGCGCTCGCGGATCAGCTCCAGCAGCGGCTGCCCCTCGCGCCCGCTGACCAGTTCGTCGTTTATGGTTACAGTTATGACTGCCATGTAGGATACTCCTCGAAAGGCAGATGGTGACTCGTAGTGCGTGTTACGTATTGCGTTTCGGAGACTCTTCCAATCGGCTGCGCGATATGTTATCCGCAATACGCAATACGCTATACGCCATACGCCGCCTGAATCCGCCGCGGCAATTCCTCGACCAGCTCCAGCACCGGCACTTCGGTCATCTCGCAGACATCGGCAGCGCAGGTGCGCCTGTCGATGTGGTCCTCGTATTCCTGGCGGAAGTATTTCAACGTGCTGAGCACCGGGTTGGGCGCCGACTGGCCGAGCCCGCACAGGCTGGTCTCGCGCACCATGGCGCACAGGTCTTCCAGGTTCTGCAAGTCGACGCGTGTGGCGCTGCCGTCGGTGATGCGCTGCAGGATGCGGTACATCTGCACTGTGCCGACACGGCAGGGTACACACTTGCCGCAGCTCTCGTCCATGCAGAACTCCATGAAGAACTTGGCCACGTCTGGCATGCAGCTCTGGTCGTCCATCACGATCAGGCCGCCCGAGCCCATGATCGACCCCAGCGCCTTCAGGCTCTCGTAGTCCACCTGGGTGTCGAGGAACTGGGCAGGGATGCAGCCGCCGCTGGGGCCGCCCGTTTGCGCGGCCTTGAACTCGCGACCGTCGGGAATGCCGCCGCCGATGTCGAAGACGATCTCGCGCAGCGTGATGCCCATGGGCACCTCGATCAGGCCGGTGTTCTCCACCTTGCCGGCCAGTGCAAAGATCTTGGTGCCCTTGCTCTTGGCGGTGCCGATGCCTGCGTACCACTCAGCGCCGTGTTCGATGATCGGCACGATGCTGCCGAAGGTCTCCACGTTGTTGATCAGCGTCGGGTTGCCCCAGAGGCCGCTCTGCGCCGGGTAGGGTGGGCGCGGCACTGGCTGGCCGCGGCGGCCCATGATACTGGCCATCAGCGCGGTCTCCTCGCCGCAGACGAATGCGCCGGCGCCGATGCGGATGTCGATGCGGAAGCTGAAGCTGCTGTCCAGTACACGGCCGCCCAGCAGTCCGCGCCGCTCGGCCGCGCGGATGGCCCGCTCCAGCCGCTTGGCAGCCACAGGATACTCGCCGCGCACATAGATGAAGCCCTGGTCGGCGCCGACAGCGTAGCCAGCAATGGCCATCCCTTCCAGCACGCGGTGCGGGTCCGACTCCATCAGCGTGCGGTCCATGTACGCGCCGGGGTCCCCCTCGTCGCCATTGGCTACGACATATTTCTTGTCGCCGGGCGCCTTGCGCACCAGGTCCCACTTCAGGCCGGTGGGGTAGCCGGCGCCGCCGCGGCCGCGCAGCCCGCTCTGGCTGATCTCGGCGCACACCTCCTCAGGCGTCATCTCGCGCAAGGCGTAGGCCAGCGCCAGATAGCCGCCGCGCGCCACGTAGTCTTCCAGTCGCTCCGGGTCGATGAGGCCGCTGTTGGAGAGGACGACCTTGGTCTGCTTGGCGAAGAAGGGCAGGTCAGACGGCAGCAGCTTCTCCTGCACCGGCTGGCCCGCCAGCGCATGGTCGGCCACGATCTGGCGCGCTGCATCGGGCGTTACGTTCTCGTAATAGACGTCGGCGTCGCCCTGGATCTGCACGGTGACGACCGGGCCGCGGCTGCACGGCCCCATGCAGCCGGTGGACACGACGGTGACTTCGGCGTTGGCGCCCTGTTCCTTGATCGCGTCCTCCAGCGCCTGCTGGACGGCCGCGCCGCCCGAGGAGAGGCAGGGCGTGCTGGCGCAGCACAGCAAGCGGCAGCGGGATTTCGCTTGCCGTTCCTGCTCGCGCTGGGCCATTGTCAATAGATCAGATCGGTTCATGGGAGATCAACCTCCTCTTCGGCGCCGTTGGCTGACACGGCGGCCCGCGGCGCAGCCTTGCCGCCCTTGCCGGCTACGGCCGTCTGCACGGCAGCGAGGGTGCTCTCAGGCGTCTCCCTGCCCAGCACCTCGCCGTCCACGATCAGCACGGGCGCCAGGCCGCAGCTACCCAGGCAGCGCGCCGTGTTGAGGCTAAACTTGCCATCGGGCGTGGTGTGGCCAGCCTCTATGCCGTAGGTGCTTTGCAGCGCGGCCACGATCTCGGCGGCGCGCTTGACGTAGCAGGCTGTGCCCATGCAGACAATGCAGTTGTGCTCCCCCTGTGGCTTGAGGGAGAAGAAATGATAGAACGTGGCGACGCCGTAGACCCAACTGGGCGGCAGCTTCAACTGCCGGGCCACATAGAGCAGCAGGTCCTCCTCCAGGAAGCCGAAAGCCTCCTGCGCCGTGTGCAGGACCTCGATCAGGGCATCTTGCTGGAATCGGAAGCGCTTCAACGTGCGGTCGATGAGCGCGAAACGCGGGTCGCCGCTGGGGTGTTCGGCCGGGACGACCTCGCGCTGCGTTCGGGTGCGAGGGGTTGCATGGCAAGGGTCTCCTTCGCGATGCTCAGGACATACCAACCCTGGTGGCACAACGCGAAGCGTCTGACACTAGGGATAAAGTTGTTCAAATCAAGTTGATTTGTTCACAAGGGCAGGATACCACAGATCGGACGCTGGCAACATGATTTGGGTCATATTGGGGCGGCGCAATTGGTGGAATGCCCCGCGCAAACGTGATTATCATGAGGTGCAGCGAGATGTCGCCAACATTGGCGGCTCGCTGAATTGGGTGTTGTGCAAAAGAGCCATTCAGCATGACATAACCCAGTTTCTTGGTAGCGGACGGAGCGTGTAGCCAGCATGGATCGAAACGTCAGCGATGAGTTTCCCTCTTGTGTGGCGGGACGCTTCGCTGAGTACGTTGAACGCTCTTGTTGATTCGCTGTTTTCGCTCAGCGTGACAATTGAGCGCGAAATGGCTGGCCCTGCTATGTTTTGTCTGCCTGTTGAACCGCGCTTCAGGTTGTGCTATACTGGAACGGCCCATTAAGTGGTTCACCTTCCTGTCGAATCGTGCCCTCCAGAGGAGCGTTCTATGAGCCCTGCCAACCTGGCCAAACTTGAGACGGCGATGCGCACCGTCCTGGCGTTCAACGAGGCGTTGAACCGTCCCGAGGTGGACGGTATGATGCAGTTGATGGCCGATGACTGTGTCTTCGAGAACACCGCACCGGCGCCTGACGGAACCCGCTATGCCGGCAAGGAGGCGGTAGCCGGCTTCTGGCGCGAGTTCTTCACGGCGTCGCCGCAGGCGCACATCGACATCGAGGAGATCTTCGGGCTGGGCGAACGCTGCGTCATGCGTTGGCAATACAGCTGGGCAGACGAGACGGGCAGCCACGGGCACGTCCGCGGGGTGGACGTGTTTCGGGTGCGCGGCGGCCTGATCCTGGAGAAGTTGTCCTACGTCAAGGGATAGACGGTGAGCGATATGTGGTTGATTGTACGCGGTGCAAGGAGGTGTCCCGATGATTGAGCGAGCTTGTCGTTTGCTGTTGAGCGCTGGAATGGCGCTGGTTGTGCTGGCCGGTGCCGGCGCGTCCGTGAGTGCGGGCCCATCAGTGAACACGCCGTATCCGATCCTGTTCGTCACCCAGGTCCCCATCCCGGAAGATTTCACTACCATCGGGTCGGTGTTTGGCAACCACGACCCGCAGCTGCAGGCCGTTGGCCGCGGCGGCGATCTGTGGATACGCTACCCGGACGGCGCGCTGCGCAACCTCACCGCCGAGGCTGGCTATGGCGAGACCGGCTTCCAGGGCGCGCAGTCCATCGCCGTGCGCGATCCTGCCGTCCACTGGAGCGGCGAGAAGGCGCTGTTCAGCATGGTCATCGGCGCACCCGAAGAGCAGTATCTCTGGGAGACCTACCATTGGCAGATCTACGAGGTGACCGGGCTGGGGCAGGGCGAGACGGCGGCGATCACGCGCGTGCCCGGGCAACCGGCCGGCTACAACAACGTCTCGCCGATCTACGACAGCCAGGACCGCATCATCTTCACTTCCGACCGGCCGCGCGACGGCCAGCCGCACCTCTACCCGCAACTGGACGAGTACGAGGAAGCTGCCACGGTCAGCGGGTTGTGGCAACTCGACCCGGCCAGCGGCGCGCTGCGCCTGCTGAACCACGCGCCGTCGGGCGACTTCACCCCGTTCATTGACAGCTATGGCCGCGTCGTGTTCACCCAGTGGGATCACCTGCAGCGCGATCAGCAGGCCGACGCCGACAACGAAAACGCGTTGAACGGCCAGCCCTGCGACTATTGCACCTTCAACTGGTCGGGCGAGGAGCCGGATGCCGTGCCGCTGGACACGCGGGTCGAGGTGTTTCCAGAGCCGCGCGCCGACCACGATCTGGTTGGCACCAACCTGTGGGGCCACACGTTCAACCACTTTTTCCCCTGGGTCATGAACCAGGATGGCAGCGAGCTGGAGACTCTCAACCACATCGGCCGCCACGAGCTGCACGACTACTTCCCGCCCAGCCTGACCGACGATCCCAATCTGGTGGAGTACTACGGCCAGTTCCCGCGCTTCAACCCCAATCCCATCGACAACTTCTTGCAGATCACTGAGGACCCGTCCACGCCGGGCCGCTACATCGGCGTCGACGCGCCGGAGTTCTACACGCACGCTGCCGGCCAGGTGGTCAGCATCGACGCTCCGCCGAGCCTGGACGCCGACCACATGGCGGTCACCTACCTCACCCACCGCGACACCGCCGACTACACCAACGATCCCAGCCCCGACCATTCGGGCCACTACCGCGACCCGCTGAAGCTCTCCGACGGCGTGCTGATCGCGGCGCATACCGCGGAGACCGGTGCGGCCGGCAACGACGGCACACGCGCCAATCCGATCCCGCGCTACCGTTTCCGCCTCAAGGCCTTGAGCCAGGCCGCCAATGGCTATCTGGAGGCCGACCAGCCGCTGACGGCCGGCATCAGCAAGTCGGTCAGCTACTGGGACCCGGACGTGCTGGTGAGCTATTCGGGCGAGCTGTGGGAGCTGCAGCCGGTGGAGGTGCGGCCGCAGGCGCGGCCGGCCGACACGAGCGCGCCCGACCTGGCTGCGCCAGAAGCTGATGCCTTCGCACAGGCCGGCATCGATCCGGAAACGTTGCGCAGCTACCTGCTGGCCAACGACCTGGCGCTGATCGTCAGCCGCAATGTGACGACCCGCGACGACTTCGACCGCCAGCAGCAATTCAACCTGCGCGTGCCGGGCGGCGTGCAAACCATAGGCGCGCCGGGCGAGATCTACGATACGGCTTTCATGCAGCTGTTCCAGGCCGACCTGATCCGCGGGCTGGGTGGGACAGACGATCCAGATCCGGGCAGGCGAGTCCTGGCACAGCCACTCCACGATCCGGCTGCAGCCAATCCGCCCACTGCCGGTCTGTCGGGCAGCGTCGCCGTGGCCGCGGACGGCTCGGTGGCGGCGTTCGTGCCCACCGGCCGCGCGCTGACCTGGCAACTGACCGACGAAACCGGGGAGGGCGTCGTGCGTGAGCGCTACTGGCTGACCTTCCAGCCGGGCGAGATGCGCGTCTGCACGTCCTGCCATGGGTTGAGCGAGTTCGACCAGGCCGGCAACGGTCCCCCGCAGAACACACCGCAGGCGCTGGTGCAACTGCTGGGCTGGTGGAGCTGTCCCGACTTCGACGGCAGCGGCGCGGTCGATGCCCCTGACCTTGCCGCGATTGCCGGCCGGTGGGGCCAGACGAGCAACGATCCCCACTACGACCGCGATGGCGACGGAACCGTCAGCGTGGTCGACGTGATGCTGGTAGCAAGCCGTTGGGGAGAGATATGCAGCGCATGAGTCTGGTTGAGATCGATTTCGAGAGGATATGGCGAATCTCACCCACTTCTGTCGGTCGGTTCGCCGAGAGACGCGCACAGTATTGGGCTTGTCGGACTAAGGTGTGGTTCAGCTAGCAGCAATTGTCTTGCTTGCAGCAGCGCTACAGACAGTGGCCGGCTTCGGCTTTGCGCTGCTGGTCATGCCGCTGCTGACGCTGGTGCTGGGGATCAAGACCGCCGCGCCGCTGGTGGCTGGTGGGTTTCCTGTTGTATGCCGTCAACCTGCTGCGCTACCGGCGGGCTGGTGTGGCGGGAGACGCTGCAACTGCTCTTGCCTGCCTTGCTCGGCGTCCTGGTAGGCGTCCCGAGCGTACGTACCCTGGACGAGAACCTCATCAAGGGAGTGCTGGGGGTGACGCTGATCGCGTATGCGTTGTTTGCGCTGCTCAAGCCGGCCCTGCCGCCGCTGCATTCCACCGTGTGGGCCTATCCGGTGGGCTTTTGGCGGGCTGTCTGGGTGGGGCGTTCAATACACCCGGCCCGCCGGTCATCGTCTGTGAACCCAGCACTTGCGCCACAGCCGCGCGACCAGTTCCGCTCGACACTGCAGGTCATCTTCCTGGCCAGCAGCGCCACCGTCATCTCAGCGCATGCGCTGGCCGGCAGCTACACGGCGGAGGTGATGCAACTTGTCCTGGTCGCGTCGCCGGCGCTGGCTGCGGGTATCCTGCTGGGGGCCGTGCTGGACCGGCGTCTGAACCAGGACCGTTTTCGCGTCATCGTCCTCTTGCTGATTTTGGCGACAGGCGTGTTGCTGCTGGTTTGAAGATCGCGGCTGGCTCCGGTTTCAGTATCACGGATCGATCGCAGCGCGGATCGGAAGGGCGATCGCGGCGATGGCGCGCCCAACCGTTTTCGTCTATTGGAGTGCCGGCGCGCCGGCTTGGGCGCATGCTTTGAAGGGCAGAGACGCGGGGTGGGTCGAGTTGACAGTGTGACAGTCAGGCAGTATTATTCGCTAGGTCAGAAATTGTCGTTTCCCTCCTTTCCCTGGATTTCCCTCTCGTCCTACCCTTCCCGACTTGTCACAAGGAGCCGCCGATGACTTCCGTCCCTCTTCCCCCGTTGTCCACCCGGCGCGAACGTGTCGCGTGGTATCTGTACGACTTTGGCAACTCAGCCTACGCGTCGGTGGTCTACCTGGCGGTGTTCGCCGCCTACTTCAAGCAGGTCGTGGTCGGCGGCGCGGAGGGCTCGCGGCTGTGGGGTCTGGCCATCGGCATTGCGCTTGTCATCGTCGCCGTGATCGCGCCGATTCTGGGCGCGCTGGCCGACTATTCGGGCGCCAAGAAGCGCTTCCTGCTGGGCTTCACCGTTCAGGCGCTCATTTTCACGGCCATGCTCTTCTTCGTGCAGGCCGGCGACGTGGTGGCCGGTATGCTGTTCTTCATCCTTGCCGAGATCGGCTATCGCTGTTCGCAGATCTTCTACGATGGTTTCCTGCCCGAGCTGGCGCGGCCGGATGAGATGGGCAAGGTGTCGGGTATCGGCTGGGCCATCGGCTCTTCCGGCGGCGTGATCGCGCTGCTGATCATCCTGCCGCTGGTGCTGCTCTTCCCCGGCGACCTGACTGTGCGTTTCTCGATGGTCATCACGGCGTTCTTCTGGATCTTGTCCACGATCCCGCTCATTCTCTGGCTGCCTGAGAAGGCGCAGAAGAAAACCCTGCCGCCCGGCGAGACCTACATCAGCGTGGCGTTCAAACAGGTTGCGTACACCATCAGCACCGCCGGCCACTTCCGCGAGATGACCAAGTTCATGCTCGCGTTCCTGGTCTACGGCGGCGGCGTGGCCATCGCCCTGGAGTTTGCGGCCATCATCGGGGCAGTGCTGTTCGGGATGGGGCAGGAGTTGATCATCGTCTTCGCTATCGTCGTCCAGATCGCCAACGTGGTCGGCGCCTATATCTTCGGACTGCTGGTGGCGCGCATCGGCGCCAAGCCGACTCTGATGGCGTCGCTGATTGCCATGGTCGGCGTGGTAGCAGCATTGTTTTTCAACCAAAGCCAGATCGGCTTCATTCTGATCGGCGCAGCGGCCGGCATCGCGATGGCCGGCGTGCAGTCGGTGAGCCGCACCATGGTCGGCATGTTTGCGCCGCCGGCGCAGAGCGCCGAGTTCTTCGGCTTCTTCACCATGGTCGGGCGCATCTCATTCTGGATCGGTCCGCTGGTTTTCGGCTGGGTGGCGGCTGAACTGGCCCTGCTGTACGAGGGGCGCGGCGTGGCCGTCGAGCCGGCGGAGCAGCAGGGATTGCGCATGGCGCTGCTGGTCATCGCCGCGTTTCTGCTGGTGGGCATGGTGATCGCGATGACGGTCAACGAAAAGGCGGCGCGAGCGGCGGCTGCTGAGCCGGACCTGGTGGTGGCTGCGGCGCCAGTGGAAGCTTAGGTCGTTTTGGAGGGGGGAGTGCAAAGGTTTATAATGTTTGTATACCTTACAATTTCGGTGGTGAGAACACCAAGCCTTGGAGGTGCAAACGATGGAACAAGTAATCGGTGCGACCGACCTGCGGCAACACTTGACAGACGTGTTGCAAGCTGTGCGCGAACAACAAGCAACCTATGTGGTGGAGACATTCGGCCGCTCTCAGGCAGCAATCGTCAACCTGGACGAGTATCGCCAGTTCCAGAACTACCGGCGCGAGCGTGAGGCGTTTTTCGACTGGATGGACCGGGCGGCCAGCGCTAATGCCGAACGAAACCGTGAGTTGAGCGAAGAGGAGATACTCGCAATCATCGAACAGGCCCGCGAAGAAGTGTATCGGGTGACATAATGCCATGTTGCGCGTTGCGATTGACACCAGCACGATAGTCAGCTACATCCTGACCAAGAGCCCGCTCTTGATCCGATTGATCGACTCCTGGCGTTCAGGTGCATACATCCTGGTGACAAGCCGGGAAACGCTAGTGGAGTTGGAGCGTGTACTTGAACGACCGGCGATCAATCAGAAAGCCGCCGTTCCTTTGGGAGGTCTGGTAGCAAGCATTGAGCAATACTCAGAAGATGTGCCGGGTCTTGTAAGACTGTCCGGGGTTTGTCGCGACCCAAAGGACGACAAGTTCCTCGCCTGTGCGGTCGAGGGGCGAGTGCATTATCTCGTGAGCAGCGACAAAAATCTGCTGGACATGCGCTGGTTTCAGAAGATCCCAATTGTCAACTCAGGGCAGTTTCTCCTTGTGTCGGAGATGGATACTCTGCAGGCAAACGTGATTTCTGAACGTTACGAGCAGCATGTCCTGGAACGTGTTCTTGAGTACATTCCTCTTCAGCCTGAGACAGCACAACGCATCCGCGACGCATTGGCGCTTGGGAGTCAAAATCCATGAATACCTTTAGTGAACGAGTAGCCCTCATCACCGGCGCGGGCCGGCGCGGCGGCATAGGCGAGGCTGTGGCGCGCAAGCTGGCCGGCGCCGGCGCCACCGTGGTGATCACCGACCTGTGCGCGCCGCCGCCGGCCGACCTGCCGCACCCCGGCATCGGCCAGTGGGAGGAGTTGCAGAAGATCGCGGCCGGCATCGAGGCGCTGGGCGTCCCGGCCCTGCCGCTGCAGGTGGACGTGACGGATGCAGCGTCGATCCAGGCCATGCTGGCCAAGACGCTGCTGGCCTTTGACCGCGTCGACATCCTGGTCAACAACGCCGGCGCGATCTTCGGCCCGTCCCCGGTCGTGCAGATGGCCGAGGACGCCTGGCGGCGGACGCTGGAGGTCAACGCGACCGGCACGTTCCTGGTCAGCAAGATCGTGGCCCCGGCCATCATCAGGGGTGGGCGCGGCGGGCGCATCGTCAACCTGTCGTCGCTGGCGGCCATCCGCCCGCGGCCCTACATGGCAGCCTATGCAGCGAGCAAGGCTGCTGTCGCTGCACTGACCCAGTCCATGGCGCAGGAACTGGCGCAGTTCGGCATCACGGTCAACGCGGTGCTGCCGGGCGACATCGACACCGGCATGAAGCAGTGGGGCTACCAGCTTGAGGCGCAAATCACCCAGCGGCCCTACGATGAGGTCGTGGCAGCAGGCGTGGCGCGCATCCCCACCGGCCGTCTGGGACTGCCCGACGATGTCGCCAGCGTGGTGGCCTTTCTGGCATCGGACGACGCAGCGTTTCAGACCGGCCAGCTTATCAACGTCAGCGGAGGGCGCGAGCTGGCGTGATTTCCAGTCAGAACATCCCCATGATCGTGACCTTCGCGATCCTGGGGATCACTGTCGCGCTGTTTATTTTCAGCCGGCTGCGGGCGGACCTGGTGGCGCTGCTGTCGCTGCTGGCCCTCTTCCTGACAGGAGTGCTGACCAGCAAGCAGGCGCTGTCGGGGTTCGCCGACTCGACCGTGATCATGGTGGCCGGGTTGTTCGTGGTGGGCGAAGGGCTGGCGCGAACCGGCATCACGGCCTGGCTG
Source organism: Caldilineales bacterium (assembly GCA_041391245.1). Classification (GTDB taxonomy): domain Bacteria; phylum Chloroflexota; class Anaerolineae; order JAAEKA01; family JAAEKA01; genus JACKBK01. Next base: position 165,349 of record JAWKOJ010000002.1, read on the forward strand.
GGCCAGTTCTTCATGCGCCAGGCCGGCGACAGCGACGTGCGGCTGCTGCTTGTGGTGATGCTGGGGACGGCGGTGCTGTCAGCGTTTCTCAGCAACACCGGAACCGTCGCCATGTTGCTGCCGGCTGTGGTGGCGGCGGCGTGGCGAATGGGCAGCATGCCGTCGCATTTCCTGTTGCCGATGGCCATTGCTGCCAACCTGGGTGGGCTGCTGACGTTGATCGGCTCCCCGCCCAACATCGTCGTCTCCGACACCTTGGCCGCGCCGGCTATGGCTCGTTTGGCTTCTTTGAGTTTGCCATCGTCGGCATCCCGCTGACGCTCGCCGCGGCTTTGTTCGTGGTATTGGTCGGGCGGCGGCTGTTGCCGTCGCGCCAGACCGGTGCCCCGCCGGTCGACCTGGACCTGTCCATGGGACAGCTTGCCGAGTCCTATCGGCTGCCGGGCAAGCTCTTCCGAGTCCGTGTCCGCAACGCATCGCCGCTGGTGGGCAAGACCCTGGCCGAGGCGGCGCTGGGCCGCGATTTCGGTCTGTCAGTGCTGGCAATCTACGACCATGAACCCGACGGCGGCAACTCGCCTCGGCGCGATAGGCGCCATCGCCGGATGCCGGAGCCGCTGGACTGGCTGCACGACGACGACCACGACATCCCGGGCGCCAACACCGTGATTCACGCCCAGGACATGCTGGTGGTAAAGGGCGATCCTGCGATTATCACCAGCCTGACCGAGCGGTTCAACGTCGGTGTGCAGCCGGTGGACCCGGCCGACGAGAAATTGAGCGACTTGCTGCTGTCGCAGGAGGTCGGCGTTGCCGAGGTGATCCTGACGCCGCGCTCGCGCTATGCCGGCCAGACAGTGGTCGAGTCGCAGATCGGCGACAAGTATCTCGTCCAGGTCATCACCGTCCGCCGCGGCGAAAGCCTGATGCCGCGCAAGGAGACCCGCCTTCAGTTCGGCGACGCGCTGCTGGTGCGCGGCAAGTGGGAGGACATCGAGCGGTTGCGCAGCGAGGCCGACAACTTCGTCGTGGTCGGCGAGCCGGAAGCCTTGGCGCGCCAGGTGGTCGATCTGACGCCGCGTTCGCTGATCGCTGTGCTGACGCTGGTGGGCATGGTGCTGCTGATGCTGACCAACGCGGTGCCGACGGTGATGGCTGTGCTGGTAGCCGCGGCCGTGATGGTCATCACCGGCTGCGTGGCGCCTGACGGCGCTTACCGCTCCATCAACTGGCAGACGGTGATCCTGATCGCAGCAATGCTGCCCATGAGCATCGCGCTTGAGGTCACCGGCGGCGCGGAGCTGATCGCCAACGGGCTGATCAACACCCTGGGCACGATAGGCCCGCTGGCGATGCTGGCTGGCGCGTTCCTACTGACCACCGGCTTCAGCCAGGTGATGAGCAACACCGCGACCACAGTGCTGGTGGCGCCCATCGTCCTCCAATCAGCGGTCGGCCTCGGCATTTCGCCCCAGCCGATGCTGATGATGGTGGCAATCGGCGCGGCGGCCGCGTTCCTGACACCCATTGCGTCGCCCACCAACACGCTGGTATTGGTTCCCGGCGGCTACCGTTGGGGCGACTACGCGCGCATCGGTCTGCCGCTGCTTTTGCTGGCTTTGCTGATCAGCCTGATAATAGTGCCGTTCGCCTGGCCGATGTAGCTGATGGCCGATGGCTGATCGCATTGTTGCGCGTGAAGGCCAAGGACGTATTTTGTATCGACCAACACGCATGCGTCTGCGCTACGCAACATGCAAAACGTAACGCATCCCTGCATCCATCAATTCACACACACGAGGTATTCCCATGCCAGTCAACCTTCGCAACCGCAGCTTTGTCAAGCTGCTGGACTTCACACCCGATGAGATCCGCTTCCTGCTCAAGCTTTCGGCCGACTTGAAGGCAGCCAAGTACAGTGGCTACGAGCAGCCGCGGCTGGTCGGCAAAAACATCGCTCTGATCTTCGAGAAAGCCTCGACCCGCACCCGCTGCGCGTTCGAGGTGGCAGCCTACGACCAGGGCGCCCACACCACCTACCTGGGGCCGACCGGCTCGCAGCTTGGCAACAAGGAGACGGTCAAGGACACAGCGCGTGTGCTGGGCCGGATGTACGACGCGATCGAGTATCGCGGCTTTGGTCAGGTGATTGTCGAGGAACTGGCCGCGCATGCCGGCGTTCCGGTGTACAACGGTCTGACTGACGAGTTCCACCCAACGCAGATCCTGGCCGATATGCTGACCATGCAAGAGCACTCGGACAAGCCGCTGAGCCAGATCGCCTACTGCTTCATGGGCGACGCCCGCTTCAACATGGCCAACTCGCTGATGGTCGGCGGTTGCAAGCTGGGCATGGACGTGCGGCTGTGCGCGCCGCGGGCGCTTTGGCCAGCTGCCGACCTGGTGGAGCAGTGCCGGGCGATCGCTCTGGAGACCGGCGCGAAACTCACGCTCAGCGAATCCGTAGAAGAAGGTGTGAGCGGCGTCGATTTCATCCACACCGATGTGTGGGTGTCCATGGGCGAGCCGGACGCGGTGTGGGTCGAGCGCATCGCGCTGCTCCAGCCCTATCAGGTCAACGGCGAGGCCATGGCGCTGGCCGGAAATCAGACAGTCAAGTTCATGCACTGCCTGCCGGCTTTTCACAACCGCGACACCAAGGTCGGCGAGCAGGTCTACCAGAAGTTCGGCCTGGACGGGTTGGAAGTCACCGAGGATGTCTTCGAGTCGCCGCAGTCGGTGGTGTTCGACCAGGCCGAGAACCGGATGCACACCATCAAGGCGATCATGGTCGCAACGCTGGGAAGCTGATGCTGCGTCTGGCAACTCGTGGATCGCACGCTCGGGCCGGTCTCTGACCGTGCCCGCTGGCCCGGTCGAGCGAGACGTATGCAGACCGGCGCGAGAGTTGCCAGATTGTAGATCAGGTGACTTGCGGGCGGCTGCTGTGGTGCTACAATAGAGGCAATACTCGCAGGCTCGCGTGACACCGGCCAGTGGGTGATTGAACAGGAACTTTGGAGGCAAAATGGGCTTTTACGGATTCTATTTAGACCCGACATATCTGGTGATCTTCGTCGTCACGCTGATCATCTCGTTGGGCGCGCAGATGTATGTCAAATCGGCCTACGGCAAGTGGAGCAAGGTGCCGAACAGCAACAACCTGACCGGCTTGCAGGTTGGCCAGCTTCTCTTGCAGCGCACAGGGTTGGGCGTCACGTATCAGGCGGCTTACGGCAAGGGTGTCCAGTTCGTGGGCATCGGCGGCCAGTTGACCGACCACTACGACCCCAGCAAGCACGTGGTGGGTCTGTCGCAGGGCGTCGCCTCACAGCCGTCGGTGGCATCCATGGCCATCGTCGCCCACGAGTTGGGTCATGCACAGCAGCACGCCCAGCACTCGCCGTTGATCGCGATGCGCAACTTCCTGGTGCCGGCGGTGCGTTTCAGCCCGATGGTGTCCTACGCGCTGATCTTCATGGGGCTGATCTTCAACCTTACCGGGCTGTTTTATGCCGGCATCCTGGTGTTCGGCCTGATGGTGCTGTTCTCGATCATCACGCTTCCGGTGGAGATCGACGCCAGCCGGCGCGGCATCAGGCTGCTCAACGAGGCCGGGCTGATGGTCAACAAGAGCGACGCGCAGGGCTCCAAGAACGTCTTGACCGCCGCCGCGACGACCTACATCGCCGCCGCCGTTACTGCCGTCCTGCAACTGCTCTACTACCTCAGCATCGCCAACCGGCGCCGGTAGTTCTTCGGGGCGTGGTCAGGTCATGGTGCTGCGGGCCTTCTGAATGCGCCGAGAGGTGTCATGGCGGCCAGACAAGGTAGTGCACGCCTCTCCGCAGCGCATGAACATCGTCGGCATCTCCGCGTTTCTACCACGAGTCGGCCTGTTGTCTGCTTCAAAACGGCCGGCTTGTGGCAGCGGCAGCCGAGGAGCGCTTCTCGCGTCAAACATGACGCCCGGCTGCCGGTGCATGCGTTCCGCTACTGCCTGCACGAGGCTGGCCTCACCGTCGCCGACCTGGACTGCATCGCCTACTACGAGTCACCGCAAAGAAGCTGGAGCGACAGATCTGGTCGCTGGGCAGCCAGCCCGGCGCTGCCGAGACCTTGCGCCGCAGTGCTGCTCTGCCGGAGCTGCTCATCCGGGAGCGTCTTGGCTTCGACGGGCCGCTCCTTTTCTTCGACCACCATCTGGCGCACGCCGCCAGTGCGTTCTTCTACAGCGGCTGGGACAGCGCGGCCGTGCTGACCGTGGATGGCGTCGGCGAGTGGGCGACCACTACCTACGGCCTCGGCCAGGGCGCCGGTCTCAACATAGTCGAGGAAGTTCGTTTCCCGCATTCGCTTGGTCTGTTCTACGCCACACTGACCGCGTTCCTCGGCTTTCAGGTCAACAGCGACGAATACAAGGTGATGGGGTTGGCGGCCTACGGCCAGCCGCGCTACGCCGACCGACTTTGGAGAGTGGTGGAGGATCCCCCAGCGGCCGTTCACGCTGGATATGGCGTTCTTCGACTTTGTGGCTGGCAGGACGATGTACAGTCCTGCGCTGGCCGACCTGCTGGGCCATCCGCCGGCAGCCTGGCTCACCAATCGAGGGATTTCACCAGGATCTGGCGGCCAGCGTCCAGCGGGTGCTGGAGGAGATGCTGCTGCGCAAGGTGCGTTGCCTGCACGAGCAAACCGGCGAGCGCCGACTGTGCATGGCCGGCGGCGTGGCGCTCAACAGCGTCGCCAACGGCCGCATCCGCCGCGAGGGGCCGTTCGACGACCTCTTCGTTCAGCCAGCGGCGGGCGATTCCGGCGGCTGCCTTAGCGCAGCCGCGCTGGCGCACGCAACTGGCAGGCGATCCGCCGTTCGGCGCCATGACCCACGCATATTGGGGGCCGCGGTTTTCCTGCGATGATGTGGCGCGGCTTGTGTTAGCAACCGGCGCTGTGGCGCAGGACTATCGCGACAGCGAGCCGGCGTTGCTGGAGGCAGTCGTGGACAGGTTGGTGGCGGGCCATATCGTCGGCTGGTTCAGCGGGCGGATGGAGTTCGGTCCGCGGGCCTTGGGTGCGCGCAGCATCCTGGCCGATCCCAGGGATCCCGGCATGCGCGACCGTCTCAATCGTCTGGTAAAGCAGCGCGAGCCGTTCCGTCCCTTTGCGCCCGCGGTGCTGGCCGAGCATGCTTCTGCCCATTTCGACCTCTCGCATCCGTCGCCCTTTATGCTGGAAACATGCGCCGTCCGCTCGCCGCTGGACCTGCCCGCCATCACCCACGTCGATCACTCGGCTCGGCCGCAGACCGTCGACGCGGCCACCCAACCCCGCTTCGCCGCGCTGATCGAAGCGTTCTATCTCCGCACCGGCTGTCCAATGTTGCTTAACACCTCCTTCAACCAGGCTGGCGAGCCGATAGTTTGCACGCCCGTCGATGCGCTGTTCTGCTTCGTCAACGCCGGACTTGACGTGTTGGTGCTGGAGGACTGGTTGTTCGACCGCGCGGCAATGCCTGCCAACTGGCCCGATCTGGCGGCCGACTGGAACCGCGACCTGCCCGCGCTGGCCGGCGCGCCATCCTCTCCGCTGGGCGAGAACCTCTACACCTTCGTATGACAACCCCTGAGCCCATCAGCATCTGGCAGCCGCGCGCCGCTGGTGGCCGTTGGGTGTTTCGCCGTCCTGAGATCGGCCCCCTACGGCGACCACTACGCCGACCGGCTGGAACTTACGTCAAAACGACCGGGGACCCACCAAGCATCTGCTTCTTCGGCGAATCGGCCGCGCAGGGTATCTGTTGGCGCCACACGTCACGCCGGCCAAGACCCTGCAAGCGCATCTGCGTCACCTGCTGGGAGCCGGTGCGCCTGAGGTGATCGATCTGGCGCGCACGAATGAACGGCATGCGACGCTGGTAGAGACGGTGCGGGCGTCGCTCCAGCTCTCGCCCGATCTGTTGATCATCTACGCGGGCAACAACTGGAACCTGCTGGAGACGCCGGAGCTTTCGCCCTGCTACCCGTCGCCCGAAGGCAGGCTGCGTCTGGCCGAGGCGCTGCGGGCCGGCGGCCTGGAGGCGCTGGCGGAGCTGGGGATGAAGGAGCGCCTCCAGCGCGCGTGGTCAGCCCTGCGTGAGATCGCAGCCCTGGCGTGGTCACTCGGTTCCGGCAGTGCTGGTGGTTCCTGAGGTCAACCTGGTGGACTGGGAGAGCGTGCAGCCTGCGCCCTGGCTGCCGGGAGACGGGCTGGCGCGCTGGTATCGTCTGCTGGAGACTGCGCGCACGGCCTTGCGGGAGGAGGGGCACGGCGCGGTGATCTGGGCGCGATGGCGATGCTGGACCTGGACGGCGGCGTCAGTCCAACGCCCTACCGTCTGTTGACCCACGCATACGCCGGACAGGAGAACTGGCAAGCGGCGCACGGCAGCCGAGGCAGAAGTCGCGTCCAGCCACTATGCGACCATGGCATTCCTCAATTCCCCGCAAGCCAGCAGCGCCGAGCAGCGGTTGATCCGCCGCGGCCCCGGAGTTCGGGTTCGGGTTGGTGGACCTGCCGGCGGTGTTTGCGGGAGACGGCTCGGACGCGCTGCCCGGACGCGTTGTTCATGGACTACTGCCACCTGACCGTCGAAGGTGTCCAGGCGCGGCGGCGGGCATGGCGGCTGCGTCGCTGGAGGCGCTGAGGCATGGAGCAGCTCCGGACATCGCGGCGCTGATCCGCGGTCTGCCGCGGCCAGTGATCGCGCCAGAGCGACTGGCAACGGCCGAGCTGGGCGCAGCTATCCACACCGCTCACCGGCTGGCCGACTTTCTGCGCAGGGACGAGCTGGTGCGGTATTGGCTGGAGCGGGCGCTGGACACGTCGCCGGGGATCGCGCAGACGATGCTGGACCTGGTCGCGGCGCGCAGCGTCGATCTGCCGGCGCTGTTCACCGCAGCGCAGCAGAGCAACCTGGCATCGCACTATCCGTTGCAGCTTCAGCACGGCTGGCGCTACGACCACATCGATGCCGGCCTGCTGCAGGCGATGATTGAGGTTCTTGGGAAGCGGGACCGCGGCCTGGCGCAACAGGCTACCGCGCTGTTGCTGGAGCACGCGCCGCCGGAGGCCGATCTGGTGCAGAAGCGCTGGCTGTGGGAGCCGCTGCACCAGTTCTACCCAGAGCTGATGCCGGCGCGCGACCGCCACGGCTGGGCCACGTTGCGCGTCCCCTGGCCCGAGGCGCGCTTTGCCTGGGTGACACCTCGTTACACCGGGTTGACGCTGGACGTGACCGCTCGGCTGCCGGCTTGCAAACTGGGAACGGTTGGCATAACCGTCAATGGAAGACGAACGGGCGAGTTCGCCTTGACAACCGGTTGGACGCGCACTGTATTACGCATCCATCCAACGGTGCTTCAGCCAGGGCTTAATCAGATAGCTTTTCACTTTCCCCCACCGGATTCGCGTACGGACGTGTGGTCTACGGTGGCTGATAGGTTGTCACAAGGCCTGGAAACCGACTTGTTCCCGGTGTTTGGTGAGGTGGCTCAACTGCGAATCGCGCAGGTAACGTGAACCTAAGGGTGTATTGCGAAAAAGTGGTGGTTCCGGAGTGCGGCCAGCGAGATTTCGGATTGGTGGCTACGGCAGGTTCCTGGCCGCCAAGACCGTTTCCACCTCATCAAGGAACCCGCTCCAACCAACCGACTTCTGACCATCCGCACTGTTGTCATGATGGTCAGGATCATCGGCTGAATGGCGGTGCCACTGGCCGCCCAATTGATCACGTGCATAGAGCCTGACGTTGTTGTGGATCAAAACCAGGTTTGTGGTATCGAACCTATCGTTGCGATACGCCTGCACGAACAGGTCAGGTGAGATCAATAGGCGGGCTTTGATCAACGACTGGCTCTGATCAAGGATAACCAATCGATCGATGTAGGCTCGCTTGGCAACTGCGGTATGAAGTGCGTCCAACAGCTCGCTGACGTTCACGATCTGGCTGACAGGCTGCGTAGCCGGACTATTTCTTCTTCGACATCAGCGATACCGGTGACCGCCAGTTCCCAGTCGAAATAATCTCTCTCTTGCTCGAAACCTGGCTCGACCCGCAATACGTCCTGACGGAAAGAGGCGAAACTCTGCCCGTATTTGTCCTCGAATGCCCGGCTCATCGCACGATATCTGATCAGCTTTTTCTGGGCATGCTCCAACAGAAGTTCCGCCATCACTTCATCCAACGTAAGGTTCGGGAACAGGCGCTCGGCGCTATTCTGTAATATCAATGTGGAATCCGGTAGTATCGCTCCTCAATTGTCTGTGACTGTATTGTATTGGACTTTTTGAGAGGGTTGGACAGACCAGTAGGTCGGTTACGTTTTTCTACCGAAACGTAACCGATGTTTTATGGGATTCGGGTCGGTTACGTTTTGACATGCAACAGACTTGGAGGTCGGTTACGTTTTGCTCGCCTGGTGTTCGTCCGGAGTTACAATGGCGTTTGAGCGACCGCCATCCGTTACATTCAGGAACACCATGACGAGCGACACTATTATAGCCTGGACGCACCTTTTACCAGCGGATGCGTCCGCAGGATCAGTTCAACCTGCACGACTTCTTCATCAACCCGGGTCTTGCGCCGGGAACTGGTACATCGTTGTCCGGTGGCGATGCGGGCCTTGGACCTGCTTGGGCCTTTGGACTGGGGATGTTTTCCAGAGCGGGATCTGGATATCGGTTGGCACATGCGACCGGTACCCTATGCAGCCTTGGCGACCGGATCTGGTCAAGTTGGATCAAGGTCTGGCAACCATGGGTGGGCTGCGGCGACATCTGGCAGATCATCCGGCGTTGGTGTGGCTGTTGGGATTTCCCTTGGTACGCTCCAGTCGTTATGCCTGGGGGTTCGACGTCGATACCAGCCACTGCCCACGCAGCGTCACTTGACCCAGATGTTGCGCACCATACCCAACCGAGCTGCAATGCCGCGTCAGCACAGGTCGAATTGTTGCAGTGCAACTGGCTGAGGTCGGGGTACAGATGGGAGAGACGGTCTCGCTGGACACAAAACATATCCTAGCCTGGGTCAAAGAGAACAATCCTAAAGCTTACGTCGCCGATCGCTATGACAAAACCAAGCAGCCCAAAGGCGATCCGATTGTCGGTTGGGGTGCAGAGCGGCGATACAATCAGCCTTTCCGGTCGGGTGCCCACTACCACGTCCAGCGAGCCCCGTCCTGCCTTTTGATCTCCGGTCGGCGAGTACTACTGGGAGCTATGCGTCAGGCGTCGTGGCTGCCAAAGTCGAGGGATGGGGCGAGTTTGTGCCGGCGAACTACTCCAACCCTTCGACCAGTCCGATGTCTCTATTTCTTTCCGCTGATGAAGCAGGTTGAGGAACGGTTGGGACACAAGCCACGGTTTGGTGCCTTCGATACCGCCTATGATGCCTGGTACGTCTCGCTCACTTCCATAATGAAGACGATCCCGATGCGTTTGCAGCCGTTCCCTTCTCGGAAAGATGGTTACAAGGCAAATGGTCGCCAATTCAGCCCTGAAGGGTTGCCGCTATGCGCCGCCGGTTTGTCTATGCCCTCAAACCGGCCTACATCGACCGCACGGTGACCCTCGTCGAGCATCAACGCGGCAAGTATGTCTGTCCGCTGCGCTGTTCGGACACGATGGCTGACGCCTGTCCGGTCATGCGAAAACTGGACTAAGCAGGGCTGCACCGTCACCATGCCCATTAGCATCGGTGCCCGTCTGCGCTACCAACTGGATCGGGAAAGCGACCGCTACAAAGAGGTCTACCGCCAGCGCACGGCCACCGAACGGCTGCAGCATCAACAGTCAGGCGGTGGGCTGGGCATCGAGCGTCCCAAGCTGCGCAGCGGATCTGCCATTGCCAACATGAACACGCTGATCTACATCCTGATCAACCTGAGGACACTACAGCGGATCACGGCAACAAGCTCGAACGCCGCATCTACGCGTCCTGACCCTCGGTTCAGTGCCCGTACACCTTGGTGTCGCTCCAATTCATTCAAACGTAACCGACTTGCAGGTCGGTTACGTTTCTGTCGGCAAAACGTAACCGACTTCAAGTCTGTCCAACCCTCTTTTGACAAATCGAAACAAGCTCTAACAAGGCGTTGAGCACCTGCACGTTAACAACCAGGAACAATCGAGCCGAATTCAGGGTGAAGCAGCCTTGAGGAGGCCCTTGACCACGACTTTGTAGAAAGCGGGAACGCGGGGCCAATTTAGTGCCCAAGGAGCGTCCTGGGGAGATACCCCGGAGTTTGGGTGGTTTGGCTGGCGTTCCCAACTGGCAGATAATCTGCTTGAAGTCTCGCTGGACAAGGTGGGCGAGATGCTGCGGTTGCGCATGGCAGGGAGATTACGCTCCCAGGGGCGCGGTAGAAGGTTGGCGACATGTCGAGCCATCCACAACTGGGCGTAGGCGATGTGGACTAACCGCCACCATTGCTCTTCCCGATGGGTCTCCGGTGTCTGGAAGTTGATCAAGAGGAGCTTCTGTTTGCCAAAGCGGAAGAAGTGCTCCGGAGTCATAACGCTGTTCGTGAGCTTGCTGGATCTGGTTCAGGCACAACTCGTGGCGACGTTCACCGATGACGATCGGCCACAGCGGTCCACTGAAACTGGCTGGTCCTTGTCGTCGTAGCGAACAATGCGCACCAGCGTGAACAGGTGCCATCGGCAATGGTTTCGGATAACTGTGCACCGCGCATGGAGTAGACTGTCCACGCCTGGACCTCCACCCGATAGGCCTTGCCCCGGCGACTGACTTCGTGCAGGGAGCAACTCTGGTCGGGCGGCGGCCATGTGGTTGCATCCTGGAAGCGGAAGAGTGTCGCCGTACCAGGTGGGGTGCCCTCGCTTACCTTTAGCTGTCTGAGCAACCGGTTGGCGATACAGGGCGCAGTTGCTACGGACCCTGAACGATGGTGATCAGGTTGCGATGACGGTTGGCGGCCAGATACTCTGGCTTGCTGTAGCCACTGTCCACGGCCACCTCGACACACAACTGGTGGCCAAACGGCAGCTTGTCATCGCTCAGCAGTGCTGCGATTTGGCCTGCCCCTACCAGTTCCTTGTCTGCTGTAGTCGCCACCCGCTGCGTCATCAACGGCGCCAGCCAGCTTGCCCTGACAAACCTGCTTCTCCGCTTCCCGGCAGCAACGCCACGGTCAGTACTGATGCCCGATGGTCACAGGCTTGTTGCCTTTCACCACTGTTGGCTGATAGACCATGCCACGGGTCCGTCAGCGATATAGGGCCGTGGTTGAGGCGTCACATCGACCCCCAACAGATAGAGAAGTTGCATTTGTTCAGCCTTGGCAAGATAGGTTGCCAGCACCCGCGCCAACTGCCCTTCCTCCCATTGCAACTCGTCGATCGCCTTGTACATCGTACTGTACGTACGCCAGAACACCGGCGCCAACGTCAACTCGACCGGCGACCGACCTCCTACACTGCTGCACAGGGCATCGATCAGGCTCCATCACCGTGTCGGCTCGATTGTTAAGGTTCTGGTATACTGTTCGTCGGAACTGCACCAACTCAGGCGTGATCTTTTGTCACACACTTTTGATGGCCGCAGTTCCTCGTTTCTGTCAAATCGCCAGTCGGCTCGTCGCTGGCTTTGTCAAGTCCAATATTGTACATTGCGAAAACTGCGGTAGTCAAACGTGAGGCGCCAGGTACCGGTATGAAATCCGCTCTATGGCGTTGCTCTCCTGAGATTAGCCACCCATTCAGTCACCACTTCGCGCCCGCAATCCCACCCCAAATCTTCTCACTGGTGATGGGCATCGAATCGATCTCGACCCCGACGGCGTTGCGGACCGCGTTGGCGTGGCGGGGGCGGTGGGCATATCAGCGTGCTCGCGCGCGCCGAAGGGACCGTCGTCCTGCGGCACCTCGACGATGATGCTCTCCATCTCGACCGGCGCGTCTATGGGTGGCGATGCGATAGTCGGTGAAGCTGGCGTTGAGCGGCTTGCCGTTTACCATGATGATCGACTCCAGCAGCGCCGTGCTCAGGCCCTGCACCGCGCCGCCTTCCATCTGGCTGCGCACCATGTCGGGGTTGATGGCCTTGCCCACATCGTAGGCTGGTGATCTTCAACACCCGGAAACCGCCCGTCCTCGTCGATCTCCACCTCGCACGCCTGGGCGCCGGTGGTGAAATGCACATGGCTGCCCGCGGTCCTTGCCCGGTCTCCGGGTCCAGCGGCGTGACATAGGTTGGCATGAAGCGACCCTTGCCCACTACCGGCCCGCCCAGCGAAGGTGCCGTCGGCCTTCTGCATGCCGTAGACCACGATGTCCTTGAGCGGGATCAGTCCTCGGTGGCGTAGGAGACCACGTTGCCACGTCGATGATGTCCAGGTCCTGCGGATCCTCGTCCCCGTCGGCTACCATCTGGATGATCTGCGTCCTGGCCTCGTCGGCCAGCGCGGAGGATGGCGTTGCCCATGCTCCAGGTGATGCGGCTGGCCACAGTCTGCCACTCGTAGGGCGAGTAGTCGGTGTCCACGGTGTTGGCCTGCCGTCGCTGATGGGAATGCCCAGCCCTTCGGCGGCCAGTTGCGCCGCCACCGTCAGCGCGCCCTGTCCATGTCCACGCCGCCGACGACGTTGATCAGGCAGGTGCGTCTCGTTGAAGCGGATGGTGGCCGACGAGCCGGGGTTGGGCGGCATGGCCGGCGCCTTCCACATCGCCAACGTGCCCTTGCCGCGCCGCTTGCCCGGCCCGCTGGGCTTGCCGGCTTGTCCCACTCGATGCCCTCAGCGGCCTTGGCGATACACTGGCTCAAGCCGGTGGGTGCGCGTTATCATGCCGGTGACCGTCTCACGGCCGTCATGAAGGGCAGTTTTGCAGGCGCACCTGCACCGGATTTGACCCGGTTAGCGGCGGTGCGGTCGATGTGCTGCTCGATGGCCCAGTGGATCTCCGGCATGCCAAAGCTGCGCTGGCCCGCCGATGGGGTGGTTCGTGTAGACACAGAACAGATCGGCGTGGACGTTGGGGACAATACGGCCCGGTGGAAGCAGCCGGCGAACGGGTGATGTTGGCGCCGTATTCGATTATGCGCCCGCGTCAGTAGTAGGTGTTGTGCATGGCGGTGATGCGGCCTGCGTCGCGTCATGCCCAGCTTGATCTTGGCCACCAGCCCCTGGCGCACGAAGGTGGTGTAGAACTCCTCCTCGCGGCTCATGACCAGTTTCACCGGCCGGCCCTTGGCGTTCAGCGCCAGAATGACGCAGGCGCCCTCCATGCTGACGCCGGCCTTGGCGCCGAAGCCGCCGCCCAGGTAGGGGGTGATGACCCGCAGCTTGCTGTGGCTGATGCCCAGGCTCTTGGCGATCAGGTTGCGCTGGGCAAAGGGTGACTGGCTGGCGCTCCACAGGGTGATGCGGCCGTTGCCGTCCACCTGCCCGACCGCGGCGTGGGTCTCCAGCGGCACGTGCTGGACATGGGGCACGCGGTAGGTGTGCTCGTAGATGTGGTCGGCTTCTGCCCAGCCGCTGTCCATGTCGCCCTTGCGCACCTTGAACCAGTTGCTGACGTTGGTGCCGGGCTGGCGAAAGATGAAGGGTGCGCAGGCATAGCTTTCCAGATCCGGGTGCAGCAGCGGCGCTTCCGGGCTGGCGTCGTACTCCGGGTCAAACACCCCCGGCAACTCCTCGTATTCGACCTCGATTAGCTCGCAGGCGCGCTCGGCCAGCTCCGGCGTCTCAGCGGCCACACCCGCTACCGGCTCGCCCACGAAACGCACCCGGTCCACGGCAAAGGTCGGCCGGTCGGACAGGTAGAGGCCGGTGAGACCGGGGTAGTCCTGGCCGGTGACCACCACGCGCACGCCGGTCAGCGCGCGCGCCTTGCTGGTGTCGATGCGGCGGATGAAGCCGTGCGGGATCGGGCTGCGCTTCAGCCGGCCGTACAACAGGTTCTGCCCGAACTGCATGTCGTCCACGTAGAGGGCAGTTCCCGTCACCTTGGCGTTGCTCTCGACGCGCGGGAAGGACTGGCCGACGATGGTGGTTTTCTTGAGTGCCATGGGTTGCTCCCTTGGGGACAGTGATCAGCAATTGGTAATCAGTAATCAGAGGTCAGTAATCAGTTCCGATCACTGATGACTGGTCACTGGCCACTAACTCTTTGCAGGCGTGCGGCTTCGAACACCGCGGCGACGATCCGCGTGTAGCCGGTGCAGCGGCAGAGGTTGCCGACCAGCCCCTCGCGGATGTCGGATTCGCCGGGATCTGGGGTCCGTTGCAACAGGGCGTGGGCGGCGATGAGAATCCCCGGCGTGCAGAAGCCGCACTGGGCGCCGCCAGCCTCGATCATCGCCTGCTGGATGGGAGCCAGGTGGCCGTCGGTCGCCAGTCCCTCGACGGTGAGAATTTCATGGCCGTCGGCCTCGACGCCCAGCACCAGCACGAGTTGACCGGCTCGCCGTCCAGCAGGACGGTACACGCGCGCACTCGCCTTCCGAGCAGCCGTTCTTGGTGCCGGTCAGCACCAGTTGCTCGCGCAGCGCGCAGCAGCGTGTGGTGCGACTCGACGGCGATGTCGTAGGGTTCGCCGTTGACGGTGAAAGAAATGTCGTGTTTCATGGATGATCTCCAAATCACCACAGAGGCGCAGAGGGCACAGAGGAGCAGAATATCAGAAGATCAGAGAAAATAAGAACGGCACTCAGCAGTACCCTGACCTCGAAGTCACTGTCTTTCTGAACTCAAAGCCTCTGTGCTCTCTGTGTCTCAGCGGTGAATTTCTGCCAGGACCTGCTCGACGCCGCGGCGGGTCAACACGCGCACCATATCGGCCCGGTAGGCGGCGGTGGCGCGGATGTCGTCGATGGGACGGGTTGCAGCGGCGGCAGCCTGTGCGGCCGTTTCGATGCCGGCCGGAGAGGTGTCTTCGGATAGCAACTGCTCCGCTTCGGGCGCGCGGATCACCGTCGGCGCGACAGATCCGAGGGCGATCCGCCACTGCGTGCCTGATGGCTGGCCATCATCCGGCCAGCCAAGCACGGCAACGTTCATCAGCGAGATGTCGCCGATGGCGGTGCGACCTAATTTGAGGAAACGGGCGGCCGCGCCGCGGGCAGGCGGCGGGACGGTGATGCTGGTCAGCAGGTCGCCAGGGCCGAGGACTGTCTTGCCGGGGCCGCTGAAAAACCCGAACAGCGGCACGCGTCTGTCGCCCCCGGGTCCGAAGATGTGGGCTGTGGCATCGTAGCACAGCAGCGCCGGAACGCTGTCGGCGGCCGGCGAGGCGTTGCACACGTTGCCGCCCACGGTGGCGCGGTTGCGCAGTTGATAGGACGCGACCGACCCACAGCCTTCGGCCAGCAACGGCCAACCCTCGCGCACCCAGTTGCTCAGCGCAACCTCGTTCATCGTGACGGCCGCGCCGATGAACAGGTCGCCGTTGCGCACCACCAGCAGATCGCGCATCCCCGGCAGCCCTTTGATATCGACGACAATGCCCGGGTGCATGAAGCCGCGCTCAATGCGAATGAGCAAGTCGGTCATGCCGGCCATGGGGCGGGCGTTGCCGTTGTGCTCGATGAGCAGCGCGCTGGCTTCCTCGATGGTTGTTGGTTTTACATAATCAAATGGTTGCACAGTCACTCTCCTCAAGACGTTGGTGCGCAGTGTGCTGCATCACCGTGGGCACACGCTGTGCGGCACAGGAAACATGTACCCAAAATGCCTGCTGAAATGCAGATGTGACGGCGTGGGTGGCTGATTTTTCAAGGCAGGGCTGGAGAACGAGCCTCAGGTGTCCAACCGGCCGTTGGGCAGGCGCGGCACGGGATGCGCCAGCCGCTTCCTCGCTCTGCCGGAGAACACGATTAACAGCACGACGGCGAACAGGACGAGCAAACCGAGACCGTACGCATACGGTGGTATGGCCGCCGCCCAGGTGGCCAGAATCCCGGCACCACTGCTCCAGGGCGACACCAGATGGTGGTAGTGCTGGTCAAGAAAATCGTAGAGCAGCACGATACCGGAGACTATCAACACCAGACGCAAGATGCTGAAGATGGCGCTGAAGAAGTAGGCGATCTTTGTCTGGGCGCCCTGGAAGACGATGGCCTGGCGTCTGAGTAGGTCGGACACATAGCCGGCAGTCTCCGACGCCTCGGCGGCGGCGTTGCCCAGCCGCTTGAGGCCGTCCTTGCGCAGCCGCTGGAAGGCCCGTTTTTGTGCCTGGCGGAAGTACTTGCGGGCAATCGAGTTGGGATTGCTGTTGCCCAGCAGGGCGCTGACACTGGCGTCCATGGTGTTGAGGGAGCGGGCGACGCGCAGGAACTGCCAGCTTGGATTGACCTTGTACTTGCGGGCGATCTGCGACAGTTCTGTGGCCGCGCCGCCGGTGAAGGACCGCTCGTAGTAGCTCAGCCCATCCAGGTGACTGCGCGCCTCCCAGGCGCGCATGACCTCGACCATCTCGACGCGATGGGGGGCGAGGTCGGTGATGGGTATGGAGTCGGCCAACTGGAGATAGGCGTCGACCGATTTAGTGTAGTCGCCCTGGGTGAAGGTGCGCACCACCGTCCCGTAGGTTCTGACGAAGCGCGCCTCCAGATTGCCCACGGTTCCCAGGTCGATCAGGGAAAAGCGGCTGTTGCGCAGCAGGATGATGTTGCCGGGATGCAGGTCGCCATGGAATAAGTTGTCCTCGAACAACTGGCGATAGAACGAACGCATCAGGCGCGAGCCGACGCGCCGCGGCTTGATGTTGTTTTGCTCGCACCAGGCCCGCAGCCTGTCCGGGTCGTTGCGGTGCGCCCACAGGTAGTCGGTCATCAGCACGCCGGTGATGTACTCCATCACCAGGACTTTGGGAGTGCTCACCTTGCGGTAGACCCTGGGCACGTAGACTTTGTGCTTCTTGAGCAGCTTGCGCATCCGGCGCAGGTTGGCCGTCTCGTAGCGGTAGTCGATCTCCTCGGCCATCATGCGCTGCAACTGCGGATCATGCCGTCCCATGTGATGAAGCCAAGACCCGGCAGCCGGTTCATCATGCGCAGGACCCTGGTGATCAGCTTCATGTCGCGGTCGAAAATCTTGGCGATGCCGGGGCGCTGCACCTTGACCGCCACCAATTCGCCATTACCTAAGAGCCGCGCCCGGTGCACCTGCGAGATCGACGCCGCGGCAAATGGCATCTCTTCCCAGTAGGAGAACACCTCCTCGATGGGCCTGCCCAACGAGTCTTCCACCACCTTGCGGGCAATTTCGGGCGAGAACCCGTTGGTCATGTAGGTCAGGTGGGAAAGCTGGTTTGCCATCTCGCGCGACAGCACGTCGGTGCGCAGCGACACCAGTTGCCCGGCTTTGATCCACATCCCTCCCAGGTCCTCCAGCAGCGCCTTGGTGCGGGCGGCTTCCTCGGCCGGTGTGCTCGATCTCATCAAGCGCCGCCAGAACATCCCGCCGGCAAAGAAAAGCAGGTGCAGGACCAGCGCCAGGGTAGAAAAGCGTCCAGGCTCCTGCACCGGCACGATGGTGATCGGTGGAGTGTGATCAGGTTCGACCAGCGGGGTTGGGATCAGTTTGCGATTGAGCATGATCGCGTCGAACAAGAAACGGCGCTATGGGCAACGCCGCCGAAAGCAGAGACTTCGTCGCACCTGTCCTCGAAATCAGAGGATGCGAATCTTCATCTTCTTCATGCCCTTGCGCTGCGCCTTGAGCATGTTCTTGGGCAGGTCGCGCACGGCGCCGTTCTTCTTGCGGCGGTTGGAGCGCGCGTGGCGGCGCCCGTATTCGCTGGCTGCAACCTCTTGAGCGCGGCTGGCGCGGCGCAGGGCCTTGTCCATCCAGCGATACTGTTTGCTGACCCGGCGCTTGCGCTTGCGGCCGCCAAGCACCGTCCGCGTCACGCTGCCGTCGTCCGCCAAGTCAAGCCGGGCGACTGATTTCACCGGATAGCGCTTCTTCTGCTGGCCCAGATAAACGTTGGTAGTGGTCATGTTCAATTCTCCCATCGACGTGCGACCGGCCCGAACTGGGCGGACGCGGCTGGATTTACCACCAGCCCTTCATTTTCTTGGCCTTTTGCTTGACCACCACCACGACGACCTGGCTGTTCTCGGCGATCTCGCCGTCAGCCTTCAGGTCATCGATTGTGCTGGCCACGCGGCGCATCAGCTTTCCCCGTCCTTTGCGCAAACGGCGAATGCTTTTCTTGCTCTTCGACCCGAGGTCAAGCAGCATCATGCTCTCAGGTTCGGCCACCGTGGAACCATTGGCGTTCTTCACTGACTCGCTCATTTGTTATACCTCCTGAGGATAGGAAGGGCGGCTCGCCGGGCTGCGCGAGCCTTGTAGGTTAGAAGTGAAAGCCAGTATACAATAGATAGCGGAAAAGCTCAACTCGATGTGGACTATTCGGAGGACAAAAGCTGAAGCAGGGCAGCCGCCAGGCATTCGCTGGCATCCCGTGCCTGGAAGGATCGGCGGCGGTCGCCGGTCTCGACGGTGCAGCGGTAGCCGGCGTCATCGGATTCGAGGATGAGGCGCCACTGTTCGGCTTTACTGGCCAGCAGTTCTTCGATCAACGAGCGCAGTTGGTCCTCGCGCGGTATCCACAGCGCGTCGCCGGTCCAGACGTGGTCCAGCGCCCACTCGACGCTGCCGTGGAAGGTCAGGGCGGGGTGACCGTGCAGGTTCTCCGCAAGGATCGTCATCTCGCTGATGACGAAGATCTGGTTCTCCAGCTCAGGCAAGGGGACGGTGAACAGGTCCAAAGCGGCTGGTGTCCATTGCAGGCCAGCGTTGCGCAGCTCCTGCGCTGTACCAACAGTTAGCATTTCTCACCTTTCGCCTCGCCGTCGTCGGGACGGATGCGGCGGCCGTTGGTCACGAACCAGTGGCGACCGTCCGGTGTCTGCACCCACAGTCCGGGCGGCTGAGGGCCAAGGACCCGGGCCGGTCGCCACTGCAGGTCGCCTTCGGCCTCGAAACAGATCTTCACAGGATCGCCGCGCTTGTAGAGGTCGCTCAGTCGGGGAGGCATGATCGTCCGGCTACCAGCGAAACTCGCCGGTCATCACCTGTACCACGTCGCCGGTAACGCGCACCATGTCGATGTGATCGCTGGTACCTTCGACCAGGACTGTCACCTTGCTGGGCCGGTTCATCTCGATGCCCTGTTCGGTGTGAATCGTGGTCACCGGTGGCGTCGCTGCGACGAGTCCGTGGTGCACCAGATAGGACCCCAGCCCGCCGCTGGCCGATCCGGTGGCCGGGTCCTCGGGGATGCCCTGGTGCGGCGCAAAGAAACGCATGTGAACGTCGCGGCCGGGCAGGCTGGTTTGGAGCGAAAACACGGCGACGTCCGGCCCCGGCAGATCAAGCTCGCGGCACAGCCCGATCAGCGCGGGCACATCCAGGCCGTTCGCGTTGATCGCGGCCACCTCGGCCAACGAGCGGCCCGGCACGAACAATTGCCGGTAGCCGGTTGACACCACCTGTGGGGGCTTGCCGGTGTCCAGAATCGCGGCGGCCGGCAGGCGCAGCGCGGCAGCCAGCCGCTCTATCTGCCCGCCGGTTGCTGCTGACAGAAACTGGGGCGGCTGATGGTCGGTCACCACCTGCGTCACGTTGCCGCCTGCTACGTGCAGGGTTGCCTGGCGAAGTCCGACACCCAGCTCGAACGTCACCTCCGTGACCGGCTCGCGCAGCGGCACACGGCCCAGCGCGGCCAGCACCCAGTGGGTGCCGACCAGCGGGTGGCCGGCGAAGGGCAGCTCGGCGGTCGGCGTGAAGATGCGCACCTTGAAGTCGGCGCCGGGCGTCTCGGGCGGCAGGACGAAGGTTGTCTCCGACAGGTTCATCTCCAGCGCAAGCTGCTGCATTTGACTGCCGGACAGACCGCGCGCGTCGTAGAAGACCGCCAGCGGGTTGCCGCCGAACGGGGTGTCGCTGAAGACATCGACCTGAACAAACGAATAGGTAGGCATGGCGGTGGATTATTATTGGTCCGGAGAGATGGCATCCAGGATGCTGCCGATGACCGCCAGTCGCACCCGCGGGCCAGCGCCGGCGGAACGCATGCGGAAGATGAGCCAGCGACACAGCGCGTCCAGGGTTTCGTCGGACAGCGCACCGAACACCTGGCCGGCAGCGCTGTCGTCCACCGGCGCGAACTTGGTGGCCAGCATCGCCAGCCGCGCCAGTTCGTCGCGGCCCAGCAGCAGCCGGTCGCCGGTGTCGGTCAGCGCCGCGGGCACGGTTCCGTCCTCACTCAGTTCGACAGCTCGCTCCAGGGCTGCGCCCAGCTCGCCGAATCGCTCTTTGCGGGGCGGTCCGCTGCCGGCCGGCACTGCCAGAAAGTATTCCATGGGGTGCGTGCTGGTCGCTGCGCTATTGAAACGTGATCTTGCGGATGGCGTTGTTCAGCGAGTCGGCTACGTACAGGGTGCCGTCCTCGGTGAGGGTGATGCCCTGCGGGTTCTTGAAGCGTGCTGTCTGCCCGTCGCCGTCCACCAGTTCGCCGGTTTCGCCGCAGGCTCCGGCCACAGTTGTGACCTCATAATCCGGTCCAGGGCCCACGCGGCGGATGCAGTTGTTGAGCGAGTCGGCGACGAAGAGAGTGCCATCGGGCGCCGCGGCCAGCGCGACCGGATAATCGAACTGGGCGTCCAGTCCCAAGTCATCGATGTAGCCTTCCTGGAAACGCTGGCCAGCGATGGTGGTGGCGTTGCCGGCCGGGTCCACCATCCGCAACACCTGGTCGCCCGCCTTCTGACGCAGGCTGATCGCCTGGGACAGGTAGAAGTTGCCCGACGCGTCCATCGTCAGCCCGCTGAGGTTGGAGAACTTGGCGGTGGCCGCATCGCCATCGGCCACGCCCGCGACGCCCTTCTTGCCGACGGCCTCGCTGATCTCACCATCCGGGGTGACGCGCATGACGTATTCGCGGTTTGAGCCGCCGGTCGCAAGGATGTTGCCATCGGCGTCCAGGATCGTCTGCTCAAGGAAGCCGGTCTCGGCGACGGTGCTGATCACGCCGTCCGGCGTCAGTTTCTTGAGCTTCTTGTTCTCCCAATCGGCAAAATAGATCGTGCCATCGTCGGCGACGGCGAGACTGCGTGAGTTGCCGAAGACGGCCTCGCCGGAAGGACCATCCTTGTCGCCGGTGCCTTCGCTGAACGCCAGTGTGGTAACCTCGCCCGCCGGCGTGATGCGCACGATGCGCCTGCCGCGAAACGAGATGGCGTAGATGTTGCCGTCTGCGCCGACGCGAACATCGACCGGCTGGGTGAAGGTGGCTGCCGCGCCCGTGCCGTCACCGGAGCCTTGTTCGCCGCTGCCTGCCAGCGTGCTTACAGTCGCGATGCTGTCCGGATGGGTCGCCGCCAGATCCGATGTCACGCCCGTGCTGCTGGAAGTCGTGCCTCCGGCGTCCTCCGACGACTGAGCGCCGCCCTCGTCTGAACTGCCGCCGCAAGCAGCCAGCATCAACAGACTAATCAGCAGGAACAAAGCAACCTTTCGCATAAACCAAGCCCTCCTTTGACGGGTGATTCACCGACCTTGCCGGTCGATTGGGAACCAGATTTTACGCAGCCGCGCCGATTTCGTCAATCGACAGGTGCTGCTCAGCCCGCGGCAGTTTCCTGCTCGTAGACAATGTCAGGCGGCAGGTTCGGCCGCCGGGCTGCCTCCTGGGTCAGTTCGTCGCAGCGCTCGTTCTCACGATTGCCGGCATGTCCCTTGACCCAGCGAAACTCGACGTCGTGGCCTGCCAGCAGGTCCAGCAGCCGCTCCCACAGGTCAGGGTTCAGCGCCTGCTCGTTCTTGTTGCGCATCCAGCCGTTGGCGCGCCAGCGCCTGGCCCAGCCCTTTTCCACCGCATCGGCGACGTAGCGCGAGTCGGTGTAGACGGTGACACTGCACGCTGTCTTGAGCATCTCCAGGCCGCTGATGACAGCCATGAGCTCCATGCGATTGTTGGTGGTGCGCCTGAAGCCGCCCGACAACTCCTTGCGCTGGCTCTTGTACAGCAACACCGCGCCGTAACCGCCCGGTCCCGGGTTGCCCAACGCGCCGCCGTCGGTATACAGCGTTACGTGCGGCTTGTCGGTCATGCGCCGGCAGTCGCGGGGTCGTAGGGAACGACGCTTTCCTGTTCGTTGGCATCGTTGCGGGCGACGATGGCGCGGGCCGGCAGGCTGTCGCTGAGGTTGACCGGCTGGTGCGGAAGATCGGCGGGGATGAACAGAAAGTCACCGGCCTGGTTGATTGTTGACTGTGCGAGACCCGCGCCGTAGAAGGTCTGGATGTGACCCTCCAGCACGTAGATCGCGGTCTCGTAGCCGCGGTGAATGTGCGGCTGGGCAGCGCCGCCGGGCGGAATGACGATCATGTTCATCGAAATGCCGGTTGCCGCGGCCGTCTGCTGCGAAATGCCTACGAAATAAGGCAGTTGCTGGCGCGATAGTTCCTCGGCGGCAGGGCGGACGGTGATGATCTCCGGGCGCGGTACGGCGCTATGGCTTGGCTGTGACATGGCAGGCTGCTCCAGCGGTCAGTGGTATTGGTGCGCAAGTGTACCACAACATGGGAGTGGCAACCAAAGTTGTTTGAGGAAACTCAACTTTTCCGCAATTCGAGCTTCTCAAATGGCCCGCGCCGGACTATAATCGGTTCATGATCAGGACGCTGAATGCAACACGTTACATCACCCCGTTGCGCGAGGGCGGGTCGTTGCCTGCCATCGTAGAGGCCGACGACGGCGGCCTCTACGTTATGAAGTTTGTCGGAGCCGGTCAGGGTGCCAAGGCGCTGATCGCCGAGCTGGTCGCCGGAGAAGTTGCCCGCGCGCTGGGATTGCCGGTGCCAGAGATCGTGCTCATGACCCTGGACCCGCGCTTCGGCAACACCGAGTCGCACGACGAGATCAGGGATCTGCTGCTGGCCAGCGCCGGTCTCAACCTGGCGCTGCGCTATCTGCCCAAGGCGTTCGGGTTCAACCCGCTGCTGAAGCCTGAACCGGACCCCGGGTTTGCATCGGCAGTCGTCTGGTTCGACGCATACGTCAGCAACGTCGATCGCACGCCGCGCAATCCCAACATCCTCTGGTGGCAGGACGCCCTGTGGTTGATTGACCACGGCGCAGCGCTCTATTTTCATCACGGCGCAGGTCCGGACGAGTTTGCAGCGCGCAGCGCCAGTCCGTTTCCAATGATCCGGCAACACGTGCTGCTGCCGTTTGCCGGCGCGCTGGAGGAGGCGGACATCGTATTGCGCCAGCGGCTGCCGGACGAGCGGATCGACGATATCGCCACGCTGATCCCGGACGAGTGGCTGGGCAACGCCGGGCAAGCTGCCGGCCGTGCGGCTTATGCCGGCTACCTCAAGCGCCGCCTGAGCGCGTCAGACGTGTTTCTAGAGGAGGCCATCCGTGCCCGAGACACACACGCTTGAGTACACGATCGTGCGGGTCGTGCCGCGGCCGGAGCGTGAGGAGTTTGTCAACGCGGGCGTGGTTCTCTTTTGCCGCACGCTGCGCTTTCTGGGCTGTCGGATCGATCTGGACGAGGCGCGGCTGCTGGCGCTGGCGCCCGATGCGGATCTGGACGCGGTGCGCGCCCATCTCGCGCTGATTCCGCGCATCTGCGCCGGCGGGCCGGGCACCGGCGATGTCGGCGGGCTGGAGCAGGCTGAGCGCTTCCGCTGGCTCGCCTCGCCGCGCAGCACCGTGGTGCAGGTGTCGCCGGTACATACCGGGCTGTGCCACGATCCCCAGGCCGCACTGGATGACCTGTTCACGCGCATGGTAGCCCTCTGAGGCCGGTAAGCCGGGGGCGGGTTTGGGTGTGGATGAACGGCGCGACCGGCTCGGTCAGGAGGCCGGATGGAGCGTGCACCAGGCGTTTTTTTTGAGTCACTTGACAAGTTCATGGGGTTGCCTAAGATTGAGTACACAACGATCTCTTTTGGATGTCCGACGCCGACCGGGCGATGATCGCGGAGTTCGTGTCGGCCATTCGTGAGCAGCGCCAGCCCAGCATCACCGGCTTCGACGATTTCCGGGCGCTGGAGGTGGTGCTCGCTGCCTACCGTTCTGCTGAGGTTGGTTCGCCTGTGACGTTGGTTACAGGCGTTGACGGTTAATCTTCTTGGTACAGGAGGTTTGAGATGTTACGAAGAGGTATTGGCGGGCCCGCAAGGCGCAGCATGATGCGGCGACACCGACGTATGCGGAGGCGTATGCGCCGCAGGGTGATCGTGGGCGGCATGGTCGTAGTTGGCTGCGGCTATGGCGCGTACAAGATGACCCAGAAGGATGTGGAAAAAGTCGAAGCTCACACAGGCAAGAAGGCCGAGGACCTCACCGAGGAAGAGATGGAACAGGCAATGGACGACCTGAACATCGAAGGTGAAGAGGTTACCGACGCCGACGAGGCCGCGCTGGAGGCTGCCGACGACGCAGCCGGCGGTAGCGAGGCGTAGGGCGCAATCTGAAGTGGCGGGATGGCAGCCCGCAGCCGGGCTGCCATCCCGCAAAAACGACTATGCCGCGTCGACTTGAAACAACCGCACCGCGTCAGGTGGAACTGGTCGAGTACCAGGAACCGCCGTTGTTGCCGCATCAGGCCCGCGCCCGCGCCGTGCTGAGCGGCATCAGCCACGGGACGGAGTTGAACCTGTATCGCGGCACCTCCCCTTTCGAAAACAAGGTCTTCGATCCGGACCTGCGTCTCTTCCGGCCGCTGCATGGCGAGGCGCCACCGCTGCGACTGGGCTACGAATGGGTTGGCCGCGTCGTCGAAACCGGCGCGGACGTCCGGCACCTTCATCCCGGCGATCTGGTGCACCTGCTGCTGCCGCACGCCGAGTCGCACATCTTCGACCCGGCGGACGTGCCCTATCGCCGGCGCGTCGAGGCGTTGCCGGCGGACCTGGACCCGGAGGACGCGGTTCTGCTGGCGCTGGCCGGGGTGGCGCTGGCAGCCATCCACGACGCCCGCATCAAGGTCGGCGACCGGGTTGCAGTTTTTGGGTTAGGTGCGATTGGCTTGATGACCGTGCAACTGGCGCGCATGAACGGGGCGACATGGATCGGCGCGGTGGATCTGTACCCGGCGCGGCGCGCGCTGGCCCTGGAGTTCGGCGCTGACCGGGTCCTGGACCCGGCTGCAGACGATGTTGGCCTGGCAATCAAGTCGGCCAGCAGCCACCGCGGCGCAGACGTTGCCATCGAAGTGTCCGGTCACTACGCCGCGCTGCACGAGGCGATCCGCAGCGTCCGCAAGGGCGGGCTGGTGGTGGCTGCCGGCTTCTACCAGGGCGGCGGGACAGCGTTGCAACTGGGCGAGGAATGGCATCACAACCGCGTGACCATGGTGTCCAGCATGGCCGTCTGGAACAACCCGCACCGCGGCTATCCGCTCTGGGATCGGGAGCGGATCAACGACGTCGTGACTGAACTGCTGGCCTCCGGGCGGCTGCGAACGAACGGCTTGATATCCCATCGCATTCCGTTCGAGCGCGCCGCTGAGGCCTATGAGTTGATCGACCAACACCCGGAACAGGTGTTGAAGGTCGTGTTGACCTACTGACCTGAACCGCCGCCCGACCAGAACAAAGAAGGAGAGAAACGTGAAAACGAGAGCTATTGTGGCTGTTACTGCGGTATTGATGATTGCGTTGGCAGGTTGTGCCGCGCCTGCGGTCCCGGTTCAGACGGTGACACCCACGGAGCCTGCCGTCGAGCCGCCGGTGGGGGTGGGAACAATTCCGTCGGATGAAGAGATCGCCGCCGCGCTGGCGACGCCCCTGGACGTTGCTGCCGATCAGATCTCGGTGGTATCCGTGGAGCCGGTGGACTGGCCTGACGCCTGCCTGGGCGTGTACACGCCCGACGTGATGTGCCTCCAGGTGATTACGCCCGGCTATCGCATCGTTGTGGACGCGAACGGCCAGCAGGTCGAAGTGCACACCAACCAGGATCTGTCGGTCGTCGTCGAAGCCGGACCCGAGGAGCCGCCGTCCGGCGCAAGCACCGTGCCGTCGGACGAGGAAGTAATCAAAGTGCTGGCAGACAAGCTGGGTGTCTCCGCTGACCAGGTTTCGGTGGTATCGGTGGAGCCGGTGGACTGGCCCAACTCGTGCCTGGGCGTGGACACCATGGAGGTGATGTGCGCCGAGGTCATCACGCCCGGCTACCGCATCATCGCCGACATCAACGGACAGCAGGTCGAGTTGCACAGCAACGAGGACCTGTCGGTCGTGCTGCCGGTTGAGTTGTTTACGCCCGAACCGCCTTCCGGCGCAGCCGCGCCTGCCAGCTACGATCCCGCGGACATCTACGCGGCTGTGATTCGGCAGGTCTACACCGTCGATCACACATTCGGCCAGCCGCCAAACTTCCCGATCATCTATCTGGTGCGCACGACCGATGACAGCGTCGGCGCATCCGGGGCGCCTGCCAACGGCCAGACCATTGCGCCGGCGGACCAGGAGCGTATCAGCGCCGCGTTGACCGACCTGCCGGCGGAGTTCGTCTGGGTGGACAGCGCCGACGACGTGCCGCGCGACGCCCAGGGCGCCGTGGCCGACCGCGGCGCGATCATCACCGTGGGCAACATCACGCCTCAGGCGGATGGGGCGCTACACGTGCCCGCCAGCATCTACATCGCCATGCTGGCCGCCGGCGGTCAGACCTACGTTCTGGAGAATGCCGGCAACGGCTGGGAGATCACCGGCACGACCGGCCCGATCTGGATCAGTTGATCCGTTTGTAGCAGGGTCAGCGCACCGTCACCGGCGCGTAGCTTTCTGTCCGGTTGCCGTCCAGGTCCTCGGCGATGAAGCCGATCACGTAGTTGCCGGCGGCGGCGTCCAGAAGCTCCCAGGTGACCGGCGCATTGCCGAAGGTGATGGTTCCGCCATCCTGTGTCGCCGGGGTAGCCAGTTGGCCTGAGCTGTCGAGATCGTACCACTGCTCGGCAACGGTGAAGCGGTCGCCCGGCTGGGGCAGGATCTCGCGCGGTGCGCCGCTTTGGGCATCGCCGGTGAACCCATAGACGTTGCGCAGCTCGCCATCGCTGAGGTAGAGGCGGGCGGCGCGCTGCTCACCGTCGGCGTAGGTGTAGGTGCCGTCCACGGTGTAGACGGCGTTCCCGGCCTCGGCGCCGTAGGACTGGGGCGACAGCAGCGCCTGCACCGTGTTCCTGCCGTCGTTCAGCGCGAACACGACTGGTTCCCACTCGAACTCCAGGTTGAAATCTCCTTCGCCCCAGTCGGGAAAGTACACGCCGCCCACCTCGCGGGTGTCGTCGCTGGTCAGGTAGTCGCTGTCGGCCACGTAGATCGAGTTGGCCTCGCGATCCTGGTAGCCGGCAAAGAAGTAGATGTGGCCGATATTCTCGCCGCGCACCACGCTCGACATAAGAACAGGCTGGCCGGGGGCGGCCACGTCCGCAGAAAGCTCCACGGGGCTGAGGCTGATCTGGCCTGCCCCGGGCGCCTCGACCGGCTGGTTGCGGTCGGGAGCAACCAGCACGCTGTCACCAGCCTCGAAGCGACGTCCGGTGTAGTGGAAGGCAAGATAGTCGTCCCAAAGCGAGTTGGCTGCAAAGCGGTCCGCGATGGCAGTGTACGACTGTGGGCCGGCCGCCGGGTTGCGGTAGAGCTGCGAGTTGGGGAAGTAGATGGAGAAGCCGGTCGCGCCGGACTTCTTCGAGCCATGTCTTTCGCGGATGACTGCCTGGCTGAGTGCATCCATGACCGCCTGGCTGGCAGCCGCCACCTGCGGATCGCGGCTGGACTGCGCCGCGATCTGCGAGAAGTTGCCCAGGTCGATGTAGGAGGCCGGCACGTCGCTGCCGAAAATGCTGGTAAAGGGCTGCGCATAGCCGCGCGCCTGCGCAACCGCGCGTTGATCGACGTTCTGCAACGCCAGCGCGAGCTGGTTCACGGCCGCGTTCAGCGCCGGCACCTGGCCCAGATCAACAGCGGCCAGTGTCACGTTGCTCTCCAACTGTTGTGCGACCTGGGCAGCCGATGCCCGTGCGCCGCCGACAAGCTGCTGCCGCGCCCGGTCGTCGACGATGCGCTGGTCGTCGCGGATGTAGGTGTCTACCACCGCCGTGCCCAGCCCGGCGCCGTTCATGGCCGGATTGTTGACCAGTCGGTCGAGGAAGCTGGTGTATGCCCAGCCCAGCGCGGGCTCAGTTTCCTGGGAGGCGACGCCGTAGCGGGCGTGCTCCTGCAGCGCGTTGAAAACCTCCATATGGCTCATCAGGCAGGCGTCGAGGCCCACCAGCTCGAACTTGTCGATGCCGGTGGTTGCGCGGATCTCGCCCAGCGCCTGGTCCAGCTCCATGAGGTACAACTGGTCGCCGATCGCGGCGGCCAGCGGGATGCTGCGGTCGCCGCTGCTGCGCGGATCGGGATCGCTCCATCCGCCCGGCCAGCCCATGCCGTGGTCCGACAGGATCAGCGCGTATTTGTCGGCCGGATAGTTCTCGACCGCCCAGGTGACGAAGTCGATCAGGGTCTGGCCGTCGGACATGTTAACCTCGCCCAGGTCGCCTACTACCTGCGAGTTGATGCGCTCCAGGTCGTTGTCGCGGGTGACGTAGAAGCGGCGCGCGCCGGTCCAGTTGCCGTCGCCGCTGAACCCGCCCTTGTAGCGGTCCATCTGGGCAACGATGTTCACCTTGTCGCTGGAGCCGATTCGCTCCACCTCGTTGAGGTCGATGAAGATATCCTCTTCCAGGATCTTGTCGTCGGCGTCCTGGTAGAGCATTACCGTCCACGTGTCGCCGCCGCCGGTGGTGTTCGCCGGCGGGTTCTGCACGGCCCAGCGCGGGCGCCGCAGTAGCTACAGCCCGCGTCGGCAGCGGCTGCTGCGTGGCGACCGGCTGGTCGAAGTCCTGCATCGCCAGATCTCCGCCATCGTTGCCGCCCCGCCCAGCAGGCTGAGCACGACGATCGCACACAGCGCCAGGACGACGATGATCCCGATCCCCGCTATGCCCATGGGACGCCCCACCGCCCGGGAGCATCGGCGGAGCGGGCTCCGCCAGAACTGTAGGAACCACTGTAGGAACCTCCGCCGCTGCCGGAGGACGGGCCGGCCGGGCTGGCGGGTTGCTGGCGCCTGGGGGCCTGGCGCGCTCGCGCTGGCCGGATCGGTCTGCCCGGTAGGGCGTCTTCTGCCCGCACGGTTCGCTTGGGCTTGTCGTCCTGGGTCATGTTTCCTCCGTTGGGTAGGTAGTCGTGGGCAGCCGCGGCCAACCCCTGACATGTCTGGGGCAGCGCACACGTCTTTCAATGCCCTGACATGTCAATCTGCTAACAGTGGGCGAAGTGCGTCGGCGCACGCCAGCGCGACCTCGTCCACCTCGTCGTGATCTTCCAGCGTCCACACCGCCGACAGGATTGCCTGGGCAACGCCGTAGGCTGCGATGCGCTGGCGGTCGAAGCCGAGGATCTCGGACAACTGGTAGACGCGGCGGCTTTGGATGCGCTCCAGATCGGGCCAGCTCGCGACTTCTGGCACCGGGTTGCGCAGCAGCGCGCCAACCTCGTAGGCCGGCTCGCCGGCGACGCCCATGGGGTCGATGGCCAGCCAGCGCTCCCGCTCGCCTGCCAGAATGTTCTCATGGTGCAGATCGCCGTGCAGCAGGACGGCCGGCGCGGCGGTGCGAAACAACTCGTCAAAAAGGCGCTCCGCCATCTCGATCTGCGCGGCGGGCAGCGGGCCGGTCGTTCCGCCAAACCGGCGGCGCAGGCGGGCGAATCCGTCGCTCCACGCAGTCACCGGCAGGAAACGATGGCCGCCGTCGGGCAGCGGTCGCCAGAGCACCTGCATGACCAGCGCCGCGATCTCCGTCGCCCGCGCATCGTCCGGCTCCACTTTCAACGTCGTGCCCGGCTCAACCCGCTCCAGCAGCATGACGCAGCGGTCTGCGTCGGCCTCGAGCAGCAGCACACTGGCGCGGCCGGCATACACGCGCAGGGCTTCAATCTCGCCCAGCAGATCAGGTCGCGGCACGCCTGCCTTCAGCACCACACGTCGGCCATCTGTTCGCGTAGCCGGTGCGGCAAAGTTGTAGCTCAACGGCTCGAAGGGTGCGTGGACGATCAACGACCAGCGCGCGGCGTATTCCGCTACCAGCACCGGCAGGTCCGCCAGCCATTGGCGGCCCGGCTGGCCGAATGCCCCGCTGATCCGGTGAATGAACTCGTCAGAAAGTTGCATGGTCAGCGCGGCCGGGCCGGCCAGGAAGCGGCCACGGTGATCCTATTCGATCAATTCGATCTCGTAATCGACCAGATCGGCGTCGATGCGCCACCGTTCGACGTCGGTGACGACCTTCATGAGCAGGCCGTGGGCATAGGCCTTGTCGTTGGAGACGCAGGCGACGCCGATGACGGCAGACCGGTGGCTGTCCAGCAGATCGACCTCCGCGACGGAGACGTTGAACTCTCGCCGCAGCCGGGCAATCAGCGGCTTGACCACGCTGCGCTTGCCTTTTAGCGAGTCGTTGACAGGGATGTCAAGTTCCAGAGTTGCAATTCCGATGACCATAGACGGGTTCGTTGCGCCTGACGCGATCGGTAAAGCCGTGAATCGTGAAGCTTCGCTGTGACGCCGGCCTTGGGGGATGGCGCTGCAAACCGCTCTATTATACTCGCTGGCGTTGAAAGGACGAAGCGGAGAGACCTGCGTGGGTGTGTCCCGGAAGAATCGAGCGATCTTGGTGCGCAGCCATCCAGCATGCCCGTGCACTGACGGCACAGGTCACGAGCCAATTCGTTTTGGTCACATCCGACCGGCTTGGCGAGGGCCGTGAAACAAAAGCGCGCCGCACAACGTAATGTGTGGTAGAGACGGAAAATGGTGCTCTTGGCGCGTGGACGCGCTGAGATCTTATGAGGAGAGAATCAAAATGACATTCTTGGGCAACGTGATCTGGCTGGTTTTCGGCGGCTTGATTGCCGGCTTTGGCTACATCGTCGGCGGTGTCGTGATGTGCCTGACGATCGTTGGCATCCCCTTTGGCATTCAGAACATCAAGCTGGGGATCGCAACCTTCGCGCCTTTCGGCAAGGAGATCGTGGAGACTGACAACGCCAACAGCACGCTGCGGGTGATCTTCAACGTCGTCTGGCTGGTGCTGTTCGGCTGGGGCATCGCCCTGGCGCATCTGGTCGCGGCCGCGCTGCTGGCCATCACCATCGTCGGCATCCCCTTCGCGATGCAGCATGTCAAGCTAATCCCCCTGGCGCTGTTCCCCTTTGGGCGCGATCTGCGCTAACGTTTTCTGGGCTGAACGCAGCACACGGCGGGCCGGTCTGTTGACCGAACCCGCCGTGTTAGTTTCCCACTCTTCAGGCTGCTTGCGACCTATGCATTCGGCGCCGGCAGTTCCACCACAAATCGGCTGCCCTGCCCCGGTTGGCTTGTCACCGAGACCCGGCCGCCGTGGGCCTGAACGATGCCCTGGACAATGGCCAATCCCAGGCCGCTGCCCGGGGCGTCGCTGTTTCTGCCGCGGTAGAAGCGGTCGAAGATGTGCGGCAGGTCGGCGGGGTCGATGCCAGCTCCCGTATCGACGACCCACAGCACGAGCCAGTCGCCCTGCCGTTTCGCACCCACGGTCACCTCTCCGCCAGCCGGCGTAAACTTGACGGCGTTGTCCACCAGGTTCGACAGCGCCAGTTCGATGCGCATCCGGTCACAAGACACAGTCTCGGATGGATCGTCCAGCGCCGTGACCAGCCGCACTTGCTGCGACTGCGCCAACCCGCGGAAGGATGCGGCCACGGCCTCGACGATCTCGCCCACCGGGTTGTCACGCAGGTCAAGGTCGATCAGGCCGGCGTCCAGCCGCGACAGGTTGAGCAGGTTGGCGGTGATCCACTCCAGCCGGTCGATCTGCGCGGCGCTTTCGTCCATGAACTCCTGGCGTGCGGCTTCGTCCTCCAGCGCCGGCCCGCGCAGCAGTTCGTTGAAGCTCTTCAGGGCGGTGATGGGAGTGCGCAGTTCGTGGGACGCGTCGGCGATGAACCGGCGCAGGGCGTCGCGCTCGGCGGCCAATGCGCCGAAGCTGGCCTGCAGGCGGGCCGCCATCTCGTTGAACCCATTGGCTAACTGGCCGATCTCATCAGCCCGGCGCACAGCGGCGCGCGTGTTGAGTTCGCCTGCGCTCATCCTGTCAACCGCGCCCGCCAGCTCGGTGATCGGCGCCGACAAAGTCTGGCTGACCAACAGGCCGGCCAGCAGCGCCAGCAGCGCCGCGCCCAGTCCCGCCAGCAGGAACGCCCTGGCGCGGTGGCC
This sequence comes from Caldilineales bacterium, assembly GCA_041391245.1. GTDB lineage: Bacteria > Chloroflexota > Anaerolineae > JAAEKA01 > JAAEKA01 > JACKBK01. The sequence goes on from JAWKOJ010000002.1 coordinate 197,684, forward strand.
AGCGACTGCGCGCCAAAGTCGAGATCGCTGGATAGCTCGACATAACCGACAGGGTTAGTGGGATCGCCGACGGGTTGGCGCACGATGGTCGCTGGCGAGTCCTCGTCGGCCTGTTGCTGATCGGCCGGCGCCACAGCCGGCTGCTGGGCCTCCGGCGCCCGGCGCGTCTCAAAGATCATTTGCCGGCCCCAGGGTGTATCAACCTGTCGGATGACCGTGTACTCGGTGCCGGGGGCAGCTCGCTCAATGGGATGGTCGCCAGGCCGTGCATGCCGTGAAGCGGGATTTCATCACGGAACTGGGGATCGACCAGCAGCGCCGCCAGGTCATCGCCGCTCAACTCCAGTCCGGGGAACTGTTCCAGCAACGACGGCAGCCAGAGATACTCCTGATCCTGGCTGTCGATGCCGGAGTCGGCCAGGACAGCCTCGTTCTGGTCGAGGATGCGGATCTGCGAGTTGCTGAGGAACGCTGAGGTCTGGGCCAACTGCTGCAGGCTGGCGCGGCCGCCGCGGGCATCCATCAGCGGCAGCGCCTGGCGCGCGACGGCGTCGGCGTTGGCGCATGAACTGCATCTCCTGGCTGGTGGTCTGGCGCTGGAACAACGCCAGCGCCAGCACGCCAATCAAGCCGACCGTCAATAAGGTGACGGCGACGAAACTCGCAACCAGACGCCAGCGGATTGTCTTGAACATGGGACGTAAAAAGTGACAGTCACTGGCAGTCAGTGACTGTCACTTGGGAACTGCGAGTAAACCTACGAGTTTTGTTGCGACGTCATGCCGGGGAATAGTTGCTCCAGGAGATCCAGCGGCGACTGCGGCTGGCCCTGGTCCGAAGGCGTCGCGCCGTTGTCAGGCTGGCTGCCGCCCGGGTTCGAGGGCAGCGGGAACTGGAACAGGCCCTGGCCGGGAAGGCTTCCTCGGCGTGCATCGACTGGTAGCTGCCCAGCGACACGCCCAGGAAGGCGCGCGTTGCGTCGTCCGACCGTGCGCCGAGGGTGACCTCCACATCGACAGCCTCGGCGGTCTCAGCCTCACCGGTCTGATCGGTCTCGTTTGCGTCGCTGCTCTGTACCGACAGCGTGACCACATCGCCTGGCTTCAGCTTGCCGATGGCAGCCACAACCTCTTCGGGCGTGGACACGGCCGTGCCATCGACCGCAACGATCAGATCGCCTTCGGCCAGGCCGGCCGCTGCTGCCGGGCTATCCGCCGCTACGCTGACCACGACCACGCCGGACTCAACGTCCCCGAACGGCATGGCGCCGTGGTCGAAGAAGGGCATGTTCGGCATGGTCTGGTCGTTGAACGGCATGTTGGGCATCGCCGGCATGTCCTGACCGTTGAAGGGCATGCGGTACATGCGCGCGCCGGGGCGCTGGTTGAAGTGTACCCCAAGGTACGCCACGCCAGCGTTGTCAGGGTTCTCGCCCAGTGTCACGTCCAGCGCCAGGTTGGCATCTTCGCCGGATCGCTGAACTTCAAGCGTCGCGCTGTCGCCTGGCTGCAGGGCGGCGACAGCATCAGCCAGCGTGTTGTCGGCGCCCAAGGCTTCGCCGTTCACCGACAGGATCACGTCGCCTGCCTGCAAGCCGGCCGCCTCGGCCGGGCTGTCAGCGACTACGTCTACAATCGTCGCGCCGGCGCTCGCCGTCATCGCCGGCGGGACCACACCCATCTGCGGCGCGATCCTGGTCTGAGCGCCGTAGTAGGGCTGGATGCCCAGATAGGCGCGCCGTTGTTGTCGCCCACTGTTACCGTCAAGGTACGCTCGTCATCGCCGTGAGTCACGACAAGCGCCACATCATCGCCGGCTGTGAGCCCGGCGACCGCCTTGGTCACGTCAGCGGCGTTGTTGGTCGCGGTGCCGCCGATGGAAAACAGGATGTCGCCGCGCCACGCCGGCCGCGGCGGCCGGGCCGGCGGGATCGACCGAAACGATGACAAGCCCGAATTCGTCAGCCGCGGCCGGCGGGGTGGTCTGGGCAGCGTTGCTGGCAGCAAACGCTGCCGATGCGCCGACGACCGAAACCATGGCCAGCACGGCCAAAACGATAAACAGCCTCTTGTGTCTCATATCTTTACAGCCTCCAGAAATTGGCGTATATCTTCGGGTCATTTACCCAGCAGTCAGGATAGCAGACAAGTGCAAGATTCTGGTTCAGAACGTGTTAAGGTTTCTTAACAGTGCCGGAAGTCGGGCTTCTACGCTCTGCTTTGGCGCTGCTCGCCCTGATGAAACGTCCGACTTCTCCGCGGTCACGGTTCGTACTTGTAGCCCACGCCGCGGACGGTGACCAGCCAGCGCGGCTCCGATGGGTCGTCTTCCAGCTTCTGGCGCAGGTGGCGCATGTGGACGTCCACCGTGCGTTCGTTGCCCAGGTCGCTGTCGTAGCCCCAGATCGCCTCGATGAGCTGCTCGCGGCTGGCGGGGCGGCCGGGCTGGCTGACCAGGTGACGCAGCAGGCGGTACTCGATGGGCGTCAGGTCAACAGGCTGGTCGCGGCGGGTCACCAGCATCCTGTCCAAATCCATCTCTACCGCGCCGAATGCCAGCCGTCGGGTTGGCGTTGCCGGCATGGCCAGGTCGCCGTAGGTTCGTCGCAGCAGGGCACGGATGCGCGACACCAGCTCGCGCAGGCTGTATGGCTTGACCAGGTAGTCATCTGCGCCCAGTTCCAGGCCAAGAATCTTGTCCACCTCTTCATCGCGGGCGGTCAGCATCAGGATGGGTTGGCGATGCCCCTCGCGCCGCAGCGTGCGGCAGACGTCGAAGCCGCTGATGTCGGGCAGGCGGATGTCCAGCACGAGGAGCTGGGGCGCCTCGCCGCGTGCCAGCGCCAACGCTTCGCCGCCGGTGCGCGCCCAGAGAACGCTGAAGCCCTCGGCCGTCAGTCCGTACTCCAGTCCCCTTGCCACCGCCCGCTCGTCTTCGACAATCAAGATCTTCTCGCCCGTCACGCCCGTTTCCTACTCCTTCTCTTACTCTTACTCCTACTCCTACTCCCCCTCGTACTCTCTCCGGAAGAGGAAGAGGATGAGGAGGAGTAGGAGATTCCAGGCGCCGTCACTTCCTGGCGCGCTTCAGGAACAGTTGATAGTAGTCGCTGACGCCGTAGAGCGATTTGCCTCCGCCCGCACCGACCAATTCCCAGCCATCCTCGCCCAGCTGGGCCAGATAGTCGTGGATCAGCGGCGCCTGGGACCAGTTGCGAATCTCCTGCCCGTTGATGTAGCGCGGCCGCCAGCCGCGGTGGTCGCTGAAGGAGATGATCAGGTAGTCCCACCCTTTGGGCACGGGCGCGGCTTTGCTCTGCTTTGCCTGCTGCTTGTCGTCTGCCTCGGACGCAGCCGCGCGCCGCCGGCGCGGCTTTGGCGGCGGAGCGGGTTGGGTTGGCTGCGCGGGGAGGTCGGTGGCCGGGCCGGCCAGCAACTCGCCCAGTACGTCAGGCGTTTCTTTACGCGTCATCTTGCATGATCCTTTCCACCAGTCGCGCATAGTCCTCTGCGCCGGCCGAGCGTGGCGCGTACTCGAAGATGTGCTGCCGGTAGCCGGGGGCTTCGGACAGGCGCACGTTGTAGCGAATCGGCTGGCAGGTCTGGCCGGGGAAGTAGGTGTGGAGTTGCTCCAGTATCTCCTCGGACTTGCGAACGCGCCGGTCCATGAAGGTCGGCACGACGTAGCGCAGCGTCAGCCCGTCGCGGTAGCGCTGGATGCTGGCCATGCTCTGTGCGAACTCGGTCAGGCCCTGCAAGGTCATGACTTCCAGCGACACCGGCGCCAGTACCTCGTCCACGTAGAAGAGCACGTTGACGGTCAGCACATCCCAGCCGGGGGCGGTATCGACGATCACGTAGTCGTAGCGCCCGTCCAGCCCGGCCAGCGCCTCGGCCAGGGTGCGTTCGCCGCCGAAATCTTTGCGGGCGATGACCCGTTTCAGCCCCGCCAGGTTCTTGCCGCCGGCCAGCACGGCCAGATTATCGCGCGCCGGCGCGGCCAACTGCTCCACTGTGCCCTCGCCCGCGACCAGCTCGGCCAGCCCGGCAGATGCCGCAACGCCCAGCGACCGGCCGGCTTGTCCCTGCGTGTCCACGTCGATCAGCAGCACGTGCCGTCCGGCCAGCGCCAGGCCGGCAGCCAGGTTTACGGCAGTCGTTGTCTTGCCGACGCCGCCCTTGGTTAAGGCCACGGCGATTTTTCTCATGGGTCGTTCACCTGTCGCTCATGAATGTTGCCGATTGCGCGCCCCGGACGTTCAGCGCGCCTCGCCAAACAAGCTGCTTATCGTTGCCTCGATCGCGGTGTAGTCCGGCAACAGTACCCAGGCGCCGCCGGCTGTAATCCACGGGGTGGCGGCGTCGGCAAGAGTCGCGGTCTGCACATCGCCGGCGCCGATGGCCTGTACCAGCGACCACAGGGCGGGGTAGTCGGCTGGCTGCACGTTGGTGACCACACCGCTGCGCACGACTTCCAGCACGGCCGGCAGCCGCGGCCATGTTGCCGGGTTGACCAGTTTGGCCGCCATGGCACGGATCACCTGCTGCTGGCGCTCGGCCCGGCCAAAGTCGTCGTCGGCATGGCGCGTGCGGGCGTAGACAAGCGCCTGCTCGCCGCTCATCTGTTGCCGACCGGGGTCGAAGCGGATGGTGGTCACGCCGTAGTCGGGCGTTGGATACTCGCTGTCGACAATGGCGCGGGGCACGTCGATCTCGACGCCGCCCAGCGCATCGACCAGGCGCACGAAGGCGCTGAAATCGACCACCGCGACGCGATTGACGGGGACACCCAGAGCCTGCTCGACGGTGCGAACCGCGAGCGCCGGGCCTGCCATCGGGTCATCGACCTCGTAGCCGAAGAACAGGGCGCTGTTGATGCGCTGCTCGCCCACATCGGGGATGTCCACCCACAGATCGCGGGGGATGGACAGCAGCGCTGCCGGCTGGCCGTCCGGCCGAATGCCCGCCAGCACCATGGCATCGCTGCGCGTCGGGCCGCTTTCGTCTGCTCGCTGATCGATCCCCAGTATCAGCAAGGTAAACTGTGAGGCCGCTGGTTGCGCCAGCAACTGCGATGATCCGTTGACTGCTCCCAACGCTGTAGCCAGTCCGCAGAAACCGATGCATCCTGCCATGAAGAGCACGGCCAACAGCAGCGGGATCCACGGCCGGCCGTTGCGTTGCCTCCGTGACCGGCGCAGGCGCGCCCGCCGGGCAGCGTCCGTGTTGCTGTGCGTCACAGGCTATCCGCCCAGTTGGGCGATTGCGGACGTAAGCCAGCGGTTGGCCAGGATCATGACGATAAAGAAGATCACGGCCAGGAACATCCACCACGGGAGGCCAAGGATGCGCATTTGTTTGCGCTCTTTTTTCTGTTGTGGTTTGGGCATCTCAGTCTGGCAGCGCCAGCAGACCGTCTTGTCGTCTGGGTTCCAGGTTCCGCAGTTTGGGCAATCAGGCATCAGGTGTCCTCAGCGCCTGTCAGTTCACCAGGGGGAAGCTGGCGAGCGGCCAGGCAGAAAGTTGCATCGCAGTTGACAGCAGCATCATACCACAGCATTAACCTGTTGATAAAACATTCTTTGCGCGGGCGCTAAGTTTTGTTGACCCATTTTGGTGATTATCTGGTATAATGGTTTTGGGCCATATTCAACGTACCACCGGGGCCCATACAGTCCATTCTGGCATGTCGCCAGGCTACAAATCAGAGGAGGATTTGATGCACTCACAACGACGACCACACCGCTCGCTGAGAACGACCATGGGTGTTGTATTTGCCCTGCTCTTGGTCGCAGCCATGATTGTTCCAGTCAGCGCGGAGCAGCAGGCGCCGAACGATGATTTCACGCTCACGATCCTGCATACCAACGACACCCACGCCAATATCGAACCGTGTACTACGACTTGTCTTGGCGCCGACTTGGGCGGCGTCGCACGCCGCGCCACTGCGATTCAAGCTGTAGAGGCAGAAGGCGGCAATGTCCTTCTCGTCGATGCGGGAGACTCTTTCCAGGGAACACTGTGGTTCAACTACTATCAGGGTCTGGAAGAGGCCCACTTCATGAATCTCCTTGGCTATGATGCTGCGGCCGTCGGCAACCACGAGTTTGACTCTGGCCCGCCCGCCCTGGCCAACTACATCCAGGCGGCGGACTTCCCGGTGCTTTCTGCCAACATCGACGCATCGGCCCAGGTTTCCCTGACCGGGCTGATCGAGCCGTACACCGTGATCGATGTCAACGGCGAGTCGATAGGTTTGTTCGGTCTGACCACCGAGGAAACTTCAAACATTTCCAGTCCCGGCCCTGATGTGATTTTCACCGACCACACGGCTGCTGCCGAGGCGACGGTGGCGATGTTGCAAGGCATGGGCGTCAACAAGATCGTGGCTCTCACCCACCTGGGTTACGATGTTGATATGCCGTTGGCCGCAGCGGTCAGTGGCATCGACGTGATCGTGGGTGGACACAGCCACACGCCGCTGGGTCCGATGCCCGATCCACAGGGCCCCTATCCAACGGTTGTTACCTCACCGGCCGGTGAGCCAGTTCTGATCGTAAGCGCCTGGGAATGGGGCAAGTATCTCGGTCGCCTGGACGTAACGTTCGACGCAGCAGGTGTGGTCCAGACCTACAACGGGGATCCGATGATCATGGATGCCAACGTTCCGGATGACCCGGCTATCGCGGCTGAGGTCGTGACGTGGGGAGAACCCCTCGTCGGTCTGCAGAACACCGTTGTTGCCGCAACGGATGTCGATCTCGATGGCGAGAGGCAGAACGTGCGCACGCAAGAGACGAACCTGGCTGACCTGATCTGCGATGCAATGCTCTGGCAGACCGAGGGTGTTGGCAGCCAGATCTGCATCACCAACGGCGGCGGCATCCGCGCCAGCATCCAGGCCGGCGACATTACCATTGGCAACATTCTGACAGTGCTGCCCTTCGGCAACACAGTCGCCACCATGGGGCTGCTGGGATCTGACGTCATCGCAGCCCTCGAGAACGGGGTGAGCCAGTGGAATCCTGCCGCGCCTCCTGGAAGGTTCGCACAGGTTGGCGGCATGCGCTACTCCTTCGATCCCGGCAGGCCGTCGGGCGACCGCATCATGTCGGCAGAGGTGAAAAACCCGGACGGCAGCTTCACTCCCATCGACCCCGATCAGGTGTACATTGTCACCACCAATGACTTCCTGCGCCGTGGCGGCGACGGCTATGCGGTGTTCGCCGAGAACGCGATCGATCCATATGACACGTGGGCGGTCATGGCCGACTCGGTGGTCGACTACATCCAGCAGCCCCTCGGTGGCACGGTAACGGCCGATGCCTATCCGCCCGGCGGCGAGGGACGCATCACCCAGGTGACGCCAGACGTCGAACGCTCGATGCGGTTCAATGTCGATCGCGACACGTATATCGACGGCACACGGCCCAGCACCTTCTTCGGCTCCGACCAGACCATGTGGGTTGGCTTCTTCGACCAGATGCGCCCCGTGGTGCATGTGCCCATCAGCGGTATTCCCAGCGATGCCCAGGTTGATATGGCGTACCTGTATCTCTACGTCACCGAGGGCCGCGGCTTCACCACCTGGTCCAACTCGGTCATCAACAGCGTGAACGCCCACGAGGCCACCACGCCGTGGATGCCTGATCCGGTGAACTGGTGGACGCCCTGGAACGTCCCCGGCGGCGACTTCGGCCCTGTAGTTGGCTCCAACCACCTGGGTTCCGGCAAGATCGGCACCTGGCTGCGCCTGGACGTCACCGATGCTGCCCAGAATATGATCAGCACCGGAGTCAACGATGGCTTCATCGTGACTTCCGACGACAACCTCGGCGCGCGCTACGGCTTTGCCACCAAGGACTACTGGGATCCGTCCAAGACGGGCTACGTTCGTGTGTACTACCGCACCTACGACTGATCCGGTCAGTAGTGAGACAGCGCAAAGGCGCTGACCACAATTCCGCAGAATCGAAGAGGCTGCCACATCGTGGCAGCCTCTTCTCGTGGTACCCCCGGTCCGATTCGAACGGACGACTCTCGGTTCCGAAGACCGATGCTCTGGTCCGCTGAGCTACGGGGGCCTGACCTCAGGATTTTAGCCCCGATGTTGCGCGCTGTCAAATGCAGTTGCGGCGACAGATTCCGGCATGTTGCGTTGCGTGTTGTCATCCTTTGGGCTATAATCAAAGCCGCTTATCCTTCAGATCATCCCAGACCGCGGTGCCTATGCAAAACAGCGAGTTCACAGAATCCCCGACCACTCTCGAAGCATTGATCGACCGCCTGCCGCGTACCTTCTCGGACGGCGAGATCGAGCAGATACGCGAGGCCTACGCCATGGCCGAGATGGCGCACTCCACGCAGCCGCGCGCCTCCGGGGAGCCCTACACGGTCCATCTGTTGGCGACCGCCGGCATTCTGGCCGACATGCGCCTGGACTCGACGACCATCACGGCTGCCCTGTTGCACGACATCGTCGAGGACACCGATGTTCCCTTGTCCCATCTGGCCGAGCGCTTCGGTTCCAAGGTGGCCGACCTGGTGGACGGCGTCACCAAGCTGGAGGAGATCAAGCGCTTCACCGACGAAAAGCGCAGCCAGCAGTTGGCAGCCAACCCGAAGCTGCGCAGCCAACGCGACGAGACGTTGCGCAAGCTGTTTCTCTCCATGGCCGAGGACATCCGCGTCATCATCATCAAACTGGCCGACCGGCTGCACAACATCCGCACCCTGAAGCACCTCAACGAGCACAAGCGTCGCCGCATCGCGCGCGAAACGCTGGACATCTACGCGCCGCTGGCCAACCGGCTGGGGATCTGGCAGATCAAGTGGGAACTGGAGGACAACGCGTTTCGCTGGCTTGAGCCTGTCATCTACAAAGAGATCTCCAACGGCCTGCAGCAGCGCCGTCTCGAGCGCAGCGAGTTCGTTGCCAGGTGATCGAAATCGTGCAGACCGAGCTGCAGAAAGCCCACCTCACCGCAATTGTCGAGGGCCGGCCCAAGCACATCTTCAGCATCTACCGCAAGATGCAGCGCAAGGGCGTCGAGCTGGAGCAGATCTACGACACAGAGGCAGTGCGCATCCTGGTAGACGAAATCGCCGACTGCTATGCGGCGTTGGGGGTTGTCCATGGCTTGTGGCGTCCTATCCCGGGCGAGTTCGACGACTACATCGCCAATCCCAAGGACAACATGTATCGCTCGCTGCACACCTCGGTCGTCGGCCCCAACCGGCGCAGCCTGGAGGTGCAGATCTGCACCCACGACATGCACCGCTCGGCCGAGCTGGGCATCGCAGCCCACTGGCGCTACAAGGAGCAGGCCAAGCGCGACGTCGAGTTCGAGAACAAGCTGGCGTGGCTGCGCAGCCTGATGGACTGGGGGGCGACCCCAGCGACGCCAGCGGGTTCGTCGAGGCTATGCAGCGCGACGTGTTCGCCGACCGCGTCTACGTCTTCACGCCCCAGGGAGACCTGAAGGACCTGGCCGCCGGGTCCACTCCCATCGACTTCGCCTACGCGGTCCACACCGAGGTCGGCCATCGCTGCCGCGGTGCGCGCGTCAACGGCAAGCTGGTGCCGCTCGATTATCAGCTCAAGAAGGGCGACGTCGTCGAGATCATCACCTCCAAGCGCGGCGGGCCGAGCCGCGACTGGATGAACCCGTCGCTGCCGTACACGGCCACCAACCGGGCGCGCAACAAGATTCGCCAGTGGTTCCGCAAGCAATCGCGCGAGGAGAACATCCGCGAAGGGCTTGAGATCCTGATCCGCGAGTTGAAACGGCTGAACGTCGAGCGCAGCCACGACTCGATCGGCAAGCTGTTCGGCTACGACAAGGTGGACGATTTCTACGCCGCGCTCGGCTTTGGCGACGTCAGCACCCAGCAGGTGGCCAGCAAGGTGCTCGACCTGGAGCGCCGCGAGCAGGTCGAGGCCGAAGCCGAAGAGGAGAGGCTCGTCCCGATCCCCGTGTCGTCGGAAGGCGTCACCGTGCTGGGCGTGGAAGACCTGTTGAGCCGGACGGGGATGTGTTGCAACCCGGTGCCGGGTCAGGAGATCGTCGGCTACGTGACCCGAGGCCGGGGTGTGACCGTTCATCGCAGGAGTTGCCCCAACGTGCAGCACATGATGAAAAAGGACCCGGCGCGCATCGTCGAGGTCAGCTGGGGGCAGGCAGCCGAGCGCGCTCACCCGGTGCGCATCGTCGTAGAGGCCTACGACCGCTCCGGCCTGCTGCGCGATATCGCAGCGTTGGTGGCCGATGAACGGGTCAACATGCGCGATGCCAACGCCAAGACTGGCATCAAGGGCCACCTGGCGCGGGTGACGGCCACGCTGGAGATCCGCGACGCCGAGCAACTCAGCCGCATCCTGACGCGCATCGAGCGCCTGCCCAACGTTGTCGAAGCCAAACGCTGGCACGCCACGGCTTGATCACCCCATCAGGCCGTACATGTTGGCTGACATCGTGGAACGGTCAACTGTTGACGCCGGACGCAAGAAGGCCAGGATCACCCGATCCTGGCCTTGTATTTTGTTTTGCTTTGTTGGTGGCCGCCGGCTGCCAGCGGACGGCCGTCCTACCGCTGTCTTACTGCGCGGTCATCAGTTGTGGCGGCACGGTCGGCAGGTTGGGCACCAGATCGGTGGTCAGTGAGCGCACGATGCGCGCTGCGGCCTTCTGGTTCTCCAGCCAGGAGGTGAAATCCGGGCTGCCCGGGTTCTTCTCCAGGACCTGGATGATGTGGTAGCCGAACTGGGTGCGCACCGGATCGCTGATCTCGTCGATGCCCAGGCTGAACGCGGCATCCTCGAACTCCGGCACCATCTGGCCCTTGCCGAAGAAGCCCAGATCACCGCCGCTGGCCGCGTTGCTGGTGTCGTCGGAGAACTCGGCAGCCAGGGCCGCGAAGTCAGCGCCATCCTTCAACTGCTCGGTGATGCTGATCGCCGTGGCCAGGGCGAGCGCGTCATCCTCTGGCGATGCGTCCTGCGGCACGGAGACCAGAATGTGGCGGGCGTGGACCTGCTCGCCGGCCAGCGGCATCTCGTCGCCAAGCTGCTCCGTCAACTGCTCGCGCAGAATCTGGGTGGTGAAGCTGCGGACGTAGATGGCGCGCACTTCGTCGGCGGACAGGCCCGAGCTGCCGGCGATGTTGGTCAACACCTGATCCAGCCCGGCTGTGTATTCCTCGGCGGTCTGCACATGCACTGTCGGCGTGGGCAGCACCTCGGTCGGCGTTACCACAGCGCTTGCCACCGTGGATGTCGGCGTCGGCGACGGTGTGAAGGTCGGGGTGGGCGTTGCAGCCGCCAGCGCCTCGGCGGTAGCCGTTGCGTCAGGCGCAGTGACAAAGCCCTGCTGGGTGGCGATGAACGACTCGAGCCGCGTCTGCACTTCTGCATCAGACGCGGTGATGCCGCGCTCGGCTGCCAGTTGCTTGATCAACTCGTTGTCGATCATGCTCTCCAGCACCCGGTTGGCCAGTCCTTCGTTGCTGAACAGATCGTTCTGGAGCTGGCTGATCTGCGAGGAGAAGAAGCCGCCGGTGTCCGATGATCCGAAGCTCTGCTGGAGCTGGATAAGCTGGTCGAGCTGCGCGATGGTCTGCAACTGCACGAAGCGGCTTTCTTTGTCCAGGTCTTTGGCTGAGATCCTTGTGTCGTTGACACGGGCCACGGTGCTGTTGGGTTTGACGACAAGCTGGAAGAGCACGCCGGCCAGCAGCACCACGATCGCGATGCCCAGGACCACGCCAACGATGATCGTCAGACGACGGGCGCGGGCGCGCTCCGTCCTGGTCATCGTCTGTTCCTTGCGCGACGGCTCTACTCGCTCGCGCCTGCGTCGTTTAGCCATGAGTCACCGTCCCGAATTAGCTGTACAGCCGGACGTGCTCACCCGTGTACGGCAACAGGGCCATGAAGCGAGCTCGCTTCACCGACTCGGCAATGCGGCGCTGGTGTTTGGCGCACAGGCCGGTCTTGCGGCGCGGGCGGATCTGCCCGCGGTCAGTGATGTATCGTTTGAGCGTGTCGGTCTGCTTGTAGTCGATCTCTTTAACCTTGTCGACGCAGAAGGCACAGGCTCGTTGGGTGCGCACCTGGGTTCGGCGTCGCCGCGGTCCACCGCCGCCACGCCCACCGGAATCGCGCGAGTCCCGTGAATCGTTATAAGCCATTGGAGTTACCTCGTTTAGTAGTCGTTTTCACTGTCTTCGTACTCAGCCGCATAGCTGCGGCCGTCCAGGATGATCATCTCGTTGGCAACCAACTCGGTCCGATAATGGCGCGTGCCTGACGAATCTTCCCAACTGCGGGTCTGCAATCGCCCTTCCACGTAGACCTGTGAGCCTTTGTGCAGGTACTGGTTGCAGATCTCGGCAAGATTGCCCCAGGCAACCACGTTGAACCATTCTGTGGCCTCCTTGCGCTCGCCCTCAGACGTGCGCCAGCCGCGGTTCACCGCTACGCTGTAGGACGTGACAGGTTTGCCGCCAGGCGTGAAGCGCATTTCAGGATCAGCCCCGAGGGAGCCGATGATCAGGACTTTGTTCAATCCTCTGGTCATCTGTCTCGTTCCTCAGACGTTCTTAGGTGTCCTTGCGAATAAACATGTATCGCAGGACCTGCTCATGCAGCTTGACATTGCGCTCAACTTCGGCCAACGATTCGCCAGGAAGCGTCAGATCGACCACGACATAGGTACCCTCGGTCTGCTTCTTGATAGCATACGCGAGCTTGCGCTGACCCCACACATTGGTCTTGCTGATCTCACCACCCTGACCGCTGATCCACGACGCCACTTGCTCGTTAACGGCAGTTACGGCGTCCTTGTCAGCTTCAGGATGAACGATGTACATGAGTTCATACTCGTTCATGCGTGCAGTTACCTCCTTTCCTCGGGATTACCCTCGGTCAACTGCCGGCCGGGTGAGGAGCCGTCCGTGCCGAAGGCGAAAAGTAACGAGGGTCGGAAGGGGCTTCCGGTACCCTCGCTGCACGGGAGAGAGTATAACACAAGAGGCGCGAGTTGGCAAAATGGCGGGGGAGGTTGGTAGATTGGTAGACTGGTAGGTTGGTAGACTGGTAGGTTGGTAGACTGGTTGGTTGGTAGATTGGTGCGACCATGGATTCTGCTCTACCAATTTCCCAATTTCCCAATCTACCAACTTCCCAATTTCCCAATCTACCAATTTCCCAGTTTCCTCATCCACCAGCCTACACCGCAAAGCGAATGTGAAGCACGTCGCCGTCGTGGACGAGGTAGTCGCGGCCCTCGAGGCGGACCTGGCCGCGCTCGCGGGCGTGCGCCATGCTGCCGGCGGCCAACAGGTCGTCGGCCTGAACCACCTCGGCGCGGATGAAGCCGCGCTGCATGTCGGTGTGGATCTTGCCCGCGGCGTCCAGCGCGGTGCTGCCGCGGCGCAGCTCCCAGGCCCGCAGCACGTCGCCGCCGGTCGCCGTGAAGAAGCTGATCAGGTCCAGCAGGCGGAACCCGGCGCGGATCAGCGCGTGCAGCCCCGGCTCCGCCAGCCCCAGCTCGCGACGGTAGGCGTCCGCCTCGTCGGCCGGCCATCCTTGCAGGCCAGCCTCGACCTGTGCGCACAGCGTCACCGCCTGCGCGCCTGAGGCCGCGGCGTGGTCCAGCACCGGCTGCGCCAGCGGCCCGCCGCCGGGCAGGTCATCCTCGCCCACGTTGACCACGTAGAGCCGCGGCCGTACCGACAGCAGCCCCAGGCCGGCCAGCACCTGGCGCTCGTCGTCGCTGGCCGGCAGGCTGGCCAGCAGGCGGCCGGCATCAGCGTGCGCGACGGCCCGCTCAAGCAGCGCCACCTCGGCGGCGTACTCGCGCGGGTTGGCCTTCGACTGAACCTGGATCTTCTCCAGCCGGCGTTCGATGGTGACCAGGTCGGCCAGCAGCAGCTCGGTGTCCACAGCGGCGATGTCGGCCAGCGGGTCCAGCGTCGCGGCTACGTGCGCCACGTCGGGGTCGGCAAAGGCGCGCACTACCATCGCGACCGCGTCTACGGCGCGGATGTGGCCCAGAAACTGGTTGCCCAGCCCCGCGCCCTGGCTGGCGCCCGCCACCAGCCCGGCGATGTCCACGAACTCCACCGTGGCCGGCACGACCTTCTCCGGCCGGATCAGCGCCGCCAGCAAGTCCAGACGCCTGTCGGGCACCGCGGCCACGCCGACGTTGGGATCGATGGTGGTAAACGGATAGCTGGCCACCGCCGCGCCGGCGTCCGTCAGCGCGTTGAAGAGCGTCGATTTGCCGACGTTGGGCAGGCCGATGATACCGATTTGCAGGGACATGGCGGGCCTCGCTGGAGTGTGTTGGCTTTGAGCGTGTTGCGTATTGCGTGTTGCGTAGCGTGGGTTGCAGATTGCAGATCGCAGGCGGCACAGATGAAAGCGGGTGCTGCGCCTGAAACGCCAACCAGGTCGTTTCCGAATACGCAATACGCAATGCGCACCACGCCCCAAGTATTGCGCACGACACGCCATTTTGCCAAAACGCGGTGGGGATGTATAATCCGCAGGTCAGTACAACCACGGGGCGTAGCGCAGCTCGGTAGCGCGCACGGTTCGGGTCCGTGAGGTCGGAGGTTCAAATCCTCTCGCCCCGACAGGTTTTGAAGCGACGCCCTCGGCATAAGCGAGGGCGTTGTTGATTCTTTGTAGCGTGATGATTTTAGAGAGATGATCGCGAAGGGAGTTAACCATGACTGTGATTGCGGTCAAAATGACTCCTCGGGGCGTGTTGGTTCCCCGTTCGCTAATGGCAACGTGGGGCAATATACGCGAGGTTGAAACCGAGCTACAAGGGGATATTGTCGTGATCAAGCCAGGTTTGGCTGACACTGACGAGCAATTGCGCGCTGAGATTATTAGCGGAATGGAGGCTGCTGGTCTGATCGAAAACTTCAGGTGGCCACGCCCACCGGTGATCTCTGCGGATGAACGAGTGCGCCTTTCAAGAATCCTGGTATCAGATGGACCTCTTTCCGAAACAATCATCGAGGAACGCGAGGACCGTATGTGAACATCGTTTACCTCGATTCCAGCGCTGTAGTTAAGCGGTACGTTGACGAGGTGGGAAGCAACTGGATCAAATCGCTAATCGTCCGTTCACACTCCACACTGTTTTTCACCTCTTCACATGACAGTGGTAGAAGTGATCAGTGCATTTGCTCGCCGAGTCCGAGATTGGAAAAGACTTCGGAAGTCGCCGATTGGCGGTTACGACTGTCCTGCAATGGCTAGACAGGCCACGTTTGTTGACTCGGCGACTTCCGATCTCCGCGCCGTCTCCGCATCGATGCCGCCGGCCTTGGCCCCGGTAACCAGTACCAAGAGCTTCGTCGCGCATGCTCTTGCCATATTCCTCCGTGAGTGCTAAAATGTGGCCACAATTGAAGCCACAACGCAAAGGAGGATTCTTAAGATGTCACAGCAAGTTGGTGTGCGAGAACTGAAGAACGATACATCGGAGATCATCCGAATGGTGCGTGAAGAGCAGGCTGAATACATCGTCACCTACCGCGGCCATCCTGTAGCCGTGATTCTGCCGGTGGCGGAGTCAGTCCGGCGGGACCAGAATGAGCAAGTGCTCGCTGCCAGCCGACCAGACGACGACTTCTGGGCACAGTGGGATATTCTTGGCCGGGAAATCGACGCTCAATGGAAGAGCGACAAGACCGGGGTAGAGTTGGTCTCGGAACAAAGGCGCTAGCGCATGGGAATGCTCGATTTTGTAGTAGACGCGAGCGTGTTCGTAGCTGGAATTCGCCCCAGTGAGCCGTCTTACAAAGAGGCCCGAACGGCTCTGGAAACCTTGTCCCGCCGGCGCGCTAACCTTTATGTGCCAGCCATCGTCCTCGCCGAAGTTGCCGCTGCCATCGGGCGCGGTAGCGGTAGTGCTGAGCAAGCCGCCAAGGATGTCGACCTTATTGGCCGGCTTACTGGCTTGCAGCTTGTATCAGTCGACCATGCTCTAGCCAATCTTGCTGCCGTTATCGCAGCCCACCAGCGCATTCGCGGCTGTGATGCCGTCTATGTGGCGCTGGCGCAGGACCGGAACGGAGTTCTGATCACCCTCGACAACGAGCAACGTCAACGCTCACCGTCTAGCGTTCTGGTGTGGACCCCCGAAGAGCTGCTGAAAAACTGGTACTCTAACTGAGCGAACCTCCTTCCTGCCGTTTGTCTCCCCAATCACTGTCCCGTCCACGACATGTGCCTGCATCAGGACCTCGCCCACGTTAATCAACAGAAAGGACAGGTCATATGAACGAAGCTGGATACACCCTCATCATGCTGGGTTGCCTGCTGTCGCCGGCGGTGGTCTTTGCGATCCTCGCCCTGGCGGCGCTGATTGCCTGGCTGCGCGCCGCTCCGATGTCGCCCGCCTCACCGCCGAGGTCCAGTCGCTCAACGAGCGGGTCGCCCAGTACCAGCGTCAACTTGGACAGCTTCGTTGAGCCGGTAGCTTCGTCAGAGCCTTGAGCACTCCAACTGGAACGATTCGGTCAGCATCGGCTTCGATCCAACATCCGATCCGGGACAGCCGCGACCAAGGTAGATTCCGGCAAGACAGCAGTTCCTCAAACAACACAAGAATCGGAGGATAGGGCGTTCAGTACTTCGCTTACAATGGAAGTACCAACGCAACTTCTTCGCGGAAAACCTTTCGGCGACCCTGTCCAGTCGGTAGCCGAGATCGTGCTCACCAGCGGCCATGCGCTCAAGCTCTGGCAGGCAGGCGCGCTGGTTGCCGACGGCATTCTGACGATCCCGGGGCATCACGCGGTGCACAACCCGCTGGCGCGGCGGCGTATACCTGCGAAGCAATCCCGACGACGACAGCTCTAACAACCTGCTCGACTGACCTGCGCTGGCGTACGCGTCAGGTTGTTTCCACCGCTGCCCGCTCACACACCTCGCGCAGGGCCGTCTCAGGGGCAATCCCGGCCGCTCTCGCTTCGGATACCATATCCCACAGCCGCCGGCCATCGGGTTCGCCCCGTCCAGCGATGGCTCCAGACCTGCCGCGCCAGCCGGCGCTTGCTCCGGTTGATCCCTACGCGCAAGATTTCCTCCTGCCAGTAACCTTTTCACACCTCCAGCGTCCTGATTCTCAGCAACCTTTAAAAGGGAAGCCTTCGTCACGCAGGGATGAAATCTCGGCCGATCCGACCGGGCTTGCTGCGTTGCGTCCCTTCCCTGGCGGGTTTCGGATGGCTTCCTGAAAGCGGAAGCTGCGCTGTCGCTCTCCGAAACCCACTGTCATTCGGGGCAAGCCGGAGCGAACAACATGCAGACACACCATCAGTTTTCACAACCCGCTACAGGGCGGGACCGGTTCCAGCTCTGGCGTTTTCACATCGGCGGTAGCACCCGCAGACCGAAGCGGTCATCCCATCGCTTGCGCATCGCTTCTCCACCACTTCATCTGAGCCACCGATGGGCGGAACGGGGTCATACTTTACCGGAAAGGAGCGAAACATGCCTATGATCGGAACCTGAACCGGTCCAAAACCAAACCGCCTTGGCATCGCCTGCCTACGCATGCGCTGCCACTTGTCCATCGACCTCTCTCCGAAGCCAGACGTTCGAACCCGTTCCCGGACGCAGGCCTGCGCGCTTGCCCCGGAAACCAACTGCCTGCCACAGGCAACCCTTTCAGGAGGATATGATGACAACACGAAAGCATCGCAATTGGATGATTCTGGTGGCGCTTTTCGCCGCCTTGACGATGATCTTCACGCTGGCGGGCGTCAGTTTCGCCGGCGGTGACAACGGAAGTGACGAAACAGTTTGTGTAAGCGGCACTGTGATCAATCACCGGGAGCAGCCCGTTGACGGCACCGAGTTCACGCCGCAGTTGAAGGTCTACGCGGTGGGCGTGCCCTCCACGTACTCGTCCGATCAACTGCCGGACATGGCGGCCGAGATCAGCACAGCCGACCAACTGGACACGCTGAGCAGCGGCGGTGACAGCGCCGAAGCGGCCGGCATCGTCATCGAGAGCGCCGATGTGGACGAGGACGGCTACTGGGAGTTCGAGGAGCTGCCGGCCGGCTATTACTACGCCTTTGCCCTGCCGCTGCCGGCGGGCTGGGATGGCCTGGTGCCTGAAGTCGACCGCGGCGCCATCGCCTGGACCGGCTGGGCTGTGCTGGACGAGCAGGACAACGAGGACGACTGCTACACCGTCCTGTTCAAGATCCGCCGCCTGTTCGACGTGACCGTGATCAAGTGGGAGGAACTGCAAGACGGCACCGTCCAGCCCGGCAATGACTGGGACATCACCGCCTTCCCCATGGGCGATCCGTTTGCCGTCAAGCAGGAGGAAACCACCGACGAAAGCGGCACGGCTGTGCTCACGCTGACGCCCGGCACCTGGCTGGTGCAGGAGACGGTCAAGGACGACTGGATCCCGGTCACGCCCTCCATGGTCTGGCTGACGCTGGACCAGTATGCACCGCCCGGCGCCACCGATCCCATCGTCTTCAAGAACCATGAGCCCGTGTGCTATGCCAGCATCACGGTGGAAAAGAACGGACTGGGCACCGACGCCAAAGGCGGCACGGTCTGGCTTGGCCCGCTGGCCGGCTGGAAGATCACCCTCGACCGCCCCGATGGCCTGATGGACCCGGTCACGCTGGTCACGCTGGGCTCGGGCAAAGTCACCTTCGAGGACCTGGACCCCGGCGTGTACACCGTCGAGGAAAAGGTAGCGCCCGGCTGGGATGTTATCAGCGACAACCCGCAGACAGTAGTCATCCGGGACTGCGAGGATGCCCGCGTGCTGTTCGAGAACAAGGAAATCACCGGCGATCTCTCGATCAGCGGTCACAAGTTCTTCCAGGCCTG
Organism: Caldilineales bacterium; assembly: GCA_041391245.1. Lineage (GTDB taxonomy): Bacteria > Chloroflexota > Anaerolineae > JAAEKA01 > JAAEKA01 > JACKBK01. The sequence goes on from JAWKOJ010000002.1 coordinate 216,572, forward strand.
GGAGCCGCCGTACGAGGGTGAGACGGTCGGCATCTCCGGCTGGACCATCACCGCCACGCTCAAGGGCACCGACCCCGAGTTGTACGTGACCACCCAGACCGACACGCTGGGCGAGTACGAGTTCACGCAGGCAATGCTGGAGCAGGCCGGCATGGCCATCTCCGGCGCAACCATCACCGTCTGCGAGGAAGAGCGCGATCACTGGATCCCGGTGGGCAAGACCTGTGTGGACGTGACGTTCCCGTACCCGACGCCGGCTGACTACGAAGGCGCCACGGTGGACTTCGTCAACATGCAGGACCCGCCTCCCGGCGCGGCCGCTCCCAGAACCTATGTCGTCGGGCCGCACTACACCGTGAGGCGCGGTGACACGGTGAGCAGCATTGCCGCCCGCTACGACACGTCCGTCTCTGAGCTGGTGCGCCTGAACGCGCTCTCCAGTCCCGCCGCCATCTACATCGGCCTGCGGCTCGCCCTGCCCAAGTAGACCGGCCACCCCGGATCACCTCAGGCCAGTCATGCAGCCCGGATCGGGGTCTTCGACCTCGGTCCGGGCTGTAGTTTTGATCGCCCTGTTCCCACCGTTACGTCAATGCCCGCAATCGGCCTGGCCAGGCTATACCGCTGCCGCCACCCGTTCACACACCTCGCGCAGCGCCGTCTCAGGGTCAATCCCGCCCGCTCTCGCCTCGGATACCATGTCCCACAGTCGCCGGCCCATCGGGTTCGCCCCGGCCAGCGATGGCTCCAGCCCGGCCCGCGCCAGGCGGCTCTGGTACTTGCTGGCCAGCATCAGCGCCGGCAAAGCCCGCGGCACGCTGTCCAGCACCCCGTTTCCCTTCTTGCCCTCGTTTCGTTCCTTGCTCTCCCGCTCCTGATCCTTGATCGCGGCCCAGTTGCTCAACACCTCGGCCGCGTCGGCCACCTCCACGTCGCCGAAGACGTGCGGATGGCGGCGGATCAGCTTCTCGACGATCTGCGCCATCACCTGCGGCCAGCGGAAGCGCTCCTCCTCGGCGCCGATCTGTGCGATCATGGTCAGCACCAGCGCGGCGTCGCCCAACTCTTCAGCCATCTTGGCGTCGTCGTCCTCGTCCAGCGCCTCGATCAGCTCGTAGATCTCTTCCAGCAGGTCCTTGCGCAGGGTCTGCACCGTCTGCTCGCGGTCCCACGGACAGCCATCGGGCGCGCGCAGATGCGCTACGATCTCCTGCAGCCGGCCGTATGAGGCATACGGCCCCACCGGCGGGACATACAGCGTCGTCAGATGGTCAAAGGCTGCGGTGCGGTCCAGCTCGTAAAGAGCGCACGTGTTCACGGGCCCTTCTCCGGGACCGCCGCCCGCGCCGCGCACCACCGTCACCGGATGCGCCTCGCCGAAGCTTTGCAGCAGGGTCAGCTTGACATCGCTGGCCAGCGCGCGGCTGTAACATTGCGCCAGCAGAGCAGGGCGCGAGGTGTCGAAGGGCGGCGCATGGCTGGCAGCCACCACCATCGCATCCATCACCTGCAGGCCGTCCCGCTCCAGCGGGTCCAGCCCGAGGGTCAGGCAGGCCGGCTCGACAAAGGAAACGCCGTGCAGCACGCTCACATGTATGCCGGCTTCCGCAGCCGCGGCGCGGATCAGCCAGGTAGTGGCCTCACCCACCGCCGGGTCGCCGGGCACGGCGTAGACGACACCTTCAGGGCGGCTGCCCAGCGCCACGACCCGGCGCGCGATCTCGGCGTAAACGGCGGCAAAGTCGTCCGCGCGCATATTCTGCGTCGAAGCTGTGAAGGGTGAGGTGGGCAGGCAGCTGATCCACGACCGGATGCTGGTCGGTGCGCAGGTAGAGTTCGGAAGAAGCTGTCAGTGCATCCCAGGCAGCGCGGGTCAGCAGATCCGGATCGCCCGGGCCGAGACCGATTATGGTGATTTGTGGCACAGCAAGACCTCGCAAGTGTGAATATTCAGGTCAAACCCCACGCATTATGCCACAGAATCTCCCCCCGGCGGAACCACTCGTACCGCTACTTATGCGGCCGAAAGCTCACGGTTGCCACCTTCGAGCTCCGGTGTCGTAGAACAGCGACAGGTTGTCGCTCAGGCCGTTGCCGACATAGACCGCGCCGTCCACCGGGTTGACCGCGATCCCATAGGGGAATTGCCCGACCGCCTGTGCGCCGATAACCGCGTTGCTGCCGCCATCGACGATGCTGACGTTGTTCGACACCGAGTTGGTGACGAAAACCCGATCGGTCGCCGGATTGACTGCCACACCGCCGCCGCCGGCTTCACCGCCGGAAGGCAGGCTGGCAGTGTTGAGCAGCACCAGTCCGTTGTTGCTCGCCTGGTAGACCTGGACCGCGTTGACGTTCACCGCAGCCGTTGCCAGCATGACATAAAGCTTATCGTTGTTGTCGTTGAAGCCCAGGGCAAAGGGCACTGCACCGACTGGTTGGGGCGTGATCCCCTGGCTGGCAATCACGTTGCCGTCGCCGTCGAAGACGACGATCTTCTGATTGTCACGGTTGCTGACGTAGACCCGGTTCAGGCTCTCGCTTACCGCCAGTCCGAACGCACCCGCGTTGACGCCGGTGCTGGCCGTGTTGATGACAGTATTGGTCGCGCCGTCCAGCACGAACAGGGTGTTGGTGGCGTGGCTGACCGCGTAGACCCGATTGGTCTGCGTGTTGACCGCAACATAGGTCAGCTCCGGCGCCAGCGGCACCGTCGTCAGTACCTGGTTGGACAACCCGTCAATCACCGATATGGTCGTGTCGCCAAAGTTGGCCACATAGACACGTCCGGTCACCGAGTTGGCCGCCACGCCAAAGGGCAGGTCCCCGACAGGCAGCTCAGCCAGCACCGACTGATCGTCGCCGTCCAGCACGAAGAGCGCACCGGTGTTGCGGCTGGCGACATAGACACGGTTGAGCACGGTGTTGACTGCCAGCCCGTTGGGCGCGTCCAATCCAGGCACGGCGATGGGTGTGGCTGTTGGTCCGGTCGGCGTTGGTGTGTTGGTGGCGGTCGGCGTAGGTGTAATCGTTGGCGTGTTGGTCGGCGTCGGCGTGTTGGTCGGCGTCGGCGTCGCAGTGGGAGGAGAGGTGGGCGTCGCCGAGGGTGTCGGCGTCGGAGGCGGCGCATAGCGCACCAGCAGCATGGGCACCCACGGTCCAAAGCCGGCCGCCGGAGTCAGGTCGTCGATCAGGTTGATGTCGTAGCCCAGGCAGTCGCCGCGCCCGTAGAAATCGCGCGTTCGCAGGTAGTACTGGCCATCTGCCGGCGCAGTCCAGACGATCTGAGACGCCAGCGGCTCCGGCGAACCGGGGTAGTCGTCGTTGAACGCAAGCACCGTTGTGCCGTCTGGTGCGTAGAGGCGGAGCGTGGTGTCAGTGTCCAGGAGCAGATTGAAGGTCGTAGCCGTGTAGACGCGGCCGGCCGTCGCCTGGAAATACTTCCAGTCCTGGTCACCCACAGGATCGAAGGTGTGCCGCTGCGGCGCGCCATCCGGGAGTATCGGTTTGGCCTCGGATGGATCGTTGTCTGGCTCATACTGGTCGGGGCAGACGCCCTGCAAGTGTGCGCTGGGATCGATTGAACGCAGCACCGCACCTGAGGATGCCGGAACAACCGTCAGGACCATGGCGACGACAACCAGGACCAACGCCGACAGGCTTAGGGGAATTATCTTGGACACGAGCGCCTCTTTCCGGATGACGTAGCGAACATGGCGATGGCGCGCCTGCAGCGCGCGATTCTTGCATCATTGTAACAGACGGTCATCCGGCAAAAAAGTAACGGCAGCGCGCCGTCGAGGGGACGGCGCGCTGCGTCAAACCATCACGTAGCAAGTTACCCTACTGTTCTTGCGCCACAAACTCCACGCGGATCGTCGTCTCGTCGCCTACGGTGAACAGGTTCGTCATCCTGGGCGGGTCCACACCAAAGCTGCTCATGAGGAACTCTGTGGTCGCGACGCCCGAGATGGTGTCGCCGGTCAAGGTTGCGGTTACCTGGAACACCACCGGGTTGGTTATCTCGCGAACTGTCAGGTCGCCGGCCACCTGAAACGTTACCTCGTCGCCGTCACTGTATGTGTCGGGCGCGCTCTCGATGCTGGAGGCAGTGAACGAGGCTGTCGGGAAGCGCGAGGACTCCAACCACTGATCGCGGATTCTTCCGTCTCGCATCCGCTGGTCGCTGCTCAGTGTGCTGATATCCACGGTGAACGCTGCGTCCACCAACTGGGGCGCTGCGCCGGCGAAGTCTAGCGTCAAGGCACCGTCAACAACACTTGTGCGGCCGATGGTCCGGTTCATCCCGGCAGCAATCCCCAGGCGATCCAGCGCGCCGGCGCCAAACTCTTCGTCAACCTCATAGGAAACGACAGTGTTGCCGGGATCGATAGCGAAGGTGCGTTGGCCGCCGCCGGCCGGCTCCTCGGCTGCCAGTTCTTCAGTCGGCTCATTTGCCGCGGCTTCCGGCGTTGGAGCTGCGGCCGCTTCGACAACGGGGGTCTCGGTGGGTTCCGTTGCCGGTGGTTCCGCCGTTGGCTCTTGCGCCGCGGGCGCGCTGGTGGCGGTAGCCGAGGGCTGACCGTTGCTGGTTCCAGGCGCTGGGGCCGGGTCGCCGGTCCCGCAGGCCGCGGCTACCAGGGTCACCAACGCCAACAGGGCGATCAAGCGAAACACGTCTCTCTTTGCTGTCATCATGGCTCCTCTATGGTTTGGTATGCTCGATTGAGTTGGCTCGCAGCAAACGCTTTAGCGACTGCTACGAACGAACCCGTCCTGGCATTGTTTCATACGTGCGATGCGCTGTCGGTAGGAAGCCTGCCAGAACTATGCTTCTCAAATTACGCTGCCGGCTGTATAATCGGATTTCAGCATCCTGGCTTTTCCCAACTACCGCCTGAGGCGACCAATGAGCGACTATGACGTACATCTGAGCGAAGCCACGTGGCGTGGTTTACTCGACTCGTTTTTGGATTGCAGAGCCGCGTCGCTGGTGTGCATGCGGACTTCGGCGGCGCTGCGATGACCGAAACAACCACCCTGTCGCGCAGCCTGCTGGAGGCTACCGTTGACATGGCTCCGGCGACTTCGGGCGAGCGCATCGACTCGGTGGACATCCTGCGCGGCATTGCCGTGTTGGGCATCTTGCTGGTCAACATGGGCTCGTACGCCGGCTACCGGGCGCCATTTGACAACATGGCGTGGATCGACCGCACCACCACTGTTGCAATACGATTCGTCGCCCAGGGCAAGTTCTACCCACTTTTCGCGTTTCTCTTCGGCTGGGGGATGGCGATTCAATTCGTGCGTGCCGGCAGGCGGCAGACTAACTTCGTGCCGTTCTTTCTGCGACGCATGTCCGCACTGCTGCTCATCGGACTGGTTCATGCCGTACTGGTCTGGCATGGCGACATTCTGGTGACGTATGCGCTGCTCGGCTTTCCGCTGCTGCTGTTCCGCAACGCGTCCGACCGCACGTTGTGGCTTGCGTTCGGCATCTGCCTGGCGATTCCGGTGCTGATCAGCCTGCCTGGCCCGGCTGCAGACTTTCGTGTAGCATATTATGGCCTCTTTCGCGGTTTTGAGGAAGCCATGGTGCAGGGAAAGCAAGCCGGCGTTTATGTCACAGGCAGCCTCATCGAGGCGATAAAACAACGCGCGGCGTTTCTGCGTTACAACTACTCGGCGTCGCTCTACTGGATTACCCCGATCTTCGGCATGATGCTGCTCGGTCTGTTGGTCGGGCGGCGCGGGCTGCTGCGGGCAGGCGGAGAACGGCAGGCGCTTCTTCGTCGGATCGCCAGCGTAACCCTGGCCATCGGGTTACCGCTGAACGCCCTTTGGGTCTGGCAGTCGGTCTCCAACGGCATCAGCGGGCCTTGGGAAGAGGTAGTCACGCGCGGTGCGCGCACGATCGGCGGTGTGTCGCTGGCGATATTTCTGGTGGCTGCGCTGACGCTGCTGTCTCAGCGAGCGGCGTGGCGCGGCCAACTGGGCGGTTTTGCGGCTGTTGGACGCATGGCACTGACCAACTATCTGCTGCAGTCGGTTGTTTTCACACTCATATTCTACGGGTATGGCCTGGGAGTATACGGCGAGGCCGGGCCGTTTCTGACCTTGTTGCTTAGTCTGGGTTTCTTTCGTCTCCAGATTTGGTTCAGCAATTGGTGGCTGGCCCGTTTCCGCTTCGGGCCGGCCGAGTGGATCTGGCGCTGTATGACCTACGGCAAGGTCCAGCCCATCAAGGTCTAGTCGACGCGTTCGCAGGAAGCGCAGAAACGCCAACTGCGAGCGCCACATCGGGATCGCCCAGCAAAACATGCAAGCCAGGCTTCGGACGACACTCAGCGCGCCCGTCTTTGCCGACAAGTCGAAGACGCGGGCCGCGCGCGCTGTTCACAGGCTGATCGTCGCCATGATGGTGATGACCCTGTTGGCCGCTTTGCTTCTCCTGGACAGGGCCTTGCTGGCAGCGTCCGGCCAGCGCCTTGCCATCATTCTCCTGGTGGCGCTGCTGATCCTGATTGCGCTGGAAGTGCTGTTGCGGCGGGGATATGTCAGGCTGGCAGCGTTTGGTGTGTTGCTCCAGCTTGCCCTGGCCATGTTCTTCGTCATGAGCTCTGTGACAATGGCGGTGACGCTTGTCTCAACAATTACCCTGCTGCTGCTGGTTCCCCTGGCCGGGCTGCTTTTTGGCACGCGGGGTGTCTGGGGCGCCCTTGGCTTTGTGGCGCTGACTCTGACAGTTGTGCTGACATCGGGAACCGTGCGGGCGCTCACTCCACTCTCGCCCCCGTACAATCTATTGACCTGGGCTATTCTTGTGGCCGTGTTGGTGCTGTACGGGCTGGCGGAGTCAATGACTGCCAAGGCGCTGCGCGATCAGTTGGAAGATGCCACGCAGATGGCGGGGGAGTTGGCTGCGGCCAAAGATGCGGCGGAGACAGCCAACCAGGCCAAGACGAGATTCCTGGCAACCATGAGCCATGAGATGCGCACGCCGCTGAACGCGGTCCTCGGGTTCGTGCAGATCCTGCAAAACAGTGCGGATCTGACCCAGTCGCAAGCGCGCTATGTGCGGATCGTGGAACAGAACGCGTTGTATTTGGCCAGCCTGGTCAATGATGGACTGCAATGGTCGGAAATGGAGACCGGACGGGAGGATCTTGTCGTTCGCCCGTTCAATCCGTGTACGCTTGTGCAAGAGGTGGTCGAGGCTTTTCGGCCCTTTGCTGGGCAAAAGGGGCTGGCTTTGCAGGCAGACTGTGTATCGCTGCCGATTGTCGTGGCAGATGAGCGCAAGCTGCGCCAGGTGTTGACCAACCTGCTCAGCAACAGCGTGCGCTACACGTCCCAGGGTAGCATCACCGTGTGCGCGACGCTGGACAGATCCGAGACTTCCGGTACGCTGATCTGCACCGTAGCAGACACAGGCATCGGCATTGCGCCGGAGGAAATGGAGTTGGTGTTTCAGCCCTTTGTGCGTCTCGCCGGCGACGACGCGAGCACCGAGGGCAGCGGCCTTGGACTGGCGATCGTGAAGCGACTGGTAGAGGTGATGGGTGGGGATATCCAGCTTGCGAGTCAGCCTGGCCTCGGCACAACCTTTACCGTACGCCTTCCTGTGGTCATCGCTGGTGCCCAGCTTGTTTCCTCGCCTCAGCAAACAAAGGCACTTCCGCCGGTGGACTTGGCGCTTCTGAAGGGCAAGCGCGTCCTGATCGTCGAGGACATGGCAGTCAACCGTTTGTTGCTGCACGACATGCTGGAGCCGGCTCAACTTATCATAAGCGAGGCGCGCACCGGAAGCGAGGCGCTCTCCATGCTCCATCGGGAGTTGCCGGACCTGGTGCTGCTTGATGTCAAGCTGCCGGATATGTCGGGCCTGGAGATCATCGACCATATCCGTCGCCTGCAGGATGGCCAACACACCCGGGTTATCGTGATTACTGCGCAGGCGTTTGCATCTGACGAAGCAGACGCGCTGGCCGCCGGTGCGGACGCGCTGCTGTGCAAGCCGTTTCGCAACGACGACCTTTTCGTCCTGATGGCGCGCCAACTCGGTCAGTCCGTTGGCTGAACCGGGACAATTCGATTCAGCACCCTGTGGATCTTTGCTGCACATGCTGTCGCCCCTGCGCGTTGTTTATGGTTCTGAGCGTGACCACTTCGGGGAGCTTTGGCTGCCGGAGGGCAGCCAAAGCAATCCCCTGGTGGTATTCTTCCATGGTGGATACTGGCGCACCCGCTATGACCTTGGCTACGCCAGCTCTGCCTGCCAGTCGTTGGCAGGAGTAGGAATCGCCGCGTGGAACGTGGAATACCGGCGTATCGGAGCGTCTGGCAGCGGATGGCCCTTCATCTTCGACGATGTATTAGCAGCGTTGAGCTTTTTGCCGAATGCGGCAAACCGATTTCCCCTGGACTTGCGGCGGGTGGTGTTGTGTGGCCACTCGGCCGGCGGGCATCTGGCGCTGTGGGCTGCGGCCCAGGCAGCGCGCGGCGTCGTTGGTGGTCCACCACCGCGTGGCGTCGTGGCACTGGCGCCGATCAGTGACCTGCACGACGCGTGGGAGCGGCACCTCAGCCAGGACGCAGTGGTGGAGTTGTTGGGTGGAACTCCGTCCGAGGTTGCCGAGCGCTACGACGCCGCATCACCGGCACGCTTGCTGCCCTTGGGGCTGCCGCAGGCGCTGATTCATGGCACAGCCGACGACGCTGCGCCATATGCCATGAGCGAGCGCTATGTCGGCCGCGCGGTTGCTGCTGGCGACCGTGCCTGGCTGGTAACGCTGGAGGGCTGCGGCCATTTCGAGGCGGTCGATCCGCAGTCGCCAGTATGGCCGATTGTCGTGCAGGAGATCGAGGCTATGGTCTCAGGATGATTGCAACGCCAGCAGCACCCTGCCCTGGCTGCTGCGTTCAGCCATCCAGCCTTCGTCAACGCCGAATCTCACCTGCCACCAGCGCAAGCCATCTACGTCCACGGGCCCACCCGTGACAGTTCCCAAGGCGCCTTCGCTGACGGTTCGCAGGGTGTCGTTCTCCGGCTTGTTCTGAAAGCCGGGTGTGCGCCTAAGATTGACGCTGCCAGCATAGGCCACAGCAACGCGATCGCCGTTGGCAAACGCCTGATCTGCCGGGCGGTCAGCCGGCGCGCTGGTCCCAACCTGTGGGGCCGGCGTCCACGAGGGGCCGGCCCTGAACTCGTCCAGGTTGCCACCGGTTACGAGAACCGCCAAGACCACCACGCTGCAAAGTGCAAGCGCGGCGAAGGTGATCAAAGCCCACGGGAGCGACCGTCCAGTCGGTTGTGGTCCGGGTGCGCCGTTCATAGCGCTCGATTATAGCCTGCGCTTGTGCGGTCTGCAAGCGGCGAGTTGAGATGCGTTGGCGGGCATGCTATAATTGGCTGGGCGGCCGTCCATGATTCCAGTCATGGCCGCTGCAAAGTTGCCTGATTCAAGAGGTAAGATCATGCGCATCGCTGTATTGTCCGACATCCACGACAACGTTTGGAATCTGGCCGACGCCATGGAAAAGATCAGGGCAGCCGGGGCCGAGGTTATTTTGTTCTGTGGTGACTTCTGCGCGCCTTTCACTCTGCTCGACATGGCCCGCGGCTTTGGCGGCGACGTGCATTGTGTGTTTGGCAACAACGACGGTGACCCGCGTCTTCTGCTGCGCAACGCAGCAACAGCGGGCAACGTGACGATCCATGGCCAGTATGCCGAGCTGGATCTGGGCGGGCGGCATATCGCCGTCAACCACTACCCTGAGATTGCCCGCCGGTTGGCAGAATCGGGCCAGTTCGATCTGGTTTGCTACGGCCACGACCATCGCGCTCACGTTGAACTGGTAGGCAGCACCGTATTGGCCAATCCAGGCGAGGTCATGGGGCGTTTCGGACGACCAACGTTTGGGCTGTACGACTGCGAAAGCGGCGACTTCGCTCTGCGCGAGGTGCGCCACTACCCGGCCACGGGCGGCGCCTAGACAGGACCGGCCATGAAACTCGGTGGAATGACCAATCCTCAGCGCAACGTGCTGGAGGAGATCGATGCGGTCGCGGCGGACGGCTTTGACTTCGTGGACCTGACGCTGGAAGCGCCGAAGTCGGAGCCGGGCCAGATCGACGTCAACGCCGTCCGGCGAGCGCTTGACGACCATGGGCTTGGCATTGTCTGCCACGCCGCTCCGTATCTGCCGGTTGACAATCCGTCGGCGGCGGTCCGGCGAGCGGCGCTGGACGAGTTGCTGCGCTGCCTGGACATGGCTGCCCAGCTGGGCGCCAGGCTGCTGACCACGCATTACGTGGGTTTTCCCGGCTTCTGGCCAGAGACGGCCGGCTATGAGCTGTATGCTCAACTGTACGGGCATCTGTGCGGTGAAGGAGCCAGTCGCGGCGTGTTGGTGGCCATGGAGAACCAGCCGCGCAACAGCCACCAACTGAAGCACTTTCGCGAGATCTTCGCCCGCTCGCCCGATCTCTATCTGCTGCTCGATGTCGGACACGCGAACATCGATGTCCAGCGCAATCTGGCACGTGAGTACCTGTTTGCCCTGGCGGACCGGCTGGCGCACGTCCACATCTCAGACAACGACGGCACCGCCGATCAACACCTGCCCCTGGGGGCGCCCTCGAAGCGGGGCGTGAGCTGGCGCAAGGTCGTTGCAGACCTGAAGTCGTTCCGCTACGACGGCACAGTGACTATCGAAGTTTTCGCATCCGACAGGCGTTACCGACGGGAGAGTCTGACGCGCTGGCGAGAGTTGTGGAAGGCTGCGTAGCTGGAGGAAGTTAGCCGACCATCTGTATTTCGTGTAGTCGCTACGCTACACATTCCAACCAAGCCATCTTCTCAACAAAGGCAAGCAAACGCTACACGAATCGATTCTGGCAGCGGGAGACGAGCAGTGCGACAACTTCGAGCGCATCTTTACGCGCGGCAAGAAGAGGCAAGACGCGAGACCTATGCGAGTATTGCTACCGGCGCCGCAGTAGCAACAGGGGGCAGCGGCGACCAGCAACAGTCCGACCGCGAGAAGAATCGGGCCGTCGCCAACGGCCACGGGGTGGCCGTAGATGACGGCGAGGGCTGGACGCAACCTGAGGAATGTGACGAGCGGAAGGACGATGCTCGCGAGGGCCAGCAGAACAACCACTGCGGCGTTGGCGAGAAGCGGCAGGCGACGCCAGAGTGGATAGGACAGGAACGCAGCGATGACGCAGACGGCGATGGCAATCGTCTGCCTGATGAACTCCGGCGTCTTTAGTAACGCGGGCGTCCAGGCGGGGGCAGCATGGACAGGGCGACAGGGATCGCGGCAGGTTGATCAGCCAGCGTACAAGGCCAGGCAACCGCAGCTCGGGGCGATGTGCCAGCAGGCTCATGCTCAGACTGAGGGCCGCCAGAGGAAGCAGAAACACCTCGCGTGTCAGGCAGATCTGGCCGCTGCGTACTTCTGCCACGAACTTGACATATTCTGCAAGGTCAATGCCGGGAACCCGCAGCCCAACAGGCGCGGCCCAAACCCAGGCGCCCCAATAGCCCAACGCCGCGACAATCCAGCCTGCCAGCAGTAAAACTGTGGGGAGGTACGGTGATCGGACAACCTGCCGGACACGCTCAGCCACGCAACACCGCCTGATAGGTTTGCCACAACCTCTCGGCTGAGCGGCGCCAACTGAACTGGGCAGCATGCTGCAAGCCGCGCTGGCGCAGCGACGCTCGCAGGGCGTCGTCCTCGATCAGTCGCTGGAGGGCCGCAGCCAGTGCAACGTCGTCACCGGCATCCACCAACACGGCAGCCTCGCCGGCCGCCTCGGGAAGCGATGAGTTGTTGGCGCAGACCACAGGTGTGCCGCAAGCCAGCGCTTCCAACACCGGGATTCCAAAGCCTTCGTATAGCGATGGAAACGCAAAAACATCGGCGGCGGAGTAAAGCGCCGGCAGATCGGCATCGGCAACGAAACCGGCCAGCAGGATTTCTTTTTTTGCCGGTGATGCATCGATCGCCGCGAAGATCTCGTCGGTCAGCCAGCCTTTTCCGCCGGCGATGACGAGTCGGTGGGGGAGGGCGGTCGACTGACGCAGTATCGTCCACGCGCGGATGAGGGCAGGCCAGTTCTTGCGCGGCTCCAGGGTGCCGACGCCCAGAACAAACGGCCCATCGCCGATGCCGTAGCTGACGCGCATCTCGTGCAGCCTTGCAGTGTCGTCAACCGGGTGAAACCTTGTTTCCACTCCAGGATATACCACGGTCACCTTCTCAGCGGGCGTGTGCAGCAGATCGACCAGATCACGCTTGGTTGCCTGGCTGTCAGCGAGGATTTGGTCGGCGCGTGCCACGGAGGACGGCACGACCTTGGCCAGATAGGCGCGCAGGCCCGCATCGGCGCACTGTGGCGTCCTGAGGAAGCTCAGATCGTGAACGGTCAACAAGGTGCGGGCGTTGCGGACAGGCGGGAGGACAAAATCGCTGGCGTGGTACAGATCATGGCTGCCGGCAAAGACCTCGACCGGCAGCGGCAGGTTGAGCCGATGCCAGCCAATCGTGAGCCATCGGTTGGGCACGGGAACGACGCGCAGAGCCATGCCTGCCGGCGGCTGTGGCAGCGGCGCATTGCTGCGTCCGTACACGACCAGGGTTGTTGCAGCATCACTCGCGAGTGGCGCCAGTGCGTGGACCAACTCGCGGGTGTGGCGGCCTATCCCCGCTCCCTGACGTACTGCCGGCGTGTAGTCGATGACGAGGCGCACGCCGGGTTACTGGATCCCCTTGTAGGTCCAGATGCGGTTGGCGCCGTAGTTCCAGAAGAGCACAACCCCGATAGCGATGACCTTGGCAGCCAGATAGGCAAACGGGTCTTCCAGGACGGCGCTGAAGAGAGGATGCAGGCCCAGCACGATCACCTCGTTGATGGCCAGACCGATCAGATTGATAATGGTGAACTGCACGAGCTGGCTGGCAACCGGCCGAGCGCGGCTTTCAGGGAAGGTCCAGAAGCGGTTCCAGGTAAAATTGCTGATGACGGCAAGGCTGAACCCCAGCGCGACGGCCAGCGTCAAGGGTAGCCCAAGCACCTCTTTTGAGAAGGTCAACACGCTCAAGTCGACCACCATGCCGACCGCGCCGACGATGGCAAACTTGATGAAGCGCGTCAACTCAACCGGATTGACGCCTGTTCGGGCGGACACGCGCCGAAGAAAGCGGTTCGGTAGTGACGTGGATAATTCAGGACTGACTGCCTGTGACATTCCAGCCAACGCTCCTTGTCAGGATCTTTTGCTGCCGCGGCCGGTCTCGGTCCGTGCCGGTTCTGAAGAAAGCTCCAGTGCCGCGGCATTTCGAGCGCCCGGCCTGTCTGCGTTCAGCACGGCCAGCAGGCCCAGCATCAGTGCTACCACAAGATAGATGTGCTGAACCCAAAGATTGTCGAACACGTTGTGGACCGTGGCATGCACCAGCGCACCCAGGACACCCGCGCCGACGGCGGCTACCAAGCGCCAGTTGCTGGCCGTGGTGCGCAGCGCCTGCCAGATGCTGGCTGCCCACAGCACCAGGTAGCCTGCCAGCCCTACCACGCCCGATTCGGCGGCAACGTTCAAATAGACGTTATGGGCGTGGCCCAGCGCATCCTGCCAGCGCGGCAGGCGGTAGATCTCGTACACCGTGGCATAGTTGCCTGGCCCGACGCCTAGCCACGGATGGTCGGTCCACATATTGATGGCTGCCTGCCAATGGGCCAGACGCTCGATCACGGAGAAGCTGGCGTCTGTTACCTCGGTGCGCGCAATGTCGATAAGTCCGATGTAATCGCCCAGATCGCCGACGCGGGCACTGATCGACGCAGGCAGCAGATCCGCGAGGCCGAAAACGACGGCGATCAACGCCAGCAGGACGGCAGCCGCAATCAACACCGGTGCTGCCCGGCGCGCATGTGCGAGCAGCACCACCAGCAGCGCCGCGGCCAACGCGAGCCACGCGCCGCGACTCCAACTCACCAGCACGCCCAGGCAGATTACTGCTGCGGCTGCCGGCAGCAGAACGCGCTGCCAGCGGTCCGGCACAACATCGAGCCGAAGCTGGCTGTGCCCGCGGCGGGCTGCCAGGGTCGCTGTCCATGCCCAGATCGCCAGGCTGACCGCCAACGGTGCGGCCAGTCCGAGATACCCGGCATAAGGGTTCGGCTGGCGAAATGTGCCGTATGCTCGCAGGAAACGGCCCATCAGCACGAACTCGTCGGGGCCTGCCTGGTTGAGGAACTGGTGCAGGCCCAGCAGTGCCTGGCTGACCGCAGCCACGAGCAGGCCCGCTAAGAGCCAGCCGGCGCGCGCTCTTGGCAGCGCGGCGGCAACCACCACGTACAGCACCAGCACCTGCACCCACTTCAGCAGCTCCGGCAGGCCCTCACGATAGCTCACCGCGCCGACGAGCGCCACGGCCTGCGTGCCGGCGAATATCAGCAGCGGCACGATGAGCGGCAGGCGCGGCACCTCGATTTGACGGCGCACGACGCCCTGAGCCAGCCAGGCTGCCACCGTCAGCGCCAGGAGCAGGTCCGAGCCATCCAGCGGCACGCTGACAAAAGTCAGCGGCCACGCCGAAGCCCAGGGAACGGCGATCGCCAGGGCGACTACGCCCACCCATGGCCGAATCAGCACGGCGATGACAATGGCAGCGGCGGCCAGCAAGGCCACGACTGTTGTCAGCGGAAGCATCGTGACCACAGCCACGCAAATGAACAGCAGCCCCACCAGGAACACGGGAGCAGGAGGCGCCTGAATCGGCGGCAACGTTGCAGCCAGGGAGGTTCGCGTGAAATGCTGCATCTTCATCTTTCGGCCAGAGCGCGGCAGGCCATGCGGTTTTGTACCATCGTTACAACACTTTGTCAAAACCGGTTTGGCCGATGGAACCTTCGTGCCACGCATACCGGCAAGCGTATGTCTTACGCATTGTAAGGTGTTCGGATTTTTGCCGCATTGAAGCCCGTGGTATAATGCCGCCCAGCCAGCCGGCTGACGTAATTCACCCTTATTGAGGATACTATGGCCAAGAAGAAGAAGTCTCGAACTCCCAATGTCCCGACGACGACGCAGACCACCAGTTCTTCGTCGCAGAAGAGCAGCAAGTCGGCGCGTGCCCGCAAGAAAGACCGAACCACCATGTACCTGTTGGTCGGCGCCGCAGCTATCGCCATCGCGGTGATTGCGCTGATTGTCTTGCAGAACCGCAGCCAGGCTCAGGTGTCTCAGCCGCCGACGGCCGGCACAGTGATCACGGAGGGCGAGACCGACCGAAACGTCAAAGGTTCTCCTGATGCACCCGTGACGGTGACGGTGTTTTCAGACTTCGAATGCCCGGCGTGCAAGAGCTTCGCCACCGGTGCAGAGGTGTCGATCGATTCGGACTACGTGAACAACGGCCAGGTCAAGCTTGTATACAAGCATTTCCCGTTGCCACAGCACAACCCCAGCGCCACGCAGGGCGCGCTGGCGGCCGAGTGCGCCGCGGACCAGGGCCAGTTCTGGCAGATGCACGACTACTTGTTCCAGGAAGCGGGCAAGGCCGGCACCAGCACCTTCACGCTGAGTCGGCTGCGCTCGATGTCGGATGCTCTCGGTATGGACACGGCTGAGTTCAGCAAGTGCGTCAGCGAGTCAAAATATGCCCAGCTGGTGCGTGATAACATCCGTGAAGGCCAGCAGTTGGGAGTCAACGCCACGCCAACTATCTATGTGAACGGCCAGAAGGTTGACAACTCCTATCCGCTGATCAAGGCCAAGATCGACGAAGCGCTTGCGCAGCAGGGATAGGCATGGAAAACTCGCGACCTTGGATCACCAGACTGCAACTGATACTCTCGGTCGCCGGCATCGGCATTGCTGGCTACCTGACCTACGTTAAGCTATTTGCAATTGCGCCGTACTGTGCGGGTGTGGGCAACTGCGAGGCCGTGCAGACCAGCGTGTATGCCGAACTGCTGGGTGTGCCAGTCGCCATCTGGGGGCTGTTGACCTACATCGTTCTGCTGGGACTGGTGCTGGTCAAGCGCTCGGACTGGCGTGACCTGGGTCGTCCGGCGGGCATGGCTGTGTTTTTCGTTACCTTGATCGGCGTGATCTTCTCCGCCTACCTGACCTATCTTGAGATCGCCGTGATCCACGCTATATGCCCGTGGTGTGTTGCATCGGCGGTAGTGATGACCGCCCTGTTCATCGTGTCGGTGGTGGAGATGTTCTTCACCGGCGACGCCGACCAGGCTGAACTCGAGGCGGCCTGACCAGAGTGGAACGCTCGCGACACAAAAAGAGGCGCCTGGCAGCGAGCCAGGCGCCTCTTTTTGTGTCGCGTCTTAGGAGGTTCTTGAGCCCGCCGGGAGGCATTACGGCGCGCTGTATTTGCCCAGAATGAGATCGAGTTGTTGCCTGGCCAACTCGGGCCAAAGGTCCGGTTGGGTCGTGATGCCGTCTTTGAGCGCATCTCGCTGTGGGCTGGGACCGGCTTCGGCCAGCATCCCTACGGCGCGTCGCACCGCCTGGCGAGCCGTTTCAGCGTTCTTGCGAAGCATACGGATGATCGCTTCCCGTCACCGGCCCTTCACCATCGTGCCACACGTCGTAATCGGTGACATGCGCCATGACCGCGTAGCTCATCTCGGCCTCGCGCCAGAAACGCCTCCGGCACAGTCGTCATGCCGATGACCGAAATGCCTTGCTGGCGGAAGATGTGGCTCTCCGCCTTGGTGCTGAAGCGGGGCCCCTCGATCGTCACGTAGGTGCCGCCAAAGTGAGCGCACACCGGTTTGCTGCACTGCCCGGTAGCAGACCTCGGAGAGATACTCGCAGAACGGGTTCGCCACTGAGACATGCACCACAATGCCCTGAGTGCCTACCGACGGATCATCGAAGAAGGAAAGCGCCCGCAGTCGCGGCGGTCGTAAAGTTGGTCGGGCACGATGATGTCGCCGGGGTGGATATGCTCCTGCAAACTGCCACAAGCGCTGACGGCAATCAGATACTCTACGCCCAGCTTCTTGAAGCCCCAGATGTTGGCGCGGGAGTTGAGCTGGGTTGGGCTGATGCGATGGCCGCGGCCGTGGCGGCTTAGAAACGCGACGCGCTGGCCATCGATGGTGCCAAGGATGTACGCGTCCGACGGGGGGCCAAAGGGCGTGTCCAGTGTAACTTCCTCAACGTCGTGCAGCGCGCTTAGTTCGTACACTCCGGTACCGCCCAGCACGCCAATTCGAACTGGTTCCATGTACTGCTTCCTTTCTTGCTGGCTCCAGCTACCAGAAGCCTGTTTCAGGTCGATATCCGGCCGCCTCAGCGGCGCGGGCTGTTGCTGCGACAATCTCTGTGTGCCGGCGACCGTTGCTGGCAACGAGTCCCTGCCGTTGGCGCACATCAGCCTTGTTGTACTGGAGTGGCGCGCCCCAACTGTCGCTGATTGCGCCGCCGGCCGCCCGCAGGATAGCCTCCGGCGCACAGGTATCCCACTCTTTCAGACCCGGCGACGGGTGAATGTACAGATCGCAGTCAGAAGTCGCCAGCAGACCAACCTTCAATCCCACGCTGCCGCTGGGCCGATCCTGGGTGATCCCGAGCTCTGCGCAGACGGCGCTGACCAGGGGATCGCGGTGTGACCTGCTGGCAACAAGCCGCATGTCCGGGGTGGCGCTGACATCGGAGACGGCCAGTGTCGCAGCCTTGCCCTGCCTGACCACTTCGGCCACCGAGCCCGGAATGCCGCGATACAGCACATCGGCAACCGGCTGGTAGACCACGCCCAGGGCAGGCACGCCGTCGATTGCCAAACCGACCATGACAGCAAACTCATCGATCTTGCCGATGAACTCCTTGGTGCCGTCCAGTGGATCCACGATCCAAACCCGGCTGCGATTCAGCCGATAGGTGTTGTCGGCCGACTCCTCCGCCAGAATACCGTCATCCGGGTAGGCAGCTCGCAGTCCGGCAACCAAATGCGCGTTTGCAGCGTGATCGGCGGCAGTGACGGGATCGTTGGTGCCTTTCCAGGCGACTTCGACGCCGTTCTCGTAGAAGTCACGAACCTGCGCTCCCGCCTCACGCACCAGCCGTTCGACCAACGGCAGTTCGTTCTCGATCAAGATCTGATATTGCAAAATCAACGCTCCCAAATCACTTGCTACGCCAATTCCGGCATAGCCTACAGTTGGACATAAACAAAGGGCTGACCTTTTCGGTCAGCCCCTGCCAGGTGGAGATGGCGGGAATTGAACCCGCGTCCGAAACATTCGAGCGAGAATATACTACAAGCTTAGTCGCTGATTGTGTCTTGGCTCTCTCGTCCACCAGCGACAGCAGGTGCCAGGAGAGGAAGTCGATGACCAGACGCATCTGGCTCTTTTGCCAGGCCTATCGACGTCAGCCCGGCAGCATCTCTAACAGTTTATGACAGCTGGCTCACAGCCTGCGAGACACACTGTGAGGGCCGCCTCGATCCGTAGACCGAGGGGGTGGCTATCTTCGCTTAGGCAGCGAGGGCGAAAGCCGCATTGCTGCGGGGAGCGAAGGTGAAAGCCTTGCCGTTGTTGGCAGTTATGGTTTTGCGCCTTTTAACGAGGTGGACGCACCTCGGCTTGCAATTCTCGGTCAGCCTGCCCCGTCGAAGCCGATCATCCCCTGGTGACCGAATTATACCACAACGGGCGGGCAAGTCAAACGTTCAGAGTTCGACTTGTGGCGCTAACGCATTGAAAGACGCATCGTTGCGATCCACCGTTCATGCCTCAACGATACATCTCCTTCAGCGCCCGCCGCATCTCGCGGTCGTGATCATGCTTGGCGATGGCGTCGCGCTTGTCGTACAGCTTCTTGCCTCTTGCCAGTCCAAGTTGCACCTTGGCCCGGCCGTTGCGCAGATGGATTTGCAAAGGGATCAGCGTCCAGCCCTTTTCCTGTATCTTTCCGGCCAGCCGATTGATCTCGCGGCGGTGCATCAACAGCTTGCGCTCACGGCGCGGCTCATGGTTCTCGCGGTTGCCGTGGGTGTACGGCGAGACATGCGCGCCGATCAGCCATGCTTCGCCGCTGCGGATCATGGCAAAGCTGTCTTGCAGGTTGACGCGGCCGGCGCGGATCGACTTGATCTCGGTTCCGGTCAGTGCGATCCCTGCTTCGATGGTTTCTTCGATGATGTAGTCGTGGCGGGCCTTGCGGTTCGATGCCACGACCTTGACGTTCGATTTGTCTTTCATGACCTACGGGCTGGGCTGCTGAAGCTCCAGCAGGTACTTGACGGCTGCATCCAACTGAACATCTTCCGTCTCGCCGTCGCCGGCCGCCGGTTCGTCGACCTCGATGTCGGGCGCCAGACCTTCGCCGTGGATGAGGCGGTCATTTGGGGTGAACCAGCGCGCGGTGGTTACGCTCAACATCGAGCCATCGCTGAGTTCATGCGGTACCTGGACGGATCCCTTGCCAAACGTGGTTGTTCCCAATAGGATGCCGCGGCCGGTATCCTGCACGGCACCGGCCAGGATTTCGGAGGCACTGGCGCTGCCTTCGTTGACAAGCACCACCAGCGGTATGTCGAAGGCGCGTCCCTTGCCGGAGGCCTCGTACACTTGTTCCTCGCCGTCCTTCCAGCGTTCGACCAGGATCGGGCCGTCCGGCACGAACTCGCTGGAGATATCAACGGCGCTGCGCAGCAGTCCGCCCGGGTTGCCGCGCAGGTCAAGCACGAGGCCGGTCGGGTTCTGTGCCAGCATCTCTTCCAGGGCAGCGCGCACCTGGATCACGGCCGGGTTGCTGAACTCTCCCAGCCGCAGATAGGCAACGCCATCGTCCCGCAACTCGTACTCGACCACCGGGATCGAGATCGTATCGCGCGTGACGGTTACATCCCGCGCCTCCTGTTCGGGTGACTTGATCAGCAGCAGCACCTCGGTGCCTTTCGGCCCGCGGATCAGAGCGATCGCGTCCGAGAGCGGGGTATCGGTCACATCCTCGCCGTCAACTGCCAGAATCACGTCATCGCGGCGGATGCCTGCGTTCCAGGCCGGTTGTCCCTCGAACGGTTCCACGATGCGTACGCCGCCGCCTTCCGCTTCAGCAACACGCGCGCCGATTCCTTCGAATGAGCCGCTTAAGCCCTCGTTGAAGAACCTAGCCTGCTCCGGGTCGCGCAGGAAGGTGTAGTCGTCGTCCAACCTGAACATGACGCCGTTGATCGCGCCATAGGTTAGCCGGTTCGTATCGGGCAATGTGCCGAGATCTTGCTCCAGCACATCAAGCACGGCCGAGATAACCTCGTCGGCAGTAGCCTCGCGGTCCAGCTCGCTGTCAGTTTGCTGTTCCGCAGCGCGCAACATGCCCGTCACCAGGCCACCCACCATCTCCGGCGTGTCAGGCAGTTCACCGTAGTAGTCCTTCTCCAGCGCATCCCACGCTTCCCAGAGCAGGTCGAACTCCGGTGGAACGTCCTCGTTCTGGTTCAAGAACGGCAGCGCGCTGGCGGAAGCGGGCGCCGGGGTCGTGTCAGGCCGAACGACCACGTTGGATGCGCTGGAGGCATGCTGCGGCGCGGTGACGCGTCCAGCGCCAAAGCCAGTCCCAAAACCGGCGACGAAAGTCATCCCACCAAGCAGGACAGCAATGGCGATCACAGCGACCCATTGCAACGGAAAGCTACGTTTCGGGTTGTTCATTAGTTCCTCAGTCAAATCTAAAGGTGAGTCGGTGGGACGGCGTTCACATTCAAAGGTCAGTTCTGGGCGACGTTGCCCGTAAGCAGCCTGATGGCCGCGGCCAGCGGCGCATCTATGTCATCCTGGTGGGGCGCTTCGACGTTGGGCGACAGACCGACGCCGTTGATCTCGTGTCCGTTGGGCGTCTGCCAGCGCGCGACTGTGACATGCACCGACGATCCATCGCTCAGGTCACGGATGAGCTGCACCGAGCCCTTGCCGAAGGTTTTCTCGCCCACAAGCTGTGCCCGGCCGCGGTCCTGCAGCGCCCCGGCAACGATCTCAGCCGCGCTTGCCGTTGCGCCATCGACCAACACGGCGGTGGGCCAACTCGGCGCCCGCGGTGCGGTGACCACGCGATACGTCTCACGACTGCCGTCGTTTTTGCGTTCAAACAGCACCACACCATCGCTGAGGAAGCGGCTGGCCACGTCGATGGACGACTGCAGCAGGCCGCCGCCGTTGTGACGCATGTCCAGGATGAGATATGCGATGCCGTTATTGTCCAGGTCCTGGATGGCGCTGTCAAGTTCGTCGGCGGTGCGCTCAGTGAACTGACGAATCGCGACATAGCCAACAGTGGGCGCTTCTTCCAGAACGCGCCACTCGACCGAAGGGGTCTCGAACCGCTCGCGCACCACCGAAATGGTCAGCAGGTCAGGGCTGTCACCGCGCCGCAGTTGCAGCTCCACCGGCTCGCCAATTGGCCCGCGGATCATGTCGAGGACCTGCTCCTGGCTCAACTCAGATGTGATCGCGACGCCGTCGACAGCCGCCAGGATGTCGCCCTCCAGAACGCCGGCCGCTTCGGCTGCTCGTCCGGGCATCGGTTTCAGGACGATGTTGCCCTGATCGTCGGTGGACACCCAGGCGCCGATGCCGCCGAACTCGCCGCTGAGGTTCTCCTTCTCGCGCTGGCGGGGCTGCGGCTCGACGAAAAAGGTGTATGGATCGTCGTAGGATTGCGCCAGACCTTTGATGGCCGCATAGGTACGCTGCTGATCGGCAGGCTGGTCGCCAAAGAAGTCACTCTGCAAGACGTGCCAGGCCTCCCAGAACACGCCAAACTGCGCTGGCTCGCTGGTCTCACGCAGCGTCAAATCGGCCAGCGCCGCAGCAGAGGACGCAGTGGCACCATGGCTGGTCAGCCAGTGTGTGCCGAAACCCGCCAGAAACACAATCGACAGGGTAAAAATCGCCAGCAGTAGAATTCCCAGGCCACGCAGTCTGTCCACGTCAGTTTTCTCTCGTTCAAACATTTTGTTTTGTCAGGCAAGCCAGCATTGTATCATAGGCGTCAAGCTGGCAACAAAACATACCTGTACTACGAAGAGTATAACCGCTTCACCGGAAGCACGCGGTGGTCGCACTTCCGGTTTTCAGCAACCAACCGTTCAGTGTCCGCCTGGCGAGCGACCTTTCGCGTAGCGGTTTTAGGGGCAGAGCAGTGGGGGAGAGGGGAAGGCCCGCTGCATGCGGCAACGTTAGCCAGGCGCGGTGGGCGAGGCCGGAAAAGTCTTTGGGCATCGTCGCGGTGATTTGACACAATGAACGCGGCTCAAGCAGCTGCAGCCGCCAACAAAGCACCTCCAGCCACAACTGCAGAACACGTTGCACAATATGTCAAGTGCTCGCAGCGGGATCTGCTGAAGCCGAGCAGTCGCAGCAACAATATTACATAACAAACATAGTGTGTACTTGGTGCTGTGCCGCTCGCCAGCTGTTTTGCGGCCTCCCTTCCTGCATGCTGCTGGCCTACAGAGAAGGAACTCGTTGTTCTGCGTGATCGATCGCAAGGTGGACCCCTATGTCCGCGGACATTTCGATCTCCACAGAGCCGCGTGCATGTTTTCTCGCGCGGTCTACGGCAACTTGGTCCTCGGTACAATGTTCCCCAGCCCCGGTTGCCAGACCTGTTTCGATAATCGTGGCAGGATGTGTTTTGGCGCACCACTTTATGTTAACAAAACATCGTTACGCGAAAGTCAATCGGGGTTGTGGTTCTGGTATCTCGCTGCCAACTGCGGCGGCAGCTTGCCGATGATCAGCACACCGTCGGGGGTGTGTTTCTCGGACTGGATCAGGCCGTGGATGTGCCACTGATTGACCAGTTCGCCCTGGTCGTATGGGATTAAGGCTTCGACAGTGACAAGGTTGCGGTTCATCACCTTCTCTACCCGCCCCAGCAACTCGGCGATGCCGGTCCCTGTCGCCGCCGACACGGCGACCGCGTCTGTGAATGCTTCACCAAGCTCGGCGGCGACCTCCTCAGCGTTGGGCAGCAAATCCACCTTGTTCAGCGCGGTGACCATCGGCCGGTCGGTGACGCCCAAATCCCGCAGTACCTCCCCCACCGTGCTGGCTTGTTGCAGTGCGTTGCCGTGGGTTATGTCAACCACGTGGATCAGCAGATCGGATTCGGCGATCTCCTCCAGCGTGGCACGGAATGCAGCCACCAGCGTTGTCGGCAGCTTCTGGATGAAACCCACGGTGTCGGTGACAAGAATCTCCCGACCGCCGGGCAGTTGCACCCGCCTGGTCGTGGGATCCAGGGTTGCGAAGAGCATGTCGGCCGCCAGCACGTCCGCGTCCTTGCCTTCGGGACTGGCCAGCCGCGTCAGCGCGTTGAGCAGCGTGCTTTTGCCGGCGTTGGTGTAGCCCACCAAGGACACCGTGCTGAGGGAGGCGCTCTTGCGTTTCTGGCGGTGGCGCTGGCGATGGGCGCGCACCTCCTCCAGCTCGCGCTTGAGATGGGCGATGCGCCGGTTGATCTCGCGCCGGTCCACCTCGAGCTGTGTCTCGCCCGGCCCGCGCAGGCCAACGCCGCCGGAGCCGCCCCTCGCCGTCCCGCCGCCAGCCTGCCGGGCCAGGTGTGTCCAGGCCCGGGTCAGGCGCGGCAGGCGATACTCGTACTGCGCCAGTTCAACCTGCAAGGCGCCCTCGCGGGTGTGTGCGTGCCTGGCGAAGATATCCAGGATCAACGCCGTGCGGTCGAGGACCTTGATGTTCTCGTCCTTGACCGCCTTTTCGATCTCGCGCTGCTGGCGCGGGCTGAGTTCCTCGTCGAAGAGGATGGCGGTCGCGTTGTTCTCGGCGCGCAGATCCAGCACCTCGTCCAGCTTGCCCTTGCCGATCAGGGTTGCAGGGTTGGGGGTGCTGATCCGCTGGAAGGTCTCGCCCACGGCCCGCACGCCAGCTGTTCCGGCCAGTTGCTCCAGTTCTGCCAGCGAATCGAGCACGCCAAACGAGCCCGGGTCGGACTTGAACTCGATACCTACCAGGATCGCGGTTTCTTCAGGCTGGTCGGGATAGAAATAGCGGTCGTCGCTCACAGGCTAACCGTTCTCATGCGGGCCAGTGCCTCTTGCAGCTTGCCGGTCTCCTGTCCGATGCTGATGCGCACGTAGCCCGCGCCGCTGGGACCGTAGGCATCTCCCGGTGTGATGCTGACGCCGGTCTCGAGGAGAATCTTGTCGGCGAACTCCTTGGACGTGTAGCCTTCCGGCACCTTGGCCCAGACATAGAGGCTGGCGCGCGGCGTGTCGGCTTCCAGACCCATGCCGCGCACAGTTTCCAGAACCAGATCGCGGCGATGCTGGTAGGCATCGTTGCGCGCTTGCATCCAGGCTGTGTCACCGTTGAGCGCCGCCGTGGCTGCGTCCTGCAGCGGCCGGAAGATGCCGCTGTCGATGTTGCTCTTGGTCTGCAGCAGCGCCCTGACGGCCACCGCATTGCCGACAGCCATGCCGACTAGCCAGCCAGCCATGTGGTGGCTCTTGCTGAGGGAGTTGAACTCCAGCGTGACATCCTTGGCGCCGGGAACCGACAGCACGCTGGGCGCCTCGTACCCGTCGAAACAGACGTCGGCGTAGGGCAGGTCAGAGCAGAGCAGGATCTCGTTGCGGCGACAGAAGTCCACGGCCTCTTCGTAGAAGCTGAACGGTGCGGCGGCCCCGGTCGGGTTGTTGGGATAGGAGATCCACATCAGCCGGGCGCGGCGGGCCACGTCATCAGGGATCGCTTGCAGGTCAGGCAGCCAGCCCAGCCGCTGCTCCAGCGAAACGAAGTAGACGTCTGCGTCGGCCAGCTTGGCGCCCATCTGGTAGGTTGGATAGCCGGGGTCAGGCACGATGGCGATGTCACCGGGGTCCAGCCAGGCCAGCGCGATGTTGGCCAACCCTTCCTTGGAGCCGATGAGCGGCAGCACCTCGCTGGCCGCGTCGAGCGCGACGCCGAAGCGCGTGCGGTAGTAATCGACGATGGCGCGCTTCAGCTCGGGGCGGCCGCCATAGCCGGCGTAGCCATGGTTCTTCGGGTTGCGGGCCGACTCTTCCAGCGCGTCGATGATGAACGCGGGCGGCGGCTCATCCGGTTCGCCTATGTCGAGGCGGATAATGTCCAGCCCTTCGGCTGCCAGCTTGTTGAGCCGCGCGCCGTGGGCAGCAAAGACATACATCGGTACGTTGTCAAGTCGTTTTGCAGGTCGCATGGTGGTGAAGGTTCTCCAATTGTTGATTGAGTTCGATTCGTGATGCGTATTGCGGATTGCGTAGTGCGTAGTCCGACGCTCGATGTTTATTGCATTATGTAGCCGTAGTAGCCGGTTCCAGCAACTTTCGCACTACCTACGTATCACGTTTTACGCATTACACATCACGTCCTACTGCTGTTCGAGATAGACCTCCAGCACGCGCCCTACTCGTTCGAGGCTGCTGGAGGAAAGCTTGTCGGTCGTGTCTTCTGTGGTCCTCAGATAGGCGTACTCAGGATCGACGATGGCGGTGGCCGCCTGCCCGAGATCGCTGAACACCTGCACGCTGCTGTCGGCGGTTGGTCCCGTCTCCTGAACAAACCAGCGAGTATAGCCAAGCTGCTCGGCCACGGACCAGAGGTCGGCCGCAACCTGCGGATCGCCGTTGGGCACGATCGTGAAGCGCTGGTCCGGGTCGCCTGCCAGATCGACCCAGATGACTGCCGTCACGTCGGCCGGCAGTGCTTCTGCCAGCGTACGGACCCCCGAGTCACCGATTTCATTTGCCCCGTCGCCTGACAAAGGCGCATAGCGGCCGTCCAGGAAGGCCAACCACACCTGTTCGTTTAGTTGCTCTTTGTCCAGCGAGCGAGCTAACTCCAGGAGCACAGCTGCGCCGCTGGCGCCGTCGTTGGCGCCGGGTGAAGGCAGCGAGCGGCTGGCTTCGTCGGCGTCGAGGTCGGAAACGGGGCTGGTGTCGTAGTGGGTTGCGACAACAATGATATCGCCGCTCCCGGTACGGGCGACGATGTTGGTATGCTGTACGCCATCAACGACAAAGGACTGTTGCTGCAGGCCCCAGCCGTTTTGCCGCAACTCGTCGATCATCTGTCCCACCACCGCCGTGTGGCCGTCGGATCCAACGACGCGCGGCCCAGAGTCCACCAGGTTCTGTGCCAGCCTGGCGGCCTGCTGTCCATCGAACGTGCTGCGTAAAACCTGGCCCGGCGCACCGGTGGGCTGGGTTGCCGCGGGCCCGGGCGCCGTCGCCGTCGGAACCGCGGTGGGGGTTTCGGTGGGTACCACAGCAACCGCCTGCCAGACGCCGCGCGCGGTGCTGGCGATCCACGCAAGCGCCGCGACGAAGATGAGCAACAACAGCAGTTCCAGCCAGTTGTCACGCAGCCGATGGCCGAAGCTGGGCCTGGTTTCTTCCATGCGTCAGATCTATTCCTCGCTGCGGTTGCGGAAGATCAGCTTGATAGGCGTTCCTTCAAACGGATGAAACGCTCTGATCTGATTCTCCAGGAAACGCTGGTAGGTAAAGTGGACCAGCTCGGCGTCGTTGACAAAAAAGACGAAGGTCGGCGGCGCCACCCTGGCCTGGGTTGCGTAATAGAAACGCAGTTGTCGACCCGTCTTGCTGGGCTGCCTGTGACGCACCACGGCTTCCTGCACGATCCGGTTCACCTCAGAGGTCGGAATGCGTAGGTTGCGCTCCTCCTGAACGTGGCGGGCTAGTGGGATCACCTTTTGAATACGCTGGCGGGTTAGCGCCGAGATGAACAACAGCGGCGCGAAGTCGATGAATTTCAGCTCAGCACGCAGCCGCTGGGTGAACTCGTGCATGGTGTGGGTGTCCTTTTCTACAAGGTCCCACTTGTTCACTACTACCACGATGCCCTTCATCTCGTCCAGTGCGTAGCTGGCGACGTGGGCGTCCTGGGCGGTTACGCCCTGGGTCGCGTCGATCACCAGTATGACCACATCGGAGCGCTGGATGGCGCGCATGGCGCGCATGACGCTGTACTTCTCGATGCCCTGTTCAACTCGCCCGCGCCGGCGAATTCCGGCCGTGTCGATCAACACGACCTCTTCCTCGTCCCAAACCACGCGGGTGTCGATAGCATCGCGCGTGGTGCCGGCGACCTCGCTGACGATGGCGCGCTCCTGGCCCAGCAGCGCGTTGAGCAACGACGACTTGCCAACATTGGGTCGTCCGATGATCGTCAGCTTGAGAGTATCGTCCTCCTCGTCATCCTCGGGCGTCACTGGAAGACTCTTCACAACCTCGTCCAGCAGATCACCCACACCCGCTCCATGAATGGACGAGATCGGGAACGGTTCGCCCAGACCCAGCTCGTAGAACTCGACGGCAGACAACCGACGTTCCTGGTTGTCCGCCTTGTTGGCGGCCAGGATGACTGGTTTCTGGCTGCGGCGCAGCACGTCTGCCACATCCTCGTCGCCACCGGTGACACCCTCCCTGGCATCGACGAGGAATATGACTGCGTCGGCCTCATCGATCGCGATCTGTGCCTGCTCGCGGATCTCGCGGCGGAACTGGCGCGATGCCGTGCTAAGTGGATCAGGACCGGTGCCGACATCAGGTCCGGTGGTCAGGTCGATTCCGCCGGTGTCTACCAACGTAAAGGGCACCGCGGTCCACTCGGCGTCGGCGTACAGCCGGTCGCGCGTCGTTCCCGGAAGATCTTCGACAATTGCCAGCCGCTTGCCGGCTATTCGGTTGAAAAGTGTGGATTTGCCCACGTTTGGCCGCCCTACCAGGGCGACAATTGGCGTTGCCATATTTTTGTTTTGTCCTGTCGGCGTGACACACGATCCTACGATACACCGCCTGCTGCGGCGCCACGTTCAATCAATCCTCAGCATCGGTGACGCGATTCGCATAGCGTTATCCTCCGTTTGAGGAGCAAGCGGCAAGGGCGAAGCGATAGCGTAATGGCTACACGAATAATATTTTTGTCTCGGCAAACTTTTGCGCGAAGGGCGTTGCCAGGAGCGGGATAGCAGCGGAGGCCACGATCTCCGCGTCCGCCCGCTTAGCCATCCTCCCCGGGTGCTGGCGCCTCAAACTGCCAGATTTGCCCGGTCTCCCTGACCAACGCGCCGCAATATTGACAGCCGAGCAAGGCATCCTGCTCGATCCAATCTGTCTGGCCGCAGCGATCACATCGCAGCAGGCCTTGCCAGCCCAGCGGCGGCTGTTCGGCTGAGCCGCCGCCTTTCACAGCCAGAACCCGGTCGTAATCGACCTGCCATGCCGTGATGCTGACGTAGGAACAGCCGAGGCGGCGCAGCAAGTCTGCAAGCTGCTCGCGGTTGAAACGCCGGCCCGGAAAGAGGCGCGCTTGCCACCCAACACGATTGGTCAGGACCAACAAGCCGCCGGGCCTGGCTACACGAACCAGCTCGTCGATCACGGCACGCGGCTGGGGCGTGAACTCCAGCGCTTCAAGACACGCAACCACCGGAAAGGCGTTGTCGACAAACGGCAGCGACCTGGCGTCGTGCTGAACATAGACAACCTGCCCTGCGGCCGCGATCCTGTCCAGATTGAGGCGTGCCTGCCTCAGCATCGGCGCCGAGCTGTCAAGGCAGACGAAGCGAGGCTCGCTGCTTGCGGTCTGCAACACGGACCGCGGCAGGCGCCCTGTGCCGCTGGCGACGTCAAGCACCCAGACCGGCTGCAGCAGATCCTCGGCACGCTCGTTCAGGAACCGCGTCACTGGCTCGCCGATGAAATGGCGCTCGTAGACCTCGTCGAATTCCTTAACCTCGTCGTAGCGGCCGGCATAGCGGTCGTATTGCAACGTCACGAACCGCGGCCCCAGGTAGGCGCCCTCGGTGGAGACCACCAGCCAGTAAACAACGGCGACCACTGCGCCAACCGCCAGCACTGCCAGCGCCCAACCGGCCGGCGGCATCAGCCAATCCCGAAGCCAAGCGCCAGCGAACTACACAACACCGCGCCCAGCCACCAACCCTGTGCCCTGTTCAACCGGCCGGTGAAGCGCCCGCTCCGCCAAAAGTGGCGGCGTGGCCAGCAACAGCGTGACAACTGCCGCCAGTGGCAAGTGAGCGACGACTAACACGGCAGCCACCGCCGCCGCGCCAGCGCGCCGATCAACAGCCCGGCGATCCCTGCATTGCTGGCAGCCACAGTCGTGCTGGCAACTGTCATCAGCACATAGCCAGTTGCCAGGCCCAACAGCCAGAGCCCATCCGGCTGGTCAGGCCACGCAGTCAGGGTAAGAACGCCCAGAGAGAACGGCAGCCCGGCGACCACCAGCCCGCGCAGCCAGATCCATAGCTCATCGAGCCCGGCCCTGACCGCGGCTGCGCCGATCAGCACCAACACAACCACGAGCGCCGTGGCAAGCATGGCCTGCGTGCCCAGCAGATAGGCCACCAGGGCCGCCAGGCCTACCAGCGGCAGGCCGATGCGCACGAGCTGTCCCAGCGCGCCCGGCTCCTGCCAGCCCGCCATGCGGCCGGCAGGACTGCCCGGCGTCACATATGGCAGCGCGGGCCGCCTGGCTGTGTACGACT
Source organism: Caldilineales bacterium (assembly GCA_041391245.1). GTDB lineage: Bacteria > Chloroflexota > Anaerolineae > JAAEKA01 > JAAEKA01 > JACKBK01. The sequence continues at coordinate 246,136 of JAWKOJ010000002.1, forward strand.
GGGGCAGACGGCGAACGGTCGCCAGTTGCGTCCACAGCCCGCCCCACAGCATCCCGGTCAGCACCAGGCCCAGGGCCAGCGTCAGCCACGAAAGCGGGTTGCGCGCCCACGCGCCCGCGGCCGCGAGCCCCGCGACAAAACACCACCCGCCTGACAGTCGCCAGGGGGAGCCAGCCAGCCACGCTTGCAGAGCCAGAAACGAGGTCTGTTCGACCTGCTCCGGTGTTGAGACCACAATGGCCGAGGGGGTTTCGCTGCTCACAACGGCGGGGATTATACCACAACACGATGCGGGCGATGCAAGAAATGCTGTTACGGCAATTTAGAAATTGCCCTACGCACCGCTGACTCGAAAGACAATCCTGCAAACTGTCCGGACGCCCGCGAAACAAAAACCTCCCGGAGGCTCAGTGTCGTCTGGTCGCACATGCGACGCAGGATCGCAGCCTCCGGGAGGTTGAACTGCCGGGCTCTGGATCTATCGAGGAGCTAGCACCAAATTGTTGGCACGGCACCCTGGACAACTGAACTACGGTTCGACGCTGCGCTCGTCGCCAGGTACAACAGCCGTTGACTGGCCGGCCGGCAAGGCGGGGGCGGCATCGACGGGCGCCGCGGCCAGCGGCGGCGGTGGATAGGGCCGTGTGCCGAAACGGGTCAGCGCTACGGCGCCGATTCCTGAAGCTGGCCACCAGCGCGCCGTAGATGAAATCGACACACGGGATGATGCCAACCAGGAAGTAGACGCCGACCACCAACACAGTTCCGACAGTGGCTTCCAGCACCGTCGTCGGGCGCTTCAGGTTCAACAGCGCAATAAGCTTGCGGCCAACCCACCAGCCGGTCACGATCCAGGCCAGAATGGCGGCTGCCACCAGCACCAGCGCCAGCAGAATCGCCAGCGGCAACAGGCAGATAGTGATGGCAGCGATGGCGACCAGCGCCAGGCCAACCAGCCAGGTCAACGCGCCGACCCCGAGCGCCATGAACGGCATCTTCTCCCCGGCCCGCCCCATGCGCTCGATGCCAGCCGGCCAGATCAGCGAGATCACCAGCGCCAGCGCGCCCAGCGCAGCGGTCATCGCTACCGCCCGGACAACCGCAAGAAATGCGGCCAGTAGCCAACCGCCGGGCGACTGCTGGAAGGGCGCCTCCGGCAGTGATGGCCGCGAAAAGATCGGAGGCACGAATCTGCCCTGCCAGACACCAGGCACATCGAAGGTGCCTCCCTCACGCGTGCTGCCGCGGACTTCTGCGCCCGGCGCCACGTCCAGCGATCCGCCAAAGCGCACCAGGTCGCCCGTGACCAGCGCTGTGGATGCCAGATCCACGGAGCCGCCGAAGACAGCGATGTCTCCGTTGACGGTGCCTGCAACATCGAGCGAGCCGCCCAACAACACGACGTCGCCCCGGACGGTGCCGCCTTCTTCGATGTCAGCGCTACCGCCGAAGATGGCCAGGTCACCCCGCAGCACCTCACCGGAACGCACCGTGTAGGAGCCGCCGAACACCACCTTGTCGCCGCCGTCGCCCTGAGCAAACGCTGGCGCGACCGCGACCGAAATCAAGATCATTGTGAGCAGCAGGACAGCTGCCAGTCTGAGGGGTTTCATCTCACGTTCCTTCCGGTTTCACCTGCCACGACGGTCTGTTGGCCGCTGCCATTGCGGAAGACCAACCAGGCCCACAGAGCGATCAAACCAACCAACACACACAGGCCTGCAGCCAACACGCCCGGACCCGGCGCAGTGAGCAGGCTATCGCGCATCGCAGTCGCAGCCCTGACGACAACCGCCACGGCCTGGCTGCCAAATCCAAAATACTCGGCGATCTGCCAGCGCGCGCCCGGTGTCACTGCCAGGCCGACGATGACGGTGATGGCGACACTGAGCGCGGCAATCGCCCAGATGGAAACGGTGCCGCCGACCAGCACCAGCCCGCCCAGCATCCGCTCGCGGCGGCGCTGCTCGTGCTGCACCAGGCTGTCAACCCGCAACGTGAAGCCCTGCGCGGGACCGGCGAACGGCTCAACCCACAACAGATCGGAGATGCGCTGCCACTTCAGCCAGCGCGTCCGGCATGGCTCGCACGCCGCCAGGTGTTGATCGAACGCCTCCTGCTCCTGATGGGACAGCAGCCCGTCGAGCGCAAGCGACATGCTCTCGCTGAAGATCTCGTGTTCGTCCATGGTGTCTTGGTGTTCAACCATCGCTCAATTCCTTTATGCCGCCAGTCCTGCGGACCGCACCAGCGTGTTGAGCCGGCCGCTGGTTGCATTGGCCGGGCTGCTGGCCGGCTTGGGTTTGCGGGCCGTTGCGGCCGATTGCTCCTCGAGCAGCGCGCCCAACTGGAGCCGCGCCCGGTGCAGCCGTGTCTTGACGGCCGGCTCCGAGAGCTCCAGCACGTCGGCGATCTCCTTGTAGGACAGATCATGCCAGTAGCGCAGGATCAGCGGCGCCCGATACTCCGGGGCCAGGTGCTGCAACATCGAGCGAACCTCCTCTGCCCGCTCAGAGCGCACAGCCGCGTCATCCGGTTGCTCGTCGTCGCTGGCCAGCCACGCAACCGCTGGGTTGTCCTCGACCGACAGCCAGACGAAGCGCCTCCGCCGCAGCAGGTCGATACAATGGTGGGAGGCAATCGACAGTATCCAGTTGCTGAACTTGCGACCAGGTTGATAGGTGTTTAGTCGCTTGTAGGCGCGCAGAAACGCCTCCTGAGCGGCGTCCTCAGCCTCTTGTTGATTGCCCAACATCCGGTAGGTCAGATTGTAAACCGGTATCTGATACGCCTGAACAAGTTTACTGAACGCGTTACGGTCGCCGCGCCGGGCCGCCTCGATCCAACGTAGTTCTTCGTTTTCGGTATTGCTCACTCGATGCTCCAAAGGGACGCCCAAATGCCGCCACAGGTAGCTCTGACGACTGCGCGCACGGGTCGCGCATCTGCTTGCATTCTACCATACGGTTTGAGAGGCGGGAAGGTTTCAACGCAGCTTTGACTTTTTTCGATGCGACGGGTAAGCTGGGATCGCACTGCCATAGTTCCCGTCGTTTCTTGCTGATCGCAGCATCCAACACACTCCAATGCCCCAGGTGACTCGTTGAACCACCACACCTACATCGCAATCGAAGGCCCTATCGGCGTCGGCAAGACCACCGTTGCCCGCATCCTTCAGGAGGAGATGCGCGGCCAGGTGCTGTTCGAGGTATTCGAGGAAAACCCGTTTTTGGGCGACTTCTACGCCGACCGGGCCCGCTATGCGTTTCAAACGCAGATCTTCTTCCTGCTGAGCCGCTACCGCCAGCAACACGAGACAGTGGCGCGGCTGCTGAAGCGGGGACCACTCTTCTCTGACTATCTTTTCGCCAAGGATCGCCTCTTCGCGCAGCTCAATCTGGCCGGGGACGAGCTCGCAGTCTACGAGCACGTTCACGCTGCGCTGGGCGAGCAGGTGATCGCGCCCGGGTTGGTGATCCACCTGCGCGCCACCACCGATGTGCTGATGACCCGCATTGCCGTGCGCGACCGACCCTACGAACGCACCATGTCCCGCCAGTACATCGACGACCTGCGGGTCGCCTACGAACGGTTCTTTGCCGACTACGACCAGGGGCCGGTGCTCAACATCGACACCACCGAGTTGAACTTCGTGGCCAACGCCGACGACCGGCGCCACCTGATCGGGCTGGTGCGCAGCGCTGCAGTCGGGCTCCTACCAGCAGCCGCTGCCGACTCTAGAAGCTTCACTGGCAACCGGCGGCGCGCCGAGCGTGCAGGATGGCCCGCCGCGCCGGCTGAGCGACCTACAGGAGCTGCACCGCGACAGCCAGCGCGGAGATCTGGCGGCCGATCTGTTCCTGGACTACCTGCGGTTGACGGAGCAGGTCGGCGCGCTGGGCAGCCAGTTGAGGCGGCTGTGGATACCGCGCTTCGACGAGACGCTGGCAACGGACACGTCAGGCTCCGACTTCCGTGCGCAGGCCCGATCGACGCTGCGCGATGAACTGACCGAAGCGCTGTCGTCGCTGTTGAGCATCGCCAACGACGCGGGCATCGACCTCGAAGCGGCGTACGTCGACAAGATAACCGCCCAAGAATAACCTCACCATCATGATAAACAAGCGTTTTGTAGCCATCGCGGGCAACGTCGGCGTCGGCAAATCAACCCTGACAGACTTGCTCAGCCAGCGGCTGGAGTGGGCGCCCTTCCCCGAGGCCGTGGACGAAAATCCCTATCTGGCCGATTTCTACGTGGACATGCCCCGCTGGAGCTTCCACTCGCAGATCTATTTTCTCAGCCGCCGGCTGCGCCATCACCGCCAACTGCTGGATCACCCGACGTCGGTGGTTCAGGATCGCAGCGTGTACGAGGACGCGGAGATCTTCGCGCGCAACCTGCACGCGCAGGGCGCGATGGATGAGCGCGACTACCGCAGCTATCGCGAGCTATACGAAGTTCTGACGTTGTTCCTCCCCCCGCCCGATCTGGTGGTCTATCTTCAGGCGTCGGTCGACACGTTGTTATGTCGAATTCAGCGCCGCGGCCGCGACTACGAACGCGACATCTCCCCGGCGTACCTCGAGCAGCTCAATGCCCTGTACGAGAGTTGGATCGCGGGATTCGACCTGTGCCCGGTCCTGACGATTCCCGCCGACCGCCTCAACTTCGTCGATGAGCCGCAGCATCTCGACCTGATCATCGACAAGATCCTGGACAAGCTAAGCGGCAAGGAAGTGGTGGTGCTGGAGTAGAGCAGTCAACCCGTCTACGGGCACAGCCGTTCTTCTGCGTTGGTCTGCGAAAGCGGCGCGCGGGTCCAGATGTTGTCCAGCGCGTCGGCGATGGCCGGCAGGTCGGGCAACTGGACCATGCCACCCTGCGGCGTCACCCAATCGTTGACAAGCGGGTAGCGCAGCACCATCCCGAAGAGGTTCTCCATCTTGAAGCCGGCTGCCCAGCGCGCCAGCGCGGCGATGTCGCCCGGCCCCAGATCGGTGTCCACAGTGTCGCGCAGCGCGGCATAGAGCGCAGGCACGCGCGGCAGCAGATCGGCCTCCAGCGCCCGCCGGCGAATCGCCATCAGCACGCGTTGCTGGCGGCGGGCGCGGTCGAAGTCGCTGGTGCTCTTGCGCGATCGGGCGTAGTACAGCGCCTGCCGGCCATCCATGTGATAGTCGCCGGCCGCCAGCGTGTAGACGCCGAAATAGCCGGGGAACTTCTCATCGTACAAATCGCAGTCCACCGTGATATCGACGCCGCCCAGCGCGTCCACGATCTCCTCGAATCCCTGGATATCCACCCGCACGTAGTTGTGGATGGGGATGCCGAAGTTCTTCTCGATAGTTGAACTCAGCAGCGCGATCCCACCGCCCGGCTGGCGCTCCTCACCGAACCCGAACGCCGTGTTGATGCGGCTGTAGCCGACGCCGGGAATCGGCAGATAGACGTCGCGCGGAATGCTGACCAGCGCGGCCCGCCCGTTTGCCTCGTCCAAACCAAGCACCATGATCGTATCGGTGCGGCCCGCGTAGCCCAGACTGCGCTGGTCGCTACCCAGCAGCAGGATGTTGTGAGTCTGCTGCAAGGGGCGCAGCGTGTCATCGGGCGCGGGCTGTGCCAATACCGCAGCCACAGGCGCGGATTCGACCGCGCTGGACGCGGTGCGCGTCACCGGCACGCTGACTGCGGGCCGCGGCAAGGGCGTAGCCTCCAGAGCCGGTGTGGCGGTCGGATCGCCCAACTGCACGAAATTGAAGTCCGTCGATGGCTCGACGATAGGCGTCGCAGCCGCGGGCGCCGGCTCACTGTTCGCGGTCGCAAGCTGATCCGGCACCAGAGCCACCCTGGTGACAATCACCTGCGGCCCAACGGCTGGAGCAGCCGTGCAGCCAGTCAGCACGATGACAGCGACCATGAGAATAGCGAACGAACGAGAGAGTTGAGAGTTCATTGGCATGCAACAGATACCAGTATGAGATAAGGCCGTCCGGCTACCGATCCTACCCAAAGTTGTTACGCGAATATTGCTGATGCAACTGTCCAAACAACGCCGACGAAACATCAAAATGCCACGCGGATTGCGCCGCGCTTTCCCAGAAATCCACCAGGCCGCGCCGCCCGGCGGCATGATAGGCGTCGGCCTGCAGCAGCATGTCGAGGCGGTCGGCATCGCGGGCCAGGCGCGCCTCAACAGTAACCGCATCCTCGAACTCCTGCCACAGCGCCAGCCATTCCGCCGCGAACGGCAGCCCGTCCAGCATGTCGCGCAAGGCCCGCGCCTCCGCCTCGATCTTGACGCCTGGATCGAAGTAGCGCAGAGCCGGCCGCGGCAGGTCGCCGATGGCAGCCTCCGCCAGATCGTGCAGCAAGCAGATCGACAGCAGCCGGCCGCGGTCAACGGGCACGTCCACCAGTTCAGCCAGCAGCAGCGCCACCAGCCCGACGCCCGCTGTGTGAGCGGCAACGCTCTCCACCTCGCCCGGCGCGACACCGCGGATCAGCCATCCGGTGCGCGGTGTGCGCTTGAGGGCGGGTATCTGCATCGCCAGCCGCGCAACCGCCTGCGGATCCACGGCCAGACCTTGCGGTTGCGGCATCAGGCCGTTCCCTGCGCCGGGCCGCCCGCTGTCATCAGCCGCAGACGCAATTCGTTCAGTGCGCCGTTGCCCGACCAGCGCCGCGCCAGTTCGTCCACGCCGCCGACGTCGATGCGCTTGACGGTCAGCGCGTCGCCCAGACCGACGGCCACGAAGGTCTCCCCGCGATAAGCGCCGTAGGGACCGGCCGCGCTGTCGCTGGTGCCGCAAACTGCCAGCGTCACCACGGTCGCGCCTGCTGCGACCTGCCTTACGTGTTCGGCCACCCAGCGCGCACCGGTTTCCGACACGACGTCCTCGGGGCCGCTGTCAGCCAGATCTGATGCGGATCGGATCACCTTGCTCCAGACCAGCGGGTCCTGCCCGTCTGGCAGGCTGTGGAAGCGCTCTGCCAGCTCGCCGCCTGTGTTGGTTTCTACCAGCGCCAGGAAAAGACCACGCTCGCGCAGCAGGTTGGCTACTGCAGCCTCGAAAAGTTCGTCCCCTTCGGCGTAGACGGCAAAGCCCAGCCGCCGGCGCACCTCATCGGCCACCTCATCGGTCATTGCCTTGGCGTTGGCCGGCGATCCGGCGCGGCCGGTGACGCGTACATCCACCTGGCCGAAGTGAGCCGCCAGCCCGACGGTCGGGTTGCTGAGGTGCATCAGGTCGTCGATGCGCTGGTCGATGGCGCTCTCGCCCAGCCCGACGGTGCGCAGCGTCCGCGTGCTCAGGTAGACCCGGTCGGCGCCGAGGCGCTCGGCCAGCATCGGCTCCACGGCGTTCTGCATCAGGTGCATCATCTCGCGCGGCACCCCGGGCAGGCAGATCAGCAGCGCTGGACCGGCGCCGTTGCGCGCCACTTCGACAGCGAACCCAGGCGCAGTGCCGACAGGGTTGTAGATGGGGATCGCGCCCGCGGGAAGATAGGCCTGGCGGCGGTTGTTGTCCTGCACCGTCCGCCCCCAGCGCGCGAAGATGGTCTCGATATGCTCCAGGCAGCCCTGATCCAGCACCAGCCCGCGGTCGGTGGCCAGCGCAGCCGCGTCCCGCGTGACGTCGTCGACCGTCGGGCCCAGCCCGCCGGAAACGAGCACCACGTCGGAGCGGCCCAGCCCCTGGCGCATTGCTGCTGCGATACGCTCAAGATTGTCGCCCACGGTGGTCTTGTAGAACAGGTTGATGCCCAGTTCCTTGAGCCGGCGCGCCATCCAGGCCGCGTTGGTATCGACGATCTCGCCGAGCAGTATCTCGGTGCCGGTGGTAATGAGTTCTGCGTTCATGAAGTCAAGTATCGCCTAGGTGTCGGCAAGGACTGACAGTCCTGGAGCTGAGCCAAAGACGCTCAAACGTCAGGTGGTTGTTGCGGCGAAACGAGGACTGTCAGTCCTGTCTGAACAGCTACGCTTACAGCATCAATTGCGCCTGCGACCGGATCTGGCGCAGCCGCTGGGCAACCTCGTCGGCGCCCTCGCCCGACACCTGGGCGATGAGTTCTTCGAGGGCGTCGATGAAGTCGGACGTGATGATCTCGCGGTTCTCGCTGAGGATCTTGCGGGTGCCTGCGGGATACTCCGCGCTAAGCAGCTCGTTGAGCAGCTCAACTTCCGGTCCGGCGCTGATGTTCAACAGCTCGATGGCAGCGTCCCACACCTCCTGGAGACGGCGGACCGCGGCGCCAGCGCCCCGCTTCCTGGCGTCCTCAAGGTTGGCGCCCACAATTGAGAGAAATGTCTGATCGACATACTGGGCGCGCTCCATCACGGCGCGCTGGATGTCGTCGGCGGCCAGAATCTCGCCCAGTATCTGGGTGTACTGCTGGATAGCGACCTGCTGCATCTCGTCATAGCGATCGAGCGTTTCCAGCAGCCGCTGGCGCAGCCCGGTCAGACGCTCGGCTTCGGTGGTGTTCCCGGCAGCCCCTGCCGCATCAATGCGACGGGTCAATGCCTCGAAGAAGCTGTAATCGGCCAGGCGGCGGGCAGACAGCACCAGCGCTTCGGCGACCCGCGGATCATCGGTGGCGACGATCATGTTCAACAGGTCCTCGCGGGTGGTCTCCGGCTTGAGTTGTGCGACGGCGGCCCGTTGCCGCTTCACGCCCTCGCCCCAGGTCGTCAACTCGATCAGGCGCTCGCGCAGTTCAAGCAACTCGCGGGCGGCCTCGGCGTCGCCGCCGGAAGCCGCCGAATCGGCCACCATGGTCAACAGGCTGAAGAATTGGTCGTCGAAGTCGGCGTCGCTCTCCTTGGCCAGCAAGCGCAGCCCTTCCGGATCCTGCAGGGCAGCCAGGCCCTGCTCGATGAGCTGCAACTGGCGGCGCTGCTTGTCCATCATCTCGCGGGTGACGCCCTCGTTCTCCAGGATCGCCTCCAGCATGCTCTGGTACGAGAGGAACTGCTTGGGCGTCAGCATGTAGCCGCGGCGAGCCTCCTGCGGCAGGCCGTCCATGAGACGCTTGCTGAGATCGCCGATCACCTTCTGCTGCTCGCGTACCGCTACCTGCTCCGGCACGTAGACACCCAGGAACTGATGTTCCGGGTCGTGGTAGAGCAGCGGTGTGGTCAGTGCGCCGCCGCTTCCACAGCGCGGGCAAACGGCGACATTGAGCTGCCCTTGCAGCAACACGTTTTTCAGCACCGGGTCCTGGCCGACATCGACGATCGTAAAGAGCTGGGCCGGGAAGGGTGTGTTGCAGTTCGGGCAGGTGACGCCGATGACCTGCGGCGGGAAGTGCAGTTGTATCTGGCCGCGGCCTGCTTGCGGCTGGGGCTGCGGCGGTGGAGTGGCTGCCGGTTGCGGCGCCTCAGGCGGCGCAACCGGCTTCTCGCTTTCCGGCTGGCGCGCCGGCGAATAACCCTTGGGAGTAAGAATTGTCATCTGAAAACCTTTCTGGTTTTGCGGCAAACGTATCTCGAATTGCTTGCCGTGCGGCCCATTGGCCCGCCGTCGTCAAACAAGCAGCTATTGTACACCAACTCGCGCGGGCTGCCGAAACCTCGGGGCAACGGGTTGAGCGATTCGCACGCCTTCACGGCCCCTGGGAGATCTCGGCCAGCACCCTGGGACCGCGGCTTTCCAGCAGTTGACCGGCCATCACGGTCGTGTCGGCGTAGACCACCACGGCATACATGATGGCCAGCACGCCGCCGGGGATCACGCTCTTCAAAACCAGCCCGCTGCCCGCTACCGTCAGGATGATCGGCATCAACAGCAGGCCCATGCCTCCCAACACGGCGAACACCGAGATCAGGCTGGTGCGTGACTCGTTGGATGCGGCCCGCCCTTTTTCCAGGTCAACCTTGTAGGGCAGCAGCACAGCCGTAAAATTGCACACCGACAGGGTGATCAACTGCACGAGCATGGCCGCCCAGCGCCGCAAACGGCGCAACCGGATCGCGTGCCACGATTCCAGCCAGCAGCCCCGCGCCAAAGGACATGACGGCCACCAGCGCGGTCAGCAGCAGGTTATGGCTGACAAGCAGCCAGCGCGCCGGCACGGGCGCCAGCAAGACCGTGCCGAGGCCGGGGCTATCCAGGATGCCGAAGACGTTGTGGCCATAGCTCAACGTGACCGTGGTGACCGCGGTGAACCCCAGCAGGGCAGCGATACCGGAGGTCGGTCCGGGCATGGTGCTGCTGAAGAAGACCGCGAGGATCGCCAGAATCACCGGCCCGATGGCCATGCGAATCGTGTAGGGGTTGCGCTTGAAACCGCGCCAATCGGCCGCCAGGAACGCCCACAACGCCTGCGACGAGGCGGCGGCAACAAACGGCAATCGCGGCCCTGCGGCCCGCAACGTGCGCTTGCTGGACTGGCCTTTGGCCTGGACGCGCACCAGTTCGCCGAAATAGAGCTTGCTCAGCATGTAGCGATGGGCGAAATAGCCGAGAACAGCAACGCCGGCCAGCAGCGCCGTCCAGGCGACCCACTGGTCGTAGCGCCCGACCGCTGCCGCGCCGGAGGCCTTGCCAAGCCACGCGCCGGGCTGCCAGATCAGATAGCGCGACAGGCGGAGATTCCAGATGAACGCATTCGGGTCGCCCACTGCGAGCCTGGCGAACTCGTCAAACGACTCTGACGAACCGGCGTTGGGGATGACGAAACGGCTCTGGAAATAGAGCTGGCCGCCCACGATGAAGATGACCGGCACCAGCGCCAGCATGATACCGATGGTGCGCAGGCGGCGGTCCTCTGCGATCAGGTCAAAGATGTCGTCGATCAGCGATTTCAGCACCAGCAGCAGGACCAGGAACAGCGCGGCCGAAATGATGGCCGGCAGGATTCCGGGAATGCTGCGGGCTGTGCCGGCTATCACGGCGATGATGAAGGGCAGGGTCGCCAGAAACCCGACGCTGAAGAAGTTGACCACCAGGCTGCCCAGCACCAGTCCGTTGAGGCTGATGGGAAACGAGAACAGCTTTGGCATTGAAAACGGCTCCACCATCTGGGTGTTGGATGCCGGCGTCAGCAGCCACATCAGGATGATGAAGGACATGATGATCGTGACCACCTCGGACGCGGGCCAGGGCGCGAGGTTGCGATAGACCCAGATCAAGAGCGCGTTGAAGATGATCAGGGCAGGAATGAGCAGCAGCGCCAGCAGCACGTAGCCGAGGATGCGCAACACGTCCTGTTTCTGCCCGCTGCGGAAGCTGGCAATCATCAGCCGCCATTGCAGCCAAAGCAGGTTCTTGATTTCGGTCCAGGTAGTCATCTTGTCAGCTCGTCAACCAACTCATATCCTGCTCAGCCAGCTCGGCGTTGACCAGCTCCAGGAACACGTCCTCCAGGCTGGCATCGCCATCCGTTGCGGCCTGTTGACGCAGCGCGGCCAGCGATCCGGTCGCCACCAGGTTGCCCTTGTTGATGACAGCCACCACGTCCGCCATGCGCTCGACCAGTTCCATGATATGCGTTGAGAAGAAGACGGTCACGCCGCGGCGATCGACCATCTGGCGCAGCAGGTCCTTGACGACGCGCGACGAGACCGCGTCGACGCCCTCGAACGGCTCGTCCAGGAACAGTATCTCGGGGCGGTGCATCAGCGCGCCGGCCAGCGCCAGCTTTTTCTTCATGCCGTGGGAGTAGTCCACCGATGCGTTGTCAGCGCGGTCGGCCAGGTCCAGGGTCTCCAGAAGCTGGCCGCGCCGGGCAGTGATCGTCTCCGCGTCGAGGCTGCGCAGCCGGCCCACCAGCTCCAGGTACTCGTTGGCAGTCAGCCGCTCGTACAGGTTGAGGTTCTCAGGCACGACGCCGATGCGCCGCTTGACCTCAATGGACTGCTCCAGGATGTCATGGCCGGCAACGTTGGCCGTGCCTTCGGTGGGCTTCAGCAACCCGGTCAACATCTTGAGCGTCGTGCTCTTGCCGGCGCCGTTGGGGCCGAGAAAGCCAAAGATGACGCCGCGCGGCACGTCCATGGTGAGTTGATCCACCGCGCGCACGCCAGGTGCGCGGCCGTAGACCTTGCTCAGTCCTCTTGTCTGGATTGCCAGTTCATCCATTGTCAGCCTGCTGCCTTTCCGATCTTCTCTGCCGCCACTCCGTCTCGAGTACACTCATGTAGAGCATGTCATGCCAGCGTCCGTGACGCCACTCCGCGTCGCGGAAGCGGCCCTCTTGCCGGAAGGCCAGGCTTTCGTAGACGTGGATCGCGCGGGCGTTTTCGGCGAAGACGCGCAGAAAGATGCGGTGCAGGTTCAGATAGTCGAAGCCGTAGCCCAGCAACAGCGCCATCGCCTCGCTGCCGACGCCGCGTCCCCAGACCGACCGGTCGCCCACGAAGATGCCGATCTCGGCGCGCCGGTGCAGGTGGTTGATGCCGGACAGCCCGCACCCACCCACATAACGACCCTCGACTTCGATGGCGAAGTTGACAATGCTATCGTCCTGGCGCATGCGCTCGTACCAGGCGATCTCGTCGTCCATGCTCAGCGGCGCAGGCTGACCGAACCACATCAGCACATCGGGGTCGTTCAGGTACTCGACAGCCAACGGCAGATCGTCGCGCTCCGTGGCGCGCAGGCGCACCTGTTTTCCCTGTAGTATCATAGTCGCTCCATTATACCGACGTTTTCATGCTTTTGCCCAAAACGTGATCTTGACAGCGCGCGCGCTGTGCTGTATATTACGTCTAGTCGATTTTTCCGCGGTGCATTCATCCAAGGTCACTGTCATGAAACACATCCGCCAGACTCTCATTGCCCTGACACTCCTGTTCGTCACAGGGTTCGCCGCGCTGCCGGCTGCTGCGGCTCCGTTGTCGCAGGAGCAGACCGTTTACGAGGTAAAAGCCGGCGACACGCTGACCCAGATCGCACTGCGATTCGGCGTCAGCCAGCAGGAGCTGATGGCCGCCAACGGCATCACCAACCCCTCGCTGATCTACACCGGCCAGACACTCGTGATACCGGGCGCCGACGCTCAACCCGCTGCGCAACAACCTGCGACCAGCGAGCCGGCCCTGCCGGCCGTACACATCGTCAAAGCCGGTGAAACACTGTCAGCCATCGCTGCCCAGTACGGCCTGACCACGGCTGAACTGGCAGCGGCCAACAACCTCACCAACCCGTCGCTCATCCGCACCGGCGGCCGCCTGCGGATACCGGGCGGCGACGCCGCCGCGGAGCCAGCATCATCCGCCGCGCAACCGGCAATCGCCTCTGCCCCGGCTGCTGCTGAGTACGTGGTGGGTGCCGGCGACACCCTGGCGAGCATCGCTCAGGAGTACGGCACGACGGTCGCTGCCATTGCCAGCGCCAACGGAATTACCAACCCCTCGCAGATTCTCAGGGCCAGCGTCTGGCGATCCCGTCGGTCTCCGCGCCAACGGCCCGCCCCGCGCCGCAGGGCAACCTCAGCATGACCGTCAGCATCGGCCAGCAGCGCTGCAAAGTATACCAGGGAGATAGCGTGCTGTACAACTGGCCCTGCTCCACCGGGCGGGCAGGCTCCGGCACCAAGACCGGCACCTTCTACGTGCAGAGCAAGATCCGTGAGGCGTGGGGATCGCGCTGGGGGTTCTACATGCCGTACTGGCTGGGGATCTACTGGGCCGGCGGCAGCGAGAACGGCATCCACGGCCTGCCCTACGAACCGGGTGGCTATCCGGTCTGGGCCAACTCGGTCGGCACACCGGTAACCTTCGGCTGCGTGCTGCTGGGCGAGAACGAGTCTGCAACCCTGTGGAACATTGCCTACATCGGCATGCCGGTGACGATCTCGTATTGATCCTCTTCTTGCGGAGCCGCATCCTCAGATGCGCCGCTCAGTTCGCATTGAGAATGCGAACTCCGCAGGAAGCAGCACCCATTCCTGCAGAGCGCGTATTCTGAGATATGCCGCAGTCCAGTTCGCATTTGAGAATGCGAACTCCGAGAAACAGCACCCATTCCCGGAGCGCGCATCCTCAGATGCGCCGCCGCCGGTTGAAATAACAACAATGCGGCGCACCAGCGATGGCTGGTGCGCCGCATTTGGTTTATGCGGTTCACGATGCTGGGATCGGTTCCTCTTCGCTGACCAGTTCCTTGCCGGTCAGCGCCATGAAGACGTCCTCCAGCGTGACTTCCTTGCCGCTGCCGTTGGCGACGCGGGCCTTGAGTTCGGCCGGTGTCCCCCTGGAAACGACCTTGCCGTCGTGGATGATCGCGACGTGGTCGCACAGGGCGTCGGCCTCATACATATCATGGGTCGTCAGCAGAATCGTCGCGTCGTGCGTGTCGCGCAGTTCCTCGATAAAGGACTGCACCTCACGCTTGGAGCGCGGATCCAGTCCGGTGGTCGGCTCGTCCAGCAGGAGGAGCACCGGCGACGTCAACAGCGCCCGCGCGATGGCGATCTTTTGTTGCTGGCCGCGGGAGAGGTCCTCGATGGGCTGCTTGTAGGTGCGGGCCGGTAGATCCAACCGCTCCAGAATGCGCTTCGCTTCCGGTGCAGCATCAGCCGGCGACATGCCGTACAAGCGGGCCGCGTACATCAGGTTCTCCATGGGCGACAGCTTCTTGAAGAAGCTCGCCTCAACCGATACCCTGTTGATCAGGCGCTTGACCGCCATCTCATCCTTCTCGACATCGTAGCCAAAAACCCTGACCTCCCCGCTGTCGGGCAGCAACAACGTGCTGACGCAGCGGATCAGCGTCGATTTGCCGGAGCCGTTGGGGCCCAGCACACCGAATATCTCGCCGCGGCGGATGGTCATGCTTACCCTGTCCACCGCTACGACGACCTTGGACTCGGCGGGCTTGCCGTTGGCAGCCGCGGCCTGAGCGTCGTCGTGGCCGTTGCGCCGCAGCCAGCCGGGCCAGGACCGTCCCTGCTTCTCGCTGCCAAACGACTTGCTGACATTGTGCACCGAGAGCGCGGTCAAGGGGTCCGGATAGGAACTGGCGGCGATCGCTGCGATCGGAAACGCCTTGCTTTGCTGGGAGATCCCAGGAGGTGTGATGCTCATGTCTCTACTCCTTCCGCCCCGGCTGCTCGTCGGTTGCTGCGCAAACAAACGGCCGCGGGCTTGCTGAATTGCGAACCCACGGCCTGGCACGAGAATCAAAACGGCCGTGGGCTGGTCAGTGACGCCCACGGCCGTTTGTTACGTAAAGCAAACGGTCAAAGGGCGCGCTTCACCACAGAATCGAACACGGGACCACCCTTCCATGCGGGGGAACGGTGGCTGGTGAAAGTAACATCTACGAAAGTTCCGATGTCAAACACGCTCTTGACCTCCTTCTAGAAATTCGTCGCCACGGAGTGACGGCGGAGATAGTTTAACACATCCATCGATTGCTGTCCAATCGGGCGAACTGCGCGTTGCCTGTTGTGTGGGTCGTTAGGGTCGGCCGGCCTGGAATTTTCACACATCCTGTGAAAACCTATTGACTCGCCCGGTGGCTTCTGCTATGATCAACACAGAGATAAGGCTGGTTGTGAGCAAGCCGTGTTGCGACCGTGATCGGACAAACATGATGACTAACCCTGAATTCGAAACGCTTCTTGCCGCCATCAGGAGCGGCGACGACGAGTTGACCGAGAACGCCGTGCAGGCGCTGTATCACAACGGCGACGGCTCGCTGGACCGCCTGGTTGCGATGGCTGGTTCCGGTGATGACGACGTGCGCTGGTGGGCTGTGCGCGCGCTGGCCAGCGCCGCTGAGGAGAACCAACGGCAGCGAGCCTTCGCCATGCCGGTGCTCATGCAGGCCCTGTCCGACGGCGACGACTCGGTGCGCTGCCTGGCGGCGCTATCGCTGGGCCAGTTGCACGCCACCAGCGCCGTGCCGGCCCTGGTGCTGCTCCTGGCCGATCCAAGCGGTTGGGTGCGCGGTGCGGCCGCCGACGGGCTGGCGATGATGGGTGAGGCCGCCGTCCCCGCGCTGGGCAGCGCGCTGCACGACGACCAGGAAGGCGTCCGCGTGCGCGCCGCCTATGCCTTGCACAAGATTCGCAGCATGAGCTCAGCGCGCTGGCTTTTCCCCGCCCTCAACGACCCCAACCCCATCGTCCACACCTACGTCTACGAGACGCTGGACGACCTCGGCCTTCTCAATACGGTGTTAGTGCAGTAGGATAAGCGACAGTCCTGGTCACGCGGCCGAGTTGCCAAGACGCTGCGCTCATCTCTGCGTCAGGACAAGGCCTGTCAGTCCTCGTTCCCGGCCGGCACCTCGTTGCGGAAGGTCGGCGCAAGCATCTGATCCACGGGGGCAAACTGGTCGGTGAGCGTGATGGCCGGCCCTTCGGCCAGCAGCGCCGCCAGTTCGTCGGCATCCAGAAGCTGGCGAGCCAGCAGCGCCAGACCGTCGCCCGCGTCGATGCCCGCCAGCCGCTCGGCGTCCAGCGGTTCATCGGTGCCGATCAACACGAAGGTGCTGCGCGGGCTACCGCGCCAGTTGTCGATGGTCGGCGCGACGTATACGTGGGGAAACACTTGTTGCATGGTGGTAACGAAAGCGCGCAGGAAATCGCCCCGCGGCCCGTCGATGATGTTAACCATGTACAGCCCGCCCGGCGCCAGCCAGCCCTGCACCAGTTCGTCGAACTCGCGTGTTGTCAGGTGGTACGGCACCGAGTAGTCGTTGAATGCATCGCCCATGATCAGGTCAAAGGGCTGGTCGGGCGGCTGGCGCAGCACCATGCGCGCGTCTTCGTTGCGGGTCACGATTCTGCTGTCCGCGGGCACGCCCAGCAGGTCATAGGCGACGCGGGTCACGCCCGGATCGATCTCGATCACCTCCAGGTAGCTGCCGGGATAGGTCGCTTCCATGTATTTGGGGAAGGTGTAGCCGCCGCCACCGATGAACAGTGCCCGCAGGTCGGGCTTGTCCTGCGCCTTGAGCGCCGTTGCCTCGGCATACATCTGCTCGTAGCCGTAGACCAGCCTGGCTGGGTCATCCATCGCGGTGAAGCTGTGTACCAGCCGGTCCAGCACCAGCACGCGCACCCGTTCACCGTCGCGATCCTCCTCGCGCACCTTGATACAGAAGTAGTTGGTCTCCAGGCTGCACGTGCCGCGCGTCCATCCCAACTGCCACGCCAGCCCCAGCCCGCCAACCACAAGAGCCAGCGCCAGCACTACAGCCGCGCGCCGGCGCGGCAGCAAGAACAACACCCCATCGCGATCAACGTCAGCCCCACACCCCAGACTATCGCATAGGTTCCAAAACGCGAGATGAGCACGAACCCGGTGGCAAAGGTGCCCACGATGCTGCCCAACGTGCCCGCGGCGTAGATCTTGCCAACGGTCGCGCCGGTGGTCGCGAGGTCGTGGACCGCCAGCTTGGCTACCACCGGTGAGATCGCGCCCAGGATGGCACAGGGGATGAAGAACAGCGCGGTCACCAGCACCACGATCTGGACGACGATGGAATCGGTCGGCAGGCGCACGCCCAGCTTGTCCACCGCGAACACCATGAAGCTGGTCAGGCCAGCCGCCAGAAAGAGCAGGCCCAGCAGCCGCGACGACGGCCAGCGATCGGCCAGCCGCCCGCCCAGATAGTTGCCCAGACTGATGCCGGCCAGCACCACCCCGATGATCGTGGTCCAGGTGTAGAGCGACACGCCGACGTAAG
Source organism: Caldilineales bacterium (assembly GCA_041391245.1). Classification (GTDB taxonomy): domain Bacteria; phylum Chloroflexota; class Anaerolineae; order JAAEKA01; family JAAEKA01; genus JACKBK01. The sequence goes on from JAWKOJ010000002.1 coordinate 263,785, forward strand.
GCGCGACAATGCGCCCCGCCACCAGTTCCAGGATCATGATGCAGGCGCTGCTGACGAAGACGATGGCGTATGGCTGCCACCTCCAGCGCCGGCCGCCAGCCTTCGCCGCGCCACCCGGATCGACCGTGGATGAGATCGTCACGGCGCGCTCTGTTCCCAAAGTTGCGGCAGGCTCTCGATCAGCTGCCATCCCTGCCCCTCGTCCACCAAGGCAGCCGTCAGGTCCTGGAAGTAGGTGTCGAGAACCGCAGCGCGCTCCATTGCCAGCGGCGGACGGCAGTAATCCTCCTCTTCCCAGACTGCAAACCCGGCATCTGCCTGGCGCGCGTTGCGCAGGCTGTTATCAAGCGCCGGCCCGAAGGGGCGCATGCCGCCGATTTCGCCGCTTTCGAGACGCTGCCACAGGTCAGGCAGCAGCTCCGACCGCGGCCGCGCCCGCACCAGATAATATGCCATTGTGTACTCCTTTCGCGAACATCAACCCTGTGAAGCCCGGCCATCGACAACGATGTGGATGCCGTTGTGGGACGGGTCCTGCAACGCCAGCTCGTCCCCGTCCCACCGATGCTCGACACCGGCCTGATCCAGACGGATCACGATCTCCGCAAGCGTGTCCCTGTCCGGCACGACGATCTTGAAATGGCGCAGTCCGGCGCTGCCCGCCGGCGCAGGCGGCGCGCCCTGCCCGGCCCAGGTGTTCAGCCCGATGTGGTGGTGATAGCCGCCCGCCGAGACGAAAAGCGCGCTGGGACCGTAGCGCTGGACCAGATCGAACCCCAGCACGCCGCAGTAGAAGGCCTCGGCCTGCGGGATGTCGGCGACGTGCAGGTGGACGTGCCCCATGGTCGTCCCGGCGGACATGGTCTGCCACGGTGCAGCGTCCTCCACCACCAGCGCCAGCAGCCCGCGGGCGTCCAGCGGGTCGCTGACCATCTGCAACCCACCATTCACCATCGGCCATTCAGCGCGCGGCCGGTCGCGGTAGATCTCGATGCCGTTGCCGTCGGGATCGGCCAGGTAGATCGCTTCGCTGACGCCATGATCAGCCCAGCCCTGGAGCGGCCAGTTTATCTCGCCAACATGGCGCAGCCAGCGAGCCAGCTCAACCCGGCCCGGCAGCAACACGGCGAAATGATACAGCCCGGTGGCCCGCTGCGGCTTGGGCCGTGCGCCGGGCTGCCCGACAAGCTCCAGAAGCGGCGTGCCATCGGCGGCCGTCAGCAGCGCGCGTCCATTGCCGGACGGCTGTCCTTCCAGCCCCAGCACGCGCGCATAGAACTGTCGCGACCGCTGCAAGTCGGCAACAGCCAGACTGACAACACCCACGTGAGTAGCCGGGGCGATCGAGGATTGTTTGCTCATGGTGCGAAAACACCTCCGTACGATGTCGTAAGTTGCCGCAGGCAGAACGCTGCGGTCGGGAGTCGAGTATAACCGCAGCTTGGCGAACGTCAAGTAAGCCGCTCTCCACACGAAGACAGCATGTAGGGTTCCTTCCCTGTATCATCCAATGGTATAATCCGGCTGCGTCCAACCATTTTCAGAAGCCTACCCCTCCTTGCTTCCGACGATTCGCTTTCGACACAGCGCACAATGACGGGCTTTGCTGGCGCGGACCAACAGAAACTCATCCTCGGACTGGCCGGAGCGGCGGCGACCGTGCTGATCCTGGCCGCGTTCTACCTGACGCCGGCGGGCCGTTCGCGCATGTGGACCATCATCGTCACGCCGCTGGCATCCATCATCGGCAGCGGGTTCCTGGTGGTTGCGCCGCTGCTCTACACCAACTTCGGCGGCGCGGCGCTGCCGGCCATTGTGCTGATCAACGTGTTCGCGCTGGCCGTCGGGCTGGTGATCCGCACCAATATCCACCACTTCGAACCGCTGCTGGAAAACGCACACGGCGGACGATTTCTGCTGACAACCGAGCGGGTGTCGAACCTGGCGTTGGCGGTCTCGTACGTGATCTCCATCGCCTTTTACATCAGCCTGCTCAGTTCCTTTGCGCTGGAACTCTTCTCCATGCGCCAGCCGCTGGCAGCCCGCAGCCTGACAACCGTGCTGCTGGCCGGGATCGCCATCTTCGGCTTCGCCCGCGGGCTGCACGGGCTGGAGGCGCTGGAGAAGATCGCAGTCAACAGCAAGCTGTCCATCATCGGCGCGCTTCTGATCGTCCTGGCAGCCGCCGGCCTGATGCGCGACCACAGCATCCCAACCTCTACCACCTTCACGGAGCCGACCCTTGGCGTCCACGGCCTCCAGATTCTGGGCGGCATGTTGTTGATTACCCAGGGCTTCGAGACGGCCCGCTATCTCGGCAAGGACTACTCGCGCAGCGAGCGGGCACGCGCGCTGCTGGCCGCGCAGCTCATCGCCGCGGCTGTCTACGTCGCCTTCGTCGCACTGGCAGAACCCTTCGGCCACGCCATCGAGGACGTGAACGAGACCGCCATCATCCAGATCGTCGGCGCCGTGGCGATCGGCCTGCCTGTCGTGCTGAGCATCGCGGCCATCTTCAGCCAGTTTGGCGCCGGCGTCGCCGACACGGTGGCCACTGGCGGCATCGTGGAAGAGGAAAGCCGCGGCCGAATACCGCGGCGCGTCGGCTACGTGCTCGTCTGCGCGATGGCGATTCTGCTGATCTGGGTGGCCGACATCTTCCAGGTATTGACTCTGGCATCGCGTGCCTTTGCCCTCTACTACGCGCTGCAGGCCGTGATCGCCACGGTGGTCGTCTGGCGCCAGCGCGGCGGTCCGTATCGCCGCGGCAAGCTGGTGCTCTTCCCCGCGCTGGCAGCGCTGCTGCTGCTGGTCGCCATCTTCGCCGTGCCGGCCCACTGATTGCCCGGCACGCACTGCCCAATCGCCCCTGCTCGCCCCACAACCGAGTTTGACCGGATTTGTTTCCGCGCAGCCCGCAAACGACCCGCTGCTATCCATCGGACGTTTTGCGGACGCCCGTATGTGACAATGGCGCTGTCAGTTTACTTGGCCGGGGTGTGGAGGCGGGTCACAAGTCCGAGGCGTAACGCCTCGGACTTGTCTGCCGCACCGCACCGAACCAGCGGCTCGCACATGACAACGAAGGACACCTCCTTCTTGAGATCCTGGCGATCATAACCGTCAACAGGTTTTTCAAAGAGCGGGCGCCGAAGCGCTCGCTCTACCCATATCTCAGGAGAATACCGCACCTATGAAGACTACGACCCGACTTTCACTGACGTTAGCTGCACTGCTCGCGGCCCTGCTGCCGGCAGCCGCCGGTGCGCAGGTTGATCCACCGGTTGGCGAGGTGATCACCACCACCGTGCCGCTCTCTGCAACGGCGCCGATCACCACGACCACGGATGACCAGCCTGCAGTGACGTTCGTCGTCAACTCGACCAACGACCCGGGCAACGGACCGTGCAACGCATCCGAATGCACCCTGCGCGAGGCGATCATCGCCGCCAACGCCAACGGTTCATCACAGGACACGATCCAGTTCAATATTCCCGGCGCCGGCCCCCACGTCATCACCCTGGCTGCTGCCATGCAGCCCATCAGCCAGCCGCTGATCGTTGACGGGCTGAGTCAGCCGGGTGCCTCCTGCAACGGGCTGCCGGCCGACCCGCGCATCGTCGTCAACGGCTCCGGGCTGGGTGGCGGCGAGACCGGCCTGACAATCACCGCCGGCAGCACACAGATCAAGGGGCTTGTCATCCAGCGCTTTCCGTCGCACGGCGTGGTGATCCAGGGCAGCGGCGGCGTGACGCTCGACTGCAACTACATCGGCACCAACGCGGCGGGCATCAACGACCTGGGCAACGGCGGCATCGGCGTCTACATCAACAACTCGCCCAACAACAGCCTGGTGCGCAACCTGATCTCCGGCAACGGCAGCTTCGGCGTCTACGTCGGCGGCGCCAACGCCGGCGGCAACGTGCTGCGCGGCAATCGCATCGGCACCAATGAAACCGCGACGGCTGCCATCGCCAACGACGAGGAGGGCGTGCTGGTCGAAAGCGCACCCAACACCCGCGTCGGCGGCACGTCGGGCAGCGACCGCAACATCATCTCCGGCAACCACGGCTACGGTGTGGCGCTCAACGGCTCGTCGGGCGGGTCCAGCGTGCTGGGCAACTACATCGGCGTCAACGTCGGCGGCACCGGCGCGCTGGCCAACTATGCCGGGATCAGTGTGGCAGGCGTCAACGGCGCAACCATCGGCGGCACGCAGGCTGGCGCAGAGAACGTGGTCTCCGGCAACACCACCGACGGCATCATCCTGCAGAGCAACGCCAACAACCTGCTGATTGCCCGCAACCGCATCGGCGTGACGGCGGGCGGCGGAGCCAAGCTACCCAACGGCGGCTACGGCATCTACATCCCCAACGGCAACAACAACACCATCGGCGGCGGCAACAACGGCAACATCATCGCCGGCAACGGACAGGACGGCATATTCATCTTCGCCAGTTCAACCAACAACCAGATCCTGGCCAACTACATCGGCACCAACCAGAACGGCAGCCCGGGGCTGGGCAACAGCATGTTTGGCGTGGCGATCACCATGGCGCCTGGCAACCGCGTCGGCGCGGCCGGCCAGGGCAACGTCATCGCCTTCAACGGCGCCGACGGCGTCTACATCAGCGGCGACAGCGCTACGGGCAACGCCATCAGCGCCAACACCATCAACGACAACGGCGGGCTGGGCATCGACCTGGGGGACAACGGTGTCACGCCCAACGACAACGGCGACCCGGACGTCGGTCCCAACGGCCTGCAGAACTTCCCGCTGCTCAGCTCAGCCGGCTCTGACGGGTCGCAGACCAGGATCGCGGGCACGCTGAACAGCCTGCCCAACCGCACCTTCCGGCTGGAGTTCTTTGCCTCGCCGTCGTGCGACCCATCAGGCTACGGCGAGGGCCGCAACTACCTGGGAACCGCCAACGTGACCACCAACGGCTCAGGCAACGCCAGCTTCACCGTGACGCTCGCGACCGGCGCAAACACTGGCTGGGCTGCCACGGCAACCGCGTCTGACACGGCCGCCGGCAACCAGACGTCGGAGTTCTCGCAGTGCAAGACGGTGGTGCAGCAGAGCTTCACCCGCAAGCTGTGGCTGCCGAGCGTGCTCCGTTCACTGTGATGTGCGAGCCGAAGGTGACAGCCACTTTCGGCTCCTTGCGCCTCGCTACAGGAGTCTGCGAAAAGTGGCTGTCGCCTGTTCGTTTCACCTTCTCTCCCGTCAAGACGATTTCCATAGCACAATTGCCCAACAAGCACGTTCAACTGGTGTATCGCACATGATGCGTCTTAACCCCCTGGAGGATACCATGAAACGTGTCTTGTCGTTGAGCATTATGGCCGGTGCGCTGGCGATTCTGGCCAGCGCACCGGCGTCGGCCTCGCCCGCGGCAGCGCCCTGTACGCCAGGCGCAGCCTACAACCCGGTCTGCGATGTGGACCAAAACGGCGTCATCAACATCACCGATATCCAGCTCGCGGCCGGACACTGGAACCAGGCCGGCGTGTTCACCAGCGGCGGCTGGGACCTGACCGGCAACGCCGGGACGACACCGGGAACCAACTTCGTCGGCACGACCGACGGCGCAGCGCTGGAGTTGCATGTCAACGGCGAGCGTGCGCTGCGGCTGGAGCCCTTTGCCGGCTTACCTAACGTCGTCGGCGGCAGCTACGCCAACGACGTGAGCAGCGGCGTCTGGGCGGCCACCATTGCCGGCGGTGGGAGCACTACACTTCCCAATCGAGTCACCGACCAATACGGTGCGATTGGCGGCGGCTATGGCAATACCGCCGGTGACAACGCCGGCACGGCGTCCGATCACGCCTTCGCCACGGTGGGCGGCGGCGGCGGCAACACGGCCAGCGGCTGGAAATCGACGGTCGCCGGCGGCTGGTACAACATCGCCAGCGGCGAAGAGTCGTTCGTCGGCGGCGGGCAGGTCAACGAGAGCACCGGCATCTACTCTGCCATCGCCGGCGGTTACAGCAACCTCGCCAACGGCAGCTACGCCACAGTGGCCGGCGGCAACGACAACCAGGCGGCGGGAACCGCGGCGACGGTGGGCGGCGGCGCCAGCAACTGGGCTTCAACCTACGGCGTGGTGAGCGGCGGCCAGAGCAACACCGCCAACCCCTACGGCACGGTGCCGGGAGGACGAAGCAACTTTGCATCGGGCGACTACAGCTTTGCCGCCGGCCGGCGCGCCAAGGCCTACTTCGACGGCGACTTCGTCTGGGCCGACAGCACCGACGCCGACTTCGGCTCGAGCGCAGCCAACCAGTTCGTCGTGCGCGCCACCGGCGGCGTCGGGCTGGGCACCGGCGCTCCGGCCAACCAGTTGCACGTTGCGGCCAGCATCAACTCCAGCGCGACGCCGGGCAACCATGTCGCCCAGATCCAGAACACCTCGCCCGGCAACAGCGCCGACGTGCTGGCGCTGAAGATCGGCTACACCAGCAACCCGCTGGACAGCAACAACTACATCACCTTTTTCAAGGGCAACGACGCCAGCGTCGGCTCCATCGAGGGCAACGGCAGCGGCGGCGTGGTGCTGGCCGGGCCGGGCAACGAGATCGCCCTGTGGCTGCCCAAGCTGGACCCGGCCGTGACGATGACACCCGGCGACCTGGTCGGCGTCGTCGAAGGCAAGGCAACGCTTGACACAACCGACGCGGCGCGCGTGTTCGTCGCATCGACCGGGCCGATGCTGACCGGCAACGACCCCGGCGAGGACGCGCGCGCCGGCTACGTGCTGGTCACGGTGCTCGGCCTGACACAGGTGCGCATCAGCGGTCCCGTACATCCTGGCGACCTGATCCTGCCGTCCGGCCGCGGCGACGGCATCGGTGTTGCTGTACGGGCTGACGCGCTGCAACCGCAGCAGCTTGCGCTAATCGCGGGCCAGGCCTGGTCTACGGACGCCGCCGAAGGCGAGCGGCTGGTGGCAGCGGTGGTTGGCCCGGATGCAATGGGACCGGCAGTGAGCAGCGTGCTGGCGAGAAACAATCAACTGGAGGCACAGATTGCGGAGCTCGCGGCGCGACTGGCGACGCTGGAACAATCGCTGGCGTCCGGCCAGTAATCCCAACAGAACGGAAGGAAAAACCGTTGTGAAGCTCAATACATCCATGCGGCTGCTGGTCGCGGCCGTTGTCGTCTGGCTCGCACTGGCGGGATGCGTCACGCCGCCGCCGCAGGTTCCGCCAGTGTCGCCGGCGGACTCGCCGATCGTGCTGGCGGTCGGGGAGTCTGTGGATCTCGACGGCGATATCCTGACCTTCTCCGCAGTCCTGGAAGACTCGCGCTGCCCCAGCCAGGTGGAATGCGCGTGGATCGGCCGCGCCGTGTTGCAGTTTCACCTCGACACCGCCGACGGCCAGCGCCACGACTTCCAGTTGAGCACCATCCACAGCCCGGCGAAGACCACGCAGGCGGTGCAGGCCGGCCACATCCTCTCGCTGGACATGCTGGAGCCATACCCGGAGACACCGGACCGCAAGATACCGCAGCGCAGCTACCGCGCCACCGTGTCCATCGCGCCGCTGGCGACCGACGATTGCCCGCTGCACGCGGACGACCCCGACGGCTACCTGACGTTGATCTGTCGCTACGTTCACGAGCAGGGCATCGACGTCAAGCCGGCCGATCCGGCAACCTACGCGATCAAGGAGGTTCAGGACAGCACTGAGAACGGCCGGCCCGTTGCCCGGGTCTTCCTGAACTGCTGCGGCATGGGCGACAGCGCCGTCATCGACCGCGAGACGGGCGAGGTGCTTGCGTTTCGCACGGGTGACTTCTGAGCACCTGAAGAGCGCAGCAAAACTGATGCCAATCTGTTGACAGCCGGCGCGCCCTGTGGCATGATCGCGCCATGCAAACCTTGACCGGGCGACTGCACCGGGTTTTTCTGCAAGCGCTGCTCGTGCCGCTGCTCCTAAATGGGCCGGCTGCGTCGCTTCAACACGCTGCCGGCGGCGCGGCGCAAGCGCCGCTGGCAGCGACGTTCACCGTCAACACCACCGATGACAACGACGACGGCGTATGCAACGCGGCCCACTGCTCGCTGCGCGAGGCAATCAACGCAGCCAACGCCGCCCCCGGGACCGACACGATCGCATTCAACATTCCCGGCAGCGGGGTCAGGAAGATCCTGCCGGCTAGCCCGCTGCCTCTGATCACCGGCCCGGTCACGCTGGACGGGCTGACGCAGCCGGGCGCGAGCTGCGCGTCGTGGCCGCCCACCCTGCGGATCGAACTGCAAGGCATCAACGCGGGCGGCGTCTTCGACATCGGGCTTAACCTGGCGACCACGGAGAGCACGGTGCGCGGGCTGGTTGTCAACGGCTGGACCGGCGGCGGCATCAGCCTGCTGGGCAGCGGCAACACGGTTGAATGCTCGTTCATCGGCGCCGACAGCAGCGGAACGCTGGCTATCCCCAACTACATCGGCGTGTCGATCGTCCACGCCAGTGAAAACATCATCGGCGGCGGGACGGAGGCGGGCAACCTCATCTCCGGCAACATCTCCGACGGGATACGGCTGGTGGGCGTCGCAGCCAGCGACAACACCATCGCCGGCAACGTCATCGGCGCCTCGGTGGTCAATGCCGCGCTGCCAAACGGCGGCCGCGGCGTGCTTGTGTCTGAGGGGAGCGGCAACCAGATCGGCGGGGCGGGGGCGGGCGATGGCAACACCCTTGCGTTCAACGCGGGCGCGGGCGTCGCCATCCTGGATGGCACAGGCAACCAGATCCAGAGCAACGCGATCCACGACAACGGCGGGCTGGGCATCGACCTGGGCGGCGACGGCGTGACACCCAACGATCCCGGGGATCCCGACCCCGGCGCAAACCTCTTGCAGAACTATCCGACATTGACCGGCGCCACCGTGGCCGGGGGTACCTACGCGGCAGGAACGATCAACACAACGCCCGGCAGCAGCATCAGCGTGGCGGTCTTCGGCAACGCGACCTGCGACGCGTCGGGCTACGGCGAGGGCGGCTCTCTCATCGGGACCGTCAACGTCACGACCGCGGCCAGCGGCGACGGGACGTTCTCCACAACGTTTCCCGTGGCGCCATCGGGCCGCTGGCTGGCAACTACGGCCACCGACCCGGCCGGCAACACCTCGGAGTTCGGCCCGTGCCGCGCCCTGGACTGCTATCTCGACTACAACCACAACGGCCGCGTCGACGTGCAGGACGTCATGCAGGTGGCAGCGCGCTGGCACAATCCAACCCTCTATGCACCGCCCTACGACGTTGCGGCGCCGTTCGGCAGCCCCATCGATTCACTGGACATCGGTGCGGCCGCGGCCGCGTGGGGCACCGCCTGTCCGTGAGTTCCTCAGCCCGCCGCAGACACCGGTTCGGCCAGATCACGGCTCCGGCAAGCAGACCTCGCTCCAGCGATTGGCGATTAGCACGATGTCCGCGCTGTCGATAACGCTGTCGCCGTTGAGATCAAAGCGGGCATCCCAGCCGGGCGACTGCGGCGTTTCTTCCCAGTGCGGCAACAGCAGACCGATGTCCACCACCGACACTGCCAGGTCGCCGTCGAAATCCAGCGCCGCGCAGGCCGGCGGCAGGACACCGACCGGCGACGGCGGCTGCATCTCCATGTTGCGGCAGCCATCGGTGAAGCAGGTGTGCAGGTTGAACAGCCAGTAGGACAGGAGCGCAACGTCGTTGGGCGCGGCGTGGGGATAGATGTTGTCCAACTCGTAGGGGTCAGCGACCAGATCGTACAGCTCGCGCTCGCCGTTGTCGTACTCGACGTACTTCAGCGTTGCCGTGCGCAGGCCGCTGTAGAAGAGGGGAACGTTCTCGAAACGATCGGTATCGAACAGGTCGGGCGGTTCGCCCAGTGGGTCGCGCTCCAGCCGATGGTCGCCGACGTACTGTTCGAACAGGAACGCCTGGCGCCACTCCTCGGGCGCGGGCGGCGCAGGACCCAGCAACGGCAGCAGCGAGCGGCCGTCCATGTAGTCGGGCACGGGGATGCCAGCGATCTCGGCGAAGGTCGGTCCCAGATCCACCAACCCGGCAAGCTCGGTCCTCGTCTCGCCCATGGGCACCCCGGGACCGCGCACGTACAGCGGCACCCGGATATCCTCCTCGTAGCCAAGGTACTTGCCGGGCATCAGCCGGTGCTGGCCCATGTGGTAGCCGTTGTCGCTGGAGAACAGGATGTAGGTGTTGTCCAACTGGCCGGTGGCGTCGAGCGTGCTGACCAGGCTGGCGATGAACTCGTCAACTGCCTGCATGGATTGCAGCCACTTGCGATAGGCTTCGTCGATCTGCTGAATGTCGGCGTCGGTCAGCAGCGGCAGGTCGCGGATGCCCGCCGGTTTGTCGCTGACGTCGGCCTCGTTGAAACTGGGCGTTCGGGGAGCGATCGTGTCGGTGAAGAGGTCGGAGTGACGCGGCGCCGGGGTTGACGGCGCGTGCGGCGAGAAGGTCGCGAAGTAGACGAAGAAGGGATCGCCGTCGGCCACCGTGCGCGTGATAAAATCCGTCGCCTTGGCGGCCAGCACGTCCTGCAGGTAATCCTCCGGGTCGCTGCCATACGCGACCAGCGTCCCGGTGTCGTTGAGCGTGTAGTTGAACTGGTCGTAGCCCGGGCGCGTCGGCGCCGGCGCCACCCACTCGTCCCAGCCGGGCGGGATGTAGGTTAGCCCGCTGTCAGCCGGGTAGCGGTTGAGGTACTTGCCATACAGCGCGGTCTGATAGCCGGCGTCGCGCAGCCGCGTGGCCAGTGTGTCGTTCTCCAGGCCAAGATCGCGGAAGGACTCGAAGCCGCCCTGCGGCGGTCCGTTGGTGAGGACGCCGGTGTTGTGGACATACTGGCCGCGCAGCATCGAGGCGCGCGATGGGCAGCAGATCGACGCGTTGACGAAGAAGTTGGAGAGCGTGATGCCCTGATCCGCCACCAGCGCCTGCAGGTTCGGCATAGTTGCGACCGTGCCGAGATCCAGGTCGAGATCGTCCGCGAAGATCAGGACGATGTTTGGGGGGCTGCCAGAATCGCCAGCCAGGCGAGCGGCGGGCCTGGCTGCGACCAGTGACACCAAGATGGCCACAACCATCCCAACGCGAATTGCCCATCGAATTAGGCCAGACAGTAACACCATAGCAATCTCTCACATGTATCCTATGTCAGTAAACGTTGACGACTTGCACAACAAAACACGGGCCGCCGTTGCTCCTCGGCCCGCCGATTATGCTTCAGTTATCGATTCGAGTCACTTATAGGACGTCCGACCGTGGCAGAAGTTACGCGGCCGGCAGAGTTCGCCAGGTCAGACGCCGGTGCAATGCAAAACGCGCCGGCACGCGAAGTTCGAGACAAGGCGTGATGAAAAACGCCAAGCCCTTCGTTGAACTGGGAATATCACACCGGTTCGTTGCTTGCCCGGTGCATCAACCTACCCTGCCACCGATGGCAATAAACACTTCCCACCAAGGAGGATCCCATGTCGTCACCGTCCCAATCGCCCGCCAGGCTGCGCGGCAAAGCCGCCATCTGGCTCATCGCGGGCCTCGTGCTGGGCATCGCCCTGACGATCGCGCTGCAGGCCGTCGCCCAGGAAGGCGGCGGCTCCTACGACCCGCAACTGGACGTCAACCACGATGGCGTCATCGACACCCTGGACATCCAATCTACTGCCGGTCCCTGGGGAACAACCGGTGACCCGATGCTGGTCAACCTGACCACGCGCGGCTACTACCAAACCAGCGCGACGGTCGCCGGCAATGCCGCGCTGACTGCCTGCGCAGCCGGCTATCACATGGCCAACATGGCCGAAATCCAGAACACCAGCGCCCTGCGCTACGCCAAAGAGATACCAGGCGCAGTTCAGGGCCAAGACAGCGGCAACGGCCCGCCCTTCTCGATCACAGGCTGGATACGCACCGGCGTGTCGTCCAACACCAGCACGCAAGTGGGCGCGGGCAACTGCGCGCTGTGGACCTCCAACTCGGCCGGCCACAACGGCACAACGGTGGCGCTCCAACCCAACTGGCTCCTGGCCGGGGACCAACCTCAGCCCGTGGGACGGTTGACGGGCCACGTGCAGCACGCCGAAGCGGGTGGTGCGTGCAGGACTGAGCGCAGTGAACTAGCACAGAATCAGCCTGGACTTGAGCGAGAGCCGGCGTAATGCAAGGCGTTGACTTTCGTTTGTTCAGTGGCTGCTGCGCGATAACACGTCTAGTCTCGGTTTTCGGAGGGCACAAATGAAGTCCAAGGTCTCTGCGGTGGCTCTGGTCATCCTTCTCACCATCTTCGCGGCATTGCCTGGCGCACAGCACCCGCCGCCGGCTCAGGCACTCCTGGCGGCGGCTACAATTCCGCCTGCGACGTCGATCAGAACGGCCAGATCAACGTCACCGACATCCAGCTCACCGCCGGCCACTGAACCAGACCGGCACCTTTATCAGCGACAACGACCACAACCACCTGGGCCAGACCTGACGGGCAGCAACAACCCGCTCACGATCAACGGCTCCTTCGCCATTCCGCTACGCACCCCTGGTGCTGAGCAACAGCTACTCGCGGCTATGGGCTCGTGATATCCTCGGCGGGCGACGACGAACAGGGTTGAAACAGCCGGGCGTGACGGCCTGCGCATCGGCTCGGCTGCCGCCAACGCTGTTTACGTCGATCCGACCCTCCTCAACGGAGTGCGGGTAAGCTCGGCAGGCGAAAACGGCCTGCTCGCTACACTGGCCGGCGAGGACGGCGCGGTGGACATCGCGGGAGTCCAAGCACGACTGCGTACTCCGCATCCAACAACGGTGTCGAAGCGCAGGCGCAGGGCTTCGGCCTCTACATCGGCCGCTCCGACAGCGACGGCATCCGCATCCGCTCAACTGGCGACGACGGTATCCAAATCGGCGAAGACGGCGTCTTCCCTCACTTCGGCCTGTATGCGCCCGCTCCTGGCACTACCGGCAGCACGCTGTTGCCCAACACCGCCGCGGCCAACGGCCAGTGGGCGCTCTACACATTGGACAACATCAGCGCCGGCAACGCTGTTGAGCGGACAGACCTTGCTGGCCGTGGCAGATGGCGGGCAATCGCTGGCGGTCGGCGAGGTGGCCACCGCGGCCGGCCTGGCCGACGCGCTGCCCGGCAGCCACAATGCGTTAGCACGGGTGCAGCGGGCCGGCGCAGACGCAGGCGTGGTGGGCGTTGTCAGCAGCCGCCTGGCGCTGACGCCGCTGCCCGGCAAGGAGGACGTAGATGAACTGCACAGCGCTGACGGGCCGGCGCAGCCCGGCGACTACGTGGCCATCACCGTGCTGGGCGCGGCGCTGGTCAAGCTGCAAGAGGGCGAGACTGTCGCGCCCGCCAGCGGGTGACTGTGGGAGCCGACGGCATGGTTCGTTTGCAGACCCGCACCGTTGAGGGATGCAGGTCGCTGAGGGCGCCGACGGTAGGCGTCAGTCCTCCGCCGCGGTGATGGCATGTGTGGGTACTGGTCAACCCGCAGAGGCGTCTCGGTCCAGAGCAACGCTGCCGGCGCGATGCAGCGTTGCTTTCGTTTGTCTGTCGTAATCGTTGCGTACGATGTCCACGCTCGGTTTTCAATCGCGGAGGGTACAAATGGTAAGTCCTTATGGTCTAACCGTTGGTCTTGGTCGTCCTTCACTGCCCTGCGGCAAAGCGCCCAGCACCGCCTCACCCAATGCAGGCCCGTGCCATTGCGGGCGGCGGCTACCACCATTGGAAAAGATGTGACAGGTATTACTGCGAACGGCATCTCTGGACATCGAGAGTTTCATAAAGCTCCCTGTGCGTAAGCGGTTACGATCTGAATTTGAAGGAGTGCTATCGTGAAGTCGAGATTTTGCGTTTTGTTCGTGGCCAATTGTGGTACGTCTCGCGGCCAGGCCCACTACAGCCGCACCTGACGCCAGCCTGTGCGTTCCAGCCGGCGGCTACAACCCGGCCTGTGACGTTGACCAGAACGGGCCAGATCAACGTCACCGACGTCCAGCCCGCCATGCCGGCCACTGGAACCAGACCGGCACCTTCACCAGCGACAACAACCACAACCACCTGGGCCAGACGTGGATCGGTGCCAGCAACCCGCTCAAGATCCAGGGGACCTCGGCGCCTGACTACGCTGCGCTGGTGCTGAACAACACGTCGGCCCACGGCCTGGCCATCAACAACGGGTCTGGACGGCATCTACATCGGGACTCACCGGCGCCTACGGCATGGTGGTCAACGACGCGGCCTGGGACGGCGTTCACGTCAACGTTGCCGGCAACCCGTCTTCCGCAACTTTCTCCGGCGAATCTAACGGTTTCGAGGTCGCGGGCGCCGAGGGCAGTGGGTTGATGTCGGCCGGGCTGACGGCTACGGCGTCTATGTTGCATCAGCGGGACTGGTCGGTGTGAACATCCACAACAGTGACCGCGTCGACGAGTAACTCGACCACCGCTGGTTTCACCTCGCTGGCGGATGGCGCTGGCTTCGCTGCGAGCTCTGTCAGTCCAGGACGGGCTGATCGTTTCGGCTGCCGGCAGATACGGTGTCTACGTGATTAGCGCGTATGGAGATGGCGTCAACGCCGATGGGGACCTCTACGCCGGCTACTTCCGGGCAACATCTACGAAATGACGGCAACTGCATCGGCTGCCTGCAGGCCAACTTCGCGGTCAATGCCGGCGACTGCGCCTGCAACCCGGAGACGCAGTGAGTATCCAGCCGTCACGCCCACTGATCTCGACACTGGGTCGGCCTGTGGTGGCAGGCCACGCGGGCCGAACCTGGCCATGCAGTCGTCGGCGTAGTCGCCGGGCGGGCTGAGCTTATCGTTCAGGAAGAGCACCGCCCACCGAACCGGCAAACGGCTGGTGCCGCGTGAAGGACCAGCCCAGCCAGGCGAGTATGTTACGGTGGTCTACTCGGGACCGATGCAAGTGAAGATTATGCTGGGTGACAGCGCCATTCGCGCCGGCACGCGACTTGCCGTTGCAGCGGCGTCTGGCGCGGGCGATACAATCGCGCACCGTTGACGGCATGGTGGTCAGCGAAGGTGCCGCTGTCATGTCGCCTTGGAAGGGCCGAAAGACGGACTGGTCTGGGTGCTGGTGAACCCGCAGTAGGCGCGCCGGCGAGCGGGTCGAAAGTTGCCAACTACCCCTCCCGACGGTTCCCAGTCGGAAAAGTTGGCAACTTTCGCGTGCAACTTCTTGTGCTAGAATAGCAGCCATCGACGGGACCGCTTCACAGACCACTGCAAGGATGCTCATGCCCGCACCTGACAAAGTCCACGAACTGATCGAGCGCTTCGGGCGCAACCTGCCGGCCTACAAGCAGGGCCGCTACAACGAGACGCTGGCGCGCGTCGAGTTCATCAACCCGCTGTTCAAGGCGCTGGGCTGGGACGTGGACAACGAGCGCGGCTATGCCGAGGCCTACAAGGACGTGGTCCACGAGGACGCGATCAAGGTGGCCGGCGGCACCAAGGCGCCTGACTACAGCTTCCGCATCGGCGGCACGAGGAAGTTCTTCGTCGAGGCCAAGAAGCCGTCGGTGGACATCCGCAACGACATCCATCCGGCCTACCAACTGCGGCGCCATGCCTGGAGCGCCAAGCTGCCGCTGAGCATCCTGACCGACTTCGAGGAGCTGGCGGTCTACGACTGCCGCATCCGGCCCGACAAAGGGGACAAGTCATCGACGGCGCGGGTGATGTACATCGGCTTTCAGGACTATGCGAGCCGCTGGGACGAGATCGCCGGGGTGTTCAGCCGCGAGGCGATCCTGCAAGGCTCCTTCGACCGCTACGTGGAGGAGAAGCGCAGCAAGCGCACGGCCGAGGACGCCGCGTTCCCGGCGATTGCGCTGGCGACTCCGTTGGCGAGGAACATCGTGCTGCGCAACCCGGCGGTCAGCCAGCGCGAGCTGAACTACGCCGTCCAGGCCACCATCGACCGCATCATCTTCCTGCGCATCGCCGAGGACCGCGGCATCGAGCAATACGGCGCGCTGCTGGGGCTGACCAACGGCGGGCAGGTCTTTACGAGCGGCTGGTGCAGCAGTTCCGGCCACGCCGACGCCCGTTACAACTCCGGACTGTTCCATTTCGACGACGAACGGGGCCGCGCGAGCCGCCCGACGGCTGACGCCAGCCCAGATCGACGACAAGCGCGCTGCGCGACATCCTCCGGAACCTGTACTACTCCCGACAGCCCCTACGAGTTCTTACGTGCTGCCGGCCGACATTCTGGGCCAGGTCTACATGAGCAGTTCCTGCAAGGTGATCCGCCTGACGCCCGGCCACCAGGCGAAGGTCGAGGAGAAGCCGGAGGCCGTGAAGGCGGGGCGGCGTTCGCCACACGCCGGGCTACATCGTGGACTACATCGTCAAGCAGACCGTCGGCAAGCTAGTGTGGAGGGCAAGCGGCCGGGCCGCAGGGCGGCGTCAGCAAGCTGCGCATCCTCGACCCGGCCTGCGGCTCCGGCTCCTTCCTGCTGGGCGCTTACCAGTTTCTGCTGGACTGGCACCGCGACCAGTATCTGGCGGACGGGGCAGAGCGTGGGCCAGGGCGCACGCCGAGGATCTTCCAGACCGGGCACGGCGACTGGCACCTGACCATCGACGAGCGCAAACGCATTCTGCTGAACAACATCTACGGTGGACATCGACCCGCAGGCGGTAGAGGTGACCAAGCTGTCGCTGCTGAAGGTGCTGAAGGGGAGGACGAGCAGACGCTGGGCCAGCAACTGGCGCTCTTCCCCGAGCGGTGCTGCCCGACCTGGACCGGAACATCAAGTGCGGCAACTCCCTGATCGGGCCAGACTTACGACGGCCGGCAACTGACGTTGCTGGACGAAGACGAGGCGCTGCGCATCAACGTTTTCGACTGGCAGGCGGCGTTTCCGGAGGTGTTTGCTGCCGGCGGCTTTTTCTTTGACGCGTGATCGGCAATCCGCCATACATTCGCATGGAGACTTTCAAGGAACTGAAGGAATACCTAAAAGCGTTACGAAAAGTCATGACGAGCGATCAGATATTTACGCCTATTTCATCGAACGTGCTCATCAGGGCTAATCAGGTCCTGGGCCGGTTCGGCATGATCATATCCAACAAGTTCTACTACGCTGCCAAATATGGACGCCCATTGCGGCAGTATCTTCACCAGAACACTGCAATTCATCGAGTGGTTGATTTTGCCGGACTTCCGGTATTTCAAGGCGCGACCGTAAGAACGATTGTCCTATTGACCATTCATGAGCAAGAGAATGATCAGTCGATCCTATACTGGAACCGCTGAGTATGGAAATCAAGCTAGATCAGTGACCGAAGGCACACTCAGTGTCGGCGAAGGATTGAAGCCTGCACCTACCAAGTTCCTCAGAAGTCACTAGCCACTGATAGTGGAGCTTCAACCGAAGCAAATGACAGGTTACTCCGCCGTCTAAAGTCCGATTTTGCTCTCCTTGATGAATATTGCAACAGCAACATTAGTTATGGCATCAAGTCAGGCTCTGATGAGGCATTCATAATCGACAGCGGACGGTCAAGCGATCCTTGCACAATCCCGAGGCGAGCGAGATCATAAAACCTTACTTGGGGTGGACGAGACATTCGGCGCTATTCAATTGAGTTTCCGGGAAGATACATCCTGTACACGTTCCGCGGTATCCCAATAGAAAGGTACCCAGCAGTCGAAGATCATCTGAAGCCATACAAGAATCGACCTACGTCGAGTTGACCAAGCAAGCATGGTACGAATTACAGCAGGCCCAACTGAACTACGCACCATATTTTGATCAACCCAAGATCATCTTTTCCAGACATTGCCAGTGCTCCCAGATTTGCTTGATCCAGTAGGTTTCTATGGAGCTACAACGACCTTTTTCCTTCCTGGTTGCGACCTGTATCTTCTAGTCCTAAACTCGGCGTTGAGCAATCGGTTCTTCATCGATACATGTGCTGCCCTCGAGGGCAAACACGACAAATATCTGAGATTCAAGCGCCAATATGTTCAGGCGTTTCCAGTCCGCACCATCGACTTCGCCAACCCCGCCGATGTGGCGCGCCACGACCAGATGGTGGCGCTGGTGGAGCGGATGCTGGACCTGCACAAGCGCCTTGCTGTTGAGGTGTGCCGCACGTCAGGACAGTCTTGCAGCGCCAGATCGAGGCGACGGACCGCCAGATCGACCAGTTGGTGTACGAGCTGTACGAGTTGATGGACGAGGAGAGATCAAGATCGTGGAGGCAAGCCGATAGGCAGCCGGTTTCGTTCGTCCAGACAGACAGGAGTAGCGATGATACGCAGAAACGCGGCGTTTCCTTGAGCATCAGGCAACCTTATGCTGAACAAATCCTGCGTGGCAAGAAGCGCATCGAATATCGTAGCCGGCCCACCAAGATCTGGGGACGGATATACATCTATGCCGCCTCTCTGGCGATGAACGGGACTTCGGTCGATGAGAGCTGAAACCAGCGACTTTCCTGCTGGAGTGCTGGTAGGAACCGTCGAAATCGTCGACTGTACCGGTGATCCGGGCGCTTATCGCTGGCATTTGGCCCGGCCCCAGCGGTTGCCGGAGCCGCTGAAACCAGAAAACCATCCACAGCCCGTGTGGTTCTATCCGTTTGCCGCGTAGGCGTCATCAACTTGCCCGGCGCCGACCATGGTGGTGGACATCATTTGGGAATGAGATACGTCGCCGTCACCCGCCGACGTCAGCGTGCCACGACCAGATGGTGGCGCTGGTGGAGCGGACTGCCGCAGGCGTGGACCTGCGCAAGCGCCTGGCCGCTGAGGATGTACCGCACGTCAAGACGGTCTTGCAGCGCCAGTTCGAGGCGACCGACCGCCAGATCGACCAGTTGGTGTACGAGCTGTATGGGTTGACGGACGAGGAGATCGCGCAGTAGAAGAGACTGCTGTCCGCGAATAGACCACGAATACACGAATTCAGTAGGTGACGCGTCCCGGGGAAGCTACTTGCTGCATTCGTTATGTCGGGGGCATTTGTGGTTGGCGGGCGAGGGACAGCACGAGCAGACTCAAATGGACCGGCGCCTTGATCAGCGCTGTGGCTCGGAGTGTTTGTCCATCCAGTCAGCTATCTCGGCCAACACCTGGCCCAGGCTTGGCTGATCGCATGGAGCTACGCGTTCGCGCGCCCCGATGTGTTTGTGGTGGGGAAACGTATCAATTTCAGGATGATGCGGCGCATTGTCGTATCGAAAGATGCGTTCATCGTTGTGCAAAAAGGCGTACGCATAGCTGACGCGAACGGGATAGCCCAACTCGGTACTGACCACCTCGTACATATCCAGAAACGCATCGTCCCAGAAGAAAACGCGGCCTCGAACAAGACCATTGAAGTCATCCGAGGCCAGGCAGACAAACGGTTTCGTAACCAACTTACCAGTGGGTTGGAGCGTAAGCTTCGTTCAAGAGACGCAAAGTAGTCATCTATTTTCATGCAGCTTCCAGTTCGTTTCAGGTCTGCCGTACGGGCAACGAGGTCAGATAGAGATGATACAAGCCTGCCCACATCATCAGGTCGTCGTCGTCGCCAAGAATTCCAGCGCGAAACCGCCGGTAAAACTCGATCGTGGAGTAGCCATACTTTTCTTCGTAAGCGCGCAGGCGCTCATTCAATTCGTCAAAGGTCACTCGCTGAGGCTTCAACATGATTCTGCTCCTGTCGTTTGTTCCTACAGCCTGTGATTATACCCGGTCCAGTTTGAGTTCGCCAATGCGAGGAAATCGAGATGTCACCGAGCATATTTGCCCGACTGAAGCGAGGTAACTGGATTGCCTCCCGGCTGAACCGATTTCGCGCCACGACCAGATGGTGGCGCTGGTGGAGCGTGACCGCCGCAGGCGTGGACTGCACAGGCGCCTGGCCGCCGAGAGCATGCGCGGCACGTCAAGACGGTCCTCCCGCCATGTCATAGACAGAGACGACGGATCGCCAGATCGACCAGTTGGTGTACGAGCTGTACGAGTTGACGGACGAGGAGATCGCGGTGGTCGAGGAGGGTAAAACTGACTGCGGTGGTCGAATGCTGCGCAACACCAGCAGCCCTCAATTCACTCCGTAGAGTGTCTGACGGTTGCGGTGTAGACCCGGGCCCATCTCTCGCTTGGCGCAGTGGCTGGCAGAGATAGCGCATCAGGGGGGCAGGTCGCGGGGTCCAGCCCGGACGCGCCGACCAGGATCGCGCAGCCACTGCTGCCGCTGTAGCTCGACGGTGAAATCCAGGTAGACGCGGATCGATCAACTCGGCCTCGCCCGCCACGTGCTGCGGGTCGAAGTCGTTTTCCAGCTCGGCGTACACGTCCTCCGGCCGCCCGGCCGCAAAGTCGTAGCCGTTCTCCAGCAGCTTGAGCAGCGCCTGCTGGACGATCTCCTTGCTGATGCGCTGGTCGGCCTGCCAGTGGATCTCCTCGATGGAAGGCGGTTTGCACTTCCAATAGGCGGCCGTCTCCGCCGTGGAGAGCATCAGGATCGCACCCTCCTGCACGTAGACATCCTGGCCGGCCGCCTCGTTTTCCGCCTCCAGGCGCGCCTGCCAGCGGCGATAGGCGGCAGCCAGCCCGTCCGCGTCGGGCGCGGCCACCTCCAGGGTCGGCGCCAGGTCCAGCCCGTAGCGCCCGGCGATGTCGGCCAGGCGGCGATGGCTGACCGGCTTGCGGTGGCGAATGGCGGTGTGCAGCGTCAGAGCCAGGGGAACGTCGTAGCGAATCAGGTGCGGGTTGCGATAGCCCCACATCTCAAAGACCAGCACGACCTGCTGCTCGGTGACGGCGCGCGCCACGGGGGTGCGGTCGGGGAGCGCCTCGGCCAGCAGGCCCTGCCAGTCGCCCCAGCGGCTGGGCATCAGCACCGGCTGAAGGCGTGTGCGCGGGATAACCTCCAACACCTGCCCGTCGGCCGCGGTCAGCGGATAGAAGATGATGGCCGTGCCGTCCAGCTTGGCAGTGAAGCGGGCGTCGACGATGTTGATGGGCACGGGGATGCTGACGTGCAGGCGGCCCTCGCGGTCCTGAACGTAGGGATAATGGATTTTGGGCATGGCAGGGATGAACTCCAGCCGCTCCTGCCCGGCCAGTTGGGTGACGGCCAGCATGCCCAGCTTGTCGCTCTCATGACGGGAGATGTACCCGGAGAAGGGAACGCCGCCGGGCGAGGTCGCGTCGAACGTCTGCCAGTGCCTGGCGCTGACGTCGGTGATAGCGATGATTTGCTCGAGGGTGGCCGTGGTCATGGAGGCGATGATAGCACCGTAGCGCTCCTACAACAAGCAGTCAGCGCATCAACGGGCGGAAGCCTGCTCTCCCAGCACCGCCATGGCCGCGTTGCGCCCGTTTACGGCGATGACGCTGCCGCCGGGATGCGTGGCAGCGCCGCACAGATAGACGCCGTCCATGGGCGTCTTGTAGGCCAGCCGCCTGTCCCACATGTATTGCGGCAGGATCTCGCCCTGAAAGATCTGGCCGCCGGTGAGCCCGACCTTCTCCTCGATGTCCGGCGGGCCCAACACCTCGTGATGGACGACGGCCTCGGGCATGTTGCTACAAAAGCGGCCGATGCTCTCCAGCGCGATCCGGCCCGCCGCGTCGCGGTTGCTGTCCCAGTCGCCATCGGCAAAGGTGTGGGGCACATACTGCGCAAAGACGCTCATCAGATGCCTGCCCTCGGGCGCGACACTGGGATCGTAGGCGGTCTGGAAATAGAGCTCGGTCCACAGCCGCGGCGGCAGCTTGCCGGCCCGTGCGGTGTCGAAGGCTGACTGCCACTGCGCCTTGGTCAACGGCGTGTTGATCTGGCCGCGGTGGTGGCGCTCGTTGGTTCCCGGTCGGGCGGTGAAGTTGGGCAGCTCCGACAACGCCACGCTGACCTTCATGGTCGCTCCGACGCGGGGAACGTCCTCGACCTGCGCCCGCCAGCCGGGATCGGCCTCATCGCCCAGCAGCCGCAGCGCCACGGACGGATCGGCGTTGCTGACCACCACCGGCGCGTCGATGCGCTCGCCGCCGGCCAGTTCCACGCCGCGGCCGGGCAGGATGCGCGCCACCGGCGCATCTGTGGCCACTGCCACACCGAGGTCGCGCGCGATGTCGCACAGGATGAACGACACCCTGCCCATGCCGCCCATGATGTAGCCCCACATCCCTGGCGTGCCGCCTTGCCGCCCCGACGAGTGGTGGAAGTTGATGGAGGCCGTGCCCGGCTCAAAGGGACTGGCGTTGGTGCCGATGACGCCCTGGCCCAGGTACGCCATCTGAAGGCGCTCGTCGTTCAGGTAGCGCTCCACGTATTCGACCATCGACCACTCGAACAGCAGACCGATGGCCTCGCTGTCGCCTTTGAGACGATCCTCGATCTGGGCGCGGCTGGGCGGCGGGGCGAGCCACAGGTCGTCGTCGCCCTCTGGCCGCACAGCATCGCGGGCGCGGCGCATCACGTCGCCCATCGCGTGCCAGCCGGCCAGATCCTGCGGCGCAAAGCGGCCCACCTCGTCCTCGCTCACGTTGTCGTCCTCTTCAAGCTGGATGCTGCTGCCGTCCTCGAAGGGCACGAACATGCCCGCGGCGGCCGGCTTCCAGTCAAACCCGTAGGCCAGCATGTTGAGTTCATCGATCACCAGCGGATGCAGCAGCCCGCAGAGGTAGGCGCAGGGCGACACGGTGTAGCCGGGCCACGGCTCCTCCAGCGTGCAGGCTCCCCCGACCCGCGCGCGGCTCTCCAGCACCAGCACCCGCTTGCCGGCCTTAGCCAGATAGGCGGCGCAGGTCAGGCCGTTGTGGCCCGCGCCGACGACGATCACATCCCAGCGCTGCGCGGCCAGCTCGCGCAGCGGCGCCGGCTGGCCGATCCTGCCCAATGAATTACGGGCCTGAGGTTGGGTGGTTGCAGTCATGAATGGAATTCCTTTGGATGGCTCGCTGCGCCTGTAGGATAGCCCCTCGTGGGCGTTCCGGCGGGCAGAACGGGCACAAGGCCCTATCCTACTACAACGAACGGTGGCCGCGGCGGCGGGGCAATTGGTGGCGAACTGTTGGCGCTGCGTAGGTTGGCGTCTCTGGCAAGGACCAGTACCCCGATCCTGCCAGGAGATGGCGCAGATCGCGGTCGATGGCCGGGTCTGTTGTCACCGGTTGCCAGGCTGCGATCCGTTGATCGACTTCTTCATCGGCGCGCTGGCGCAACGTCTTGCTGCCAGCCTTGGTCCAGGCGTCCCAGCCGCTGCGATCCCAGACCGGGCCGGGCAGGTAGAGCCAGTCGCGCCAGTGTGCCAGCGTGTGTTCGGCGGTCAGCAGATTGCCTTCGGCCAGTTGCGCCGCCACCAGTTCGTCGATGGGCAGGTCGCCGACGGGATCGGCCGTGCGCGCCAACTGCAACGCCTGCCCGCACAGCTCGTTGTCCAGCACCAGCTTGGCCAGGCTGAAGGCCGAGGTGTAGTCCAGCATCCCGGCCCCTGACACCGAGTTGATGCCGGCCAGCGCGGCCAGCAGCGCGCCGCCGAAGCTCTCTGCGCCGGCCTGGGCGTCCACGGCCCGGTTCTCGCTCATGCCCAGGTAGGTCTGGGTTGGCAGGCCCAGATGCTTGCCGATAGCTGCGTAGGCCAGATCCAGCCGCATCGCCTCCACCGCACTCATGGGCGACGTGGTCTCGCGCATGTGGAAGGCGGCCGGGGCGCCGCCGAACAGCACGGGAGCGCCGGGACGCACCAGTTGCGCCATCACGATGCCCGCCAGCACGTCCACGGTGTGAAATACGGCCGCGCCCACCAACGTCACGGGCGCCACAAGGCCCATCAGCGTCACCGGCACGATCTCCACCGGGATGCCCCACTCGACGCAGTCCAGCAGGTTGTGGCACGAGTCCTCGCCGTAGCGGAAGTTGCCCGACGCGGTGACCGTAAAGATGCTCATCGGACGGGCCAGCAGGTCGGCCCGGTCGCGGCGGAACAGCGCCATCATCTCGGCCATGCGCGGCACGCCGACCGTGAACGCCCGAAGTACCGGCTGGCTGTTGGTCAGCACTAGGTAGCCGCCAGGCGTCGGCAATCGGAGCGGGCGTCGTCGGAGAACGGTCGCAAGATAGGCGATGTGCTCCAGCCGTCGGCCAGGCGCACATAATCGACAAAGTCCGCCGTCCGCGCCGGGCGCAATGCGCCGGTCGTCCGGTCGAACACGTTCAGCCCGCTGGAGCCGGGCGCAGAGAGTGGACGCGGTCGCCGGCCAGCGTCGTGCAGCGCCCTCGCGGTCGTAGGTGTGATCGAAGGAAGCTCCAACGCCCGGCGGTGACCTCTTCGGAAAGAGCACCCGCTGCGCCCGCCAGGTCCTCGCGCAGCCCGGCCTCCAGCGGCCGGCGCTGCCAGCCGCGGCCCGTGCAGCTCCATGCCCACAGTGCGAACGCGCACCGCCTCATCGACGATGTGATCAAGTCTGGAGAAAACCTGAATTGTGGGACCGCCAGATTTAGGAGACTCGATAAGCGAAATGGCCAAGTAATGCAATGTCCTCTCGGAATCCGACCTTCACAAACCTTTCGTCATCCAGTGCGAGCTTGGCAGCGAAAGAGCCTGTTGTCGCACGACTGCATTATCAATGACTTTGGGATCAGTCTGGTCAGGAGACCTTAGATCTGCAAGAACGTAATAGTTTTAGGCTTGCGCATCAAGTTAGGCAAGCCAAGCTTGCGGAAGTATCGATCGAAGAGTGGATCAAGAAGTCGTCGGCGGCGTCAGGTGACCAAGGACTGGTGGAGTAAGCGTCTCAAGTGTCAGCGGAAACCTCGTCAATTGGCGGCTCTGTCGCCAGCTCGCGTCGTTCCATTTCAATGAAGACCGATAGATCGTTAGAAAGCTCGTGGCGCATAGCTCATTAACACATCACGCTGACAAAGATAACTCCTCGATCTCACTTCCTTCATACATTAGCTCCAACAGTGGTTGTCCCTCTGAAGGCTACGATCCAGGTGATCCGAGAATGGCAATATAACAAAGTCTGGCTTGGCCTCGCGCAGTCCATAAAAATGGTCCGCGCTTTTGCGGCACATTACTGCCAACGTAAACGCAAATGGTCTCTCCAGAAACTGGACGGCAGTATGCTTGAGCGTCGCCGCGAATGACGGGATTGCCAGATCAGTGCTCCCCTCACAACATAAAGGGCCCATCCAACCTGCTCAGCCTGATAGTACTGATCAAAGCCGATCGCGGTCAGCGCCTTAAGCACTTGGCTTCCCCTGTTATCCATGCGATGAGGAGCGCCCACAAATGCGATGACTGTCACGACCTGCGGCCTCATCAAGTACGATTTCAGAGTGACTGGCAGCAACGATCTGTGAACTCTGCGTCTTAGTTGCCTCAGTAATCAATTGGTACGTCTGACGCTGCCGCAGTACTTCCAAGTGAGCGTCGGGTTCATCCAAGAGCAAGACAGTGCGTGGGTTTGCATAGAGATAGGCCAACAGCAGCAGCGTCTGATGTAATCCTCGGCCAGCTGATGAAAGATCCAATATCGTACCACCCGCCTCTTGATATGCCATGGTTAACTCGCTCCGCTCCTTGATATACTTCGGCGGAAGCAGAGTTACTCCAAAGAGACGGTGGATGTGCTCGGTGAGTTCATGCCATTCTTTCGAGCCATCGAATTGTTCATGTCGCTCTCCATAAGGAGTACGCTCCTCTTGCAGTTGCAACATGTCTGGAGCTGACACGCTCAGCTCACCATAAACTTGATAGCACAGGTTGCGCAATACCTGTGCGGTTTGACCCTCCTACTAGGACCCCGATCTCCCCGGGCTGCTGCTTGTTCAGACTCGCGATCGGCCAGGCCCGACATTGGTGGCAAGAACGCCACTCAGGTCATTACTGACCTCTGGTGGAATGGGCATGCGACTTGGTGGATCGTCTTCGCTAACACGAAGGAGCGGCAATAGAACGATTGCGTCGTTTGCGTGGTCAAACTCAGTCACCGCCGAGGCACGCCGCTAGGTTTTTTCAACGACTACATCAATGCGGATGTTCTGCGTCTTTTAGCTGACCTGCCACCGCGCTGCAATACTGCGCACCCTCGGAAATCCGCCACAAGGGTTGGCGTCGGGAATGGGGATTGCATTGAGGTCACGGCGGTTGACGTGACACCTGGCCGTTGCTCTGGCGATTTCCTGCCTGCGTATTTCTCGTTCCAGCGGCATGGACCAATGTCCCACAGTGCTAATGCTTGCAGCGCGATGGTTTTGCCCGGTTGTTCGGTCCGATAAGTACTGCACAGCTGGCTCGAACTCGACGTCGGTGAAGCGCTTGAAGTTGCGAATGTGTATGTGTGAGCATAAGCTAGGCCTATCTGAATGAACTTGAACGCGCGAAGTTGAGAGCACACATTGCGAGGAGCGGTTTTTTTCTGACTTTGACTTGCGACAAATGCTTATTATCAGTCAGTGACTGCCCGAGACGTCGCGTGTCAA
Source organism: Caldilineales bacterium (assembly GCA_041391245.1). Classification (GTDB taxonomy): domain Bacteria; phylum Chloroflexota; class Anaerolineae; order JAAEKA01; family JAAEKA01; genus JACKBK01. The sequence goes on from JAWKOJ010000002.1 coordinate 290,264, forward strand.
CAACGTATCGCCTCACAAATCGATGTCCCCAAAACCGCTCCACAGCTCGCGACGTGCTTCGGCCAGTACCTCGGGAGAGAAATCAAAGCCCTCAAGAATACCATCGAGTTTTGTGATTTGAGCGACGCTGATGGGGTGATCTTCAACCCAGTCGCCGCTGGTCTTGTATGTCAGGAATTCCACGTATTTCTTGAATCCGACAGACTTTCTGGCGGAAGCTGGCGTGCCTGCTCGAAGATCATTTCAATCAGAACATTGCTTTCCTGCGCCATACCGTTCTACCTCCTCTTGCCGCGTATCGCGACAAGCGCTCGTACCCGGATTATAGCACGCGTCGTTTGCCAACACCAACGATTGTTAAGGGTCGTTGGGATCGTGTCCCGCCAGTGGGCTGGGAACTGCCGAACTGGAGCGCTTGGCGCAGAACGGTTCAGCGTCCGCGATCCGCCGGTGACACTCGGCGTTGGGGTGAAGGTCGAACCTGAGATGCTGGTCCGTGCAATCGACCTTGTCGCGCAGATCGAAACGGTCAGGGCCGACGCGGCGATAATGGCCTGGCTGAAGTCGCGGGTGTCCTCCGTGGGCGAACGGAGCCAACAGAAGAAGTTGATCGTTCCGAACTTAGCGCCATTCTTGCCAACAGCAGTTGTGTCACGGCAATCTCTTGTTCACGCAACGCCTAGCTCAGGGAGGCCATCCCGCTGCGCATCGGCAAGGTCCCCGAAGAGAAGATTGCCATCAGCGACGTCGAAGTACAGCACCTGCAACCGCAGCTCTTCTGGATGTGCTCAGCCAACGCAGATAGTTGCGGTTGACGTCGTCGTCGATGATGCTGTACACGACCAGGCTGATGTCGTCATGTTCCTGAAGCAGCTGCTCGAGCTGCAAGAGAGACTGGGTCGTGCCCCAGGCCGAGACACCGCCGTTGATCACCTTGTATCCGGGCAACATCTCCTGCAAGATCGCCGGATAGGGTTCATCGTCCTCCACGCCCTGACCAAACGTGATGCTGTCCCCAAGCACCAGCACCTTGGGCAGATCATACGATCCATCGGTTACGCGATGGCCGTGGTCATCGATGGTGTACGTGACATCGTAGGTCAGCGGCTTCGTGTGCCTGCCAACACTGTTGGGAACGTGTGTCCACCCGAAGGTCGCATCCTCCTGCCAGATGCCGACGCGGGTCGGACCCAGAACGCTGTTGGCGAGGTACCATAGCTGCCGGGCGACGTTCACGCCGGCAACTTGTAACAACAGGACGGCGACGACCACCGCCGCAACTGTTGCAATAGCCGCCAAAGCGAAGTTCTGCAGGTTCGCGCGCAGCCAGCGTGCCTGCCCACTTGGTCCCGAAGAGCCAGCATTCTTCTCAGTCATGCCGGGCCGGCCAATCGCCTTGCGGAACGGCTGCCCTATCGCACCGGCGGGAACACCATCACGCGATGGTTGTCTGCATCGGCCACGAAGACGGCATTGTCCGGCCCGATGGCCACGCCGTTGGGCAGCGCGAAGCTCTGGCTGTCGTTGCCGAAGACGCCGAAGGTGGCCTTGAAGTTGCCGTCGCGGTCGAAGACCAGCACCCGCCACAGGTCTGGGTCGGTCACGTAGACGTAGCCCTCGCCGTCCACCGCCAGATACGGCTTGTTGACCACGCTCTGGCTGGACCAGCCCTCGATGGGCCACTCGCGCAGGAAGGTGAACTCCGGCCGGCCGGCCACGCCGCCGCCCGACAGATTGTCGGTGAATGTTACGTCGAAGACCTGCACTCGTCGGTTCCAGGTATCGGCCACGAACAGCTCGCCGCCCGGTGCGCCGCTCTCGTGCGGAACCAGCGCCAGCCCAACCGGCTCGTCGAAGCGGCCTGGCACCACGCCGCCGCCGCCGTACTGGCCGAGATAGCCACCGTCCTGATCGAAGACCTGGATGCGTTTGTTGCCCGTGTCGGTGACATACAGGTTGCCCGCGGGATCGAAGGCGATGGCGCGCGGACCCCAGAAGCCGCCTTCGCCGCCGACAGCTTCACCGTCGGTGGTGACGAAGGTGCCCCACTTGCGCAGGAAGTTGCCCTGCGGATCGAAGACAACGATGCGATGGTTCCAGGTGTCGGCGACGTAGATGTTGCCGTTCGGCCCGACCGCGATGCCCCACGGCTCATGCATCTGGCCGTCGCCCAGTTGCAGCGGACCGTCGCCGTCGGGATCGATGCAGCCGGGCTGGCCATCGGTGTACAGCTCACAAGAGGTGCCCCACGAGCGCAGCGGCGTGCTGCCGTCCGCTGCAAAGACCTGAATGCGGTGGTTGCCGCTGTCGGCGACATAGATCGTACCATCGGCCGCGACCGCCATGTTGCGCGGCGTGTTGAGCTGTCCTTCGCCCGCGCCCTGCCCAAGGCCGATGATCTGTGACGCGGCAACCTCGCGCGCGCCCTGCTCGTAGGGATCGACAACCGGCGCGAACGCGGCCGGCTCGGCGCCGAAGTCCCACAGCTCGTTGGCCACGTCCTTGCGCACGAAAAGGCTGTAGCGATGCACCAGCGGCCACTGGTTCAGCGGCGTTGGAAACTTGCGCCAGAGCACCACGTCCAGGAACTCGCGCCGTTTGGCGGGATCGGTAATGCCAAGCTTGATCTTCTCCCAACTGGTGTTCTTGTAGTCCTCGTTGGGCCACCAGATCAGCCGCCGGTCGAACTCGTAGTAGTCGCGGCTGAGATAAGGCCGCGCCCTGTCCAGGTTCTTGGTGCCCACCAGCGCCACCGGCGCGTCGGCGAATGCCTCGCGGCTGGGGTTGGCGCCGAAGTAGGCCGCGTTGGGCCACGTGGACAGATACCAGTTGAACGGCCACGACGCGTCGTCGTCGTAGGCGATGCGCAGTTGGCGGTCGCCCACCGTTCGCCGGCTGATATCCTCGATCTCGTGCATGTCCATCAGCGGGTCGGGCGAGGCGTGGGCATAGAACAAGTACTCGTTAACGGTGTTCTGGTTGATGAAGCTGAGCGCGTAGCTGGTGCGCACCGTCCACAGCCCCAGCAGGAACACCAGCGTCAGGCCGGCCACGCGCAACAGCGTGCGCACGCCGAGCCGGCCGGCCAGCCTGGCCAACAGGAAGATCGCCGCGCCACCCACCACCAGCGCTGCCAGCCATTGCCCGGTCTGGCTCAACCCGCCCAACGAGCGGTCCTGGAACGGCTGGCTGCGCAGCAGGCCCAGCAAGGCCGCGATCAACACGATGGTCAGCAGCGCGGCCCACAGCGCCCCGCGCCGCCAGGCCGTCCGCCATTCGACGCGCTCGACCACCGTTCCCAGCCAGTAGCCGCCGGCGATGCACATCGCCAGGCTGATGTGGGTCACCAGCCAGGGCATCTTCTCGCCGGCAATCGTATACGCCACCCAGTTGAAGAGGATCAGGAACGGCAGGAAGGCGACGAAATACTGGCTGCGGCGCGGGTGGGCGTTGAGGCCGCCCCAGGATGCCGCCAGGAAGATCAGCACCAGCGCCAGCGCCCGCAGCACGTCGTTGATCAGCGAGCTTTCCGTGCCTCCCTCGCCGCGCAGCACACCCAGCCCCAGCCAAAGGCCGATGGCAACCAGGGTCGCGACCAGCAGCACGATGGACAGCCGGTTGCGCTGCACGAAGGCGCGGAACAACACCGGGATGCTGAGCAACAGCGGCAGGAACTCATACAACGGCGTGATCAGCAGGTAGTAGTACCAGGGCTGGCCGCCGCGCGCCACCTCCTGCTGCGACAGCCAGTGCCCCAGCGAGCCTACGACGCCGGTTGCGATGCCCTGGCCATTGGTGAAGAAGGTGGTGAAGAACACGACGAAGATACCGGTGAAGATGGCCGCGGCAACCAGCCAGCGGCGCGCGTTCCACAGCAGCCCCACCACCACGGCGATGCCGACCAACGCGGCAACCACCGAAAAAGACGCCATGATCCCGGTGGTGTAGTTGAGCGGGTCGTAGCCCAGCGCCTTTATGAGAAACGGGCTGAGCCAGGGCAAAATCAGCGTTGCCAGCACGACCACGAGGTCGGTCGCCACGCCAAACGCGGGCGCCGTTTCCTCCTCCTCGCGCCGCCGGACGTACAGCCCGGCCAGCACCACCGCAATGAGGGGCGGCGCCGCCACGACTACCATCTTCAGCGCGGTGTTGAGCGCGTCAGTCCCCGCGTCTGCCAGACCAAGCAGCCTGAACACGACGATGCCGACCAGCGAAAGCACGATACCGCCCACAAGCACCCCCCAGTCGCCCCGCGTGATCGATGAGAACGGCGGTTCCTGCTCCTCCTCCGGGTAATCGCGCTTCAACCGCCAGCCCTGCCAGCGGTAGAGGATGATCAGCACCAGAAAGCCGCCGACCGCGGCCCCGTCGATGAACGCGACCTCCTTGATGGCCAGCGTGAAGGAAAGGGCGGCCGCACCGACATACAGCCAGCGCGCCGAACGCTCATCGTCCGCCAGGTAGCGAAACACGGCGATGAGCAGCAGCACAAAGAAGAATATCTCAAAGGTGTCGTGGCGCGTGTGGCGAGCATAGTGAACCAGCGCCGGCGAGATCGTAACCAGCAGCGCGGCGAAGAACGCGCCAAAACGACCGATCCATGGCCGCATGAACCAGATCAGCCAGACGATACCAACGCCGAACAGGGCGGTCGGCAGGCGCGCCGTCACGTCGCTGACGCCGAACAAGAGATAGAACAGCGCCAGCACATGGTAGGCGAACGGGCCGTGATAGACCGGGCTGTGCTGGTAGCCCGCGCCGGTGAACAGGTTGTAGGCGAACCAGGCATGCTCGCTCTCGTCGTGGCTGGCCGTTCGATTGTCTAACGCGACGACGCGGATGACCAGCGCGGCGATCAGCAGCGCCGCCCAGGCCGCCTTCTCCCAGTTCCAGGTCGTGAGGCTGACCAACGAACGGTCGAGCCAGTTCGCCGCGCCTGGCGCCGCGGGCGCGGGCAGATCGCGGTCGGCTGCTGCGGTGGCAGAAACGTCTTCAGAAGGGATAGGTTCGATCAAATCGGTCATATGGGTTCTTGAAACGTAATAATGTGATAGGTGCTCGCCGGCCGTTCAAGTATCGCCGGCAGCCAAACCACCGCCCGCTGCTGGCTGGGCCAACGCGCCGTAGCGGCCGTACAGCAGCCACCGCCACAACGGGCCGCCGCAGACCGGCCGGCGACCACTGTTCGGCAATGCGGAAGCTGCGGCCCACCAGCGGCGTGTCCGGGTCACTGCCGCTTGGCGGCGGGTCGTCAGCCAGACTGATCAAGCACCCGCCCAGACGCCTCGTCCGCAGCCTGCCCGGTAGCTGCGTCGCGGACGAGCCACCTCAACAGCGGCGATGGCTCGCTGCCGGGCGCCGCCACGAGCGTCACCGGCAGATCGCGCAGGTCGGTGCCGCGCTGCCCGGCCAGCTGCTCCAGAAAAGCAGTCAGATTGGGGCCATCGGTCGCGCCGCGCGTGTTGGCAACGGAGCCCCAGCGCAATGGATCGTGGTTGAAGCTGGTCAGGGCGGTCATGCGTACCGTCAACAGCCCCAACACGATGGCCGCCACCAGCACGGCCACCTGCCAGGTAACGTGGGTGCCGAAAACGACGGCATACGCCAGCAGGATCGCAAGCAACACCACCAGCGCGGCGCCCGCGCTGAAGAGAAACACGGAGCTTGGTATCCCGTCCAGCGTGCGGGCATAGTCCGCCAGCCAGATTGCGGCGGCGCCCAGCACCACGAGACATGCCAGCAGCAGCACCGCCGCCTCGGCCTCCTGGCCGGACAGGCTCACGCGCGCCACAAACGCCTCGATGGCAATGCCGGCCAGCAAGGCCAGCGGCAGCGCCAGCAGCGCCGCGTCGACCGGCGTCCGCCCGCTGCGCAGGAACAGCAGCACCAACGCCAGCACCAGCCACAGGCCCAGCGCCTGGGCAAACCAGTCACGCCGCCGCAGGCCGATCACCAGCCCGGCAATCCCTGCCGCCAGCGCCAGCAACTCGCCCAGCGCCAGCTGCACGGCCAGAGGCAGTGGAGAAAAGCCGGCCGATGCCGTCAACCCGCGCAGCCACGCTGCGGGCAGGTCCGCCACGGCCGCAAAGCCGGCAGGGTTGAAGAACATGGCCGTCGCGCCCAGCGCTACCAGGCCGACAAAAACCAGCAGCCCGGTCAGCCACTGCGATCGGTCCGCAGACGCCCGGTCGTCGTCGGATCGCCGTCCGGCCAGCGCCAGCACGGCCATCGGCGCGATCAGGATCAGGACGCCGTATCCGGCAGGCGACGAGAGCACCAGCAGCGCCAGCCCGACTGCGCCCCAGACCACCCACCGCTCGCCCCGCCGCGCCCGGCTGAGCGCCACGATCAGGAGCATGGCCGCCAGCAATGCAAAGCTCTCACCGGTCGCGCTGCGGCTCCAGTACACCAGCAGCGGTGAGACCGCCAGCAAAACACCTGCACCCAGCGCGCCCACGCGCCCCAGTTCGGCGCGCAGTTCGTAGGCCAGCAGCACCAGCGCGACCCCGGCCAGCGCCGGCCAGACGCGCGCCATCAGTTCGTTGGAGTCCAGCAAGACGAAGCCGACCCGCTGCAAGCTGAGCAGCAACGGGCTGATCCCGGGGGCCGGCAGGCTGGCCGCACCCAGCGCCGACACAGCCTGCTGCGCCTCAGCCGGATCGAACACGCGCGCGCCAAGCCCGGCCAGACGCACCGCCGCGGCGGCGACGCCAATCACGATCCACGCCAGCCGCTCAACCGTCAGCCAGGCAAGGATACGGTCGGTCGTGACGCCGGTTCGGTCAGGTGTTGTTGCACTTGCTTGATAAGTCATGAATGGTTCTGCGACGTTCGACTTCTTCGGCCAGGTTCAACGTCTCGGTCAGTCACGGCGCTGGTAGATGCGCACATCGCCGGCATCATACACCAGGTCCAGGGCCTCGGCCAAGCGGGCCTCGGCCTGCGGTGACACGCCGTACGCGGCCCGCTCCTGCTGGCCGACCACCACGTAGTCGATCTGCCATTTGTCGAGCAGGCTTTGCAGCTCGCCCACCGGGGCGCCGCGGTAGATGCGCTCGATGTCAGGCCGGCGCTTGTCCTGCTCCACGGTGTCGCCGCGCCACTGCAGCTCGTGGCCGTCCCAGCCCAGCAGCGTCGGCAGGCCGGTCTGAGCCGAGATGCGCCCGGCGTAGGTGTAGGACCCGCCGGGAGCCTCGAGCACCACTGCATTGCCGGGCACGTTGGTGCGCAGCCAGGCAATCGCGCCTGCGTCGCCCGGCTGCTGCCGGTCCAGATACGCGGTGCCGTCCAGCGTCGGCTCCGTCTGGAACTTCTCAGCCCGCGTGTAGGTGGCAAAGACCGGGTAGACCATGCCAGCCACCACCAGCAGCGTCACCAGCGGCACTCCTATCCAGCGCACCATGCGCCCGCCGTAGCGCGCGATGTAGATGACGCCGAAGGCCGCCACCAGCGCCAGCAGCACCCACGCCTGGAAGTAGAACTTGAAGACGGTGTTCATCCTCGTGCCAAACGTGTCGCGCAGTAGACGAACTCGACGCTGAATGTGAGCAGCAGTGCGGTCAGGGCCATCAGCAGCACGAACGCCACCGGCGGTGCGAAGGGCGGCGCAGGCATATCCTCGGTCGCGTCGGACGCAGTCACCCGCCGCGCCAGCAGCGCGCCGACCCACGCCAGCAAGCCCGCCAACGCCAGGAACGCCCAGGGCGTGACCACCCGGCGCGCCGCGACCGCGCCCACCAAATCCAGCACGCTCAGCCCGCCGATCTGCTGCTGTACAACCGGCAGCTCCATCAGCCGGCGCATGAACTCCTGTCCGGCGCCCGTGGCAACGCCGGCCGCGATCAGCAACACCAGAAAGAGGACCGGCAGCAGCACGGCGGCCGCGAGAAATCCGCCAAAGCGCCTCCAGAAGCCGGCGCCGCGGCCGTCCTGTCCAGAGAGCGCCAGCAAGAAGAAGAGCAGCGCCGCCAGCAGCGGTCCAAACATCACAAAAAACTGCGCCAGCCGCGTCGGGAACAGGAAGTTGGGCAGGATGCCGCCGGCCTGCGACTGGAAGCCGGCGTAGAAGGGCAGGTAGAGCAGCACGCCGGCCACGCCGAGCATTACCGCCAGCAGCGCCGCTTCGCCTGCCGCGCGCCACGAGATACCGCCGCGGTTCCAAGCCAGCCGAACCATCAGCGCTGCGCCGGCAAGAAACAGGTAGATCGGGAAATCCCAGGTGTTGAGGAACGCCAGGCCGCCCAGAGCAAGCGCAGCCAGACCAAAGCCGGCCCAGCCCAGCGGAAACCGGCTGCTCAGTCGATCGCCAAACCCCGGTGAGGCAGGCTGCCTGGCGTGCAGCAACAGCGCCAGGGCGATGCCGATGGCGAGCAACACGAACGGCAACGCCAGCACGTGCGGGTGCATGTCGCCCAGCAGGAAGCTGAAGAAGGGGAACTCGTCGATCACCTCGACCGCGTTGCCGACGAGATCGCGGTCGGTGATGACACGGCTGGCCCGCCACCACCAGAAGAAGCGGTCGGGCACGAAGCTGCCGGCTGTGAGGCAGTTGGCAATCGGCTCGGAGTAGCCCGGTCCGCCGAGGCAGTTGAGATCCTTGACGTCCAGCCAGCGCCAGAAGGCCAGCGGGCCGACACCCGCGCTGAAAAGCGACTCCAGCAAGCCGGCCAAGTTGCCCAGCAATCCTACGAAAAGCGCGCCCAGCAGTCCGCCGATGTAGGGGGCCGGGGACTGGGGGCCAGAGCGTGGCGGCCGGTCGAGGTCGGCGCGGCGGGCGAGGGACGCGACGAGGTCGTAGGCGATGCCGAAGGCGGCGGTCAGGGTGAGCGCAAACCATGCGCCGAGGCCAACGTTGAAGGCGACGCTGGCCGGCAGGCCGCTCAGCCGGGTCAACGCGGCCAGCATGACGTAGCCAAAGTAGTAGTAGCTGATGGCGAAGCCTGACAGCCACGGGTCCTGGGGCGGGAACTGCTGGCTGCGCAGGATGCCGTTCAGGAAGGTAAGCTCCATGAACTTCTCGCCACCCGCGGTGGTGATCTCCGGGCTGAAGCTGCGGATCGTCGCCCAACCCACCAGCGCCGCCAGAAACAGCACTTCGGTCACAACAACCAGCACCCAGCGCGCGCGCAGCCAGCGCAGAAGCGGCCGTTCACCCGCGTCGTCCCGCTGCCAGCCAGCCCGCCCCAGCCATAGCGACACACCCAGGACGACCGCCCACGCCATCAGAATCCCGCCGACGCCGTTGCGCAGGAATCCCAGGCTCGCGCCGATCCACAGCAGGTAGCTGACCATGAGCAAGCCCAGCGGTTTGGCCAGGGCATACCCGCGGCTGGGCAGCGGCGCAAGCCAGCGCCACGCCAGCGGCAGCGCCGCCAGCGCAAACAGTTGTATCACCAGCCAGAAGCGAAGGATGTCGATGAAGTCCACGGGCGCTATCAGGCGCTCGTACTCGTACTCCTACTCGTCCTCGTACTCGAAATCCGGGGTTCGGAGGAGTACGAGTAGGAGGAGGAGGAGGAGTACGAGACTGGAACGCTAGGGATTGACGGATTCGGCGACCCGCTGCAGATCATCGACCGGCAGGGCGTTGCTCCACAGCTCGAAGGTCACGCCGTCCTGCTGCCAGATCAGTTCCTGCAGAGGAGGATCGCTTTGCCCGATGACCAGCAACACGGCCGGCGTGCCATCGCTCATGGTGAGTTGGCGCGTTTCGTCCACGTCCTTGGACTGGAACTCAACCTGCCCAAGCTGTGACTGGTCGCTGCGCGATGCGTTGTACTGCCGCAGCAGCAGGTACTCGCTTGGATCGTCGGCGGACACGAAACGACTCTCCACGAAGAGCGGCTGCATCCAGACCGGAAGCTCCGCAAAGCTGACCGCCTCATACCGGTCAGGCGCGTACCCGGACGGCAGGGAGGCCGGCGCGGCCAGCGCAAGACCGGTGGCCTCGGCAGCCGCCTCCAGCGAGTCATAGAGTTGATGCTGGTCGGACAGAACTGGCCGGACGGCAGGATCGGGCGAAACGACCACATCGACGCTGCCCAACTGGATGCTGCCCATCCAGTTGCTCAGCGCCATGCGCGGGCCGGGCAGCACCAACACGACCAGGAGAATCGCGGCCGCCACCGGTGCAAACCAGCGCAGCCGCAGTTCCGGCAGACTGCCGAGAAGGCCGGCGCGGCGCGCCGGCTTCTCCACCTGGCGCACCTGGCGCCAGACACGCTGCTCGAAGGCGGGGGGCGGCGCTGGCAGATGCGTGCGCACGGCGAACAAATCGCCTGCGACCGCGGCAAGGTCTGCCATGCCGTCGGGCGCGTCAGGCGGGGCGTCCGGGCTGTGCATCCAGACATCCAAAAACGCGCTGAATTGGCGGGCTTGTTCTTTCTCGTTCATGGCTCAAATGCTCAGTGCGCGCCGCAGGTCAACCGCGGCCTGTTCGCAACGGTGTGATGCAATCCATGATGCAGCAGCGCCGCAGCTATTACACCGGGTAGTTATCCTCGCCTGCACGCTCTGCCGGTGATGCGGACTCCGCCAGCGGCGCCTCAGGTGCTGCGCCAGGCCGCGAGCGAATGGTCACCTCCTGCTGGGGGAACGGGATTCTGATGCCCGCCTCCTCGAACAGGGTCTTGACCCGGCCTGGAAGATCGCGCTGGATCTGGAAGTAATCGGCCGGCCCGACGTAGGGACAGACGGCAATGTGGATCGCGCTTTCGCTCAGTTCCTGCACATAGACCAGCGGCGGCGGGTCAGTCAGGACGCGCGCATCGCGGGCCAGCATTCCGGTCAGCACGGTAACAGCGGCGTCGGCATCGCTATCGTAGCTGATGCGAAACAGGATCTTGAGGCGAGTGGCGCCCATCTTACTGTAGTTCGTCAGGCCGTTGGACTGGATCTTGGCGTTCGGCAACACGTGGATCGTCAGGTCGTTGGCAAGCAGAACCGAGTTGAAGAGCTGGACCTCCCTGACAACCCCCATCACACCGGCGGTGTCGATGAGGTGGCCGACCTCGAACGGTTTGAACAGATAGAAATTGATGGTCGCCGCCAGGCTGGCCAGTGACTGCTGCAGGGCAATCGCCAGCACAAGCAGGAAGAGAAGAATAACAGCCAGGATCGCAGATCCTGGAACGCCCAGAGCCGCCAACGCCAGGGCAACGGTCAATACCAAAAGAGCGTAGTACGCCAGGGTCGTGGTCAGATTGACCATCGTCTCGGACATGGGCACGCTCTGCAACGGCCGTATCAGCCATTGGCGCGTCCGCCTCGCCAGCCACCGTCCGGCGATGAGCACGCCGACGACAGCGCCGAGGCGCACGATCAGAGCAAGCAAGTTAGGATCGATATCTTGCAGCCCTTGCATGGATGGCATGCTCCAATTCTGTTCGATAAATTTTGACAGGAGGTCGGCAATCAATTCGTCACACCTCACCGGTAATTCCCAACTTGTCACGCAGCTTGCGAATCGAGCGAAACAGGATCACGCCCACGTTGCTTTCGCTGAGACCGGTCGCCTGAGCGATTTCCCGATTGCTCAACTCACCGGCGAACTTCAGCGCGATCAGTTCCTGGTCGCGGGCCGGCAGGTCGCCCACGGCCCGCAAGACCTGCTCCAACTGCTCGCGGCGCGCGGCCACATCGAACGGCGAGTCCTCACGGGCCGCCAGGTCGAGCACGCTGTCCAGGTCAGTCTGTGGACGCCGGCGGCGATAGTACTGGCCGACCTCGTTGCGGGCGATGCGAAACAGCCAGCCGGCAAAGGCGTTCGGGTCGCGCAGCTGGTCGATCTTGCGAAACGCCTGTTCAAAGGTGGCCGCGGTCAGATCCTGCGCCACCGCGTCGTCAGGCACACGCAGGCGGACGAAGTTCAGCACCCGCGGCAGGTATTGCTGGTAGCGTGCCTCGAACTCGAACGCGTCAATCGGTCCGGCCCTCCACGGAGCGCGTCAGGCAGTTGTCCCGATTCGAGCGCCGAGAGATCCTTCGCTCACGATGCGCCATCGTGCGGGGTGCATGATCGAACCGCTCAGGATGACGATGGCCACGATGTATATGCCTCCGGCTCATTGCACCACCTGATAAATGACAACCTGGTCGTTCCGGTAGACCGGCTCGATGACGCCGTCGGCCGCCAGTTGCTCGAACTTGGCGATGCCTTCCGGCGGCGACGTGATGCGCTCCAGTTGCCCGACGTAGATGTAGTCCACTTCCAGCTCGTCGATGATCTGACGGGCGCGCTGCGGGTCGGCCGTGCGCCAGAACTCCTCGGCCTCGCTGCGGCGCGGGCCAGTCTGCCAGCCGTAGCGCTGCTCGCCCTCCTGGTGGAAACCGATGAAGGTCGGGAAGCCGGTCATCGAGGCCACCCGCAGCCCACCCTCGCGATAGTAACCGATAGGCGCTTCGGCAACCAGCGGGGTCCCGCTGACGTTGTCCAGCAGCCAGCGAATGGCGTCGTAGTCGTACTTCAGATCGATCCACGTGTTGCCGGACTGGGCCGGATCGGGGCTCCAGGTGTACCTGCCAGCCTGCATGTAGGCCATGCCGTCCAGTGTGCCGACCGGCGGCCGGCCGTTCTCCTCTGGAAAGCGGTCGTTCAAGCGCGCAGTTGTGCCGAAAACCAGGAAGGCCAGCGAGAGCAGCAGCAGCCAGCCAAACATAACTGTCCACAACACCCGCCAGCCGCGCCCCCAACGACCGTGGACAAAACGCCAGACGTACGGCAGGGCGACGGCAGTCGCCAGCGCCAGCATGACCCAGACCTGGATATAGAACTTGAACAGGGTGTTCATGCGCCGCCATTCGCCGCCCTGCAAGTGGTCCTTAAGGTAGACGAACTCAACGCCGATCAGCACCAACAGCGCGGTGAACACCAGGATCACCAGAAACGCCCTGTGACCGGTGCCGGTCCGCCGCCAGAGCAGCGCAAAAGCAGCCAGCAGAGGCAGCACCAACACCGCAGGCACCTGCCACCCGGCCAGCCACAGCGCCGCCGCGAGCAAGACGCTGACGCCGATGGCCGCACCAGCCCGCGCGCTGAGCGAAGGTGTCAACCCGATGACCTGCGCCAGATCGCCGAAGCGATCCATCGCCAGCCGCAGCCAGCGCAGCAGCGCTGGATCCTTCACACCCCCGGCGGCTGTGCCTGCCGAAACCGCTCCATCGGCACCGCGGGCGTAGCGGCCGCGCAGTTCCACCAGCAAGAAGCTGAACGCCAGGAACCCCAGGAACCCCCAGATGTTCAGCCATTTACCCAGCTCGGTCTTCACCTGCGACAGACCGACGCCGCTGCTGGCCAGCGCCTTGTAGTTGGCAAAAAACGGCCAGTAGAGCAGCAATGCCCCGGCCACCAACCCGCCAGCGAAGATCGCCGTGCGCAGCAAGGCACGTCCACGATCGTCCGAAAGCCGCCCCGACCGCCATTCGCGCACCAACCAGACCAGCACCGCCAGCCCGAAATAGGTCGGCAGGTCCCAGGTGTTGATAACCGCCAGCGCGCCCAGCGCCAGCGCCAGGAAAAAGAACAGCCCGCCGGCGGTGGCTACGCGCAAGACGCGTCCCCCGGCCTGTGCCGGTCGGATCAGCAGCGCAAAGGCCAGCGCCAGGAACAGCACCGTGAACGAGATGCCGATCATGTGCGGGTGCAGGTCGGCGAACAGGAAGCTCCAGTATGGAAACTCGTTGATGGTAAACGGGATGACGCGGCTGGGGTCCCAGTAATTGTACGACGGCAGGTTTGCCGGCCCGATCACCCGTACCAGCCCGCTCAACGCGCGCACGCCGGTTTGGACACCGGGCAGCATGCTCTCGAACGAGGTCGCCGACTGCTCAGCCAACCTGCGGATGATCTGCCCGCCGCCGTCCACGTTGCCCAGCAACGCCACGAAAAACGCGGCCAGCAGCCCGGTGGCAATAGCCGGCTCCCAGAATGGCCGGCGATCTTTAGGATCAACCACAGGCGCCTCGGCTGCGAGCGCCGTGTCGTCGTTCGCCCAAGCGGTCAGCTCCTGAGCCACCAGCTCAGTGGCGGCGGTCTGGTCAGCGACAACGGGATTGTCGCCGTCGTTGCTGGACGATTCGTCGGACGCGATCTCGTCGGCAAGATCAATCGGAGCCCCATCAGCCACGTCATCTTTGTTGCTCACCGGCGGCACGCGGTCGCGCAGCCCGCTGGCCAGGTTGAATCCCAGGCAGAAGACGTTGCCGACGGTCAATGCAAACACGGTCGGGACCGCCAGGTTGAAGGCCACCGACGACCAGATGCCCGTCAGCTTGATCAGCAAACCCACCAGATAGTGGCCGAAGTAGTAATAGTTGATGGTGCCGCCGGCGAAGTAGGGATCGATCGGCGGGAAGTTGGCGCTGCGCAGGATCGCGTTCAGGAACGCGAACTCCATGAACTTCTCGCCGCCCTGCCAGGGCTGCCAGATATCCGGGTTGGCTATCCGAAACAGCACGAACAGCAGGTAAGCCACAGCAAAGACACCCTCGCCGAATAGCAGCAACCGCCGCTCCCTGCGCCAGAATTCAGCCATCGCAGCCCGCTGTCGCCGCCAGAGCAGCAGGGACACCAGCGCCATGACCGCGAGCGCAGCCACGATAAACGGCAGGCTGTTGCGGCCGATCCTCAGGCTGGCCAGCAGCCAGACGATGTAACCCAGCAACAGCCAGCCCAGGCTGCGCGACAGCAGATAGCCGCGGTCGCGCAGGCCGCGGAAGACGCTGAAGGTGATCGGCCAGGCCGCCAGTCCGACGATGAACAGCGCCAGCCACCAGACGACTACCGCCAGCGGCGTCGAACGGCTGGCAATGGTGTTCCAGCGGAAATCCTGGACAACAGGCAGCTCGTCCAGCGGCCGGTCCAGCAGCAAATTCTTGGCGACGCTGGTCTCGTCCTCGACCGACGGCGGCGGAACGTCGTCGGTCAGGCCCAGAGCCTGCCAGAGGCGCTGGATAAGCGTCGGCTCGCCCACGTCCCACGGCTGCGCAGTCTCCCAGGTAGCGCCCAGCAGCGCGTCCCACTCGGCGTCGCTGAGGTCGCGTACCTTGCGGAAGACCAGCACGCGCGGATGGTCGTAGAGGGTGAAGCTCTCGTCGGCGCCGCTGTCGTCGACCGTAACGCCCAGCAGGTTCGGGCTGTTGACCTGTTCCAGCGCCAGATCGTAGCCCAGTTGACCGTCGAACAGCAACTGGTAGTAGCGGTTCGTCATCGGGTAGCGCTGGGGCAGGTTGTCCACCGCCCCGTAGATGCGGTTCGACGACAGCGCGATGTAGTCGGCCTCACGCAGGGTGTCCTTCATGCGCTGGAACTTGTCGGCGGTGTCCTCCTCGAACGGTCCCCAGTCGATGAAGCGATAGCGGCCCCGGTTGCTGTTCGGCTCGGGCAGATCGTAGGGTAGCGAGTCGTCCCACTGCTCCCACATGATGGTCGAGCCGTCGGGAATGTTGGCGTACATCCACTCGCTGGCCTTGATCCAGGGATGTGTCGTGTTGTACACGCCGTTGACGTAGGCCAGCGACCACAACAGCGCGCCCAGCAGCGCCAGCGCCGCGACGATGCCAGCCAGCCAGCGCCAGATGGAAGAGGCGTGAGTGGGAGAGGGGGAGCGGGGGGGAGCGGGAGAAGGGGACGCGGGGTCAATAGGGCTGCTCTCCGCCGCGCCGTTGCCGTCCAGAGTCTGATTCTCCCGTAGGTTGTCATCCGCCGCAGCAGCAACTGCTGCAAACTGCCCCTCTGACCTCTGCTCCTCTGATCTCTGCTCCTCGGACTTCTCTTTCCCTTCTTTCCCTTCTTTCCCTTCTTTCCCTTCTTTCCCTTCTTTCCCTTCCTTCCGCTCCCCCCGCGCCCACATCGCCGCTATCAGGCCGGCGGCGAGGACCATGAGGAACGGGGTGACCGGCACCGAGTAGCGCATGAACTTGGCCAGGAAGAGGCCGGTCAGCCCGAAGTAGGGCACGATCCAGCTGAGGATCAGGATCTCGCCGTCGCGCGCCTTGCCGATGAACAGCTTGACCAGAACCCAGCCGAGGCTGACAAACGCCAGCAGGCCCAGCGGCCACCCGAGGCCCCAGCGCACCAGTTGGTCGATGTGGTACAGGTAGGGCAGCGTGCCGCGATACTGGCGGGTGAACGGGAAATCCGCCTGCCCGCGCACCATCGCGCCCTGCTCCACCAGGACCGCGCGGCTGAAGTTCTCCCAGTCCAGAATCGCAAAGGGCGACGCGACCGCAAACACCAACACCGAAACCACCAGCGCCACCACGACCAGCCCAATCGCCCGCCCAACACCAACGCTGCCCTGCTGCTTTCCCTCCTTTCCCTCTCCCGTTCCCTTCCTCCCCCGCCACCACACCAAGAACCCCGCCACCACCGGCGCAGCAAGAATCGGCAGCGCGCTGAACTTCGACGCAATCGCCAACCCCGCGCCGATGCCCGTGACCACCGCCCACCCCCAGCTTCGCCCCTGCGCCATCCGCAGCGCGCCGTAGACCGCCAGCGCCGTGAACGTCGTGCTGATGGGGTCAACCGCAAAGAAGTGGCTTAGCTGGATCTGCAAGACCGAGAAGGCGGCAAATGCAGCCGCCAGCAGGCCGACCCACCAATAGCCCTTGCGCCGCCCGTAGATACGGTCCGCCAGCAGAAAGACCAACAGCACCGTGAACGTGTCAGCGATGGCCATGATCGCGCGCCCGACGATGGCGAACCCGGGCACGCCATTAGCCGTTCGCAGAGTGGTAACGAAGTCAGCCGGCGCGCCCAGTTGCTCGGCCAGCGGCGCCAGCTTGCTGGTCGCGTTGGCAGTCAGCACCAGCAGATAGAGAGGAAAATGGCCGTAGGTGTAGCTGCGCCGCTCGCCGCGGCTGACGTCCCAGAGAGGGTTGAGCGGCGACTGTCGCTTGTCCAGTGGACTGATGCCCTCGGCCGGCCAGCGGATGCTGGGCGCGTAAAACGCCACCGTGGACCGTTCGTCCGGGTGCGGGAGCTGTCCGTCAGCGTAGTCGATGTGCCACGTGCGAAGGACAAATGCAGCCAAAAGCAGCACGGCCAGCGTCACGGCAACCAGCCAGCCGCGCTGCGGGTTATCCTTGGTCAAGAAACCATCCTCGTCTGCATTTACCTGCTACCGCAGGCAAGACACGGGCGGTGTGTTGGGCAAGCGGTAGCGGATCAGGTAGGACGGCGGCGGCTCGCCCACCATGTAGACATCGACGCAACGGCCCCAGGGGCGCGCCGTGCCATCGTCGTAGCCGAGGTCAATCCAGCGACCGACCACGCCGCCGCCTGTATCGCCGGCAATGGCGGCGCCGTAGCCGGGCACGTAGACACGGCTGCCCAATCGCACCACCGAGGGATCCACCGCCACAACGCCGTAGCCCGCCTGCAGCCCGATGCGGGTCCTGCCGTACCACGGCGCATCCTTCGGCGTGCCGGAGGTGGCCGGCGTGTAGGCCGTGGCAAACATCCGTATCTTGCGCCAGTAGGTGACCGGGCCGCTGTCCGTTTCCAGATCACGCAGCACGATGTTCGTGCCGTACTTCAACACCTTGGTGATCGGCTCCTGCGCCAGCCATACGTCCTGCAAGGTACTGGTGATCGGCTCGCCGTCTTCCAGCGTGACCTGATAACGGTAGCGGGTGATGCCGTTGACGCCTTCCTGGTCCAGCCGGCTGTTGTCGATCTCAAGCTCGTAGTCCGGCTCCCAGACCGAGACGTACCTGGTCACGTCCTCCTGCACCTCGAAGCGGCGCTCGACGCGGGTGACTTTCACCTGTAGGCCGGCCTCCAGCGGCGTGTCCAACGGCGGATCGATGCGGTCCAGCCCGGTCAGCACCAGACCCTGCTCGGCCAGCAGATCGGCCACCGTCGAACGGCGGGTGCGGGTGCGCAGCTCGCCGCTGCGGGTCAGCAGGGCGACCGGCAGCGAACGTTCGACTACCACATGCTGGCCCGCGACCACCGGCTCACCCTGACCCGGCGTCACCAGGTCGCCCTCAAATATCTCGACGCCGGCCCGGTTCAGGGCCTCGCCCACGGTGGTGGCAGTCGTCCACAGCGTCCCGTCCAGTCCGGCGCCTTCGACGGCCAGCGGAACGGCGCGCCGCAGGCTGATCTCAACCGGAGCAACCTCTGTGCCGCGCCAGGGATAAACGGCCGGCACACCGGGCAGGGTCCGCCCGCCGACCAGCATGAAAGCTGGCAGCGGCGCATCCACCGTTGCCGGCTCTCCCGCCAGCGTCAGCTCGTCGTGCGGACCGACCGAGATGCCCACTTCGTCGAACAGGTCGGCCACGGAGGTCGCGTGGGTGCGGATCAACCGCTGACGGCTGTCGCCATGAATGGCAACCGGACGGGCGCGCCGGATGACGATGGCACTGTCGGCTGCCAGCGCCGTGTCCGGCGCCGGTGTCACGCGGTCCTCCGGGTAAAGCACCACCTGCATCTCGTCCAGTAACTCGCCGACAGTGTGCTGGTGGGTCAACACCTCGACCATCATGCCGTCCACCGAAACGGACACCGGAGCGGCCGTCGTCACGAATCCCCAGCCCAGCCCGGCCAGCACGCCAAGCGCGAGGATCACCGTCAGACCGGCCAGCAGCCAGCGGATCAAGCCGGCAGGCAGGCGAACCGGGCGTGTCCGCGGCGCGCGCACCGCGCTGCCGGACAGCGCTTCCGTTGCCTCCGCGGACCGGATTTGCTCAGCAAGTCCCGATGTCACGCGGCGGTTCCTTCCTGGTCAACCGGTCGCGCTATCGTGCAGCCGTATGGCTCGGTCACGGCCGGATCGGGATGGCGGCCCGCCAGCAATGCATCGATGGCGCGGTCGAGATAGTTGACGTCTGCCTCGCGCTTGCGAAAGGACCGGTCGTCGATGGCGCCCTGATAGGCCAGCCGGCCTGCTGGATCGATGACAAAGATGTGCGGCGTCGTCACCGCACCGTACAGATCGGCCACGGCGCTGCCGGGATCCGGCAGGACCGGAAAGGTTATGCCGCGTTTGGCAACGGTGGCCCGGATGAACTCGCCGGTCTCGTTGACGTTCGATGCAACGGCCAGCAGATGAACCCCGGCGCGCGCCCAGCCGAAGAACTGCTGCGACAGCCACTCGTCGTAGTGCTGGCTCCACGGACACTCCGCCGACCAGAAGTCGAGCACCACGACATCGCCCGCGTAGTCCGCCAGCCGATGCATTGCCCCTTCAATATCCGCTAACTCAAACGAAGCTGCCAACTCACCGATCACCCTGTCACCTTGTCACCCTGTTACCCAGCCACCGGCAACACCAAATCCTTGGCAAACGTGCTCATGCTGCCAAAGCGGCCATTGTTGTCACAGTAGTACACATCCTCGATGCGCACGCCGTAGCCGCGATCCTCGTAGTACAACCCCGGCTCCACCGTAAACACCAGGCCTGGCTCCAGTTGGGCGGTGTTGCCCGGGTAGGGGTAGAAGCTGGGCGCCTCGTGCACCTCAAGTCCCAGACCGTGGGCCAAACCGTGAACGTATCCGGTCTCGGTGCCGGGCGTGTTCATCACCGTTGGATGCCCCCGGGTCTCGAACAACTCACAGGTCATGATCTGGTAGTCGCTGGTCTTGCGGCCGACCTTCAGATTGTCCACCACGGTATCGAACACCGTCTTGACGTCGTCGTAGGTTGCCTGCACGGCGTCATTGGCGTAGCCCAGCGACCATGTGCGCGTCATGTCGTGGAAGTAGCCGCCGCCCACCGGCCGCGGGAAGAAGTCGAAGATGATCGACTTGCCCAGCTCCAGCTCAGTCGCCGGGTCGCCGCTGTGATGAGGAATGGCTGCATGGCTGCCCAGCGAGAAGATGTTGCCGCCCGGCTGCTCCAGCTCGCGCTTGACGCACTCGTCGTGGATGAACCGCTTGACGTGGCCAATGGTCAGCGGCGCGCCGCCGGGCGCCAGCAGGCGGTTGTCGGCAACCGGCCGGCTGCTCAGCATGTCAGCCACCGCGGCCACCACCTCGTTGGCCCGCCGTGCCACGTCCCACATCGCTGCCAGCTCAGCCTCGTCCTTGGTGATGCGCGCACTGCTGAACAGGTCCTGGTCGAACTCGACCACCACCTCCGCGTCATCCAGCACGTCTTCCAGCCGGGACAGCAGCGCGTGGGCCTGTCCGATCTCAGCGTGTCCATAAAACCCGACCCTGCCGCGGACGCCGAACTCAGCCATGATGCGGCGAATCTGCTCCGTCTTGCCGTCCAGCAGCGCGCCGCCCATCTCCCTTGTGATGGCGGCCAGGTTCCAGCGCGCGGCCGACACACACGCCAAGCCAGTCTTGACGGCATCGTCGCGCTCCATCGGGCTATGGATCAGCAGCGGACGCTGCCCCGGTCGCAGGACGATGATCGCCGCTTCCAAATGTGCGCCGCCGCTCAGATAATGCAGCGTTGGGCTGGAGGCGGTGCTCCCCAGCACCATCGCTGCGTCCAGATTGCGCTCAGACATCAATCGATCGAGATCGCTTCTCATGAGATTCTCCGTTGTCGTGGCACTGGATTATGTCACTTCATTGACGACCAGAGGGCAGCAGCCGCTCGATACGCGCTTCCTCGCGCTGCTGCAATGCCTCAAGCGGCGCCTCGACCGGTGCCGCCCTGGACAAGGCCTCGTGGCCCTCGATCAGAAAGTCGATCACATGGCCCCAGCCCAGCACGGCCGCGGCCGGCCGAAAGGCCCGCAACTGCAGGCCAACCAGCGGCACACGCGTAGTCAGGGCCAGTGCGCGCGCGTTGTCCATGATCAGATAGACCTGCCGCTCACGATCGCGGCGGCGACCGACGCGCCGGTAGGCCGCTTCCCACGCCTCGGCGTTCACCTCGCCGGTGACGCCCATCGCCCGCAATGCCAGCACCATGTCGTCGTCCAGCGAGTCGGTTAGCTCGTAGAGCTCGATGGCCTGCGCCAGGATGCGCACCGGATCGCGGCCCAGGATGCCCTCCAGCCACTCGTGCAGCTTGCGAAACGAGTCGTTGCGCAGACCGAAGTCCTCCGGCGCATAGAGCGAGGTGAAGAAGAACTCAGTCAGGGCCGTGTACTTTGGCTGGACAGCGAAGTCAGCGTAGTCCTCTTGCAGCATTGCCGACTGGTATGCCTGAAGCGCCCGCTTGAGCGCCGATGGCTCCTCGACTACCGCCTCGGGAGCAGCCGGCGGTCGCAGCACCCCGGCGCGCAGCACATCGCGCAGCTTCGGACGCTCGCGCCGCGATTCCGTAACTTCCTCTGGCAGTCCAGGCATAACCCGGTAATTTTAGTCTCAAGCCAGCGCGCGGGCAAATCGACCGGAGCTCGTTGGCGCACGCCAGCGCTGCCCCTCCGGCACAATCGGTGCTTCAACTGCTGGCTAGGCGGCAGCGACAATGGCCGCGAAGTTTGACAGGATGCGCAGGCCGGCCGCGTGGCTCTTCTCAGGATGGAACTGCGCGCCCCAGACGTTGCCGCGGCGAACCACCGAGGGATAGTCCATGCCGTAGTCAGTGGTCGCGACCACGTCGGACGGCTCAGCGGCGGCGCAGTAGTAGGAATGGACGAAATAGGCGTAGCTGCCCGACGGCACGCCGCGCAGCAGCGGATCATCGCCTGCGTGCCAAAGCTGGTTCCAGCCGATCTGCGGCACCTTGAGCCGCTGGCCGGTGTTGTCCAGCCCGCCCTCCGGGAAACGCAGGACACGGCCCGGCAGCAGCCCAAGGCCGGCGTGTTGTCCCATCTCTTCGCTCTCTTCGAAGAGAAGCTGCATCCCCACGCAGATGCCCAGCAGCGGCCGCCGATCCGCCGCGATCTCGCGCACCAGATCCTCGAACCCGGCACGCTGCAGCCCGGCCGCACAGGCGCCGAACGCGCCGACGCCCGGAACGACCACGCCGTCGGCCGCGCGCACCTGCTCCGGGTCAGACGTCAACTGCACCGCCGCGCCGACATGACGGAAGGCCCGCTCCACGTTGCGCAGGTTGCCGATGCCGTAGTCGATGATAGCAATCACAGGCTCACTCCTGGGCCTCGCGGGCGCGCGCCAGCACGTCCTCGATCCGCCGGATGTCCACCTGCCAGTTGCGTACCATGGCAGGCGGAAATCGGTTCTGTGCGATGGCGCCTGTCAGCCGGCGCACATGCGCTTCGGCCCACTCGGCTTCCTCAGCAGTGATCTCGCCGGCATCGACCGCAGCATCGAACGCAGCCTCGTTGGTGACGGTCACTCGACCTTCGGGCGTGATCCAGATATCCAGCAGCATGTCGCGGGTGCGCCAGTGCCGCTCCTCGATCTCCATCGGCGTGCAGACATCGATGCGCGTGCCCAGCAGCACACCGTCCTTGTCGTAGTAGCGCTCCACCAACTGGTCGTCGCGCCAGATCCAGTACCGGTACCAGATGAAACCGTACCCAATCAGTTGCTGCCCGCCACGTTGCGCGGCAGACCAGCCATCGCCCCAGATGACGCGCTCGATCAGCACGTCGTCCACCAGTCCGGCGAAGTAGTCGGCCACCCCTGGCAGGTGTTGCCAGTTACCACTTTCAATGATTATCATGGCGAGTCGTGATGCGTGTTCAGTGCCAGCTCACAACAATCCTTTCGTCGACGGCACGCCCTGGCGGCGCGGATCGACGGTAGTGGCAGCGTCCAGCGCCCGGGCGAGAGCCTTGAACAAGGCCTCGCAAGCGTGGTGGTCGTTGGCGGCGTAGTGGACGCGGGCGTGAATGTTCATGCGTCCGTGGATGGCCAGCGTCTCGAACACGTGCCCGATCAGATCCGTGCCCAGCGCGCCCAGCCTGTCGGTGCGCCACGCCGCGTCGAAGACACAGTAGGGCCGGCCCCCGAGGTCGATCGCGACGAACGCCAGGGCCTCGTCCATCGGCACGAAGCTATGCGCGGTGCGCATGATGCCCGCCCGGTCGCCCAGCGCGCGGTCCAGCGCCTGGCCGAGACAGATGGCCACATCCTCGACAGTATGATGCTCGTCCACATGCAGATCGCCGGTCGCGGCAACCCGCAGGTCGAAGAGGCCGTGGCTGGCGAACAGCATCAGCATGTGGTCGTAGAACCCGACGCCGGTGGCGACCTCCGCCTCGCCGCTGCCATCGACCACCAGGGCCAGTTCGATGGAGGTTTCTTTGGTTGTTCGTGAAATGCTGGCGTGTCGTGTCATGTTGTGAGTCCCGGGTGTTGCTAGTCTTGCTTGCCCGATAGCGTGAGAAGAGTATAATCGAAACAACACAATTTGCTCAAACAGAAGTAGTCGAATACACGTTCAAGCGAGCAGGGATTCAACAATGCCACTGATTTCACGGTTCTATGGTATTGCCATCAAGATGTATTTCAGCCAGAGCGAACACGGCATTCCCCATTTCCACGCGCTTTATGGCGAATACAATGCTGTCGTCGCGATTGAAACGCTTGAGATGTTGGAAGGCGACTTACCTGTTCGAGCAGAGCGTCTGGTTAAGGAATGGGGAGCACAGTACCAGAGTGAGTTGCTTGAGATGTGGGACACCAATGAGTTCAAGCGTCTTCCTGGATTGGAGTAGCATGATGAAGATACCCACGATACGATCCGTAACGCCTCTTGATGATAATTGCCTGCTGGTCACATTTGCCGATGGAGTACAGAAGGTATATGACTGTCGAAGAATCCTCGAACTTGACCGTTTTCGTCTGCTGAAGCAAGAAGCGTTCTTCAAAGCCGTCAGCGTTGACCCAGGCGGCTATGGCATCTCCTGGAGTGACGACATGGATTTGAGTGAATACGAGCTTTGGACGAACGGCGTCGAGGTCGAACCTGATGCGGCAACAGTTGGCAGGACGGCCTTCAGAGCTAAACCAGTAGCAGCGCCTTGATCAGCGCATCCGTATCCTCAGGGCGTCCGGCGCTGACGCGGATGCAGTTCTCCAGACCCGGCTTGGCGAAATAGCGCACCAGCACCCCTTCTTCTTCCAGCGCCACCTTGAGCGCGCGGGCATCCCTTCCCACCACACGACACAACACGAAATTGCTGCGGCTGCCGGGGACAGGCTGCAAGAAGTCGAAGCGCGCCAGCGCCGCGCTCAGCCGCTCGCGCTCGGCCACCAGCCGCGCCACGTTGCCCAGCAGGTAGTCGCGGTCAGCCAGCGATGCCAGCGCGGCCTGGTTGCCGGCGACGTTGACGTTGTACGGCTGCTTGATCTTCCAGAGCTGCCCGATGATGGCGGGCGGGAAGACGCCGTAACCGACCCGCAGCCCGCCCAGCCCGGCCCACTTGCTGAAGGTGCGCAACACGATCAGGTTCGGATGCCGCGCCACCCAGTGCACCAACGACGCATCCGGCCCGGCAAACTCGACGTATGCCTGATCGAGCACGAGGATCACCGGCAGGCGCAGCAGGCGCAGCAGGTCGTCCGGCTCGACCAGACCGCCGTCCGGGTTGTTGGGGGAGCAGAGAAACAGCAGCTTGAGTGGCGGCAGGGTCGACTCCGTCGCTCCATCGCCGCCGGCCGCCGCGTCCAGCCAGCCGTACTCGTCGTAGCCGCTGCGCGGCGCAAACAGCCGTTCGATCCCCTCGACATCCACGGAGAAGTCGCTGCGCCGCGGCACGGTGATCACGGTCGCGCCGTTGATGGCTGCGTCGAAGCTGTACATGCCAAAGGTAGGCGGGCAGTCGATGACACCATCGCCGGGCGACAGGAACAGGCGCGCCACCAGATCGAGCAGCTCGTCCGCGCCGCTGCCCGCCAGGATGCTCCCGGCCGGCACATCGAGGAACTCGGCCAGGGCGTCGCGCAGTTCGATGCTCTGTGGGTCGGGGTAGATATGGTGCCAGCGGTAGGACGCCATCGCCTCAACCGCCCGCGGCGATGGGCCGTAGGGGTTCTCGTTGGCGTCCAGCTTGACGATGCTCTCCGGCGCGCGGCCCAGCCGCCGGCTCACCACCTCGAACGGGTGGATCGGCGCGTACGGCTCCAGCGCCGCCAGTTCGGGCCGGAACAGCCGGGCGACATCGGCTTCGGTGATGATGGTCAACTGTGGTCCTTGATAGTTTCACAGGTGACGGTCACCTTCGGAAAGTGACCGTCACCTTGTGGCGACAACGTCTCGTACGGCGTCCACGAACGCCCGCAGGTTTTCCAACGGGGTGAAATCCACGTCGTAGGCCGGCGCCAGAAGCAGGCCACCCTGCCCCAACGACTCCAATCGCTGCTGCACCTCGCGGCGGATGTCGTCCGGCGTGCCGTGGTCCCATGTGTTGGCCGTGCCCACCGTGCCCCACAGCGCCAGCCGGCTGCCAAACTCGGCCCGGATCGCGGCTG
This sequence comes from Caldilineales bacterium, assembly GCA_041391245.1. Classification (GTDB taxonomy): domain Bacteria; phylum Chloroflexota; class Anaerolineae; order JAAEKA01; family JAAEKA01; genus JACKBK01. The sequence goes on from JAWKOJ010000002.1 coordinate 315,558, forward strand.
CATCCATGCAATCCGGCTGGATTGGGTTGACCACATTGACGCCGATCTCCACCAACTCCGGCAGAATCGCCCCGTAGTTGCCGTCGCTGTGATAGAACACCAGCAGGTCAGGAGCGACCTCGCCGCGCTGCGAATGATATCCCGCAGCCGCGGCTTGAAGTACTGCGCCACATGGCCGGGCTGATCATCATACGGGACGGCTCAGCCACGTCGTCGTCCAGCAGCAGGATATCCACGCCGGCCTGCGCCAGGATCACGGCGCTGCGCAGGGTCATGGCTGTCAACTGGTCGAGCAGATAGGCCGCCATCGCGGGACGGATCTTCAGGTCGATCAGCCACGCCTCGAAGCCGCGCAGCCGCCAGGCCGTCTCGAACAATTCACCGCCCAGGTGTGGCGGCGATCCAGCCACCGCCAGCCCTTGCTCGTGCCAGCGCGCCACCTGATCCGCCAGGCCGGCATGACGCTGCGGTTCGCCGAAGTCCGGCAAGACCAGCTCGGCCAGCTCAGCGACCGTGGTAGCCCCGGACAGCCGGCGCTGCTGGCCCAGTTCGGGATGATAGTCCCACTCATGGTAGGTCCGCAACTGGTCCAAGGTGCCGAGGTGGACATTGGGTGGCAGGCCGCGCAGATAGCGCAGGAACTCACTGTCCTCGCGCGGCGGGCTGAATGCGGCGTAGCGCACATCGGACTGAAAATACTCGTCCGCGTCTGCGCCACCGATCTGTTCCAGTGTCTGCCCGAAGAAGCCGAGCGCGAACGGCACGCGGTCCGGGGTGCCGCCGGTCAACGCAGTGCGCACGCGCTCGCGGGAGTTCATTGGCTCCCCACCACTTCGATCTGATCCGGTGACTCGACGATGATCTCCGGCGCGCCCTGATACAGCTCGACCTCGCCAACGACGCGAACGCTCTTGCCGTAGAACAGTTCGTCGGGCGACTGCGGCCACCTTTCCCAGTCGTCCTGGAAGATCACCACCTTGAATTCGTCGCGGTCCGGGCTGAAGTTGAGGAAGATGACCTTGGCCGAGCGGTAGGTATCGACCACGCGGCCCTCGACGGCCACCGTCTCGCCGGCGTGGTTGGCAGCCTCCTGCCACGGAACGACCGATGCGGCAACCACGGCGTTTTCGCCCGCGCCGCTTGCCGCTTCTGAGGCTACGACACCGTCAGCCGGACCCACCACCACGATCTGCGCCGGGTCCTCGACCACCATCTCGGGCGCGCCCTGGTATTCCTTGACCTTGCCGGTGACCTGAATGCGCTGGCCGAGATAGTAGGCATCGGGCGGCTCAGGGAACTTGCCGTAGTCGCTGGCAAAGATCGCCACAGTGAACGTGCCCTGATACTCCTGCGCAAAGTTGAGGAAGGTCACCTTGCCGCTGTCGTAGCTCCGCACGATGTCGCCTTCGACGGTGACTGTCTGGTCGATATGCTGGCCGGCCTCCTGCCACCCGATGGGGTTGCCGGCCGCCACGCCACCGTCCTGTGTGACCGCTGATGCAGCCGTGTCCGGGTCGGCAGCGCCTGAACCAGCCGGCGCTTCGACGATCTCGATCTGACCGGGTGAGTTGATGATGATCTCGGGCCGGTTCTGGTACAGTTCAACCTCACCGGTTGCCCTCACCCGTTGGCCGCGGAACGCATCCTCCGGAGCGATCGGGAAGCTCTCGGCATCGTCGGCAAAGATCACCAGCGTGAAATCCTCGCGGTTGCGGCTGAAGTTGAGGAAGACCACTGCACCGGAGTTGTAGGTGTCCACGATGTCGCCCTCGACGGTGACCGTCTGCCCGACGTACTGCGGCGCATCCTGCCAGGGAATCGGATCGCCGGGCGGCGGCCGGAGGACGGCCGCCTGCGCACCGGACAGCTTCTCGGCCGCGTTCCAGTCCCGCAGGAAGGTGCCGGCCAGGCGGTTGACCGCAGCCGCGTCGTCGAAGACAATGCCCAGCTCGCGGTTGGCGTCCATCGACGTCTGGCTGAAGTTCTGCGAACCAACAAAAGCGGTGGTGCCGTCGGCCAGGATCGTCTTGGCGTGGACGTATGGCTCCTCCAGGAACGCGACCTGCACACCGCCCGCCAGCAGGCGCTCGATCTGCACCATCTCGCGGTCGGCCGGGTTGTCCACCGGCGGCGTGACGACGCGCACCGTAACGCCGCGCCGCGCCGCGGCCTGAAGCTGGTCGTTGAGATCCTCATCCAGCAGAGAGTTCTGTTCCAGATCGAGGCTCTCGGTTGCGCCGTCGATCAGGGCCGTGATGCGCTCGCGGCTGTTGACAGGGCTCCAAACCAGCTGCGCGTTGGCAAGATCCGCAACGCGCCGGCTCCAGTCGTCGTCGAAGACCTGCGCGACCTCGGCCACCAGCGCCGGATCGTCCACGATCACCTCGTACTCGCGGTTCCTGTTGAACGACGAGAAGGTCAGGTTGTGGGTCATGATGTGGGCGCGGCGGTCGTCCACCACCAGGCTCTTTTCGTGGCTGAAACGAAACGCGCTGGGCGTGTTGCGGACGTCGATGCCCGCGCTGCGCAGCTCCTCGAACGCGGCGCGGTTGGATTCGCCGCCGCCCTGCGGCTCCGGTTCGATCATCACCCGCACATCGACGCCCCGCAGAGCGGCAGCTTTGAGCGCGTCTACCACCTCGTCCAACGTGATGAGGTAGATCTTGAGGCGGATCGATTCCTGCGCGCTGTCGATGGCCTGCAGCAGCGGCTCCTCGCCTGCTTCGGGCAACACCAACAACTGCAGCCCCACCGGGTCATCGGGCGAGCGGGGAGCGCTGCTGGCCGGACCGGACGCAGCGACAGCCGGTTGAACTGCCGCGGGCGCGCCAGTTTCCTTCGCCTTGCAGCCTGCCAGCAGCATCACCGCCAGAATCAGAGACGCAGCAACGCGCGCTGGCGATGCCGGACCGGTCTGCCCACTCCGGGATGCGAGCAAGGATCGGCCAGAGCGCCGATGCAGGAAGTTGATCAGCATGGGTGTCCCTCCCACTATCCTGGCGACGTCCAGCCCCACTGCGCGGCCAGAAGCTGGACGTCGACGATGTCAACGTCATCGTCACCGTCCGGGTCGTAGACCGGGCTGTAGTTCCACTGGCCGTCGCTGGACTGCCAGTGTGCAGCCTCGGTGGTGATATCGGTGACGGTAACCTGGTCGTCGCAGTTCAGGTCGGCCCAGTAGCAGCCGCTGTGAATGCCGGCCACGTGCGCCAGAGTCGCCACGGTGGCCGCGGTCATCTCGTGGTAGAACGACTGGTTGAAATACTGAACCCGGTCGTTATTGCTGTGGTAATAGGCGTTGAAATCGCGCGGCGCGCCGGTGTCGGCGTAGTAGTTCTCAATGGCCAGAATCGCCGGCACGTCGATGTCCCAGAAAGATGCGTGGTCGCTGGCCGACGTGCCGTTGCCATAGATGACCGGCGTCAGGTTGAGACTGTAGGCGCTGATGACGTCGGCGTAGGTCTCGCCCAGATCCACGCTGCCGTCGACGCTGGAGCGGGCGTGGAGGTCCATATCCGGCCCTCCGGTGCTGTCCCAGGCGATCATGTCCATGTTCAACATCCCGCGGATGTCCTGGCCGTTGACCGCGGAGGCGTAGGCATCGCTGCCCCACAACCCCTGCTCCTCGCCCGTGAACAGCACGAAGCGGATTGTGGCATCAAAGGTGTAGGGCGCCAGCGACTCGGCCGCGGTCAGCACTGCGACGCTTCCGCTGCCGTTGTCGTCCGCGCCCGGCGCCAGGCTTGACGGCGAGCCGGACGTGTCGTCCAGATGTGCGCCGATGATCCAGATGCCGGCTGCCGGGTTCGTGCCCGGCTTCTCGGCCACGACATTGGGCATGGATTGCAGGATATTAGGGCTGTGGGTCCACCAGTGGGTTGTGACGGCCAGCCCCAGCCGCTCCAGCCGCTCGGCCATGTAGGCTGCGGCCCGCAGCACGGCGTCGCGGTTGTAGGTGTAGCGGGTGGCGATGGTGACGGCCTGGCCGCCCACCGTTGCCGGCTGCTCGCCGCTCAACTCCGACGCGTAGGTCATCATGCGCGCCATGTTGATCTGGTCGATGATATCCTGTACTTCGGAGATCGGTGTGATCGTTTGGACGTCGTCGATCTCGACTGGGGCGGAATCGGCGGTGACCGTGACTGGGTCAACCGGCGGTACGGGTTGGGCGGCAACGGCTGCCAGCGAGGGTGTCAGGGCGAGAACGAGGACAAGAACTGCTGCCAGAGGGAGGGAAGATTTGCAAGTCACGATTTGCTTCTTTCGTTATCGGTGAAAACGAGCGCGACCAGCGCATTTTACCCGGGATTGCCTGGATTGGCGAACTCATCAGCCGCATGAAGTTGCCCTCAGCGCGCAAGCAGGCTAGAATCGCAGCATGACCCCACGTGCAATCGTACACCTCGATCTGGATGCGTTTTTCGCCGCGGTGGAGGTGCTGGAAAACCCCGAGCTGGCCGGCAAGCCGGTGCTGGTAGGCGGTCGGCCCGGCGAGCGCGGCGTCGTTGCAGCCGCATCGTACCCGGCGCGGGCCTTTGGCTGCCGCTCCGCTATGCCCATGGCACAGGCCCTGAAGCTCTGCCCCGACGCGATCGTGCTGCCAGGCCGGCACAGCCTCTATCGCCAGTACTCGCGCCGTGTCATGGCGCTGATCCACGAGCTGACGCCGCTGGTGGAACAGATCAGCATCGACGAGGCGTTCTTCGACCTGAGCGAGCAAACCGAGCGCTGGGAGGAAGCGGTGGAGATCGCCCGCCGGCTGCAAACAGAGGTGGGCGGGCAGATCGGCCTGTCGGCGTCGCTGGGCGTGGCCGCCAACAAGCAGGTCGCCAAGGTCGCCTCGGACTTCGACAAACCGGGCGGGTTGACGGTGGTGCGGCCGGGCGACGAGGCGGCCTTTCTTGGGCCGCTGCCGGTGCGGGCGCTGTGGGGCATCGGTCCGGTGACGGCCGAGCGGCTGGCCGGGATGGGCGTGGAGACCATCGGCCAACTGGCCGCAATGACGGCGGACGATCTCTGGGCTGCGTTTGGCCGCCACGGCCAGGAGATGGCCCAGCGCGCCCGCGGCATCGACGATCGCCCGGTGGTCACCGAATACGAGCGCAAGTCGGTCAGCCAGGAACGCACCTTCGACCGGGACCTGACCGAACTGCGGGCGCTGAAGGTGCGGTTGTGGCGCATGAGCCAAGGGGTGGCCGAGTACCTGCAGCGCAACGAGCTGGCCGGCGGCACCGTCGCCATCAAGCTGCGCTACAGCGACTTCACCACCCTGACGCGCCAGATGTCGCTGGCCGTCGCCACCGACGACGCCTTGGAGGTCTACCGGGCCGCGCTGGTGCTGCTGGAGCGCACCTGGGAGACGGGACGGCCGGTGCGCCTGCTGGGCGTCGGCGTACACCAGTTGACCGAACCGACAGGGCAGTTGTCGCTCTTTGAGTGAATAGCAAATCGTCAATCGATTGACACACCGGTGAACCTGCCCTATAATTGCCTCGGGTTTTCGGCTACAACAACTTGGGATCTGATATGACGGCGAACACGTGTCACTGATAGGCAAGGTTACCTCTCTAGCGGATCAGCCCCTCCCGGATAAGTTCCAGGGGGTCGACAAGGAACGGATTCGAGAAGTCTTGCGCGCCATGGATCGCGAAACTGATGACATGGTGGATGCAGTATTTGCGCTGCTCGATGACATGACTCCCAGCCTGTTTCCCAGCGCGCCTCTGGAGGCCCGCTTCTGCGATGGCGCATCAACCCAACATATTGCTGTCCACATCGGAACGCTTCAGCGTGGCGGGACAAGGCTCGACCGCGAAGGTCGCGACTACTGGATCAAGCCGTTGCGAGATATCGGGGCCGTCGAAGCAGTGTATCTCCAGCCTGAAACAGGCGCGTTCGTCCTTGGCCATCCTGTACCAAAGTCACCAAACTCAGCCTACCGGCTGTCTGCAAGTTTCCGTGAGATTCTGACGGCTCCCGACCCAGGCTGGGCAGGAATGCTGCAGGATTGGATTCGCGAAGACAATGTCCGCCAACGCCTTCAACGACAGGCCGATCTGGCGCAGTTGGCACGAACAGCTGTGGATACCAAGCACAGCGACCTTATTGAGGCGTGCGTCGCCCATTACGTACCTGCGTTCTTGCCCGGCTACCAGATCATCTACATCGATGACGGTGATGGCGATCGCATCACCGATGCACAGCGGGTCGAGCTCTCAGCAGCAGGCGTGACACTTGGTCTTGGCGACTCGATGCCTGACATCCTTCTCTGGAACAGATCAACGGGCTGGCTGTGGGTGATCGAAGCCGTGACCAGCGATGGGGAAGTTGATCTGCACAAAGTGGAACGGTTGTCGGATCTCGCGCAGCGATCTGGTAAGCAGGGCATTGGTTTCACCACAGCATATCAAACCTGGAAAGCAGCGGCATCACGTCAAGCAAGGCACAAAAACCTACCACCCGGCACCTTTCTGTGGATTATGGAAGACCCCACCAAGCATTTTCACGCACTCGAGTCTCCAACGACTGACGCGATCAACCGGTGATTTCCCGTGCAAGACCTTGCGCCTAACACTACGTACCGAAATCCAGCACCTGCTTTCCTTTCGCAACGAACGGATGCCCGAAGACAGGAGGCAATGCTGGCACAGTCAGCATCTGCCAAAGCGGAGCTTGGTCAGTTCATGACGCCCGCCCCGGTTGCTGATTTCATGGCCTCAATGTTTGCTCCAACGCGGGCTGACGTGATTCGCCTGCTGGATCCTGGCGCAGGTGTAGGTTCGCTCACAGCGGCGTTCGTGCAGCGCATGTGCCTACAAGCGCCCAGACCTCGGCGGATCGAGATTACGGTATGTGATGTTGATGAGTCTCTTCGAAGTCTGCTAGACGAAACCTTGAGAGACTGCGCTCGTACTGCGGCCGCACATGGGATTGAAGTTACGACAGATCTTCAGACCGTGGACTTTATCGAACGCTTCACCGATCAGGTCGCCGGCGGGTTGTTCAGCGAACCTGTCTCCTACACGCATATCATTGCGAATCCTCCGTACAAAAAGATCGGCAGCCAGTCCTTCCACCGCCGGTTATTGCGGTCAGTAGGAATTGAAGTAACCAACCTGTACGCCGGTTTTGTTGCACTCGCGATCAAGTTGCTTGCCGCAGATGGCGAACTCGTCGCGATCACTCCGCGCAGTTTCTGCAACGGCCCCTATTTTCTTCCATTTCGCCGCTTGCTCTTCGACGATATGGCAATTCACAGCATACACACGTTTGGCGCACGCGATATCGCCTTCAAAGATGACGATGTCCTTCAGGAGAATATCATCATTTACGCGGCCAAAACGAAACAACCGGCGAATATCCGGCTGTCAGCAAGCCACGGCATGGACTTCGACGAGATCGACCAGCGACAGGCGCCTTTGTCAGAAGTGTTCCAGCGCGACGATCCAAACCTGTTCATTCATATACCGATATCTGAAGCTGACGCTGCCAACGTTCGCAGGATGAAGACTCTCCGCCATTCGTTGGACAGCCTGGGAATATCGGTGTCCACAGGACAGATCGTGGAGTTTCGACAGAAGCAGCATATTCACCAGGTACCAGAAGTGGGTACGGCACCGCTAATCTACCCGGCACACTTTGAAGACGGCTTCGTACATTGGCCAAAGCTCAATGCCCGCAAACCCAACGCTATTGAGGTAAATGACGAGACGCGGCGGTGGCTGATGCCGCAAGGCAGTTACACATTGACGCGCCGCTTCTCAAGCAAAGAAGAACGACGGCGCATCTTCGCGGCTGTCTATGAACCCGCGAAAGTTGCGGCTGAATGGGTTGGTTTCGAGAACCACCTGAATGTTTTTCACACCGAAGGGGCTGGTCTGTCACCGACGACCGTCCGTGGCTTGGCGATCTATCTTAACTCAACCCCCGTCGATCAGTTCTTCCGTTTATTCAACGGACATACGCAGGTCAACGCAACCGACCTGCGCGTGTTGCCGTTTCCCTCGCGGCAAACGCTGGATTTTCTCGGTGCGCAATTGAATTCTGACAGGATGCCTGACCAAGAAGACATTGACGCCCTGGTTGAGGACATCGTATTTGACGACCCACTGTTGACGACCTGATCCGCGACATTTCCTCTCTTACATGACAGCCAATCACAAGCATCTCTTCATTCATGGACTGGCCGGCAGCGGCCAGGGGTTTAAGGCTACCTTCCTGCGCAGGTTGTATCCCGAACTGGTGGCGCCCGATTTTTCCGGCGACGTCCGGGAGCGCATGGCCCAGCTCGAGGCGCTGACCGGCGCTTCGGCCGGCTGGACGATAATCGGCTCCAGCCTGGGGGGGCTGATGGCGACCGTGTTTGCCTGCACCCATCCCGGCCAGGTAGACCGCCTTGTGCTGCTGGCGCCGGCCCTGCCGTTCATCGACCTGGACGCCAACCCGCTGCCGCCGACTACGATCCCTGTGACGGTCGTCCACGGGCTGCGCGACGAGGTAGTTCCGATCGAGAAGACCCACGAGGTCGCGCAGCAGCTTTTCCGGGATCTTACCTTCATCCGCGTCGATGCAACCCACGACCTCAACACGGTCGTCCCCGGTCTTCACTGGCCGGCGCTTCTGGGCGACCGCTCGTGATCGCCTATCCGCGCGGCCTGCTGCGCTTCGTTGCCAGCGCCCTGATCGTCGGCGTAACGACCGTCGTCATCGTGCTCCTGTCCTGGATACCGGTCGAGGTGCGCGGGGTGCGTCTCCCGGCGTGGTGTTTCTCGCTGGGCGTGCGGCTGCTGATGCCGTGCCTGGGCCTGCGCTTTGTGTGCACCGACTGCGGGCGGATCGTGCAGCATCGCGGATTCGTGCTGTCCAACCATGTTTCGTTCTTCGACACGCTGGTGATGGCCTACCTGTTGCCGATGCGTTTCGTGGCCAAGGCGGAGGTCAGGAAGTGGCCCTTCATCGGGCAGATCGCAAGCGCCACCGGCAGCCTGTTCGTGGACCGCAGCGACAAATCGAACCGCAACAGTGTGCGCCAGCAGGTCGCCGACGCCGTCAACGCCAGCCAGTATCCGCCCATCGTCATTTTCCCAGAAGGCACACGCAACCCGCTGGACACGCTGCTGCCGTTCCGCTACGGCGTGTTCGAGATCGCCATCGACACGGAGATGCCCTATCTTCTGTGCGCGATCCACTATGAGGAAACCGAATCCATGACCTGGCACAGCCGCAACGAAGGCGTCCTGACGACCGTCAAACGGATCGTGCTGCGGGACACGAGCCGGGTATGGCTGGTGCCGCTGGAGGTGGTGCAGCCGCGGACCGGCGACGATCCGACCCTGCTGGCTGCACAGGCGCGCGAGACCATTGGCGTTGCACTGAACAAGATTCGCGCCACCAACGACCCGGAAAGCGCGCTGCAACATCCAGCCCGCAGCAGGGATCGCTAGCGCGGCTGCAAACTGGCGCCTGAGGGTGTCCCCTCGACCAGGTAGAGGTCACGATACAGGACCACAGCGATGCCGACGTACGCCAGGGTCTTTGGAATCATCAACATGCCGACCATCGGGGCCTGCTGGACGAAAAAGATCACCGGCATGTAGAACAGGTACGAAGCGACGATGAAGCCGCCGACCCAGGCAAAGGTGCGGTCGTGAGTTGCCCGGGCGTCGCGCAGAATCAGCCAGGCAACGCCCAGCCCCATCAGCATCAGCGGCAGGTTGCGCAGAGTCGACCAGGGCTGCGGCGGTACAACGTTGTTCCACTGATTCCAGCCGGGGAGCATCACCACCATGCGCACAGCGGCCGCGGCGAACAGCAGACCGCCAAACCAGCCGTAGGGTTTGCCGAACCGCTCGTGCCACATCACCAGCACCAGCACGTAGAAGATGGTGACGGTGAAAGCCGTGGCCAGCGCACCCGCGCCTACCAGGCCAAATTGCTCACCAAAAATTGAGACCGTGCTCTGCAGGCTTCCGCTGGCATACGCCCAGACGCGGAATCCAACGTGCCCGGTATCGCCCAGCGCCAGCAAGAAGAACATCCAGCGGCCAAGCTGTGCGACACGGCGATTCTCAGGTGCGACGCGCTCGCGCTGCACCGTCATCAGGATCACAAGTGCCCAGATCGCGACAAGATAAGCGAGGTTGAAAACGATTTCCATCCACATGCGTGCTTCTTCAGACATGGGTTCCATCCTTGGCTGCAACATAACGTGCAGGGTTGATCACGGCGCTGCCGGTGGGTCAGCTGCCCGGGCAAGCGCCGGTTCCAGTGCATCGCGTCCAGCATAACCCGGATGCAGTTCGTGCGCCATGACCCAGATCATGTTTGTCACAACGTGATGTGGCCTCCGACCGCGTCCTCGCGTCGGTTGCGTGGGAGCGCCATTTGAGAGTACAATCACACCGACTTCCCCGACTCTCTGCTAGACTGGGAAATCAAGTGGTCGCTACCGTTGCGGTTGCACACAAGTACTGCCGGCAGCGATGCGCGTGAATTGTTGCAAGTTTGAAACACTCCGCGGGAGTGACGTGTATGTTTCGCCGATCAAAAAACAGCCAGACTGAACCTACCAACGGCGCAGGCGGGTATCGCCACGGCAACCAGCGCCTCATCGAGCTGCGCAGCGTGACCAAGGCCTACCAGACGGCGGCCGGTCCCTTCACGGCCCTCAGGCAGATCGACCTCGACGTCGATCGCGGCGAGTTCGTCGCGGTGGTCGGCAAGTCGGGCAGCGGCAAATCGACGCTGATCAACATGATCACCGGCATCGACCGGCCCACCGCGGGCGAGGTTCTCATCGGCGACACCGCTGTCCACACCCTGAGCGAGGGGCAGATGGCGGTCTGGCGCGGGCGCCATGTCGGCGTCATCTTCCAGTTCTTCCAGTTGCTGCCAACGCTGACGTGTCTGGAAAACGTCATGCTGCCCATGGATTTTTGTAACACCTACCCGGCGCGCCAACGTCCTGAGCGCGCCATGGCGCTGCTGAAAGAGGTCGATATGGTGGAACACGCCCACAAGTTGCCCTCTGCCACATCGGGCGGCCAGCAGCAGCGGGTCGCCATCGCCCGCGCCCTCGCCAACAATCCGGCCATGATCGTCGCCGACGAACCGACGGGCAACCTCGACTCGCGCACCGCTGAAGCCGTCTTCAGCCTCTTTGGCCGGCTGGTGGATGAAGGCAAGACGGTGCTGATGGTGACCCACGACGAGGAGCTTGCCCTGCGTGTGGGGCGAACCGTCACCATCGCCGACGGCAAGATCGTTGGCGACACCGGAGCCGGCCCTGCCGCTGCGGGTGCGGGGCTGACGGAACGGGTGCAGGTGTTAGGATGAGCGTTCTGCCGGAGTCGAGGTCCGCGGTTGCCGGCCGCGGCCAGACCCAATCCCAGCGCGTTGGCCGGCGGTGGCTGGCGCCGCGCTGGGCCAAGGTTTTGCGCGATCTGTGGGATCACAAATCGCGCACGATTCTGGTCGTCCTCTCCATCGCGGTTGGCGTCTTTGCCGTGGGACTGATCGCCGGCACCCGCCAGATCCTGAACCACCAGCTCAACACCAGCTACCAGAGCATCAACCCCGCCAACGCGACCTTTGGCGTGGCCGGGTTCGACAGCGACCTGCTGGCTGCCATCGAGCGCATGCCGGAGGTAGAATCGGCGACAGCGCGCTTCAACCTGCGCACCAGGGCCAGCCTCGGCCCGGGCAAATGGCTCGACCTGTCCGTGTTTGCCTTGCCGGATTGGCAGGACATCCCGGTTAACATCGTTCAATCGGAGAGCGGCCCCTGGCCGCCGCCCCGCGACGCAATTGTGGTCGAGAGGACCTCGCTGCCTCTCACCGATGCCGCCGTCGGCGACACGCTCACGCTGGAGTTGCCAGACGGCCGCCTGCGCGAGGTCTCCATTGTGGGCACCGCCCACGACATCAACCTGCCGCCCGCGCGCTTCACCAACCAGGCGTTCGCCTATGCCACCTTCGACACGCTGGAACGCTGGGGATATCCCAAGCAGTTCACCAGTCTTAGCATCACGGTAGCCGATCACGCGGGCCGCAACGACAAGGCGTACGTCCAGTCTGTGGCCGACAAAGTCAAGGATAGAATCGAGAGCAGCGGTCGCGCCGTCACCTTCACCTGGGTGCCTGAACCTGGCAAACATCCTGCCGACGACGTGTTGACGCCTGTGTTTCTGCTGCTCGGTGCGTTGGGGTTGCTCTCGCTTTTTCTGAGCGCGTTCCTGGTGGTCAACACCATCGCCGCCATCATGGCCCAGCAGATCCGGCAGATCGGTGTCATGAAGACTGTCGGCGCGCGTTTCGGCCAGCTTGTCACGCTCTACCTTGGCATGGTGCTGGTTTTCGGCGCCCTGGCGCTGCTGATCGCCATTCCGGCCGGAGTGGCCGGCGCGTATGGGTTTACCGGCTTTCTGGCGGAGTTCCTCAACTTCGATGTGGTCTACGAGGGCATCCCCGTATCGGCTATCGCGCTTCAGGTGCTGGTTGGACTGCTGGTCCCGCTGCTGGCTGCCTTGATCCCGATCCGCAGCGGCGCCCGCGTCACCATTCGCGAGGCGATCAGCAACTACGGGCTGGGCCAGGGACGATTTGGGCAGGGCATCGTCGATCGCGCGCTGGTCGGCAGCCAACACATCCTGCCGTGGCTTGGCCGGCCGCTGATGATCTCGCTGCGCAACACATTCCGGCGCAAGGGCCGGCTGGCGCTGACCATGGTGACCCTCACCCTGGGCGGGGCGATCTTCGTGGCGGTGCTGTCCGTGCGCGCATCGCTCTACCAGACGGTGGACGACGCCGTGCGCAACAACAACTTCCACATCATCATCGGCATCGACCGCGATGCGCGCACCGAGGCATTGCAAAGCGAGGCGCTTCAGGTGCCGGGCGTGATCGCAGCCGAAAGCTGGGGCCGCGCCACAGCCCGCCGGCAACGTCCCGAGGGACTGGTTCAAACCGGGAGCGGCGCGAACCCGTCGAACTTGCCCCTCCGCCCCAGCCAGGAAGGCGCGCCGGCCTCGTCAACCACGGGGCTGCCGGGCGGCGAGAGCGACGAGATCCGCATCAACGCCCCGCCCGCCGGCAGCCAGATGGTGCAGCCGCAGATGGTGGCCGGCCGCTGGCTCCTGCCTGACGACGAGAACGCGCTGGTGGTCAACACCACGTTCATGGATGACGAGACCGATGTGCGGGTCGGCGACACGGTAACGCTCAAGATCAACGACAAGGAAAGCGACTGGGTCGTGGTAGGCGTCATGGAAGGTGTGCTGGACCAGGCCACGGGCTATGCGAACTACGACTACTTCAGCCGCCTCATGGGCAGGACAGGCCGGGCCAGCGCGCTGCGCGTGTTGACGAACAGCGAGGACCCGGCGGAACACCGCCGAATCGCAGCAGCGCTGGAGCAACGCTTTCAAGACGCCGGCTACACCGTGACCCTGCTCTCGACCCGGGCCGAAAACCTGGAGGGCACCGAATACCAGTTCGGCATCCTTGTCAACCTGCTGATGGTGATGACGTTTCTGATGGCGCTGGTCGGCGGGCTGGGGTTGATGGGCACCATGAGCATCAACGTCATCGAACGGACGAGGGAGATCGGCGTGATGCGCGCCATCGGCGCGGCGACTCGCTCCATCATGCAGATCATCACTGTCGAAGGTGTGCTGATCGGGCTGATTAGCTGGGGACAGGCAACGATTCTTGCCTACCCGCTCAGCCGTCTGCTCAGCGACCAGGTTGGCATCGCCTTCACCAACGTACCGCTCAGCTTCTCCTTCTCAGCGGTCGGCGTCGCGATCTGGCTGGTGATCGTGACCATTGTGGCGGCGCTGGCAAGCTATCTGCCTGCCCGCACCGCCTCGCGCCTGACCGTGCGCGAGGTGCTGGCGTATGAGTAGTGATCAGTTGTAAGTAAACGATGAACGGTGTTCCGGTCGGACTGTGCGCAGCCGCCGGCTCCGTGATCAGATCAAAACAAAACGAGGTAACCCGTGAAAAAACAAGGCTTAATCATGCTCATCATCCTGTTGGCTGCGGCGCTGTTGGCTGCGTGCAGCAGCAACAACGCTGCCAGCACCGCCACCCCGGCCCCGGTAGCGGTGGCCGCGCCGGTGCGCGCCGCCAACGAGATCATCGTCGATGGCGTGGTCGTACCGGTGCGCAGCGCCGCGCTCAACCTGCCCACCGGCGGCATTGTGGGCGAGATTCTCGTGGCCGAAGGCGCGCCGGTGTCGGCTGGCGAGCCGATCCTGCGCCTGCGGGCCGAGCGCCAGCAGGCCGCCGTTGCCCAGGCAGAGGCCGCGCTGGGCGCCGCACAGGCCCGCCTGGCCGAGTTGACCGCCGGCGCGCGCACCCAGGAGATCGAAGCAGCCGCGGCCGCGGTTGACGCCGCCAACGCGCAGATCGATCGCCTGCAGGCCGGCGCGCGCGCCGAGGATATCGCTGCCGCGCAGGCAGCAGTGGACGGCGCGCAGGCCAGCTTGCAGCGGGTGCAGGAGGGCGCACCGGAGGGCCAGATCATCGCCGCCACCGCCAATGTCGCCGACGCCGAGGCGGCGCTGCGGCTGGCCCAGGCCGCCTACGACCAGGTGGCGGGCCAGCCGGACGTGGGCCGACGCCCCGAATCGTTGCAACTGGAGCAGGCCACCAACGCCTACAACGCGGCCGTGGCCCAGTTGGATGACCTGACCAAGGGTGCGACGGCCGCGGAGATTGCAGCCGCCCAGGCATCGGTCCGCCAGGCCCAGGCGCAGTTGGAAAGTGTGCGGGCTGCCGCGCGTCCGGCCGACCTGGCCAGCGCCCAGGCCGAGTTGCGCCGTGCTCAGGCGCAGTATGACCTGCTGACGGCCGGCGCGCGACCGGAGACCGTCGCGGCGGTGGAGGCGGACGTCGCGTCGGCGCGCGCCGCTGTGCAGCAAGCCCAGGCTGCGTTGGATGAAACGGTGCTCACGGCGCCTTTCGCCGGCACTGTCGCCCAAATGGTTCCCGCCGTCGGCGAAACGGTTTCGCCAGGCGCGCCAGTGGTGGAGCTGGCCGATCTGACGGCCTGGCAGATCGAGACTGACGACCTGACAGAGTTGGACGTGGTGCGGGTCAGCGAGGGCGCGCCGGTGGTGTTGAACTTCGATGCGCTGCCGGGGGTCGAACTGACAGGCCACGTCAGCCAGATCAAGCCCATCGGCGTCAACAAACAGGGCGACATCACCTACACCGTGGTCATCATCCCCGACGAGTTCAACGACCAACTGCGCTGGAACATGACGGCGGCAGTGACGATTTCGACAGAGTAGGCGCCTGGCTCATCCCCGGACTCGTCCTCCTGTTCCTGCTCGAAGGTCATTGACGAGGAGAAGAAAGCGTGCGAGAAGGATACCAGCAAGAGCAGGAAGTGAACTGCCATGACTGACCAACAACTGATCGACGAACTGGTGGGCGCGGCCCACGGAAACATGGCGCGCGTACAGGAGATCCTTGGTGCCCATCCTGAGCTGGTCGATGCGGCGGCGCGCTGGGGTGAAACACCGGTGCAGGCAGCAGCCCAGATGGGCGACCGGGCGATGGCTGAGTATCTGCTGGAGATGGGCGCGCCGCTGGATATCTGCACCGCGGCGATGCTGGGACGCGGCGATGTGATTGACGCAATGCTGACGGCCGATCCGACACAGGCGAAGGCCGAGGGTGCACACGGACTGCCAGTGCTGTACTACCCTGTAGCTCACGGTGAGCTGGCTATCGCTGAGCGCCTCCTGGCAGCCGGCGCCCTGGTCAATGCAGGCAATGGGATAGCGACACCGTTACACTCAGCGGTGATGTTCAACCAGCCTGTCATGGCCCGTTGGCTGCTGGATCAAGGCGCGGACCGCGGTGCTACAGACTACAACCGCCAGACACCCCTGCAAATGGCCGACGAGAAGGGACTGGATGAGATGGTCGCGCTGCTGACCTAGCCTATCGTTCAGCCAATACCAGTGCAGACGACCGTTGGCCACAGTGTCCGACGGTCGTTCTTTATTGCGCAATGCTTGCGCCCAGCAATTTGCAATACGGCTGGCGTTCGGCATATAATCCCGCCCCGCGGATCGGGCCAAATCACACATCCCCGCCGTCCGCCGTCCAGTTTCCCAGCTACAGGAGAAAAGAGATCGCATGAAGCCCACCACGACCAAGACGTTCCGCCTGTTCGCCGTTCTTATTGTCCTGGCCGCGATGTTCGGGAGCCAGTCGGCCGTCTTCGCCCAGAAGCCTGTCGAAGACGAAAAACCCCCTGAATTGACCGAGACGATGAAGGCGTTGCTGGCCGACCAGCAATCGGCCTGGGGCTATGCACCGCAGGCAGCGACGCCTTGCGTGGCCGGCATGGCCGGCAGCTACCCCTGCGAAAACGTCGATCTGCTGGCCTACATGCCGCTGGCTACCTTCAGCGCCGGCAGCGGAAACGACAGTTGGGGCTGGACCGATCCCCTGACCGGCAAGGAATACGCCCTGATGGGCCTCAACAACGGCACGGCCTTTGTGGACATCAGCAACCCGGAAAGCCCGGTCTATCTCGGTAAGCTGCCGACCCGTACCAGCAACTCAACCTGGCGAGACATCAAGGTCTACAACAACTACGCCTTCGTCGTCAGCGAAGCCAGCAGCCACGGCATGCAGGTGTTCGACCTGACGCAACTGCGCAACGTGCCCAATCCGCCCGTCACCTTTGCCCAGACCACCTATTACAGCGGATTCGGCAACGCCCATAACATTGTGATCAATGAAGACTCTGGCTACGCCTATGCTGTGGGAACAAGCACGTGCGGCGGCGGGCTGCACATGGTCAACATTCAGGATCCCACCAACCCAACCAACGCCGGCTGCTTCAGCGCCGATGGCTACACTCACGACGCCCAGTGTGTCAATTACGTTGGACCTGACCCGGATCATCAGGGGCAGGAGATCTGCTTCAACGCCAACGAGGATACGCTAACCATCGTCGATGTCACCAACAAGGCAGCGCCTGCCCAGGTGTCGCGCACCGGGTATACCAACTCGGCATACACCCACCAGGTTTGGGTCGACGAAACGCAGACCTACCTGTTGCTGGACGACGAACTGGACGAGCAGAGCAGCGGCTACAACACCCGTACGCGCGTGTGGGACATCAGCAACCTGGACACGCCGCAACTCATTGGCGATTACTCTGGCACGACGCCTGCGATCGACCACAACCTCTACATCAAGGACGGCTATGCCTACGAGGCCAACTACCGGGCCGGCCTGCAGATCCTCAACCTTTCCGGCATCGCTAGCGCGAACCTGACGCAGGCCGGCTACTTCGACATCTACCCGGCCAACAACAACGCCAACTTCAACGGCGCGTGGAATGTCTTCCCGTACTTCGACAGCGGCGTCGTCATCATCAGCGGCATTGAGCAGGGGCTGTTCATCGTGCGACCAAACCTCCCCACTCCTTGTTACGACTTCAACGTGAGCGGAATCGTCGACGTCGGTGACATCTCGCTGGTCACAGCGGCATGGGGCACCAACAACCCGCTCTACGACTTCAACAACAACGGTACGGTGGATGTCGATGACATCGCCACCATTGCGCTGAGTTGGGGAGTCGCCTGCACCTTGTGATGCGCTGACCGGCAGGCTTCCGACTCTGTTCGCCTGCGGAGCACGTACAGGTTGCCCTGTGCGTGCTCCGTTCGTTTCTGCCACCTTTCTCCGGCCATCAACTCCCTTCAGCAGTTCTCCCTCTTGACTCTCCGGTAAGGGGAAGGTGTATACTGTGGTTGAAAGCTTTCGATGCGCGTGATCACAGACGACAAACGGAGAGGCGAAGGATGTACAAGATCGGCGAGTTCTCACGGCTGTGCCGCATAACGGTCAAGACGCTGCGCCACTACGACGAGCAAGGGCTGCTCAAACCGGCCGCGCCGACCGGTTCACCGGCTATCGTTACTACTCGGCCGGCCAGCTTCCCGATCTGTACCAGATACTCTCGCTCAAGGATCTCGGCCTGTCGCTGGAGCAGATACGGACGCTGCTCGGCCAGGGCGTGCCGCCGGCGGAACTACGCGGCATGCTGCGCCTCAAGCAGGCCGAAATCCAGAAGACAGTAGACGACGAACAAGGGCGGCTGGCGCGAATCACCGCCCGCATTCAACAGCTTGACCAGGAGGAAACAATGCCCGCTTACGAGGTGGTAATCAAGGAAGTGCCTGCAATGCGAGTCGCGGGGCTGCGCGACACTGTGGCGGACTACGGCAGCCAGGGGCCGCTGTGGGACGAACTGATGGGTTACGTGTTTGGCAAAGGCGGCCGGCCGGCTGGCCCCTGCCTGACGGTGTACTTCGACGAAGAATACAAGGAGAGCGACGTCGATCTGGAGGTGGTGCAGCCGATAGAGGGCTCGCTGACCAGCGGCGGCCGCGTGCAGATCTACGACCTGCCAGGCGCTGACACCATGGCCAGCACGGTCCACACCGGCCCGTACAGCCAGTTCACCGACGCCTACGCCGCGCTGATGCAGTGGATCTCGGCCAATGGCTACCGCATCACCGGCCCGAACCGTGAGATCTACCTGCGCGCCCGGGCGACGAAGGCGTAGCGCCAAAGGATTTCGTGACCGAGATCCAGTTCCCGGTGGCCAAGGCGTAGCGGCCGGCACGCGAGCTCTATGCCCATTGAAACACCCGGTCGTTGGTACGCCAGCGCCCGGGTGTTTTCGTTGCCAATCGCCCGCATTTCACCAGCCGGCAGATTGCAGGTATCATTGAAGAGGTCAACCCGTTCGTATCCAACCCGGTAGGCGCTTCAGCGCCTTCCGGAGGGCGCTGAAGCGCCTACTACGAGCAAGCGGCCCTGAATCTACCAAAGAGGTCTGCCTCATGAACCAACAGCCTGATTTTGTGCCTGAATGGGCCAAACGCGCCGTCTGGTACCAGATATTTCCCGAACGCTTCGCCAACGGCGATCCTGGTAACGATCCGACCCTGCAAAGCTTGGCAAACAGCTACCCGCACGACCTGTCCGAGCCGTGGCAGGTCCATCCATGGACCAGCGACTGGTATGCTCAGCAGCCATACGAACAGGCCCATGACCGAGACATCTGGCATCACTTGCAGCGGCGACGCTACGGTGGGGACCTGCAAGGCATCATCAACCGGCTGGGCTACCTGCAGGACCTCGGCGTGACGGCCCTCTACCTGAACCCGGTGTTCGACGCCGCCTCTTCCCACAAATACGACGGCAACAGCTATCACCACATCGACCCGCACTTCGGGCCGGACCCCGCGGGCGACCGCCGGCTGATGGCATCGGAGGCGCCTGATGATCCAAAAACCTGGGTATGGACGTCAGCCGACCTGCTCGCGCTGGAGTTGATCGCTGAGGTTCATCGCCGCGGGATGCGCATCATCTTCGACGGCGTATTTAACCACATGGGGCTGAATAGCTGGGCATTTCAGGATATCGTCAGGAACGGCCGGCAGTCGCCCTGTCGGGATTGGTTCAAGATTAGCGACTGGTCCCGGCCCAGCCGCTTTGCACCCTTTGCCTACCAGGGCTGGTTTGGCGTGGCCGAACTGCCTGAGCTGCGCCAGGACGAAAACGGCCCCGTCGCAGGACCGCGCGACTACATTTTCGCCTGCACGCGGCGCTGGATGGATCCCTTCGGCAACGGCACAGTGCACCACGGCATCGACGGCTGGCGGCTGGATGTGGCGTTCTGCATCCGCCACGGCTTCTGGAAGGCCTGGCGCCAGCACGTCAAGACCATCAACCCGGACGCTTATCTGGTTGCCGAGATCATAACCGAGGACGCCAACGCTCCGTACCTGCAAGGCGACGAGTTCGACGCGGTGATGAACTATCTGTGGACGTTCACCTGCGCCGAGTTCTTCGTCGAGACCACCAGGCCGCTGCCGCCCAGCGAGTTCGACCGGCTCTTGCGGGAGGAGCGCGAGGCCTATCCTGCCGGCGTCGCCTATGCCATGCAGAACCTACTGGGCAGCCACGACACGGCCCGCATTGCCTCGCACATTGTCAACCGCAACCTCCTTCGCTACCGCGACTGGCGCGGCTATGGCCCCCTATCGCGGCCGCGCCACAATCCTGCATTCGACACCCGACCGCCAACCGACGCCGAGCGCGCTGTGCAGAGACTGATGATCCTCTTCCAGATGACCTGCGTCGGCGCGCCGATGATCTACTACGGCGACGAGGCAGGCATGTGGGGCGCCAACGATCCCTGTGACCGCAAGCCCATGGTCTGGCCGGACATGGAGTTCGACCCCGAAACAGTGCTGCCAGATGGCTCGTCCCGCCCTACGCCGCACCCAGTTGCCTTTGACCACGACCTGCACGCCTGGTATCGCGGGCTGATCGCGATCCGCAACGCCTCGCCCGCGCTGCAGGTCGGGGACTTCAGCACGCTTCTCGCCGACGATGACACGGGCGTTTACGCGTTCCAGCGCGCATACGAGGATGAACGCGTCGTCGTGGCGCTCAACAACAGCCTGAACCCGCAGTCCATCGGTCTGAAGCTGGACGGCACATGGACGAATCTGCTGGACGAGGAATCGCAGTTCATGGCCGAGGACGGAACGCTGGCGATCACGCTGCAGCCGCTGCAAGGGACGATTCTTGGACGCAACAACGCCCACTCCACAGTTGGGGGGAAGTAGACTGTGGAACGGGCGTCAGTGGACTCAGTTTACCACAGAACTGCGATCCTGCCCAATTTCGGCAATCACCGAATCACAGGACGCTGTGTGTGGCATTGGGCGCCCCGAATGTCCCAGCTGGGCAAGCCGCCGAAGCAAGACAGGTTGCGCCCATGAGACGCGCCCTGATCCTGTTGCTGGCAGCACAGATCGTGCTGGGTGCGCTGTACGCGTTGGCGACGCCGGTATTCGAGGCGTCAGACGAGATCTGGCACTACCCGGTGGTGCGCGAGATCGTGACTCGCGGCCAGCTGCCTGTGCAGGACCCGGCCGTCGAGCAACCCTGGGCGCAGGAGGGCAGCCAGCCGCTGCTCTATTACCTGACGGCAGCGGGACTAACGGCCTGGATCGACACGGCGGACTACGGACAGGTTGCACTGCGCAATCCCTTCACCAAGATCGGCATCCCAGGCGCACGCGACAACGTCAATCTGATGGCGCATGCGCCCGGCCAGAGTCCTCTGCAGGGCGGTACGGTGCTGGCTGTCAGCCTGATCCGCTGGCTGTCGATCCTGTTTGGAACCGCGACGGCCTGGCTGGCCTACCGGCTGGCCGGCGCGGCCGTGCCCGGCCGTCCCGCGCTGGCATTGCTGGCTGCCGCGCTGGTGGCGTTCAACCCGATGGTGTTGTTCATCGGCGCGTCGGTGAACAACGACACCCTGCTGATGCTGCTGGCGACGCTGGCGCTGCTCCTGCTGGCCCGCGACGTCGAGTCGGAGGCGCGCGGCATGCGCTGGCAGGCGACGATCGTGCTGGGAGTCGTGCTGGGCGCGGCTGCGTTGACCAAGGTGTCCGGGCTGGTGCTGCTGCCGGTCGCCGCCCTGGCGGTAACGTTGGAGGCGGCCCGCTCGCGCGATTGGCGCACCTGGCTGGGCCGCGGCCTGGTACTGATCGCTATCGTGGTCGCCGTCAGCGGCTGGTGGTACGCCCGCAACGTGGCGCTCTACGGCGAGCCGACGGGGATGCAACGCATGGTCGAGATCGCCGGCCCCCGCCCGGCGGGCTTCGCGTTGTCCGATCTGCGCGGCGAATGGAAGAGCTTCTGGTACTCGTTTTGGGGCGTCTTCGGTGCGTTCAACATTCTGGCAAAGCCGTGGTTTTACGCGGCAACGGGTGCTCTGTCGCTGATTGCCGGAGCGGGGCTGGTGCTGACAACGGTGCGCATGATGCGCAGGCGGCACTTGCCGGCACGCTGGCGCACCCATGCCCTGATGCTGACGTTTCTTGCGCTGACCGCAGGCGGACTGCTGCGCTGGACGATGATGACCCCTGCGTCGCAAGGCCGGCTGATGTTCAGCGGCATCGCGCCGGTTGCGGTGTATCTGGCGACGGGCCTGCTGGCCTGGTTCCCGCGGCGCTGGCACGCGGGCGCGAGCTATGGCATGGCCGCGGCGCTGGCACTGATCGCCCTCGCCGTCCCGCTGACGACCCTTTTGCCTGCCTACCGGCCCGACCCGCCCATCGCCGCGCTGCCGCCGGATGCGGTCGCG
Organism: Caldilineales bacterium; assembly: GCA_041391245.1. GTDB lineage: Bacteria > Chloroflexota > Anaerolineae > JAAEKA01 > JAAEKA01 > JACKBK01. The sequence continues at coordinate 337,765 of JAWKOJ010000002.1, forward strand.
CTGAACCATGAGTGCGGCGATGGCATCGTGCTGGCCGGCTACCGGCTGAACGGCGACACCGTCCGGCCCGGCCAGCCGCTGGACATCACGCTTTACTGGCAAGCCAGCAAGTCCCAGACCACCAACCTGGATCTGTCGCTGAACGCATACGGCTACCGCGACGAAAATGTTGCCAAGCTCGACACCTGGCCAGGCGGCGGCCTGCGCCCGACGAGCTTCTGGGAACCCGGCGTGCTGTACGCCGACGGGTGGCGTATCGCCACAAACCCGGCCAGCGCGTCCCCGACTACCATGAAACTGGGCGTCAGTTGGGACACCGATCTGCTCGACCCCGCGAAATCATCGCCGGTTGTTTGTTATGTCGATGGTAAGTCGCAGAAGGCAGTGGTTCTCGACGCCGGCGTGCTGGCCGGGCCGTTTGCTGCGGCGGCCACGGAGCCGGCTGTTGCGAGCCTCCAGCACGGCATTGTCTTGCTGGACAGCGAGGTCGAAAGCCGCGACGACCAGCTCCTGGTCACGCTAAACTGGTCCGCTCGCGAGGCTGTTCCCGGCGACTACACGGTCTTCGTGCATCTGTTCGACGCGGCCGGCAACAAGGTCGCACAGGGAGACGCGCCGCCGCGCGACGGTTTCTGGCCCACCGGCCGCTGGCGGTCGGGCGAGTCAGTCACCTCGACGCACACGCTGGACCTGCCGCAGGATCTGCCCCCCGGCGAGTACACTCTGGGCGCGGGGATGTACGATCCCGCCACCGGCGCGCGCCTCTTTGCGTACGACGCCACCGGCGCCGAGTGGCGCGATTGGATGATCGTGCTGGCGACCCTCAACCTTCCGTAGGCGCTTGAGTTTCTGCGGCATGGTCCGGAGGCGGCTCGGTCGGCCCACTCCGGGGTGCTTCGCGAAGACCGGCCGCAGCCGTGATCGCTGAGTTCGCATCCTCCAATGCGAACGGCCACGTGCCAAACCTCCTCACTCTGCGGAGTTCGCATCCTCCAATGCGAACGGCCAATGCGCCAACTTCTCATTCCGCGGAGTTCGCATCCTCCGATGCGAACTCCAGCACATAAGCCGGCATCTGAGGATGCCTACTCCTCACAAAATCGCCCTCGTTGGTCTTTGCTTGCACCCCGGCAGCGGCCGGCTGCGTCAGCTACGAACGAACCGCTTCCGCTGCTTTGAGCATCCGCAAGCGCGCAGGGTGACCCACCTTGCTGGGCTTGCCGCGCTGCTCGATGTCCTGCCACATCCTGCGGTTCAGCAGAGTTGGCCAGCTTCCACCGTCCCTGCGCATCCCGTCTGCTGAGCACCCACTCGATGGCCCGCTGGAGCCGCAGGTCCTGGCCGTACCGGCATGCGCCAGCACATCCACCACTTCCAGCACGTCGCTCCAGTAGCTGAGCGGGAAGCCCAGCTTTAACCAGGTGCTGCTGACCCTGTCGCTGAAGGGATAGTCGGCGTCGGCGGGTCGCGGCTGAGGAGGAACTGCGCCCCGGCGTCGATCGCCGCGGCCACGGCCGTTGAGCGCTGCCCGGTCGGCACGGCCAGCAGCGCGCGCATCGCCTTGGCCGCGCCCCAGCCGCACGGCTGCCCGCCGTTGATGCCACAGGCAAATCCGGGTCCCGACGTGCCCCAGCCGTAGAACCGGATCGACGGATCGCCAACAATCGACAGCGCCAGCCAATCCAGCGCCCCGTGCAGCCGCGCATCGTCCCCAAACCCCAGTTGCAGCAGCGCCCAGATCAGGTTGCCGTTCAGACAGTGGATTGCGCCGCCCGGCGACGGCTTGCTGCCGGCCGCAAAGGCGCCGCTGGCAGCGATGCTGTGGGCGAGGAGGTACCTGCATCCCAGGCGGACGCGCGCGTCGGCCGGGTCCGCGCCCAGCTCGGCCAGCAGGAGGATCTGCCAGACGGTGCCGCGATACTTGGGCGAGTAACCGCCGCCCGGCTTCTCCCAGTAACCCTCCGGGTACATCGCGTCCAGGATCGCGGGCACAGGCCCGCTGGTCATGACTTCGCGCTGCGCGGCCGCCAACTCCTCGTCGCCGGCCGGCCGGTCGAGCAAATCGCGCAGCGCGAAATAGCGCACACCAGGGTTAGCGCTGTCCGGTTCCAGCAGCCACGGAAGGATCCCCACGTCAAGCTTCTCTTGCCAGGCCATTCTGCACCTCCTGCCGGCGTCAAATCTGCCTGATCTTGCCCAACCCAACCGCGACCAGGAAACCAGCGGCGCCGATCAACCCGAGACCGACCGTCCGCTTGCGGGCTGCCACCAGGCCGGCGCCCGCTGCGCCGGCAGCCGCGCCCAGCCCGAGATTGACCTTCAGCACCGTGTCTTCAGCCGCTTCCTCGCTCATGCCGCGCTCGACCAGCGTCCACTTCAGAATCGAGCCACCGTCGACAAACGGCAATGGCATCAGGCTGCCAACAAGGATCATTGCATTTGCTGCGGCCGACCAACCCAGCAACTCGCGAAGGACGCTGTCGCGCGGAGTGAACTGGCGCGTTGCCAGATCAGTCGCCAATGCCGCGGCGCTGTAGATCGGGCCACCCAGTGCTCGCTCGCGATGTACGGCCGGCGGCACGTCGTTGTCGTAGTACAACGTGTGCGGCATGTGCATCCCCAGCACGATCTCGTCCATCGGCGCGCCAGCCCGCCGCGCGCTGATCGTATGCGCAAAGGCATGGGCCAGGTCCGCAGGAATCATGACGATCACCGCCACGCAACCGATGCACAGCCGCGCGAGTATGCTGCGTTCAGAATGCCCGCGGCCCGCCATGTAGGTCATCACCGCCCACAACGCGGCCAGCGTACCCCAAAACCCTGGCTTGATCGTTAGCTTTATGTCGAATACTTCGAGCGTAACAGTTGCAGATTGACCGTTCATCAACGTGCCTCCTGAAATACCAGCGCTAACGGTGATTCACTGCAAACGCCGGTATGGTGAATTTCGTTATGCCTCAGTATATCACGCCTGGACGGTTTCGCATCCCGGGAGTTTCACCGTTATGACAGATTCGCGCGCATCTTCAGATAGCGTGGGGAACGCTTTGGATGATTGCTTACCCCCGAATGTAGTTTACTGCCTATGCGAAGACTTTTTAGATCGGGTCAAAACCGGACGCGTGCTGAACCAGCTCGGCCGCCTGCCTGGCTGCCTCCCGGCCCTGTTTGACACAGTCGGGGATACCGACGCCGCGGTACGCGCTGCCTGTCACCAGCAGGCCGCGCGGCAGAGCCGCCTCGATGGCAGCGACCCGCTCCAAGTGGCCAACGTCATACTGAGGATTGGATCTGCGCCAGCGAAAGATGCGGTAAAACAACGGATCGGCATCGAGACCCAGCAACTGCGACAGCTCGCCGCGCACAGTAGTCAACAACTGCTCGTCGTCCAGTTCCATGGATTGAGGACTACGCGAGCCGCCGAAGAACGCCCGCAGCAGCACGGTCCCATCCACAGCCCGGTGGTCGAACTTGGTGGAACTGACGGTGATGGCGTTGATGGGGCGGTTCTCGCTGGTGGGTATCACCAGCCCAAAGCCGCGCAGTGGGATGTCTGCCTCGGCCGCGTCGAAGGCCAGCGAGATAGTGCCGGTGCTGACGTAGCGGATGCCGGCCAGCAGATCGGCCGCCTCGGTCGCCAGTGGTCGTACCAGATCGGCCGACACGAAGGCCGGCGTGCACAGGATCACCGCATCGGCCGCGATGCGCGTGCCATCGGCCAGCGACACTGTGTATCCGTGGTTGCCGGCCGCGATCGCCGTCACGGTCGCGTTGAGCCGCAGGTCACCGACCAGTTGCGCGGCCAGCGCATCCACCAGCTCGTTGACGCCGCCGCGCAACGTGATGAACGCCGACCTGGGGCGGCCGTTGGGCGCGGGCGACGCCTTGGCGGCGCCGTTTTGGCGGGCGTTGCGCGACGCGATCATCCCCTTCGTGAGGCTGCCGTAGCGCTGCTCCAGATCGCGGAAGCGCGGAAACGTCGCCAGCAGGCTCTGCCGGTCGGCCTCGGCGTTGTAGATGCCCGACATCAGCGGCTCGGCGATCTTGTCCAACGCCTCGCTGCCCAGCCGGCGGCGGATGAAGTCGGCCAGCGTCTCGTCGCCGTCGTCACGGCGCGCCGGGATGAACAGGTCCATGCCCATGCGCAGCTTACCGAGCGGCGAGATCAGCGGCGACAGCGCAAAGGGCTTGAACTTGGTGGGCACGATCATCAACACGCCGTCGGGCAGCGGCACTGGCTTGCCCTTGTTGAGCACGTAGACCTGGCGCTGGCCGTCGTTGGTGCCCATCAGCCGATTTGCCAATCCCAGTTCCTCGGCCAGCTCCGTCGCCCACGGCTTCTGCGCGATGAAGGAATCGGGGCCGCCCTCGACGACAAACGGCGCGTCACCGTAGCCAGCAACCTGTTCCGTGAGTATCTTGCCGCCCCAGCGGTCCGACTGCTCCAGCAGCGTGTACGGAATGCCGGCCTGCTGCAACGACCAGGCAGCGCTAAAGCCCGAGATGCCGCCGCCGACCACGACGACCTTGGAAGTTGAATCGCTCATGATACGAAGTTGCCAGGACTGGCAGTCCTCGGAGGACTGCCAGTCCTATAGATCCTCGAAAACCGCGCGCGCCGCGGCCAGCGTCTGGTCGATCTCGGCGTTGCCGTGCGCGCTGCTGACGAAACCGGCTTCGAACTGGCTGGGGGCCAGATAGACGCCATCGGCCAGCATCCCGTGGAAGAAGCGGGCATAGCGGGCCGCGTCGGCATGCTCCCTGGCGCTCGCGTAGTCGCTGATCACCGCGTCCGGTGTCTTCAGGAAGTACATCCCGAACATCGTGCCGGCGTACCCTGCCTGCACCGGGATGTCATACTCGGCCGCAGCCGCCTCCAGCCCCAGTACCAACTCCGCCGTGGTGCGCACGATGCGGTCAAACACACCCGACTCGCTCAGTGTGCGCAGCGTCGCCAGCCCGGCTGTCATCGCCAGCGGGTTGCCCGACAACGTCCCGGCCTGGTACATCGGCCCGGCCGGTGCCACGTGTTCCATGACTGCCCGTTTGCCGCCGTACGCGCCCACCGGCAGCCCGCCGCCGATCACCTTGCCCAGGCATGTCAGGTCAGGATCAAGGTCGAGCAGCGACTGCACGCCGCCCAGCGCGGCGCGGAAGCCGGTCATCACCTCGTCCAGGATGAACAGCGCGCCGCGGTCGCGGCACAGCGACTGCAGGCCTTCCAGGAACCCCTCGGCCGGTGGCACGAAGCCGATGTTGGCGGCGATGGGTTCGACGATCACGCCGGCGATCTGGCCAGGCCAGGCGTCGAACAGCGCCTGCACCGCCGCCAGGTCGTTGTACGGGGCGATCAGGGTATCGGCGGCCGCGGAGGCCGGCACGCCCGGCGATCGGGCAGTCCCAGCGTCGCGACACCGCTGCCGGCCTGCACCAGCAGCATGTCGGCGTGGCCGTGGTAGCAGCCGCTGAACTTGACGATCTTGTCGCGGCCGGTGGCCGCGCGCGCCAGCCGCAGCGCGCTCATGGTCGCCTCGGTGCCGCTGTTGACGAAGCGCACCATCTCCACCGACGGCACCAGATCGACGATCAGCGCGGCCAGTTCGGTCTCCAGAGCCGTCGGCGCGCCGTAGCTGGTGCCGTTCTCCAGCGCCTCGTGCAGCGCCGCGACCACAGCCGGGTGCGCGTGGCCCAGGACCAGCGGCCCCCACGACAGCACGTAGTCGATGTAGCTGTTGTCGTCAACGTCCCAGATCAGAGCGCCGCGGCCGCGCTCGATGAAGCGCGGCGTGCCACCCACGCTGCCAAAGGCGCGCACCGGGCTGTTGACGCCGCCGGGAATGACTCGCTGCGCGGCAGCGAAGAGCTTCTCAGAGTTGTGTTGGCTGTTCATGATCTGTCTCAAGAGTTCGTAGTAGGCGCTTCAGCGCCCTCCGGAAGGCGCTGAAGCGCCTACTACAAACCAGACTATGCTGTGTATTCGTGCACGAAATCCACCAGCCGGCGCACGTTGTCCACCGGCGTGCCGGGCAGGATGCCGTGGCCCAGGTTGAAGATGTGCCCCGGCCGGCCCACCGATGCGGCGCTGTCCAGCACCCGCCGGGCGCGCTCGCGCAGCTCCGGCCACGGCGCAAAGAGCGCTACCGGGTCCAGGTTGCCCTGGATCGCGACGTCGCCCAGCCGCTGCCACGCTCCAGCCAGATCGATGCGCCAATCGACGCCGATCACGTCGCCGCCGGCGTCGCGGATCAGCTCCAGCATACCGTTGGTGTCGGTGCCGAAGTGGATGACCGGCACGCCCGCCTGGCGCGCCATCTCGATGGCGCGGCGGCTGTAGGGCTGGACCAGGCGGCGGTAGTCGTCCGGGCTGAGCTGGCCAACCCAACTGTCGAACAGTTGCAGCGCGTTGGCCCCGGCCTGCGCCTGCGCCAGCAGGTACTGGCCTACCACCTCGGTCAGCTTCTCCATTAGCTGGGCCCACAGCGCCGGCTCGCCCATCATCAGGCTCTTGGCGTGGACGTGGTTGCGGCTGCCGCCGCCCTCGATCGCATAGCAAGCAAGCGTGAACGGCGCGCCGCTAAAGCCGATCAGCGGCAGGTTGCGGCCCTCTAGCTCCCGCCGCGCCAGCCGGATCGCGTCCAGCGTGAACCACAGGCTCTCCTGCGGGGGCGACACGCGCAGCGCGTCGATGTCGGCAGCGCTGCGCACCGGGTTGTGAATGAGCGGCCCCTCGCCCTTGATGAACTCCAGGTGCAGCCCCATGCCTTCCAGCGGCGGCAGGATGTCGGCGAAGATGATCGCGGCGTCCAGGTCGAAGGCGTTGATCGGCTGCATGGTCACCTCGCAGGCCAGCTCCGGCGCCTTGATCAGCTCGAGGATGGTGTAGTGCTCGCGCAGCGCCCGGTATTCGGCCATGTAGCGGCCGGCCTGGCGCATCAGCCAGATCGGCGTCGTATCCACCGGCTCGCGCCGGCAGGCGCGCATAAAACGGCTGTTCGCCAGGCCAGTGTTGTAGGTCTTTTGTGTTGATGTCATCGTGGTGTTAGTTTCAAAGTAGCTAACGGCTCGTAGTAGGCGCTTCAGCGCTTCCGAAGATCAGAGGCGCTGAAGCGCCTACTACGAGCCGGGTCGCCCGCGCTGGGTTATCCGTCCTGCAGCCAGCGGGCGGCGTCTTTGGCAAAATAGGTGACGATCATGTCCGCGCCGGCGCGCTTGATGGCAGTCAGGCTCTCCAGCGCGCAGCGTTTCAGGTCCAGCCAGCCGTTGGCGGCCGCGGCGTGCAGCATGGCGTACTCGCCGCTGACCTGATAGGCAGCAGCCGGCAAGCTGAAGTGTGACCGCACCGCACTCAGCACGTCGAGGTACGGCAGCGCCGGCTTGACCATCAGGATATCCGCGCCCTCGGCCACGTCGATGGCCGCCTCCTTGAGCGCCTCGCGGCTGTTGGCCGGGTCCATCTGGTACTGGCTGCGGTCTCCAAACTGCGGCGGGCTTTCGGCGGCGTCGCGGAACGGCCCGTAGAACCCGCTGGCGTACTTGACCGCGTAGCTCATCACTGCGACATGGTCGAAGCCCGCGCCGTCCAGCCCGGCGCGGATCGCCGCCACCATCCCGTCCACCATGCCCGACGGCGCGATGATGTCAGCGCCGGCCTGCGCGTGCACAACGGAGGCGCGGCTCAGCAGGTCGAGCGTCGGATCGTTGAGCAGATAGCCTTCGGGCAGCGCGGCGTGGTAGTGCGGCTGTCCCGGCAGGTTGACGATGCCACAGTGGCCATGGTCGGTGTACTCGCAGAAGCACATGTCCGAGATGACGACCAGATCGGGCGCTGCGTCCTTGATGGCGCGGATTGCCTGCGGCACGATGCCGTTGGGGTCGTAGTTGTCGCTTCCGGACGCGTCCTTGACGGCCGGGATACCGAACAGGATCACCGCCGGGATGCCCAGCGCGACGAGCTCACGCGCTTCGCCCGCCAGTTGATCGACGGTGAACTGGTACACGCCGGGCATGGAGCTGATCGGGACGCGCTGGCCGTCGCCGAAGCGCACGAACAGGGGAGCGATGAAATCCGCCGGGCCAAGCTGGGTCTCGCGCACCATGCGGCGGATGGCCGGGTTGATGCGCATGCGACGCGGGCGGAAGGTGGGCTTGGGTAGTGTTGAAGTCATGGTCAAGTTCGACAAATCAGAATTGCCAGTGTCTCGCCAGCGTTGATTTGAGGAGTTCGCATGCTCACATGCGAACCCGGCATCTGAGGATGCCTACTCCTCAAGTTAACGGTGGCGCTGCACAGACTGGGCATTGTCAGGCGCCATTGGCAAAATACGCTTCAAGGGCGTCCACGAGCGCCGTTATGGTGTGCTCGGCTGGCACGACCTGGACGGCCAGGCCGAGCTTCGCGGCCGTGTCAGCCGTCACCGGGCCGATGCAGGCCAGGCAAACGCCAGCGAGATCCGCGCGGCAGCCGCCCTCGGCGTCCAGCCGGGCCAGCAGGTTGCGCACCGTGGATGAGCTGGTAAAGGTGATGGCGTCAACCTGGCCGGCGCGCAATAAGTCAGGCAGACTCACACCGCCGCTGCCGGGAACGGTGCGATACGCGACCACCGGTGTCACGGCGACGCCACCGGCAGCCAGCGTGTCTGCCAGCACCGGGCGTGCGATGTCGGCCTGGCACAGAAGCACGCGGCCGCCTGGCGGCAGTTGCGCCAGCAGCGCCTCCGCCAATGCTTCGGCTACGAACTCGTCGGGCAACAAATCGACGCGCACCCCCAGTTCGGCTTCGATAGCCGCACCGGTGGCCGCGCCAACCGCGGCGACCTTGACTGTCCCGCCAGCCAGCGGCGTCAGCCCCAACGCGTCCAGCCGTTCGGCCAGGATCGCCACTGCGTTGCGGCTGGTCAACACCAGCCAGTCGTAGCCGCCAGCAGCCAGAACGCGCAGCGCCTCGTCCAGGTCCCCGGTATCTTCCGGCGCGGCGATGGCGATGCAGGGATAGGGCAATGGCAGCGCGCCGCGGCTGCGCAACAGATCCTCCAGATCGCCCGCCTGCTCCGCGGCGCGGGTCACAACGACGCGCTTGCCGGTCAGATTGCTCGCGGGCGTCATACGGCAGCGTCCCCGGCAGCAGCCAGCAGGTCGCCTGCGCCCTCGGCCAGAGCCCGTCGCGCCAGATCGCGGCCCAACCTGCTGGCGTCGCCGGCGGCGAGGGTCCCGGACAGGTCGATCTGGCGGCTGCCGTCGACGGCGCTGACGCGGCCGCGCAGAAACACCCGGTCGCCGTCCACCGTCGCAAACGCGGCAATGGGCACCGAACATCCGCCGCCCAGCCCGGTAAGAAACGCGCGCTCGGCGTCCACAGCCTGCCGCGTAGCCGCGTGGTTGAGCGGCGCCAGCAGTTTGAGAGTCGCGGCCTCGTCGCGGCACTGGATGCCCAACGCGCCCTGGGCGGGGGCCGGCAGCATGACGTCCAGCGGCAGCACCTGGCTAATCACGTCGGTGCGGCCCAACCGGGCCAACCCGGCATGAGCCAGCACGACTGCGTCGTACGGTCCACCGGCATCCAGCGCCTTGCGAATCCGGGTGTCCACGTTGCCGCGCAGGTCGAGGATGCGCAGGTCGGGCCGCCACGCAAGCAGTTGCGCCGCCCGCCGGCGGCTGCTGGTGCCGACGGCCGCGCCGGCCGGCAGCGTTTCCAGCGTGTAGCCGGCGCGGCTAATCAACACATCGGCCGCGTCGGCCCGCTGCGGGACCGCACCCAGCGCGAGACCGGCCGGCACCTCGGTCGGCAGGTCCTTGAGGCTGTGGACCGCGAGGTCGATTTGGCCACTGCGCAGCGCCGCTTCCAGCTCGGCGGTGAACAAACCCTTGCCGCCGATCAGCGGCAGCGGGGTGTCCAGAATCTGGTCGCCCTGCGTCAGGAACACCTCAACGGTGCAGACCAGTCCGGGCCAGGCCGCTTGCAGCAAGCCGGCAACATAGTCGGTCTGCCAGCGCGCCAGCGCCGAGCCGCGCGTGCCCAGCCGCAACGTTTGTTCAGGCATGGGCGCAATCTCCGTTGCGCGGCGTCGCGTGGTTCACGGTCTGCTCGTCCAGGGCAAACAGCTCGCGCAGCGCGTCGGCATAGACGATCCCGTTGCCGTTGACAGCCTCGTCCTTAAGGCGCACGGTCGGTTCGTGCAACAGCTTGCCGACGATGCGATGCGCGAGCAAACGCATGACCTCCTCGGTGTGGGGATCGTCGCTTTCCAGCCGGCGCAGGGCGCTCTCCAGTTCCGAACTGGCGACGGTTTCGGCCTTGCGCCGCAGATCGACCAGCACAGGCACGACCTCGCGCCCGTGCATCCAACCGAGGAACTCGTCCAGTTCCTGCTGGATGATGGTCTCGACCGCCGGCACAGCGGCCAGGCGTTGGTCCAGGTTGGCATCAACCGCACCGTTCAGGTCGTCGATGTCGAAGCACAGGACGCCGGCCAGTTCGCCGACCTCCGGCTCGACGTCACGCGGCAGGGCGACATCGACGATCACCAGCGGCCGGCCCTCGCGCTGTGCCAGCGTCCGCGCCACGTCGTCGCGACGTAGGACGGCATGCGGCGCACCGGTCGCGCAGATGACCAGATCTGCCTCGGCCAACGCCCGCGGCAGGTGGTACCAGTTGAACGCCCGTCCGCCGCAGCGCCCGGCCAGCCGTTCGGCGCGGGCATAGGTGCGGTTGACGACGGTAAGTTGCGTTGCTCCCTCGTCGCGCGGCGATGGCGGCCAACTCGGCCATCTCGCCCGCTCCACGACGAGCGCGCGCCTCGCGCAGATCGCCCAGCCGGTCGCGCGCCAGCCGCACCGCCGCGTGGCTGATGGATGTCGTGTGGCGGTTGATCCCGGTTTCGTTGCGCGCCCGTTTGCCGGCGCGAATGGCGCGCGACGCCAATTGCGACAGAATCAGCCCGGTGGTTCCGGCGCCCTGGGCCTGCGCAAAGGCCCTGGCGACCTGGCCGAGAACCTGCGACTCGCCCAAGACCAGCGAATCCAGCCCGCAGGCCACGCGCATCAGATGCTCGACCGCAGCCTCGTCCTCAACGACGTAGAGGTGCGGCCGCAGCAGATCATCCTTCAGCCCTTGCAGACCAGAGAGGTAACGAACAATCTCATCGATCGCGACCGCCGGATCGCCGGCGGTCACGTAGACCTCCAGCCGGTTGCAGGTCGCCAAGACCAGGCTTTCGTGGATGCTGGCAGATTCGTGCAGGCTGTGCGGCAGTGCGACGAGTTCAGCGCGCCCAACTGCCGCGTCGGGTCGGGTACCATCCAGCCGGCATCCGGCCAGCGCCATCTGCTCGCGCAGGGCGACTGACGCCGTCCGGTGGTTGAGACCCACGAGAACGATTGACACGATGACCTATCTCCGTTGCGCCGCGAGGCGCTCGTTGACAATGGCTGCCAGCGCCCCGACCAGTGCGGGCGAATCGTTGAGCATGGCAGGGCGCTCGACGCGGACGCCATGCCGCCGGGCGATGGCCTGCACGCCGATGTCGATGTCGTAGAGGACCTCCACGTGGTCGGCGATGAAGCCAACCGGCGCGACGACGATGGTGCGCCAGCCCTGCGCCGCCAGGTCGGGGATCAGCGCCTCGATCTGCGGGCCCAGCCAGGGCACGCCGGTCTGCGCCGCACTCTGGTAGCTGAAGGTCCACCGGCCGGCCGGCAACGCCAGCATCTCGGCCAGCAGCGCCGCCGTCTCGTGCAGTTGCCTGTCGTAGGGATCGCCGCGCTGGAGAATGAACTCGGGCAGGCTGTGGGCAGTGAACACGACCAACACATTGTCCTGGTCCGCGGCTGGAAATCTCTCCAGCGCGGCCGAGACATTGGCGGCCACCGCGTCGACGAAGTCCGGCTGGGTGTGCCACGAGTCGACGAAATCGACGGTGATCGAAGGACTGGCAGTGCTGGCCTGATGGAATAGTTCGTCTTCGCGATATGAGTTGCCGGTAGCGCGATCAGCACTGCCAGTCCCTTCGGCCGCCAGCGCCTCCTCCAGCCGCGCTTTGTAGGCGCCGATGCTCAGGCTGCTGTAGTGCGGCGCCATGCAGATCGCGATGATGTGCTCGACGCCGTCGGCCAGCATCTGCGCGACCGTCTCGCGGATGAGAGGATGCCAGTGACGCATGCCCACGTAGACCGGCAGGCCGACCACGGCTTGCAGCTTGGCGGCCGCGCTGCGGGTGATCGGCAAAGCGGCGAACAACCGCCGATCAGCCGGTAGCGCTCTGTGATCTCGTCGATCAGATGCTGAGGCGTCGCGCGGCCGCCGCGGATATCCAGCAGGTAAGCGGGGATGTCGTCCAGCGAATCGGGGCCGCCGTAGGCAAGGAGAAGAACAGCCGTGGTCATGTGGCCGCTCCTTGCGCAGCCTGCCAGATGGCCTTGCCGATGAAGAATGGGCCCAGCCGCTCCAGGTGCAGCGCGGTCTGCTTGGTCTTGCGCATCCGCTGCACGATGGAGGACAGCGGATACAGGTTCGGCCCGATCAGACCGACCACGAAGTCGTTGTCGTTTTTGTCCAGACCGTGGCAGGCGAGGCGGATGTCGGTGCCATAGCCGGCGCGCCCGTAGGCCATGCCGATGCCGCCGTGCTCCATGAGAATCGTGCGCTGCTCCTGCGCTGAAAGCTGCTCGAAGGAGCCGGCCCGCCGCAGCGGGTACCAGATCGCCCACGGCATAGCCGGATCACAGACCTTCTGCCGCGGCCTGGTCAGCAGCGAATGCTCCAGGTCTTCCTCGTAGCCCAGGGCGTAGGTCCGGCCCAGCATGGTGTACTCGGGCCTGGGATGCAGGGCGACGAAGGGCGGCCGGTTGAGGAAGCTGCGCAGATCAGTGAGGAAGAAGTCGGGATCTTCGCTGAAGGTCAACAACGCGATGCCCTGCGAGTCGTTGATGTCGGCGTACAACACCGCGGGCAGCGCAGCATCCGCCAACGCCTCGACGAGATCGTCGCTGAAGGTACACTCCCCGAACGCCAGCAGTTGCATGAAGAGCCGCCGGTCGAGCGCGTGAACCATTCCGTCCGCAGTACGGCTCGTCTCGCGAATGTCAAGTCCAGTGGTGTCGGTCATTGGTCAGAGGATCAGAGTGTCAGATTTCAGAGGGTCAGATGGACAGAAGGGCAGTTAGGCAAGGCACTGATGCTTGTTACGCAACACGTTTCACGCATCAGGTTCCACCGGTTACGCATCAAACCGGATGGCCGCGGGTTCGTAGGTGCAGAACGGCTCTTCGTCCAGGTAGGCCGCGGTCATGCCGTAGGCCCGCGCCCGGCAGCCGCCGCAGACGCGCTTGAACTCGCACAGGCCGCACTTGCCGCCCAGCAGATCGGGATCGCGCAGTTCGGTGAAGAGGCTGGACTCTTCCCAGATCTGGCGGAAGGGTTGATTGCGAATGTTGCCGGCCTCGACAGGTAAATAGCCGCAGGGGAACACCTCGCCGCGGTGGCTGACGAAGCAGACGCCAGTGCCGGCCAGGCAGCCCTTGGTCATCGCGTTCATCGCGTTGGGCTGGCCACCGGGATGGCCGGACGCTCCGTTGCCTCCGGCGTGCTGCTGCCGCCCGTGGCTGGCCGGCCGCTCGCGGAAGATGCCCTGGCGCCGTTCCTCGGCCTGGCGCTGGCGCACGATGCGGAAATAGTGCGGCGCACAGGTGGCCTTCAGCTCGATGCCGCCCGCCATCTCGGCGTCGTACATCCAGTTCAGCACCTCCTCGTACTCGGCCGGACTGATCTGCTGGTCGTCAGCGATCTCGACGCCGCAGCCCACCGGCACCAGCAGGAACAGGTGCAGCGCCTGGGCGTCCATCCCCCTGGCCAGCGCCAGCGTCTGCGGCATCTGGTTAACGTTATGTCGAGCAACGGTGGTGTTGATCTGGTAGGGCACGCCGACCGAGCGCAGATGCTCCATGCCCGCGATGGCCTTGTCGAACGCGCCCGCGCCGCGGAAGATGTCGTGGGTCGGCGCATCGGCGCCGTCGAAGCTGATACTGACCCGCCGGACGCCACTGTCACGGATCTGGCGCGCCACCGCGGCGTCGATGAGCGTGCCGTTGGTGGCCAGCGCGACGATCAGCCCGGCGTCGCTGGCATGGCGGGCGATGTCGAAGATGTCGGGACGAAAGAGCGGCTCACCGCCCGACAGCACGAAGATCGGCCGCGCAAAGGCCGCGATCTGGTCGATCAGGTCGAACGACTCGGCGGTGGTCAGATCCTGAGGGAGCAACTGGTCGGCGACGGTGATGCGGCGGCAGTGGATGCACGCCAGGTTGCAGCCGGCGGTCGTCTCCCAGAAAACGAGGCGCGGCGGAGGATAGGGCGACAGGTTCATCAGAATTCCTTTGCGAACGATTGATGTCAACTGCCCGACTGGTCGAACGCCTCCAGGGTTGCCAGAAGCATCGAGTCGAGGAAGGTGTTCATGCGGTCGTAAAGGCGCCAGGTGTCGGTGTCGGGCGATCCGGCCAGCGAGCCGGCCTCGTAGACCGAATCCATGATCGAGCGGCGAACCCGCACAAACGCTTTGGCGGTCTCCACCAGCGACAGGCCGGCACGCCGGCACATGAGTCCGTAATCGACCGCCATGCGCCGGCCCTCCTGGATGAACACCTCGCCGCCGTTGCTGCGGGTGGCGTACTGCATCAGCACAGCCATCATCTGGCGGCCCTCGTCGCGCAATGAGAGACGCTGGCTTTCGTCGAACTTGCCGTACCATGGTTCGCCGGCCGCGCCGGCGTGTGCGATGCGCGCGCCTACTGAAGGCGTGTCCAGCGGGACCACCGACCTCGTCTCGGCGATCTCGCCCTCGTGCATAGTTTGAAGGAAGGCCGTCAGCTCGGATTGCTTGAAGCGCCGGCGGCCGCCAGGTGTGCGATAGTGCGGCACCTGGCCGTCGTCTGCCCAGCGGCGCAAGGTTGTGTAGTGGATTCCCAGAATGTCGGCGGCGTCGGAGAGGTCCAGCCAGGGGTCGTCGGAGTAGTTGGTCAGGTTTGTCATGCAGCGAATGCGTCATTCCTTAGTATAAGTAAGCACAGATGATTATAGCTATGTATGCCTGACCGCGCAATGATACAGATCATGTTTTTGGGATCATTTCCGAACACGGCAAATACGACGACAAAAAAACGGCGCAGCTACCTCGCGAGGGCGAGATGACTGCGCCGGTGGTAAGACAGGCGTTATCGCGGACGGATTATACACCGCCCTCCAGAATCGCCTTCTTGACGTCGCCGATGGCGCGGGTGATGTTGATCTCGCGCGGGCAGCATTCGACGCAGTTGAACACGGTGCGGCAGCGCCAGACGCCCATGGCGTCGTTCATGATCTCCAGGCGCTCGGCGCGGCCCTGGTCACGGGTATCGAAGATAAAGCGGTGGGCCTGCACGACTGCGGCGGGGCCGACGTAGTTGCCGTTGGCCCAGAAGGAGGGGCACGAGGTGGTGCAGCAGGCGCACAGAATACACTTGGTCGTGTCGTCGAAGCGCTCCCGGTCCTCGACGCTCTGGAAGCGCTCACGGCTGGCCGGCGGCGGGTCGTTGTTGATAAAGTACGGTTTGACAGCCCGATAGCTGGCGAAGAATGGCTCCATGTCCACCACCAGGTCCTTGAGGACCGGCAGGCCGCGGATCGGCTCGACCGTCACCTTCTTGCCCAGGTCCTTCATCAGCACCTTGCAGGCCAACCGGTTGCGGCCGTTGACGACCATTGCATCAGAGCCGCAGATGCCGTGGGCGCACGAGCGGCGCAGCGTCAGCGTGCCGTCCTGATACCATTTGACCGCGTGCAGCGCATCCAGAAGCTGGTCGTTGGGGTGTACATCGACCTCGTATTCACCCCACCAGGGCTTGGCGTCCTTCTCGGGGTTGAACCGCTTGATCTTAAGTGTGACGTTCATAGATCAGTTCTCCTCTGGGACGTAATGCGTAATTCGTATTCCGTATTTAGGCTCACGAGTTTGAGCTGTGCGACTGGATGAGGCTTCACGCAATACGCTATACGCCATACGCCTAGTACACCCGCTTCTGCGGCTGGTAGCGGCCAATGGTGACCGGTTTGTAGTCGATCTGGTAGGCATCGCCATCGCGGCGGATGAAGGTGTGCTTCAGCCAGTCGTCGTCGTTGCGCTCGGCGAAGTCGTCCCGGGCATGCCCGCCGCGGCTTTCGGTGCGGTTCAGCGCTGATAGGGTTGTCGCTTCTGCCAGCTCAAGCATGTTGCCCAGCTCCCATGCTTCCAGCAGGTCGGTGTTGAAACGTTTGCCCTTGTCGGCCACGTAGACGGTGCGGAACTGCTTCTTCAGCTCGCGCACCCGCTCCAACGCGCTGGTGAGCAACTCGTCGGTGCGGAAAACACCGACGTTGCGCATCATCACCTCTTGCATGGCCTTGCGGATGTTGGCAGCCGATGTGCCGGAGTCGCCGGCCAGCAGATGCTCGATCTCCGCCTGGGTCGCGGCGTCAGGGTCTTCGGGCAGCGGCGGCAGCGGTACATCCCTGCAGTAGTCCACCATCGCCAGTCCGCCGCGCTTGCCGAACACCACCAGGTCCACCAGCGAGTTGGTGCCCAGGCGGTTGGCGCCGTGGACGCTGACACAGGCCACCTCGCCCGCGGCATATGCGCCGGGGAGGACCGTGCCTTGAGCATCAACCAGCACGCGCCCATCAGAGTCGGTCGGGATGCCGCCCATCGCGTAATGTGCGGTGGGCTGGATCGGCATCGGGTCCTTGATGGGATCGACACCCAGGTAGGTGCGGCAGAAATCAGCGATGTCGGGCAGCTTCTTCTCGATGTCTTCAGCGGTGATGGTACGCGGGCTGCCGTCGGGGTTCTTCTTGCCGTCCGCCTCGAAGTACTTGTTGACCGTCTCGGGGCGCACGTCGAGATAGACGTAGTCCTTGCCGTCGATGCCGCGGCCCTCCGCCACCTCCAGGTAGATCGCCCGCGAGATCACGTCGCGGCTGGCCAGGTCCTTGATGGTCGGCGCGTAGCGTTCCATGAACCGCTCGCCCTCGTTGTTGATCAGGACACCGCCCTCACCTCGCACGCCCTCGGTGATAAGAATCCCCATCTTGTAGATGCCGGTAGGATGGAACTGGAAGAACTCCATGTCCTCCATGGGATAGCCCTTGCGCAGCAACACCGCCGGCGCGTCGCCGGTCAGCGAGTGGGCGTTGGACGTGATGTTCCACAGCCGGCCCCAGCCGCCGGTGGCGAACATGACCGCCTTGCAGTGGAAGACGTGCAGTTCACCGGTGTTGATCTGGTAAGCGACAATGCCGGAAACGCGCCGTCGGTGACCAGCAGGTCCATGAACTGGTATTCGTCGTAGAACTGGACCTCGTTCTTGATGCACTGCTGATAGAGCGTCTGCAGGATCATATGGCCGGTGCGGTCAGCGGCGTGGCACGCCCGGCGCACCGGTTGCTTGGTGTTGTTGTTGGTGTGTCCGCCGAAAGGCCGCTGCGATATCTTGCCTTCAGGCGTGCGATCGAAGGGCAGCCCCATATGCTCCAGCTCAAGGACGATATCGACAGCGTCCTTGCACATGATGTCAACCGCGTCCTGGTCGGCCAGGTAGTCGCTGCCCTTGACGGTGTCAAACGCGGCCACTCCCAGTGGTCCTCCTCCAGGTTGCCCAGCGCCGCGCCGATGCCGCCCTGGGCAGTGCCGGTGTGCGAGCGGGTCGGGTAGAGCTTGCTCACCACGGCGACGTTGGCCCCGCGAGATGCATAAAGCGCGGCCATCAGGCCAGCGCCGCCGGCGCCCACGATAACCGCATCGTACTTGTGATAATTCATCGAGTGCGCCTCCTAGAAACCGATCGCGGCAGCGACTGCCGCAACGATGTTGTTGCTGGCGGTGGCAGGATCGAAGGTGAAGATCACCTGCGTGCCCATCAGCAGGAACACAAACACGACCACGTAGAACACCGCCTTGATCGCAAGGTTCCAGCCGGGTCGCTTGATATAGTCGTCGATCACCCAGCGGGCGCCGTTTGTGCCGTGGATCAGGGCAAAATAGAGCAACGCCAGGTCGTAAACGCGCCACCACGGGCTGGCCCACCGTCCGACGACCAGACTGTAGTCGATGTTGTCAACACCGATCACGACGTGCATCAAGAGCAGGTGAAACACGGCGATGAGCAGCAGCACCGCGCCGCTGATGCGCATAAAATACCAGGACACCACTTCAAAGCGGCGTTTGTTGCCGTAGCGCTTGTGAGCCGTTGCAGAAGTCATTGGGGGTCCTCCTTAAGCCGGCCACCAGGGCAAAGCGATGTTGAAGAACGGCGCAACCGTCGCGATTGCGGCTGGGATGAACAGGATCACCGTCAGCACCAGCACGATGCGAAACATCACCCGCTGCGCCTTCAGATTCGAGAAGCGGGCCGGCCAGAAGTCAACCAGGATGATGCGCACACCGTTGAAAGCATGAAAGAAGACACCGAATATCAGCGCCATCTCCATAATCTTGAAGAGCGGATGCGTGTACAGGATCAAGAAATCGTTGAAGGTTTCCTCGCCGACGCCGATCAGGAAGATGTCGAGGATGTGGAGGAAGAGAAACAAGAGGATACCCAAGCCGCCTACCCGATGTAACATCCAGGCGTAGTGCCCGTCTCGGCCGCGGTAGGTAATGCCCTGCCAGATGGATGAGATTGCCTGCGCCATGCAGACCTCCTTTCAGACTATGGGGCAATGATGCGACAAAACGTTGCAGCGTTGCGGTGCCCGGCACCGTTGGGAATAGCTGTAACGGCCATGTGAAGTTCTTCGCATTATAGCGCCCGGCCCCTGATGTGTCAAACAGAAGCCACGCTTTGCCGGGACATGCTTGGCGCAAAGCGCCGTCCGGCGTATAATCCCTACAATGCAAAGCTCACGCGAAAATCTACCCAGCGTCAGAGGCACGATTCCTGCCGCGCGCCAGGTGCCCTGGCGGCGCCTGTTCAGCTACCTTGGCCCTTACAAATGGCGGATGGCTATCGCCATGGTTGGCCTGGTGATCAGCAGCGCGATCAGCCTGCTTTTTCCGCTGCTCATCGGCCAGACGGTCACCGACATTCTCAACCAGGCCGACTACGGATCGCTCAACCAGTTCGTGCTGCTGCTGCTGGCGCTGTTCGTGATCATGGCCATTGCGGCCTTCGTCCAGACCTATTTCCTCGGCACCACGGGCGAAGGAATCGTCTACGACCTGCGCACACAGCTATACGAGCGGATGATCACGCTGTCGCTGGCGTACTACAACCGGCACCGGGTCGGCGAGATGATGTCGCGCATCTCCAACGATGTGACCATGGTGCGCACGATGCTGACCACCAACGTCAGCACAATCCTCAGCTCCCTGATCTCGTTGATCGGCTCGGTAGTCATCGTCTTCACCCTCAATTCGCAGCTCACCCTGTTCATCCTGCTGCTGGTGCCGCTGCTGGTGGCCGTCGCCTTCATCTTTGGCCGGCCGCTGGAGCGGATGAGCACGCGTGTGCAGGATCAACTGGCCGACGCGACGGTGACGGTCGAGGAAGGTCTGTCAGGCATCCGCACCGTCAAGAGCTTCGTGCGCGAGGACTACGAAAGCCAGCGCTACCGGCGCGACCTTACGGTTACGCTGCGGTCGGCGATCCGCATGATTCGGGCGCGCTCGGCGTTCGGCAGCGTGATGCTGCTCCTGGGGTTCAGCTCGATTGCGGCGATTCTCTGGTTCGGCGGACGCCAGGTGATCATGGGCAACATGACGGTCGGCATGATCACCAGCTTCATCATCTACGGCTTTCTGATCGCCGCCGGCCTGGGCAATCTGGCCGGGCTGTACGGCGAGTTTCGTGCGGTCACCGGCGCTGTCCGGCGCGTGTTCGAGATCCTGGACACCGACACCACGGTGGTCGAGGCGCCCGACCCGCGCCCTCTGCCGGCGGTCCGGGGTCGTATCACCTTCGACAACGTCTCCTTCGGCTACGACGTCGAGTCGTTGCCGATTGCCGCCGTTCCCGACACCCGCCAGCTCACCGGCCTGGTGCTGCGCAACATCCAACTGGACATCGCGCCGGGCGAGATGATCGCGCTGGTCGGCCCCAGCGGCGCGGGCAAGAGCACGCTCTGCAACCTGATCCCCCGCTTCTACGACCCCGATGAGGGCACGGTCAGCATCGACGGCTACGACCTGCGCGATGTCAGCAAGCAAAGCGTCCGCCAGCAGATCGGTCTCGTGCCACAGGAAACCATTCTTTTCGGCGGCACAGTCAGGGAGAACATCCTGTATGGCCGGCTGGATGCCAGCGACGAAGAGGTGGTTGCAGCCGCCAGGGCAGCTTACGCCCACGATTTCATCGAGGAGATGGCGGACGGCTACGAGACCAGGGTCGGCGAGCGCGGCAACAATCTCAGCGGCGGCCAGCGCCAGCGCATCGCCATCGCCCGCGCCATCCTCAAGGATCCGCGCATCCTGCTGCTGGACGAGGCGACCAGCTCCCTCGACAGCGAATCGGAGAAGTTTGTGCAGGCGGCGCTGAACCATCTGATGCGCGATCGGACAACCATCATCATCGCCCACCGATTGAGCACCGTGCAGGCTGCGCATCGGGTTGTCGTCCTCGACCACGGCGCCATCGTCGAGATCGGCACCCATGACGAGTTGCTGGCGCAGGGCGGTCTCTTTGCCAAGCTCTACCAGATGCAGTTCGCCGAGGACGGGCGGAATGGTCGCGAGCGCGAGGTGGTGGACATCTGGCCGGAGGGCGACTGGGCCGTGTTGGGCTGGCCCCGCATACCTGAACCGTAAAGCCAGGTCGCGAATGATACGCTGCCCTTGCCGGCGACCATGCAGGTGCGCTCGAAGCGGGCGCAAATCATTCCTCCGATTAACCCACGGTACGGCAAGCTGCCCGACGCGTGGAAGACCAGCACTTGCCAGTGAACGGTAACATCAGAAGCCCGGCTTTGCGGAAAAAGCCGGGCTTCTGGCGTGGGGAGCGGTCGAAAAGATCAACTTTTTTGGCAGTGGTCGATCTACATTGTGCTAACGCAGGTATATCGGTCCCAGGAACTCCATCAGAGCCGGATCGACAGATTCGCCGGCGGCTGCCTCCTGCAGGGCAGACAGGCGGCTCTCGTAGGCCCCGGTGGCCGCGGGATCGTCGCAGCCACCGCCCAACAGCACGACGTCGCCGTCAAAAAAGCAGACACCAAGACCGCGCGCGTCGGCAATCCAGTGCAGCAAACCGTAGTACTGGCGCGGCCGGACGCCGTAGCGATGGTCGTTCAGGTCCACCAAGACCCAATCAACGCGGTCAACAACCTGGAAGATGCGCGGGTCGTGCAGCAGGAACAGGCCCTGGCGGTTGGCGAGGTGAGGGGCGTAAGCCTCGGTCGTTGCCAGCGCGCCGTCAGCAGGCAACAACCTTGCGGCAGCCTCAAACGCCGCCACCGTCTCCGGCGACACCTGCCAAGCCAGCCCGTAGTTCTCCCAATCAGCTTGACCGGTTCGCGGCTGCCAGAACTGATCAAAACTCAATGCCAGCAGCGCGCAGGCCGCGAGCCAAACCAGCACCAGAGCCGCCCGCGCCCGGATTGCGTCGCCGCTATCTTCCAACGCCTCGCCGACAGATGAGTCTGCCTTTCCGGAAATGGCCGAACTCCTCCGACCCTCCTCTTCTTTCCCGTCTTTCCCTTCTTTCCCGACTAACCTCTCCACCCCGTACACCGCGGCCGCAAAGACCACCGGAATCGTCGCCGCGGCGTAGTGAAAATAGATCGACGACTGGTAGAGATTGCCAGCCAACCAGTTAACCAAGATGGCAGGCAGGCTGACCAGAATGGCCGGGCTGAGCAGCGACGTAAACCCCACCGGCAGCAGGAACTTGACCAACATCCACAGCCGCCGCGGGTCGGCCAACAGGTGCTGCACGATGCGGGCCGGGTTGCCAAGGATGTCGGCCGGCCCGGCCAGCAGCCACGAATAGCGGGTCAACGTGTCAGACGGCCCGGCGCGCACGGCCGGGATAACCACCAACAGTGCGATCAACGACCATGCGAGACCGATCGCGGCCCACAAGAGACCTATCCTCCCGATGCGTGTCCGGACGCCATTCCCAGAAGCAGCGCGGGCGCGCCACCAGGCAAACAGACCAAATGCCGCAACTGTCAGCCCAACGTCCTCCTTGCACAGCAGCGCCAGCAGCAGCGCCAGACTCATCCAGCCAGAGCGCCGCATGTCCAGCGCCAGAAACGCAGCCAGCAGCAGCGGCACAACCAGCACTTCCTCGTGAAACTCGAAGCGGTTGACAAACCCCAACGCCGGATAGGTCAGAAAAATCAGAGCCAGGACTAAGGAGAAAAGGTAAGGCGTGGCCGAGATCCGTCGGCGTGCCAGCACCGCCAGCGGCAACGCTCCCAGCGCGAGCGCGACGGCCTGCACGACAAGCAGCGTCCGCGGATCAGGAAAGACGCGATAGAGCGGCGCCAGCAAGATGATGACAGGCGACACGTGGTCGCCAAGGTAGTTGTCTACCTCGACCGATCCGGCAAACAACCGGCCGTGGCTTGTGTTCCACCAGACCTGGGCGTGCAGGCCCAGGTCGTAGGCCTTCGAGTTGAAGTGGTTATGGCGGGTGATGCTGTAGGCTGCCAACACGACCACCGTCAGCACTGTCATGCCCAGCAGCAAGATCCACCAACGCCGGCCCGCTGCCAGCCACCGCTCGGCGGCAGCCAGCGGTCGGGAAAGTCGCCCGGCCAGATCGACGATCTGCGGGCCGAGCCACGCAGCCAGCAACAACAGCGCACCCAGCAAGGCCGCGCTGCGCGCACTCGGCGAGCATGCTGCTGTTGAACGGCGAGAGATCTGATGCGCCTGACCAGAGCGGCAGAACCAACAGCGCGCCGGCCATGGAGACCAGCGCGACAACCGTCATTCCCCAGCGCACGAGCGGCGCCCGCCTCCTGGCAGCGCTCAACCGGCGATCTCCAGCGGCGGATCGTAAACGGCGAGGCTGAAGGCCGGCCGCATCTCGCCCACCACGATCTGGCGGTGGTTGCGCACCTCGGGTTGGCGCAGCGGTTCCAGCGCCTCCAGCACCTTGTCGCTCACCAGCTTCAGATCGCGCAGCACGGTGAAAATCACCGGTCCCTTGCCGCGCGGGTTGCCGTCAGCCATCTTCAGTGTGACGCCGATCGAACGACCGTCGGGTGTTCGGATGCCGATCCCCTGATAGCCCTCGGCGCCCCCCTTTGCGACAAGGGAGCCATCGCCGGCGCGCATCAACATATCATCCAGCGCGCCATGTCCGGAAACCAGGTGCGGGAAGGCCGTCATCGCAGCAACGACACGTTGCGCTTCTGGCGCAGCACCGGGATCGACCAGCCGGGCAAACGCCAGGGCCGCATTAGCCAGCGGCATGGCGAAGGCAGGTACAGTGCAGTTGTCCGGCGCGACTGCGATCTCCTCTGGCGGCAAGCCAGCAACTCAGAGAGCCGCCCCAAAATGGCGGTCTGCACAGGGTGCCGCGGATCGGTGTAGTCCTGATCGGCGCAGCCCAGGAACGTCGCCAGCGTCAACATGCCGGAATGCTTGCCAGAGCAGTTGTTGTGGCGCGCCGGGTGTCTGGCCGGCGGCTGCAAGACGGCGAGTCGCCTCCTCGTCGATCGGCCAATGGACGCCGCAGCGTAGCGCAGACACGTCGAGACCGCTGGCGTCCAGGATGCGCTGGCAGACGGCGACGTGCTCCTCCGTGCCGTGGTGGGAGGCGCACATCAGCGCCAGCGCGGCCTCCCCCAGACCGGTGCGGTCGAACGCGCCGCTGGCGACCGTGGGCAGCGCCTGAAATGGCTTGGCCGAGGAGCGGAGGTAGGTGACGTAGAGAGGATCGCCGGCGCTGGCCAGCAGGCGGCCGCCGGAGTCGACAACAGCCAGCGCGCCCCGATGGCGACTCTCGACAATCGCCCCGCGGGTGATCTCCACCAGCGACACGGTGGCTACACCGGGATCAGATGTCGTCATCGTCTTCGTCGGCGTCCTCCTCGCCCTCTTCATCCTCGTCTTCGTCGTCCTCGCGGTCGTCGTCATAGTCACGATCGTCGTCCTCGTCGACCGGGAGGCTGTCATCGTTGGAAGAGTCGTCCAACTCCGACGTGTCGCTGGCGGCGTCCGGCTCCGCCTCGACCTCGTCAGGAGCTGCGTCCTTTTCCTCTTCCTCGTCCCGCTCTTCCACCTCCTCGCCCTTCTTGTATTCGTTGTAAACCCGGTTGATGCCCTGCTTGATCTGCGACTCGATCTTGCCGCGGCGATCCGGGTTGACTGAGAACATCGGCACCAGGGTCTTGACCAGCGAACTGGCCGTTTCCTGCTTGGAGTAGCCGCGCCGGATGCGGATGCGCACCTGGCGGCGGACGAAACGGATGTAGGCCGACAGCGGTTCGGTTGCCTCGACCGTCGTCAGTGGGCCGTGGCCGGGCACGATGATCTGCGGGTGCAGCTTGCGTATCTGGCGCAGCGCATCCAGCCACTGCTTGCTGTTGGCCTGCGCCATGTACGGGTGCTGGTCCCACCACACGGTGTCGCCGGCGAAAAGCACCTTCTCCTCAGGCAACCAGATGACGATGGTAGCCTCGGTGTGGCCGCCGACATGGATCAGCCGCACGGTCCGTCCGCCATGTTCGATGTCCATGCGGGTATCAAAGGTGATCGTCGGCCGGACGATGCGCAGATCGGCCAGTTCAGCCTGGATCTTGGGCTCGCGCTTGAAAGAGTCGACCACGCGCTGGCAGAAGTTGGCGCCGTAGCCGCGCATGTTCTTCCACGCCAGATCGTGAGCGATCACTGGCGCGTCGTAGTACTGGTTGCCCAGAACATGGCCGCGGTGGTGGTCGGTGTTGATCACGTACAGGATCGGTTTATTGCCGGTGATCTGCCGGATGTACTCCAGCCAGCGGCGACTCTCCGATGGGATCATCGGCGTGTCGATCAGGATGTTGCCGTCATCTGTCTCGATCAGGCCGACATTGCAGCCGCGAAAATCCAGATTGACGTAGACGCCTGGTGCGATCTCTTGCATGATGGTGTTCTCGTTTGTTTGTGGTGAGGTTCGGCCGGGAGTAATACGTGCTGCTCCGCAGATTGTGGCTTGCGTTTCATGTGCTCCGCTTTAGGCAGCGTTATGCGACCTCCGCGGCGCAGAGCCTACATCGACGTGGCGTGCGCATCCTCAGATGCGCCGTGGCGATGTCAATCAGAGGCTCTGCTGCGAGCGCCGCTGACCACACTCGCCGCCTGAGCCAACGCCTCTGACGCGCGCGGCCAGTCCGGGAGCGCGCCTTGGGCGTAGTCGCCACGGCCGCCGCCCTTGCCGCCGAACGCGGCTACCAGCGTGCGCAGCACCTGGCCGGAATCAAGCGACACGTCCGGGCTGCGGGCAACAAAGACTTGCGGCACAGCGCCGCCGGCCAGCACGATGACCAGGCCCGGCTGGCTGCGCAGCGTCAACGCCAGTTGCTTGACCTGTTCGCCCTGCCAGCCCGGATATTGCGCGACCAGGAGGCGGAGCCCGTCACCGGTCGCTGGTGTTGCAGCCAGCAGCCGCTGGGCTTCGGCTTCGACCAGCGCCGCCTGGGCTTCCTTGAGAGCCTTGTAGTTGGCATTGGACTGCTCGTGCAGCCGGTCAACGGCCCGGTCCAACTCATCCTCGGCGCAGGCGAAACGCAGAGCGAGGCGGCGCGTCAGGTCGTGTTTGCGCTCGTAGTCGGCCAGCGCGCGCCCGCCGCAGACAAAATGAACGCGCGTTTCCTGGCCGCGCCGCTCGGTCCGCAGGAGCTTGATCAGCCCAACCTGGGCGGTGGCGGCGACGTGGGTGCCGCTGCACGCCACGCGGTCGAAATCACCGATCTCGACAATGCGCAGCGCGCCGTCGATGTCGGGCTGCTTGCGCAGCGCCAGCGCGGGCAGGTCTTCCTCGGCCACCACGCGCGCTGTGATCGGCAGGTTGCGCTGGACAATCTGGTTGGCCAGTCTCTCGGCGTCCGCCAGTGCTGCGTCGTCGAGGTCCGTGCGGTTCAGATCGATGGTCAGGCTGTTCCCGCTGAGATGCCAGGCAACTGTCAGCGCGCCGCCGATCTCGATAAACGACTGCGACAGGATATGCTGGCCGCTGTGGTTCTGCATGTGGTCCCAGCGGCGCGGCCAGTCGATCTCGCCGCGCACGTCGGTCGCGTCCAGCGGGCCGGCCAGCACGTGCCAGACCATAGCGCCGCCGTCGACCACATCTACCACCGGGACGCCGTTCAGCCAGCCCATGTCGCAGGGCTGGCCGCCGCCGGTCGGATAGAACCCTGTGCGATCGAGCGCGACGGCCGGACGGCCACTGAACTCGCTCGCCGCGACCAGCCGCGCGGCAAACGTGGTCGCATAGGAGTCATCGTAGTAGAGACGGTCGGTCATGAGTCCTTCAACCCGCTGCTGGTGAGAAACAGGGTCACGCTTTCACTGCCGGCCAGCCAGCCGGAGTCGCGCAGTTTTCCGACCGCGGCGACGGTGGCCGCACCTTCCAGACCCGCAAAAATGCCCTCCTGATGCCCCAGCAGTCGCTGTGCGTCGCGCATCTCACGATCGCTGACGGCAATGGCGATGCCGCGGCTGTCGTAAATGGCCCTGAGAATCATGAAATCGCCCAGCGCGTGGGGGACGCGCAGACCGGCAGCGTCGGTGCGGGCATCGGTCCACGGGATGCTTTCCTCGTGGCCGGCGCGAAATGCGGCCACGAGGGGTGCACAGCCGGAGGCCTGCACGCTGACCATCCTCGGCCGCTGCCCCGGCTCGATCCAGCCCAGCGCCTCCATTTCCTCGAACGCCTTCCACATGCCGATGAGACCGGTGCCGCCGCCCGTCGGGTAGACCACCACATCGGGGAGCCGCCAGCCGCGTTGCTCGGCCAGCTCATAGCCCATGGTTTTCTTGCCCTCGATGCGATACGGCTCGCGCAGTGTCGCCAGGTTGAAGGCATAGCCGGCCGCGGCTACCTGACTTGCCTGCCGGCCCGCCTCGTCGATCAGCCCGTCTACCAGGTGCACCTCGCTGCCGGTAGCTTTGACCTCGGCGATGTTGGGCGCCGGCGCGTCGGCCGGCATGATGACCCGGGCTGACAGGCCAGCGCGGGCAGCGTAAGCCGCCAGCGCGCCGCCCGCGTTGCCGGCTGTCGGCACAACCAGCTCGGTGGCCCCCAGCTCCCGCGCTCGGCTGACGGCTACCGCCATGCCGCGGTCTTTGAAGCAGCCGGTTGGGTTGACGCCTTCCAGCTTGGCGCTCAAGCCAGGAATCTTCATCTGCTCACCCAACCGTGGCAGCTGGAGCAGCGGCGTGCCGCCTTCGCCCAATGTAACGCGCCAGCGGCTATCGCGCACCGGCAGCAATTCTTCGTAGCGCCAAAGCGTGAAGGGACGCGCGGGCAGATCGGCTGGCGTCACGGCCTGGCGCGCAGCATCGAGATCGTAGCGAGCCAACAAGGGAGACTCGCAGGCGCTGCAGACGCCTTGCAGCGCGTCGGCATGGTGCTGCGCGCCGCATCTGGCACAGGTGAGATGGGTCAGAAAACTTGTCAAGAGATTTGCCTGGAGAGAGTGGTCAGCGGTCCGGGGTCGGAAGTGGATTATAGCACAAGACCCCCTGCCGTGCCAGCGTCATCCGCCTGAGGCAGGTGGTTCTTGTTGGCGGTCGATAGCGGCCCGCACCTCCTGCGTCAGACGAGCGAACTCCGGCGCGCCCATCAGATCAAGCGAGCGTGGACGGGGCAGGGAGACCGATACCTCGCTGACAATCCGTCCGGGACGATGGCTCATCACCAGCACGCGGTCGGCAAGGAAAACTGCCTCGGAGATGTTATGCGTCACCATGACCGCGGCATATTCGTAGGCCGTGCGGATGCGCAGCAACTCCAGGTTCATGCGCTCGCGGGTGATGGCGTCCAGGGCGCCGAAAGGTTCGTCAAGCAGCAGCAGCTCGGGCTCATGCACCAGGGTGCGGGCCAGCGCAGCCCGTTGGGCCATGCCGCCGGAGAGCTGGCGCGGGTAGGCATGTTCGAAGCCTTGCAGACCAACCAGCGCCAGCACCTCGCGCGAGCGCCGTTCGATCTCCTGTTTGTCCATGCCCAGCAACTCCAGCGGGAGCGCAACGTTTCGCTCGACCGTGCGCCAGGGCATCAGGTTGGCATGCTGAAAGACGTAGCCGATCTCCGAGCGCGGGCCGGTGAGCGGTTCGCCGCGCAGGGTAACGCGGCCGTGGGTAGGCGCCAAAAGCCCACCCAGGATGCGCAACAACGTGGTCTTGCCGCAACCCGACGGCCCGACGACCGCTACGAACTCACCGGCGTACACGCGAAAGGTCGTGCTGGTAAGCGCGCGCGTCGCGGCCAGGCCGCTGCCGGCGTCGTAGAGACGCTCGACCTGGTCGACTGCTACCAACGGCGTCGCGTGGTGGGGCCGCTGCACGTCGGCGGCTTGTTGCTGAGTCAGAGAAGTCATGGTGGGCACGGCCGGCGTCAGGGAGCGCGAGCGGCCTCGACAAAGCGATTGGTGAAGAGGCTATCGGCCGGCAGCTTGCGATCCACCAGCCCCATCTCCGCCATGAACGAGGCCGCCGCTTCCCAGGCGTCGGGATCGCTCATACCCAGATCTTGCGGGGTAGACTGCCAAAGTGCCAACGATGCATCGAAGATCGCGCGGTTGATGGCCTCGTTTTCACCCCCTGCTTCCGGCACGGCCCGCAAACTGATAGCAAAGGCGTCGTCCGGGTTGTCCAGCGTGTAGCGGATGCCTTGCAGCATTGCACTGGTCATCTTCTGCACGAGGTCGGGGCGTTCGGCGATGGTCTTGTCGCTGGCGATCAGCCCATTAGACGGCAGGTCGATGTAATCGGAGACATCGATCACGTCGACAGCCTCCCCGGCTGCCCGAAGCTGGACCGGACCGTTGACAATGTAATCGATGGCTGCGTCCACCCGTCCCTCGGTGACGGCGGCGGCCTGTGAAAAGCCGATGCTGTCCAGCGTGACGCGGGACTCGTCGAGGCCCGTGGCGTAGACCAGCGCCTTCCAGGCCACCAGGCTGGCGCCAAAGAGGCCAGGGATTCCCACGCGGCGCCCCTCCAGCGCGGACGGTTCGCTCACGCCGGCGCTTTGC
The DNA here is from genome assembly GCA_041391245.1 of Caldilineales bacterium. GTDB lineage: Bacteria > Chloroflexota > Anaerolineae > JAAEKA01 > JAAEKA01 > JACKBK01. Next base: position 366,950 of record JAWKOJ010000002.1, read on the forward strand.
AGGGCAAAGACCACGACGGGAAACTTGCGATACCAGGCAGCCACATAGGTCAGGGGCAGGTCCTGGGCGCGCCAGGATAACCTGATCGCCGCTTCCGACGGCGAAAGGTATCTCGCCGGCCGCTGCCAGCTGAGGAAGTCGGTCTCGAAGCCGTGCTGGAACTCAACATCCAGTCCTTGCTCGGCAAAGAAGCCTTTTTCCTGGGCGACATAGAAGGGAGCAAACTGAACGCTGGGAATGTAGCCCAGGCCAACGCTGACTTTTTCAAGCTGACCGGCCGGCGGCGCGGCAGGCGAGACGACCAGCGGTTGGCTGGCGCATGCGCTGACCACAAGCGCGCAGACGAGAAGAAGTGCAAGTATATAGGATTTGGGACGAGTCATGGCATCTCTTTCGATGGAGTTATTCGATCCGCCGCCAGGCAAGCAAGCGGTGTTCCAGCAGGCTGACCAGCCCGTAGAGCAGCACGGCGAACACCACCAGGCTGGCAAGCGCCACAAAAAGCAAGGGGGTGTCCAGAATGCCGCGCGAGAGATTGATCAGATAGCCGAGGCCGCGGTTGGCTCCGATGAACTCGGCCACCACCGCGCCGATGACGGCCAGGGTGACCCCGATCTTCAGCCCACCGAAGTAGATGGGCAACGCGCCGGGCACTTCGAGTTTCGTCAGGATCTGCCAGCGGCTGGCACGCAGCGACTGCATCAGCGCCAACAGATCAGGCTCGATGGAGCGGACGCCAACAACAGTATTGATCAAGGTGGGAAAGAAGACTGTGATGGCGCAGATCAGGACCTTGTTCAGCTCCGGCGACCTGACCCAGATGATGAGCAGCGGAGCAATGGCGATGACAGGAACCGCCTGTGCCGCCACGAGATAGGGGGACAGCACCCGCTCCAACCGGGGCGACTTGGCGATCAGGTAGCCCATCACCGTGGCCGTGCCCATGCCCAGCACCAGACCGGCAATTATCTCCCACAGGGTGCTGCTGGCATGGTACCACAGCGTGCCATCCAACAGCACCACAATGAATCTGCGCAGCACAACAAACGGAGAGGGCAGGATAAATGCCGGATAGTCGCGCCAGCGCACCAGCCCTTCCCAAAGCAGCACCACCGCGATCAGAACAATCGGTGCGAGCAGAATCTCGCTGCGATGCCGGCGGAACCAGCCTGGTCGCCGCAGCGTGACGGTCTCATCCGTCACAGTTCCGGCTTCACGTGCAACCCACATAGTGCATCTCTGACATTTCTACGGCCGGCATAAAAAAGACCGGCCAGGAATCTGAGAAACCTGACCGGGCGTACTCGGGAAAAGAGAGACCGAACGCTGGCCGCCGGCATGCGCGAATGCCATCGTCCGCGGAAGATCGACCACAGCGCGTGACGCCCCCGGCGTCGTGATCGACCTTCGGGGGCGTTGACAAGTAGCATGTACCGCACGCGCGCAGCGCTACAAACAGCGCATTGGCGCGTTGAACTGCGGAAAGACGCTTACCTTCTCTTTATCCGGACTATACCGTCGGCTCTGGCCTTGAGTTACTCGCACCAGATCCACCGTTTGCACGGGTCACGGGCTCGGACAACTGTTGTTGTCCACACCGTCGGTCGGGAATTGGCCCGTTGCCAGCCAGGCTGGCCCGAACCTCACCCTGCCCTGAAGGTTTCCAAACGATGTATTCGATTGCGGGCATTATAGCACGGCAGCGGAAGAGGGTCAAGGAAAACCATCACATTTGAGGCACGAGGTCTCTCCAGACTCCCGCAATTGCAGTCGAGTTTGCGCCCCTCGTCAGGAAGCGGGAGTCTCTGCGTGCGTCAATGTGCCCTGGCCGGCAAAGCTCCGGTCTTGGCCTGGTACAGGTAGTAGAGGTTGGCGCGGTGAAGTTGCTGCACCACGCCGTTGAGGGGAATGCGCGACTTGCCGCACTGTTCGATGGACGTCTTGAGCAGCGTCTCCACCGGCGTGTTCTTAGCGATAGCTGAATCGACCGCGGCCTCGACGCAGTCCAGATACTTGAGGCTTGATGAGATCGTGCCACGAATCTCGCCGCAGGAGCACCTCACCATGGCCCTGAACCACGTTTTCCAGCCCGGCCACTTCGATGCTGCGCAACGAACGGCGCAGATCCGTGATGCTGCCGCCGACCAGAAAATCGATGTATGGCACCGGCAACATGGTGTCGCTGGCAAACATCACCTTGTCCTCCTTGACGCGCACCGTGATCGTGTCGGGGCTGTGGCCGGGTGCGTGTTTCAGAGTGATGGTTTTGCCGCCCAGCCGCAGAACCAGCACGCTGTCAAAAACAAGGTCTGGCAGTCGAAGTTCTACCGTTGCCAGGTCGTTGGAATGGCGCTTGGCCTCGGTCAAATTGGCTTCGCCGTGCTTGGTCAGATATTCCCGTGCCCGGCGATGGCTGATAAGCTCAGCTTCGGGAAAGTAGCAACTGCCGTGGGAGTGGTCGGCGTGGGCGTGGGTGTTGATGACGTAGCGCACGCCTTGCGGGCAACGGCGCTGGACGAAATCGCGCAACGCCTTGGTTTCCTTGGGAAAGGGCAAGGTATCGACGACGACCGCACCCTCCTCGGTGGCAATCACGCCGGCCGTCACTTGCAGATAGAGATCGCTACGAAAAACGTAGATGTCAGCTGATACCCGCTCTCGCTGCATGGGGCAGCACATCCTTTCATCGAAAGAAAGGCCACCGGCTTGTGACCGATGGCCTGCTTTGGCAGGATTCCCCGCCGTGCCGTGTGTCTTCGGGTTTTGAACCTGCTATCGCAGGTGGGTTAGCTCACTACCGGCGTTCACCTTGCCTATCCCGGCAGAACCGAGGGCTATCGTGTCTTCCGGCAATATATCGCTTCCCGTTTAGTAGGTGTTGGCTCAAAACGTAGAAACGACATCACGCACACAGCAGGGTATTCTGGGGCAAATATAGCATAGGTGGGAAAAATCTGCAAGTCGTTTGCCAACCTCCCCATGGCGGTCAAGCGCATCGCTACGGGAAGGTGATGACCGCGCTCGGTCTGCACGGAGCAGAAGCCAACCCGAAATGGACGCCGCCAGTTGAAGCTGACAGCACGAACTTCCTGAGTATCTCCGCACCGAGTTCATGCGAACGAATTCGTATGGTAAAATAGCTCTTGCGCCGGGCGCACGCATCCACTGTCGGAATCTCTTGTTGCGCCAGTTCCAGCCACTGTCAGGCCAACTCAGGACGTCTTTGTCGATCAGCGATCGCTTCAGCCGGTCTCCTGAACGATCCAACACAGCAAAGTTGTCGATGATCGCGTCCTTGCACTGAACAGTCCTACTCAGGAGCAACCTATGAACGGCGGCGAACTCGTTGCCAGCGTCCTGCAAGCCCAGGGCGTCGAACGTCTCTTTACCCTGGTCGGCGGCCACATCTCGCCGATCCTTGTCGCGGCCAAGGCACGCGGCATAGAGGTTGTTGACACACGCCACGAGGCCACAGCGGTCTTTGCGGCCGACGCCACCGCCCGGCTGACCGGCCGGCCCGGTGTTGCCGCGGTCACGGCCGGCCCCGGCGTCACCAACACGCTGACGGCTGTCAAGAACGCGCAGATGGCCCAGTCGCCCGTGGTGCTGATCGGCGGCGCGGCGCCCACAGCGCTCAAGGGCCGCGGCGCGTTGCAGGACATCGACCAGATGTCGCTGTTCACGTCGGTGGTCAAGTGGTCGGCGGCCGCGCGGCGGGTCAAGGACCTCGTGCCAACCCTGGAAGAAGCCTTCCGCCAGGCGCAAAGCGGCGCACCCGGCCCGGTCTTTATCGAGATGCCTGTCGATCTGCTCTACGACGAGGCCATGGTGCGCGAGATGTATGGCGCGGCCCGCCAGGGCAAGTCGCTGCGCCAGAAAGCTGTCAACTGGTATCTGCGCCGGCATGTGGACCAGTTGTTTGCAGGAGCCAACCTGCGGGGCGCCGGTCCGGCCATTCAGGTTCCTGCCCAGGTGCCCGACCCGGTGAAGGTGCAGAAGGCCGGCGAGCGGCTGCGCCAGGCCGCGGCCGGTGATCCTGGTGGGCAGCCAGGCGACGCTGGTGACCGACGAACTTGACGCGCTGGTGGCGGCGCTTGCCAGCATCGGCGCACCGGTCTACCTCTCCGGCATGGCGCGGGCTGCTGGGCCGCGACCATCCCTTGCAGATGCGCCACAAGCGACGCGAGGCGCTCAAGGAGGCTGACTTCGTGCTGCTGGCCGGCGTGCCCTGCGACTTCCGGCTGGACTACGGCAACCACATCCGCGGCAGCGCGTTCTACGTCTCCGCCAACCGCAGCCGCGATGATCTCAACAAGAATCGCAAGCCTGACATCGGCGCGCTGGGCGACCCAGGGCTGTTCCTGCGCCAGTTGGCGCTTCAGCGCCTTGACCCCGGCCGCTGGACAGGCTGGCTGGACATACTGCGCAGCCGCGACGACCTGCGCAACGCCGAGATCGGCGAGCAGTCGCGCCAGCCAACCGGAAACATCAACCCGCTGCACCTGTTCACCCAGCTCGACCGGCAGATCAGCAGCCGCACCATCCTGGTGGCCGACGGCGGCGATTTCGTCGCCACCGCCTCCTACATCCTCCAGCCGCCCGGTCCGCTGACGTGGCTCGATCCCGGCCCCTTCGGCACGCTGGGCGTCGGCGCAGGCTTTGCTCTGGGCGCCAAGCTGGCCCGGCCCGACGCTGACGTGTGGATCATCTACGGCGATGGGTCGGCTGGCTACAGCCTGAGCGAGTTCGACACGTTCGTGCGCCACCGCGTGCCGGTGACGGCGCTGGTCGGCAACGACGCCAGTTGGGCGCAGATCGCGCGCGAGCAGACCGAGATCTTCGGCGACGACGTGGCGACCGTCCTGGCCCACACCGATTACCACCGCGTCGCTGAGGGGTTTGGCGCGACCGGTCTGCTGCTGGACGACCCCGAGCTGGCCGCCGAAACGCTGGATCAGGCGCGCCACCTTGCCAGACGCGGAACCCCCGTCCTGGTCAATGCAATCCTGGGCAAGAGCGACTTCCGCAAGGGATCGATCTCGATGTGATCAAGTGGCTCCGCTTGCCTGCGCTTCTATATGATAGTTCCTGGTTGTTTGCACTCAGTCAGTTTCGAACGTAGAATGCCTTTGACATATGAAACGAGGTTGTACCGATGAACGATTGGCGTGACTACATCCATTCTAATTCTGAGATTCTACAAGGCAAACCGGTGGTCAGAGGGACGCGGCTGGCGGTCGATTTCCTGTTGGGACTGATGGCTGCCGGCTGGACAGAGCAACAAATGCTAGAAAGCTATCCCACACTAAGCCCGAATGCACTGCGCGCCGTGTTCGCCTATGCTGCAGAATGCATGCGCGAGGAAGCATTGTACGCTCTGCATGAAGTCGCATGATATTTCTGGCCGACGAGAATTTTCCTCTGCCAAGCGTGAGAAAGTTGGCAGAATCGGGCTACGATGTAGCCGCAGTGATCGTGGATTCACCCGGCAGCTCGGATCGTCAAATACTGGCCCGCGCAGTTGAGGAACAACGCATTATTCTTACCTTTGATCGCGACTTTGGAGAGCTGGTGTTTCGACTTCCGCTGCCACCCCACCAGGGGTTGTCCTTTTCCGTTTTGATCCCTCAAACCCCGTCGAACCCGCGCGTTACCTCATCGATCTGTTGGGCCACCAGACAGTCAAACTGGAAGGCATGTTCACTGTGGCGGAACCGCGCCAGATCCGTCAACGCCCCTTGGCCAACTAACATCCCAGAAACGATAAGACGGGCCGGAGCAGAGTGCTCCGGCCCGTTGCTTCAAGGCTGGATTGTTACAGGTTAGATAGCATCGGCTCTGTATCCGTCAATCATGCTCTTGCCGGTCATCTCGGCCGGCTGGGGGAGGCCCAGAAGATCGAGCACGGTCGGCGCCACGTCGGCCAGGATGCCGCGCGGGCGCAGCGCGTAGTAGCCTTCGCCGAGCACGAAACAGGCCACCGGCTGCGTGGTGTGATAGGTGTGCGGCTCGCCGGTCAACAGGTCGCGCATGCGCTCGCAGTTGCCGTGGTCGGCGGTCACGATGGCGACGCCGCCCTTGTCCACAATGGCCTGCACCACCCGCCCGGCGCACTCGTCAACAGTCTCGACCGCTGCGATGGCCGCCTCCAGCACGCCGGTGTGACCGACCATGTCGGGGTTGGCGAAGTTGAGCAGGATGAACGTCGTCGTGGTCGCGGATGCGCGCCAGCACTGCCTCGGTCAGCGGGTAAGCGCTCATCTCCGGCTGCAGGTCGTAGGTTGCCACCTTGGGCGACGCCTCCAGGTGGCGCGCCTCGCCCTCGAAGGCAGTCTCCCGCCCGCCGTTGAAGAAGTAGGTGACGTGAGGATACTTCTCCGTCTCGGCTGAGTGGAACTGGCCCAGCCCGGCCTTGCTCACCACCTCGGCCAACGGGTTGGTGATATCGACCTCGGGGAAGATGACCTGCGCCGGCAGGGTCACGTCGTACTGTGTCATCGTGAGCATGTCTAGGTCGGGTATGAAGGCGCGTTCGAAACCGTCGAAGTCGGGATTAGCGAACGCGTAGCAGAGCTGGCGGGCGCGGTCGGCGCGGAAGTTGAAGAAAAGCAGGCAGTCGCCCGGCCGGATCAGCACGTCCCGGTCGCCCGTGTCGATAGCCACCGGCAACACGAACTCGTCGGTGACGCCCTCGGCGTAGGAGCGAGCCAGCGCCTCGCTGGCCGACGGAGCGGTCCTGCCTTCGACACCCTGGTGCAGCGCAATGACGTTGTAACCCAACACCGTGCGCTGCCACCGGCGGTCGCGATCCATGGTGTAGTAGCGGCCGCTGACCGACGCGACGGTGGCTTGGCGGCTCTGCAAGCGCGCTTCCAGGTCGCGGGCGAAACCGATGCCGCTCTCCGGCGGCGTGTCACGCCCGTCCGTGATCAGATGCAGCACGGGCGCGATGCCCGCGTCGTTGGCGATGTCGATCAACGCGTTCAGGTGGTTGACGTGGCTGTGCACGCCGCCGTCGCTGAACAGGCCGATCAGATGCAGCTTGCCGCCACGGGCCTTGACCGCGCTCAGCGCGCCGGTCAACACATGATTTTTCGCCAGTGAGCCGTCTTCAATTGCCCGGTTGATGCGCGTGAAATCCTGGTAGATGACACGGCCCGCGCCCAGGTTGAGATGGCCAACCTCTGAGTTGCCCATCTGCCCCTCAGGCAGGCCGACGGCCATTCCGGACGCGTCCAGGACGCAGCGCTCGTGCATCGCGTTCCAGCGGTCGTAGTTGGGCGTCTCGCCCAGCGCCACCGCGTTGGCCTCCTTCATCTCGCGAATGCCCCAGCCGTCCAGGATGATAAGCGCAACCGGTCGAACAGGTTTTTCGATCATTGTCGTTTCCTCTTTGCTCTGCTGATCTTGCGATCAGTCCGGCACGATGAACACGGTCAGGTTCTTCGAGCCGTGGACCTCGCACTTCGTCATGTTGTTCTTGTCGCGCGACAGGGTGATCTTCTGATCTTCGCCGCCGAGCACGGCACGTACGACCAGTTTTTTGCCGTCAACCTCATAGGCCGCGTTTTCATCGATGTGGGCATTGAGCTGGGCGCGGGCAGGGCCTGACCCGGCGCTGGAGTTCTTGTCCAGCAGGTCGAAGTAGATGTTCAGATCGCCTACGTAGAACTTGACATCGACGTGGCTTTCGATACCGACGGCGTAGTCTGACAGCGCGGTCACTACGCCGTGTCCGGCTGTAATCCAGATGATTTCTTTAACCCGCAGTTGCCCGGAATCGCCGGGAGCGACGCCTTCAGAGAAGAAGGGTTCCAACGTTGCCATGGAAGGGTCTCCTTGTGTTTATGTAAATCCTGGTCGCTATTCGATAGGACTGACAGTCCTTGTTAATCACCGGAGCGTCAACTGGCGCGACACTCACCTAGTCACAAGACCGGGACTGTCAGTCCTTATTGTTAGCTACAAATCATCTTGCTGGCGGCATCAGTCAAGCAGGGTGCGCAATTCGGTCCAGAGAGCGCCGTAGCTGCGCGCGGCCTGGCTGCGCGGCGCATACACCGGGACCGGCTCGCGCTTGATACCCATCTGCTCGACCAGCGAAAGATAGGGAATCGATGTTGATAACACGTTGTCGAAGCGGCCGCGTATCTCGATCTCCACCTCGCGGTGCAACTTCTTGCGCCGGTCGACCATCGACAGGAAGCTGTGCAGAGCGCGCAGCTTGTAGCCGCCTTCCTTCAGAAACACCTGCAACTGTTCGTAGGTGCGCACCGACAGCGTGGTAGGAATGAGCGGCACTACCAGCAAATCAGCAGCACGGAAGATGTTCTCAGCCAGGATGTTGATCGTCGGCGGGCTGTCGAGAAAAATCAGGTCATAGTCCTTGCGCAGCGGCCGCAACACCTGCCGCAGCCGTTCCTTGGAGCTTTTCGCCTCGCTGAAGGCCAGGTCCAGGTTGCGATGGCTGAAGTCGGCCGGCAGAAGATCGAGGTTGTCGAAGTCGGTGCCTTTGATGCTGGCGTCGATAGCCTTGCCCGGATTGGTAAGGCCGCGCGCCTGCTTCTTCAGCTTTGGCTTGACCCGAAAGTAGAACGTGGCTGAGCTCTGCGGATCGAGATCGCAGAGCAGCGTGCGATAGCCCGAATCGGCCGCAAGGTAGGCCAGATTCACCGCAGCCGCAGTCTTGCCGACACCGCCCTTGTTGCTGTACAGCGCGACAACCCGCACGCGCGACCTCCTTCCTACATCTTCGACCCGGCGCCAGTCTGGGCGATCAGTTCTCGGCTCGCTGCGCTGCCGAAAGCCTGCTTGAATCGCTGGCGATTATCGCGCGCCGCAAATGCATCGAACGTGTCAGCAAACGCCGCGCACCACAGCCCGCTCGGCGTCCAACGCGGCCACCAGCGCGCCGATGGCCATCAGCGTGTCGGGCGAGGGCAGGCGGCGTGCCGCCATCTCGTCCGCAGTGCGCATCAGGTACGCCTCCTGAACGCTCAGATCGTTGAAGTCGCCCAGGTTCCCCTGTAATGTGCGCAGTTGCCTGATCAGCCGGTTGATCTCGCGCGGCGCATACAGGCCGGAGAAAAGTTCCATCAGGTAGCGCAGCTTTTTGCACTCGATCCGCAGCGCGTGCAGCATCTCGTCGGGCGACTCGGCTGTGATCGCCGCGCCGTCCCGCAAGACCTGGCGGTATTGCTTGGTGATGCGCTGGTTGGCTACCTGCAAGACAGGCTTCGCGCCGTTGGGTGCACTGGTGTTGCGCGGCACCGGCTTTTCCAGAAAGGCGGCAAACCCGGCGATCGCGCGCCGATAAGCCGGTGACTCCAGCGCCTCGACCAGCGCCGTCAGCGCGGCCGCCCGCCTGGCGCGCAGGTGGTCAAACAGCGGTGTGATGCCGGCACGCAGCTGGCCGGGCAGCAGCGCCCGGTAGCGTTCCTCGGACAGCAGGTAGACATCCAGATCGCGCAGGTCGTTGGAGAACCGGTTGGCGAACTGCAAGTCCGCCCGCAGCTTCCTGGTGATGTCGGCCCGAAAGACGCCCTTAACCTCAGCCAGCGCCGAGCGCGCCCGCCGCAGCGCAACGCGGTAGTCGTGCAAAAACTCCGTGTCGATGTCCTGCGGAATGTAGGGTTCGTTGATCTGAATGACTTCGAGTTCAGCCCGCAGCAGCGCCTTCATCGCTTCGTCGGCGCGCACGGTCGGGTCGAGGGGCACGACCGGCTTCGGTTGATAGCCGCCCGGTTGCTCCCCAGCCGCCAGCATCACAGCGCGGTACAACTCGCCCGGAGCCAGCTCCGTTGCGCCGCCATCGGCCAGATGCTCCGCGACCACGGCCAGCTCGCGGTCGTAGCCGCGCACCGGCATCAGCCGAAGGAACGTCTGGACCTCATCGTGCGCCGCCGCGGTCAGATGAAGCGCATCGACCGCCAGCCGGCTGACGGTCTTTTCGTCCTCGTTGAGTACCCGGTAGACGGTTGTCAGTGTGCGAACCTGTGCCCGCGCCAGCAGCGCCCGCATCTCCAGCGCGCTCTCCACCTGTCTTCTGAGGCGCCCCGCAGGCAAATCCCAGGCAAAAACGGGCTGCCCCTCAACCGCGGTCTCGATGCTTTCACCGTCCCCGTCCAGCGGCGTCAGCGTCAGCACATTACCCGACAACAAAAGCGCGCTCGAGCGGCTGAACAGGCGCCAATCGAACGTGTCGAGATAGACGGTGTCAGCGGCGGCAGCTTCGTCCTCGACAACTGCGAACGCCCCGTCCAGCACGCCCGCCAGGGCAGTCTGGTCCAGGGGTTCGGCGGCACGAAACAAGGTCGCTGGCATGTGTTTTTTCTCCTGGGAGCATAGCGCAGCGTTTGCCTGACCGGCAATCCCGGGCGAGTCGCTACAACGTTTCCGTCACCTTGTGCAGCGCCCGCGGCCGGTCCGGGTCAAGGTCGCGCGCGTGGGCAAGGTGCATGGCGAAGAGCTGGCCGGGCACGATGGCGACCAGCGGCGACGCCCACTCCGGCACGCCGGACGGCATCGCTAGCGGCACCCGCGCGGCAGCCAGCGCGCCCGGGTCGTCACTGATGACCACCAACTCGGCGCCCCGCCGGCTGGCGGTGTCCATGAAGCTCATCATGTCCGGCAGCATCCTGCCCGACGGCGCGATGACGAACACGGGGAAACCCTCTGCGATCAACGCCAGTGGGCCGTGCAGGAAATCGGCGCTGCTGTATGGCTCCACGGCGGTATAGGTCAGCTCCTTCATCTTGAGCGCCATCTCGAACGCCGTGCAGTAGTTGAAGCCGCGGCCGATGACCACGCAGGCGGTCATGTAGCGATAGCGCTCAGCGGTGCAGTCCAGATCGTCCGACGCCGCCAGCGCCTGCGCGACAAAGCCCGGCACGCGCGCCAATTCGTCCGCCATGGTGCGGTCGCCGCTCAGCGCCGCGCTCAGCAGCGCAATGGCTGCCAGTTCACTCGTGTATGTCTTCGTCGCAGCCACCGACTTTTCCTCGCCGGCGTGCAGCTCGATGACAAAGTCGGCAGCCTGGCCCAGATCCGACTCGCGGAAGTTGCTGATCGTGGCCGTCAACGCGCCCTGTCGCTGCGCTTCAGCCAGCACCGAGACGATATCGGGGCTTTTGCCGCTCTGGCTGATGCCCAGCACGAGCGCGTTGCCGAAACGGGGCGGCCGTTCATAGATCGAGAACAGGCTGGGTGTGGTCAACCCAACCGGCAGCCGGTTGAACGCGCCCAGCAGGTATTGGGCATAGCGGGCCGCGTTGTCGCTGGTGCCCCGGGCAGCGATGAAGACGTGATCTACGCCACGGCGCCTGATCTCGGCCGCCAGCGCACCGGCGGTGTCGCGTTCCTCATCCAACAGCCGCGCCAAGACGGCCGGCTGCTGGTGGATCTCCTGGAAAAGTTTGGTGGATTTTAGTTCGATCATTGACCTATTCCGCAGTATACACCAATTCGCCGGCAACGACCGTACCACGCACCTCAAGATCTGGCGATAGCAGCACGAGGTCGGCGACATAGCCGGCCGCGATCTGGCCGCGTTCGTGGTCCAACCCCAGCGCGCGGGCGGGCGTTGTCGTCACAGTCGCCAACGCGTCGGACAGCGAACAGCCGGTGAACTTGATCAGGTTGCGCAGCGCCTGGTCCAGCGACAGAATGCTGCCGGCCAGCGTGCCATCGGCCAGGCGCGCGCTGGTAGCGTCCACGGTCACCTCGAAATCACCCAACAGGTGCGTCCCCGGTCCCATCCCCAGCGCGGCCATGGCATCGGTCACCAGGTTGAGCCGCTCCGTCCCCAACGCCCGCCAGACCAGACTCACAATGGCCGGGTGGGTGTGGATGCCGTCGGCGATCAAGCCAACGACCGGCCGCGGATCGGTCAGCAGCGCGCCCGGCAGACCCGGCTCGCGGTGCAGCAGCGTCGGCATGGCGTTGAACAGGTGCGTCCCGTAGCGCGCGCCGGCGTCAAAGGCTGCGACAGCCTGATCGAATGTCGCGGTCGAATGACCCGCGCTGACCAGCACGCCGCGGCTCGCGAGCGCTTCGACGACCGGGAGCGCGCCCGGCAGCTCCGGCGCCAGCGTCACCAGACGCACCCCGGTCTGCGGCGACCAGTCCGTCACGGCCTCGAGCGACGGGTTTCGCAGATATGCCGGATTGTGCGCGCCCTTCTTCTGCGGGTTGAGGAACGGCCCCTCGACATGCAGGCCCAACGGCGCGGCGCCGCGGAAGCCGGCCGGTCGGCTGGCGATAACCTGCTGGGCAGCCGCGACACGTTCCAACGGCGAGGTGATGACCGTGGGCAGAAACGCAGTCGCGCCCCAGCGCGGCAACCCGGACGCTACCTGCCAGATCGTCGTTGGATCAGCCGTAAAGTCGCAGCCAAAGCCGCCGTTGAACTGGAGGTCGATGAAGCCAGGGACAAGCAGCAGGCCGTCCGCGTCGAGCACCTGCGCCTCCGTCGGGCAGGCTGTTTCAGCCGCACGGCCAACCGCTGCGATGCGGCCGTCGTTGACGAGCACCGCGCCCGGGTCGAGCCATTCCTGACCAGCGTAAACTGTTGCGTTTTGTATGTACAGCACGAGAGTTTCCAGTTTTCGGGAGAGTGTTTCAAGCAGTTTAGCAGACAAGTCGCATGGTGGCAAGCCCGGTTGCGCATGCCGCATTCAGCGCGTCGCATGAAACCCCGACCATTTGACACCGCCCTGTGGCTGCGCTATAATCTCTCCATCAACCCGGTGAAGGCTGTTTCGCCGGTTTTATTATGACCTCAACAGGTTAGATCTGGCAACGCTGGGCAGACATTCGAGCCGGCAGATAGATCATCTCTGTCTCATGGCAACCAGCCGTTCGGCACGGCTGGTTCGTCTTTTGGTAGGCGTCGGCACGTTTTCGGCACAGCGGCAGGAGTAGCGCATGAATCGTCGCCATTTGTATTCGCTGATCATTGTGATCGTTGTGGCAGTGTTCGCTCTGGTGATCGCACTGCCCATCGACCATCCCCAATGGATGTCTAACATCGCGTTCTGGCAGCCCAAGGAGTTCCGTGACCTTGAACTGAAACAAGGCCTTGACCTGCAAGGCGGTCTGCAGGTGTTGCTCGAGGCTGACCCCTCGACGCCCCTGACCGGCGAAGAGCTTTCGTCCGCCATGGACGCCGCCAAGGTCATCGTTGACAACCGCGTCAACGGATTGGGCGTGTCCGAGCCGCTGGTTCAGCGCCAGGGCGAAAACCGCATTATCGTGGAGTTGCCGGGCATCGATGATCCCAACCAGGCGATTTCCACCCTGCGCGGCACCGGCCTGCTGGAGTTCGTCGAGATGGGTCAGAACCCTGTGGGCCAGGGCGCGCTTATCCAGACCGACCGCGGCGGCCCCAGCGTGGGCGCTTCGGGAACGGTCACGGAAACGCAGGGGCTGGTCAATCCCGCCACCGGCGAGCCGTTCAAGACAATCATGACCGGCGCGGCGCTGAAGTCGGCCTCGGTCGGCTTCGACAACGTGACCAATCAGCCGCTGATCGTGTTCGAGCTGAACGACGAGGGCAGCAAGACCTTCGAGCAGTACACTGCCTCGCACATCGGCGATGTGGTTGCCATCGTCATGGACAAGACCGTCCTCTCCGCCCCGGTCATTCGCTCGACCATCAGCGGCAACGGCCAGATCGAGGGCAGCTTCACCACCGACGAAGCCCGCAGCCTGGCGGTGCAGATGCAATACGGCGCCCTGCCGGTAGCCCTCAATGTCGTCGACAGCCGCTCCGTTGGCGCGTCGCTGGGCGCCGACTCGGTGCAGAAGAGCATCCTGGCCGGCACCATCGGCGTGCTGGTGGTACTGCTGTTCATGGCCGTCTTCTACCGGGTGCCGGGCCTGTTGGCCGACGTCGCGCTGGTGGTTTTCATTCTCCTTAACCTTGCCATCTTCAAGCTGGTTCCCATCACGCTTACCCTGGCGGGCATCGCGGGCTTCCTGCTTGCGATTGGTATGGCGGTGGATGCCAACGTGCTGATCTTCGAGCGTATGAAGGAAGAGTTACGAGCAGGCAAGACCATGAAAGCAGCGGTTGACGCGGGATTCAGCCGGGCCTGGACGTCGATCCTCGACTCCAACCTCTCGACGCTGATCACAGGCGCCATCCTGTACTACTTCGGCGGGGCGTTTGGCGCCAGCACGGTGCGCGGCTTCGCGGTCACCCTGATTATCGGTGTGCTTGTCAGCATGTTCACCGCCGTCTTTGTAACCCGGGTGCTGATGCGGCTGGTATTCCAGCGGCGCGGCGCAGACAAGACTCTGGCCGACAAGAGCTGGGCGCTGGGAGTTTGATCCATGTATAACATCGTACAGAACCGCAGGTACTACTATCTTGGCTCGGCGATCATCATCACCATCAGCCTGCTGCTGATCGGCTACTCCCTGATCACCACCGGCCAGCCGTTTCGCCTGAGCATCGACTTCACCGGCGGCGTCTACTGGGAGTTCAAGCTTGGCCAGGCCGCGGCCCCGACCGACGTGCGCGATCTCTTCGTCGAGTTTGGCCTTGGCGACACGTCGGTCACAACCATCGGCGCCGACAACAACGAATACCAGGCGCGCCTCAAGTCCGTCGATCCTGACACCAAGACAGCCATCGAGAACAAGCTGGGCGAGACGTTTGGCGGTGTCGAGACCATCCAGTACCGCAACGTGGGGCCGGCCGTCGGGCGCGAGGTGACCCGCTCGGCGTTGATCGCCGTGTTCTTCGTGGCCATGGCCATCGTCATCTTCATGGTGATCGCCTTTCGCAACGTGTCGCATCCCGTCCGCTACGGTGTGGCAGCCGTGGTGGCCATGGTCCACGACGTCATCGTGGCGTGTGGCTTTGCGGCCCTGATGGGGGTGATCGCCGGTTGGGAGGTCGATGCGCTCTTCCTGACGGCGCTGCTGACAGTCCTCGGCTTCAGCGTCCAGGACACAATCGTCGTGTTCGACCGGGTGCGTGAGAACTCTGCCCGCCACCGCGGCGAAGACTTCGAGACCATCGCCAACCGCAGCCTGTTGGAAACGGTCGGCCGGTCGCTGACCACGCAGTTGAACGCCATGTTCATCATGGTCGCCATCCTGATGTTCGGCGGCGACACCATCAAGCCGTTTATCGCCGTTCTGCTGATCGGCATGATCAGCGGCACCTACTCGTCGATCTTCAACGCGACGCCGCTGCTGGTATCGTGGGAAAAATCGGCGCAGAGGCGGGCCAAGTCACGTCGCGCGGCCGCTGCTGCCTGATCGGCGCCGCTGCAACCTGAGTTGCCACGTATCCCGGAAACGATGATCAGTCGCTTCCGGGATACTTTTTGTCAACTGCTTCCAGGTGACACTGGCTTGTGCCAGGTGACTGTCGCCTGCCCGACCGGTCATCGCCCGCCAAACGGCCGAGAGATGAGGAATTTCTGTGAACGCTCTCCGTTTTGACGGCACGGACGCCCACATAGACACAGCCTGCCCGGTGCCAGTGCCTGCTGACGACGAGGCGCTGGTGAGCGTGTCGCTGGCCGGCATCTGCAGCACCGACCTGGAGATACTGCGCGGCTACGCGGGGTTCAGCGGCGTGCTGGGCCACGAGTTCGTGGGCGTCGTAGAGGCTTGCCCCGGCCGACCGGAGCTGGTCGGTCGCCGGGTGGCGGGCGAGATCAACATCGGCTGCGGGGAATGCGCGTACTGCGCCCGCGGTGTCCGCGAGCACTGTCTCCGGCGACAGGCGCTGGGCATCCACGGCCGCGACGGCGTGTTCGCCCAATTCGTCGCCCTGCCGGTTGCCAACCTGCACCTGGTGCCAGACAACGTGACGGACGAGGCCGCGGTGTTCACCGAGCCGCTGGCCGCCGCCTTTCAGATCCGCGAGCAGGTCGCGTTCAGCGCGACCGACCGGATCGCGGTCGTCGGTGCAGGGCGGCTGGGCCAACTGGTGGCGCGTGCACTGGCAGATGCCAGCGCCGAGCTGGTGGCCGTGGGACGCGATCAGCAGTCGCGCAAGCTGGCGATCCTGCGCGCGGCTGGCGTTGCCACGGCGGAGCGCGGCCAGTTACCCGCCGGCTGGGCCGATGTCGTGGTGGACTGCACCGGCAGCCCGGCCGGCTTTGCCGATGCGCTCGATCTGGTGCGCGCGCAGGGCGTTCTCGTTCTCAAGAGCACCTACCACGGCGCGGCGGAAGTGGACATGACCCGCGTGGTGGTCGATGAGATCCAGGTCATCGGCTCGCGCTGCGGCCCGTTTGACAAGGCTCTGGCTGCGCTGGCCAGCGGGCAGGTCGATCCGCGGCCGCTGATCGATGCGCAGTATCCGCTGATAGAGGGCCTGCACGCGCTGGAGCACGCCGCACGGCCCGGCGTCCTGAAGGTGCTGCTGCGCCCGTAGAGATTCGACTTCTTTGGAAAAGTTGAACCAGTGAGGACCACACCAACCGCCGGCCGCAAGAAACTCGGCTTTCTCGGCAACGTCGAGCTTCGAGAATTCCTATGACAGCATCCACCCTTGCGGCCGCGATC
Organism: Caldilineales bacterium; assembly: GCA_041391245.1. Classification (GTDB taxonomy): domain Bacteria; phylum Chloroflexota; class Anaerolineae; order JAAEKA01; family JAAEKA01; genus JACKBK01. The sequence goes on from JAWKOJ010000002.1 coordinate 383,480, forward strand.
TGGCCGCTGCTGGTTAGCCTGCTGGCGGTGCTGCACGTCGGGGCCGGGCCGCCTGTCCTGGTGGGCAGCCGACCGGGCGACGCGGCGATGTTCCAGGAGCAGATCGCAGCCCAGCGGGCGGCTGAGACCCTGCCGCCGCTGTCTGCTCCGGCCGCGCTGGTGGCCGACAGCGCCACCGGCCGGGTGCTCGGCGCCGTCAACGCCTCCGAGCCGCGCGCCATGGCCAGCACCACCAAGATCATGACTGCGCTGCTGGTGCTGGAGCGTGCCGATCTGGGCGACCTTGTGACCATTTCGCCCTCAGCGCTGGTTGGCGGGGCGACCATGGGGCTGGAGGCGGGTGAGACGTTGACCGTCGAAGACCTGCTGTGGGGTCTGCTGGTCAACTCCGGCAACGACGCAGCGATGGCGCTGGCCGAGCATGTGGGCGGCAGCGAGCAGGCATTCGTGGACCTGATGAACCAGCGGGCGGCCGAACTCGGCCTGACCAGCACGCATTTCGTCAACCCGCACGGCCTGGATGCGCCCGGCCACGCCAGCAGTGCGGCAGATCTCTGGCACCTGGCCGAGCTGGCCATGACCTACCCGACGTTTCGCACCATGGTGGCGACACGCAGTCACGAAGCCGCCGGCCACCAGCTTTTTACAACCAACGAGCTGCTGGGCGTCTACCCTGGCGCTGACGGCATCAAGACCGGCACCAGCGATGCCGCGGGCCAGTGCCTGGTCGCCTCGGTTTCAGAGAACGGCATGCGCACGGTGGCGGTGGTGCTGGGCAGCGCGGATCGCTACGGCGACGCCGAAACGCTGTTCCAGTTCGGCGAGGAACACTACAGCCGCGGCCCCGCGCCGCTTCCAACCGGCCTGACCTCCTGGGTGCGCGCCGCAGACGGCCGGCCGCTGCGGGTTACGGCGCCGGAACGGCCCTGGCTGTTTCTGCCAACCTGGCAGTGGCCGCTGGTGCGCCCTCAGTTCGTTGCCGACGGCAGCGACCCGGTTGCCGGCCAGACGATCGGCGAGATGCGCTGGTATCTCGGCAATCAACTGCTGGCGGCCGCGCCGGCAATTGCAAGCGACTATTAACGCGAACGAGCGCCAATAGCCTGGACCGAGGCGCGAGCATCGTGCTATGGAGATTGCACCTCGCTCGGGCCGGTCTCCGACCGTGCCGCGTCGGTTTTCATCCATGGTTGTGCGAACAACGCATGGACGTCTCAGATACAGGCCTATGTGGCGCGTCCAGCCCGCAATTGAAGATGCTCACTCCCCATAGCGGAGACAAAAATGCCGCCGGAACGACTACAAAAAGTAATGGCAAACTCAGGCATCGCCTCCCGGCGAGCCTGCGAAGAACTTATCTCAGGCGGGCACGTCACGGTCAACGGCGAGGTGGTGCGCGAGATGGGCCGCAAGGTCGATCTGGCGCGCGATGTGGTCGAGGTGGACGGCCGGCGGCTCAAATCGAAGACCGAGAAGCGCTACACCTACATCATGTTGTACAAGCCGGTGGGCTATCTGTCGGTATTCAACGACGAGCGCGGCCGCCCGGGGCTGGAAACGCTGGTACAATCCGGCGAACGGCTCTACCCGGTCGGGCGGCTGGACGCGGACAGCGAGGTCTGCTGCTGCTCACCGACGACGGCGACCTGACGCTGCGGCTCAGCCACCCGCGCTACGAGCACGTCAAGATCTACTATGCGTTGCTGAACCGGGCGCCCGGCACCGATACCCTGGCGCGCTTCCGGCGCGGCATCGACCTGGGCGACGGGACAACTGCGCCATCGGACTGGAAGGTCATCGACAAGCCGCCATCGGTGCAGCCGTTGCCGGATGAGGACGAGCAGGCGTCCGGCGTCTGGGTGCGAATCATCATGCGCGAGGGCAAGAAGCGCCAGATACGGCGCATGGCAGCTATCGAGCATCTGTCGGTGCGCCGGCTGATCCGCGTGCAGATTGGGCCGTTGATGCTGGACCGCAAGCTGAAGCCGGGCAAAAGCCGTTCACTGAACCGCGGCGAGATCCAGCGGTTGCGGGCCGCAACCCGGCCGCGCCCCTCGCGCCCAGCCGCGCCGCCGGAGCGAGACCTCGACGCGCAGCGGCAAGGACGGACCGTCCGCCGGCCAGCCCAAGGGCGGTAAGACAGTACCGTCCAGCGGCCACCCGGACACCAAGGGCGGGCCGCCGCGCAGCCGGTCCTCAAGCTCAAGAGAACATCAACCCGCAGCAGCTCCTCCAACCCTTCGGGCAAGCCATCGTCCAAACCGTCGTCGAAGCAGAAAGGCACGCGACCGATGAGCGAACCACTGCCGGCAGTCGTGGCGATGGATGGTCCGGCTGCTTCAGGAAAGAGCACCATTGGCGAACTGCTGGCGGGCCGGCTGGGATACATCTTCTTCGACACCGGTCTGATGTACCGCGCTGTGACCTGGCTGGCGTTGGACCGGCAGACGCCGATCACCGACGAGGCTGCGGTCACCGCGCTGGCCGAAACGGTGGACATCGACGTGCTGCCGCCCACGGTGGACGATGGCCGCCAATCCACCGTGCTGGTCAACGGGCAGGACGTCACCTAGCGCTGCGCGAGCCGGAAGTCAACGCCAATGTGTCGCCCGTGGCAGCCTACGGCGGCGTGCGCGCGCGATGGTGGCCAAGCAAAGGCAAATCGCAGCACGCGGCCAGATCGTAATGGTCGGGCGTGACATCGGCACGGTGGTGTTGCCGGACGCCGGGCTCAAGGTGTTCCTGGTGGCATCGGCCGAGGAACGCGCCCGGCGTCGCTGGCTGGAGGAGCAGACACGCGGCGGCAGCCGAACCCTCGACGAGGTGCTGGCCGAGATCCGTCGCCGTGACCAGATCGACTCGACCCGCCCCATCGCGCCTCTGCGCCCGGCTGAAGGTGCCATCGTCGTTGACAGCACAGGATTGAACCCGCATGAAGTTGTGGACGAAATCCTGAGAAAAGCCGGGTATTCGACGTAGCTTCACAGAAACTGCGGTGTTCTAAGTTTTGAGGCCTGCTGAAAAACGTGCAGCGCTTCTTGATTCTTGGAACCACAGTCATACCGACCCAGACTGATAAACTCTGGGACGAGCGCCAAGGCATCCTTGCCAGTCAAGCGATCTGTCCCATCCAGGAGGTACTCGTGTTGGCATCAACTCCCACCCTTACCCTTAGCAACGCCCCGGCCCATGACTGGCTGAAGCAAATCCATCTGGCGTTCGTGCCGGGGTATTCTACCCCGGTGCTCGAGGAAGCAATTGCTGGCCTGCTCGGCCAGTTCAGCGCGCTGGGCCACGTCATCGAAAAGACACCCGGCGCCGAAACGAACGTGATTCTCAGCACCGCGCCCTTTGGGACGCCGCTCAAATGGCGCCAGGCGATGATCTTCACCGCCCGCTCGCGCTACAAGCTGAGCCACACCCCGGCGTTCATTACCATGCTGCACTGCACGCCCGCTCAGTTCAAGGAGATGGTGGCGCGGCTGGACTCAGCGATCAGCAAGCCGCAGCCCGATCCGGCCGATTTCGAGTTCCCCGGACTGGCTCCTACCGCCTACAAGACGCTCTACGAGCAGGGGCGGCGCGGCGGCCCGATCCTGGCCATGGAGCGCGTCCTGCAGACGCAGGCGATGTCGATCCGCGTGCTGCTGGTGGTGGGCGATGATCGTCCCGAGGCGATCTACCATTTCGATCTGGTCGGCGCATTTCCTGCCAGCATGCGCAACGGCGGCTCTGGCGAGGAGATGTACCGCGACGCGGCGCTGCGGGTCGTCACAGCCATGAGCTCGACCGATATTCACCACCACACCGCCGTGGGCGACCCCCTGCCGCGCCATCTGGGATGAGATGACGACGCCCGACGCCATGTGCCACGCAGCCCGCGAGCCGGGCCTGCGCAACTTCTTCACCGATACGGTGCATATCTCCAGCCTGACGCAGGTGCCGGCTGTCGGGCACTCGATTGCCAGCCAGTACAGCGAGGGCTGCTTCAGCACCTGGGACACCGACGTCGATGCGCTGGTTGCGACGGTGACCGGCAGCGCCCGCCCCGTGGAAAAGGCGGCTATCACCGAAGCCGATCTGGTGATCATCACCGGCGTGCGCGAGGACGGCATGGGCGCGCTGGTGCGCCATGTGGAGGACAAGGCCAACGATCCGCCATCCTCGGAGGCCGTCGAGATGTACGACATGGACGCCGACCTGCCGCAGGTGCGGCTGGACGACGGCTCGCTGGCGCCGGTGATCCGCTCCAAGCTGCACGGCCACCGCGGCGTGAAGGCCTATGACCCACGCTACGTGGAGTACGTGTCGCTGGACAGCCCGTTCTTCAGCTACCCGGTGACCTGCGGCACCGATGCCCAGGCACCGTGCGCTATGCCTTTGCCCGCTCGCAGGCCTTCCGCAACCCCGACGACCCGCGCAAGGTGGCATTCACCATCCTGCCCGGCCACGGCGTCATCTTCGGCGAGAAGTGGATGGACGACAAGGTCCCGTTCCAGGTGATGTGGGAATACATGGACGCCGGCTACATCGAGATCGACAGCCACGTGCCGCAGATCTCCTTCGACTACGTGCCCGGGGACGACGACCGCCTGTACGCCGCCAACACCCACCAGGTGATCAACTTCTAGCCAGCGCCCGGCCACCGGCGGATTTCTGCCAAGAACGAGGCTGGCCCGCCCATTTATCGAGCAGGCCAGTTTATCAACGTGGACCTGCCACCAGACAGGTCACGTCAGCGCGTGACATTGTTGCCACTGAAGCTATGCTGGACAGCAACTCGCGGACGGTCTGTTCGGCCGTCCATTCGCTGGAGTCCAGGACAATCCAGCCTTCTTTCGGTAGCGAGTCGAGAAAGGCATAGATTGCAGGCACGTACTGATGTGCTCCATAGGTCCGCCGCGCTGCCTGATCCGGTCGATCACCACAGATGCGTTGGGATAAAGCAACACACGATGAACGTCGGCTGTGAAACAGCGCAGCATACGGTCAACAAAATTGGCTACAACGTCATCAATGACAACGTTCACGCCCTGACTGGCAACAGGCGAGCCATGTAGCTTGCCGTAGCCCCATCTGAACTGCAGAAGAACTTCTTCCGAAAAGATGCCGCCTGCCGGTCGCTCGTACCCTCTCACCATCATGTTGCGCAGTTCATCAACCTGAATATACAGGCACCTTGAAAAATGTCTGGCCACCAGCCGCCCCACCGTGCTCTTTCCCGAACCAGCCATTCCCGTGATGAATAGGATGTTGCCCATGCTATGTGGCGCGGCTCCGTCGCAGCAAGGACGACGCTTGGGCCTGAAACTGGTTGATTGCTCCACATCAGGCCAATGCCTTCGAGATGCTCGAACTCAACCATATTGTGGGCGAGAAGATCAGCAGGTCTGCCGGGATCGGCACGCCACCAGCCATCGAAACCGCCGGCCCAGCCGACAGCACCCATCCCGCCGCCGCACGACGGTCCCGGCCTTTTGGGATCGAGTACCACGGCGACACCCAGACCAAACCCGTGACCGGCGTCAATCATTGATCTTGCGTTCATCCGTTGGTCTCGCCGGCGGTTGGTGACCATCAAGGAGGCGGTTTCTGGCTGCAACAGCCGCACGCCATCCACAGCACCTGCGCCGACGAACAGCCGCGAAGGCCAGGTAATCATCCAGCGTTGACCAGGGCCCTGCCCGCCGGAGACGGTCATCCACTCGGCCGCTCTGCCAGGAACGAGCCGCCGGGACCCGTAGGCGCGGCAAGGCGACCAGATCGTCGAAGCCGTGGCTTTGGCCTGCCGCCGTCGTTTCTGCATCGACGGAACTGTCGTTCATGCCCAGCGGCTCGAAAATCCGGCGTTTGAGGACGTCGCCAAAGGCGCATCTCCATCCGCGATGAGAAATCCCAGCAGATCGGTCAGGGCCATGGTAAACCCCGCACCCGGCTGATCTATCAGGGCAGCGAGCGAGACCGCCAGTCCAATCGTCCGCTGAGTTGGCTGTCGATATCGGCGCCCAGCGCCGCTGTAGGCATCCGCAAGTGGGCCAGGATGAAGTCCTGTACGTCAGACCTGAACGGTGGGTCAACAAGTCTTCAAAGGTGATGGGACGCGCTGCCGGAACTGTCCGATCGAGAGGCTCGATGGCGATTTCAGGACCCGCATCCGCGCAAACTCCGGCGCCCAGCGCGGATCGATCGCTCATAGCGAAGCGGCCTCTCAGCAGCATCAGCGCCGCTGCGGACAGGCTTGTCATTGAAGCAATACGGAACAGCGTATCGCGCCCATCGGCAGGTTGAGTTCAATGTCTGCCAGCCCACTCCAGCCTGTAGTAATTGCCGTCCTGCCAAACCAATGTTGCTGCGCCGGCAGTGCCAACACGACAAGGTGGCTGATATTCGCCGCGATCAGGTCTTCGGTCATTGTCCGCTTTTTGCCATCCCCAGTAGCTTCATTTCGTGCTCAACCGTCTCTTTCAATCCCTCGTGCAGGGGGCGGGGGTTGTAGCCGAGCTCGCGTTTGGCCTTGCTGTTGTCGCCAAGATACGTCACACCGGCAATGATCCGCAGCCCTTCTGATGTGTAGGCATCGGGCAAATCCACAAAGCCCTCCACCAGTCCCGCGCAAACCGATGCCACTTTCATAAGGCCGCCGGGCACACTCCTGGGTGCAGGAACACCGGCGATGCTCGACGCCATTTGAATGGCATCGACAAACGTGTGGGCCGGACCGCAGATCATGTATGTCTCGCCGGCTTTGCCGTCTGTCATGGCCAGCAAATGCGCCTGGGCAATGTCATCCACGTGCGCCCAACAAAACGCTGTTCCCCGCGGAACGACCGGCAGCTTTCCCTGCAGAAGCTGGATCAGACTGGTCCGTACACTGCTGGTATCGCCCGGTCCATAGACGAGGCCCGGCATCACAATGACCAACGGCAGGCCCGACTGGATGAACTCTTCGGCCACCTTGTGCGCTTCTGCCTTGGTGCGGTCATATTCGCTGAGATGCTGGCCGGTGAAGTGATAGGTCTCATCGACTACTTTCCCGTGCGTATCGGAGTTGACCGCCAGCGTACTCGTGTACACGCCCTTCGGGATGTTCAACTCCTGCATCAGCTCCAGCACATTGCGGGTGCCATCGATGTTGATGGCAACGCCGGGCGTCTTGTCTTTCACACCAACTTTGTACCAACCCGCGACGTGGAACACAGCGTCCGCGCCGCGCATCGGAGCGCGCATGGACTCCTTTTCCGTCACGTCGCTCTCGACAAGTTGCACGCCCAAAGCGGCCAGGTCCTGTGCCTTAACAGGATCGCGCACTGCGGCAATAACGTCATGCCCGTCTGCACGAAGCTGTCTGGCAATCCGCCCGCCGATAAAACCTGTCGCACCTGTTAGAAAATATCTCATCGAGAAACTCCTTGTTCAACCGATCGCGGCATGCCACCGGTTGTTGACAGTCTTTTGCAGCGCCTTGAGGTACACGCTGGCTTTGGCGTAGAACATCAGCAACGACTCGCGGTAGATCTCGAATTGCACGTAAAGGGACGGCGAGAATCCATAGCCGCGATCTATTCGCTTCTGGTGCAGGTCTTCCTCGGAGAACTCGCGCACCACGGCCTCGAATTCCTGATCGAGCGCCGTGTACCATGCCACGAGGCGCGCCACGCTGGTTGCCAGGCCAGGTTCATTGGTACGATCGGACCAGTCGAGCTTGAAGGTTTTGAACGACTCGATATAGCAGGCCTCGACTTCGCCGATCTCGCGGCACAACTCGCCCAGTGTCGGATTGTCACCCGGCAGCTTGTAGGCGAGGTCGGCATCGGTCAGCACTGCCATCAACTCGTATCGCTCGCGCTGCGCCTCGTGCAACGGGAACTCGCTTTCAATCAAACTGTTCATGTTTTGCGCGCTCGTTCATGAACATAGTGAAGTCGTAGTCGCCCGGCGACTGGCCATAGCCGGTCAGCAGCGCGGCAGCTTCGCTGCGGTGCTGTGTGGCATGGATGACGACATCCACCAGGATGAGCCACACAGGATACTCGCGCACCGCACCAGGGATGACATAGCGGATCGTGCTGTTCAGCGTATCCTCGCTCAGCGTGTCGATATATGCCCGCATCGCCTGTTGTTCAACCGCCCAGCGCTCCTGCAGCCCGGCGAGCGTCGGAAAGGCGTCCTCGTGCAGTTCGGTCGCGTCATAGGCGGCCTCGTCTGCCAGCGGCTCCCGATAAAACCCCTGGAGCGTGATGCGCTGCTGCCAGAGGTTGTCCAGAATATGGACCATCGTTGCGCGCAGGCCGCCGCGCCCGTAGGAACCCGGAGCGGCATATTGCTCCGTTGCTACCTTTTCGCAGGCTTCCAGAATGTGAGCGTCAGCCCAGTCGTTGAACTCGTACAGCAGCCTGATTTCGTCGATTTTCATTGTAGTTTCTTCGCATGTTTTCTCGTCCTGGCGCCTGCCAACGGAGGTCGGCTACACGTTATGCGCGAGGTTCTCTGCCCTTCAGTCTCTTGTCCAACTCTCACAGCGCCGTTCTGTTGCCGTCGTACTTCGTCAACTGATACGCCTCTTCATAGGAAAGCCACCTGTATTCGGTGTGCTCGTGCGAGAGTGTGATCTGCAGATTGCTGGCCTGCACGCCGAAGCAATTGCAGACAGAGGCTATGATCCGGCGAGGACCGCCCGACCGTAAACGGGTCGGGCTACAACGTGAAAGGCCCTGCGGGCCTGGGAATCGCAGCCCTGAGAACGCTTATATCTGGCTGCTCGCGCCCCGAAGTGGGTAGCCAGGAGGATAAGTGTAGCATATCGGCGGTCGATCGAGCCAATTGCAGACAAGAATCCTCAAGTATCACAGGCGCAGTTCTTGCTTGATCCGATGATACCGCTCGACCTGCTGTGCGTGATCGAAGGGATACGTCCCAGCGGCGAGACCTGATTCGACCTCGCGGCAGGCCGCCTCCACCTGCTCGATCAGGCTGGGCGGGTATGCCATGCGGAGGGCGTTCTGGTCGTACTGCGGCTGGTCCAGCCGTTCCACCGAGCCGTCGAGATGCACGCGATAGTCGAGGTCCAGGTCGGTCCACTCGACGACACCCCCGGCGAACGTTGCCGGCATGGCGATGTTCACGTAGATCAGGTTGGTGTTGCTGTTCTGCTCGGCGATGTGCCAGACGTTGTACCAGCGGCGCTTGAAGTAGATCTCCAGCAGGCCATCCGGAGCCTCCAGCCAGCTTGTTTGCCGATGGTGGAAGTAAGGCAGCCCTGGCGGCGACAGGAGAACGATGGCGTCGTCCGACTCATCCGCCAGCCACGTCTCGTACTCGTCGCGCAGGGAGCCGTCGTACTTCTTCGAGACGACCTTGACTGTTCTCATCGGTGCTCGGCCAGTGGGCCGGTGTTCGTTGCAGAAACGACACAGACCCGCTGAATTTCATGGTCCGATCTTCGCCGTCGAAGAATGGCGCGACACCTTGCTGGATCCACCGGGCAGCATGGGCCGGCGGAATATCGCCCCATTTCACCGCGTCTGGCCACCAATTCAACGTGTGCGTGTGATACTGGCGTTGTGGCGTTCGACCCGGATATCAGCCGGCCTGCACATCAGGGCAATGAAGTTTCAGGACTAGTCGCGCAGCTCCAGCACCTGCTCGATCAAACCACCGATGTCGGTCTGCAAAATAGTCTGGAGGCGGACCAGTTCACCGCTCTGAACCTGATCTACCTTGAGGGGTGAGACGGGATCTCCGAAGTCGTTGAAGTCCTGCGGACCGGAGATTCCGTCGTAGTCGATCTCCTGGCCTGCGCGCAGCAGAGCAGCGCAATCCGCAAAGGAGCTACATTGCACGCCCGGTGGGGTCGCCACATCCCGCAGGTTTTGTCGCACCGCATCCCGCGAGACCTGGCCGGCCTTCTCAAGCGCCAGAGCCACCAGGTTGACAGCGTCGTAGGAGTTGGCGGCAAACTGAGAAACATCGGATGAGCCGATAACCTGCTCGTACTCATGTGCCCACGCAGCGTACCTGTCGTCGAGCACCACTCCGGGATTGACGCCGTACACTCCCTCGCTGAACTGCTGCGTCGCCTCGAGAAAGGAAGGATTCACGAAGTCGGTGCCGACCCACTGGCCGCCGAACCCTGCCGCCTGAGCGTCCTGCAAAAAGACAGCGGCATCCTCGGGGGACGACTCGAAGAATATGACATCCGGTGCAGCCGCGAGGATGGGTGCGAGATCGTCGGCGTACGAGTCCTTGCCAGGCTCAAAGAACACCTCGCCTGCCGCATCGAGCCCGAGCACCTGCGCAGCATCGCCAAGCACTCCCTGAATGCTCCTGGCTCCGGCATCGTCGGAGAAGAAGAACGCGACCTTCTGCGCCCCAAGCGCCTCCTGGGCGTACCAGGCCATACCGGACCCCATCACCACGTCGGACGACACGGTGCGAAAGACACACTCGTCAGCGATGCATCCGCCCCGCTTGTCGAGAGCCGTGGTGCCGGCAAACGGTGATATCTCGACCACGCCGGCTTCCCGGGCCAGCGGGACGACCGCGAGAATGGAACGCGAGGTTGGACCGAGAAGCGCCACAACCTGCTGTTTCTCCAGAAGTGTTTTTGCGGCGGCTTCAGCCGTCTCAGGCGCGCTGGCGGTATCCTCGATCAGCATAGCCAGCTTGACGGTTCCGTCGCCGATCCGTATGCCACCCGCTCCTTCGTTGATCTCCTCGACGGCCATCACCGCGCCGTTCCTGGCGTCGGCGACAAAGGATGCCTCACCGGTCAACGGAAAGAGAAGACCGATCTCGGCAGGAGGGCGTACGAAAAGAGGAGCACACCCGGCGGCGCTCAGCAAAATCACAACGATGAGGGCAAGAACGAGAAACCTGGAGGCTGGAGATCTCATGTCGGGCTCCCTTCATGGCGCCATAGATGGAACAGCCGGTTGGGCCGGCTTCCTGTTGATAGCCCACCGGTGGCCTGGGGTTAACACGGCGGGATGTTAACACGATCCATGTCGGCCGTCAAGTCAATGTGACACTGCGCCCTTGCCCCCGCAACACACCTCATTCTGTTTCCAGTCCACTTACCTGCTTGCTCCGCTGGCAACCCCTTCGCCACGTCGATACGAGGCGCTCAAGCGACAGCCCGCACTGCCCATGCGCGGGCCACCAGATGGAGTGAACCGTCGGTCTGAACTGACAGATTGGCTCGCAGATGATCCTCAAGCGCCAGGCGGCCAGCTTGTGACAACCCGGCTACGTATGCAGGCGCCGGTCCCTGGCCACCCAGGAACGGCATCCAAAAATCGGCAAAATCGGTGAAAGTCTGCGAAACTTCGATGCCCGCGACCTCGACATGGTGCAGTTCTGCCTCGACACAGACCTGCCTCAGCGCATCGGGCCGGCAAATCGGGAAGCGAACACCCTCATCCAGGGTGCGGGCACGCGGGTCGAGAGCCGCCGCACTGTCCCAGAAGTAGCGCAGCATCTCCATCCCATCAGCGTAATCCCAGACATACAGAGCGACGATCCCATCAGGCTGCACTGCACGCCGCATCGAACGCAGGGCGGCGACCGGCTCGGGAAAGAAATTCAGCGCCAGACCGGATGCAGCTACCTGCATGGCCTGAGCGTCGTCCGGCAGGTTGAGGGCATCGCCGACGCGGCAGATGACGCGGGTGTCAGCCAGTCTGTGGCTTGCATACGCAATGAAAGCGTCGGATGGATCGACTGCCAGCACCGCGGCCGGCGCGGCGTGAGCCAGGATCGCCTCGCTCAACGCACCGGTGCCACAGCCGACGTCAAGCCAACGGAGGCCAGACGCCGGCGAGAGCCATCGGAGGAAGGCGCTCGCGACGAGGCGACTCCACCGGCCCATGAAGTATTCATAGGGTTGACCGTCTAGCCACGGATCAGACACACTTGCCAACCTCGGGTGGGAACAACGGCCAGCCGCTGCCGCTCGAAAGATCAGTCGACGGGTTCTGCAACGAACAGAGGTATGAGACGGTCGGTGTTGTTCTGGTACTGCTGGTAGTTGGGAAACGCCTCGACCGCGATGGACCACACCCGCTCGCGCTCGGCCGGATCGACGACCTCATGAACCCGCATCCTGTAAACCTCGGTCTTGTCGCGGATCTCGACGTCGGGATCGGCTTTCAGGTTGTAGTACCACTCCGGATTGTCCGGCGCGCCGCCCTTGGAGGCGACGAGGATGTAGTTCTCGCCGTCTGCGACCCGCATCACCGGTGTCTTGCGGATCGCGCCGGTCTTGCGTCCGCGATTGGTGACGATGATGACCGGCAATCCGGTGTCGCGCAGGGTAATGCCCTTGGTGCCGCCGCTGCTTTCGTACTGTTCGACCTGGTTAGCGACCCATGCTGACGGGCTGGGAATGTATTCGTTCATGGCAACCTCCGATATTCCTTTTTCTTTGTCTGGTGCAGCGTGAAATGTGAAGCATGACACGTGAGAGATTGTGATCGGTCAGGCGAAAGATTGCGCTCCACGCTATGCGCTGTTTGGCGAATACAAGTATAGCTCGCGCCGCTGCGATGCGTCGTAGCCGGGATACCAAAACAACTGTCTGCCAGGGAGCTACAGCCGAACTTCAAGCTGCACGGTCACCGTGTCGCCCTCGTCGATGTGTTCGGCCTTGCGCACACTCGCTTTGATGGGCAGGATATACTGATCGTCCTTGGGAAACAGGGAGGTCGTCCACTCGATCCCGCCGATGCGCACTGTGACCGGGATCATGCCCCAGCCGTAGGTCACGATGCCGGAGATGTGCCGCAGGTCGTGGCTCTGGGCGGGCGGAACCGTGACGAAGAACCACGGCGCCGGGCCCTGCCAGAACCAGATCGTGCCGGTGAATTCGATGTTCATCGGTGTTGCTCCGCGAGGCCTTCGATGGCGCTTTGAATCTCCTGCTGTGACATGTCACTCCTCGACCAGACCGTGCCCGCCCAGCGGCTCGGTCTCGAAACGTTCGCCGAAGCCAGCGATCAGCGGACGGCCGCGGGCGATGGCTGCCTGCACCGATGGCAGCGACAACGAGTGGGCGTGGCTGTCCTTGTCGCGCCAGACCTCGGTTACCCACAGGGCATCGGGGTCGGCCGGGTCGTTGGCCACGATGTAGCTGCGAAGGCCGGGCATGTCTTGCAGGCCCTCCAGCAGGATTGCCGCCAGCTCATCGCGCCGGCCGGGCGCTGTCATCATCTTGCCGATCAGACCATACATCGCTTGCTCCTGTTCAGGCAACATCATCGATAACTCGGGTTACCACACAGTGGTTCTTGCCCAGTTGGCGGGTGCCCTGAAATCCATGGCGGCATTCCTTGTCGATGCGGTTCTGCGCCGCCGTCCTGCCGCGTCCGACCCCTTCCTCGTGAAAGGTCATGCACCAGCACCCGCCCCACACGCCGTTGTGATTCTCCACCAACCGCGAAGTCCGACCAATTGTTGGCGTCGAGAGGTTTTACGACGAACTCAGACATTGGGCTGTCACTCCTTCCGCTGAAAGCGAACTTTTGTTCGGCGCGCCGATGATAACACGACCGCTGGGCTTCGTCAAGTCACCGGAACCGAACTACCCTCACCCCAGCCCTCACCCTTTGGGAGAGGGGGAGTCGGCGCCACAGGTTCCCTCTCCCGCTGGGAGAGGGTTAGGGTGAGGGAGAGTCCTCGTCTGTTCTATTTCATAGCCGAACTTGACTCCCCCGTGGGGTATGGTAAGCTACCTCTACGGTGTATGATGTTTCGCAGCGCCTGCCGGCTCACGAGCGCTCGTGTCGCTCAGTGGCGGGCCGGGGCGCCAACAAGATATGGAGGGTTATCCAAATGTTCCAACTGCACCGTCTCACTGCTTTGCTGCTCAGCGTCCTGTTGCTGGCGCTGGTGGCAACCTCTTGTAGTTTCCCTGCCGAGCCGCTGCTGCAAGTATCTCCGTCTCAGCCCGCCGGCGAGAAGGCTGTTGCTGCGTCATTGTCTCAAGACGCGTCGCTGGAGGATATCGCCGCACAGGGCGTCGAGCTGGCCCTGGCGATGGCTCCCCAGGTGGCTAGCGAGATCAGCAGCCGCTACTGGTTCGCTCTGCCCGGAACCGTACCTTGGTGGGGACCGCAGCCGATAGTCTATGAAACCGGCGACCGGTCACAGGGCGTGCTGCGCTTGCGGTTCCACAAACAACATGTAACGGATACGGGCTTCCTGGGCGATGAACTCGCCTTGCTGTGGCAGGAAGGCCAAGTGGACGGCGATCCCGGCGCCAGCTTTGGCTGGGCGGCTGCGGCCGGCGTTCCGTTGGCAGACACCTATACGCTTCTCGACGATCCATGCACCATCGACGGAACGGCCTGCCAAGTCTACCGCTACCACGGAAGCCCCGCGGCCGGCGACATCATCTGGCGGATCTGGTACGACGAGCAGGCTGACCTGACCTACGCGCTGGCCATTCCTGGGCAGGAGCCGGAAGTCGGGTTGGCGTTCGAGCGGGACTTCCGCGGGCGAAAGGAATAGCACGACAATGTCCTTTGTCGGTGGTCTGCGAAGTGAGGCGCGAAGATTGCGGGGTGAAGCTTCTGTGGTAAACTTGTGGCAATTCGCACCCGTTTGACGCCGATCATGACGACAGTTTCATCGACACCAACGATCCGTCTGCCTGGATAATGTTCGAGCCGGCCAGAGTCCCGCTATGGGGCTGGCCGGCTTTTCGTTTTCCCCGTTCGTGGCTGCTTCCGATCCCATAGAACAACGTTGTTGTTTGACGCGTCAGTTTTCCCTTCGATGAATGGCCAGCCCGCATGCGTGCGAGTTGCGCGCCCGGCCAAATCTGCCTTTCTGCATTCGGCAGCTATGCTGCACAACCTGTTTCAATGAGGAGATACCAACATGGAAAGACAACGCAGGATAGGAATTGTCCTGATCATCGTGCTGCTGGTCTCGGCGCTTGCGCCGGCGGTCAGCAGCGCAGCGCCGGCGGCAGCGCCGTCAGCCCAGGGTGAGGACGATCCGTTGCTGGTCACCTTCCCCGGCAACTGGCCGTCGGCGGCCGGTCTGGGCAACGACTGGGCCCCCGACAATCTGAACATCCAGGCCAACGACGACAACAACGATGGCGTCTGGAAGTTCGTCACCGACGCCATCCCCGCCGGCTCCTACGAGTTCAAGGCGACGGTCGGCGGCACGTGGGACGAGGCCTACGGCGTCAACGGCAACGGAGCGCCTGGCAGCCCCAACGTCCCCTTCACCACCGACGGCGGCACGGTACACTTTTACTATGACCGCGGCAGCGGAGACAACTTCGTTGCCAGCCGGCCTGTCTACACCATCCCGGCCGTGGTAGGCGATTTCGTCAGCGAGATCGGTGGTGCGGACTGGTCGCCCGACAACCTGCGCACATGGATGAAGGATCCCGACGGCGACGACGTCTACACCTTTGTGGCGCAGAACGTGCCTGAAGGCGACTGGCAGTACAAGGTCGCCATCAACGAAAGCTGGGACGTCTCCTACCCCCAGGAAAACATTCACTTCAGTGTGCCGGCCGGCGGCGCCAGCGTGACATTCAGCTATAACGGCGTGACCCACGAGGTGAGCCAGGTCATCTCGCCGGCTGCCCCGCCTGACGAAGATCTGGTGCGCCCGGCCATCCAGAAGCCGATCCAGGACAACGTGATGTACTCGCGCTGCCCGACCGCATGTGGAACGGCGACCCCAGCAACGACGAGGGCGCCGCGCCCGGCGGCACGCTGGCCGAGACCGGCTTCCTGCCCACCGACAAGTCGTTCTACCACGGCGGCGACCTGCAAGGCATGATCGACCAGCTCGACTACCTGGAGGGCATGGGCATCAACTCGATCTGGTTGACGCCGGTGTTCGAGAACATCCCGACGCAGCCGGACATCTCCACGCCCTACGGCATCGGCGCATCCTATCACGGCTACTGGGCGCTGGACTGGGAGAACGCCGACCCGCACCTGGGCACCAACGCCGAGCTGCAGGCGTACGTCGATGCGGCCCACCAGCGCGGCATGAAGGTGTTCTTCGACATCGTCGCCAACCACTCGGCCGACATCATCACCTATGTCCAGAACGAGTTTACCTATCGCAACAAGACGGACTATCCGTACCGCGATGCCAACGGGCAGGAGTTCGACGACCGCGACTTCGCGCTCAGCAACACCTTCCCGCCGCTGGACGTGAACATCAGCTTCCCCTACACACCGACAATTCCGGCCGGCGACGAGGACGCCAAGAACCCGGCCTGGCTGAACGATCCGCTCTACTACCACAACCGCGGCGACTCGACCTTCGTAGGCGAAAGCTCGCAATACGGTGACTTCTTCGGCCTGGACGACCTGTTTACCGAGCAGGTAGACGTGGTCAACGGGTTCATCGACATCTTCAACTTCTGGGTTGACAACTTCGACATCGACGGCTACCGGCTGGACACGGCCAAGCATGTCAACATCGAGTTCTGGCAGCGCGTCGCGCCGGCTGTTCTGGAGCACGCCCAGAGCAACGGCAAGCCGGACTTCACCATGTTCGGCGAGGTGTTCGACGGCAACCCGCAGATCGAGAGCTACTACACCACCGTCGGCACGCTGCCCTCGGTGCTGGACTTCGGCCTGCACGGCGCGATCGCGTCGGTTGGGATCAACAACGGCCCGACCGAGAACCTGGCCAACCTGTTCGCCAGCGACGACTACTTCACCGACGCCGACAGCAACGCCTACCAGCTCGCCACCTTCATCAGCAACCACGACGTCTGCCGGGCGGCGTACTACCTCAACCAGGCACTGCCCAACGCTTCAGACGATGAGCTCGTGGCGCGGGTCAAGTGGGGCTATGCAATGCTCTACTTCGCGCGCGGCTTCCCGGTCGTCTACTACGGCGACGAGCAGGGCTTCACCGGCGGCGGCAGCGACAAGCTGTGCCGCGAGGACATGCTGCCCAGCCAGGTGCCCGACTACATGGACGAGGACCTGATCGGCACCGACGCCACGCCGGCCGACGACAACTTCGACCCGACGCACCCGCTGTATCAGGCGCTGGCCGACATGGCGGCTGTGCGGGCTGACAACCTGGCGCTGCGCCGCGGTGCGCAGATCACCCGCTACGCCACTGATGCGCCGGGTGTCTTCGCCTTCTCGCGCATCGAGCGCGACGAGCAGGTCGAGTACGTGGTGGTCTTCAACAGCGCGACCGCTGAGAAGCACGTCTCCTTCCCGGTCTTCCTGGCCAACACCGAGTATAACGCGGTCTACCCGGCCGGCGAGCCGGCCATCGTCACCGACGCCGACGCTCAGTTCACCATCCACATGATGCCGGGCGGTGTCGCGGTCTACAAGGCCAGCATGCCGCTGCCCCCCAGCGACGCTGCGCCGGAGGTGACTTTCACCACACCGGCCGCGGGCGCAGGCATCACCGGCCGCGCCGAGATCGGCGTCGATCTCAGCACCGACCAACTGGCCGAGGTGACCTTCGCGGTCAAGGCTGGCGACGGCGACTGGGAGGTGATCGGCACCGACACCAACCCGCCCTACCGCGTTTTCTTCAACACCGACGGGCTGGCCGCCGGCACGCCGCTGGTCTTCCGCGCCATCGCCAACGACCTCAACGGCCACCTGAACGGCGCCAGCAACAGCGCGGTGGTGGGCGCCGAGCCGGCCAACGAGGGGCCGAAGTACGCGGTCATCCACTACTACCGCGATGACGGCGACTACGGCGACCCGACCAGCAGCAACTACAACGACTTCTGGGGGCTGCACCTGTGGGGCGACGCGGTTGCTTCTGACTACCAGACCCAGTGGACGGAGCCGTGGCCCTTCTTCGGCCAGGACGAGTACGGCGTGTTCGCCTGGGTCGAGCTGGCTGACTCGACGCAGCCGGTCAACTTCATCGTCCACCGCGGCGACACCAAGGACCCGCCCAACAGCCCCGACCGCAGCTTCAACGCCCGCCAGAACCCGCAGATCTGGCTGCGCCAGGACGACGTGACGGTCTACGAGTCGCAGGCCGATGCGCAGGGCTTCGTGACCATCCGCTATCACCGGCCCGACGGCGACTACGGCGACTACACCAGCAATGACTACAACGACTACTGGGGCCTGCACCTGTGGACACTCGCTGGGCGGCCTGACCGACTGGACGGCGCCCAAGAAGGCCGACGGCATCGACGACTACGGCGCGTACTTCACGATCCGCAAGGCCGACTACCCGGCCGTGCTGGACTGGTCGCTGCCGCTGAACTTCATCGTCCACAAGGGCGACGTCAAGGACCCGCCCAACAGCCCTGACCGCAGCTTCCTGCCCGCCGACAACGCAACGATCTGGCTGATGCAGGACGACGTGGAGGTCTACAACCAACAGGGCGCAGCGCAGAACTTCGCGCTGCTGCACTATCGCCGGCCGGCCGGCGACTACGGCGACTACAGCAGCACCAACTACCAGGACTTCTGGGGCATGCACGTCTGGGGCGACACGACCAACAACGTGCAGTGGACCGAGCCGCTGAAGCCCGTGGATCAGGACAACTTCGGCGTGGTGTTCCAGGTCGATCTGACCGATCCGGCCGCGCAAATCGGCTACATCTTCCACCGCGGCGACGAGAAGGATCCCGGACCCGACCAGTTCCTGCCCTTCGCCGACTACGGCTACGAGGTGTGGCAGCTGCAGGGCGCCGATCCCGAGCTGCCCTACGTGCTGCCTGTGCCGCAGGTTGGCGGCGGCAGCCCCGGCAACATCAACGAGCAGCGCGCCTACTGGGTGCAAGAGGACACCATCGCCTGGGAAGAGGGCGAGAGCGCCGCCAACACCTACAAGTTGTGCTACGCACCTGAAGGTGGGCTGGAAGCTACCGAGAGCGGTATCATCGTCCCGGACGACGGCGACTGTATCACGCTGCTGCGCGACCCCAATGGCCTGCCGCAGGACGTTCAGGACAAGTTCCCGCACCTGGCCGACCTGCCGGCGCTGAAGATCGACCCCAACGACGTGGGCCTGGTGCCTGAGATACTCAAGGGCCAGATCGCCGTCTCCTCGGTCAACGCACAGGGCGTGTCGATGGGCGCGACCGGCCTGCAGATCCCCGGCGTGCTGGACGACATGTACACCTACGACGGCGCGCTGGGCGTGACGTGGGATGGCGATACGCCGACGATCAGCGTCTGGGCGCCGACGGCCAAGAACGTCACATTCCTGCTCTACGCCGACAGCGACCCGTCCACCGAGGGCACGGCCTACCCGATGACTCTGGACCCGGCAACCGGCGTCTGGAGTGTCACCGGCGAGCCGGGCTGGGAGTGGCAGTACTACCTGTTCGATGTCGAGGTCTGGGTGAACTCTACGGGGGCCGTCGAGCACAACATGGTGACCGACCCCTACTCGTTCAGTCTGGCCATGAACAGTACCCGCTCGCAGATCGTAGACCTGAGCGACCCGTCGCTGGAGCCGTCCGGCTGGACCACCCTGGACAAGCCGGCCCTGCCCGCGCCGGAGGACATCAGCCTCTACGAGCTGCACATGCGCGACTTCAGCGTCAACGACCCGTCGGTGCCCGAGGATCTGAAGGGCACGTTCATGGCGTTCACGCTGCCCGACAGCTACGGCATGCAGCATCTCAAAGCCCTGCAGCAGGCCGGCCTGAGCCACGTCCACCTGCTGCCGGTCTTCGACATCGCCACCATCGACGAGGACAAGAGCATGTGGCAGTCGCCCAGCTTCGACGAGCTGGCCCAGTACGGCCCGGCCGCTGAGGAGCAGCAGGCGCTGGTGTCGGCGACGGCCGATCTGGACGGCTTCAACTGGGGCTACGATCCATGGCACTACACCACGCCGGAAGGCAGCTACTCGACGAACCCCGACGGCGCGACCCGCATCCTGGAGTTCCGCGAGATGGTCAAAGCGCTGAACCAGGCCGGCCTGCGGGTGGTGATGGACGTGGTCTACAACCACACCAACTCCTCCGGCCAGGCGCCCAAGTCGGTGCTGGACAAGATCGTGCCCGGCTACTATCACCGCCTGGACGACAAGGGCGCCGTGGCGACCAGCACCTGCTGCCAGAACACGGCCACCGAGCACAACATGATGGAGAAGCTCATGATCGACTCGGTCGATACGTGGGCGACGGCCTACAAGGTGGACGGCTTCCGCTTCGACCTCATGGGCCACCACATGAAGCGCAACATGGTCAAGCTGCGCGAGAACCTGGACAGCCTGACGGTCGCCAACTCCGGCGTGGACGGAAAGGAAATCTACCTCTACGGCGAGGGCTGGAACTTCGGTGAAGTGGCCGACAACGCCCGCGGCATCAACGCGACCCAGCTCAACATGGCCGGCACGGGCATCGGCACCTTCAACGACCGCCTGCGCGACGGCGTGCGCGGCGGCGGCCCCTTCGACAACCGCGACGACCTGGTGCGCAACCAGGGCTTTGCCAACGGCCAGTACTACGACCCCAACGCGTTGAGCGCCGGCCTGCCCAACGCCCTCCAGACGCTGCTGCACCAGATCGACCTGATCAAGGTCGGCATGACCGGCAACCTGGCCGCCTACCAGTTGATCGACGCCCAGGGCAACCTGGTGACCGGCTCCGAGGTGGACTACAACGGCTCGCCCGCCGGCTACACCGAGGACCCACAGGAAGACATCAACTACGTGTCGGCCCACGACAACCAGACCTTGTGGGACATCAACACCTACAAGATCCCCACGGAACGCACGCCTGCCGAGCGGGTGCGCCCAGGTGATCGCCGAGGCGCCGGTGCTGCTGGGTCAGGGCATCCCCTTCGTCCACGCAGGCGCGGACATCATGCGTTCCAAGTCCATGGACCGCGACAGCTACAACTCCGGCGACTGGTTCAACCGCATCGACTGGACCATGCAGAGCAACGAGTTCGGCATGGGCCTGCCTGTGGCGGGCGTGAACCAGGACAACTGGTACCTGATGACGCCGCTGCTGTCCAACCCGGACATCGCGCCGCTGCCTGCGGATATCCAACTGGGCACGGCCATGCTGCAGGAGCTGTACGAGATCCGCTACAGCTCGCCGCTCTTCCGGCTCCAGACGGCGCAGGAGGTCGAAGATCACCTGACCTTCTACAACAACGGTCCTGACCAACTGCCCGGCCTGATCGTGGCGGGTCTGTCGGACACCGGCGATACCGACCTCGATCCGGCCCGCGAGCAGATCGTGGTGCTGATCAACGCCAACGATGAGCCGCAGACCTTCACCGACGCGCCCTTCGCCGGCATGAACCTGGCGCTGGACGTGATCCAGGCCAACGGCGTGGACGATCTGGTGAAGACCGCCAGCTTCGACCCGACCACCGGCTCGTTCACCGTGCCCGGCCGTACCGCGGCGGTCTTCGACGACTTCCTGGGCATCGTGGGAACGGTCACCCAGACCGGCAGCACCAACCCGGTGGTCATCGGCACCTACATCGACGTGGATGTCAGCGCCACCAACTACGGCGATACCCTGGCCGACGCTGTTCCTGGCGCCCATCGACCCGGACGCCGAGTACGTCCCCGGCAGCGCCTATGGCGGCGCCTACCCGCTGACTGCATCCTATGCCGCGCAACTGGCGGCCGAGAAGGGCTTGCCCAACCTGGCCGACGCCGCCGAGGGCCGTTCACCCGACGACGTGGTGGCCGTGGCCTGGGCCGGCAGTTCCCCACCGGCGAGACCGTGGACTTCGGCTTCGCCGTCCAGGTAACTACCAGCAGCGGCGAGGTGCAGACGTCGGTGGCGCTCTTCGACGGCGCAACCTTCGTCACCAGCTTCGACAGCGACGCGTTGACCATCGTGGACAACAGCACCTACCCGGTGAGCCGCTCACGCCGCTTCAACGTGGACCGCGACAGCTACATCAACGGCACCCAGCCCGGCATGTACTACGGCTCCGACCAGACCATGTGGGTCGGCTTCTACGACCAGATGCGGCCGGTGGTTCATACCCCGATCAACGGCATCCCCGGCGACGCAGCGGTGGACCAGGCATGGCTCTACCTGTACGTCACCGAGGGGCGCAAGTTCGGCAACTGGTCGCAGTCGGTCCTGGAGAACGTGACCGCACACCCGGCCACCACCGTGTGGATGCCCTACGCGGTCAACTGGTGGATGCCCTGGACCATGCCGGGCGGCGACTACGGCCCCGGCGGCGTTCCCAACCACCTGGGCTCCGGCAAGATCAACACCTGGCTGCGCCTGGACGTGACGGCGGCGGTGCAGGACATGCTGCGCAGCGGCGAGAACCAGGGCTTCCTGATCAACTCCGACGTCAATGCCTCAGGCGTCCACTACGGCCTGGCGACCAAGGAATACTGGGATCCGTCGAAGCTCGGCTACATCCGGGTCTACTTCCGCACGGCTCTGACCAAGTTACCCTGCGGAGTTCGCATCTAAGGATGCGAACTCCGCGGCCACCATCGCATAACGCGGAGCGCGCATCCTTTGCGAAGCACCCGGTTACGGGCAGATGCGCAGAGGCATGGCCAAGCGAATTGCACCGCCGTGTGTAACGATGTGTGATCGCCCCGTGCGCATTTGAGAATGCGAACTCCGCGAACCAACCACCGCTCACCGCGGAGTGCGCATCTGAGACGACCATGCGCTACTCGCACAACCATGAATGAAAATCGAGGCGGCACGGTCGGAGACCGGCCGCAGCAGCGTCTATTTTCAAGTCAGGCGCCGGGACGGGCTCCGCCCGACACCCCGACCAATGAAAACATCGGAGCTCGCCTTCGCCGTGGATATGCCTCTGATCCGCGCTCCGACCAATCCGCGGTTCTGGGGCTGGAGCCGGCCAGTCGCTATTTTCGAAGCAGGATGCGCACAGTCACCGACAGATGCGCAGGGGCGCGACGTGAAACGTGCCCGCAGATGCGATGATGCGTGATCGATCCGTTCGCATTTGAGAATGCGAACTCCACGACGAAAAACCACCCACTGCGGAGTGCGCATCCTCAGATGCGCACGGGAGGACAATGATGCGACCACCGCATTTCAACATTGAAGGCCACGTCTATTACATCACGACCATCGCCTACAACCGGTTGCCTATCTTCACCCGTCCCTCCTTCGTGATCCCCCTGATCGACAGCCTCAACTTCTATCGTTACAAGCAAGCATTCAAACTCCTGGGGTACGTCATCATGCCCGATCACATCCACCTGCTGATCTGGCCGTTCGGCGATACGTCGGTCAGCGACATCATGCGCGACTTCAAGAAGTTCACATCAGTACGCATCATCCGCCAGACCGAGGTAGAGGCGCGGATCGACTGGCTGGCCGCGTTTGCTGCGGCGGGCGCAGAAACGAACCGCAGCGACAACAAGGTGTGGCAGGACAGCTATTGGGACAGCAACGTTTACTCAGACCGCTACCTCCGGCAAAAGCTCAATTACATCCATCGCAACCCGCTGCGGTCTGGATTGGTGGAGCGACCGGAGGATTATCCGTATTCCAGCTATCGCAACTACGTTCTTGGCGACGATTCGCTGATCGAGATCGATCGAGATTGGGCATAACGATCCGTTCGCATTTGAGAATGCGAACTCCGCGGCGTAGAGCCTCTCCAAAGGAGTGCGCATCCTCAGATGCACGGGGGCAAGGTCAAACGAAGCCAACCACCAGTCATTTGCCACGATTTGTGTTGGGCCCGTTCGCATTCTCAAATGCGAACTCCGCGGCGTAGAGCCTCTCCAGAGTAGTGCGCATCCTCAGATGCGCACGGGCGTCGTCACGCAGAATGCAACGCCCCTTGCGGCGATCTGTGTTGGACCCGTTCGCATTTGAGAATGCGAACTCCGCGGCGTAGAGCGCGCATGCTTTGCAAAGCACCTTGTAAAGGGAGGGAACGCCGGTGCTTTTGCGTGATTCGCCAACCGTATATATAATCACAGAACATTAGTTCTAATCGAGACGCCCACGCTTTTTCTCCCTCCCGCCTCTCCCCGGCTTGTGCGTCCCGACTGCGACATCACGAACTTCCAGGAGCTTTTTATGGCTAAACGCCGCCAGACCAGGCGCCTGGAGGCAACCGTGCAGGCCATCCAGGTCAAGTGGGGCGTGCAAGCCCTGCAAAAAGGCGTTCGCCCGGCCGCCGGAAACACGCCTGTACCCTGCCTGCCAACCGGCCTCAACGTCCTCGACAACATCCTCGCCATCGGTGGACTGCCTCTGGGATACATCTCGGAACTGATCGGTCACTCAACATCGGGCAAACGCACACTGGCCCTGCACGCGTTGGCTCACGCGCAAGAAAGTCGCCCCTGCGTCTACATCGACCTGTCGCGGACGTTCGATCCGGTGTACGCGGCCGCCTGCCGGGTCAACCTGGCTCGCCTGGCCATCGCCGCTCCGGCCGCTCCTGGCCAGGCGCTTGATCTGGCCTGCGATCTGGCGGCCGGCGGCAAGTTCGGCCTGATCGTGTTCGACGCGACGGACGCCCTGCTGACCGAAGCGCTGCCAGCCAGCAGGGCCGCGGCCGCACTGCGTCGCCTGCGGCAGGCGCTGCACGACAGGCCGACAGCGCTGCTCTTCATCACCACATCCCGCTCCGCCATGGTCGAGCCACCCGACAGCTACCCGCCGGGCTTTGCGCTGGATCAAGCGGCTGCTGTGCGGCTGCATGTACAGCGAGCGCGCTGGCAGCGCGAGGGCGCTCGCATTGCCGGCTACACGGCCCGGGTCGCCGTACTGCGCAATCGCTGGGGCCGCTCTGGCCTGGAGGTGACGGTTCGTGTCACGTTCAACGGCGTCCACGTCGAGTAATCCAGGTCGCGTCGCCTACCTGGCCGTCCCCCGCTTTCCGGTCGCTGTGGAGCGGCGCGAGCGCCCACACCTGGCTCGCCGGCCGGTGGTGCTGGTCAACGATGTGCGCCTGACCGGCGCCGGCAGCACGGTGCTGGATTGCTCGCGCGAGGCGCTTGCCGACGGCGTGCAGCCGGGCATGGCGCTGAGCCGGGCGGAACACCTCTGCCCCGAAGCAACATTTCTGCCGGCGCGCCTCAACCTGTATCGGTCGGCTGCGCTGGCGTTGTTCCAATTGCTCAACGGGCAGATGCCTGCGGTGGAACAGGCGCAGCCCGGCGGGCTCTATCTCGACCTGCGCGGTCTCGAAGGCCGCGACGCCGAGGCTATGACCATCTGTCACGGGCAGTGCGATGCCATCCTGCGCGAGCTACGCCTGGAAGCGACTGCGGGCGTTGCGGTCAACAAGTTCAGCGCCGAGGCCGCGTCGCTGAGCATCGGTCCGAACCGGATCCTGGCGCTGGCGGCCGGCACGGAGCGAGCCTTCCTGGCAGGCTTTCCGGTGTCGGTGCTGCCGGTCAGCGAGGAAGCCCGGCGCCGCTTGCACCTGTTTGGCCTGCGACGGCTGGCACAGTTTGCCCGTCTGCCACCGGCCGCGGTGCTGGCCCAGTTTGGCTGGGAAGGAGAGCGGGCGCACCGGTTGGCGCGCGGCCAGGATAACCGGCTGGTCTCCCCCGGCCAGAGCGAACGCAGCGAACAGGCCGGCCAGCAGTTCGATCCGCCGCTGGACAACCTGGAGACGCTGGCCGCGGCCGCGGTGCGCCTGGTGGAACGGCTGGCGCACCGGCTGGAGACAGCCTTTCTGCGGGCCGGCAGGCTCGCCTTGGAAGTCTCCTGCGCTGACGGCGCGCTCCTGACGGCCGAGCGCATCCTGGCCGATGCAACTGCCGACCGCGGCCGGCTGGCGCGGCTGGCGGAGACGCTGCTGCGCTCGCTGCGCTACAGCGACCGCGCCGAGGCGCTGGAGGTGACGCTGGCCGACCTGAGCGCGCCGTCGATGCACCAACTCAGCCTGTGGCACAACCCGCAGGAGCAGGAGGCTGAGGACCACCTGCGGCGGCTGGAGGCGCTACGGCCCTGATTGTTTTCAGCGCGGTGCTGGTTGCCGTCGATCACCCGCTGGCCGGACGGCGCTACCTGAAGGGAAAATGGTGAACCATGACGCAGATCTGGCCGGAAGGTATGCCCATCGACGTGGAAACTGCGGGCGAAGATCCGGCCGCCTTTCGCTGGCAGGGCGGCCGGCAGCGGGTGCGCTCGATCAACGAGCAGTGGGTTGTCCACGACGAGTGGTGGCGGGACGAGATCTGGCGCCGCTATCTCCAGATCGAGACCGCCGACGCGCTGCTGTGCGTTATCTACCATGACCTGCTGACCGATGCGTGGTTCCTGGAGCGACTCTACGATTAGTCGCCCTCGATGAGAATCGCGGATCATGAGGAAAACGCGGATCGGAATGCTATCAGCAATCTGCCATCTGCCATCTGCCATCTGCCATGTATATTGAACTGCACTGCCATTCCTGGTTCTCGCTGCTGGATGGCGTTTCCCACCCGAGGCGCTGGCGGCGGCGGCCGAGCTGGGAATGCCCGCGCTGGCGTTGA
Source organism: Caldilineales bacterium (assembly GCA_041391245.1). GTDB lineage: Bacteria > Chloroflexota > Anaerolineae > JAAEKA01 > JAAEKA01 > JACKBK01. The sequence goes on from JAWKOJ010000002.1 coordinate 409,889, forward strand.
CTGATCACGACGCGCTCTATGGCGCAGTGGCCTTCTGGCGCGCGGCGCGGAGAGGGGTGTGAAGCCGATAGTTGGGGTGGAGGTGACGGTAGCGAAGACCTCCCTCACCCCGGCCCTCTCCCTAAGGGAGAGGGAGACCGGAGTTCCTACCTCGACCCTCTCTCAAGGGGAGAGAGAACGCCGAACCCTCACCCCGGCCCTCTCCCAAAGGGAGAGGGAGGCCGGAGTTCGGTTCCCTCTCCCTGGGGGGAGAGGGGCCAGGGGTGAGGGGCGGACGTCCTTTCACCTGACCCTCCTCGCCGAAACAGACTCCGGCTACGCTAACCTCAGCCGGCTCGTCACTGCGGCGCGGGCGCGTTGCCGGAAAGGGGAGGCGCAGGCGACGTGGGGTGACCTGGCCGCGCACAGCGGCGGGTTGATCGCGCTCTCTGGCTGCCGGCAGGGGCTGCTCGCCCGTTCCCTGTTGGCCGGCGATGAGGCGCAGGCGCGGCGGTCGGTCCACGACCTGCAAGAGCTGTTCGGCAAGGACCGTTTGTTCATCGAGCTCCAGCGCCAACTGCGCGCCGGCGACGAACGGCTGGCGCAGGGGCTGCTGCGACTGGCGGGCCAAACGGGTGCGCCGGTGGTGGCGACCAACAACGTCCACTATGCCGAGCGATCAGGCCACCGCTTGCACGACGTGCTGACCGCGATTCGCAGCCATGCCACGCTGGACGCCAGCTATGTGCAGCGGCGCGGCAACAGCGAGGCCTATCTGAAAGGCGCGGATGAGATGGCGCGCCTGTTTGCCGACCGGCCGGATGCACTGCGCCAGACGGCGGAAATCGCCGAGCGCTGCAATGTCTCGCTGCGCCACGGCGTGCAGGATCTGCCACTGTTCCCGACTGCCGGCTCGCAGCCTGTCTTCCTGCGAGATCTTTGCCAGGAGGCGATGAGGGATCGCTACGGTGCGGACACTGGCGACCAGGTGCAGCGCATGCTGGATCACGAGCTGGCGGTGATCGACCAGCTTGGCCTGGCCAACTACTTTCTGATCGTCTGGGACATCATGCGTTTTGCGCGCCAGGAGGGCATCCGCTGCCAGGGCCGTGGCTCGGCGGCCAACTCGCTGGTCGCCTTCCTGCTGGGCATCACGCCTATCGATCCGCTGGCGCATGGGCTGGTCTTCGAGCGATTTCTCTCCAGCGAGCGGCCCACGGCCCCGGACATCGACATCGACTTTCAGGCCAACCGCCGCGAGGAGGTGATCCAGTACATCTACGCGCGCTACGGACGCGAGCATGCCGCGATGGCCTGCACCTTTGTCACCTATCGCCAGCGCAGCGCCGTGCGCGATGTGGCCAAGGCGCTGGACTTCCCGCCCGACCTGATCGACGCGCTGGCCAACGCGGCCGACCGGCGCGGGCTACAGGAGGCGTGGGAGGAGGTGTGGGGAAGCGAGGGAGCGGGAGAGAGGGGGAGAGGGGTGGGAAGGGGGAAAGGAGGGGAGGCCGGCGGTGGGTTTGGCGCTTCTGAGATGGGCCGATCACCGGTCAGCGATCACCCGCTGGACCGGCGCACCTGGCAACTGTTGCTGCACCTGTGCGAGGAGATCATGGGACTGCCGCGGCACCTGGGCATCCACAACGGCGGTTTTGTGGTTAGCCGGCAGCCGCTGGCGGAGATCGTGCCGCTGGAGCCGGCCAGCATGGCGGAACGCACGGTGGTGCAGTGGGACAAGGAGTCGCTGGAAGACGCCGGGCTGGTCAAGATCGACGTGCTGGGGCTGCGTATGTTGTCGGCGCTGGAGGAGGCGATGGGGTGGGTGAGCGAGGGGAGAGGGGGAGAGGGGGAGAGAGCGGGAGGAGAGTTGGATTGGTTGACCTTTGACGATCCGGCGGTGTATGAGATGATTTCTGCGGGCGACACGGTGGGTGTGTTTCAGGTCGAGTCGCGGGCACAGGCGCAGTTGGCGCCGCGTATGCAGCCGCGCACCTTCGCCGATCTGGTAGTGGAGATCAGCCTGATTCGCCCCGGCCCGGTGCAGGCTGGCATGGTGCATCCCTATCTGCGGCGGCGGCTGGGCCAGGAACCTGTCACCTACCTGCACCCGTCGCTGGAGCCGGCCCTGCGCGACACGCTGGGTGTGGTGGTGTTCCAGGAACAGGTGTTGAAGGTGGCGCAGGCGCTGGCCGGCTGGAGCGGCGGACAGGGAGAACTGCTGCGGCGTGCACTGGGACGCAAGGACGGTGAGCGGGAGATGGCGCGGTTACGGCAGATGTTCATCGACGGTGCGGGGCAACAAGGGGTGCCCCAGACGATAGCCGAGCAGGTGTTTGGCCAACTGGAGGCCTTTGGCAGCTATTCCTTTGCCAAGAGCCACGCCGCGGCCTTCGCCGTCATCGTCTACCAGTCGGCCTGGCTGAAACGCTACCATCCCGTGCCCTTTTTCGTGGCGCTGCTCAACAACCAGCCCATGGGGTTTTGGAGCCCGGCGGTGCTGGTCAACGACGCCCGCCACCACGGCATCGCCATCCTGCCGGCCGATGTCAACGAGAGCGCCATCCGCTACGCGCCGCAAGGCAACGACACCCTGCGCTTGCGCCGGAGCGCAGCGCAGGTGCAAGTATCCGCGTCGGTTTGGCCACGGTTAAAGGGCTGGGAGAGACGGGGGCAGAGCGCATCGTGGTCGCCCGCTCCGCCCGCCCTTTTGCATCGCTGCTCGACTTCTGCCGCCGGACCCGGCTGCCGCGCCTGTTGGTGGAGAACCTGATCGTGGCCGGCGCGCTGGATGGGGTGGGAGAGGGGGAGAGGGAGAGAGGGGGTGATGGAGTGAGGGAGAGGCGGGGAGCGCTTTGGCAGCTTGGGCTGCTGCACTACGAGGAGGAGACGCTGCTGGCTGACGAGAGACCCGACCCCGCGCCGGAGGAGTTGCCGCCGCTGCTGCCGTTGGAGGCCATGGCAGGTGAGCTGCGCGTCATGGGCGTTTCCACCGGCGAGCACGTCATGACGTTCCACCGGCAAACGGTGCAGCAGGCTGGCATGTTGAGCAGCCGGGAACTGGCCAACTGCCGCGAGGGTGCGGTGGTCTGGGTGGCGGGACAGGTGACGGTGATCCAGTCGCCGCCGACCGCCAAGGGATTCATGTTCGTGACCCTGGAGGACGAGTTCGGCATGATGAACGTCATCGTGGCGCCGAATCTGGTGGCTGCCTACCGGCGCGTCTGGCGCAACTCGCCGCTGCTGGCCGTCCAGGGACGAGTCCAACGCCAGGGGCCGGTGATCAACCTGCTGGCAATACGACCGTGGCGCTGGCAACGCGGCTAGCCGCGTAACGAGCCAAAAATGCAGTTGAAACGGTTGCTTTGGCTCGTAGACAAGCACCGTCAGACCCTTGGAGAACTTCCGCGAAACCCTGATCACACCTGCCGTCCGACGCCGGATTGATTTACTCCGGCAAATCGGTATAATTCATTGCGGCCACGAGCAGCAAGCCAGTGGCCACGACTGTCCTTCTCCAGGATTTGGCTGGTTCGTCCCCCATCCGAGTATTTCAGGAGGTCGCCGGTGACCGACACGCTCATCTCTGCTCTTGGTTCGATCTTCCCGCCCGGCCGGCTGTTGACCCAGTCCGCCCAGCTTGCCCCATACGAGTGCGACGCGCTGACGGCCATGCGCGTGCGGCCGCGGGCGGTGGTGCTGGCAGAGTCTCAGCAGGAGGTCATCGACACCGTGCGGCTGTGCAACCGGCTGGACGTGCCCTTCGTAGCGCGCGGCAGCGGCACCAGCCTCTCCGGCGGCTCGCTGCCGGTGGCCGAGGGGATCGTCATCGCGCTGAACCGGCTGAACCGCGTCATCAAGCTGGACCCCGACGCCCGCATCGCGGTGGTGGAGCCGGGCGTCATCAACCTCAACGTCACCAGGGCCGCCGCGCCCTACGGCCTCTACTATGCCCCCGATCCGGCCAGCCAGTCGGTCTGCACCGTGGGCGGCAACATCGCATTCAACTCGGGCGGCGTTCATTGCCTGAAGTACGGCATGACCAGCAACCACATCCTGGAGCTGAAGGTCGTCCTGGCCGACGGCGAGGTGGCCAGCTTTGGCGGCGAGAGCCTGGAGGCTGCAGGGCCGATCTTCCCGGCTTCTTTGTCGGCAGCGAAGGACTGTTCGGCATCGCTGGAAGCCACGCTGCGCCTCATCCGCGCGCCGAGACCTATCGCACGGTGCTGGCAGCCTACCGCACCCTCGAAGCGGCCGGCAACGCCGTCGCGATGGTGGCCAGCGGCTTGCTGCCGGGCGCGATGGAGATCATGGACCCGTTGGCCATCAAGGCCACCGAGGAGGCGGCGCATGCCGGCTATCCGCTGGACGCGGGCGGGCTGATGATCGTCGAGCTGGAGGGCGAGGCGGTGCAGGTTGAGGTCGAGTTCGAGCGCCTGCTGGACGTGATCCGCGAAGTCGGCGTACCAGATCCGCGCTGCCCAAAACGACGCCGAGCGCGCGCTGATTTGGAAGGGGCGCAAGGGCGTTCTCGGCTGTGGGCCGGCTGAGCCCGCAGTATGTGGTGCAGGACGGCGTGGTGCCCCGCAGCACCTTGGGCCAGGCGCTGGCACAGATCGGGGCGCTGAGCCGCAAGTACGACCTGGCCGTGGCCAACGTCTTCCACGCCGGCGACGGCAACCTGCACCCCCTGATCCTCTACGACGCCCGCATCCCCGGCGCCTACGACCGGGCCGAGGAGATGGCAGGCGAGATCCTGGACCTGTGCATCGGCCTGGGCGGGTCGATCACCGGCGAGCACGGCATCGGCATGGAAAAGCGCGCCCACCTGCCGCGTATGTTCAGCGAGAACGACATGGCCACCATGACCCGCATGCGCCAGCCATGGACCCGCGCGAGATCGCAATCGGGAAGATGTTGCAGGTGGCAGGTGGCAAGGAGCAGGAGGACGGAAAATGGTGGCCGGTTAACGGTCAACGGTAGTCGGTCGCGGGAGTTAGTGATCAGTCACCAGTTGTCGGTGATCCGTTGGTCGTGCGGCCGCAGAGCCTGGCTGAAGTGCAGGAGGCGGTGCGAGCTGTCGGCGGCTGGTGGTGCGCGGCGGTGGGAGCAAGCCGGCGCTGTCGGGCGGTGCGGATGGTGCGACGCTGCTGGACATGCGCGGGCTGAGCGGCATCGTGGAGTACGTGCCCGACGAGTTTACGTTCACTGCGCTGGCCGGGACGCCGGTAAGCGAGGTGACGGCGATGCTGGCGGAGCACGGCCAGTATCTGCCCTTCGATCCGCCGCTGCAGGACGCTGGGGCGACGCTGGGCGGCACGGTGGCGGCCGGGCTGAGCGGGCCGGGCAGGTACCGCTATGGCGGCGTGCGCGATTTCATCCTCGGCGTGCGCTTCGTGGACGGACAGGGCAACGTGGTGCGCGGCGGCGGCAAGGTGGTCAAGAACGCGGCCGGCTTCGACTTCCCGAAACTCATGGTCGGCAGCCTGGGCCGGCTGGGCGCGCTGGCCGAGCTGAGCTTCAAGGTGTTTCCGCAGCCGCAAGCCTTCGCGACGGTAGCGGTATCCTACCTGGAACCAGAAAACGCACAAGCGGACCTCGAGCGCCTCACCCGCCAGCCGATGGATATCGAGGCTATTGACGTTGCCATCCCCGGTGAGCCGCCTGATGGATCGGTATGCCTTTACGTGCGTATTGGTGGACTGGCCGAGCTCCTGCCTGCGCGCATTGACCAGTTGAGCGCCTTCCTGCGGCCTGCAGGAACGGGTCTGCGCGTCGTCACTGGCGACGAAGAGGCATCCATGTGGCGCGCAGCACGCGAGTTCTCCTGGGCGGCTCCGGACTTGCCACTGGTCAAGGTTCCTGTCTCCGCCGTCAAGCTGGCCGACCTGGCTCATGGACTGTTTCGCTGGGTTCTCCCACACGAAACAGAGAATTTGCGGCTGCGCTTCAGCGTCGCCGGCAACGTAGCCTGGCTGGCCTGGCCAGGTGATCTTCGCGATGGACACTTCGCGCTGAACGCGCACCTGAGTGACGAGAACCTCTCGGGCTTGGTGCTGCGCGGCGCGATCGGCAGCCCACATCTCGGCGCGCGCTCAGCGTTTGACAACGAGTTTTACCGGCGGATCAAGGCCGTTTTGGATCCATCCAACAGGTTTGGACCATGAGCGCGGTAGAGTCTCAGCGAAACGACATGGCGGCGTCGGCAGTCGCTACGCACATCTTCCTTTTCACGGACCTGGAGGGCAGCACAAGGCTCTGGCAGCGGTATCCGGAGGCCATGAAGTCAGCGCTGGCCCACCACGACGAGATACTGACCGGCGCGGTGGAAAACGCCCACGGACAGATCGTGAAGCGCACCGGCGACGGCGTGCACGCTGTCTTCGCTTCAGTGCGGGACAGCCTGGTAGCCTGCGTGCGCGCCCAACAAAGCCTGCTGGCTGAGACGTGGGAGGAGACCGGGCCGCTGCGGGTGCGCATGGGTCTCCATGTTGGCGAGGCGCAAGCGCGTGCTGGCGACTATTACGGGACGACCGTCAATCGGGCTGCCCGGTTAATGGCGGCGGCCAACGGCGGCCAGGTGTTGCTTTCGGAAACTCTGGCCCAGATGGCGTTCGACCATCTTCCGCCCGGGGCCGAGCTGCGGGATCTGGGAGAACATCGCCTCAAGGATCTGCAGCGCCCGGAGCACATCTTCCAGTTGGTCCACCCCGACCTTCCGCGGAATTTCCCGGCTATCGCCTCCCTCAACCGCCGGCCCAACAATCTACCTTCACAGCCCACGGTTTTCGTCGGAAGACAACACGAGCTGGACGAAATCAATGGCCTGCTGGCCGATGCTGCTGTTCGCCTCGTAACCCTGACCGGGCCGGGAGGAACCGGAAAGACCCGCCTCGCCCTCCAGTCAGGCGCTGAGCTGATCGACCGTTTCCAGGATGGCGCGTATTTCATCGACCTGGCGCCAATCCGTGATCCCGGCGATGTGCTGGCAACTATCGCCCGTACCATTGGCTTCAGCGAGTCCAGCAACGGGTCGATGCTGGCCGAGCTCAAGGCCCAGCTGCGGGAAAGGTCCATGCTGCTGCTGCTGGACAACTTCGAACAGGTAACAGCGGCCGCGGTTGAAATGGCGGACCTGCTGTGGTATTGTCCAAAGCTGAAGCTGCTGGCCACCAGCCGTGAAGCCCTGCGCGTCCGCGGAGAACACCTCTACCCCGTCCCGCCGCTGGGATTGCCGGATGCTGCTGCCGAATCGCTGGCACCCGACGAGTTGGCCCGCTACGAATCTGTCCAGTTGTTTGTGGAGCGTGCCCGGGCGGCCAAACCTGGCTTCGAGCTGACACCGGACAACGCCGACGCCATCGCCGAGCTATGTTTGCGCCTGGACGGACTGCCGCTGGCAATCGAGCTGGCGGCGGCGCGCATTCGCATCTTCTCGCCCCAGGCGTTACGCCAGCGCCTGGGGAGCAGGCTGCAACTGCTGCGGGGCGGCGCGCGCGACCTGCCCCAGCGGCAGCAAACCCTGCGCGACACCATCGACTGGAGCTACGAGTTGCTGGCAACCCCAGAGAAGACCCTGTTCCAGATAGTTTCGGTGTTCGCGGGCTGCACCTTCGAGGCAGTGGAAGCGGTGGCAGCCGGCATTGGTCATCCTGAAACCGGAGACATGGACGTCATCGACGGCCTGGTTTCCCTGGTAGACAAGAGTCTGATGCGCATGGCCGAGAACAACGGCGGCGAGCCCAGGCTCAGGATGCTCGAGACGATCCGCGAATACGCGGCCGACCACTTGCAAGCGGATGCTGCGCTGCACGATGCAGTCTGCCTCGCACACGCCACCTATTACGCCGTTTTTGCCCAGCAGCAGCGGCTCCGGCTGACCACCCACCAGCGCGAGGCGGCCATGACGGCCCTGGCAGCAGATGCAGAGAATCTCAGGGTCGCCTGGCGTTTCTGGGTACGAGACAGCAATCTGGACCAGCTTCACAAGATGGCGGATGGCCTCTGGTCGCTCTATGATGGACGGGGCTGGTATCAGGCGGCAGCCGAGCTAACGTCCGATCTCCTGGGCGTGCTGTCGGGGACGCCCTCCTCACCCGAACATGCCGAGCAGGAGATGATGCTGCAGACCAGCCTCGCCAGAGCGCTGTTGGCGATCAGAGGCTATACGCCTGAAGTAGAGGATGCCTTCAGGCATGCGCTGGCGCTGAGCGAAGGGCTGGGCGAGATACCGCAGCTATTCCCTGTGCTGCGAGGGCTGTCCAGCTATTACATGTACCGCGCTGAGTTCACCAAGGGTCGCGAGATCGGTGAACGTATCCTGGAACTGGCGGAGAGTCAAGACGACGACCCGATGCGCGTTCACGGTTATATGCTCATCGGCGTCAACACCGGTTTTTCAGGGAGACTGACCGACGCGCTGGGCTGGCTGGAGAAAGGAATCGCCCTCTTCGATCCGGACAGCCAGCGGCTGCGGCCCTTTCAACTGGGCAACAACCCGGGGATCGTCTGTTTCACGGCGTCTGCCGTCTTCCTCTGGTGGCTTGGGTATCCGGAGCGAGCTTTCCACATGGCGGTCCGGGCGACCAAAGAAGCAGAACGCCTCAACCATCCGTTCACCATGGCATACGCGCTTTACCACGCGGGCCTGACCTTACTGTGGATGGGCGATCTGGAGCGGGCGCTAAGCCACTCCCGGCAACTGATGGAGCTGGCAGGCAAGCACGAGTTTGAGCTGTGGGAGTCGCTGGCCAACGTCCTCCTGGGGGCGGTGGAGAGCGCGAACGGTAAAACCGAAGACGGCATTCGGCACATCGAACAAGGAATCGCGTCCTACCAGGGACACCGGCGGCCGCCCGTGTTCTGGCCCCAACTGGTCGGGTTGCGTGCCGGAGTATACGCCCGCGCCGGCAAGCCGGCCGCAGGTCTGGAAATGATCGACGAGCTGATCGGTTCCGAGGTTATTGAAGCGTTGCTTCAACTGTTCCCGGACCTGGTGCTACTCAAAACACAACTAATGATGGCCGTCTCTCCGACCAATACGGCTGAGTTGACGAGCATGTTCCGGGAGATAATTTCAATGGCGCGCGCTGTCGGCGCCAGAATGTTGGCTTTGCAGGCTGCAACCAGTTGGTGCCAGGTGGCAATGCAAGCCGGCAACCCGGAAGAGAGCGCGCGCATTCTTGGCGAGATCTATGATAGCTTCACCGAAGGGTTCGAGACCCCGGTTGTGAAAGAGGCCAGGGTGCTCCTGGATGCGCTGGGTCACTTCTGACCTATCGCCGACACTAGCTTTGCCGAGGTTCTGACTTATGCCAACTTTGTTCGATGTACAGACCGGGTTCGTCCAGCCGCGCTATTGCGGCGGCTGCTTCTCGGACATCCCTGCGTTCATTCGTTCTGTTTTGGTCGACGGCTCGCCCGGCCCGCTGCGACCCGATGGGTTCGACCGGCTGCCACAGCGCTTCCAGAACGTTGTCCTGCTCTTTATCGATGCTTTTGGCTGGCGCTTTTTCGAGCAGTCGGCCGACCGCTACCCGTTCCTGCAGCGCTTCGTGCGCCATGGCAGCGTCACCAAGCTGACCTCGCAGTTCCCGTCCACCACGTCGGCCCACGTCACCGCGTTGTACACCGGCAAGCCGGTTGGCCAGCACGGCGTGTTCGAATGGCAGTACTACGAACCCATCGTGGACGCCATCATCCAGCCGCTGCCGTTTACCTTCGCCGGCGACAAGCAGCCGGAGAAGCTGCGCGACGGCGGCATCCCGGGCGAGGCGCTGCTGCCGCGCAACGACTTCGTCAACGGATTGCTGGCCGCCGGCGTCAGTTGCTACGTCTCCCAACCCGGCATGCTCAGCGGCTCGACCTATTCGACCATGATCTCGCAGGGCGCAACGCTGCTGCCCTTCAAGACCCAGCCGGAGATGCTGGTCAATCTCAGCCTGGCCATGGACGAGGCGCAGGGACCGGCGCTGTTCAGCCTCTACCTGCCTCAGATCGACTCGATATGCCACGACTACGGGCCAGCATCGTTGCAGGTAGACGCCGAGATCGAGGCATGCTTCACCGGATTGGAAAGCTGGTTCCGCCGCGAACAAGCGCGCGGCCGGCGCGACACGCTGCTGATGGTGATCGCCGACCACGGGCAGGTCGCGGTGGATCCTGAAACGGTGGTCTACCTCAACACGGCGCCCGAATACGCGGCGCTCGAGCCGCTGCTGCGCACCAACCGCCAGGGGCAGGTGCTGGCGCCGGCCGGCTCGCCGCGCGACATGTTCCTGTATGTCCGCGAGGGAGAGATCGACGCGGCGCAGGCTATCGTGCAGCAGATCGTCGGCGAGCAGGCTGTGGTTGCGCGCACCGCTGACCTGCAGGCCGCCGGCTACTTCGGTCCGCCGCCGTTTGCGCCGCAGCTACCGGCACGCGTTGGCGACCTGGTGATCCTGCCGTTGGAGGGCGAGAGTGTGTGGTGGTACGAGAAGGACCGCTTCGACATGAAGTTCTACGGCCACCACGGCGGCCTGACGGCCGGCGAGATGGAGATACCGCTGCTGCTGTACGCGTTCGAGTGATTCATGGTATAATCTCGCCCATGCAACTGGCACGCGTGATCGGCACGCTCGTCGCAACACAGAAATATCAGGGACTGGAAGGGGTCAAGCTGCTTGTCATCCAGCCGCTGGACAAGCAGCAGCAACCGGCGGGCGAGCCTGTGGTCGCGGCCGATGGCACCGCCCAGGCCGGCCCTGGCGAGTTGGTCTTCTTCATCGCCAGCCGCGAGGCTGCGCTGGCGTTGCCCGTTCAGTTCGTTCCGGTCGATCACGCGATCGTTGGGATCGTCGATGACGTCAATACAGCGTAGAGAAGGAAAGTAGGGAAATCAGGAAAAGGAAGGAAACCCAGCCTCACCCACGCTCCCGGTTTCCCTCGTTTCCTTTTTTCCCTCATTTCCCTGCTACATAGACATTTTTCCTGCCCCACACCATGTACATCGGACGCGTCTTCGGCAACGTGGTTGCCACGATTAAGAACCCCCTTTTCGACGGCCACAAGCTGCTGCTGGTAGAGCGCCTGCGCCCCGACACCGGCGACGCGGATGCCAAGTACGACATCGCCGTCGATCTGGTGCAGGCCGGACCGGGCGACACGGTGCTGGTGCTGGACGAGGGCAACAGCGCGCGCCAACTGCTGGGCAAGGAGCCGGACGGCGCCATCCGCGCGGTGATCGTGGGCGTTGTGGACCAGGTCGATCTGCCGGGGCTAGCCGCGTGAGCGCGCTGATCCGCTACGAGGCCGGGAGGAAGCCTGCCCGCCGGCCCACCGAGCAGCAGCTGCGCCAGGAGATCATCCAGGTCTGCCGGCTGTTGCACCAGAAGGACTACTGCCTGGCAACCGACGGCAACGTCAGCGCTCGTCTCGACGACGAGCGTTTTCTCGTCACGCCCAGCGGCTTCAGCAAGGCGCTGGTGCAGGCCGGCCAACTGGTCACTATCGACGCCAACGGCCAGGTTGTGGGCCAGGGCAAGTACGGCGCCCAGCGCGGCCTCCGTCCCAGCTCCGAGGTCCTGCTGCACCTGGAGGCGTACCGCCAGCGGCCCGATGTGCAGGCCGTGGTCCACGCCCATCCGCCGGTCGCCATCGCGCTCAGCATCGCCGGCTACGATGTGGCGCCCTGCCTGTTGCCCGATGTCATCCTCTATTTCAGCATGATCCCGACCACCGAGTACGCCACGCCGGCCTCGGCCGAGGGTGCGCGGGTCATCACCGACCTGATCACCCGCTACGACGCGCTGGTGTTGCAGCGCCACGGCAGCGTCACCGTCGGCGGCAGCGTGGTCGAGGCGTATCTCCGGCTGGAGAAGCTGGAGCAGGCTGCGTTGATCACCAAGACGGTGGTTGAGCTGGGCCGGGCGCGGCCCTTCCCGCCCGACGAGGTGGAGAAGCTGGCCCAATGGCGCAGCCAGCAGGGGCTGAACCGGCCCGGACAGGACGCGGAGATCCGCGGCGCGTGCGGTGTGTGCGCGGCTGCGGGAAGCGGCGGGTGCCTCTTTCCACAGGGACACTGACCCGACGCGGCGCTCGCCGCGATTTGGGAGCGCCGCGCACCGGTGCTACAATCTGGCACAATCTGACACATCGGGGATGAGGCTCCCCGAACCCAACCGTCGCAAGACTGATGGCCTCTACCAGGCGATTTCCGCTGGTAGAGGCTTTTTGTTGCAAATGGATCTGTGATGGAATTGACGCGAATCCTGTTCATAGGCCTGGGCGGCTTCATCGGCGCCAACATGCGCTACTTCGTGCAGGGCTGGGCGGCCGACCGTTTCGGCGCGGCCTTGCCCTATGGCACCATGATCGCCAACGTCTCGGGCAGCTTCCTGCTGGCATTCTTTGTCACGCTGGCGAATCAGCGGCTGCCTGTCGGTCCCGGCTGGCGGCTATTCTTTGCCGTCGGGCTGATGGGAGGGTACACTACGTTCTCGTCCTTTTCCGTCGAGACGTTGGCGCTGTTTCAGTCCGGCCAGTGGCTGGCCGGCGGCATCAACTTCTTCGGCAACACCCTGCTCGGCCTGACTGCGGCCCTATTGGGCATCTGGGCCGCGCAACTCCTGTGAGGCATCCATGGAAATCGTCGGAACCGCCACCAAGGTGACGATCTACATCGGCGACAGCGACCGCTGGCGCGGCCGGCCGCTCTACAGCGCCCTGCTGGAGATGCTGAAAAGCGAGGGCTGCGCCGGCGCCACTGTGACACGCGCCATCGCCGGCTTTGGCGCACACAGCCGCATCCATTCAGCCAGCATCTTGCGCCTGTCCGAGGACCTCCCTCTGGTGATCGAATGGGTCGACCATCCTGACCGGGTCGAACGCCTCATGCCGCGGCTGGTCGAGATGGTGGACGAGGGACTGATCACCGTTCAGCAGGTCGAAGTGGTCACGTACACGCATCGCAAGCTGCGCGAGCTGCCGGCTGCGGCGCCGGTGTCGGATGTTATGACAAGCGAAGTCAGAGCAGTCCAGACCAACACCCCGGTCGCGGAGATCGTCGCGCTGCTGATCAACAAAGACTATCGAGCGCTTCCGGTTCTGGACGAAACGGGCCGCGTCGCCGGCATCCTCACCGACGGCGATCTGGTCAGCCGGGCGGGCATCCTGACGACCAGCCTGGAACAGGCGCTGACCGGCAGCGAGTTCAGCCGCCACCTCAGCGCCCTGCGAGCCAGCGGTCAAACGGCCGCCGACCTGATGACACCCGACCCGGTCACCGTACACACGGACACACCCATCGGGGAGGCCGTCAAAGCCATGATCCAGCGAGACGTCAAGCGGTTGCCGGTGGTCGACGGAATGGGCCGTTTGGCGGGTATGGTGAGCCGGGTTGACGTGCTGCGCGCGCTGGCCATGCCCCCGTGCAGGCCGCACCCCATCGGGCCGAACCGCCGGGCGGGCGAGCGGTGGCAGCCGATGTCATGACCCGCAACGTGCCGGTGGTGTCGGTCGATGCCAGCCTGAGCGACGTGGTCAATCTGCTGGTGACCACCAGCCAGCGCCGCGTCGTGGTTGTCGACGCGGCAGACCAGCTTGCGGGCATCATCACCGACGGCGACCTGTTGCAGCGCAGCAGTGACGACGACCGGAGCGGCATTCTGGCCGCGTTTTCGCAACGCCTGCCGCTGGCCGGCCGCGACCAGATCCGGCTGGGCCGGCGCACAGCAGCCGATGTCATGGCGCGCAACCCGATTGCGGTCTTGCCCGAGACCCCGCTGCTGGAGGCGCTGCAACGGTTGCTGCAAGCCAAGATCAAGCGCCTGCCGGTTGTTGACGACGCCGGCCACGTCGTCGGGCTGATCGGCCGCGGCCAGATACTGCAGGCGCTGGCCGGCGACGTATGACGCAAGCCGTCGCTGACTTGACGCTCGACGGCTTCAATGCTAGAATGCGCCCTGTTGATCCGCAAGCCGCCCCCATCGTCTAGAGGACTAGGACACAGGCCTTTCAAGCCTGCGACAGGGGTTCAGATCCTTGGGGGCACAGGGCCACTTGTGCTGCACGACCTCGCTCCAGGCGAGGTCGTTTTGTTTGGGCCGGCCGCGCGGCCGCTCTGATCTGATATGGAGGTACACATTCCGTGACCGCAACCAACTCAACCCAACCGTTTCGCCTGCGCGATTTCAGGCCGGATGACATCCCCGATTTCGTCGAGGCGATCAACCTTGGCTACCCCGAGGAGCCAACGACTGTTGAACAGCAAGAATACTGGGAGAGCAGCTTTCCCTGCGACGTCCCGCGGCGTCGCGTCGTCGCCGAGTGGCAGGATGGCAAAGCAATTGGCTTTGTCGCTTGCTTCGACCCGTTCTGGATGGTGACACCGGGCGCCTACTGGCTGGAACTCCTGGTGCATCCTGCCTATCGCCGCCAGGGAGCGGGGCGCGAGCTGCTGGCCGCTGTGGAACCCTTCGCCTGGCAGCAGGGCGCGCAGCGGCTGTGGTCCAACGGCCGTGAGGATCACCTGGACGGCGTCGCTTTTGCCGGAGCACACGGCTACCACCGAATCGGCATCCGCTTCGAGTCGACGCTGGATCTTGACACCTTTGACGAGACGCCGTTTGCAGGCGCCTTCGACCGGATCCGCGCAGCCGGCTACATGTTGACGACCTTTGCGGCCGAACGCGAGCTCGTCGCCGACGCCGACCGGCGCCTTTACGACCTGCACGACGAGGTTATGATGGACGTCCCGTTTCCAGGCGGCGCGTATCCCAAGACAACCTACGAGCAGTGGCGCGCCTGGGCGTTGGACAGCCCTACCAGCGACACCGAAGCCATGTTTATCGCCAAGCAGGGCGAAGAGTGGGTTGGCCTGACGATGGTGGAGATACCGCCGGTCGGCACAGCCTTCACCGGCTCAACCGGTGTCCTGAAAGCGCATCGCGGCCGCGGCCTGGCTATGGCGCTCAAGCTGCAGTCGTTCCGCTTCCTGCGCGAGCGCGGCCAGCACGAGGTGCGCGCCCACAACGACACAGCCAACCCGCCGATCCTCAACCTCAACGAGAAGCTGGGCTATCGGCGGCTGCCGGGCTGGATCAGTTGGGAGAAGCTGCCAGGAATGGGAAACACGCAGGCTTGACCGGCCTTGTGCGAGGGTGTACAATGTTTGCGCGGCCGCCAGTCTGCGACCCGCTTCCACCAGTGATCGTCAGCCAACGAATCTCTCACCACTAAAGCCAGGAGGCAACAAAGATGTTGACAGAAGCCGTCGAAAAGGCACTAAACGACCAGATCCAGAAGGAGCTTTACTCCTCGTACATCTACCTTTCCATGGCCGCATACTTCGAAGCAGAGAACCTGCCCGGCGCGGCGAACTGGATGCGCATCCAGCACGACGAAGAGCACGCCCACGCTATGAAGATCTTCGACTTCATCGTCGACCGCGACGGACGTGTCCAACTCCAGGCCATCGACCAGCCGCCGTTGAGCTTCGGCTCGCCGCTGGAGGTTTTCGAGCAGGCATTGGCTCACGAGCGCAAGGTCAGCAAGTCGATCCACGATCTGTACGCGCTGGCCGTCCAGGAAAACGACTATCCTACCCAGTCAATGCTGCAGTGGTTCATCAACGAGCAGGTTGAGGAAGAGAAGAGCGCCGGCGACATCGTGGCACAGATCAAGATGATCCAGGACTCGCCCGCGGCTATGTATATGCTCGACCAGGAGTTCGCAGCCCGCACGCTCTCCGCTGGCGCCTGATCGCAGCGCCGATCCAAGACAAAGACCCGACGACCGGTTTCGTCGGGTCTTTTTGCAGGTGTTGGCTCGGTCAGGAGACCGGCCAAAGTGGCAATAAATTGCCAGACGCGTCCTTACCGTCAACCTCTCACCCGAAGGCCGCGCCCGGTCGGACATTGACTCCGACACCATCGCCCGTTCCATCGCCGCATACGGGTCCTCCTCCGAGGTCATTGCCAAGATGTGAAGCTATTCCAGATCCGTCTCCAGGCGAATACCGCTGGCCGGCTCCTGAGGTCGCAGAGAACGTGAACACCGATGATTGACGGCACTAGCGAAGCCCCTCTCGAAGACTCCGAACCTCGGGAGGGGCTTTTTGCGGTTACCGTTCAGAAAGCTACGACTGACAGTCCAGTTGCCCAACATCGACCAGTGGAAACATGTGCTCGGCCAGCGCGGAATAACTACGGCGCCGCTACCGCGAACGCGACCACCTGGCACGTCTGGCTGTCGGCAACTACCAGCACGCCGTCGGCCGCGCTGGCAGCGGCGATACCAACCGGCTTTGCCAGCCCTGTCTCCGGGCCGAGTTGGCCAAGCGGCTGGCCGTCCGGACGAAACAACAACACCCGCCGCCCCTCGGGGTCAGTCACCGCCAGCCCGCCGGCCGGCAGCCAGACCAGGTGCGGACCATCGATGGTGCTGGCCAGCGCCGGCCCGCCCCAGCGGTCCAGCCGCCCGTCGGCCGCGTACATCGTCACCGCGCCAGTCTCGGCCTCGACGTAGTACAGGTCGCCGCCCGGCGACAGGATCGCGTCAGTGGGCTGTCCCCTGGCGATGTCGCTCTCCGGCCCGCCGATCTGGCTGAGCAGCGTCCCGTCCGGGCTAAGTCGCACGATGCGCACGCCGCCGGTATCGGCAACCACAAGCTGGCCGGCCGGGTCGATCCCGAGGCCGCGCGGCCGGTAGAAGGTCAGGTCGCCGCCGAAGCTGGCCAGGAACTGACCCTCGGCCGTGAAACGCTGCAAACGCTGGCCCACCGCGTCCAGTACCAGCACAGACCCATCCGGCTCGACTACCAGATCCGCCGGTTCCTGGAACTGGTCCAGCCCATCGCCGGCGGAACCCCACGATCCCAGCAGGTTGCCGTCCGCGTCCAGGCGCACGATGCGGGCGTTGCCCGTGTCGGCGATGAACACGTCGCCGGTGCGCGCATCGACGGCCACGCCGCGCGGCGCGTTCAGTTGCCCGTCGCCAATGCCGCATGCGCCGAAACTCCACAGCACATCGGCCGGCAGGGTACCGAAATCACCGGCCGGCTGGATTGCGGCGCCGGGTGTCTCCGGCCGTTCGCCTGCGCCGGCCGCAACCTGGCCCGCACCCTGTTCAGGCTCGCGCAGCACCTGGCTGATCTCGGGCGGTGCTGGCAGGGTCAGCCCGGCCGGCACGGCATCGCCTTCCAGCGGGAAGAGGTAGCTGCTGTCCACCAGGCCGCGGCCCTGCCCCGGAGGCTGCCAGAAAAGCTGCATCTCGCGGCTGCCGCCCAGCTCGCTGTACAGCACCTCGATGTCGTGGAACCCGGCGTCGAGCTGGATCTGGCCGCTGCGCTCCTCGGCGCCGTGGCTGCCGCCGTTGTCCACCACCAGTTGCTCGTCGATGAACACGAACGAGCCGTCGTCTGAGCGGGTCGCGAACGTGTAAAGGCCGCTTGTCGGAACGGCGATCTTGCCGCGCCAGAGGATGCTGAACGGCTCGCGCAGCGGATTGTTGGCGATCAGCAGGTCGTTGCGCACAATGGCCGGGTCGCCCTCCCAGGTGCCGTTAGGGAAGTAGTAGCCCACCAGACCCTGATCGCCCAGCCGGAAGGCATAGAGCACGTCGCCGCCCACCACCTGTTCGTTGAAACCGGCCCCTGACCATGCCAGACGCAGCCGGCCCGGCGCATCGCCAGAGTGATACTCGACCCGCAGCGGGTGAAAGCCGGCTGCCAGCGTCGCGGTCAACGTGCCCGTTCCACCGGCCGGCAGGTCCAGCCGCTGCTCGCGGCCGATCTGCACGTTGGCCGATTCACCTTCGGCGGTCAACTCAAACGTGTAGTCGCCGAACTCAGGCACGAGCAGGGAGCCGTCCCACAGCGCAAAGAAGGGCGCGTCCAGCGGCGCGCCGGTCGCCAGATCGAGATCGAGGGCCGCTTCGCGCTGGCGCGCGTCTGCTGCGGTAACGGGCGGGAAGGTGACGAAATATTGCCCGACGATGCCGCGGGTCGCAGCCAGGTCCGCCTGCGGCACGACGTAGGACAGGAAGAGCAGTTCGCCCGTCTCGGCCCGGTGCTCGTCGGCCTGGCCGGTCGGGTAGATCTGCTGCATCAGCGTCAGCAGCGGGCGGTCAGCCGGCTCCAGGATGTATACCAGGTCGCCGCCGGTGGATCCTCGGAAGGGCAGGTCGTCCACCACATCCAGCGCGCGGTGGCCGTGGTCGCGCGCGATCAACTTGATAGCCGAGTGGTGCTCGAACTGCGGCGTGATCAGCACGGTCGCGTCGGACGGCAGGGTAGTGAGGTACTCTCCGACCGCCGACTCGTAGGGGCTGAAGGCAGTCTCCACGGACGGGTTGGTAGCCTGGACGTCGAAAAAGACGCGCACGTTGCTGAGCATCACGAGCGCGACCACCAGCGCGACGGCCGCGTTGAACCAGCGGACGCCGCGGCCGCGCCAGGCCGTCTGCCATCCCTGGAAAAGCTGGTCCGCCACCAACGCCGAGAACAGATATGCCAGCGGCACGACGCCGATGGTGCGGCGCGCGGTGGGGGCCTCGTGAGACACCGACAGCACCCCCAGGCTGACGATGCCGGCGAACCACAGCACGTAGAGCACCGGCACCGGCCGGGCGTGCAGCGTGTACCACAGCGCGTAGGCCAGGCCGAGGACCAGAAGGATCGCCACTGCGGTGTCAAACATCGGCGCGCCGGGCAGGTTGTTGAGCGCCGCCTGGTCGCCCCGCCAGTTGAACATGTAGAGCGTTTTCTTTAGGTTCTCGACCACTGGCGCCATCGAGCCGACTGCCTCGACCTCGCGCATGACGCTGATGTGCTGGATGCGGCTGGTAAACACCTTCCAGTTTTGGACAATGTAAATGCCCAGCGGCGCCACGCTGACCAGCACCGCGCCGGCCATCAGCGCGACGCCTTGCAGGTCGTGGCGCAGGCTGGCGCGGTCGGTGATCAAAACGCGCACCAGCCAGAACAGCAGGAACGCCGCGACCACGAAAGGCACGACGCGAAACGCGGTGTAGGTGTTGAGGCCAAAGGTCAGCGCCAGGCCGGCCAGCGCCCAGTAGCGGCGACGGCCGGTGCGCAGCGCCCGCAGCAGGAACAGCGCCAGCAGGATCATGGCCAGCGGCTGCATGATCAACTCGTAGACGATGCGGCTGAAGGTCATGTGCCAGCGCGAGGCAGCCAGCAGCGCCGTGCCCACCAGGGCCGCCCGCCGCCCGTACAGGTCGCGCCCCAGGAAATAGAAGGCCAGCACGGTCAGCACACCGGCCAGCGCGGCGACGACCCGCATCTGCACGACGCCAACGCCGAACAGTCGAAAGCTGAGCGCGATCAGGTAGGTGAACAGCGTCGCCTGGCCCTCGTTGGTCTCGGCGTAGGACAGGTAGCGCGCGCCATCCAGCCAGCGCAGCGCGTCCAGCCCGTTGTTGCACTCGTCGGACTGGCAGCCGTTGGGGAAAGTGTCAAGCTGATGGAACCGCACCGCGGCCGAGAAGAGCAGGATGGCGACGAGGATGAGGACGTCCCAGTGGGCTGTGAGGCGTGATGCGTAATGCGTGATGCGTGATGCGTAATGCGTAGGCCGTGATGCGTCGTCGGTGATCAGTGATGGGTCATCGGCGGCCGCTGGTTCTTCGATCGATGCTTCCACCGCGGGCGATGCATCGGCAGCAGCGCTCTCGGCATCCAACTCGCCACCATCCGTGTCCTCCCTTTCCGTTGTTTCCCTGTTTTCCCGACTTTCCGTCGTTTCCCTTCTTTCCTTCCGTTCCCCCTCCGGCTCCTCAAGAAATGCGCCCGCTACGAACAGCACGGTTGCCACCGGCCACAGCAGCAGGCCCGGAATGCTTCCCAGGTCGAGCCAGAGCAATGCCAACGCGGCCACCCCTGCCGCCAGACCGGCGAGCGTGACGAGCTGGCCGCGGCGCTGCCAGGCCGCGAACGTAGCGCCGGCAGCCCGCAGCACGCGCGGCGGGCGCGCGCAGGCCACAAAGATCACCCCGGCGATGATGAAGAGAATCAGCGCGTCGCGCGGAATCCCGGATCTGGGCCGGTCAGCATGCGCTGCGCCCACAGCCGATGCCCAGCGCGACGAACAATCCCAGGAGGCGGTTCACGGCAGGTTCATGCCAGAAGGCAGGTTGCGAAGTTGGGCCGGCAGGGTCTCGCGGTGCGGGCCGGCACGCCTACTATGCACGAAGGGCGGGAGGATGTCAAACCGGCGGTTATTTCTTTTTCGCCGCTGCCCTGGCCAGGTTTTCCTGCACCCGGAACTGCACGATGCGGGTGATCAGGTCGTAGGGCATCGGCTGGTCCAGCGGGAACTGCACCGAGCCTTTGCCCTGCTTGTAGACCGAGAGCTCCTCCTGGAACGCTTCGATGCCCGAGGGGATCGGGTAGAACCCGATGTGGGTCTTGAACGCGCCGAAGTGGACGAGGTTGCCCTTCAGCGTGAAGGTCGGCATCCCGTAGCTGATCTTCTCCTGCGCATCCGGCGCGGCCTCGTGAATCGTCCGCCTGAATTCGTGCAGGATGCTCTGAACGTCCGGCGGAAAGCCGGCGATGTACTGGTCGATGGTTGTCGGCGCTGTCTTGGCGTCTTCCATTGTGTTCCTCACTGGAGTATGGTGGCAGTCTGAAGCAGCATTATGGCGCAAAGCAGCGAAATCGGCAACTGCCTCAGCCGCCGGCGTGGTGGTCGGCAAGGACCTCCGCAACGGCGCGCCAGGCAACAGCAACGCCCACCGGGTTGCTGTGCAGGTAGTACGGGATGAAGATCAGCGCCTGCGACAGCGCATGGCCGCGGCCGCGCGCCCAGGTGGCATCGTCCACACCCAGTGTCCTGCGAAACGCCTCCCGGCTCGCGCCGCTAAACAGGTTCCAGGCAATCATCAGATCGGGAGCCGGGTCGCCAACGCCCGCGCCGGCGAAGTCGATGACCGCCCGCAGCCGGCCATCCTCGAACAGCAGGTTGCCCGGCAACACGTCGCCGTGAAACCAGACAGGCGCACGGTCCCAGTCCGGCACATCCAGAGCAGCCTCCCATGCAGCGAGAGCAGCATCGGTGTCGATCAACCCGTCCAGCGCGGCAATCGCGGCGCGCGTGTCCTCGTCGCGCGTTGCCAGAGGAACGCCGCGCAGGCCATTCTCGGCAGCGCTCGGTCCGCCGGCCGGGTCGATCCGCTGCAACGCCGCGAGAAATTGCGCCAGATCGACGGCCGCCCGCACCGGGTCGGCGAGGCTCTCGTGTGTCGCATCCCTGCCGTCGAGCCAGCGGTAGATGCCCCAGTGCCACGGGTAGCCCTCACCAGGTTCGCCCCTTGCCAGGGGTTCGGGGATCGCCAGCGGCAGCAGGGGCGCCAGTCGCGGCAGCCAGCGCAGATCCTTGTCCACCTGCCCCACCGCCCAATCGATGCGCGGCAGGCGTACCAGCAGCTCGTCGCCCAGCCGGTAGAGCGCGTTGTCGGTGCCTGAGGACGCCACCGGCCGGATCGGCAGGTCTGCCCAGCGCGGGAACTGCGCGGCCAGCAGCCGGCGGACAAGCATCGCATCGCTGACTACCTCGCCGTCGTGCATCCGGGCGGACGGATGCAGATCAGCTGTGCTCGCCGGAGTTTGCGACTGTGATGACAACGTTGCCCTGTTTGGCGCCGGTCTCGACGTAGCGGTGGGCTTCGGCGGCCTGCTCCAGCGGGTAGCGCCGGTCGATGACCACCTTGAACTTGCCGGCCTCGATCAGATCGCGCAAGAAGTCCAGGTCCCCGGGCTGCCGGTCGGCCATCGCGAAGATCACCTGCTTGTCGCTGGTGGCGGACGTCCACTTGCCGCGCACCATGGACCGGATGCGCGGGTTGGCGATCAGCAGGCGGCCTCCGGGCGCCAGCGCCCGCATCAGCCCTGAAAACGACCCGCTGCCAACGACATCGAGGATGACATTCCAGGTCTTGCCGCTGCGGGTGAAGTCCTCGGTTTTGTAGTCGAAGACGTGGGACGCGCCCAGCTCGCGCAGCATGGCCAGCTTCTCGGCGCTGTCCACCGCGGTCACCTCGGCGCCGTAGTACCGGGCGATCTGCACGCCCGCGGTGCCGATGCTGCCGCCCGCGCCGTTGATCAGCACCTGCTCGCCCGGCTTGATCTTTGCCTGGCGCAGGAAATGCAGCGCCTCCAGCCCGCCGGTGGGCACGGCCGCGGCCTCGTCGCAGGTGATGTTGGCCGGCATGGTCGCCAGCACGCCGTCGCCCGACTCTTCGGTGAGGCAACAATAGTCGGCGTAGGCGCCGAAGCGGAAGCCGGTGGTGCCAAAAATGCGGTCCCCCGGCTTGAAACGGGTGACACCCGCGCCCACCGCCTCGACCTCGCCGGCCAGCTCCTGGCCCAGCATAATGGTCTTGCGCGGCTTGCGCAGGCCGAGGTAGAAGCGCATAGGGATCGACAGGAACATGGGGAACTCCATGCGGCGCGCCTCGCAGTCGCCGGCGGTCACCGTCGCCGCGCACACCTTGATGAGCACCTCGCCGTCCCGGGGGACAGGCTTGTCCACCTCCTGCAACTGTAGAACCTCCGGTGGTCCATATCCTGTCCAAACCATCGCACGCATCAGTTCCTCCTTTCAGGCTCCTAGCACGAGTTGTAACGGAGCGGCGAGTGTCCAACCGCTGCCACATTGACGGCGCTATCGCTTCATTTTGTGCTGATTTGGCGCTCTGTGTAGAGTAATGACTACTTCTTCACTGCTTCCAAGAATACGATATTGCAATATATCGTACGAGATTACGATCTGCTCAATCTGCTCAGACGGGATCGAGGAGAATCCATCCAGTGCTTGTGCATCTGAGCGAAACACGAGCGGCCAGTTCAGCAAACTTTCCATGTAGCCAATGTCACGTATCGCCGGTCGGAAATTGCCACACGGCGTCCACCAAGCGCCAGTCGGTTAAACATGGCCAGCGTAAGCCTGCGCGCAAATGGTTGCCCAGGTAGTCATACAATCCCGAAGCATAAGCCAAATGTAGTTCGCCAACATCGAGTGTTCCTGCCACGAGCATATACGCAGATCCTACAATTCGTCCGAACGCCGAGCGCACCGTGACTCTTGCTGAACCGTGCCAAGACTTTCAACATCATTGTCTATGGCAATGAACTCCTGGATTTACGGTTCCTCAATGCCAGACAACCGGCTTCTCTGAGATGACCACAAGCAAGAGATAGTACTCTGCAGTGATTGTGCTTTACAGCACCACGGTCTGTTAAGTTCTGCAATGTAACACGTCGATACCGTACGGCTTCAGTGGACGGTCCGCTGGTAGTAACCTTATATATCTCTCGAGCACGAACACTAAGATCGCAGGGACAAGCTTCGCTAAAATATATATATCGAGCAATGCGCAGCGTCGCCGGGATAACCTCTCGGCCTCGTAAATGCATGGTGTGTGAACGGATCCTCCTGAAGGATGCATTAATCGGATGTTTCAGTAGGTACTAAGCGTACCTGCCATCTGTCTCGAAGATGAAGTCGCATGGAACGCAAGAACAGGACGAGTTCCCCATACCTGTGCATACTTGATTGTTGAGCAGATCATCATAGATCTTGTCAACCTTGTTTCGACATCCAATTTGGCTACGATCGGATGATCAAGCCAGCATGTTTGTGCATTTCTTCCTTCCCATTGTTCAACCAGGATTTGGCTGAAGGCTCAAGTACTCTTAAGAAGATGTCGATTAAGCAACGGTTAGCACTAGTTGAAAGGTACTGTGGTTTGACCACATGTTAACCAACCACTCCGATTATTGTCCCTCCTTACTAGAAATGCTGAAACTTAACGACATCATGCAACGCTGTTCACAAGTGTCGCAGCATTTTAGCACTGTAACTGATCTGGGGCAAACATGCCTACGGCGCAAGCACCCCAGGCGGCACAGGCCGCAACTGCTCGCCGGGCGGCTGCCACCAGAACTCCAGCGCCTTGCCGCCGCCGCGCTGGAAGTAGTCGATGCGCACATCGTGCGGGCCGGCGTCCAGCACCACCTCCGTGTCGATCAGGTTGACGTTGTCCGGCTGCATGCTCTCGCCCGCCAGCTCCCCGTCCAGCCACATGCGCACGCCGTCATCGGCGTTGATCTGGAAGCGGTAGACGCCGCTGACCAGCGCGGTCAGCGTGCCCGTCCAGCGCACCGAGAAGGGCGCAGGCCACGGCTCCTGCTCCGGCCAGGCGAACAGCAGCATCGGATCGACGCGCGTGAAGGCCGGCTCGCCTTCCCATAGCTCACCCTCGAAATACTGGCCGGTCAGCCCGCGGGCCGGCGGCTGCACGGTGAAGAAATAGTTGGGCGGAACGAGATCGTTCTCGTTCTGACCGGGCGTCAGCCAACTGACCACAATGACCGCGTCCGTTCCCGGTTCCGTTTGCTGGACCTCGAAGGCGTGCAGGCCTTTGCCCAGGAACTTCTGGCCAGTCCACGACTGGCCGTCCAGCGTGAACTCGCCGGGGCCATCGACCGCAAAATCGTACAGCCCGCTGGCCGGGATCAACAACGAGCCAACCCACTGCGCCGTTGGGGCCTCACCGGCATCGGCCGCCAGCGCCGGCGGCCAGGCGAAGCGTGATCCGCCCGTGTAGGTCTCGACGACACCCTGAGTACCGGCTTGCTGCGTGTAGACGCCCAGCAGCCCTTGCAGCGCGGCGATCTCCTCGCCCGGCACGGTGACGCTGAGATAGAGCGGGTTGCCGCCCGGCCCTTCCACCAACTCAAACGACGCGCCGGGGTAATAGGTGGTGAAAAGCTCAGGCACATCCTGGTAATAGGTGTCCAGCAGGAAGAGGGCATCCTGCGCAAACGGGTCGCTGATGGGCAGATCGGAGACCGGGTCGGCAAGCTGGTAGGCCGGATGATCCAGCCCGCCGCCGCCGTCCGCTACCGACCGATAGGTGAGGAACTTGAGCGGCGAGAAGTGATACAGCCGCGGCGACAGGTAGAGGCTGTGGTCGTCCATGCGCGCCGCGACCTCGCTGGCCACCGTCGTCTCGATAGGAGAAAAGGCCTGCCAGACGCGGCCGTCTTTGGCCTGCACGTCGAAGTAGAGTCGATAGTTGAGGGTCGCGCCCCAGACCAGCAGAAGCGCCATCGCGCCGGCCGGTATCCACTGCACCCAGCGCACGTCGCCGGCCTCGCGCCGCAGCAGGCTGTTGAAAACGCGCACGCTGCGCACCGACGCATCGCCGGCCAGCAGCGCCACGCCGCCAACCGCAGCCAGCGTGCGATAGGCCTGCGGCGCCTCGTCCAGCCGCGTCAGGATGCCGCCCAGCAGCGGCACCAGCAGCCAGAGCAGCAGCAGCGCGAAGCGATGCCCGCCGCTGATGCCGGCCACCACATCACCCGGCCCGTCAGGCGACGCGTTGGGCCGGAAGACCTGGAAAAGCGCAAAGCCCAGCGCCAGGATCAGCAGGCTGCCGGTCACCGGGTCGAGCATGGGCGCGCCGGGCAGGTTGTGGCGCGGGTTGCGGTCGCCCGCCGCCAGGAACATCTCCAGGTGGCGGATGGCGCTCTCTTGCAGTGGCAGCAGACTGATCTCCTTGGGCTGGCCCAGCGCGCGCATCACCTGGCCCACGATCTTGGGCGCGGGCGTCTGCTGGGCCAGATAAGCGGCCTGCATGTCGTTGAGGATACTGACCTGGCTGCTGCGGTTGCTGTAGGTGAACGGGTTGCGCACGTAGGTTACCAGCAGCGGGCTGATCACCGCCAGGTAGAGCGCGAAGAAGATGATCAGGCCGCGCCACTGGCGGCGCACGAAACCGCGCTCGAACGCAACGCGGTAGAGCAGGTAGAGCAGAACCAGCACCAGCGTCAGCCGTGACGCCAGATAGGTGTAGTGGCCGAGGCCCAGGAACAGCCCGCCCAGGGCGTAGTCGCTGGCGCGCTTGTCGCGCGCCGCCCGCAGCAGGAAGTAGAGCGCCAGGATCATGAACAGCAGCGGCGCGACCTCGTTCCAGCCCCACCTGCTCATAGTCATGTGCCAGCGGCTGACCGCCAGGATAAAGGTGGCGGCGAAGGCGGTGGGAATGCCAAACATCAGCCGCGCCAGCGGATACATGGCCGCGACGGTCAGAATAGCCGGGATCAGCGAGGCCGCCTTGAGCGCAACAAAGGTTGTGCCCAGGAACTTGAACAGCGCAACCAGATAGAAGGCGTACATGGTCGGCGTCTCAAACCAGCCGGTGCCGAAGATGCTGTCAGGCCGGCCCTCCATGATGCGCAGAGCGTCCAGCGCGGCGTTGGTCTCATCGACGAAGATACCCGGCGGCATCTGGTTCAGCCGGTAGATGCGCAGGAAAATCGCCAGCAGCATCAACAACGCCACTCCGCCCAGCTCCAGCCACAACAGCCGCCGATCGGTCGCTCCCTCTCTCCCCCTCTCCCCCTCTTCGTTCTCCGCTTCTTCCGTCTTTTCCCGCCTTCCGTCCACCGGCCCCAGCGCGCCCACCACCGCCGCGCCAAACACCAGCAGCGTCAACCCGCCGACCCACACCCAACGCATGGTCTCGTGGTTGTCGTACAGCGAAAGGCTGACGACGGTCACGATGGCCAGCGCCAGCCCGGCCAGCATCAACACGAAGCCGGTCGCCATGCGCGGCAGCGGAACAAAGGGCGCGGGCCGGGCAGCCGGCAGCCGCTCGCCCTCGCGCCGCTGCAAGCTGGCAAAGGCAAACGCGGCCAGCAGCGTAGCCGCCAGCGCCCACAGCCAGCCGTTGGCAGAATAGTCCGGCGGGTAGAGCAGGCTGGTCCCCCGAACGGCAAGAACGAAAGCGACGATCAACGCCACGGCGGCAGGCACCGGCCCGGCCGCCTGGCTGGCAATGGAAGAACGGGTTGAGGAAGACATATGCCGGTATTGTACTCAGGACAGCCCAAAGCAGGCAAACGAGCAGGGCGCGACTTGACAACCACCGCGCGCCCGGCAATAATCTGGCCAGATGATACTCGTGTACGTATTGGCGTTCCTGCTTGGCCTTTACATCGTGGTGCGCACGCTCGCGCGGCGCTGCGCACCTTTGTGCTGGCCCGCGGCGCGGCGACCAGTTGACGACGTTGCTGTTTGCGACCCTGCGCCATCTTCGAGCTGGTGCTGCGCACGGCCAAGACCTACGAGCGACGCGACCAGATCATGGCCTTCTACGCGCCGGTTGCCCTGCTGCTGCTTCTGCCGTACTGGCTGATCCTGACCGCCATCGGCTTCGGGATGATGTACTGGGCCACCAGTGTCGACACGCCGTGGTCAACCAGTTTCACGCTCAGCGGGTCATCGCTGCTGACGCTTGGCTTCGCCCGCGACAGCCTGTTGATCCACGATCTGCTGGCGTTCGCCGAGGCAACCATCGGGCTGATCCTGGTGGCGTTGTTGATCGCCTACCTGCCCACCATGTACGCGGCCTTCTCACGCCGCGAGTTGCAGGTGACGCTGCTGGAGGTGCGCGCCGGGTCGCCGCCTTCAGCCGTCGAGATGATCGCCCGGTTCCACCGCCTGCATCGGCTGGACACGCTGCACGATCTGTGGGAGACGTGGGAAAGCTGGTTCGCAGAAGTGGAGGAAAGCCACACGTCGCTGGCTGCGCTGGTCTTCTGGCGCTCGCCGCAGCCGGACCACTCGTGGATTACCGCATCGGGCGCGGTGCTGGATGCGGCCGCGCTGATGCGCTCGGTGGTGGACGTGCCCGACGACATGCAGGCCGATCTGACCATCCGCGCCGGCTTTCTGGCGTTGCGCCGGATCGCCGATTTCTTTATGGTCGATTACGTGCGCAACCCCAGCTTCCCGGTCGATCCAATCAGCATCGCCCGGGCCGAGTTCGACGCTGCCTGCGCGGAACTGGAGGCGCAGGGAGTGCCGCTGCGACCCGACCGCGACCAGGCATGGCAGGACTTCGGCGGCTGGCGCGTCAACTACGACACGGTGCTGCTGGCGCTCTGTCGCATGACCGTCGCGCCGTACGCGCCATGGTCGTCTGATCGCAGTCTGGTGCCGATGGCGAACCGAAAGCCGAAGCGGCGAAACAGAGGAAGATAGGGAATTTGACCATCGACTGGCTGGAAACACCGAAAACCCTGGATCCGCACGTCGTGCAGCGACGCGGTTGCCCCATCCACTACTGGACCGGAGGTGTCGCTGACCGGCCCGCGGTCGTCTTTCTGCACGGCGCTACCATGGATCACCGCATGTTCAACGCGCAGGTGGCGGCGGTGGCGCAATCGTACCGTGTGCTGGTCTGGGATGCGCGCGGCCAGGGCCGGTCGCAGCCAATCGGCGAAGCGTTCACGTTGCGCGAATGCGCCGATGACCTGCTGGCAGTCCTGGACCAGGAAGCGTATTCAGACGCTATTCTGGTCGGCCAGTCCCTGGGCGGCACCATTGCCCAGTTCGCGTATCTGGCCCAGCCGGAACGAGTGCGCGCCCTGGCCATCATCGGGTCAACCTGCATCGCTTTGCCCTACACTCGTGCCGAGATCTGGACGCTCAAGGCCACGCTTCCGCTTTTCAACCTCTGGCCCTACGGGCATTTGCGCTCAACCATCGCAACAAACACCGCATTGCGCCCTGACGTGCAAGCATACGCTCGAGCGGCAGTCGATCAGATCGAGCGCCGGGACTTCCTGACTATCTGGAAAGCTGTCAGCCTGGCCGTCGACGAAAGAGGCATTCCTGGTCACCACATCAACGTGCCCTTCCTGCTCACCCATGGCGATCAGGACAAGACCGGCAGCATCCGCAAACAAGCGCCGCAGTGGGCGGCGTATGAGCCCGACTGCCGCTATCAGGTCATTCCCGATGCCGGTCATAACGCCAACCAGGACAATCCGGCGGCCTTCAACGCTGTCTTGCTGGATTTCCTGGCTGAAACGACGGCGAACTAGGCCGAAACATCGCCAGGCGAGGACCGCCCGACCGTAAACGGATCGGGCTATAATGTGAAAGGCCCTGCGGGCCTGCGGATTCCGCAGCCCAGCGGGATTGCAACCCGCTGCTTGCACCCCGGAGCGGGGAGCCGGATGATATGTAGCTTCCGGCAGGCGCTGTGTTCCCCCTCCCAGAACCTCAGCTCGACGTCTTGTGGCCAGGCCGGCGCCGGATCGCCAGTCGGTTCAAGTTGAGGCGCGGAACGCGGAACTCTTTGAGCTTGCGCTCGGTAAAGCTTTCCTCTTCCGGATCCATGTGGCGGATCGCCTTGATGAAGTAGGGCCGGCTGGCGTGGCCGATGTATCCCGCCAGCCCCTGGTCGCCGATTTCGCCCAAAGCCTCGCGGTAGTAATCGAAGATCCTGGTCTGGCCCAGCTTGATCCCAGCTCGGACCGCTTCCAACCCGATGTATGATGAGACCAGCCAAACCGAGATGCCCTCCCGCTCAGCCGTCTCCTGCATCTGGGCAGCGATGGCCCGCAACACCTTGCCGTCCGGCAATCCCTGGGCGCTGGCCTGCAGTGCCATCCAACTGGCGCGCATTTCGCCGATGCTTTGATTTAGCTCCTCCTGGGCCAGCGGCGGGATGTCGATAGCCCTGGAGAAGACGCCGGTTGTTCCTTCCAGCGAGTCCAGCAGATTATCCACGGAAGAGAACTCCATGTCTGGGGGAAGAACGTTGAGGCGCTTCAGTTCGTCGGTCAGGGCGTGCAAATAGACCTGCGTGCCGCCAGTGACGTCGGTCGCGGCGGCCAGCATCCACAAAGGCGACCAGCCAACCGTCAAAATACTGGTGAATTCGACCGCGTTGCCGGCCGCCTTGCGCACCGTCAGCCGGCTGGCCGTCATCGGATCCGCTTGCTCCAGCGCGGGCATCCCTCCGGCGAACTCCACCGTGATGCGCAGCATGCGGCCGATCAGCGCCTGGTAAAGCTGCGCGCCGCGCGCCCAGTCTGGCAGCAGCACCAGCGAACTCTCGTAGAGCAGACCACCCGCCCCGGCTGCCAGGGCCCTGGGTAGACGTTCAGGAAGCGAAGCCACATAGAGGAGATTGTTAGACATTGCCTAGTTGTCACTTTCAACCATTGTCACTGGAACGACCGCGCAGATCTTCAGGTTAAGACGGTGGTTACGTCGAAACCAAGCCGGGCCACAGCATCGAGCAGATCTTCAAACGATACGCCCTTGAACAGGCATGCATCCGCGCCAGCTTCAATCGCATGGGGGCGGTGGTGGGTTTCAAGGACCAGCACGATGACACAAACATGGGGCCAGCGTGACTTGATCTCCCTGGTCGCGTCCAGGCCGCTGACCTGCGGCATCTCGACATCCATGATGACCAGATCGGGCTGTTCCTCGGCGACCATGTCCAGAACCTGGACGCCATTCTGAGCCACCTCGACGCGCGCGTGGAGAAATACAGCCATCAGCAGCGATACCAGGCCCTGGCGAAAGATGTAGTTGTCGTCGGCTACGATGGCGTGTCGTAGTATCATGCTGTCTCAGGATCTGATCAATGCCGCCTGCGCTGGCGAGAATCGGACAGCCGGGTTACGTGGCAATCGCTTCCAGCAAGTCGTCAACGGCGGGGTAATCGCGCTCGCTATAGAAAATCAGCACGCTGCCGGTGATGGCGCTCACCTGCACCCGTTTGATACCTGGCACGGTGTCCAGCACGTCGGCAAGCTCCTCAGCAACCACCCGCTGCCCGTGCAGTTCGGGCAGCCGCAGCCGGACGCGACCGGTGCTCACCGACATCACCTCGGCGGCCGCGAGGCCGGCCAGAGCATCGTCAAGGCTCACAACCGGTTGGCCCGCGACCCCCTGCTCGGCCCTGACCTCCTCAACCAGATCGACCCACTGCTCGAAATATCTCTCAGCGCGGACTGAAACCTGGCTGATGGCCGCCTGACCCGCTTCGATCACCGGTTTGGCGGCAGCCGCTGCGTTGGCCGGAATGAAGGGCGCGCCTGAATCGGTCGATGCGCCCTTGTCCGTTGTTTCTGCCATCATCCTACTCTTCTTCAGGAATGTTGATCTCGATGGTCTCGACTGCCTCGGCGCGTGCTGCGGCCTCGGCCTCACGCTCAGCCCTGGCCTCTGCGACCAGATCCATCCACTGCTCGCTGGCGACTGCCGCGACCTCGCGGGCTTTCTCGGCAAACACGAGACCGCCGGCCACCACCTTCTTGGCGGTCGGACGCAACCCAGGGACCAACGGTGCAGCCGCGACCACACCGATACCGGCAAGAATAGCGAGGAACTCCATGTATCTTTCTCCTTCTGTTTTGCACGCCTGGAGCGAACCAGGACGAGGATGTCTCGACGCGGCGTCCCGCGCCGGGACAGTGTGGTATGTAATCCATGCCCTCCGTCGTGAAATCATACCATATGCGGCGAATCCTGTCATCAAGACAAAGGAGCAAGTTCACGTACAACAAAAGGAGTACGCGCCGGGCGTCGGGGCATGCCTGGTGCGGGTCTCGTTTTCAGTTTTGACACCAACGATTCAGGCGACTATACTGCCTGCTGAGCGCCTGAACGCCAAAAGGACCTGCAACGGTTTGCCGCACATCCGGCCAACGCCAGGGCCATCCACCATCGACCGCCGCGTCAGGCAGAACATCCCCAAAACGTTCTGCTGCGTCCTGCCCGACTCCTCGTCCCAGGCAACCGGCGGCAACCAACACACCGCCATGAGATCCGAGTTATGACCGCTCCCCAACGTGTCGCCCTCTTCGTCACCTGCCTGGTGGACCAGATCCTTCCCGACATCGGCGTGGCCACAGTCCGGCTATTGCGGCAGGCCGGCTACGAGGTCGTGTTTCCAGAGGAGCAAACCTGCTGCGGCCAGCCCTTTTTCAACAGCGGCTTCCGCAAGGAAGCGCGCGCGCTGGCGCAGCGCATGATCGCCATCTTCGAGCCGTACGATCGGGTGGTCGCCCCCAGCGGCTCGTGCGTCACCATGGTGCGCGCCGAGTTTCCACACCTCTTCGAGGATGACCCGGACTGGCACGAGCGCGCCCGGCGGCTGGCTGCGAAGACCTACGAACTGAGCGAGTTCCTGGTCCACGTGGCCGGCTGGCAGCCGCCGCCTCAACGCGGCGACGAGCCGGAGCGCGTCGCACGCATCACGTATCACGACTCCTGCCACATGAACCGCTTACTTCACCTGAAGGCCGAACCGCGCCAACTCCTGCGCGCAGCCGGCTACCAGATCGACGAGATGAGGGAATCGGACCGCTGCTGCGGGTTCGGCGGGCTGTTCTCGGTGCGCATGCCGGAGGTGTCCAACGCGATGACGGAGGAGAAGCTGCGCCAGGCGGCTGAGGCCGATGCGCCGACCATCGTCACCTGCGACCCTGGCTGCCTGATGCAGATGCGCGGCCTGGCCAGCGACAATGTGCACGTCGAGCACCTGGCGGTGCTGCTGGCGGGCGACAGGAAGAAGCGCGAATGATACGCAACGAGGTTTCCATGACCGCATCGATGATTGAATTCAGGCAGGCAGCCGCTGCCAGCATCGCCGACCCGCTGCGGCAGAGCGCGCTGGAAGGCGCGACCCACAAGTTCGCAGCCGGCCGGCTGGCCATGCTGGACGAACTGCCCGACGCCGACGCACTGCGCGACCACTTCAAAGCCATCCGCTCGGCGACCCTGGCCCGCCTGGCGCACTACCTGGAGACCTTCGAGCGCAACGCCACCGCGGCCGGCGCACAGGTCCACTGGGCAGCCGACGGCGACGCGGCCTGCCGCATCGTGGCCGAGATCGCCCGCCGCCACGGCATCACCATGGCCGTCAAGAGCAAGTCGATGGCTACCGAGGAAATCCACCTCAACGCGGCCCTGCAGGCGGCCGGGGTCGAACCCGTCGAGACCGATCTGGGCGAGTGGATCATCCAACAGAGTGAGGAACCGCCCTTCCACATCATCGCACCGGCGATTCACAAGACGCGCGGCCAGGTCGCCGACCTGATCAACACCATCACCGGCCAGTCGCTGGACGCCGACGACATTCCCGGCATGACAGCGACCGCGCGCCGCCTGCTGCGCGAGCAGTTCCTGACCGCCGGCATGGGCATCAGCGGCGGCAATCTGGCCGTTGCCGAGACGGGCAGCGTGGTGCTGGTTACCAACGAGGGCAACGGGCGCATGGTCACCAGCCTGCCGCCGGTTCACGTGGCCGTCATCGGCATCGAGAAGATCGCGCCGACCTGGGACGACGCGGCGACCTGGCTGGCGCTGCTGGCGCGCAGCGGCACCGGCCAGCCCATGTCGATCTACACCACGGCTATCACCGGGCCGGCGCGGCCGGGGACGTCGATGGCCCGCAGGAAGTCCACGTGATCCTGTTGGACAACGGGCGCAGCCGCCAGATCGGCACGCCCTTCGAAGAATCGCTGCAATGTATTCGCTGCAGCGCTGCCTGAACGTCTGCCCGGTCTACCGCGAGGCGGGCGGCCACGCCTACGGCAACCCATACAGCGGCCCTATCGGCGCGGTGATCACGCCGCTGCTGTTTGGGCTGGACAGGTACGAGGCGCTGCCGCACGCCAGTTCCCTGTGCATCGCCTGCCGCGACGCCTGCCCGGTTCGCATCGACCTGCCGCGCATGTTGCTGGAGCTGCGCAACCGCGAGGTCGAGGAACGGGTGCTGGCATGGCCGGAACGCCTGGCCGAGCAGACCGTAGCCTTCGGCTTCCGCCACCGCCGACTCTACACGCTGGGAACGGCCTGGCCCGCATCGGCCAGAAACCGATGACAAAGGAGGGCGAACTCTCGCCGCCCCAGCGCTTCAATCCCGTCGCCCCGCCGCCTGCCGGCCCTCGCCCTGCGCTCGTTTCGCGATTTGTGGAAATCCGGCCAGCTGGACGATGACAGGTAGGATAGCCCCTTGTGGGCGTTGGCGGGCGTTCGGAGCATCTCAGGCCCCGGCAAAGCCCCCGCCAGGCGGTGTAAATCCTGTCCACCCTCCACGGCGCTTCCTCGATCTCAATCGACTGCGGAGTCAACGACATCCGGCCGGTGCCGGCCAGTGGCCCGTGACCGCGGCTTCCTGGTTCGGGGGATGGCACGACCGCCATGGCGCCGCGCTCAGGTTTGCCGCGCAGACCGATGGCGCAGGGATCGGCGACCGGATCGATGCGCAGCTCACCATCCTCCAGTGACCAACGATACTCCCCATTCTCGATTGGACAGACCGGGTCGTTGAACACCCGCAATGTGTCTCCATCGACGGCGTAGGAGGCCAGATTGCGCCAGCCGGCATCCTCGTGCAGGATGCGCATCACACCGCGGTCGAAGCTGACCCGCCACAGCCCACCCTCGGGCAAATAGTCGGGGCAGCGCCGGCAGTGGACGTGGTCGGCTGCAGAGGATAAGGTATGAACATAGACGCCGTCTATGGGGGTTCGCTGCGTATCTGGCAGCGGCTCGGTGTAGGGATAGGGAATTCGAGCCAGCAAATCGTACCAACGATCCGGCTGCGCCAGTACAGCCGATTGGGCCGGGGTCACCGGTGAGCCGGCTGCCGTTGACGAACAGCGGCGGCCTCTGACCGGCAGGAACGCATCCACTCACAGCCATGCCCGTCAACAGAATCAGTCCCAACGTTGTTGTCGATACTCTGGGGAAACTGGATGGCATCGTCTATTCCTTCCTTCGCTGCAAAGCCTGCTGAACGGTGCGCCATTCATCGGACCGTTCACAGTGTATGCAACTCACCGCCAGTCGCAAATAGCAGACCTGTGCGTAATTGCGTTTACATTTTCTTAGACAAAGACTTGACAAAACCTTTTCATTCTGCTACACTGCCTACCGAACAGTAGGTAGAAAACAAAACACAGCAAAACTACTTGAGAACCAAGACGAACGAACCATGACAGCAGCAGACACCACCGTCAACGAAAGCCGCGAGCGGCTCCTGGACACTGCGCAGCATCTCTTTCACCAGCGCGGGTTCAAGGCTGTCACCATGCAGCAGATCGCCCGCGAGCTGGGTGTCAAGCAGGCATCGCTCTACTACCACGTGCCCGACGGCAAGGAGCAGCTCTTCGTCGAGGTGACGACCCGCAGCTTCGAGCAGCATCGACAGGGCCTGCAAGCCGCTATCGACAGCGTCGGACCGGGCTTTGCGGAGCAGCTGGCCGCAGCCGCCCGCTGGTTCGCCTCACAGCCGCCCATCAGCCTGATGGGCATGGTCTACGCCGACATGCCGGCCTTGAGCGATCGCAACACGCAGCGCCTGGAAGGCGTGGCCTACCGCTGTCTGTTCGAACCGATCGCGACGATGTTTCGTGAAGCCAGCATGCGCGGCGAGATCTGCCCCATGCACCCGGACCTGCTGGCGGGATCGTTTCTGGCGCTGATGGACGGCATTACCTACGCCAGTTCAAACCAGCAAGCCTCACCGCCGCGGGCGGCGATGGGAGAGGCAATCGTCTCATTGCTGCTCGACGGGCTGCGGCCCCGAGCGGAGAACAACGGAGCAATGACCTATGCGCTTTCCGAGAATTGAAGGCTCCAGTCTGTCGAAGCAAGCCTTCCGGCTGCCCGACGACCTCGAGGGCCAGTTGAACGTTGTGCTGGTGGCGTTTCAGCGCTGGCACCAGGACGAGGTCGATACGTGGGTGCCGCTGATGAACCAGCTTGAGCAGCGCGTTCCCGGGTTTCGCCACTATGAACTGCCGGTCATCCGGCCCATGAACCGCTTCAGCCAATGGATGCTGGACGAGGGCATGCGGGCCGGCATTCCCAGCCAGTCGGTGCGCGAGCGGACCATCACCGTCTACACTGACAAGCAGCAGTTTCGCCAGGCTGCGCAGATGCCTGACGAGCATCACATCTACGTGATGCTGGTGGATGCCGGCGGCGAGGTGCTCTGGCAGGCCCGCGGCGCCTATTCCGAGCAGGCCGGCCGATCCCTGATCGATACCATTGAAAAGCAATTGATCGCCGTTTGACAGGCGGTCGCCAAAAGACAAGAAACAGGAGAAACAAAAACCATGAAGAAGATAGTTATCGCCGGTGGTGTTGCGATTGTCGCAGCAGCAGTCGCGTTCGGTGCAGTTCGCTTCGGCGGGCTGTCGTTCAACAGTGACAACACGGCAGAGGCTCTGGCGACCGAGGTCGCACAGACAGAGCAGGTTGCCGCAAGAACCGCAGTCGACGCGCGTGTGCTGCCGGTGGAAAGCGCCGAGCTTAGCTTCCCGCTGAGCGGCATCGCGGCCGAAGTGCTGGTGAAGGAAGGCGATCAGGTAGAGGCCGGTCAGCCGCTGGTCCGTCTGAGCGCGATGCAGCAGACCGCCGCGGCCTCCCAGGCTGAAGCGCAGTTGGCCCGAGCCGAGGCGCGCCTGGCAGAGTTGAAAGCCGGCGCGCGCGAGCAGGAAGTAGCTGCCGCCCAGTCTGCCATCGACGCCGCTGAGGCCCGGCTGAACAGGGTGCAGAACGGCGCGCTGCCGGAGGAGGTGACAGCCGCGCGAGCCGCCCTGGCCGAGGCGCAGGCCAACGTACAGAAGGTTCTGGAAGGCCCCAGCGACCAGCAATTGATCGCCGCGCAGACTGACTTGGCCAATGCCGAGGCCATCCGCCGCCAGGCGCAGGCCGCCTACGACCGTGTGGCCGGCAACCCGGACATCGGCGCCCGACCCGAATCGGCGCAACTGGAACAGGCGACCAACGCAGTGACGGCCGCGCAGGCCCGCCTGGCCGACCTGAAGTCGGGATCCAGCGCTGCTGACATCGCCGCGGCCCGGGCACGCGTCCAGCGCGCCCAGGCGCAACTCGACCTGCTCTCAGCGACCAACCCGGCCGACGTTGCCGAAACTGAGGCGGCCGTCCGCCAGGCGCAGTCACAGTTGGACCTTCTGGAAGCGGGCACGCGGCCGGAAACCATCGCCGTAGCCGAGGCCGATGTGCAGGCAGCCCGGGCGGCGTTGGTACAGGCTCAGGCTGCACTGGCCGACACGGAGCTGCGCGCCCCGTTTGCCGGGACGGTCGCGTCCTTGACCACCCGCGTGGGTGAACAGGTGGCCGCCGGCGCGCCCGCCTTGGTACTGGCCGACCTCAACCACTGGCAGATCGAGACCGAGGATCTGACCGAGTTTGATGCAGTCAACGTCAAGCCTGGCGACACCGTGAAGCTCTCGTTCGACGCCCTGCCTGACCTGACCATGGACGGCACAGTCCGCCTGGTGCGCCCCATCGGCGGCAACAACCGCGGCGACATCGTCTACACGCTGGTGATCGACCCGGCGCAGCAGGACAGCCGGCTGCTCTGGAACATGACGGCCGTCGTTGAGGTGGCCAGGTAGATTGGGAAACTGGTAGATTGGGAAACTGGTAAATTGGTAGATTGGGAAACTGGTACACCAAAAACGCGCATCTTCTGATCAGCATACCAATCTACCAACCTACCAATCTACCAACCTACCAATCTACCAGCCAACCAACACTGAAAAGAAAGACAAAACCATGGCATTCTATCTTGCATTCAAAGAAGTCTGGCACAGCAAAGGCCGCTTTCTGTTGATCGCGTCGATCGTGGCGCTGATCACCACCCTGGTGCTGTTTATCGCCGCCCTGGCTGAAGGGCTGGGAGATGGCAACCGCGAGTATCTGGAGAAGCTGAACGGCGAGTTGATCGTCTACCAGGACAACTCGGAGCTGTCCGTGTCGGCCAGCCGGCTGGGCCGCTCAACGCTGGCCGAGGTGCGGCGGGTCGATGGCGTGGCCGATGCCGGCCAGGTCTTCTTCTCATCGTCCACCCTGGAGTTCCTCAACGGGAGTGAGCCGCTGGACGTGTCGCTGGTCGGCGTCGAGCCGGGCAAGCCGGGCGAGCCGCCCGCCTACGAGGGCGTCGGACTGAGCCGTGACAGGGCGAACGAGGCCGTGCTGGACCGCAACGTAGCCCTGCGCGCCGGCGTAGAGGTAGGCGATACGGTCATCGTCAAGTCAGTGCAGGGGACGGAAGAGGAGCGCTATCCGTTGACCGTGGTCGGCATCAGCGACGGCCGCCAGTTCTTCCTGCAGCCCTCGATCTTCGTGCCACAGTTGACCTGGGAAAAGGTCAGCCCGCAGGGTGATCCCGACGGCGCGCAGGGCGATCTGATCTCCAACGTTATCGCGGTCAAGATTGCGAATCCTGCGCAGCTTGACGTGATGAAAGCGCGGCTGGAGGCCAACGTGGGCGACGTCGAAGTCGCTGACCGGGTCACCGCCTACGAGGCCACGCCGGGTTACTCGGCCCAGCAGAGCACCCTGAACACCCAGCGCTACTTCACGCTACTGATTGGTGTGCTGGTCATCGGCGGCTTCTTCCAGATCCAGACCCTGCAGAAGGTGGCGCAGATCGGCATGTTGAAGGCAATCGGCACCACCAACGCGGTCGTCGCGCTGGCGGCTGCCATCCAGATCGTGGCCGTAAACACGCTCGGTGTGTTCATCGGCGCAGCCGGATCGCTGTTGCTTTCGCTGACCTTCCCGGTCGAGGTGCCGATCGTCTTCACCTCCCAGGCCGTGATTCCGGCCGTGGCGTCGCTGCTGATCATCGGCCCGCTGGGCGGTCTGGTGTCAGTGTGGGCGCTGACCCGGGTAGAGCCGCTGCGGGCGCTGGGCCTGGCGCAGTAGACAAACACCACGACGGCGCGGAGAACGCAGAGATCAAAACAGTTTCAAAACCTCTGTGAACTCCGTGCCTCTGTAGTGACCAAAAGGAGATCAAAATGTCGGTAGCATTGCGTGCAGAAAACGTAACCAAAATTTATGGCAGCGGCGCAGACGCCGTCACAGCCGTTGACAATGTGTCCTTCGAGGTGAACAGCGGCGAGTTCGTGGCGCTGGTCGGTCCCAGCGGGTCAGGCAAGACAACCATGCTGGCCATGCTGGCCGGCCTGCTCAGCCCCAGCAGCGGCAAGATATTCATTGCCGGCCAGGAGATGAGCAACATGGGCGACCGCCAACGAGCCACCTTCCGCCGCCAGTACATCGGCTTCACCTTCCAGCAGAACAACCTGGTGCCCTATCTGAGCGCCCGCGACAACGTGGACCTGATGCTGCGACTGAACAAGAAGCCGCTGCGCAACGGCGTGGTCAAGTCGGAGGAGATGCTCACCCGGCTAGGCCTGGAGCACCGGATGCACCATTATCCCAGTGAGCTGTCCGGTGGTCAGCAGCAGCGGGTCGCCATCGCCCGCGCGTTGATCCACGAGCCGGCCGTGGTGCTCGCCGACGAGCCTACCGCCAGCCTGGACACCACCCTGGCCTACCAGGTGGTCGAGACCTTCGCCAACCTGATCCACGAGCAGGGCCGGGCCGGCATCATGGTGACCCACGACCTGCGCATGGCCAAGTTCGTGGACCGCGTCATCCAGATGCAGGACGGCGAAATCCATCGCATCATCAACGACCGCGCCGAGATCGACGAACTGGCGAGCCTGTCGGCTGCGTTGGGGTGATGGTGCGGCGAAAGGAAAGGAAAGATAACGCACGTTGCGCAGGCGGGCACGGTCGGAGACCGGCCCGAGCAGCAAGCCTTGCGAAGGAAACACCCGAAGTCTCATCGCAGAATTGAAGAGGCCGCTCTTGTGGAGCGGCCTTTTTGTTCGCCGGAGTTGGCAGCGCAGGCCAGATGGTCTAGAATTGACCGTCTGGCAACGAAGAGGTAACCGATGAACAATGAATCTATCACCGTCGAGCGCATCGATGAACTACTGGCCTTCCTGCCGAAGTTCGAGGATCCTGACAGGGAATACATCGAGCACTGGACCAGCGGAAAGACCGCAGCCGGCGACCTGATTTGGCCGCACCCTGTCTACGCACCGGACGTGGTGGCGTTCTTTCGCCTGGCAGGTCAGCCATGCTGGTGCGACTATGGCTACCAGCCAGCAGAGGCCGGCGCCATGGTCGCGGACGATGCACTGATTCGCTCGGCCAGCCTGGAGCAGGTCAAGACCATGCTGACCTTCTGCGTGCGCGGCGAGCGTTTCAGCGACGGCCACTGGGGCGCGATGCTGCGCGAAGGACGCATCACGTTGCTCCTCGGGCGGCTGTCGGTGCTGCGCGATCAACTGGCTTGACCGCCGCGCTACTCCCGGAAGTGCGCGCCCATGCTGTTTTTGTTCTGCCAGGCAGCCGAGGCTACGAGGATCGCAGTTCGCACGGCGTTGCGCAGGCCGATCAGCCCGTCGCTCAACCGGGTGCGGCGGTAGAAAGTCTCGATCTCCGTCTCCAAATGGTACAGCTCGCGCAACGCCCGCTCCAGCCGCGGCGCCGTGCGCGCCAGCCCCACGTAGTTCCACATGATGTGCTTGATGGAGCTCATGTCCTGGCTGATCAGCGCCGGGTCGGGCTCCTCCAGGCCGTCGTCGCGCCAGGCCGGTATCAACTCCGGGTCGACGGCCAGACCGGCGGGCAGGTTCTCGGCGATCAGCGCGGCGCGGCTGCCCCACACCAGCCCTTCCAGCAGCGAGGTGCTGGCAATCCGGTTTGCCCCATGAACGCCGGTGCAGGACACCTCGCCCACAGCGAACAGGTTGCGTATCGTCGTCCGTCCCCACTCGTCCACCCAGACGCCGCCGCAGGCATAGTGCGCCGCCGGCACCACCGGCACCAGGTCGGTCGTTATGTCGACACCATAGGGCAACAGGCTCTCGCGGATGGTCGGGAAGTGGTGCAGGATCTCGTCCTGTGACACGTAGGAACGCAGGTCGAGGTAGACATGGGTCAGGTCGCGCCAGCATCTCCTGGTGGATACTGCGCGCCACTACGTCGCGCGGCGCCAGGTCCTTCCACTCAGGCGCATAGCGCTGCATGAACGGCACGCCGTCCGCGTCCACCAGCCGTGCACCAGCCCCGCGCACCGCTTCGGAGATCAGCAGGTTGGGCGCGTTGACGTGGTAGAACGTGGTGGGGTGAAACTGGACGAACTCCATGTTGATGACGCGCGCCTGGAAACGCTGGGCCATGGCCACGCCATCGCCACGGCGCGCCGGCCAGGTTGGTGGTGCGCAGGAAGATCTGCCCCAGCCCGCCGGTTGCCAGGATGGTCTCGCGCGCCAGGCAACGCTTGACCTGCCCGCTGGCCTGATCGAAAAGATGCGCGCCGATGCAGGAGCGCCGTTCGTACACCGCCAGCCGGTTGAGCGAATGGTGCGACGGCGTCAGCAGATCGACCGCCGTGGCCGGTCAGCAGTGTAACGTTGGGATGCGCCGCCAGCGCCCTGACCAGCGCCAGCTCGATGGCCTTGCCGGTGTAGTCGGCCACGTGGACGATGCGCGGAATTGAGTGTCCGCCCTCCAGCGCCAGCGACAGGTCGCCGTCGCTCTCGCGGTCGAAGCCGACATCCACCCGCTCCAGCAGGATGCGGCGCAGCGTTTGCGGCCCTTCCTCGGCCAGGATGTGCACCGCCTTGGGGTAGCTGTGGCCGGCGCCGGCGCGCAGGATGTCCTCGGCCAGCGCGTCCGGGCTGTCGTGCTCGCCGCGGTAGATGATGCCGCCCTGCGCCCAGTAGGTGTTGCTGTCCTGCGGCTGCACCGTAGCGCGTCGCGACGGTTACCTGTACGCCGCGGTCGGCCAACTCCAGCGCCGCCGTCGCGCCGGCGATACCGCTGCCGAGGATCAGGACTTGGGTTTCGAGGTGGTCGGTCATTGGTAGATTGATAGATTGGTGGGTTGGTAGATTGGTAGATTGGTAGATTGGTGGGTTGGTAGGTCAGTCTTTGACCAACGTACCAGTCCACCAAGTTCCCAATCTACTATCAGCCGATAGCGATCATCCGCTCGACAGCCCGCCGCGCGATCCATGATCTCCACCGGCACGTCGATCTCGTACTGCATGTTCATCAGCGAGTCGCGGGTCATCTCCAGGGTGATCTGGTTCATGTGCGGGCAGCGGACCATGCACAGCCGCACCATCTCCTTGTCGGGATTGGCGGCCGCGATGTTCTCGCCCATCGCGCATTCGGTCAGCAGCAGGTAGCGGCTGGCCGGCGTGTTCTCCACGTAGCGCGTCATGGCGTTGGTGCTGCCGGAGAAGTCAGCCGCGGCCACCACCTCCGGGCTGCACTCGGGATGGGCCAACACGACCACATCGGGGAACTGGGCGCGCACCATGGCCACGTCGGCGACGGTGAACTGCTCATGCACCTCGCAGCGGCCGTGCCAGCCGATCATCTGGTAATCGACGTCCGTGTCATGCAGGCTGATGTTGCCGGCAGGCAGGCGGGTCGGGAAGATGATGTGCTTGCCGGTGTCGCGGGCCACGTTCTTGGCCAGGTACTCATCGGGCAGGAAGATCACGGTGTCGGTGCCCAGCGACTCGACCACTGCGGCCGCGTTGCTGCTGGTGCAGCAGATGTCGCTTTCGGCCTTGACGTCAGCGTAGGTGTTGACGTAGGTGACCACCGGCACGCCGGGAAGCGGGCTTTCAGCGCCCGTACATCGTCGGCGGTGATACTGGCAGCCAGCGAGCAGCCGGCCTTGAGCGACGGCAGCAGCACCGTCCGCGACGGGTTGAGGATCTTGGCGGTCTCGGCCATGAACTTGACGCCGCAGAAGACGATCACGTCTTTATCGGTGGCAGCAGCCTTGCGGCTCAGGTCCAGCGAGTCG
Source organism: Caldilineales bacterium (assembly GCA_041391245.1). Lineage (GTDB taxonomy): Bacteria > Chloroflexota > Anaerolineae > JAAEKA01 > JAAEKA01 > JACKBK01. Next base: position 452,417 of record JAWKOJ010000002.1, read on the forward strand.
CCGACGAAATCCGGCACCGAGTGGAACAGCGCCGGCTCCATGTAGTTGTGGCCCAGGATCACCGCGTTGCGCTGCCGCTTGAGCTGGTTGACCTCCCAGGCCAGTTCAGCCTGCACCCGCAGTTCAAACGCCGGCGTGTACTCGCCGATCTTGGCGACCAGTTCCTCGTAGATCTCATCGACAGTCATGCCCGTCCGGTCGACAGTCGTTAGTGTTGCAGACATGGGTTGCTTCCTTTGCGTAAGTTATCAGTGATCAGTTTTCAGTGATCAGATGGCAGAGGTTCAGAAGCAGCGATTCTTCAGGCACTGATTAATATCCACTGGTTACTGATAACTGATGACTGATCACCGGACATCCAGGCTGATGTCCAGCGCGGTCACCGAGTGCGTCAGCGCGCCGACGGAGATGTAGTCCACGCCGGTCGCGGCGATATCGGCCACGGTGTTGAGGTTGACGCCCCCCGACGCTTCCAGCGGGGTATGGCCGGCCGCGATGCGCACCGCCTCGGCCATGGTTGCGTGGTCCATGTTGTCCAGCAGGATGCGGTCCACGTCCAGCGCCAGCGCCTCGCGCAGTTGGTCCAGGTTTGTCACCTCGACCTCGATAGGCCGGCCCTGCGGGTCGCCGGCGCGGATGCGCAGCACCGCCTCGCCGATGCTGCCCACCGCGGCGATGTGGTTGTCCTTGATCATCGCCATGTCGTACAGGCCGAAGCGGTGGTTCTGCCCACCGCCCAGCCGCACGGCCATCTTGTCCAGGACGCGCAGGCCGGGCGCGGTCTTGCGCGTGTCAAGAATCACTGCCTGCGTGCCGGCCACGGCATCGACGTAGCGGCGGGTCGCGGTCGCGATGCCGGACATGCGCTGAAGGATGTTCAACGCCAGCCGCTCGCCGGTCAGGATCGCCTGGCCGGGGCCGTGGATGGTCGCGATCACGTCGCCCGCCGGACGCGTCGCCGTCAGCCGCCAGGGGCGTCACCTCGACGCGCGGGTCCACCAGCTCGAACACGCGGCGAAAGACACCCAACCCGGCCACCACGCCGTCCGCCTTGACCAGCAGCTCGCCGGTCAGGGTCGCGTCGGAAGGGATCGTGTTCAGCGTAGTCACATCGCCGCTGCCGATGTCCTCGGCCAGCGCGTTGCGGATGATCGCGTCAATTTGATCGTTTGCAGTTATCACTCGTCAATCCTCATCGCCCGCAGCCGCTCAACGACGGCATCATCGAGAACAGTCACTCGCCCTATCGGACCGTCTAATAAAAGGGGAAATCGATTGAGAAAGTCTCGCCCAAGAATGACGTCCTCCCCATTATCGTCAGCAATAACACGCATACCTGGAGCAACCTCGTGTTCCAGGTGATTGTCCACGAAATAGAGTGCTACAGCTTGTCTCTCTCCGGTGACAGTAATCAACCAACCAGGCGCTGTCTCCTCTGCGCCAATGCCATACAAATACCGCAAGGGGACAATCGAGGCATCTGACCCAGTATCCAAGATTGCGATCATCGGGCCGATGTGCCGATCGGTCACCGGTGAATATAGCCGAACCGATAGCGCAGGAATAGGCGGGTAATAATCTGTGCGGTAAGCGAGTTTCATTGCACCAATCGCCTGCCCAAGCGCTTGAACTCTTGCTCGGGTTGATCTCTTACCTCGACGATCAAAATTGGCAGAGCGCCGTATTGGCGCGCCAATCGGGTGTGAAGAGCACCGCCGTCGGCGTCGCTGTCAAGGACGCGTCCTTCCAACATACCAATGTACTTTCCTCGAAACCGTTGGAGAAGCTGAGGGTGCTGTTGGCGGAAGCGATCCATCTCTTGCAGCAACTGCGAATGGCGCTGCTCGCGCAGGTACTGATCGATCAACTCCTCGATGATTTCCTCAACCGAGGCTTGCTTCTGCTTTGCTACTTGCTGTAGAGGGTTCAGTAGTTTGGGCGAGAGTTCGATCACTGTCATGTCAGGTACTCCTGCAAAAATCGGTAGCAACACCGGTGCTGAAATTGCCCCGCAATTGCTTGGCGCAGCGCGGCGGAGATGGCCGATTGGGTCATTGACCGTGTATCGTCAATCGACCGCGACATACGCTTGGAGCGTTGCTTGACCTGCTCGTGAAGCGTATCCGATAGCCCGTTGGTAACACGCTCTACGGTCATCTTACACCCTCGTTACTCGCTAAGGCTACCTCAGCCACCAAAAATTGTTGCATCTGAGCCACAATTGTAACACAGGACCGGAATCCCCCGCAATTGCGACGGCGACAATCGTTGAACGAAGACGGCTGGATCGCGAACGCGCGAAGGAACACGAAGCCGCGAAGGCGAACTCACAGCGCCAGCTAGCCTTCGCGACCTTCGTCCGCCTTCGCGGCTTTGCGGTCCAGACGTTTCCTTAGCTCCTCCGCGACGATCGGCCTGTCCGGGAGGCTTTGCACAGACCGGCCGGAGTGAGGCGGTGTGTCAGCGAACTGTGCCGCGATTTCAGATAATCTGACTTGCCCAAAGCCCGCTGACCAAGTATCATGCATCCAAGCAACGCTGAATCGGCATTGAACCATGACCGACCGAGACCAGATCCTCGACACCCTGCGTGCAAAAGAACGCACCGTCACCCACCCGCCGCCGTGGCGCAGCCGGCGGCGCTTCGACGATCTCGCGGCGCGCTTCGAGTCGGCGCTGACATCGGTAGCCGGCGAGGTGGTGCGGGCGTCCAGCCTGCCCGCCGCTCTGGACCGGTTGGGCGCAAGCGCTGATCGATGCGCTGGCGCTGACCAAGATCGCGGTCAACATGGATGCGCCCTTCGGCGCGATAACGCGCGACCGCTGGCCGGCTGTCACCTGGCGTTGGCCGGACGGTGACGCCGATGACCTGCGCATCTTCTGCGCCGCGGTGATGCCAGCATCACCGGCGCGGATGCGGCGCTGGCTGAACCGGGTCGGTGCTGGTGACCAGCGGGCCGGGCAGGAGCCGCCTGGTGCCGCTGCTGCCGCCGGTTCATATCGCGCTGGCGCCCACCAGCCGGCTGACCTCCGATCTGTTTACGTGGACGGCTCAGCGCGGCGGCGATGTGCCGTCCAACCTGACGCTGATCACCGGCCCCAGCAAGACCGCCGACATCGAGCAAACACTGGCCATCGGCGTCCACGGGCCGAAGCGTTTCATCGTGATCCTGTACGACGACTGACGCAGTTTCCGCTTCGGCGCAGTTCGTGATATGATAGCCTCTGCTCATGGACTTCGGCCCGACCGGCCGGAGTTTTTTCTTGTGTAGACGAAGTGAGAAGAGATGAAAACCAAAAGAACCGATTTACGCAACATCGCCATTATCGCCCACGTCGACCACGGCAAGACGACGCTGGTGGACGGGCTGCTGCGCCAGGCGCGCGTCTTCCGCGCCAACCAGCAGGTGGCAGAGCGGGTCATGGACTCCAACGACCTGGAGCGTGAGCGCGGCATCACGATCCTGGCAAAAAACACGGCCATCAGCATCCCCGACCCGGAGACCGGGCAGCAGGTCAAGATCAACATCGTCGATACCCCCGGCCACGCCGACTTCGGCGGTGAGGTCGAACGCGTGCTGAACATGGTGGACGGCGTGCTGCTCCTGGTGGACGCAGCCGAAGGTCCCATGCCCCAGACCCGCTTCGTGCTTCGCAAGGCGCTGCAGATGGGCCACCGCGCGGTGGTAGTGATCAACAAGGTGGACCGCCGCGACGCCGAACCGCAGCGCGTGCTGAACGAGACCTTCGAGCTGTTCCTGGAGCTGGGAGCCACGGACGACCAGGCCGACTTTCCGGTGATCTACACCGTGGCAACCACCGGCCGCGCCGGGCTGACCGAGGAGCTGGGGCCGGACCTGCAGCCGCTGTTCGAGGCCATCTTGCGCCACATCCCCTGCCCCGAGGTCGATCCCGATGCGCCGCTTCAGGTGCTGGTGACCACCCTGGCCTACGACAACTACCGGGGGCTGACGGCAGTCGGGCGTATCTTCGCCGGGCGGATCGCAGCCGGCCAATCGCTGGCCCGGCTGACGCTGCACGGCGGCATGCGTATGGAAAAGGCCCGCTACCTCTTCGTCCACGAAGGGCTGGAGCGGGTCGAGGTCGAGCAGGCTGAGGCGGGCGAGATCGTGGCCATTGCCGGGCTGGAGGAGATCGCCATCGGTGAGACGCTGGCCGACCCCGACCAGGCGGTCGCGCTGCCAGTCATCAAGGTCGAGGCGCCCACTGTGCGCATGACCTTCGGCGTCAACACCTCGCCCTTTGCCGGCAAGGAGGGGCGCTGGGGAACCTCGCGCAAGCTGCGCGAGCGGCTGGACGCCGAACTGCGCCATAACGTCGCGCTCAAGGTCGAGGACACCGAAAGCGCCGACACGTTCCTGGTGTCAGGCCGTGGCGAGCTGCACCTGGCGATTCTGATCGAGACCATGCGCCGCGAGGGCTACGAGTTCCAGATCTCGCGGCCCGAGGTGATCCTGCGCGACGGGCCGGACGGGGACAAGCTGGAACCCTACGAAGAAGTCCACATCGAGACTACCCCGGAAACCGTTGGCGTGGTGATCGAGATGCTGGGCACCCGCCGCGGCCAGATGCTCAACATGCTGGACATGAACAACGGCAGCGTGATGCTGACCTACCTGGCGCCAACCCGGGGCCTGCTGGGCTTCCGCTACCAGTTCCTGACCGCGACCCGCGGCATGGGCACCATGCACACCATCTTCCACGACTACCTGCCGCTGGCCGGCGCGATGGCGTCGCGCTCACGCGGCTCACTGGTGGCCTGGGAGACCGGCACCACCACCACCTACGGGCTGAAGAACGGCGAGGAACGAGGCGTGTTGTTCCTCGGGCCCGGGGTCGATGTCTACCAGGGAATGGTGGTCGGCGAACACCAGCGGCCGGGCGACCTGGATGTCAACGTCTGCAAGGCGCGCCACCTGGACAACATGCGCAGCGCAACCAAGGAGATCCAGGTACGGCTGACGCCGCCGCGCGAGCTGAGCCTGGACGAGTGCATCGAGTACCTGGCCGACGACGAGTTGCTGGAGGTCACCCCGCTGAGCCTGCGCATCCGCAAGCGCATCCTCACCAAGCACGACCGCGACCGCGCCGCCCGCCAGACCAAGGCGCTGCTGGCGGAGGCGGGCTGAGCGGAAAGGGAAAAGAGGGAAAGAACGGAAAGGAGGGAAAGCGTCCGATTCTGTATGGGTCAATCAGATGATGCAATGTGGCGATAATTGCTCGACCAGCCCGCCAGAGGCTGAAGCCTGCTGGCTACAAAGTGGAAGGCCCTGCGGGCCTGAAGATGGTCGCTTCCGCAGCCCCGGAGGGGCTTTCACCTCGTAGCCGGATGGCCTTTGGCCTCCGGCGGGCCCCGCCGAAGAGGCGCCGTCGGATTGCACCATCTCATTGACCAAACAGGAATTTGCACATTGGATCGAGTCGACAGAGAGCACCAGGCGGTGAATGGCGAGGAATGAGCCGATGATAACGCGCTAGTCTGTATGTGATATGCTGTTGGCCTGTCTCAACGCCCGGATCACCCTGACACGGTTGGTCGATTGGGCCGACCACGCCCTGGCCGAAGAGGACGTCGTTTCCGACGATGCTGAAGCGATCAGCGCCAGCCTCGCGCGCCTGGGTTTGGCTGACGTCCGGGCCTTTGGCCTGACCTGGCAGAAGATCGACTCAATGTTGGCGTCACTGGGCTACCACGCACGCGTGCAGGCGTTGCCGGCTTAAACTGGCGCTGACGCAAGTCTTGCATCCGGTCCGTTTCAGGCTCGCACTGTTGCCTGAAGCGGGCCGTGTTTTGTCTGGCACGCTTACCTGACCTGTGCTAGAATGCCTGCCATGCGGCCGCGCACCAACCGGCCGCGCAACTTATCATGACGCACTCAGAGGATCGACTTCATGACGACTGACAGCCCTGCATCGACCGACTTCATCCGCCGGATGATCGTCGAGGACAACGAGAGCGGCCGCTTCGACGGGCGGGTGCATACCCGCTTTCCGCCGGAGCCCAACGGCTACCTGCACATCGGCCACGCCAAGTCCATCAACCTGAACTACGGCATCGCGCGCGATTTCGGCGGCAAGTTCAACCTGCGCTTCGACGACACAAATCCCACCAAGGAGGAGGAAGAGTACGTCCAGTCGATCATCGAGGACGCCCGTTGGCTGGGCGCCGACTGGGAGGATCGCCTCTACTTCGCCTCCGACTACTTCGACCAGTTGTACGAATGGGCTGTCGAGCTGATCCGGCAGGGCCAGGCGTACGTGGACGACCTCAGCGCGGACGAGATCCGGGAGTACCGCGGCACGCTGACCGAGCCGGGCAAGGAAAGCCCGTATCGCAACCGTACCGTCGAAGAGAACCTGGACCTGTTCGAGCGCATGAAGGCCGGCGAGTTCCCCGACGGCTCACGCGTGCTGCGCGCCAAGGTGGACATGACCTCGGGCAACATCAATCTGCGCGACCCCGTCCTCTACCGCATCCTGCATGCCACCCATCACCGCACAGGCGACGACTGGTGCATCTACCCGATGTACGACTGGGCCCACGGCCAGAGCGACTCCATCGAGGGCATTACCCACTCCATCTGCACGCTGGAGTTCGAAGACCACCGCCCGCTGTACGACTGGTTCCTGGACCGGCTGGAGATCTACCACCCGCAACAGATCGAGTTTGCCCGTCTCAAGCTGAACTACACGGTGATGAGCAAGCGCAAGCTGCTGCGGCTGGTGAGTGAGGGCTACGTGCGCGGCTGGGACGATCCGCGCATGCCGACCATCTCCGGCCTGCGCCGCCGCGTCACATCGCTATCCGTTGACCTGCACAAGTACGGCTGCGGCCAGGGCGCATCGGTCATCCTCTACCGCGACAAGCGCTGCGCCGCTACCAATTGTTCGCCACCACCGACTGGGCGGGCGGCATCTACGCCTCGCCCACCATGACCGGCACACGCCAGGCGGCGCCATTGCCGCGGCCTGGGCGATCATGACCTACCTTGGCGAGCGCGGCTACCTGGAGATCGCCGCCGAGGTGATGCGCACCACCGTGCGGCTGCGCGACGGGATCAACGCCATCGACGGCCTGCGCATTCTTGGCAGCCCGCCCATGAGCGTCATGGCCATCGCATCGGACCGCGACAACGTCTACGAGATCGGCGACGAGATGAGCGTGCGCGGCTGGCACCTGGACCGGCAGCAGTTCCCGCCGACGCTGCACCTGACGGTGAACTACGCCCACACAGCGGTGGCCGACGCCTTCCTGATGGACCTGGCGCAGTCGGTGATCGCCGCCCGCCAGCCCAGCCTGCGGCGGACCGGCAGCGAAGCGGCGGTCAAGGCAGCCCGCGGCGCGGCCCGCTTCCTGCCCGACCGGCTGGTCAGCGGGCTGACGGCGCGCTCGTCGGCGCTGTTCGGCGACGAAGGCGGCCTGCCGCAGCGCTCGGCCGCGATGTACGGCATGATGGGCACCCTCCCCAACCGCGGCGATCTGCACGAGCTGGTGCTGGACCTGCTGTCGTCGTTTACGGAGATATAGTACTGATCTTGCGTTCCCCGTCTTGAGTGGTTGCTTGACAGAACTTATCGAGATGGTTTTCATTCGGATCGCCGCGATCAAAGCACGAAACAATACCTTCAAAGGAAGACGTGCCGTGCCCCGCGCCGCATGATGCAACTGTTTCGACCCGGCAGGTGCAGGAAGACTCTTGGACCACACAGAACCATCTGTCTCCGCCAAACGGCTAGCTGTCCGCATCGATGCCCTGCTGCTTCTCCATCTCCTCCATCTTCTTGCGCAGGCTGAGCGGGCGCATGTCGGTCCAGACCTCTTCGATGTAGTCCAGGCACTCCTGCTTGCTGCCTGTCTTGCCGGCGTCGTTCCAGCCCAGGGGAAGCTCCCGGTCGACCGGCCAGATCGAGTACTGCTCTTCGTGGTTGATGACCACCCTGTAGACTGTCGTGTCTTCCTGGTCTTCCCAGCTCATCGTTGCAACTCCTGAATGCGCTGCTTGAGCGCGCGCGGATTGGAGTCGGCGGTAATGCGTTCGATGTAGCGGATGCAGTCCTGCGGCGACCCGGCGGCGCCCGCGTCGCGCCAGCCGCTCGGATTGTCAACGCGCGCCGGCCATAGCGAGTACTGCTCCTCGTGGTTGATGACGACCTTGAACTGGTCGTCGCGGTTGAGTGTGCTCATAAAACCTCCTTGTGCGCAGAAACGGTAACATTCAGGCGACGAGGACTGACAGTCCTGGTCTTGTAGCAGGGTGAGTGTCGCGCCAGTTGAAGCTCGGGTGGTTGACAAGGACTGTCAGTCCTGGCTGAATAGATACCAGAAACGAACTGTTTGTGAATGACGATCGTTGTGCCATTATAGCTGCGTAGTGCGAACACGCAAACGCCCCGGACACCCGGCCGGGGCGGCGGCAAGCACGAGATGATCAGGTGGCGATTGACTTTTTGTACGACCTGGGATAAACTGCGCCGCAGCGGCTGGAAGCCGCCAGCCCCACACCCACCCTGCCTGGAAGGAACTTTGCAATGGCAACTGAACGCCAGAAAGAAATCAAGCGCCGCCGCCATCGCCGCGACAAGATCCGCAAGCTGCGCGCCCAACTTGAACAGACCACCAACGCCCGCCAGCGGGTCGCAATCATTCGCAAGATGAAGGCTGCAAATCCGTACGCGCCGGTGCCAGAGGCATAACCGACCGGCACGGAGTTCGGCAGATGCTGACGACCCACAGCAGTTGCGCTGTTGGGTCGTCGGCATATTGCGAGGCAGTCATCAGGCCCCGCCAGTGGGCACACATCTCACCGAACATGATGTTTGTCTGCAAGTAACCAGAGCAGGACGGTTCAAATCACCGCACAGGCCGCAGCGCCCACCACCCCACAGCCCGGGGGACAAACGGAACGGAGCAACGACCAGTGGCTGGCCGACCTGAGCGGCGCACCTGATCGCCAGGACGCCGCGCTGGAAGACCTGCGCCGCTGGCTGGCGCGCCGGCTGTTCTTCTATCTCCGCGGGCGCAGCGACCTCGACCGCCTGGATGACAGCGAGATCCGGGATTTGGCCGAAGATTTCGTTCAGGACTCGCTGCTGCAAGTCCGCGCCAAGCTGCACCAGTTCGAGGGGCGGAGCAAGTTCACCACCTGGGCCGGCAAGATCGCCGTCCATCAGGCGCTGGGCGAGTTGCGCCGCGCCCGCTGGCGGGACTTCAGTTTGGACGGGTTGGTCGGCGAGAGCGATTGGACGCCGGCGTTTCTGGTTCAGGAGAACGACCCGGACGCACCCGATGCAAGCGCCGAACGGGCCGAGACGATGCGGGCGGTGGCGGAGGTCATCAACGAGGAGCTGACCGAGCGCCAGCGGGAGGCGCTGGTGGCTCTCACCGTTCACGGCGTGCCGATGGACGTGGTGGCCGACCGGCTGGGCACGAACCGCAACGCCCTCTACAAACTGCTGCATGATGCGCGCAAACGGCTGCGGCTGCGGCTCGAAGAGCGCGGCTACGACGTCACCGCGCTGCTCGACGAGTTGAGCGGGTAAGAGGAGCCAGCGCCGCGGCGTCCAGAATCTGGATGCACGGATCGAGCGTTATGACCATCACCCCTTCTCCCATGATCGTTCGGGTACTCGAGATGCTGGCCGGCACCCGGCCGGTCGAGTTGGGCTGCGAAGAAGTAACAGCTCTGCTCGACGAATACTGCGATGCGCAGGCAGCCGGCGAAGACATGTCGCGCTTCAACCCTGTCATCCACGCTCACCTGCGTGTCTGTGTGGATTGCCGCGAGGAATACGAGGCGCTGCTGGCGATGATCTCCATGAACGCCGACCCGCCCGGCGCGTGATCTGAAATTTTGATTTAAGGAGTTCGCATGCTCACATGCGAACCCGGCACCTGACGATGCCCGCGCCTCAGTTCAAGATTGACCCTGTTCCGTCAATTATCCCCGCCGCAGCAGCTCGTACAGATCGGGCCGGGCCAGTTGCAGCGCCCGCTCGAACTTCGACAGTGGCTGCGGAGCCAGTCCCCACTCGCCTGTTAGCACCTCGTCAAGCCGCGCTAACAGCGCCGCCTGCCCGGCCACCCGTTCCTCCGCCTCCAACTCGTAGAACTTCTCGGCGCTCCCGCTGAACGCCGCCTTGTCCAGGCTGAGTTCTATCACCCGGTCCCCCGTCTCCGGAAGGATCATCGCGCGCTTCTGGCGTTCCTGAAATAGCTCAACCAGTAGCTCCAGCGGCCGACCGGCGCTCAGCCGGCGGGCTATCCCGGCAGCCAGCCCGGCCGGCCAGCTATCGGGGTTACGACCTGTCCCCGGCTCGATGACCGTCTCGTACTCTTCACGGCTGTGTAATGCCCCGCTGGCCGGCACGCAAGACTTGACCGTCACCAGCACGACGCCGCCCTTGCTGCGCACCCGGCAGCTATAGCCGGCGTGCAGAAAGGCATAGTCCGGGCTGTCAACATAGCGGTCGTGGACCGACACAGTCTGAAAATCGGCCAACTGCAAGCCAGCCAACTCGTCCAGCGACGCCAAGCGGGCAAAGACCGCTGCGTCCGGCACCACGTATTTTGTTTCGACTTCCATGAATTGCAACCCTTCTCGCCGCGATGGCGTTTGATTAGCGCATTGTACCACGCACGAACCGGCGCTGGAAGCAACAGATGACCCGGGATGGTCCGAAAAAAACGCCAGGGACGGTGATCAGCCGTCCCTGGCGCCGAGCCGTCAGGCTCGTACTGGCAGGAGATGTCAATTCAGTAGGAGTTGCGCAGTTGAAGAGAAGCAGCCGGTGTCCTTGGCCTGTCACCGCCGGCCCGGCCAGAGCAAGTGTGTAACTCCTGGTACGATCAGGGCGCTTCCAGTCCGTGCTGCTCCAGCAGCGCCGGATCGGCCATGATCTCGGCGGTGGGGCCGTCCGCAACCACCTGGCCGCCGTCCAGAACGATCATGCGGTCGAACAGCTCGGCCACCAGCGGCATGTCGTGGGTGCTGACCAGCATGGTTGCGTCCAGTCCGCGCAGCAGGTTGATCAACGCCCGCCTGCCACGCGGGTCGAGCCCGGCCGTTGGCTCATCCAGCACCAGGATGCTGGGGTCCATGGCCAGTACAGTCGCCATGGCAACCCGCTTGCGCTCGCCGACGCTGAGGTGATGGGGCATGCGCTCTGCGAAGTCGCCGACACCCACCATGTGCAGCGCCATGTGAACCCGCCGCTGCACCTCGTCCTTGGGGTAGCCCATGTGCAGCGGTCCGAACGCGACATCCTCAAACACCGTCGTCGAGAACAACTGGTCGTCAGGGTTCTGGAACACCAGCCCAACCTTGGCGCGAATCACGCCCAGGTTATCCTTGACCAGGTCCATGCCGTCGACGCGTACCTGGCCCGTGGTGCCCTTGAGGATGCCGTTGAAGTGCAGCATCAGTGTCGACTTGCCGGCGCCGTTGGGACCCACCAGCGCCACCTTCTCACCGTGGTTGACATGCATGGTCACGCCGTGCAACGCCTGGCGCCCATCCGGGTAGGTGTAGCGCAGGTCGTGGACATGCAGGACCGGCTCGTGGCCGTTGATTTCAGTCATTTCAGCTTACAACAATCTCGCCCAAAGTTCGATCACAACCAGAACAACCAGGAACGCGCCGGCCCATGCAAAGTCGGCGCCGTGCAGCGCCGGCTTGTCCGGCCAGATGATCTCGCCCGTGTAACCGCGGCTCGCCATCGCGTTGTAGACCCGGTCGCTGCGGTCCAGCGACCGGACGAACAGGCTGCCGACCATGCCGCCCACGATCCTGGCGCGCCAGAACACCGTGCCCCCGTGCTTCTGGCCGGCAGGCCCCCGGGCCATGCGCGCCTCTCGTGCGCGCATCAGCCGCAGCACCTCGTCGCCCAGCACGAAGATATAGCGATACATGAAGCCGATCACGCCGACCAGGACATTGGGGACGCCAATGCCGCGCAGGCCGCGCATGATGTCGGGAAAGATGGTCGTGGCCGAAAGGAGCAACGCCATCAGCACCGACAGCCAGCTTTTGAACATGATGGTGAAAAACCGGACCACGCCGTTGTCCGTGATGGCCAGCGTGTGATCTGTGAACGGCAGTGGGATAACCAGCAGCGGATTGCCGGAGATGGAGAACAGCACCGTCACCGCTGCCAGCATGAAGGGCAAGGCAATCAGCCCGCGCCGCAGCAGCAGGCCCGGCGACACATCGGCCACCAGCGTGACGGCCAGCCAGAGCAGCGCCAGGGCGACGAAGGCCAGCCATGCACCGTCCGGCGTCAGCGCGCAGGCAAGGATAAACGCGAGCACAGCCACCAGCTTGACACGCGGGTCCAGCCGGTGTACCGGGCTGTCCGCATGCCGGTACTGGTCAAGGACGTGAAGATGCATCGTCTTCTGCGGGCAACAGTCTCGAGTCTCAGGACGTCTCGGTCGACACTACCGGTGCTTCGGCGAGCCGTCGGGAGCGACGCTGCAAGGTGCGCGATGCCGTAGCCGACCGCAAGAGCAACAGTGTGCCAAGGATCACCGCCAGCACCGCGGCCAGCGTTTCGTTGTTGACCCCGGCACCACATAGTCAGGCGCAAGCTCGTACAACGGTCCTTGAGCTGCGCTCAGGAACCCCGTGTCCTCGGCCACCCGCTCCAGTCCATCGGGACTGGGCGAGGCGAAGAACACCGCCATCACGCCGACTACCAGGGCGACGACGATGCCGCCTGCGACAAACGTACCGCGGTCCGTCTTGCGCCCTGACACCTGCTGGCCAAACATGCCGGGCAGCGCCGCCGCCACCAAAGCGACAGCCGCCGCGGTGATCAGACCTTCGCCAACCCCGATGAACGCGTGCACCGTGGCCATCGCGGCCAGCACCACACCCAGGGAGGCCGTACCGCTCAACGCCAGCAGGAAGGCAGTCACGATCGAAGCCACCAGCACAGACAGCCAGCCGGCGACGAAGGCTGCCACATAGCGATTGAGGCGTGCCAGTCCCTGGTAAACGAAGTATCCGGCCCAGACGGTGACGATACCCATGGTGAAGATGTTTGCGCCCATGGCCAGCAGCCCGCCGTCCTGAAAGACCAGCGCCTGCAGTCCGATCACGGCCGTCATGATCAACAAGCCCGCCCAGGGACCCAGCAGAATAGCTGCCAGCGCGCCGCCCAGGAAGTGGCCGGAGGTGCCGCCGGCAACCGGGAAGTTGAACGCCTGGGCCGCGAAGATGAACGCCGCCAGGACGCCCATCAACGGCACCATCCGCTCGTCGAACTCGCGGCTGGCGCGCCGGACCGCCAGCACCACGAACACGGCGGTGATCACCCACATGGCGATTGCCACCGGCGCTGAGAGGAACCCGTCGGGAATGTGCATTGCCTCTGGCGCCAGCATCGGCGCCTGCAACTCACTGAACAGCATCTTGACCTCCTTTGATCATCAGGTGGTGTAGCCGATTTTACCGGTTTCAAATTTACGATCAACGCCAGCCGGCGGCCATTCAGCCGCTCGCGGCCTGGCAGGCCGAACATTGTCCCGTCAGTGTCAGATGCACCAGGTTGATCGTGAAGCCGTACTTCTCGGACAGGATCTCGCTGAGCTCCGTCAGATCCGCCGAATCAACCTCGATCATCGCACCGCAGGTGCTGCAGACCGCGTGATGATGTTCATGGCCGGAGCGGACCGCCTCGTAGCGCACCGGCTGGCCGTCAAGCCGCAGCTCGCCGATCACTCCCTGCTGCTTGAGGAACATCACCGTCCGGTAGACGGTGGACAGATCGACGTAGGGTGACAGCATCTGGACGCGCTCATGCACCTCATCCACGCTGAGATGGCCATCGCTGTGGTAGATCGCTTCCAGGACCATGGCGCGTTGGGGCGTCAGCCGGACACCGGACTGCGCAGTTGGTCGATCGCTCGTGATCTCGCAGGACATGAAGAGGGAACGTACTCCGGGATTGGCGGGAGATGAATTGCGTAATGCGTAATGCGTAATGCGTAATGCGTAATGAGTAAAACGTGATCGGAACGCGTTCTGCTCTTTGAATTCACGTGACACGCATTATCGTTCAATTCCCGCAGATGCCAAAATTTGCAACTACGACAATTATACTCAGTGTCCCGCGTAACGCCAATCTCCCAACCGCTGTGTGTCGATCTGGGCGCCATGGATCCAGGCGGCTGCCTCAGCGATGGCATCCTGCTCCCCCACCAACGTCACGTGATCGCCGCGCTCCAGCACGTTGCTCCCATGGGGCACCACGATCTCTCCCCCGCGCCTGATGGAGAGCACCAGAACATCGCCCGGCAGGCTCACATCCCGCAGGAACTTGCCGATGCAGGCCGGGTTGAGCAACTCGACCTCCACCACCTCTTTGGTGTCCTCCAGCGACGTGAGCAACTCCAACGCGTCGGGAAAGGTGATGAGGCCGTCGATAACCGATGTCGTGGCCAGGCCGGGGTTCACCGGATGCGCGCCGGCCACCTGAAAGTCGCGCAGCCGGGCAGCATCGTGAACATACGCAACGAGATGCGGAACGCCCAGCGTGCTCCTGGCCACAACGCAGACACGCAGGTTGAAATCGTCATCCCCGGTTGCGACGACTACCGATTGGGCGGTATCCGCGCTGGCTGACAGCAACCCTTCGGTGGTAGCACCATCGCCCAGCACGCCGGTCATTCCCAGCCGCCGGGCGCGCTCCACCCGGTCGGGATGGCTGTCGATCACGACGACCGCGTGGTTGCGCTGCATCAGCCGCTGGGCGGCCAGCATGGCGATCTGGCCGGCGCCGACCACCACGATGGGGCGACGCTCGACCGATGGCCTCGCCGGCAGCAAGCGGCTGAACAGCGCCGGCGACAGGGTCGATGTGGTGATGGCCACCAGAATGATGTCGGCGTTGAGGGCCTCGCTGATGATCCCCAGCCGCAACCCGATGGCCGAGGCCGCAATGATCAGCGAGAGCCGCGAGGAAAGCAGCACACCGGCGGCCAGGGCGTTGCGCCGGCCGTAGGATGGCTGAAGAAGCAGCGACGGCGCCACCTTCACGACATACGCAGCCGCCAGCAGCAGCGGGAACAGCGCCAGCGCACTCACCGATGAAAGCAGCGCCGGCAGATCGAAGCTGACGCCAACCATGATAAAGAAGATCGGCACCATGAAGCCGAAGCCGATGGCATCCAGCTTGTGGCGTGCTTCGTTGTCGCCCGGGTTCTCCGGGCTGGAGATCAGCGAGATCAGCGCGCCGGCCAGGAATGCGCCCAGGATGACCTCCGCGCCCAGCACCTCGGACAGCACCACGAAGCCGAACATGACGGCCAACGCGCCGCGCACCTTGATCTGCACCGTGGCGTGGGTCAGGTCTTCCAGCGCGCGCTGCAATGGCCGCCAGCGCACCAGCCGCGGCGCGAAGCGAGCCGCCACCAGGAACGCAACCACCAGCAAGCCCACCAGCAGCACCTCCAACGTTACGCCGCCCGAAAGCACCGCCACCACCAGCGTGATCAACACCATGGTGACAAAGTCAGCAATCAGGGCGGCCAGCAGGATGGTCTGGCCGAACTGGCCGGTCGAGATGCCTTTCTCGCGCAGGACCGGCAGTACGATCCCCAACGACGTCGTCGAGAGGATCAAGGTTGGCAACCACGGGTTCTTGACCAGCCCCAGCGCCGCCAGGGCGAACGCGATCACGAACGCCAACGCAATGGTCAGCGCCAGGATCGAAAATCCGACGAAGACCGGGTTTTCCATCAGGCGCGTGGACGTCCGGCGCAGGCTGGCAAGCACCGAAAAGTCGATCTCAAGCCCCGAAAGAAACATCAGGAACGCAAACCCCAACGCTGCGAGCACGTTCAGCACCGGATCATCGACGACCAGATTGAGCCCGCTGCGCCCAATGACCATCCCGGCAAAGATCTCGCCTACCACCACAGGAATCTGCAAGCGGCGAAACCGCTGCAACACCAGAGGAACGACGAACGCGAGGCCAACGACCAGCAGGACGGGCAGCAGGCTGCCGCCGTTTTCCATGAGTGCCCCCTTCCTAGCGGACGCCCATATCAGGATAGATGTGGGTATCCAGATGGCTTGCGCTGCCTTCCAGCCAATCCCTGGTTTCCCGCATGCGATCGTTGCTGCCCAGGATCGTCAACCGGTCGCCGTACTGCAACACCGTGTTGCCGTGGGGAACGATCAACTCGCCGCGCCGCCGGATAGACAGCACGAGGTAATCCCCCGGCAGCCGCAGATTGCGCACCGCGACGCCCACCAGCACCCGGTTTTCCAGCGTCACCTCAACCACGTTGCGATCGTCCTGCGTCGATGTCAGCAAGCTGAACGCGTCCGGGTTGCGCGCCAGCAGAGCGATGATGGTGGGCCGGAACACGACGCCGACGAAGGGCTGCACGCCAAGCCGTTCGTAGTCGGCCACGAGCTGCGGGTCGCTGACGTAGGCAACCACATTGGTGTCGCAGCATTGGTGGACGGCGCGCGCCAGCGCCAGGTTCTGATCGTCATGCTCCCCCAGCAGCAGCACCGAGTCGGTGTTGGCAATGCCAAGATCGAGCAGCGCATCAGGGCTTGGCGCCCTTTCGATGACCTCGAAGCCGGCGCTGACTGCCCGCGCCGCCAGCGCGCGCTGCTGCTCCACGAAACGCACCGTGTCGCCATGGGCGCGCAACTCCTGAGCAACGGCCAGCGACAGGTCGTTGACTCCGATAGCCAGCGTAAACCGGCTGCGGACCTGCTGCACCACCGGCGCCAGCAGGTTGAAGATCAGCGGCATGGCCAGCACCGTCAGCAACGCAAACAAGACAATGAAGGTGCTGGTGGCTGCGTCCAGCAGACCGGTGCGCAGGCCGATGACCGCGATGGCTACCTCCAGCGACAGGTGGGTGTTCAGCAACACGCCGCTGGCCAGCCGCTCGCGCAGCGAAAAGGAGCGGCCAACAATCAACACGGGCACGATCTTCACAGCCGTGGCTACGGCAAGAAACACCAATACGATCACCAGCCGGGCCGGCGCATCGAAGGCCGCCGCCAGATCGAGATCGACGCCGACCATGATGAAGAACACCGGGATGAAGAAGCCAAACCCAAACGCCTCCAGCTTCTCGACCAGCGACTCGTCCTCCGGGCCTTTCAGCAGTGAGATGATCACGCCTGCCAGAAACGCGCCCAGGATCAGCTCGGCATCGACGAACTCGGCCAGGACCACAAAGAGCATCAGCACAAGGATTGCGCCGCGCACCTTGATCTGGACGGTGGCGTGCGACAGGTCGTCGAAGAACTTGCGCACGCGCGGCCGGCGCACGAAGGCCGGCCCGACGCGGTAGAAGATCAAAAAGGCAATGAACAGCAGCCCCAGGGAAAGGACCTCCAGATCGAAACCGCGGTCGAAGGTGATGATGTACACCGTCAGCAGGATGATCGTCACGAAGTCGGCCAGCGTGGCCGACACCAGAATGAACTGGCCAAAGCGAGTGCTGAGCATCCCCCGATCCTTGAGGGTCGGCAGCACGACGCCCAGCGAGGTCGCGCTGAAGACAAAGGCCAGCAGCAACGGGTCGCCACCGGCCCCCTGCCGGACGACCAGAAACCCCGCCACCAGCGCCAGGGCCAGGGTCAGCGCGTAGACCGCCAGCGCAGTAGACGCAACCCGCGGCTCCTGACTCTTGACCGGACCGTTGCGCGCCGGCAGAAGCTGGTCGAGGTTGATCTCCATCCCCGCCAGAAACATCAGGAACGCCAGCCCGATGTCCTGCATGAAGACGAGAATCGGCGTCTCGGTGACCAGGCCCAGCACAGCAGGGCCGACAAGAATACCGGCCACGATCTCGCCCACCACCACCGGCACGCGGCGGAAGCGCGCCAGCAGGATCGGAACGACGAACGCCAGCAGAAGAACAATGACCAGTGGAAGAAACCGATTGGGGTCTTCTGACATGACAGGGGAAAAATTCATTCGTTCATCTTATCGAATGTAACGGCATCTGGCAAGCGCGCCGGCCAACAGTATTGAAAAGAGCCGCCGAAGCGTGCTCCGGCGGCTCTCTGTCCTTCCACCTTGCGGCCAGCGCGCGTGGCAGGATGTCACGCGCCTACAATGTCCTCGCCGCCGTCGACGTAGATCACAGACCCGCTGATGAACTGCACCCGCGGATCAGCCAGCGAGGCAATGGTGACTGCCACGTCAGGCTCGGTGGTCATGCGCCCGGTGGGATTGAAGCGCGTCGCCATCTCGATGAAGGCTTCGTGCCCCGGAATCTTGCGCAGCGCAGGTGTGTCGGTGACGCCGGCCTCGATGCAGTTGATCATCACGCCGGCCGGTCCAAGCTCCAGAGCAAGCTGGCGGGTATGCGACTCCAGCGCAGCTTTGGCGGCCGAGACGGCGCCGTAGCTCTTGAACACGCGGTGGGAGCCGGAGCTGGTCATGGAGAAAACGCGGCTGCCCCGGGTGAACAACCCGCGCCGCGTCAGGTCCTGCACCCAGTAGACCATGCTGTGGGCCATGACGTTGAGGGTCATGTCCATCTGCGCCTCGGAGATCGCCTCGTCGGGCGAGTCGGCGATGAAGGGCAGCAGGGTGCCGAACGCCAGCGAGTGCATCATGACGTGGATGTGCTGATAGCCGCCATCGGCTGCCAGCTTCTCCTGGATCTGGTCCAGAACCTTGTTGCGCTTGCTGCTGTCGGCCGCGTTTGTGTTGAAGAAGATTGCTTGCCGGCCCATGGCCTCGATATCGGTCACGACCTGGCGCGCCAGCGGCAGCGTCGATTTCAGGTCAAGATGCACGCCAAAGATGTTCATGCCGCGGCTGGCCAGTTCCAGCGCGGTCGCCCGCCCAAATCCGCTGGAGGAGCCCAGGATCAGCGCCCAGCGTCCGGTCAAATCCTGCTCTTGTGTCATTATCGTCTCCTTTTTGGTGGTTTCCTTACACAAAACACCGGCGTCCGCAGGCAGTTACGCCGCAGGCGCCGGTTGCCCATGATTCCGTAGCTCAAACGCGAACGGCCTACACACAGCCGTGGCCAACGCCCGTGCGCATCTGAGGATGCGCACTCCACCGTGTTGGTGGCTACCCTTGCCGCGGAGTTCGCATTCTCAAATGCGAACGGCCTCACGCGTCGTAGCCAGCGCACGTGCGTATCTGAGGATGCGCACTCCGCCACGGTGGTGGCTGCCTCGCCGCCGGAGTTCGCATTCTCAAATGCGAACGGTCTAAACACGTGTCGTGGCCGGCGCACGTGCGCATCTGAGGATGCGCACTCCACCGCGGTGGTGGCTTCCCGCGCCGCGGAGTTCGCATTTGAGAATGCGAACGGCCCGCTCACCTGTCGTGGCCGGCGCACGTGCGCATCTGAGACGCCCATGCGTTGTTCGCACAACCATGGATGAAAACGGAAGTGGCACGGTCGGAGACCGGCCAAAGCGTCTATTTTCAAGTCAGGCGCCGGGACGGGCTCCGCCCGACACCCCGACCAATGAAAACATCGGAGCTCGCCTTCGCCGTGGATATGCCTCTGATCCGCGCTCGACCGATCCGCGGTTCTGGGGCTGGAGCCGCCAGTCGCTATTTTCGAAGCAGGATGCGCAATCCACCACGGTGGTGGCTACCTCGCGTTGGGCCTCACTCGATCAACTCGAAGATGCCGGCCGAACCCATCCCGCCGCCGATGCACATCGACGCGCTGCCGTAGCGTACGCCTCGCCGCTGCATCTCCTTGAGCAGCGTCAGCACCAGCCGCGTGCCCGTCGCGCCCAGCGGGTGGCCGATGGAGATCGCGCCGCCGTTGACGTTGAGCGTCTCGGTGTCCAACTCAAGCTCCCTGGCGCAGGCCAGGCACTGGGCAGCGAAGGCTTCGTTGATCTCGAACAGGCCGATGTCGTCGATGGTCAGACCGGCCCGCTTGAGGGCCAGGCGGGTCGCGGGCGCCGGGCCGATGCCCATGATGTCCGGGCTGACGCCGGCGATGCCCCAGCTGACCAGCCGCGCCAGCGGCTTGACGCCCAGTTCCCGCGCGACACCGGCGGAGGTAACGATGACGGCCGCGGCGCCGTCCACGATGCCGCTGGCATTGCCGGCGGTGACGGTGCCGTCCTTGGGAATGAAGCGAGCCGGCAGCCGCGCCAGCACCTCCATGGTGGTGTCCGGGCGCACGTGCTCATCGACGGCCACGGTGACGGGCTTGCCGCGCCCGTCCTTGCCCTGCACGGCGACCACCTCTTCCGCCAACCGGCCCTCCTGCCAGGCTGCGGCGGCCCGCTGCTGGCTGGCCAGCGCCATGCCGTCCTGCTCGGCGCGCGTCACGCCGTAGCGCTGGGCCACGTTCTCGGCGGTGATCGCCATCGGCATGTTGTTGTAGCTGTCGGTCAGCCCCTGCCACAGCGAGTCTTCGAGGGTCATCCCCTCGCCCAGGCCGATGCCCCAGCGCGCATTGCGGGCCACCAGCGGCGCCTGGCTCATGTTTTCGGTGCCGCCGGCCAGCACGACCGTAGCTTCGCCGCAGGCGATCATGCGCGCCGCGTCGACGATGGCTTCGAAGCCGGAGCCGCACAGCCGGTTCAATGTCAGCCCGGGAATGTGTTCCGGCACGCCGGCATACAACCCGACGTGGCGGCCCAGATAGGCCGCGTCGCGGCTGGACTGGATCACGTTGCCGAAGATGACGTGATCGACCCGCTCGGCCGGCACGCCGGTCGCTTCAAAAGCGCCCCTGGCGGCCGCGACGCCCAGCTCGGTCGCCGTGACATCGCGCAGCGATCCACCGAACTTGCCGAACGGTGTGCGTGCGCCGCCAACAACGACGATTTCCTGCAAATCCATGGTGAAACCTCCAAGGTGTGAACTAAGTACCTGCCTTGAAACACCTGCCTGAGAGAACCTGTTTTCGCGCAACGAAAGGCCACAATTTGGAAAATTGTGCTACGAACAGCTTTGCCGCCTTACGCCGGCTGCGCCATGCCCATGGCGGCCAGCATCTCTTCGTTGGAGCCATACTTGAAGGCTTCCAGACCCTGCCGGGCCGCTTCGGCGTCTTCAGCCGCCTCCAGCCGCTGCCAGTCGGCCTTGCGCACAACCGGCGCCGCGGACTGGGCCAAGCGCGCGATCAACTGCTCCTCGCGCCGCCGTATCTGCGCCGGCTCCAGCGCCGGCTGCGTTTGCAGGTAGCGGAGCACGGCGTCGGCTCCCGCGGTGCCATCTTTGCGGGCGACACCCACCAGCCCGTCGCTGGCCTTGCGCGCCCAACCCGCTACGAACACACCCTCGATCGGCGCGCCGGCGGCCGGGTCGAACGCCTCGTACGAGACGCCGTCGGTTGTAAAGCGCGGCTCGGGGTTCTTGACGAACTCGTTCCACTCGACGGGCAGGCCGAACTCTTCATCGACGCGGTCGCCGATGCAGAACACCACGGTATCGACATCCAGGACGCGGCGCGTGCCCAGGCTGCGGGCGCTGGTGTCGCCGTTGCGCGGCACCAGCTTGGTGTCCTCGACCTCCAGGCCGCCGACCCGTCCGTGGCCGTCGTCAAGGATCGCGGCAGGCGAGGCAAGGAACTCGAAGCGCATCACGGTGTCGGAGGTGGCCGGCTCGCCCCTGGCCTGGGCAGAGAGGATGAAATCGCGCGCCTGGGCGGGGTCCTGGCCCACGTCCAGCATCAGCGGCGTGACGCGGGCGATCTCGGCGTCCAGCGCGGTCACGTCCACGTTGGCGACGACGCTTTCCATCTCCTTCTTGGTGAACTTGACCTCGGCGGGGCCGCGGCGGGCGACGGCAATCACCTCGTCGATCTTCAGGTCGCGCACCAGCCAGTGGGCCACGTCCACCATCACGTTGCCGACGCCGATCAGCGCGGCGCGGCGGCCGATGTGGAACGCCTGCTGGCTGAACGGGGGCAGGAGGTTGTAGTGGTAGACGATGTCCTTGGCGTGATAGACGCCTTGCAGCTCCTCGCCCGGCAGCCCCAGCCACTTGGTGCCCTGTGCGCCAACGGTCACCAGGATGGCCTGGCAGCCGAGCCCGCGCAGGTCTTGCAGCGTGAAGATGCCGTTGTCGCCGACGGTGACGTTGCCAAAGTAGTGAATGTCGGGGCTTGCGAGGATCTGGCGAAACTGCTTGCGCAGCCCTTCCTTCATCTTGTGCTTGTCGTGGTAGATGCCGTACTCGGCCAGCCCGCCCGGCTTGATGTCGCGGTTCAACAACACGACCCGCACACCGGCGTCCGCCAGTTGCTTGGACGCGTAGATGCCGGCCGGCCCTGCGCCCACGACCGCTACAAATCTGTCAGCCTCGTTGCCTGAATTCACCTCGTCCTCCTCGTTCGATGCCTGGTCAGATACGTCCGCAGTTACCGCTTGCGAAATCAAGATCATTGCCCGGTACTCATGACCGCCGATCCACCGGTTGTGACGCGCGTCATTATAGTTTGCTCACGGGCAATCCACAAGTTCACGGCAGCACAAGGACACGAAAAGCCCCGCTGCGGTGCGCAACAGGCTATGCGCACCGGCGGGGCTGATCGTGAACTGTCCAGGAATGACGCCTACGCCTTTTTGCCTTTGTCCTTTTCCTTGCCCAGGAACTCGGTGGCGATGCGGATCAGCGCCAGGGCGGCGAAACCGAAACGGATGAAGTCACCCGCACTTGGCGTGTGGCCTTCGAGTTCTCCGCCGGCCCGCTGGCGGCGGCGGCTGACGATCAATGCTGCTCCCACGCCTCCGATGATCGCGCCGACGACAGCGCTCATCGGAATGACGACCGGAACCGGCAAACGTTTGTCAAGATCCATCTTTCTTCCTCCGTAATGACGCGATCACATAGTCGCGCTCGGCTTTGAGTTTGGCCTGTCCACCTTCCATGGCCATGAACGGGCTGGCGGCCTTGTTGCTGAGGTTCTCTGTTGTGTCGGCCAGTTGCCGCGACTTGTTCTGCACCAGCGGCATGATCTCCTTGACCTTGGCGTTCAGCTTGAACATGGCGTACAACGCGGCCGCTGTCAGGGCCAGGGTCAGGACGATCAAGATCATGAACTGAAACACGATAATCAGGGTGGCGACGTCGGCGCCGGTTGAGATCATGGGTTCCTCCGTTCTCGGCTCTACAACGAACTGCGAACCGGCATCGGCAGCGCCAGCTCCGGCGGCTGCACGGCGTGGTTCTCCAGGTCATAGCGATAGTCAGGCTGCAATTCCAGGGTCTGCATGCCGTCGGCCACGAAGTCCTGGCCGGGCCGCCAGGTCTGCACGTTGGTCCGGGTCATCTGCTGGCCGTCCACCAGGTAGAGGCTGGCCAGCCCGACCACCTCGATCATCGTGTCGGCGCGGCGGATGAAGGCAGCCTGATCCGACAGACCGACGCCGAGGACGTACGGGTTGCTGGCGATGGCCAGCTGCAGCAGTTGGCTGTACCTCGCGGCGTCGAAATGGGCGGCCACCAGGATGCGGTTGCTCAGGCCCAGCCCCGGCGCCATGCGCGGCAGCGGCCCGTCGTCGTACACCAGCATGTGGTTGCCGAGAAAGGCGGCCGAGCCGCCCACGCCGCCCACCGCCTTGCCGCAGGCGTTGGCGCGCCGGATGGCGGTCGCCAGCGGCGTGCCTCCGACCGTGGTGGACCAGCGCAGCGGATGCCCGCCCGAAAGAAAGACCGCCGTGCTGTGCTGGATGTGATGAATGACCGCATCGTCGAAGCCGGTTGACCGGTCGCCGACCACCACCAGGCGCACGCTGGCCGCCTCCAACGACTGAAAGGCCGCCGTGTAGCCGTAGTCCGCCTCGGTCGCGCCGCGGTTGGTGGTCAGCACGACGATGCGCGCGCCGTAGCCGCCGGCCAGATTCCAGAAGGCATAGCGGGCATACTCGTTGTAGACGCTGTCCTCCGCGCCGCCGTCGTAAAAGATCGGGCCGCGGACGTAGCCATCGGGTACTGGTGAGGGGGACATAGGTGCTTGTGCGTTCGGAAAGGCAGACGCCCGAGAGATGCCGTCTGAGCAGGCAGGCATCATTGTACCGAAGGCTGGATTGCCTGTCAATCCAGCGGAACACGTGCGCAACTGCGGATGTAATGGTAACGGCGAGAGCATCGTTTGCCGCGGACTGACCCGCAACATCATCGTCCTATGTCAACTCCATTCCGACGAAGCTACTCGTCGTAGGAAGACCGATCCTTTGGCGCAATGGCTCTATGATGTTTCAGTGGCACGTGCTTGCATATTACCGTCTTCTATGACGCTCCAAACCCAGGAAGCAACCGGGCCGAATTGTCCGTAGTGCCACGCGATACCATTCCGTTGTCATGCATTGTGGCGAAAACACGTTCCCAGGGTGCCAACCTGCGCATCGCTCTGAGAGCATGCCATCATGGTGTCTCCTTCGGTGGACGCGCGTTTCACAGCTTCCACCAGATCAGGTTCCATGCCCACAGCTTCCACCAGCCATGTCAACATCTTTGGCTCGACAATTGTGGTTGTAGGCGTACCTGGCGTCGCGCCGTTGACCTGATATGCGCCTATAGGCCCTTGGTTCGTCATATTCTGCCAACCATCCGAGCCAGTGTTCTTTCTGGGTTGTATACCAGATCTCGGTCTCACAATCGGTCCATCAGAAGGCAGCTTCTCGGATTACGCGAATGAACTCAGCAATGCTAAGTGACTCCGTCATGGATTACCCTGCTTCCATTCAAGAAATGGTATCTGAGTACTTGCATTCCGGTAGATCAACCGGCTCTGTCGATCGGCCAGGTTGATTTCCTCTTTCGACATAGTTGCGGAACGTGCCTACGTCTGTAAAGCACGGAAACCCCATGCGCTTGCTGCCTCCAGCGTGGGCATCTCTTCGTTTAGAAGCAATGCCACCGGTTCGCTATATCCGGTCTGTATGCTTTCAGGCCACAATGAGATCCAGAAGTGCCACCAGTTCACCTGATCTCTGGATCAACCATCTCAAAGAGCAGTTCACCTTCCGGTAAGCCCTGGTCTGTCACCCAGATGTTAGCCTTCCCAGGAGAGCAGCCTCCTCATCTTCGCCGTTGATGCTTGTTCCGAGAAATGGGACCATCACCACAGGTCGTGAATTCAGAGATGGCTCTATGGCGACCGGTTCCGGCTGCTCTGCTCGTCAGAAGAACATCAAGGAATTCCGTTAGCGCATTACTGGCCAGCAAACGCTGCCGTTCTTCCAGAAAATGAGGGTAGTCCTCAATCGTCCATAGTTGTGGATCCGTGGGGATCCACTGCGAAGCCAAACTCCTGGGCGTTTAGTTTTCGCTGCGCGGGAAGCAGATCTCCCTTGGCAAGTATTGCTTATGGCGAGATTCCGTATCCTGTGTCAGGAAGCAATAGTTTGCCAACGAATCACCTGCGGCCGTTTGCTGTATCCGTGTGCAGACACTCATGCGACTTTGAAAATGTGATGAACTTAGCCGACTGGTCTTGCCCAACATATCGGCTTTGAGAGGCATGCCCGTTTCGGTCACGCGGCTCTCCCCAACTCGTGTCATCATGTAGACATCGGATAGAAACGGGCACCAACGCTCCAACTGGCAAAGTTATCGGGGCGCACCACGAGATCACCGCGTCAGACCTGCAGTTGATCGATAAGTCTCGTCGATTGGGTCAACCTGGCCCTCCATAGCCGTCAAGTCCTGCATCAGGTTCGACTCGGTGGAACCGGCGTAGCGTCCCTCAGAGAAGCGTGTGAATGTACCAGTACAGCAGCTTGTCCCGCTCCCGTGCGCTGGAAAATCTGCCACCGCTTTGCACGAGATAGCGACTCATGATGGGGAATGCATAGCGGCTGCCCAGACACGTTCAGATCCAGGCCAAGGCGGCCGCCAATGGCATTCAACAAATAATCGATGGCCTTGTTTGACCGTTGCAGCCCCTGCCGGAATTCCGGCAGCATTAACATCCTTCAGGGCCGAAAAGAGCGCTTTGCCTGTCACCACGGCATTGATGTTGCGCAACAGCCAGTCCAGGCTGAAGTCGAAGCCGGCTTTCTTCCATCTGGCAAGCGATGCGCGCAGTTGTTCGTGCGGAGGCTTATTTCCGGCAGCAGATGCGTGCCAGAGCCGATCACCTTTGAAAGCTTGGTTCCTCCGCTGTTGACACGGTTGAAGATATCAACGACCACATCCACCGTCTTATCCTGTCCGGTCACTTTCTCGATGTGGACGTGGATCGCCTTTGATGCTATGCAGCCGGTTGAGGCGGCTGATAAACTCCTCAGCGTGTGGTTGAAGTTGCTCAGTCTGATAGATACGGCCAATGAAGGGTCCCAGGTTGTTCTTCATCAACTCGGTAACGCTGATCCAACGCGGGTCGCCTCCCATCTTGACCGGTCCATAGAACTCGAAGGTCTCGTCTTCAAGGTTGAAGTAGAGATCGGTGAATGTGCTTGCAGAACCTTCGAAGAAGGGCGGCGGCGTTCCGCGGATGATGTCCGTAGAGCGATGTGACTCGCTGCTGACCGTCGAGAATGAGTTCGACATTGCCGGCTGACAACTGATGGTCACCGCGGGCATCCGCTCCTCGGTCTTTGTCACCCACACAAGCAGTCCACCAACGGGATATCGGCGATATGGAGATGCCATCAGGCGCATTTGGCTGCGGTTCCAAACGTAACCACGCTGGAATTCCGGCAGCGCCATAGCGCCAAGGTCAATCTCGATTGAGAATGTGTTGATATCCATGAAGTTCTCCTTCTCCGAAACTAACGGCGCAAGCCAAGCGGTTGCTGAAATCTTTGGGCAAACAAGAGCGGCCTAACCCAGCGCGGGTGCCAGTCAACTCAACGAGTCTGCCAGCATCCAGAGCAATCATCACTCCAGCGCGCGCTGCATTTCCGAGTCGGTCAACAACCCTCTCTTGTGAAGTCCTTTGGACCAAAGCACGGAAGTGCAAACACACAACCCTTCTCGTTCACAATAGTTGGTTGCCTTGCGATCGCGGGTAACAAACACCATGGCGAGACGCTTACAGATAGTGATGCCTTCTGCCTCACTCGCCCAGCTTGCGGCGCACCGATCCAATGAACAGCTGATCCTCGTCTGCGAGATCAAGAACCCGGATATCCCCTCGCTGCACCGCTAAGGCAAGCACGAGCGCAGGTACGGAACTCCTGGAGTTGACCCCGCTTCAAGCTCGCGGTAGATGGCCGTGGAAATGTGCATCTGTTGGAAGTTCGGCTGGCAACAGGTCCGCTTTGCCGATCTGCGCCAGCCGTGATAGATCGTTGGCATCCAGCAGCAAGGTCTGCTGGCTTGTTTCAACCGAGGACATGCCATCCGCGAGGTTCTCGCTGACGCGCGCGTTGGCCTTGATGTCACGGTTCCACCGCCTTGACTCTTGCATGCGCAGCAACTCGTCGAACTGGAAGTAGTTCATGCTGGCCAACTCGGGCGCGCGTCGCATGGCTGACTTTCGCCGGCGCGCATAACCGGATCGCCTCTTTCGCTGGATCGTCCAGGGCCTGGCGCCGTCCGGTAGCGCAGAAACTCCAGGTAGTCCACCACATCAGGCAGGGCCTCGGGCGGAAGCTTTCCAGCATCTTGTGAATCTCACGACGACTGGCTGCTGTGCTCATAACGGGTCCCTGGTCAACCGTAGCAATCCGCTCGACCACGGTGCAACCATGCGAATTGCCTCACTTATGCCAACAAAGGTTACCATTATGATGATGTTCACGCCACGGTTGCCGAAGCCAGCTACACCCTGTACTTCAATCATCGGCGCCGACGCAATGAGCCACCGGTGGAAGAATGCCCGATGCCGGGAGAACTGCGCTATCCGCCCGCCGATGGGGCGTTGAGCGCACCCCTGGCTGGCTGGCAGAGCGTCGCAGTCTACGCCTTCGGTGGTTCAAGAAACGTGACAACTGGTTAGCCTTGCTTCAATTCGCTTGTGGCGACATCGATCTTCAACATGGAGCGTTTCTCGGATAGGTTCCAACCTCATTCTGTGAAATTGAGAGGTCAAGGATATCGATGTTTCGCAATCAAGCGCTGTCATCTCCAGCCAGCCAATTCGCCTGCTCAATGACTACTAGATTGTCAATCCAATTCAAGGAGCTCGGGACATGCACGCAAACCTATGGGGCCAGCCAGGGTTTCGGCCAGATCCACGTCATACACTGTCGTCGTTAATGCGGACACGAAGATAGTTGTCCTCCACTTCCAGTTCGAAGCGGTTCGCTTGGTCAGATTGAAAAACACGGCTGACTGGCCCGGTACGCCTCTTGGCCACGTCACCTGGCTACCTTCCCGCTTGAACAGGGCTAACTGCGCCAGCCTTCGCCTGGGTCAATAGAGCTACAGCCCAGTTGCTCTGGGAATCTTGAAGTGCAAACCGATCTGACATTACCGTCAGTTGCCGGCGGCAACTCGAAGTCAAAACCGAGAACATAATGGTTCCAATCATTGTCTCCCTACAGAGATTTCACCGCATCTGATGTTGGTTGCTGCCTGCACCCTGACTTTCCATAGATCTCGATCTCCGTGCCACTGTTCACTCAATCCTCCGTCAAAATCATCTGCAAACAGGGTTATCGGTGGCGGGGAACAGTGTGCGTCGGCGGAATTGAGGATGCAATAGGTGGAACAGTGGTCGTGACTGTCGGAGATGCGCTCGCTTGGGGTTGCGCAGGCGAAGTTGAGGCGGTGGGTTGGTGGGGCTGATCAGTAGAGATTGGATTAGCTTGTGTTGGTGGTTCGGGTGGTGAGATGATGGGAATCAAGAAGAGAAACACTGCGAGTTGCCAGGAGAAGAATACCAATGACCACCAGAATCCCTTGCCGTCTTGGCGAGATATCAACCTTGACCGATCCTTCGATCCTGCCGAGAACGGCCAGCAAGATGGCGATCACACCAAAGAACGCCAGTATGATTGGCAGTGAACTGGTGGCAAACTCAAGTATCGCCATGGGCTGTACCCCTTGTTTCTTGCTGTATCTTACCCGCGGACGCCGGGCAACCCGTCCCTATTACATCATCTACCTGTCACCCACCAACCGTTCATCACAGCCACGCAGCGCAGCCACTGATACATGGCCGGCCAGGCTTCGTCGGCGTTGTCCAGCTTCTGCTCTCGGTGGGCGACGTGTGTTACGGAAGGTGTTGACCTGGTCGAGTAGCTGGTAGAAGTTGGCCCAGGCCGGGGCAGCAAAGGCTTTCTCGATGTCGCGCAGATGCCGTCGGCGTTCCAGCCTTTTTGCTGGCCTTAGTCAAGACAGAACAGCAACGTGTCCAGCTTCTAGATTGACTGACCATAGATTAGGTTGCGCTCCAGGTAGCGCTGGTTCCGTTTTCAGCAACACACGCTCACGGTTGGTCGAATGAAGACCACCTGGCCTTGGACGTTTCACGTGGAAACGTGGCCGGAGCCTCTGTTTTCTCGTCGATGAGAAGTGGGCGGGCTATTGGGCTGACGCCATGGTCCTACCAAATAAGAGAAGAACTGATCGAGCGATCTGCGACGGCGAACGGCTGTCCAGGTGACGATGAACAAGACCAGACGGTGTTCCCAGCGTTGGCTGATTTGCGCCAACAGCACGGAAGCACGCGAGGAAGTTTACCTCAAGGCGGCGCAGGGCGACAAATGGTCGCAAAACACGTCAAGGGCAGGCCCGCGCTGGCGGCATCTTCCGATGTAGTTTGCACGTTGTGACTTTTGGGACTATAATTTTTCTGAACTAGATCATATAAATTTGACAACGACCTGTGCGTGGATATAATCCGCCACATGGTCAGGGCCGCGGTGTGTCGATTCTTGGGCCTTGCCAGCCTCCAACGTCTCGCTCTGTTGGACCGTTCCCCAGGAACAGGACCGATGCCGCAATGATCACCCTGACGAACAGGTCCGGCAGGCACGACACCGGCCGCGTGACCATAATCAAGCATCTTCATGGGCGCATCCGGCTGCTCGAATGCTGCACCTGCTGCCAGCAAAGGGGCCTTGCGCCCTTTGTCTGAGTCCAATTGCAGACCAGGACCTCGGTCCTGATCTTCTCGGAGGATCCACCTATGCGCGTAGCTTTGATCAACCCGCGCTTCCGTTTGCCCATCGATACCCGCACGACGGCGCACCTTGGCCTTGCCTATCTGGGCGCGGTTTCGGAGAAGCGCGGCGACACGGTGCGCATTTTCGATGCCGACGTCGAGGAACAGCCCATCGAGGACTTCGTGCGCGAGTTCCAGCCTGACCTGATCGGCATCACCGCCAACACGCCCCAGGTCAAGCAGGCCTGGCGGACCGCCAAGGCCATCAAGTCGGTGCGCGACGTGCCTGTCGTGGTCGGCGGCCCGCACCCCAGCGTCGCCTCGGAGGGGCTGGACTACGAGTCGGCCGAGAAGCCCTGGGTGGACATCGTGGTGCGCGGCGAGGGCGAGGGCCCGTGGCTGGAGATCTCCGACCGCCTCGAGGAATTCCTGCGCGACAGCGAGGATACCTCCGTCGCCGCGTTGATGGACCCGGCGAAGAGCGTTTGGAACGACATCCAGGGGATCACCTACAAGGCCAGCGACGGCAGCGTCTATCGCAACATGGACGCCAAGCCGATTGCCGACCTCGACAGCCTGCCCTGGCCGGCCTACAACCTGTTCCGGATGGACAAGTACACCAACCTGCAGCCGGCCACCGACCACGTCGACGGGGCGCGCAGCTTCAGCATCATGACCAGCCGCGGCTGTCCCTACCGCTGCACCTTCTGCTCGCAGTCGATCATGCCCATCAAGTGGCGCGCCCGCACCCCGGAGAACGTGGTGGAGGAGTGGCGGCACCTGGTGCGCGATCTGGGCGCCGAGGAGATCGGCGTGCTGGACGACAGCGCAAACATCCGCAAGGACCGCATGTACGGGCTGGCCGAGGTGTTGATCGCCGACAAGCTCAACCACGTCCCGTGGATCTTCGTCAACGGCATCCGCGCCAACCTGGCCGAGAAGCCGATGATGGCCAAGCTCAAGCAGGCCGGCCTGAAGCGCACCGCGTTCGGCATCGAGACCGGCAACGTCGAGATCATGAAGACCATCGACAAGCATGTCGATCACGACACCATCCGCCAGGCGTTCAGGAACTGCAAGGAGGTCGGGCTGGAGACGATTGGCTTCTTCATCATCGGCCTGCCGGGCGAGAACCGCCAGACCATGCAGGACACCATCGACTTCGCCATCGAGCTGGACCCGCTGATCGCCAACTTCAGCATGATGACCCCCTATCCCGGCACCAAGGTCTACGAGATCGTCAAGCGCGAGGGCCGGATGCTGATCAGCGACTGGGAGGACTACGTCTTCTTCGAGCAGAAGGCGCGCTTCGAGATGGGTGAGATGACCGCCGAGCTGGTGGAGGAGATGTACCGCAAGGCCTACCGCCAGTTCTATCTGCGGCCCGGCCCCGTCATGCGCCGCGCAAAGACCAGGGACTTCTGGCTGAACTTGCCGCGCAACATGCGCATCGCCCGCCGCACCTTCTTCAAGAAGGAAGAGAAGTCGGAGCTGCGGCGCGCGATGGAAGCGCAGGGGTCGATTTAGCAGACGGCAGATAGCTTATTGCGGATAGCTTATTGCAGATAGCTTATTGCAAATAGCAGATCGCGGACCTGGCAGTGATTGTGGTGACAGAGTAACCAGGCAGTCCCAGTTTACCAATTTACCCTTCCCAAGTTCCCAGTCCACCCTCTGCCAAGGAAGCTAACCATGCGAATCTCCTCATCGGTCCCAAGTGGAACGAGATGATCAATAGTTACCCGCCGCTGGGCCTGGGCTATCTGGCCGCGGTGGCTGAGCAGGACGGCCACGAGGTACGCATCCACGACTTCGGGCTGTATCCCTCCCAGCCGCTGGAGGAGGACGCCCGCCAGGTGGCGGACTACAAGCCTGATCTGGTGGCGTTCACGTCGATGACCACCTCCTATCACTACGTGGAGCAGTTGGTGCAGCGGCTGAAGGGCGAACTGGGCGTGCCGGTGATCATCGGCGGCCCACACGCCACGACCATGCCGGATGCGACGCTGGCCAATCCCAACATCGACTACCTGATCTACGGCGAAGGGGAGCACATCTGGCAGGACTTCCTGCGTGCGCTGGAGAGCGGCGACACCCGCTGGGGCGAGATTCCCGGCCTGTGGTACAAGGACGAGGGCAAGGTGGTGCCGGGCGGCAGCCGCAAGCCCATCGAGGACCTGGACGCGCTGCCCTTCCCCTCGCGCCATCTGTACGACCTGAGCAAGTATCCGCTCTACGCGCCCAACGGCGAGCCGATGCTGACGATTCTCAGCAGCCGCGGCTGCCCGTATGCCTGCTCGTTCTGCTTCAAGGGCATCGTGGGCCGGTCGTATCATCAGCGCAGCCCGGAGAACATCGTCGAGGAGCTGAAGCAGGTCAGCGAGGCCTACGGCATCCGCAACTTCTACTTCATCGACGACCTGTTCACCATCGACGTCAAGCGCCTGGAGAAGATCCTCGACTACTTCATCGACCAGCGTCTTGACTACCGCTGGCGCTGCCTGGCGCGCGTTGACCGGGTGACGCCCGAACTGCTCAAGAAGATGTACAGGCCGGCTGCCGCCAGATCCACTACGGCATCGAGAGCGGCAACCAGGAGGTGCTCAAGCGCACCGCCAAGCACATCGACCTGCAGCAGGTGCGCGACGCGGTCAGGTGGACCGAGGACGCGGGCATTCGCTCCAAGGGCTACTTCATCCTGGGCCTGCCGGGCGACAACGAGGAGACCATGCAGGAAACCATCGAGTTCGCGGCCAGCCTGGAGCTGACCGAGGCGATGTTCTCGATTGCTACGCCCTTCCCCGGCACCAAGCTGTGGGACGAGCTGGTGCTGAAGAACCCCGGCATGGCCTACGACGCTGACTTCACCAAGACCTACTACTACAACAACTACGCGGCCGAGATCGCCCCGTTCATGAACGTCTCCGAGATCGGCGACGAAGCCTTGAGCGGCATGGCGTTGACGGCCCGCGAGCGTTTCCAGGAGGCGCGCGAGCAGCGCAAGTTCGTCAAGTACTTCGGCGAGACCTGGGGCCGGCGGGCCTACAAGGCGTCCAAGGTCGGCCCGGTCAACTCGGTCGCCAAGGCGGCGCT
Source organism: Caldilineales bacterium (assembly GCA_041391245.1). Taxonomy (GTDB): domain Bacteria; phylum Chloroflexota; class Anaerolineae; order JAAEKA01; family JAAEKA01; genus JACKBK01. Next base: position 485,508 of record JAWKOJ010000002.1, read on the forward strand.
GGACGCCGGCCTGTTCCCGAAGTTCCGCCAGCTCCAGCCGCGCGAAGGCGCCAGTTCCTGGGCGTAAGTCCGTAACGTGTAATCGGTGAAAGGTAATCGGTAATCGGTTTGCCGTTTACTGATTGCCGTTTACCGATCGCCGATATCCAGCTATGACAGATCAACCAAGCAGCAACGGGGGCAGTGGCAGCAAGCGGCCCGAGCGGCCGCTTTTCACAGAGTCGCCAGAACTGGATTCGTCCGGTTCGGCCAAGGCGCGCCGCAAGGCGCGCCACGAGATCAAGAAGCTGCGCAACCGCGCGCTGGGTCCGGTCAAGTGGGCAGCCTACGAGACCGGCCAGACGCGGCTGGTGCCGCCGCCCGACCGGATGTACATCGAGTCCACCAACATCTGCAACCTGGACTGCGTCATGTGCCCCACCGGGCTGAAGCAGGTCAAGCGGCCGCAGGGCTACATGGACTTCGACGTCTTCAAGGCCATCGTGGACGAGATGGCGCCCTACGTCAAGGCGACCACGCTGCACATCTGGGGCGAGCCGCTGATGCACAAACGCATCTTCGACATGATCGCCTATTGCAACCGCAAAGGCTTGCGGGCCGAGATCAGCACCAACGCGACCCTGCTGGATGAGCGCAAGGCCAAGGGGCTGCTGGACGCCGGGCTGTCGACCATCTATCTGTGTCTCGACGGCTTCCGTCCCGAGACCTACGAGTCGATCCGCGTCAAGGCCGACTACGAGCGCACCAACGCCAACATCCGCGGCTTCCTGGACCTGAAGACGCGCGGCGGCTACGCCAACCCCTACGTCAACCTCCAGATCATCCAGATGGAGCAGACCATGCCGGAGGTCGACGAGTTCGTCGAGTTCTGGAGCCTGCCGGGCGTGGACAACATCAACGTCAAGCCCTTCGACTCGTGGGGTGGGCAGGTGGAGCAGATCAACCTGCTGCGCGCCGACGATCCGGCCAGCTTTGTGCCGCAGGAACGCTACGCCTGCCCGAACTTGTGGTATCATGTCCACATCTACTGGGACGGGCGCATCGCGATGTGCGACCGTGACTTCAACATCAACTACGACCTGGGCAACGTCATCAGCCCCAACGGCCAGGTCGAGGTGATGAAGAACTGGAACGGCCCCAAGATGCAGAGCCTGCGCAAGCTGCACGTCGACGGCCAGGCGCACACCGTCAGCCCCTGCGACACCTGCGTCGAGTGGGCCTGGTGGCGGCCGCGGCTTGGCCGCGGCTACGGCAACTACAACGCCGTGGTCATGGAAAACCTGAAGGAAAAGAAACACGACAGCAGCGCCGGAAGCAGCCAGTGACCAGTAATCAGTGGCCAGTGATCAGTAATCAGTGACAAGTTTCCGACAGCGCAATACGCATCACGCATCACGCATTACGTTTCACGGATGCACTGTCGCAGTAACGAACAACGCTTCATGACGATTCGTAAAGTATATTTGGTCCAGCCGGGCCGCGATGGCAAGTTCTTGCACAAGGCCACCATGGCGCCGTACACGCTGATGCGGCTGGCGTCGCTGGTGCCCGACGCGGTAGATGTCGAGGTGATCGACGAGGATGTCCGGCCGGTGCCTTTTGACGCGCTGGGGCCGGGCGACCTGGTCGGCATCACCGCCAAGACGTTGCAGATCGAGCGCGCCCAGTGGATCGCCGAGCGCGCCCAGGCGCGCGGCGCCACCGTGGTCATCGGCGGCACCCACGCCACTCTCAGCCCTGACGAGGTCAGCCGGTGGGCCGACAGCATCGCGGTGGGCGAGGCCTACCGCACCTGGCCGCAGATGATCGACGACTTCGACCGCGGCGCTCTGCAGCCGGCCTATGTCGACACCGAGTGGGCCAACCTGGACAACCTGCAGCCGATCTCGGACCGCGTGCTGAAGCAGGTGGACGAGAACCGCCACTACTGGACGCCCTATCTTGAGATCACGCGCGGCTGCCCGCGCAGCTGCACCTTTTGCACCGCGATCCGCGTTTCGGGCCGCGTCATGCGGCTGCGGCCCGTGGAGCAGGTGGTCGAGGAGATCCAGCGGCGCAGGATCAAGCGCTTCTTCCTGACCGATGACAACTTTGGCCTCAACTTCCGGCTTTATCCCGAGTATATGGAAGAGCTGTTCAAGGCGCTGCGCAAGCTGCCGCTCAACGGCTGGACCTGCCAGGCCGAGCTGATGGTGGCCGATTATCCGGACCTGCTCAAGCTGGCCCGCGAGGCGCACCTGGACAAGTTCTTCATCGGCTTCGAGAGCGCCAACCCGGACAACCGCCGCGAGCTGGGCGGCAAGGCCAAGGGCAACATCGAGCGCTACCACCAGGCAATCCAGAACATCCATGCGGCTGGCATTGGCGTGGTAGGGCTGTTCGTGTTCGGCTTCGACGGCGACACGCCGGCGATTTTTCAGAGCACCTACGACTTCATGCGCAACAGCGAGCTGGACGGCATCAGCATCACCGTGTTGACGCCTTACGTCGGCACGCCGCAGCGCGACCGGTGGATCGAAGAGGATCGCCTGCTGCCCAACATACCGTGGTCGCTCTACGACACCAACCACGTCACCTATCGTCCGGCCAGGATGACGCCTGAGCAGCTCGCCGGCGGCTACGACTGGCTGGCGCGCAAGCTGTATGGCTGGAACGGCATCGCCAGCCGCGGCCTGCGTCAGATGCGCCGCTACCCGGCGCGCGACTGGGCACGCAAGGCCTTCAGCAGCTTCAGCACCGACTTCGGCTACCGCATGGAGTGCAGCCACCGCGATTGGCTGCCGGCTGACGACGGCATCGGCTACGCGGTGCGCGGCGCGGCCCGCAACGGCCTGACGACAGCAGTGCAGGTCTAGAGTCTCCAGGAGAGCAACGCATGGCAATTCGACGAGTGATCCTCATCCAACCGCGGCGCGATGGCCGGATGTTGGGGCGCGGCATCAGCCAGCCCTACACCCTGATGCGCCTGGCCTCGCTGGTGCCCCTGGACATCCCGGTCGAGATCTGGGACGAGGATCTGATGACCCTGCCGATCAACACGCTGGGCCCGCAGGACCTGGTGGGCATCAGCGCCAAGACGTTGCTCATCGACCGCGCCAAGGCGCTGGCCCAGCGCATCAAGAAGCAGGGCACGACCGTCGTCATTGGCGGCACCCACGTCACGCTGGTTCCCGACGAGGTGGCCCAGTGGGCCGATGTCATCGCGGTCGGCGAGGGCTACCGCACCTGGCCGCAGATCATGCGCGACTTCGACGCCGGCACGCTGCAGAAGCGCTCCGACGACGAAACCGGGGCGCCGCTGGATTCGGGCATCGCCGTCCTGCAAGATCGCGTGCTGGAGCAGATCAACGAGCACCGGAACTACTGGACACCCTATCTCGAGATCACCCGCGGCTGCCCGCGCAACTGCACCTTCTGCACCGCCATCCGCGTGTCGGGGCGCGTCATGCGCATCCGCCCCGTGGAGGAGGTCGTGGAAGAGATCCAGCGGCGCAAGATCAAGCGCTTCTTCCTGACCGACGACAACTTCGGACTCAACTTCCGGCTGTACCCGGAGTACATGGAGGAGCTGTTCCGGGCGCTGGCCAAGCTGCCGCTGCGCGGCTGGACCTGCCAGGCCGAGCAGATGGTGGCCGAGTACCCCGATCTGCTCGCGCTGGCCCGCGAGGCGCACATGGACAAGTTCTTCATCGGCTTCGAGTCGCTCAACCCCGACAACCGGCGCGAGCTGGGCGGCAAGGCCAAGGGCAACGCCGAACACTACCGCAAGGTCATCAAGACCGTCCAGGCGCACGGCATCGGCGTGGTGGGGCTGTTCGTGTTCGGCTTCGACCACGACACCTTCGGCACCTTTGAGCAGACCCTGGATTTCGTGCGCACCAGCGAGCTGGACAGCGTCAGCGCGACCGTGCTGACGCCCTTCCCCGGCACCGAGCAGCGCAGGGCGCTGCTGGCTCAGAACCGTATCCTGCCCCACGACACGTGGCAGGACTACGACACAGCGCACGTTACCTACATCCCGGCGTTGATGACGGTGGATGAGCTGCGCGACGCCTACGACTGGCTGTGCCGCAAGCTGTACAGCCCGTCGATGATCGTCCATCGCAGCCTGCGCCAGCTTGCCCGCCATCCGCTGCCCAAGGTTCCCAAGCGGCTGGTGTCGGCCTTCAGCACCGACCTGGGCTATCGCCGGGCGTACAACTTCCGCTACAACTACGCCAACAGCGCGTTCCAGCCGGCCTCCTGACCGAGCCAAAGTGAACGGCTTGCGCTGACAGGTCGTGAAACAATCGCCGACTTACCAGACAGGACTGACAGTCCTCGATGCGTGACAAAGGCGCAAACTGTAGCTGTGGCAGCTTGATCTGAAGACCAGGACTGTCAGTCCTGAAGAAGGTTCATATCCGATGAGAGTAATTCTTGCCAGTCCAGAGGCTAAAGTCTGGTCGGAACGCAAACATATTCCCCTGGGACTGGGATACCTGGCTGCGACGCTGCGCCAGGGCGGCCATGAGCCGTTCATCTTCGACGCGGCCATCGAGGATGTGCCGATCGAGTATTACATCGAGGAAGCTGAAGCTGCCGGCCGGCCGTACCAGCTTATTGGCATCACCGCCACCACGCCGCTGATCGGCGACGCCTGGGACATGGCCAGGGTGGCCAAGCGCTACGGCCTGATTACCGTGCTGGGCGGCCCGCACCTGACCATCATGCCGCGCGAGAGCCTGGAGCCGCGCCACTGGTACGTGGATTACGTCTTCAAGGGCGAGGCCGAGCACACCTTCCTCGAACTGGTGAACACCATCGAGGCTGGCCGGCCTGTTGAACTGCTGCCGGGAATGCACATGCGCGGGCCGGACGGCGAGATCATCTCCGACTACGGCTCGCCCATGATCGAAGACCTTGACGCGCTGCCCTTCCCGGCCCACGACCTGTTCAAGATCGACCGCTACACCAACCTGCAGCCGCTGACCGACGGGCTGGACCCGAACGCCCGCTCGTTCACCATCCTGACCAGCCGCGGCTGCCCATACAAGTGTACCTTCTGCTCGAAGCCGGTCACCGGCGACACCTGGCGCGGCCGCAGCGTCGAGAACGTGGTCGCCGAGTGGCGCTGGCTGGTCAAAGGCCTGGGCGCGACCGAGATCGGCGTCACCGACGATATCTGGAACCTCAAGCTGCCGCGCGCCAAGGAGTTGATGCGCCGGCTGATCGAGGAAGGGCTGAACACCGTGCCCTGGGTCACCGTCCACGGCATGAAGGTCAACCACACCGATCTGGAGCTGTTCCAGTTGATGAAGGCGGCCGGCTGCAAGCGGGTCGGCTTCGGCGTCGAAAACGGCGATCCCTACATGCTGCGCAACGTGATCCGCAAGGGCCAGACGCTGGATCAGGTGCGCGATGCCTTCCGGAACGCCAAGGCCGCCAACCTGCAGACCATGGGCTTCTTCATCTTTGGCATGCCCAACGAGACCGAGGAAACCATGGAGGCCACCATCCAACTGGCGCTGGAGCTGGACCCCGACCTGGCCAACTTCATGCTGGCGGCCCCCTTCCCAGGCACCAAGATGTATGATATGATCGAGGAAGGCGGCGAGATCTTCGCCAACGAGTGGCCGGATTTCGCGATCCACGAGCAGAAGGCGCGCTTCACCATGAACGACGGCGTCTACGACCCCGATCTGGTGATCCGCAAGTGGCGCGAGGCATACCGGCGCTTCTATCTCTACCGCCCCCAGCGCGTCTGGGAGAAGATGTCGAAGAAGAGCTTCTGGCTGGACCTGCCCAACACCGTGGACAACGCCCGCCGCTTCTTCGTCGGCAAGACCGACCAGAACGCGCCCCGTCTGGCGCCCGAGGAGCCGGTGACCAGCATGAAGGGCCTGTTGGAACGGACGTTGTAATGGGTTACTCGGATGCCTCGGCAATCTTCGTTGAACGTTGCAGAGGTGCGCGATAATGGTGTTGGAGGTCCTATCATGACAGTTGCTACATTCGAAGGAATCGTTGAGCACGGGCAAATCCATCTCAAGACTTCAGTTCGACTGCCCGAAAGGTTGCAGGTCTTTGTGGTGGTACCAAATTACACTGCGCCACAGACAGTGCATGTTGCTACGCCACGTCTTGTTCATCCCGAGCAAGTTCAGGATTTCATGATGGAGATATCAGAGGAACCTCCTCATGTCAGCGTATGACAAGGAGATGTTTTCTCCTCCTGCGCCAGTGGCACGAGTGACACTTCGGGATCCCGGTAACCATTCATCAATCCCTGATGTTCCCATGCTAATAGACTCAGGCGCGGATGTGACACTTATCCCACAGTCCTATCTGGATCGGTTGGGTCTTGTACCCGCTGAAGGTCAATTCTACGAGTTGATGGGCTTTGACGGGAGTGCTAGTTTAGCGTCCGTCGTGCGTCTGGAGCTACTGTTCCTTGATCGTGTGTTTAAGGGGCAATTCCTCGTGATTGATCAAGAATATGGCATTCTGGGACGAAACATTCTCAACGCAGTGCCACTTCTGCTTGATGGCCCGAGCCTGACGTGGAGTGAGTTTTCCAGACGATCGTGAAGTGGAGACGATTTCATTGCCTTTGTTTAGTTCCCGACCAAAAAAACAATCGAATATTCTGTGGCTGGACTTGGGCGATCTGGGCGACCTGGTGAACCCGGGCGGGCCGCACGAGCAGTGGCAGGACCACGGACTGGGACTGCTGCGCACCATACTGCACCAGAACGGCATCCAGACCGACCTGGCGTCGACGCGCGCGGTCACCTCGTGGGACGAGCTGGCGCCGCAGATGCGGGGCTACGATATGCTGCTGATGAACGTGCGCAGCTACACCTATCCACCGGCGCTGAAGGCAGCCCAGCTGTTCAAGCAGATCAACCCGGACAGCCTGGTGCTGACCGGCGGCATGCACGCCACTGTCGCCCCCGACGAGATGGCGGCCGTGCCCGAGTTCGACCGCATCTGTATGGGACCGGGCGAGAAGGTGATCGTCGATCTGGTGCGCGATCCCATGGCGTTCGAGCGAGTCTTTTCGGCCGAAGGCGCCAAATCGATGACCGAGTGGCCGATGATCGACCGCACCCTCTGGCCGAAGCCGGTTGGCTGGCGCATGCAGCGCAAGTGGAAGTGGCGCTGGCCCATGGAGCCGGAGTGCGGCTGGGGGCCGGGCCCGGTGGCGACCATCATCACCAGCCGGGTGTGCCCGTGGCAGTGCGTCTTCTGCAACGAGAACAGCTACATCCCCAACATGGGGCGCCGCTCCGTGGATCAGGTTATCGACGAGCTAAACTACCTGGACCGCACCTACGGCGTCGGCTCGGTGGTCATCCACGACTCGATGTTCTTCCAGAACCCGCGCTGGCTCAAGGAGTGGATCGAGAAGTATCCGCGCCAGACCAAGAACTGGACCTACTGGGCGGCCGGCCGGGCTGACACCGTGCGCCAATGGCCCGACCTGTTCGAGGCGTTGATCCGCGAGACCAACTGGCGCACCATCTCCATCGGCTTCGAGTCGGGCAGCGACCGCATTCTGCGGCTGCTCAACAAGGAGTGCACCGAGGAGGACAACTACTTCGCCATCGACCTTGTCAACCGCATCGGCGACGACCTGGAAGCCAGGGGCGAACGGCCGCCGGTTTTCTGGTCCAACATCATGCTGGGCATCCCGGGTGAGACGCATGAGGACGCCTTCAAGACCATGCGCATGTTGAAGCGCATGAAGCGCGTCATGCCGTCCATCGCCTTCTATGCGCCCTATCCCGGCTCGGCCCTGGGCTACCAGTTGATCGCCGAGGGCAAGAGCCTGATGAGCAAGGACAACTACCACCGCTTCCCCGACGACGAGAAGGTGAAGGGTGTGGATTACCAGTTCTACCGCGACCTGCTGGCCGGCAAGTACGACGCCGAGGTCAACCGCGGCCTCAGCGGCGGCGCCCGCGGCGCAGACCTGTACCAGGGAACGTTGATCAAGGCGTGAGGAATTCGGTAGACTGGTAGATTGGAAAGTTGGTAGTTTGGTAGAACTAGATCCACCAGCGGTCCAACAACCTACAACCCGACCAGTTTCCCAATTTACCAATTCACCATTCTACCAACATACCAGCGACCGATCCATGAGCAGTTTCAGCAACCCACACTACATGTATCTGTTCGAGATGCGCAACGGCAAGCAAAAGCTGGCCTATGGCCAGTCGCCCGAAGATGCGCTGGACATTCTGCGCGTCCGGCTGAGCGACGAGGAAATGGCCGAAATCTACTCCGACAAGTATGAGAAGATCAGCCAGCGAGAACTGCAACAACACGTTCATCGTCTGGGTTAGGCAGGCACATCATGGATGAGAATACCTTGACAGTTTCGGTGGTTTATCAGGGCGGGGTCTTTGTCCCCGAGCAGGATGTGAGCTTCCTCGATGAAGGCGCACGGCTGGATCTCCACGTGCCCGCGCCGCCGGATGAGTGGGACCAACTCCTGGAAGAGCTGGTTGCCCAGGAGGCCGCCGTTCGTGCTATCGGCCTGCCTGAGCCGCTGGACTGGATGGGCGGCGGAGTAGCTGGTTTCCCCGGCGAGGATGCCAACCGAGTCATCGACGTCGATCGCTTGCTGGGCTGGAGCGATTCTGCGCAGCGCGGCAGCGCGCTGCTGCTCTAGCCGTGCCGCCTGCCAAGATTCTTTGAACCCACCAGGCGGCGGACCCCGGGTCCGCCGTTTGTATTTTGAACGTGCTATGATTGGACTGATCCCTAAGCTCCCGCTCTACTGGTCGTTCCGGCGCTTCGGCTGGCCGCGCATGTATCCGTTCAGCGTGGTCATCAGCATCAGCTACCGTTGCAACAGCAAGTGCCGGACGTGCGACATCTGGCGCAAGCCCAACGATGACCTGACGGTCGAGGAATGGGACAAGGTCTTTCAAAAGCTGGGCCGCTCGCCCGTCTACATGACATTCACCGGCGGCGAGCCGTTCCTGCGCGACGACCTGGACCAGATGGTCATCAGCGGTTACCGCCACTGCCGGCCCGGCTACATCACCATCCCCACCAACGGCCTGCTGCCCGATCGCATCCTGGCCCAGGCTGAGAACATCGTCCGCACGTGCAGCGACGCGCAGGTCGGTATCAACCTCAGCCTGGACGGCATCGGCGACGTCCACGACGACATCCGCGGCGTGCCGGGCAACTGGGAGAAGTCGATGGAGACCTGGCGGCGGCTCAAGGACTTGCAAACGCGCCATAAGAACCTGGTGTTGACCGTCCACACCGTGGTCAGCCGCTTCAACATCCACCTCTTCGAGGAGACTTACGAGGGCCTGCAGACCTTGCAGCCCGACAGCTACATCACCGAGGTGGCCGAGGAGCGGGTGGAGCTGGACACGGTGGGCTGGGGCATCACCCCGCTGGCCGACCAGTACGCGCCGGTGGCCGACTTCCTCAGCCAGAAGGCGCACCAATCCGACGCAAGGGGCATGGCGCGCTTTACGCAAGCCTTCCGCGCCCAGTACTACCAACTTGCCAAGCGGACTTTACAGGAACAGACGCAGGTGATCGATTGCTACGCCGGCTGGGCCTCGTGCCAGATCGGCCCCAACGGCGACCTGTGGAGCTGCTGCATCCGCGCCGAGGGCACCGGGAACCTGCGCGAGACCGACTACGACATCGCTCCCATCTGGTTTGGCGAGCAGATGGCCGCCATGCGCCGCTCCATCGCCGACAAGGAATGCGCCTGCCCCATGGCCAACGCCAGCTACGCCAACATGCTGCTCCATCCGCCAACGCTGGCAAAAGCGGCGATTGATGTGGTCAGGTGAAGCTGCAAGGCTCGGTGGGAAGCCCTCCAAAGCAACGGGTGGTACAATCTGGTAAGTTATTTCGAGGGAGATTCGGCGGCGGGAATGGGCAATTGCGTGTACGGTGATGTGATGCTATCATAGCCATAGCCCCAGTTGCAGCTTGCCCAACCCGAAGCGATGACCACGCAATTCAACAACCCGGCCAGCAGTGCACCGCAGGAAGGTGCGCCACGTGCGGCGCAGACGCGCCGGATCCACAACCTCGCGCCCCGCTTTATCCTGGAGCAGCACGAGCGGGGCGTGTTCAGCGGCCAACTGCAGGCCGCCACGCTGTTCGTGGACATCTCCGGCTTCAGCGCCATGACCGATGCACTGATGGCCCACGGCCAGCACGGCGCCGAGGTCGCGGCCGACATCATGCGCGAAGTCCTCGATCCGGCCCTCGAAGCCGTGTTTAGCTACGGCGGTTTTGTCTCTAACCCGGCCGGGGATGCCGTGACCGCAATCTTTCCGGTAGACGCCGCCGGAGGAGAAGAAGGCGCCGCCCGGGCGGCGCTGGCCGCCGCCGTTCGTATTCAGACGTTGCGGCAGAGCCACCCCCACCACACCTCGCCATACGGTTCCTTCGAGATCGGCGTTAAGGTCGGCCTCGCGACCGGCGAGGTTCAGTGGGGCATCGTTCGCTCCGGCGATGACCGGCGGGCAATGTATTACTTCCGCGGACCGGCCATCGACGCCTGCGCGGGCGCGGAACATAAGGCCAGGTCCGGCGACACGATTCTCGACAGCAGCGCCTGGCAGATTCTGCGCGACAGCGTGAGCGTCGAGGAACTGGACGGCATGGCGCGATTGCTAGACGTGACGGGCGACCTGCCCGCGGCCGGCATTCCACCGGCGCGGCCCGCCGACCTGGCGCTGATGAGTCGCTATTTTCCCGCCTCGGTCCTGACCCAGGAGTTGACAGGGGAGTTTCGCTGGGTGACCAACGTCTTCGTTGCGCTGCCCACCGTGCGCACCGACATCCAGCTCCACGCGTTCATGCAGACAGTCTTCGAGCTGCAGGAACGGTACGGCGGGTTCATCAACCGGCTGGATTTCGGCGACAAGGGAGCCAATCTGCTGATCTTCTGGGGCGCGCCTGTCGCCCACGAAAACGACATCCAACGTGCACTGTCGTTCTTGCTGGACCTGCAGGCGCGCACCAGCATCCCGGTCAGCGCCGGGGTCAGCTATCGCATCGCGCACGCCGGCGCCATGGGCGGCACGCTGGCTGAGGAGTACACGTGTTACGGCCGCGGCGTCAACCTGGCGGCGCGCCTCATGACATCCTCCTCACCCGGCGACATCCTGGTAGACGACGAGATCGCGCGGCGGGCCGAGAACCGCTTCGATCTCGAATACCTGGGCGAACAGTCCTTCAAGGGGTTTGCCGAGAAACAGCGCGTCCACCAACTGTTCGACCGCAAGGAGGAACACGACGAGCTGTTTCGCTGGCCGCTGGTCGGCCGGGCGCGCGAGCTGCACCAGCTTGAGGAGTTCCTGTCTCCATTGGCCAGCGGCGGCTGTGCGGGCGCCGTCATCGTTCTGGGCGAGTCGGGCATGGGCAAGAGCCACCTCATCAACGCCCTGCGCCATTCCGACGTGGTTGAGGCGATGGGGACGCGCTGGGCGCTCTGCCAGGCCGACCAGGTTCTGCGCGACAGCCTGCATCCGTTCCGCTACTGGCTGATGGATTTCTTCGGCCAGTCGCGAACCCAGGTGGAGGCCCGCAACAAGCTGGCGTTCAACCGGCGCATGAACGCCCTGGTGGCTGACGCCGTCGATGACGACCTCGGCCGCGAGCTGGATCGCACGCGCAGCTTCCTCGGCGCGCTGCTCGGACTGCGCTGGCCCGACTCGCTGTACGAGGAGATGGACGCCGAGGGCAGGTTCGAGAACACGCTGGAGGGCCTGATCACGCTGGTCAAGGCTGAAAGCCTGCGCCAGCCAATCATCCTCCACGTCGAAGACGCCCAGTGGCTCGATGCCGATTCGTTGGCCCTTTTGGAGCGGCTCTGGCGGGGCATCGACGGTCTGCCCATCGCCATGGTGCTCACGGCGCGCAGCGAGCAGCTTGCCGCGGACATCCGCGACGAGCTGTTGCGGCTGATTGCCGACCTGCCCTGGGCGCAGATCGACCTGGCCAGCCTGACGGCCGACGATCTCGGCAGCCTTGCGTCCGACATCCTGGGCGCGCCTGTGGACAGTTCGTTGGTGACTCTCCTGCAGGCCCGCACAGAAGGCAACCCCCTGTTCGCCCAGCAGTTTGTGCTGCACCTGCAAGAACAGAAGTTGCTGACGCAGGACGAGGCAGGCGTGATCGGCGTTCCGCCGCTTGCCAACCGCGTGGCACCGCCCGACGTCCAGGCCCTGATCATCGCCCGCATCGACACGCTGACCGACGAGATTCGCAGCGTCGTCCACACCGCGTCGGTGCTGGGCCGCGAGTTCGAGATACGTCTCCTGTCGCAGATGCTGCGCAACGGCCGTCCGATTGAAAGCCAGGTTGAGCGGGCCGAGCAGGCCGCCATCTGGCAGCCGCTCAGCGAGTTGCGCTACATCTTCCTGCACGCCCTGGTGCGCGACACAGCCTATCAGATGATGACCCATCAGCGCCGACAGACGCTGCACCGAGTGGCGGCCGAGTCGATGGAGACGCAGTTCGCGGCCGACCTGACCGCGCACTACGGCGTGATCGGGTTTCACTACGAACAAGCCGGCGCGGGCGAGCCGGCGCGCCGCTATCTGGGGCTGGCAGGCAACGAAGCTGCGCGGGCGTATCAGAACCAATCGGCCATCGACCTGCTCACCCGCGCCCTCGCGCTGGCGGAAGAGCCTGCCGGGCGCGTCGACCTGTTGCTGGCCCGCGAGGCGGTACTCGACCGGCTCGGCCAGCGCGCGGCGCAGCACCGGGATTTGGACGAGGCCCGCCAGCTGGCAGCCGTGCTGGACGACCCGCGCCAACAGGCCGAGGTAGCGCTCCGACAGGCCAATCTGTTACGCGTGCAAAGCAAGCTTTCCGACGCGCTGATCTACCTGGACGCGGCGATGAGTTGCCTCCAGCGAGCCGGCAACGGAGAAGGAGAAGCGCGCGTCTGGCTGCTGCGCGGCATGATCGCCTTTCAGAACGATGAGTACGGCGCGGCCAGGCAGCATTTTGCGGCCGCCCACGCCCTGGCAGCCGCTAACGGCGCCGACTCGACGGTGGCTCAAGCGCTCTACAATCTGGGCAACTGCGCGCTGGCCGACGAGGACTATGACGGCGCCCGCCGGTACTATGCGGAGGCGCTGGACATCTACCGGGCGACGCATCAGCATCGCGGCGAGGTCAACTGCCTGCTGATGTCGGGCGTCATCGACCGGCGCATAGGCGACCTCGATGAGGCGATGGCCGCCTACCAGAGAGCGCTGGACGTGGCGCGCGAGATCGGCTGGCGCCACGGCGAAAGCTACCTGCTGGGACATCTCGGCAACCATGCCTTCGAAATGGCCAACTACGACGAAGCCGCCGATCTACACAACCGCGGTCTGGCTATCGGCGTCAGCCTGGGCGACAAGCGGCAGGAAGCGCAAAGCCTGGACACGCTGGGACTGATCGACCACATCCGCGGCGATCCATCGGCGGCCGTCGAGAAGTATCGCAGCGCGCTGGCGATCCAGCAGGAGATCGGCGGCCGGCGCGACGCAGGCTTCACCCTGACACACCTGGGCGACGCGCTGGCCGACCTGGGCGAGATGGACGCGGCCGAGGCGGCGTTCCGGGAAGCGCTGGAGATTCGGGAAGGGCTGCTGGCCAACAACCCACTTTCGGTCGATGACCGGGCCGGCCTGGCGCGGGTCGCACTGGCCCGCGGCCAGATCGCGGAGGCACGCGAGCACGCGCTGGCGACGCTTGAGTGGCTCAGACACAACGGCGCCAGCGCCGTCGAATTTCCCACCGAGGCATACCTGGTCGCATACAAAGCGCTGTCGGCTGCCGGCGATCAGAACGACGCCGACGACGCCCTGCGACGCGGCCACGACTTTCTGATCGAGCGCGCGGCCAGAATCAGCAACCCCCGGCTGCGCAACATGTTTTTGCAGGCCAACCCACACCACCGCGCTCTGCTGACAGCGTGGGCGCAACACAGTGAACGGTGATCGCTAAGCAGCTGTCAGCCGGTGTCGCAACAAGACGCCGTGTCTCTTATGTCATGCTGAGGCCGCCGAAGTATCTCTCCGAGTGTTGTTCAGGAACATATCACCATGTCTGACACCGTATTCGTCGGTCGCGAAGCAGAGCTTGCCAGACTGACCAGGCACCTGGAAAGGGCGATGGCCGGCCACGGGCAGATTGTTTTCATCTCGGGCCAGGCCGGCAGCGGCAAATCGGCGCTGGTGGCCGAGTTCGTTCGCACCGTTCAGGCCACACACCCTGACCTGATCATCGGTCAGGGGACGTGCAACGCACAGACCGGCGTCGGCGAAGCGTATCTGCCGTTTCGCGAGATTCTGGGCGTGCTCACCGGCAGCCTGGAGTCCAGTCTGGCCGAGCATGCGATCGCCTCCGAGAACAGCACCCGAATCCGCAAACTGCTGGCAAGAAGCGGACTTGTCCTGATCGACATCGCGCCGGATCTGATCAAGTTGGTGCCGGTGGCAGGCGCCCTGATCTCGCCGCTCAGCAAAGCCGTGCTGAAGCAAACCGGTGTGGACAAGCGCCTGGGAGATGTCATCGAACAAACGCACGAGCTGCAGGAGTTGAGCGATCAGTCCGTCAGCCAGGAGCACATCTTCGAACAGTGCTACAACTTCCTGGTCAGGATCGCGGAGTACCAGCCGTTGCTGCTCACACTGGACGACCTGCAATGGGCCGACGCGTCGTCGATCAGTCTCCTCTTCTACCTTGGCAGGCGGCTCAGCGACCAGCGAATCATGATAATCGGCAGCTACCGGCCGGACGAGATCGCTGCCGGCCGGGCGGGCGGACGGCATCCCACCGAACAGCTCTACGCTGAACTGATGCGGGTCCATGGCGACATCGTGGTCGATTTGACAAGCTTCGACCCCGACGAGGCGCGCCGTTTCGTCGATGCCTACCTGGACAGCGAGCCAAACCGTTTCCCGGCGACCTTCCGCGCCGCGCTGGCGAAGCACACCCGCGGCCATCCGCTGTTCATCGTCGAGTTGATGAGAGACCTCGAAGAGCGTGGCTTGCTGGCCAAGGACGAGGACGGCCGCTGGATCGAGCCCGAGGCGCTGGACTGGACGCGGCTGCCAGCGCGCATCGACGGCGTGATACGCAGCCGGATCGACCGCCTGGAGAGCGGCGACCGCACCATGCTCACCACCGCCAGTGTTGGCGGCGAAGATTTCATCGCCGAAGTAGTCGCCAACCTGCAGCGCTTGCCCGGCCGCGACGTCGTGCAACGCCTTAGCAGCGACCTGAGCCGCCGGTACCAACTGGTCGAAGCACGGGAAATGCAGCGCATCGGCGGCCAGCGCATCTCCCGCTACGGCTTCCGGCACCAGTTGATACAGCACTTCCTCTACGGCCAGCTTGACGAGGTCGAGCGAGTCTACCTGCACGAGGACACGGCCGCCGCGCTGGAGACGCTGTACCAGGAATCGCTGAACGACATCGTCGTCGCGCTGGCCTGGCACTACGGCGTGGCCGGCGTAACCGATAAGGCGGCATACTATGCCCGGCTGGCGGGCGAACTGGCGGCCAGCCGCTACGCAAACGACGAAGCCATTGAGCACTTCAACCACGCGTTGGCGCTGACACCAGACCAGAGCCGGTCAACGCGGCTGGAACTGCTCCTGGCGCGCGAGGCAGTCTACGGCTGGCAGGGCAACCGCGGTGCCCAGGCCAGAGACCTCGACGAACTGGCGGTCATTGCCGGGACGCTGAACGATCCCGACGCGCAGGCACGCGTCGATCTTCGTCGCGCGGAGCTGAAGCGGCTGACCGGCGACTTCGCGGGCGCCCAGGAAATCGTGCAGCGGGCCGTCAGCCTGGCGGAACGCGCCGGCAATGCACTGCTGGAAGCGCGCGGCTATGCACTGCTGGGCCGCATCCTCTTGCAGACCGGCAAGGAGTCCGAAGCGCGCGAGTGGCTGGAGTTGGCCAACGAGGTCGCCGGAAACCAGGGCGACGTCAGGCTCCAGGCCCTCAGCCTGTATGACCTGGGCCACACCTATCTCGGCAACACCCAGCTTGCAGAAGCAACCGAGCGCTACCGGCAGGCGCAGGCGCTGTTCGAGGAGGTGTCCGACCGAAAAGGGATCGCCAACTGCCTGCTCATGCTGGGTGCGGTGGAACGCCAGACCGGCAACCACGACGACGCACTGCGCTTCTACGATCAGGCGCTGGCGACCTGCCGCACTCTCGGCTGGCGGCACGGCGAAAGCTACGTCCTCAGCAACCTGGGCAACACCTACTTCACGCTGGGTGACTTCGTCCAGGCCGGCGAGAAACACCGCGAGGCGCTCGACATCCGCCGCGATGTGGCCGACCGCCAGGGCGAGGCGGCCAACCTCGACACGCTGGGGCTGGTCGCCCAGTTTCAGGGCGCCTTGTTGCATGCCCGGTCGCTCTACGAGGAATCGTTGGCAATCCAACGCTCCCTGGGCGACCTGCGCAGCCAGGCCTACACGTTGACCCATCTCGGCCTGCTGGCCGAAGAATCGGGCGATCTCGCTGGCGCCGCGGCCGCTCAGGAGGATGCACTGGCGATCCGCAGTCGTGGTGCACGCCGGTCGAGCGCGGCGACCGACAATGTGGCCGCTCTGGCCCGCATTGCCATGGCGCGGCGATCTGCCAGAGGCGCAGCGACTGGCCGAGCAGGTCGAGGAGATGCTGGCTGACAAGGGGGCCGCCGGCGTAGAGTTTCCCGCCCTGGCGTACGTGACCGTCTATCAGGTGTTGGCAGCGGCCGGGCAGCGCGACGCAATCCTGGCCAGCCGCGCGGCGACGATCCTGCACGAAGGGCAGGCAATCGTCAGCGCGCAGGCTGCCAAGCTCGACGATCCCGCGATGCGGATGATGTACCTGGAATACGGACCCTACAACCGCCAGCTTTTGTCGGCGTGAATGCAACAGCAGGTTCGCGGCGTAGGTGGGTCCGGGAACCTGCTGTCGTGTTGGCAATGTTTTGGCGCAACGCCTGAGGTGGTGCGCGCCCTCCAGACCGCTAGCTGCCGTCCGGGAACACGAGATCGAACCGGCGCACCTTGTCGTTGGACCATTGGGTCGTTCCAGGCGCAGTCTGTCCCCCAACTGTGAAGGTGACGTCGCGGTTGGGCGTGCCGCAGGCGACATTGCCGCCAACATCGGCTGCCTCGACCTTGACCGTATAGCGCAGCCCCCCATCCGGCGCACTGATGACCTCGCCTGAGCCGCAGATCACATCGCCCACCCTGGCATCGACGGTCGCACCGGCAGTGATAGCGGCCGGCGCGTTGCGCACGGCGCCGACGTAGACGGCCGGCGGTGTCCGCTGGAAGAGCGGCAGGTCGAGCGGGTTGATCTTGCTCGTGTCGAAGACCTGGGGCTGCCCCTCAGCGACCTCGACCTGCATGAGCAGCGGTGGATTGTCGATCTGCGTGGTGACGCTGATCCAGTAGGACTCGCCCGCCTCCAGCTGGCGTAAATCGCTCATCCATTCCATGCCCGGCGTCGGGTCGTACACCTTCCATGGGTCTGCCAGGTCCTCGTTGTCATAGCCGAAGATCGTCCCGTAGGAGCCCGCAGGCAATGACCGCAAGGCATCAGTGATCGGGAGGGTGTTGGGAACAGGATAGGAGAACAGGTTCCAGCCCTTGTTGTACAACGGGATATCGACCGCTGCCGCCAGCACATACATGCCGGAGTCGTCGGCCGCCACCGTTGCCAGATTTTGGCCGGGGTAGAGGTCGGTCGGCATCCGCTGCCACGTCGCGCCGTCGTCGGCCGAGTAGTAGACCTTGAGCGTGTGCTCGTAGCCCGGCGGTACCTCGCGGCGCAGGTAATGGAATGCCATGACTCGCTCCTGCGTTCCCCTGGCCTCGAAGCGGTAAGCGCGGCCGACCGTGGTCAGCCACTCAGGCAGGTTGGGCGGCTTGGCCAGCGCCTGCAGCGACAGCGTGCCCGGATCACCCAGGATGTCGCCGCGATTGTAGACCGCCACCTGACCGTCCTCCGATGATATAGGCGCGCCGGCCGTTGACCAGGCCGAATCCAGGCCGGGCAGGTCAGCGCCCAGCCCGTAGAGGTCGTTCGGACCGAGGCCGTACAGATCGTTCGGGCCAAGGCCGTACAGGTCGTTGGGTCCAAGGCCGTAAACATCGTCGGGGCCGAGACCATACAGATCGTTGGGACCGAGACCGTAGAGGTCATTCGGACCGAGGCCATACAGATCGTTTGGCCCAAGACCGTACAGGTCGTTGGGACCGAGGCCATACAAGTCGTTGGGGCCGAGACCGTACAGGTCGTCGGGTCCCAAGCCATAGAGGTCGTTGGGACCAAGCCCGTACAAGTCGTTGGGCCCCAGACCGTACAGGTCATTTGGGCCGAGGCCATACAAGTCGTTTGGTCCAAGGCCGTACAGGTCGTTCGGGCCAAGGCCGTACAGGTCATTCGGACCGAGACCGTATAAGTCGTTTGGTCCAAGACCATACAGGTCGTTCGGGCCGAGACCGTACAAGTCGTTCGGGCCCAGGCCATACAGGTCATTCGGACCGAGGCCATACAGATCGTTTGGCCCAAGACCGTACAGATCATTGGGGCCCAGACCATAGAGATCATTGGGGCCGAGACCTGCATAGGCCGCCAGGCCAAGTTCAGGGTACTGGTCGGCAGACTTGCCGGCCCTCTCGGCGATCTTGGCGAAGAACTGGCTGGACCGATCTTTCGGACCCAGCCCGCGCCGGTTGTCCACACCCAGTTGATAGCCGTCCACGCCGCCCCAGCGCACGCCGCCACCGGGCGACAACTCCTTGGCCAGGAAGAACTGGCTGACGGCCTCCCGGCTGCCGGCGCTCGTGCGCACAAAGCCTGAGAACACCGGGTAGTCAACCGGCAGAACGATGCGGTAGGTGTCGGTGCCGGCATCGGGCTTAGCCACCGTGCCGGCCGGCGAGAACGCGTTGTAGTTGCGGTTGGGAATGCGATAGCCCGGGTACAACTGGATTCCCATGCTGAGCCCGGCCAGATTGGGTTGATCAGCGCTGATCTGCACGGCGGGCCGATAGATCTGCACCACCGCCGGCTGGCCGGCGCTCATCGCCTGAGTCACGCTGACCGCCACCGAAGGCCCGCTGATCTGACGAATCCATAGAGAAGGCGCCGGGTTGGTCACGGTCTGCGTTACGGCCAGTGCAAAGGTCGGCCCGTCTTCCTGGGAGACCACGGTCACCGGCAGATAACCGTCAAGGTTCGGCTCGCTGGCGCTTATAACGGGCGTCTGGCCGATCAAGGCGTTGACCTGTACTGCCGGCGCCACGTTCGAGATCGGCTGTGTCACGGTCATCACCATGGCAAGCTGGCTGGCCGGCTCGATCTTGATATCCGGCCCCCAGCCCTCGTACTGGCGCATCCGAATCACGGGCGAGTTAGCAGAAATGCTCTGATTGCAACCGACCAGGGCTGTTTCGCTGCTTGTGTCGATGACACAGACCCTGTCGCCGGGCGCCGCGCCGCGCACCTTGATGCTGGCACTGTTTCCGGTCTGACCCAACGCCACGATCTCGTCGTCCTCCAGATAGCGGTCTTTCAGGGGTGTGCCGACAGTCGTGCTCGCGGTGGTTCCCTGGGTCTTGATCAAGAAGGCCTGCCCCTGTGGAACGGCAATGCGATTGTTGTCATCGTCCAGATTGCGCAGATCGAAGTTGCGCGCCGGGATCGTAGGCACGCCATCGACCACAGGCCGGCGATAGAACAATCTTGTTATGTCGAGCGGAAGCACAGTCGGACCAGGATTCAGATCGCCCCTCTTGTTCACCACCGGTCCCCCGGTGACCATCGGATAGAACTTGCTGATCGTGTCCCAGTCCGACCGTTCAGTGGTTGCAGCTGCAATCGTATCGGCGCAGCCAGTGGCTGAGATCCATTGGCTGCCGTCGAGGAACTCGCTGTATTCGTCGTCGTACGCGGTGGTCATGAAGCTGCCGACGCAGTTGACGATGGCCTTGGTTGGGTCGCTGCCAAGGTAGTTGTCGGGCAGGTACAGCAGGTAGTGGCCGTATTCGTGCGCCAGCGCACGCCACCAGTCCTGCTGAAGCTCCGCCCGGCTTTCGCCATACGGATCCCACACCGGACCGATGCGAATGCGGCCGGGGCGAAACTCCTCTGTGATGACGCGGGTAGGGGTGATCGCGGTGCCTGCGGGCAGCGCGCCACCCACTGGCATGGGGGGAACGCGGTCGGTCAGGACCAGCGTCCTGGTGAGGACACCGCCCATGGTTGCGCGCGGGCGCATGCTGTTGTTGGCGAAAATGGCGATGTCTGACTGCAGCCAGTTGGCCTTGCCCTGGAAGATGCGCACGTTGCCCAGCGCCATCTGGCCGTTGCTCACGTCAAACAGTATCTCGGACGACTGCTGGAGAGCCTGTTCGAGATCAGCCAGGAACGTGCCGTCGTTGCGCGCATCCCACTCCAGCGACACGTCCAGATTGAACGCCACCAGCGGCTTTGTCTTGGAGACCTCCAGAACCTGCAAGCCCGGCTTTGTGACCTCATGGCCTGTTGCGCCGTCTTTCGTCGGGGTCAGGTTTGTGAAGTAAAGAGTGTATTTGTCGCTGGGTGTATGCAACTTCGACGCCACGGGCGCCAGCGCGAACAACTGGTCGCCCAGGTTGATCTCGCCGCTACCCTGAAGGAAACCGTTCTCGTCGGTGCGGAACTGGGTCGTGGCCGTGCCCAGCGGCTGCGCGCCGCTGACTTCACCCGCGGGCAGCCGATAGACCACAGCCATGGGAAGCGGCTTGCCGGTCTCCTGACTCACAACCTGCACCTGGGTCCCCTGCACGCGGAAGGGCAGCGTGGATGCCGACCCGGCGCCGTACTGGTGGAGATTGGGCAGGTGGTCCGCTCCCGTAGCCGGCTGGGTGACAGCCTTCAGGCGGAAAACGGTGTTATCAGCCCGCCCCATCAGGCCGTCGGCAGCTATGTCCCAGACGAAGGTCCGGCCGTCGCCAGCCATTTTGCCGGTGGCCGGCTGCCAGTTGCCTGGCCCGTTCAGCGAGTATTCGCCGAGCAGGGTCACGGTCGCGGGCAACGACTGGCTGAGCGCATAGGTCAGGGAGATGACGGTGCTGGTGGTCATGACCTGCGCTCCGGAGATGATCTCAGGCGCGGAGTAGAAATCGGCCGGTCCTGTGGTGGTGGGCCGCTCGACGAACAGCGTCGGTACGGCCGCGCGCGCCAAAAGCTCGCTGTGCTGGTTGTCGAAGAGTAACCTGCCGGCGGCAACATCCAGGTCGCCGTCGTTGTCGATGTCGCCCACGGCCAGCGGCAGGCACTCGTCCACATTCCGCGGGAGGCATTGCGGCTTTGCAGCATCGCTGGGATCAGCTTTTGGCAGCATGTCGCCTGTCCACGCCGATGCGCCGGTCAATGCGCCGCCCTCGTTGCGATACACACGCAGCGTCGTGCGGTCGTTGACGACCAGATCCGGATCGCCGTCGCCGTCGATGTCGCCCATGGCGATGCCGGAGGTCGTTCCGGCATCCAGCGCCGACCATGTGAAGGACGTTGCCAGGTGACCGGCGTTGTTGTGATAGAGCCGCGATGCTTCCTCGCCGTTGCCGACTGCCAGGTCGAGGTAGCCATCGCCGTCCACATCGCCCCAGGCAACGCTGGCAGTCAACTCCTCTTCGCTGGAGGTCCACCCGGGCCGGGTAGCCAGCGCGCCCCGCTCGTTCAGGTAAAGCACGTTGGACTGCCCGATTGCGCCCATGTTGCCCACGGCCAGGTCAAGATCACCGTCGTTGTCGACATCGCCCCACGCCAGGCTGGTCGAGTCGTCCACCAACTGCGATGACCATGTCGCGCTGACTGGCAGCGTGCCGCTGATTGTCTGCTGGTAGATCCGGTTCTGCCCCGAACAGGTCACGGTGTCATCGTCGTTCTCGTGGCAGTCCAGCGCATTGGCGACCGCCAGGTCCAGCCGTCCATCGCCGTCCACGTCGCCCCAGGCCAGGCTGCTGGTGTTGTCCGATTCGGCGGATCGCCAGGTCGGCGTGCTGTTCAGAATGGCGCCCGTGTTGAGATAGACCTGGTTCTGGCCGGTCCGGCAGGCCTGGCCGCCGTCTTCTACGCACGATGAGGCATTGCCGACGGCCAGATCAAGCAGGCCATCGCCGTTTGCATCGCCCCACGCCAGACTGGTCGTGTCATCTGCACTGCTCGCGCGCCAGACCGGCGCGTTGTCCAGAACGCCGCCCGCGTTGTGAAAGACAACGACCGCCGTGCCCGCGCCGCCCGCGGCCAGGTCCATGTAGCCGTCGCCGTCCATGTCGCCCCAGGCATAGGTCGTGTACTGGGGATCAGACGGCCCGCGGGAGCCCAGCAAGGGCGATCCGTTCGTCAGAACAAAACTGTTGTTGCGGTAGACCCTGTTCGGCTGGGAGATGTCGTAGCCGACGCCGGTGGCCAGGTCCAGCGCGCCGTCGCCGTCCAGGTCGCCCCAGGCAAGTCCGGCCGCAGTCAACCCATCAGGGGACGCCCAGAGCGGCTTCTCCTCGATCTTGCCGCCGACGATGCGAAAGACCTCGACCGAACAACTGGTCGGTGACAGCGTGCATGTCTTGCCGACGGCGACATCGACCTTGCCATCGCCATCGTAGTCGCCCAATGCCAGAGAAATGGGATAGCCGGCGACGTCCGGCCCAACAAGCGGCTGATTGGCAAATGTGCGGCCGTCGCCGAGATAAACCTCGATCCGTTGCTCAGACGAGATCATCACAATATCCAGCACACCATCCTCATCGGTGTCGGTTAACGCCATATCCAGCACGTCCAGCTTGCCGGGGCTCGACCAGGCAGCGCCGCTGGGAAAGCGTCCGTCCTCGTTGCGATACAGGCGAGCAGGACCCTCAATGTTGCCCACCACCAGGTCGAGGTCGTCATCGCCATCGACGTCGCCCAAAGCAATCGAGGTCGTGTCGTCCTGATCTGACGATGACCAGTCGGCCGTTGCTCCGAACGTCTGACCTTTGTTTAGAAATACCTGGGCTGAGCCGCCGCTGAACGCGTTGGCATTGCCGACAACCAGATCAAGCCGGCCGTCGGCGTTGATGTCTCCGAGGGCAATACTGGTCGTTTCGTCCTGTTGCAGCGACGACCAGGACGCGCTCCTCTCCAGTTGACCGCGTCCGTTGTTCAGGTAGAGACGATTGTTGCTGCGGTTGCAGGAAACGGTGCGCGAGGACCTGAACTCAAAACATTCGCGCTGATTGCCGACGACCAGGTCGAGATATCCGTCCCCGTTGATGTCGCCCCAGGCAAGGCTGGTCGTCAGGTCGCCCTGTTCACGCGGCGTGTCGGATTGCCAGACGCGGGCCGGATCGGTGACCAACGTACCGTTGTCGTTGATGTAGACGCGGTTCGGCTTGCCGTAGTTGGCCACAGCCAGGTCGAGGTCGCCGTCGTTGTCCACGTCGCCCCAGGCAACCGCGCGATGGGTCTGAGTTGGGCGCGAACCAGTGCAGGATGAACGGTGTACCAGGCAACACGAGATCGGTGGTTAGCGCGCCGGCGCTGCCGCCCGAATCTACCACAAACCCCGGGTTTCCGGGGTTTGGCGGCGGATCCTCCTGACGCCGGGAGGCGCTGACGCTGACCGTCAAAGCTCCAAGCGTCAACAGTCCAACCGCAATCAGCACGGCTACGGCGACGCCGCCCAAACGGGTTGGTCGCATAGCCCGTCCCTTCGTCGCTCCGACTTGGGAACCGGACGAGGTATTCATAACTGCATCCTCCTGAAACAACACGGTCATCCTGGCTACAAAAGAGTGCGAATAATTGTACGGATTTTGCGGATAAACACAAATCAAATGAAAACACCGGGAAGCGAGTACCGCCCCGTCCACGTTTGACACAAACGGCGATTGGAACGATAATTTCATGGCTGCCGCGCTGCACCCCGAGTCTCGGAGAGCAGGGGTTTTCTTGCGTCACACCAATGCCCGGCAAGGACAGCGCAGCAGAACGATACGTCTCATCGAAAGGGAGTCATCAGAAGTTATGAGCTCAGGCAAATCTCCATCCCAGCGCAAGGCAGCGCCCCGTGCATCGGCGCAACCGGAGCCAACATCGCAGAAGTCTGGCAAGTCCGGCAACAAGCAGGGTGGCAAGCCAAGCGGCAAAGCCGCGCCGGTCGCACAGCACAAGAAGCGCGGGACGATGCTCACCGTTGCGTTGGCCCTGATCCTGGCCGATGCGGTCCTGACCGCCGTCCTGATGTTCGTCTACCGCAAAGATAACATCGACGAAACCCAGGTGCCGATCTTCCTGGGCCTGGCAGTTGTCGTTGCGTTGCTCGCCGTGGCCGGCGCAGTCGGCATGTGGTTCTGGAAGCGTTGGGCCGTCTATCTTTACCTGGTCGCGGTGGCCGCCTCGGTCGTAGTCGGCGTGGTGGCATATGCCAGCGTTTTCGCGGCGTTTCACGCGGTCATTCCGCTGCTGCTCCTGGGGGCGGGCCTCAGCACCAAGAACAGCATCCGCGATTTCAGCTAGCCTGCGCCGGTTTGCAGCCACATCATAGACTGCAACCCTCGATATGTTGTCGAAAGCGCCCACCGGCAGTTCGATTGGCCGCTTTCCCGGCAACGGCGCAAGGTTCCGGCAGGCCCCACCCCGCGTGGGGTCTGCCGCGTTCGATGCTGCGGTTTTGGATGGCGCGTACAGCGATCTGACCGGCATCAGCTAACTTGACCTAAGATAGTTCGTAACTACCCAGCCAGGACTGACCGTCCTGGTCGGTCACCGAGCTGCAACCGACGCGACAGTCTCCTGCCGCAAGACAAGGCCTGTCAGTCCTCTTAGCCTGAGTGGTTACAATCGTTCGAAAACAACAGAGCAAGGAGTTTCTACCCATGACTATCCGTACATCAGAAGCAGTCTGGAACGGCACCCTCAAAGAGGGCAGCGGTACCATGAAGCTGGCCAGCGGGCGCTACGAAGGCCCGTACACCTGGGCGTCTCGTTTCGCTGACGAGACCGGCACCAACCCCGAGGAACTGATCGGGGCGGCCCACGCCGGCTGCTATTCCATGTTCCTGTCGGCGCTGCTGACCAACAACGAGACGCCGCCGGTCCACATCCACACCACGGCCGCCGTCCACCTGACTGCCGGTCCGACCATCAGCCGCATCGACCTGGTGTGCAAGGCCGACGTGCCCAACATCACCGCCGAGCGGTTCGCCGAGATCGCGGCCGAAGCCAAAGCCAAGTGTCCGGTTTCCAAGGCGCTGGCCGCCGTGCCCGAGATCACCCTCGACGCAAGCCTCGCCGCCTAACACGGATTCGCCTGGCGCAACCTGTCTTTGCGACCCGTCGGGATACCGGTCCAACCCAGGCGGCAGGCTCACTGATCAGTTTCCGCCGGTCTGTACTGACTATGTCTCCAGGCTGCCAGCCACAAGCTGGCAGCCTGCTTTTCCCCGTCACATGCTGGACTTCGACGCAATACGCAACAGACGCATAGGATTCGACGAGCTCTGCCGCGGGTTGAGCATCGACGACCTGCGTCGCCTGACCGACGAGATGGTCTGGGGCCTGCTAGGCCTGCTGGACGGGCTTGAGGACGAGGACGTCACCTTCGTCCCGGAAGACCCGCAGGCCGAGGACACCTTCGCCGAAGACCCTGCCGACGTGTTCCTGCCCTGGACCCTGGGACATGTAATCGTCCACATCACCGCCTCGGCTGAAGAGGCAGCCTTCCTGGCGGCTGAGTTGGCGCGAGGCGTGCCCGCGCGCGACGGCCGGTCGCGCTACGAGGTGCCGTGGCGCACCGTGACCAGCGTGGAACACTGCCGGCAGCGGCTCGAGGAGAGCCGCAGGATGCGCCTTGCCAGCCTGGACATGTGGCCCAACCCGCCCCATCTGGACAACCTGTTCACATCACTGCGCGGCAACCGCCGCTACAACGCGATCGTCCGGTTCGTCATTGGCCTGATGCACGACGACGCGCACCTGGCCCAGATCGCCGAAATCGTACGCCAATCCCGCCAGGCCAGAGAAAGGTCCGCCGGGCTGGACCTCTAGATCTGGGTGCGAGCAGCCACTGCCGGACCATATTCGTTGCGCGGCTTTAGAGACGCCAGGTACCCGGGAAGGAGAAACTTGGAAAATGAAGCAGTACTACGTGGTCTTGCTGCGCAAAGGACCAGGCTGGACACCCGACGAATCGCCTGAACTGGACGAGTTGCAGCGACGCCATCTTGCCCATCTGGCCGCAATGCAAAGCGCCGGCATGATGCATTTGGCTGGCCCGGTCGACTTGCACGACGACGGCGACATCCGCGGCATCAGCGTGTTCAGCTACGACGTCTTCAGGTCGCTGGACGACCTGCGCTATGGTCGTGGAGAAGGATCCATCTACGCTCAGGCAGGCCGCCACGTGCCGAGTACCCGACGTGGTACACCGACCCAACGGCCGTGGTCGGCCGGCGCGCCGAGATGTGTGACTGACCCGCAGGCCGTGAATCTTATCGAGACTTGAGGCGAGCTAGCGCAGCACGATCTCGCGCTGGCGGTTGAGGGCGTCCTGGGTATAGAGCTTCCAGTAGTTCTCGGCCACCGCCTCGGGCTCCAGGTGTGCGCCGGGCCGCACGAAATCGTTGACGGTGACCATGGCCACGTGTACGCCCTCGACCTCCAGCTCGTCGCCCATGGCGATGGCCAGGTTGCGCAGACCTGCCTTGCCCACCCCAAGCGACGCATAGTGCAGGTTTGGATTGGTCGCCAGCTCCGCGCCGGTGAAGATGATGGTGCCGCTGCGACGGCGGCGCATTTCGGGCAGGACGGCCTGCGCGCTCACCAGCGCCCCGGCCACGTTGACCGCCAGGTCGTTCATCATCGTCTCAGGAACCAACTCCGAGGGCTGATCCAGGCGCGCGATGGCTGCGTTGTACACCAACACATCGACCGGCCCGTTCTCCTCGCTGATGCGGTCGAAGGCGGCGCGCAACTCGGCAAACTTGCCCGGGTGCGCGATATAGCCCACCGCATCGATTCCCTCCTCGCGCATCGTCTCCAGATAGTCGGGCAGCAGCGCGCTTCTGCGCGAGATCAACGCGACCCGAAATTGCTCACGTCCGAAGCGGCGAGCAATAGCAACCCCAAGACTTGGCGCAGCACCGACGATCACGCAAAGACGTTGGTCCATGAGTTCGCTCCTTGATTGTCACCAGGTTGGAGCGGCATTGTACAGCGGGCAACGCGGATTGGCAAACGCGTTTTTTTGGCCGGCTGAGGCAGGCAGGTGTGGCAGCGTGAAAACGTAAACGTGAAGCGTGATGAAGTAACAGCTCGTTCTTGTAGGAAATCACGTTTCCCGTTTCACGCTTCACGCCTCAGAAAACCGGCGCGCGCCGCCCGAAACCCACCGACATCACATGCCCTCGGCCTGGAAGCCAATCTGCTCGTGGGAGTCGTCGCAGAACGGCTTGTTGTTCGACGCACCGCAACGACAGAGGAGCGCCCGGTTGCCTGTGTAGACCGTGCGGCCGTGGCCGCCGACCAGCCGGAAATCGCCGCGCAGCCGCAGCGGTCCGTTGGCCATCGGGATGATCTGCAAGCGCGCCGCATCACCGCCCGCGACGCGCGCCTGGTTCTCGCCCAGCTCGCCGTCGGCTGCGAAGCCTGTCTTGCGGTGGGCGTTGTCGCAGAAAGGCTTGTTCTCAGACGCGCCGCAGCGGCAGAGGGTTGCCCGGGTGTCGTGCAGCGGCTCTGCCTCGCCCGGCACCTCCAGCGTGAAGTGGCCCCGGATGTAGAGCGGGTTTCTGGCGGGCGTCCAGATGACCGTCTCCTCGGTCGCTTCCTCGCCAGGCCCGCCGTCCTTGCGCTCGAACTTCAGTGCGCCGGAGGGACAGCGCATCACGACCGCCGCGATCTTGTCGGCCGGCTCATTGGCAGGATCAATCCACGGCCGCCGCGATGTGTCAAAAACCTTGGGAGCGCCGCGCAGGCACTCGGCAACGTGAACGCAGCGCCGGGCTTCAAACGTGACGTCGATGTCCTCACCGTAGTAACGCTTGGCCAGATTGGTCATCGCAGCCTCCTTGTCATGCCACCAACTCGTGATCCACGTAGCACCAACGCCACGACTCGCCGGGTTCAACAGATTGCACGATGGGATGGCCCGTCTCGCGGTAATGGCGGGTGGCGTGCCGGTTGGGCGAGTTGTCACAACAGCCAACATGCCCGCAGGTCAGGCACATCCGCAGATGCACCCAGCGGCCGCCGATCTTCAGACAATCCTCACAGCCGGCCGCGCTGGGCGTAACGTCCTGGATCTGGTCGAGATGCGTACAGGTCATGACTGGTTCTTCTCCGGGACGAACCTCAAAGCGGCCGAGTTGATGCAATAGCGCAGGCCGGTGGGCTGCGGGCCGTCGTCGAATATGTGCCCCAGGTGCGAGCCGCAGCGGCTGCACGTGGCTTCGGTGCGGATCATCATATGGCTGAAGTCGCGCTTCGTGTCAACGGCATCCTCTTCGGCCGGCTGCCAGAAGCTGGGCCAGCCCGAACCAGACTCGTACATTGCGTCGGACTCGAACAACTCGGCGCCGCAGGCTGCGCAGAGATAGACACCGGCCTCCTTGTTGTGATAGTACTCGCCCGTAAAGGCACGCTCCGTGCCCTTCTGGCGAAGGATATGATACTGTTCCGGTGACAACTCGTTGCGCCACTCGGCGTCGCTCTTGACAACGGTCGGTTTGCTCATAGATCTGCCTTTCTGTACAGTTCTCTGTGATAACTTGCCGGCAAGCGATCAGTCTCTCAGGCGATGGCCGGGGTCTGGTGCAGATACGTGTCGTCGATGAGCTGCTGCAAGACAAAGGCGGCGACATCCGCCCGCGAGACCTGGCCCGCCGATATCGCGGGATTCAGGCCGGAAGCGTACGAACCCGTCGCAGGACCATCGGTCAGCCCGCCGGGGCGGACGATAATCCAGTCGAGACTGCTGGAACGCACCAATGCTTCCTGGCGTTCCTTGTCCTCCATCGGTTTCCTGAGGACGGTGCTCATCAGCATCCTGAACGCGAACGGCACCTGGTCGCGGCTGTCACCAACGCCAAGCGACGTGATGACGATCAGACGCCTGGGAGTGCCTGCCTCGACCATGGCGTCGACGATGACCTGCGTGCCCCGGGAGACGATATAGTCGGGGTTTCCGGAGGTGTTGCCGAGCGACACGATCACAGCATCCGTCCCGGCAATCGTCTCGCGAACCTTCACCGGGTCCAGCACATCGCCCTGAACGACGGTAAGCTGGTCATTCTGAACCGCAAGGCGCGACGGATCGCGGGCCAAAGCTACCACCGCGTGCCCGTCTGCCAGTGCTTGCTGAACGATCTGCTGGCCGGTTCCACCGGTAGCGCCAAAGAGTGCTATCTTCATTTTTAGTCTGTTCTTCTGTTCGAATGTTGCCGCTGCGCAACCTCATAGGAGCGGCGCAGCAAATCGACAGCCCTCTGCACATCCTGAGGGACGTCGATGTAGAAGCTGATCCAGCCCGTTTCGGGCAGCAGATGGTGTGGCTGTGCCGCACCGCTGGCGACCAGCTCGTCGCGGAGCTTCCTGGGAAACGGGATGTCCAGCATCCGATCGCCGTGGATGTGCCCGATCTCACGCGTTCCCAGGCGATATTCTGTGCCGCCGAAGCGGTGGGGCGCAGCGTTGACCCCATCCCATGTGAGTACCGCCTGGCTGATCTGCTGTCGCGCACCTGTAACTGTCATCAGCATCCTCCGGAAAACGCAATCAGGTCTCTGCGGCTACGCGCAATCGAGGCCTGCAAACAGGTCGCTCAACGTCTCGCCGGTCGCTGGCTCAGGCCGGGCCAGCGTGTAATACTCATGGCTCAACAGATCGCGCATGACCGCAACCGGCAGCTTGCGGAACATGTTGTCCGGGCCGAACTGCGAGGCATGGCATTCCAACGCGGCCAGCTTGGCGTCCACGGTATCGGGCAGCGCCATGGAAACGTGCACCGGCGCCTCGGCCTGGTCGCTGCTGTCGTCGGCATCGCCCTCCCATTGGCTGACATCCTGGCCAGCCGCAGCGAGTTCGTCCCGTATCTGCTTCCAGAACTCGCCCGGGAACGCCATGTAGAACAGCCGCTGCGCCTGCCATGGCTCGCCTGCGTCCGGGTAGCGGGAGGTGTCAGCGGCTGCCTCGAAGGCAGCCACGGTGTGGCGATGGATCGCAATGTGGTCCGGGTGGCCGTAGCCGCCGGTCGGGTCAAACGTTATGACAACTTGCGGCTTCAGATCGCGCAGCACTCCCACCAGGCGCCCGACAACTTCGTCCTCGGGTGCGTTGATAAACGCGCGCGGATCGCCGTTCTGGTCGGTGCCAGCCATGCCGGAGTCGCGATAGTTGAGAAAGATCAGGTCGCGCACGCCGAGGCTGCCGGCCGCGCAGCGCAGCTCCTCCTGACGCACCTGCCAGAGTGTTTCAGGGGTTGCAGCCACCCCTTCGGCGATCTCACCCACGTCGCCATTGGTCGCGCACACCAGCCCGACGCGCGTGCCGTTGCGTCCATAGTGGGCCAGCGTCGCCCCTGTTCCAAAGGCTTCATCGTCAGGATGCGCAAAAATCGCCAGTAAACGTTGTGTCATTGTTGCTATGTCCTTGCTGCCATGCTTTGCGCAGCATATATTTCGCCGAGAAAACGGCTTGGCACGGCGGCCAGCTTGCGAGTCGCCATGAGCCCGCAGCGGCCGGCAAGCTCGCGCCAGGTGTCAAACGAAAGCGGACAGGGTACCCAGCGATTTCCGGCGTCCGTATTGTACTCCACCAGTACGATCTGTCCACCCGGCCTCAGATAACTCATGACGAGACGCACCACCGATTCCTTACTGCTGACAAAGTGCAGTGAGTTGGCCAGAACAACCCCGTCGAGTTGCGGCAGTGCCAGCCGGGCCGTGAAGTCGGCCGTCAGATAGTGCACGCGGCTGGCAGGAAACCTGCGCTCCATTGCCTTCCGCTGTGCGGTCAGCGCGCCGCGGTCCTGATCGACCGAGTAGATTGTACCCTCGGGACCGAGCAGGTCGGCCAGCGCAAGCGTGAACGCGCCGGTACCGGAGCCGAGGTCGGCCCAGATCGCCGCGCCCGGCTGCACTGCGCTGCTCAGCAGCCGGACATGATCGTCGTGGTTCATGAAAAGCGTACTGTCGGCACAACAATACGCCGACTGAGTGGTATGGACAGTAAGCTTCTCCCCAAAAAAATGCGTTTCGCCGGTATGGGAGAACGTACAGGATGGTTGAATCACAGGAGTTCGCATGCTCACATGCGAACTCCTCGATCAATGGCAAAAGGCAGGAAACGCTGCCTACATGTTACCGATCAGCGCCTGGCCGAACTCGCTGCACTTGACTTCGGTCGCGCCGTCCATCAGGCGGGCGAAGTCGTATGTGACAACTTTCTGGCCTAGCGTCTTCTCCATGGCATGGACGATGAGCTCGGCTGCTTCGGTCCAGCCCATGTGGCGCAACATCATCTCGCCGCTGAGGATCACCGACGAGGGGTTGACCTTGTCCAGCCCGGCGTATTTGGGCGCCGTGCCGTGGGTGGCCTCAAAGACGGCGCGGCCGGTGACGTAGTTGATGTTGGCGCCGGGCGCAATGCCGATGCCGCCCACCTGCGCCGCCAACGCGTCGCTGATGTAGTCGCCGTTCAGGTTCAGCGTCGCGATGATGTCGTACTCAGCGGGCCGCGTCAGGATCTGCTGCAGCATCGCGTCGGCGATGACGTCCTTGACGATCAGCCCGCCCGGCAGCACGTGCCACGGGCCGCCGTCCAGCGGCGTCGCGCCGAACTCCTCGGCCGCCACCTTGTAGCCCCAGTTCCGGAAGGCGCCCTCGGTGAACTTCATGATGTTGCCCTTGTGAACCAGTGTCACGCTCTTGCGGCCGTTGTCCAGCGCATACTGGATGGCGGCGCGTACCAGCCGGCTGGTCCCCTCCTCGCTGACCGGTTTGATGCCGATGCCGCTGCTGTCTGGGAAACGGATCTTCTGCACGCCCAGCTCGGTCTGCATGAACGCGATGATCTTCTCGGCGCCTTCGCTGTACGCTTCCCACTCGATGCCGGCGTAGATGTCCTCGGTGTTCTCACGAAAGATCACCATGTCCACCAGCTCAGGCTGCTTGACCGGGCTGGGCACGCCGCTGAAATACTGCACCGGCCGCACGCAGGCGTAGAGGTCCAGCCGCTGGCGCAACGCCACGTTGATGCTGCGGATGCCGCCGCCCACCGGGGTCGTCAGCGGTCCTTTGATGGCGACGATGTACTCGTCGATGGCGTCCACTGTCTCCTGCGGCAGCCAGATGACCTCACCGTAGACCTCGTTGGCCTTGTCGCCCGCATAGACCTCCATCCAGGCGATCTTGCGCCGGCCGCCGTAGGCCTTCTCCACAGCCGCATCCAGCACCGGCTGGCTGGCGGCCCAAATGTCCACGCCGGTTCCGTCGCCCTCGATGAATGCGACGATGGGGTTGTCAGGGACGTGCAGCTTGCCGCCCTGAAGGGTGATCTTCTCGCCCTCGGCGGGGACTACGATCTTGTCGAAATGCATGGTCTTGTGTTTCTCCTTGTGCATGAATTCGTGGTGTTTGCTTTGCCGCTCACGGAGCTTTGGCAGAAAAAAAGGGGTTGTCTCTTCACCGGCAAGTAGTTGTTGGGCGCGCCCTTACGGACAGGCCATGCCCCACATCGAGGCTACTGCGCCGACATCTGCGATGTCGTTGATGCCGTCACAAGGCCCGTTGGCGCGGCAGTTGACGTCGGCCGCAACTGTGTACGTGCCGTTGCCCTGGAACAGGTTCCAGGCGCCGGCCACTGCGATCACGTCATCGAGGTCGATGGTCGTTGAGCCGGCGCCGCACGAACAGTTGACGTCGGCCCAGAAACATGCCACAGGCTCGACCGTGAAGTTGACATCGGATATGTCGAAGAAGACGTTGGTGGCGCAGGACACGCGCACGCGCGCCGTCGAGGTGTCGATGTTGGGCACGACGACGTTCTCGGCGCCGTCGTTGGGCGTGTTGGTTGCCAGCACGGTCGGATAGGTCAGGCCACCGTCGGTAGACAGGTCGATGTTGACGCTGGCACAGCTCACCGGCGCCGCCGTGGTGCCGGCCACGTTCCACGTCACGGCCTGCGTCGAGCTGGCGTTCCACGTGACGGCCGTATTGGGCGTCAGCACCTGGAACGGGCCGGCTGCAGTGGTGACGTTGAAGGTAACGCTGGCAGCGTTGACGCCGCCGCCGCCCATGCGGTTGTCGCGCGCGGTCAGGCGGTAGGTCATGCTGCGCGTGACGTTGGGCAGCACCTCGCCGATCACAGTAGTGCCGTTGACCAGGTCGCTCAACCGCGGGAAGGTGCGCGACGGGCTGGCTACGGCCGGCCAGGAGCGGAAGAACGGTGGGTTCAGCGGGTTGTTCGGAGCGCCCGCCGCGCCCAGATCGAACTCCTCCCAGGTGTAGGTCAACGCGTCGGCATCCGGGTCGCTGGCCGATCCCGTCAACGTGAAGGGCGTCTGCCTGGGGATGGTAAAGCCGCCGGCGCCCGCGCTGACGGTTGGAGGCTGGTTGCCGGTCGCGGTGACCACAGGACAGCCGTTGCCAGATCCGGATGTGCTGTAGGCAACGATCTCGTCCAGGTTAATGCCATGAAAGTAGTCGTCGCTGTGCGGCTGAAGGTCCTGCACGCCGCAAATGCCGGCGTAGGCCATGATCGTCGAGCCGCTGCCGGGTTCATACGCGGTTGGTCCGTTGCGGTTGCCGCCAGCGCACGAGCCGGCGTTGCCGTTGAAGCTGTGATTGGCGCCGTACTGATGACCCATCTCATGCGCCACATAGTCGATGTCGAACGGGTCGCCCACAGGTGAAGAGGAGCCGGTAACGCCGCGCCTTGAAACTCGTCCGGCACACCACCCCCAGATAGGCTACGCCCCGCCGCCCGTGCTGAAGACGTGGCCGATGTCGTAGTTGGCGCTGCCGATCACGGCGTCCAGATTGGCCTGGTTCTGCCCCAGCATGGTGCTGCCGCTGCCGTTGGTATAGGGATCGGTGCTCGGGCTGGTGTAGACGATCAGGTCGTTGTTGGCGATCAATATCATGCGAATTGCCGTCTCGCGCTCGTATACCCCGTCGACGCGGTTGACCGACGTGACGATGGCAGCCATGGCCAGGGGGACCGTGCCGCCGTGGAAATTGGAATACTCGCCCGTTGCCGCCATGGCCAGCCGATACGTGCGCAACTCCGAGCCTGTAGGCGGCAGGACACCTTGATCGACAAGCTCGGCCAGCTCGGCCCTCAGGTCACGTTCGTCGTCACTACCAGCGCTGATGGGCATCGTCTCCACGTAGCGCTTATCCGGGTTCGGAACAAAATCACGCTTGTAATAGCTGATGTAGGTCGCGGTGTCGCTGCGGCTATATGGATCGATGTAGATGGTGCCGCTCAGTCCAAAGATGATGGCGTGAAATCCTGTGGGGGTCCAGTCGAAGCGCGTGGTTGCGGTGGGATCGTCAAGCCCCTGGCCGGCATACGTGGTGATCTCGGGGAACTTCGCCGCCAGCTCAGGCGCCATCACCGGCGATTCGACGATGCGAAAGCGGCCGTAGCCGCCTTCGGGCAGCGGCAACGCCAGCACCACGTCGCTGGCAGCGGCCGCGGGCGTTCCTTCCATCGGCGCGCTATCCAGTACCGCCTGTAGCGCGTTGACGTTCAGCCCAACCGTGCGGTAGCTTTGCGGAACGATCCAGCGCTCGCCGGCCACCGGCAGATCGCTTTCGTCGACATCGTACCAGACATCGCCCAACGCTGACGGCTGGCTCGAAGCCAGGGAAGTCCCGGGCAACATTCCTGCTACCAGAACAGCTATCAGGGTCGCGGCGAGACTCCTACCAAGTGCTCTATGAATGTAATGCATGGCATCCTCGGACGTCGAAATAATCTCTCGCTACAAGAACAGGCCGGCACCTGAGTGCTGGCCGACTTGATCATAGCGCATCGGATAAGGCACGACTGGTCGGGCTACTGACCTCGCTTGCCGTCCCTGGTGCCGGGAGGCCGCATGCCGTCGAAAACTGGTGCCGATGATCGGCGAAGGTACGGTAACCCCAGTCCCACAGGCTGCGCAGGCCGGGCGTCACCGAGAAAAGGTACAATGGATAGGTCCACCAGATATGCTGAACGCCGTAGCGATAGACCTCAGCACCGGCCAACTGTCGGCCATCGGCGAACAGCAGCCGGATGTCGTAGACCAGCTCGTCGCCTGCCAGCCCCAGCCGCGACGATACCCACGGCGCCTGCAAGGGCGCGACATCCAGCCCGACCTTGCGCAGCGTTGGACCCCAGAACGGTATCCACCGCCGGCAAAAGCCGCAGTCATCGTCGTAGAACACCCAGCCAAAGGGTTCGTCAGCTTGCATCATGGGGTCATCGTCGCCAGGTTTCAGGCGCGGCCACGCCGCGTTCCGTGGGCGAAGTATACTTCATCTGCTCCGGAGCGACTAACTGGCGGATGTCGTTACGCAACGCCCGTCACAGGGATCGGGCCTGACACCGAAAAAGGTACGCCTGCTCAATGGGTATTCAAGAAACGGGGTTGTTCGGGGGAAAGGAGCGACGTCATGTATCGAGCACGATTTGGCAAACTGGTGGCTGCTCTGCGCAAGGGGCTGATCGAGAGCGGCGACACGTTTCTCTCCGGGCGTTTCTCCACCGTGCGTACCATCTTCGACACCTGGCCACGTTTGTCCCGCAGGACTTTGGCACCCACGACTTGTTCACGCGCCTCAACCAGCCAGACCCCGCCAGCACAGAGCGCTGCGCCGACTGGTCCAAGCCGCTTTCACCGTAAAGACAGACAAATGGACGTCGTTGTAAAACCAGCGAAGCGCAGCCTGGTTAGCTACGCTTCGCGGTGTTGTCAATCCAGGTCTACCTGGAAAGAGGAAGATCGCACCGAGCCAATTGCCAGCGAACGAAGAATAGACATGGCACTCGCATCCAGCGTTACTGGCCGGCCGGTCGCAACCCACGAGCGATATCGACGAGGGCTTCGAAGGTTGCATCGCCGGCTATCGAATGATAGACGCCGTCACTTTCCCACCAGACGCCGCCCTGATACGGTATATCCTCGCCGGTGAGGGGCGACTTGGACGATCCGGATCCAAAGCCGCTGGCTGTCACACCGTTGAGGTCGAACCTCTGCACCGTGACAATGGAGTCGCTGACCGCCAGAAAATCGGCCATGTTTGTGCCCGGTGGCATGACAAATTGGACGACCTGAATACCGTCCGAGTAGTCCAAGGCAATCATGTCGTCAGGTTGAGAAAAGGTGTTGATCGTGACCTGGTCCAGCGTCACGCCGGCAGGCAGCCTGGACCTTATCAACACAGGCGAGGATGAACGCGCGACCGCTTCAGTCAGCGTGACGTGTTCGGGGGGCGTTCCTTCGTCAGGGGCCGCCAACGGCGCCTGCTCTGGGTCCAACGTGACAGGCTGAGATGGACTCCAGGTCTTCACCGAGGCAGAACCCGCTGTGTCGATCTCAACTGTGGCGGCAAACGATTGCTGGGTGTTGCTATCAACTCCCATCAGACTAAAGACGGTCAACAGATCTGGCGCGACATCAACGGGTACAGGAGTCGCAAGAGGGACGGTGC
Organism: Caldilineales bacterium; assembly: GCA_041391245.1. Lineage (GTDB taxonomy): Bacteria > Chloroflexota > Anaerolineae > JAAEKA01 > JAAEKA01 > JACKBK01. Next base: position 522,215 of record JAWKOJ010000002.1, read on the forward strand.
CGGACATTGCATCAATGGTGGCTGCAGAATCAGGCGCCAGTCGGCCAGCTGTGGCCACGATGTCGATCGATCCCTGGGTGACCGTACCGTTCGCTGGCCAGGCGCCTGTCCTGGTAAGCGAATCGTTGCCGGGCCGGCTGTTGGTAAGCATTGGAAGCGTCCAGTTTCCTGACAGCTCCTCGTCCCCCACTCGTAACTTGTCCACTTCAAGTTGAAGTATGCTGGCATTGGCGGTTCGTCCCGGAAAACGCAACATGCCCAGGCTGACGCCGTTCCACACGCCAATTGGGATGGAATCTGTCATGGCTGATGCCGCATCAGCACCAAATCGCAGGCTCGCCTGGCTGGGTTCCAGCACAAACTCGCCGTTCTTGAGATCATCTGCCGCCAGGGAATAGACGACATATGTGTCTTGTTCCGACAGCACCAGCGCATGCCAGGCCACCGATATCCCGTTGCTCACCGTTTGGTGAGGCAAGCGCTCGCTCCAGGTTGGAATCGAGATCGTGCTGGGAGACGGAGCATGGGTCGCGCAAGAGATGCTGAAGCCCGCGACCATGAAGACGATCGCCATGGTCAACAGCCAGGTTTGCAGGGTTAGCTTAGTTGTGGTTCTCATTGTGGCACCTTCTATTGTCATGTACAATTCATCTGCTAAATGTTCATCCAAACCAGAGATGAGACGATGCCAATGGTGGCAAGGTCATTGGCAATAGAATCCAGGCTGGCCCTGGCCTCCATATACTTGCCAGTTATACGGATTGCCGAGATTTACGGCACGATATGGCGGGTATGGCGGATCTTCAAAACCGGTTGCCTGAAACCAGGTATACCATCCTGATCCTGGCGTTGTTCGCAACTTCAGATTTATCATGCCGGACACTCCCATGTCGTTCGTGTTACTTGGCCCCACTTCGCCGTTTGCCTGCAACATATAGCCACGGTTCCAAACCGGCCAGACATTGATGAGAATCTCATCTAGCAGGTTATTTGTCGAGTCTTCGACAACCTTCACACGCCAATACCCGTTGACTTCATCGGTGACTGCAATCGTAAGTCGATAGTTCACCCCGGAAGGCACATAGCGAATGAAGTGAGGGTTGCCGGGGTCTGTTGCCCAATAGAGCCAAGTATCGCAGTTGTGGTTGTTCGCCTGTTTCGTCCAACCCAGTTCAATCCATTGTCCCGAGTTGCTGACAATAGCGATTTGGGCGCCAGACGTGGCATTCGATTCTCGCAGAACTGGATCCGCCGTACTAATGGTGCCATGAACCCCGGAGTAGGAACCCGGAGAACGCCATACATGAGCATAGCACCGGTAGCTCGCTCCGTTCCATGAACACAATGCTTCGGGATTCGTCACTCCTTCAGCGACCACCCTAGCCGGTGCTGTCAACAACAAGACAATCAGGATGACGAAAGTCGAGATGTTCGCGAGGTTTCTACTGGTTGTCATTGAATTGCCTCCTTGGTAGCAGTGAGTCACACTTTCACCATGATTCTATTCCGCAAACGCCCCTCTCGTCAATGTCCCTGCTGACCAATTCCGCGTAGTGGACTAACCAATTCCGCGTAGTAAACTACCGGTTTTTGCGTAGTTCCGCGGCCATGCACTATACTGCGCCCGTCGGCGGGATCCGGCCTGACACCAGGGAAGCAACGCCTGCGCAGTCATCGATACTCAAGGAACCGGGCTGTTTGGGAAAAAGGAGCGACGTCATGTATCGAGCACGATTTGGCCAACTGGTGGCTGCTCTGCGCAAAGAGCAGCTAGATGCCACGATGCGCCCATGGACGCAGGAGATGCTAGGGACGAGAACCGGGCTGGGAACACGGGTCATCGCGGCGATCGAGCAGGGCCAGCGCAACCTCGATCCTGAGATCGTCGGCTTGCTCGCCAACGCCTTCCAACTCAGCCCAGCCGAACGGCATGAGTTCTTCATGGTTACCAGCGGCCTTGCTGAAGCTGTCCCCACGCCGGACGCAGGATCACCCCAAGCGGCGCTGGATGTGATCCTCAGCGCCATGCAACACAGCACACTGCCGGCCTTCGTCCACGACGACTACGGCGACCTGATCGCCGCCAACGCCGCAGTGCTGAACCTGACAGGCCTGTCGCGCAGGGTGTTCGAGGCGGGTGGTGAGTTTGTGGCCGGGCGTTTCTCCACCATGCGTACCATCTTCGACCCCGCGCTGGGCTATGAGCGACTGCTGGGCGCTTGTTGGACCGAGGTCGCCACGCAGCAACTGCAATTCTTCCGCCGCATCAGCCTCAAGCATCGGGCCACGCCGCATCTGATCGCCACGTTGGACGAGCTCATCCGCCTGCCATCGTTCAAGAAGCTCTGGATGCACGCAACCGTTGCAAGACCGGGCGCTGACGCCAACACGATCCGCTACGAGCACCCGCACCGCGACGGCCAGATCTTGCGTTACCTGGGCGTGGCCGCCGCCAACAGAACGCCCTGGGGCTTGCTCTACCTGGCGACGTTCGTCCCGCAGGACCTCGGCACTCACGACCTGTTCACACGGCTCAACCGACAAGACCCCGACCGCGCAGATCGATTTACCGACTGGCCGAAGTTGCCTACGCAGTGATGACCGACTAGGTTCTGTTGACATTCCGCATTTCGAGCCTTTCGCTGGCATCTTGACACCTCGAATCGCGGAGTAGGCATCCTCAGATGCCGGATTGGAGGCACCCATGAGGCCCGCACACCTGCGCCTGCGGTGCATGCGCAGGTGTCTGAGGATTATTGGATGGATGCGCCAGCGGATCGCTGCTTCACTGATAGGAGACATCACACTCACTCCTGTCGTACGCAAAAGCCGCGCCTGTGTCGGCTCGCAACTCACATGAAGAATAAGTTCAAACCAGCACCATGCTCAAAGCCCGTCCTGCGATTGCAAGACGGGCTTTTTCTGCTGGTACAGGCCTGGTCAGGCAAATGAAGTGCTGACAGCTACGCCCGCATCGCCCTGATCTGGTTCAGCGCCGAGCCGTCCTTGAACCACTCGATCTGGTTCGGGGAGAAGGTGTGGTTCAGCACGGCCTCGTCGGTCGTTCCGTCGCTGTGGGTGATCACCATCTGCACCTTTGATCCCGGCGCCAGACCGGCCAGCCCCAGCAGGCTGATGCGGTCGTCCTCGCGAATCTTGTCGTAGTCCGCCGGATCGGCGAAGGTCAGCGGCAGCACGCCCTGCTTCTTGAGGTTCGTCTCGTGAATGCGGGCGAAGCTGCGCACGATGATTGCCGCTGCGCCCAGATGGCGCGGCTCCATGGCCGCGTGCTCGCGGCTGCTGCCCTCGCCGTAGTTCTCGTCGCCAACCGCCACCCAGCTCAGCCCGCGCGCCTTGTAGTCGCGGGCAATGTCCGAGTAGGCCACATCGTTCTCGCCGGTGACCACGTTGCGCCCCTTGCCGGCCGGGTGGTCGAAGGCGCTGATCGCCCCGATGAACATGTTGTTGCTGATGTTGTCCAGGTGGCCGCGATACTTCAGCCACGGGCCAGCCGGCGAGATGTGGTCGGTGGTGCACTTGCCTTTGGCCTTCAGCAGGACCGGCATGTCGAGCATGTCCTTGCCATCCCAGGCCGGGAACGGCTCCAGCAGCGAGATGCGCTCGCTTTGCGGGTCCACTGCCACCTGCACGCCGCTGCGGTCATCGCGCGCCGCCTCCAGCCCATCGTTGTCACGAATGAAGCCGCGGCTGGGCAACTCCTCGCCGCGCGGCGGGTCCAGACGCACCTGCTCGCCGTTGGCGTTGACCAGCGCATCGGTCAGCGGGTTGAAGTCCAGCCGGCCGGCCAGCGCAAAGGCAGTCACGATCTCAGGCGAGGCGATGAAGCTGTGGGTGCCGGGGTTGGCGTCGTTGCGGCCGGCGAAGTTGCGGTTGAACGAGTTGATGATGCTGTTCTTCTCGCCCTTTTCCACGTCAGTGCGCCGCCACTGGCCGATGCACGCGCCACAGGCGTTGGCCAGAATCGTCGCGCCCATCTCCTCCAGCACACCCAGTTGACCGTCGCGCTCCACCGTCTTGCGGATCTGCTCGGAACCGGGGTTGATGAGGAACTGGGTCTGCGCGGTCAGCCCCTTGTCCAGCGCCTGGCGCGCCACGTTGGCAGCGCGGCTCATGTCCTCGTAGGACGAGTTGGTGCACGAGCCGACCAGCGCGGCGGTCAGTTCCACCGGATAGCCCTTCTCGCCCAGCTCCGCCTTGAGCGCCGAGATCGGCCGGTCCAGGTCGGGCGTGTACGGCCCGACGACGTGCGGCTCCAGCGTGCTCAGGTCGATCTCGATGACCCGGTCGTAGAAGCGCTTCGGGTTGGCCTCGACCTCGGGGTCGGGGCGCAGATGACCGGCCACGGCTTCGGCCAACTCAGCCACGTCGCCGCGCTCGGTGGCGCGCAGGTAGGCCGCCATACGGTCGTCGAAGGGGAACAGCGACGTGGTGGCGCCGATCTCCGCGCCCATGTTGCAGATGGTGCCCTTGCCGGTGGCGCTGATGCTGCGCGCGCCCGGCCCGAAATACTCGACGATCGCGCCGGTGCCGCCTTTGACGGTCAGGATGCCGGCCACCTTGAGGATCACGTCCTTGGCCGAGGTCCAGCCGTTGAACTCGCCCGTCAGCCGCACGCCGATGACGCCCGGCCAGCGCAGCTCCCACGGCATGCCGACCATCACGTCCACCGCATCGGCCCCGCCGACGCCGATGGCGACCATGCCCAGCCCGCCCGCGTTGGGCGTGTGGCTGTCGGTGCCGATCATCATGCCGCCGGGAAAGGCGTAGTTCTCCAGCACCACCTGGTGGATGATGCCCGCGCCCGGCTTCCAGAAGCCCATGCCGTAGCGCTGCGAGGCGCTCAGCAGGAAGTCGTAGACCTCGGCGTTTTCCTTGACGGCGATCGGCAGGTCGGTGTTGACGCCAAACTGGGCACGGATCAGGTGGTCGCAGTGCACAGTGGTCGGCACGGCGGTGTCGTCGCGGCCTGCCAGCATGAACTGCAGGATCGCCATCTGTGCGGTTGCATCCTGCATCGCCACGCGGTCAGGGTTGAACTCGACGTAGCTCTTGCCGCGCACCGGCGCCTCGCTCAGCGGGCTGGCCAGATGGGCCAGCAGAACCTTTTCGGTCAGCGTCAACGGCCGGCCCATCAGTTGCCGGCCAGCTTCGATTGCGCCGGCAAGTCAGCGTAAACCTGACGAATCAGGTCAAAATCCATGGTCATGTAGTGGTCTCCTCTTCGTTGTCCCCGAAAGGCTTCAGGTTACCCATGTCGTCCTCGATGTAGATCACGCCAGGCGTGCGGTCCTCGATCTCCTGCCAGACGGAGTTGACCGGGCCGACGTACTCGGCCCTCGGCCGCATCAGGCGGTTGTTTCTGAACTGTTCGATCACGTGGGCAGTCCAGCCGGCCACGCGGCTGACGGCAAAAATGGGCGTCATCATCTCCACCGGGAAGCCCAGGCTGGTCAGCACGGTGACGCTGTAGTAGTCCACGTTGGTGAACAGCTTGCGCTCCTGGAAATAGGGATGGCTCAGCGCCAGCAGCTCGATCTGGCGGCTGATGGCGTACCACACCGGGTTGCCTGTGCTGAGGGTCAGCTCGCGGGCATGCTCGCGCAGCACCGTCGCGCGCGGGTCCATGGCCTTGTAGACGCGGTGGCCGATGCCCATGATGCGGAACTTGGTGGCCATGGCGTTCTCGAACCAGTCGTTGGCCTTGTCGGGCGTGCCGATCTCGATCAGCATATCGTAGACGCCATTGGGCGCGCCGCCGTGCAGCGGCCCCTTGAGCGCGCCGATCGCGCCCGTCACCGCCGAGTACATGTCGGTCAGCGTCGAGGTGATCATACGAGCGGCAAAGGTCGAGGCGTTGAACTCGTGGTCGGCCAGCAGCACAAGGTAGGTCTCCAGCGCGCGCGTGGTGCGCTTGTCCGGTTCTTTGCCATGGTACATGTAAAGGAAGTTTGCCGCGTGGTCGAGGTCCGGCCGCGGGTCCAGCGGCTCCAGCCCGTTGCCGATGCGGTGGAACGCGGCCAGGATCGATGGGAAGCGGGCGGTCAGCGTGGCAGCCTTCTCGAACAGCGCCTCGTCGCTGCCGTCGTTGGCCAGCGGATCGAACATGCCCAGCGCCGACACCATGGTGCGCAGCATGTCGATGGGATCGGCGTCCTTGGGCGTGACGCGGATCATGTCCAGCAGCTGGTCGGGCAATTTGCGCCGGCTGGCCAGTCGCGCCTTCAGATCGTCCAACTGCTGCTGCGTCGGCAGCGCGCCGTACCACAGCAGATGCACGATCTCCTCGAACGAGGCGCGCGCCGACAGCTCGGGCACGTCATAGCCGCGGTACATCAGCTTGCTGTTGACGCCATCGACCGTGCTGATGGAAGACTCGGCAATTGCGATGCCTTCCAAACCTTTGCCAACTGTGGACATGTTTGACCTCCGAAGTTCTGCCCGAAAAACCCAGCCACAAGCCCGCGCCTGACATAGGCCGCCCTCCCCGCGTTTGCAGACACTGGGAGGGCGGACAACTGCACACAGGGCAGCTATCGATCATCAATTGCGCCAAAACGCCGTGAATATTTGATCCGCCGGCTGCCCAGAGATTATACCGTTGCAGTGATCGACTGTCAAAGAAATCCGGCCAAAAACCGTCGCCACCGCTGGGGTCTGCAATTGCCAGCGCTGGAAAAACAGCAACAGCCAGTTTCGCGCATTGTGCCTTCGACAGGAGGTCAGATTCGCAACACACCCGGTTCGGTGAAACCGGTGCGGGCAGGGGCTGATGCTGGCGCGCCTAGCGAGCGTCACGCATGCTCAGGCCGATGCGCCCGCGTTCGGTGTCGATTTTGACTACCTTGACCTGCACCACGTCGCCCACGCTGACCACCTCGTATGGGTTGCGAACGTAGCGGTCGGCCATCTGGCTGACGTGCACCAGCCCATCCTGCTTGACCCCGATGTCCACGAACGCGCCGAAATCAACCACGTTGCGTACCGTGCCGGTCAGCACCATCCCCTCGCTCAGATCCTCCATGCTCAGCACGTCATGGCGCAGCACCGGCGCAGGCAGGTCGTCGCGCGGGTCGCGCCCCGGTCGCAGCAACGCCTCGAAGATGTCGTTCAGCGTTGGGACGCCGACGTCCAACAGCTCGGCCAGGGCGTTCAGGTCGCTGCGGGCGCGGAACTGGCGCAGCCGCGCGCCAAGATCCACCATGCGCCAGTTCAGATCGGCCAGCGCCAGCAGGTTCTCGGCCACGGGGTAGCTCTCCGGATGTACCGTCGTGCGGTCCAGCGGGTTCTTGCTTTCCGGCACGCGCAGGAAGCCGGCCGCCTGCTGGTAGGCTTTCGGTCCCAGCCCCTTGACCTTGAGCAACTCGCTGCGCTTGCGGAACGGCCCGTTGTCATCCCGGTGTGCGACGATGTTTTGCGCCACTTTCGGTCCGATCCCGGCCACGTATTTCAGCAGCGCGGGCGAGGCGGTGTTGACGTCCACACCCACCGAGTTGACCGCGTCCTCGACCACCGCGTCCAGCGTCGCCGCCAGCTTTTTCTGGTCCACGTCGTGCTGGTAGAGGCCGACGCCGATGCTCTGCGGATCGATCTTGACCAGCTCGGCCAACGGGTCCTGCAGGCGGCGGGCGATGCTGACCGCGCCGCGCATCGACACGTCCAGATCGGGAAACTCTTGCCGCGCCAGCCCGGACGCCGAGTAGACGCTGGCCCCCGCCTCGCTCACCATCACATACGCCAGCCCCTTTCTCTTCTTTCCTTCATTTTCCATTCCGCCTTCCCAGTCCGCAATTACCTCCGCCGCCAGTTGCTCCGTCTCGCGACTGGCGGTCCCGTTGCCGATAGCCAGAATCTCGACGCCGAAACGCTGCGCGGCCGCGATCAACAGATCCTTGCTGCGCTGCCGATCCCGCTGCGGCTCGTGGGGATAGATGGTGAAGCTGGTCAGATACTTGCCCGCTCCATCCACCACTGCCACCTTGCAGCCGCTGCGGAAACCGGGATCGATTCCCATCACAACCTTGCCGCGGATGGGCGGCTGCATCAGCAGCGCCTTGAGGTTGGTGGCGAAGACGTGGATCGCGTGGTCGTCGGACGCTTCGGTCAGCCCGCCGCGCGTCTCGCGCTCGATGGAGGGCGCAATCAGCCGGCTGTAGCCGTCCTCCACCGCGGCGCGCACGTGCGCCGCAAAGGGCGAGCGCGGGTTGGATACCACCCGGTTCTCGATCTGGCCCACGATGAGGTCGCCCGGCGCGTCCAGTGATACCTTGAGAATGCCCTCCGCCTCGCCGCGGTTGAGGGCCAGAAGCTGGTGCGGTGGGAGATCGCTCACCGGGGCGCGGAACTCGTGGTACATCTCGTACTTGTTCGACGGGTCGGCGCCCTTCTTTGCCAGCCTCACCAGTACCATACCATCGCGCTGCGTCTCGCGGCGGGCGATTTCGCGCGAGATCGCGTCCTCGCTCACCTGCTCGGCGATGATGTCGCGCGCGCCGGCCAGCGCGTCGTCCACCGTCGCCACCTCGGCGTTCAGATAGGCTCGGGCGAGTTGGTCGAGGTCGGCGGCGCTTCCCTGGGCCAGCATGAGTTCTGCCAGCGGCTCCAGACCGCGTTCACGGGCAATCGTGGCGCGCGTCCGGCGGCGCGGCCGATACGGCAGGTACAGGTCCTCGACCTTCTGAAGGGTATTCGCCGCTTCGATAGCTGCTCGCAGTTCGGGCGTTAGCTTGCCCTGCTCGTCGATGGAGGCCAGCACGGCCTGTTTGCGCTCGGCCAGGTTGCGCAGATAGGCCAGCCGCGCCTCGATCTGGCGTAGCTGCACCTCGTCCAGCCCACCGGTGGCTTCCTTGCGATAGCGGGCGATGAAGGGAATGGTATTGCCGGCGTCCAGCAGTTCGACCGCGCCGGCGACCTGGTCGGTCCGCAAGGCCAGTTCACTGGCAATCACGGCAATGATTTGGTTGATCATGGTTCCTTGTCGTTTCCAGTCGGTGTCAGGCAGTCGATCTTGCCACCGGCTTGAACGGATGTCAAGAATCGCTGCGCGACTGGCCTGCCGGGTGACGCGCGGGTCGCTTGACAGACCTTGTGGGCGATGCTAGACTCCCGGCACATCACCCCCACGCGTGCGCTCATACATTCTCGGCAGTTACGGAGACTCCCCTATGATCCTGACAAGAGAACAACTTGAACAACGCGAGCGCGAGTTTCTGGCGCCCTATGCCATGCACAGCGGCGACAGCCGCGGTCGCGTATACTCAGACGACGAGCATCCGTATCGTACGGCATACCAGAAGGACCGCGATCGGGTGATCCACACCACCGCCTTCCGGCGACTGGAATACAAAACCCAGGTCTTCGTCTATCACGAAGGGGATCACTACCGCAACCGGTTGACCCATTCCATCGAGGTTGCCCAGATCGGGCGCACCATGGCGCGCGCCCTGGCGGCCAACGAGGACCTGACCGAGGCGATCTGCCTGGCCCATGACCTCGGCCACCCGCCCTTTGGCCACACCGGCGAACACGTTCTCAACGACCTGATGGCAGGCCACGGCGGGTTTGACCATCAGCGGCAAACGATGCGCATCGTCGAAAAGCTGGAGGCCCGCTATCCAGGCTTCCCCGGCCTGAACCTGACCTACGAGGTGCGCGAGGGACTGGTCAAGCACGACACGGTCTACGATGTGACCGACGCCACCGGCTACGAGCCGGAGCGGGCCGGCACGCTGGAGTGCCAGATCGCCAACCTGGCCGACGAGATCGCCTACAGCGCAGCAGATCTGGAGGATGGGCTGCGCAGCGGCATTCTCGAACCGGCGGCAGTCGGCGAGTTGGCCCTGTGGCAGAAGCTGCACGACGTGCTGTCCGTGGACCCGCTCTACCCGGTCGCGGGCGACGAGCCATTGACTACCCTGGTGCGCGCCCGAACAGTGCGCAAGTTGATCGGCGCGCTGGTGACCGATTCGATCTCGACCACATCGCTGCAACTGGACGAGCTGGGGTTCGAGTCGGTGGACGCGCTGCGGGCCTACGGGGAGAACATTGCCACCTTTTCGCCGGAGATGCATGTTCTCAACGAGGAGTTGAAGGCGTTCCTGCTGCAGAACTTCTACTACCACTGGCGGGTGCATCGCATGGCTGCCAAGGCACAACGCATCCTGGTTGACATGTTCACGGCCTACTGCGAAGACCCGCGCCAACTGCCGCCCGACACCCAGGCCCGGCTTGCGAACAGCGACGACAGCATGCAGCGGGTAATCTGCGACTACATCGCGGGGATGACGGACCGCTACGCGATCCAGGAACACCAGAAGCTGTTCGACCCCGAAGCCAGAGTCTGACGATCGCCGGCTGGCAGTTGATCAGAGACGGTCGGCGCGCACAGGGAAGACTGCGACAGCGCGGTCGATCTTCGATCTCCTCCGCTGCCCGCGCTGAATAGCGCACACACACGATCTTTACGCCCCATTCTTCGGTTGTTATTCCAGCCTTAACCTTGATGCGCTATGATGAAGGTGCAGAAAGAGCGGCCGGATCTCTGGGCGAGTACGCTTCCGAAGCGATGCTCTGCGGCCAGAGGTTCCGCCTCCATCATTTAGACATCGAGGAAAACAGACTGGATGAACATTCTACTGACAAACGACGACGGGATCACAGCGCCCGGCATCTGGGCAGCGGCCCGCGCGCTGGCCGGTCTGGGCGAGGTGCTGATCGTGGCGCCGAGCGCCAACTGGAGCGGCTACGGCGCGGCTTTGCCGCCCGCCAGCGAGCTTGGCTACGCACCGTTCTCGGTCGCTGCTGATCTGGCCAAGCGCGTGACTGCGTTCTCTGTTCATGGCACGCCGGCTGCCTGCGCACAGGTCGGTCTCAGCGGTGCGCTCGACAGGCGGCGCATCGATCTGGTTGTGAGCGGCATCAACGCCGGGCTGAACGTGGGACGGGACGTGTTCTACTCCGGCACGGTCGGCGCGGCCATCACCGCGCGGCTGATGGGCAAGCCGGCGATCGCGATTTCGCTGGACAACGGGACCAACGGTGTGCGCCACTTCGACACTGCGGCAGCCTGCCTGGCCGATGCAGTGCAGGAGTTCGCCGGCAAGCTGCTTGCCGAGCCGGCGGTCATCAACCTCAACGTGCCGAACCGGCCCCTGGCGGGCCTGGCAGGAGCCAAGGTAACAACCTTGAGCGCCTGGTCGTGCGCCAACGCCTATCAGATCGAGGTCTCAGGCGAGGATCGGCTTCGGCTGCAGCGCATCTACCAGGGCAACGGCTCAACTCACGTTCCCGGCACCGACGCCTGGGCGGTTGCCAACGGCTTTCTGTCGGTCACATGGATGCGGCTGATGCAGGACATGCTGCGCATCGATCCGATGATTGAAACCCGTCGCAGCGCGGCCGCGCCGTGGTTCTTCGCCGACGCCAGCGGCTCATCCACCCGCGTCGCGCCGGCGCTGGATCCGGCCTTCGATTACCACGACTGAACCGGCTTCGCCTTGTAGAAACAGCATACCTGCGGTACACTTCGAGCGACTAACAGTCAGGTTCAACCCCCGCACGAGTCGCAACGGAGTCACGACATGTCTCTAGTGTACGCAGGCCAGTACCTTCGCATCGACCTCACTACCGGTACCATCACCGCCCACGAAATCGAAGACGCCGACGTGCGCGCGTATCTGCTTGGCAGCGGGTACGCGGCCAGGCTCTTCCACGAAGATATGGACCCGGATCGTGCCTGGGACGACCCGGCCAGCCCGCTGATGGTCTTCAACGGCCTGCTCAGCGGCACCTTCGCGCCGACCGGCTGTCGCAGTTCCTGGTGCGCCCGCTCACCGCTGACCGGCATCTGGGGCGAGAGCAACATGGGCGGCCACTGGGGCGCGGAGCTGCGCTTTGCCGGCTACGACGGTCTGGTGATCACCGGCCGCGCCGAGCATCCGGTTTACATCTGGATCGACGGCGTCAACGAGGTGGTCGAGCTGCGCGATGCGAGCCATCTCTGGGGCCACAACCACTACCCCGTGTTCGACGCCATCCGCAGCGGAACCGACCCGAAGACACAGGTTGCCTGCATCGGCCTGGCCGGCGAGACCCTCGTGCGCTACGCGGGTGTGATGCAAGGCGGCATCGAGCACGCGCGCACCGCAGGACGCACAGGGATGGGCGCGGTCATGGGCAGCAAGAATCTGAAGGCCATCGCGGTGCGCGGCAAGGACCGTCCCGCCTATCACGACGCTAAAGAGTTCCGCGCCACGGTCAAGGCCGCCAACGGGGTGATCAAGGACGGCGCAATCGGGCTGACCACGTTGGGAACCGCCGGCGGCGTGCCAGGCACCGAAAAGTACGGCGACCTGCCGCTCGGCAACTGGCGCGGCGGTAGTTGGGACAAGGCGTTCGACATCAGCGGCCAGCGCATCGCCGAGACAATCTTCGAGCGCCACACGTTCTGCTTCGCCTGCCCCATTGGCTGTGGCAAGACCGTGACCATCGACGACGGCCCGTATGCTGGCACCCGCGGCCACGGCCCCGAGTACGAGACGCTGGGCGGTTTCGGCGGCATGCTGCTCAACTCTGACCTGAACAGTATCGCCCACATCAACATGCTGTGCAACGACTACGGCATCGACACGATCTCGACCTCGGCCAGCATTGCCTGCGCGTTCGAAGCGGCTGAGCGGGGTCTGTTGAGCGAAGACCAGCACGACGGACTGGACCTCAGTTGGGGCAACGCCGAAACCATCGTCGCCTGCGTCCACAAGATCGCCAGGCGCGAGGGACTGGGCGACCTCATGGCCGAGGGCGTCATGCGCATGGTGGAACAATTCGGGCCAGACGCTGGCGACATGGCGCTGCACGTCAAGGGGCTGGAGATGCCCTATCACGACCCGCGCGCCTTTGTCAGCATGGGACCGAGCTACGCAACGTCGAACCGCGGCGCGTGCCACATGGAGTCGATCAGCTACTGGGAAGGCTACGGTGTGGAGACCCCTGGTTTGGCGTTTCGGCCAGGCGCAGATCAATGGCAGGTTCGACTCGACAACACCGACAGCGGCAAGATGGCGGTCCACTACCAAAACTTCCACAGCGCCTACAACCCGTTGGGGCTGTGCAAGTTCATCGTCAAAGGACTGGCCGGTCCGCAGATCGCGGCTGACTTGGTCAACAACGCGCTGGGCTGGCACTGGCAGGCCGGCGACGTGTTCCTGACCGGCGAGCGTATCTTCAACCTCAAGCGGCTGATCAACGCGCGCTACGGCATCACCGCCGCGGACGACGTACTCCCCGAACGGCTGGCCACGCAGCCCCGCCCCAGCGGCAGCGCGGCCGGCAACCTCCCCGACATGCCGCGCCTGATGGCCGAATACTACGCCGAGCGCGGTTGGGACGCCGTGACCGGCAATCCCTCGAGCGAACGCTTGACGCAGCTCGGCTTAGTTCCGGCTGTAGGATAGCCCCTTGTGGGCGTTCCGGGGATTCACCCGCCACAGCGACCCCGGAACGGGCACAAGGCCCTATCCTACTATCACGACGAAAACGCGCTCCGGCTGTAGGATAGCCCCTTGTGGGCGTTCCGGGGCTTCACCCGCCACCATACGACCCCGGAACGGGCACAAGGACCTATCCAGCAATCAAGACGACAACGCACTCCGGCTATAGGATAGCCCCTTGTGGGCGTTCCGGGAATCACCCGCCACAGCGACCCCGGAACGGGCACAAGGCCCTATCCAGCAATCAAGACGACAACGCACTCCGGCTGTAGGATAGCCACTTGTGGGCGTTCCGGGATTCACCCGCCACCATGACCCCGGAACGGGCACAAGACCCTATCCTACAATCAAGACGACAACGCACTCCGGCTGTAGGATAGCCCCTTGTGGGCGTTCCGGAGTTACCAACGGCACAGCGCCCTTTCCAGCGACGATCGCGTGATTCGCCAGCAGGCAGGGCCTCGGCCATCCGAACGATCCGGGAAGCGGCACAAGGCCCTGTCTCACAGTCTGGGAAAAAGACGGCTAGCGTCGGCGGCGGATGGTGAATAGGCCTGCCATTCCGACCAGACCGAGGGCAAAAGCAGGAACGCCACACACCTGCACCTGCCCCGAAGCCTCCGGAACCGGTCGGCTACGACCTCACTGCCAGGTGTCGGCACTGCCGCGACCCCAATGGGTGTAACATCCGGGGGCGGCGCCGTTGCGACGGATGGTGTAGCTAGTGGCTCGGCCAGAACCGTCGCCGACGGGTTTGCAGCCGTTGGGGCGGTGGGCGGTTCTGCCAGTGTCTCACCCGTGTCGGCGATGACGTAGGCGGTGCCCTCCAGGACCACAATCAGGTTCGGGCTGACGGCCAAGTAGTCGCGCCATTCCGGGTGCTGCGCCAGCAGATCGAAGTAGGCCGCGCCGCCGAAGGCGATCTCCTGTTGCGGCTGCGCGTCGGTGAACGCAGTATCGACCCAGACGCCGCTGCGGTTGACGAAGGTCTTGTCGCCCGCGTAGCGCAGGCTGGCCGCACGCTCTCCTGCGGACACCTGATCCGCCGAACGCAGCGACTCACGCCATGCTTTCGGCCACCGCATCTGCGCCTGCTGCGGGCGCGGCCGGCGCAGCCATCGCGGCACTGGCAGCCTGCTCGATGAGTTTGGGCGCCTCCTGCGCCTGCATCATCGCCGTCGCCATCGGCGCCGGTCCGGCTCCTCCACGGTCATCCAGCACAACCGGCTCGGGCACGAAAAAGGATGTGTAGGGCGTGGCGATGCCGTATCTGGTAGCCAGGCGGATCACCTCGTCCACCAGTTCCTGGTTGGCGCCGCGCAGCCGGATCTCATTCAGCAGATAGCCGACCTTGCGCGTGGCCCACAGCCGGGCGATGAACGAGTCGCCGCCGTCGCTGCGGAAGGTCAGATCGTCGTAGCGAAAGACGCGCGGCTCCCCGTTCACCTCGCCGGTCAGCGTGACCGCGGCCGGTCCGCCGTCCCGATAGCGCCCCGCGAGCACGAGTTGGCTCCCGGCGAACAGGTCAGGCAGCGGATAGGGGAAGGTGTCCTCGATGACGATGTCGCCGGCGTCCAAGGCCAGGTTGCTCAGCACCGGGGTGGCAACCTTGGCGTAGAAGCCGGACACGACCTCGTCGATGGCCTCGCCGGGGCGCACGTAGGCGCTGGCGCCGCTGTTCTCCTGGCTGACCGTGTCCAACAGCACCGTGTTGACGTCGTAGCCGACGCCGAAGCTGAAGACCTGTGCGTTGGCCGGCGCGTTCTGGCGCACGTTCTCGACGATGCGGTCGGGGTTGACCTCGCCCTCGGTCGGCAAGCCATCGGTCAGGAAGATGATGACGGCCGGCCGTTCGGGATCGACCTGAGCGACAGCCTCCAGCAGCGCCCGGTTGATGTCCGTGCCGCCGGCCGCGGCCAGTTGTGCCACAAAGGCGCGCGCTTCACCCAACTGGCTCAACGGCTGCGGACCGCGGGCGAACTGGCGGACTCCCGTGCTGAAGCTGACGATGTTGAAGCGGTCGTCCGGGTTCAGCCGGTCGAGCACGTAGAGCAGCGCCTGCCTGGCCTGTTCGATCTTGGCGCCGTCCATGGAGCCGCTGGTGTCCAGCACCAGGATCACGTCGCGCGCCACTACCTCGTCTGGGTTGACCTCCACGTTCGGCGCGGCCAGCAGCAGGAAGTAGCCGTCCTCTCCGGCCGGTTTGTAGCTCAGCAGGCTCAGGCCGACCTCGCCCTCGTCCACACTGAAGAACAGGTCGAAATCGCTGGTCGGGATGACGTTGGACTCCTCGTAGCCCGCCGTGGCCTTGTATTCGCCGTCGCGCGCGACCGCTATCGGGTGGGTTGGCGAGTAGATCGCCTTGATGGGGCTGGTGGCCTCAATGTCGGCGCGGATGGCCAGTTGGCCGATGGGCTGGACGTAGTCGGGGCGCCGGCCGGTCTGCACGAGCGGATAGGCGCGCAACGGGTAGGTGTAGCGCACCAGGCCGTTCTCCCTGGGCAGCACCTGGCTGTAGGTCAACTCGATGGTGCGCTGGCCGCCGGGCGGGATCGGGAAGATGCGCGCCTGGAACAGATCGCGCCCCACGTATTCCAGCAGGGCCGGGTCGCGCTGCTGGCGGACGATGTTTTCATAGATGGCCCGCGCCTCCTCCTTGCGCAGCAATTGGCCCTCGACGACCTGTCCATCGACGACCATCTTGAACTCGCTGACGGCCGCGTTTTCGGGGATTGGGAAGAAATAGGTCGCCTCGACGGGCGACTGGCCGGGGTTGGAAAAGGTCTGTTCGACGCGGGTGGTGGCGACCTGGTCCTGGATGTCCGCGGTGACACGGTAGAGGTCCAGCGTGACCGGGCCGGGAGCGATCAAGCGCGTACCGGGATCGGGCGGCGGCGGCGTGTCGAAGGCCGGCGGCATGGGCGGGACCGGCGGCAGTAGTACATCCTGGGCAAGGGCAGCACCCGGCAACACCAGCAGCGCTGTCAGCGCCAGCGGGATCAGTAGTCTCAGTCTCATGGCAATCCTCCTTGGACCTGCAAAAAAGCGAAAAGCGTCGTGTATTGCGGTACTCGCCCTCTCCGATTGTTTTCACGTACCGTCACGCTCATTTGTTCAGGCCGCGGCCCGGCGGTATACTGCGCGGTAGCCAGTTACGCGTGCTTGAGGACTGACTGTCCTGGCCGTCAGCCGACGATACCCGAAACGCGGTTGCATCTCTGGTGCAGATCAAGGACTGTCAGTCGTGCCCACTTCAGTGCCACCACCCATGCAACACATCATCCTCTCACCACACTACGACGACGCGGCGCTTTCCTGCGGCGGCATGATCGCGCAGCTCACAGCAGCAGGCGATCAGGTGGTCGTGGCAACGGTCTTCGGCGGCCGGGCAGACCCGGCCACGCTGTCGCCCTTTGCGCGTTCTATTCACGCGCGGCCCGGTGCGTCGGACGACCTCATCGCCCAGCGGGCCGCCGAGGAAAAACACGCCCTGGCGATTCTTGGCGCGCAGTCGCGGCCGGGCAGCTATCTGGATTGCATCTATCGCCAGGTGGAACCGGGCGGCCGCTGGCTGTACGACCGCGAGGAGGCGCTCTTCGGCCCGGTCGATGCCGCAGACGCCGCGCTGGTTGAGGAGTTGGCCGCCGTGTTTGCGGTCCTGGCCCCGCATCCAAATCAATGCACGATCTACGCGCCGCTGGCTATCGGCTGCCACGTCGACCATCAGGTCGTCCAGCAGGCCGCGTTGAAGCTGCTGGAGGCGGGCTATAGCCTTTTGTTCTACGAGGACTACCCCTATGTAGTGCGCGATCCGGCCGATCTGCCTGCCGCGCTGGCGCGCATCAAGACAGGCGGAGGCTGGCAGCCGCAGCCGGTTGCCCTGAGCCGACAGGAGCTGGACCGCAAGATCGCCGCGGTCTCAGCTTATGCCAGCCAACTGGGTGTGCTGTTCGGCACGGATGGCGTTGCCGCGCCGCAGGACGTAGCCGGCGCGCTGGATGGCTTTGCGCGCTACACGGCCCACGGGAATGGGAGTGGCCGCTTTGCAGAGCGTTTCTGGGCTGTGGCGCAGGCGGTGTGAACAGTTTGCATTTACACCGGGTTGCGGTATAATCGCTTCTCGGAAGCAGGCAATCTTACCTACAACCAGTCCCGGCACCCCTCACAAGGGTGCCGGGCTTTGTTGGGTAGACCTTGCACGAATTTCGTCGATCCTACGCTTGGAAATACAAAGGCCACAGAACTGAAAAATGGCGAACGGCAAAAACAAGACAATCCCAATCACTGAAGAAGGTTTGAAGATGCTCCAGGAGGAGCTGGAATATCTGCGCACCACTGGCCGGGCCGAGGTCGCTCAACGCATCGGCGACGCCAAGTCCGACGGCGACATCTCGGAGAACGCCGGCTACGACGAGGCCAAGAACCAGCAGGCGTTCCTCGAGGGCCGCATCATGGAGCTGGAGCAGAAGATCAAGTTCGCCGTGGTGATCCAGCACCACGACACGCCGCCGGGACAGGTCGGCCTGGGACGCTCGGTCACCATCCAGGAGGTCGGCTACCCAGACCAGGAGACCTATTTACTGGTGGGATCCGCCGAAGCCAACCCTTCCAACGGCCGTATCTCCAACGAGTCGCCCATGGGCCGCTCGCTGATGAACAAGAAGGTCGGCGACCACATCAGCGTCGAGACCCCTGGCGGCACCCTTGAGTTTGAGATTGTCGCCGTCGGGTGACGCAACCACAAGCCAACTCAACGATTGAGGACGCGACTCGACGAGAGTCGCGTTTGCTTTAGGAACTCCGCAAATGACAGAAGAACTCTCCCAGCGCGACGCCGTTCGACTGGCGAAACTCGATGAGTTGCGCGGCGCCGGCATCGAGCCCTACCCCGCCCGGCTGCAGCAGCCGCGCACGCACACGGCTGCCGAAGCCATCGCGTCCTTTGTCGCGTCCGAGGCCGACGGCGAGAACGCCGAGCCGGTCAGCGTCTGCGTGGCCGGCCGCATGATGAGCCGACGGCTGATGGGCAAGGTCGGTTTCGCCCACATCGACGACGGCAGCGAGCGTCTGCAGATCTTCGTGCGCCGCGACACCGTGGGCGAAGAGACGTTCGATACACTGTTCAAGCGTCTGCTGGACCTGGGCGACTTCGTCGCGGTCTGCGGGGAGATGATGCGCACCAGGACCGGCGAGATCTCCGTCAACGCCCGCGAGATGCAGTTGCTCTCCAAGAGCCTGGAGCCGATGCCGGACAAATGGCACGGCGTCAAAGACGTCGAGACCCGCTATCGCCGCCGTTATGTCGATTTAATGATCAATCCCGAGGTGCGCCAGGTCTTTATCGCACGAGCGCGCATGCTGCAGGCCATCCGTGAGTACCTGGATGGCGAGGGCTTCATCGAGGTCGAGACGCCGGTCTTGCAGTCAATCTACGGCGGCGCGGCGGCGCGGCCCTTCACCACCTTCCACAACCAGCTCAAACAGGAGCTGTATCTCCGCATCAGCTTCGAGCTATACCTCAAGCGGCTACTGGTCGGCGGGCTGGAGAAGGTCTACGAGATCGGCCGTGACTTTCGCAACGAGGGCATCAGCTTCAAGCACAACCCCGAGTTCACGCAGCTTGAGTGGTACGAGGCCTACGCCGACTACCACGACGTGATGCGCCGCGTCGAGGAGATGCTGGCCCATATCGCGCGCCGGCTGACCGGCGGGACCACCATCACCTACCGCGGCCACACCATCGACCTGAAGCCGCCCTGGCGGCGAGTCACGCTGCGCGACGCGATCATTGAATACGCCGGGATTGACTACACCCAGTACCCAACCGCCGAGGCGCTGGCCGACGCGATGCGCGCCATGGGACATCACCCGGAGACGCGCAGCAACCGCGGCAAACTGATCGACTCGCTGCTCAGCAACTACGTTGAGCCGAACCTGATCCAGCCGACCTTCGTGTTGGACTACCCCATCGAGATCAGCCCGCTGGCCAAGAAGACGCCCGGCGACCCGACCACCGTCGAACGTTTCGAGTATTTCATCGCCGGTGTGGAGATGGGCAACGCCTTCAGCGAGCTCAACGACCCCCTGGACCAGCGCGAGCGCATGGAGTGGATGCAGAGCCTCTACGGCGCGGAGGACGAGGAGCGCCACCCGGTGGACGAAGACTACCTGCTGGCCATGAGCTACGGCATGCCGCCCAACGGCGGCTTCGGCACCGGTATCGACCGGCTGGCCATGCTCTTCACCGACAGCGCCACCATCCGCGATGTGCTGCTCTTCCCGCACCTGCGCAGCATGGACCGCGGCGAGGCGGAGGAGTAGCAGAAGTGAAAGAAAAGGAAAGGAGGGAAACGAGGGAAAAAGTCCGTGACGCTCACTGGTGGCAGTCGCGGGTTCCATCCTTTCCGTTTTTCCCTGATTTCCCTCCTTTCCCTCGTTTCCCCTACTTCCTTTGACACGCCGCGCGAACCGCGTATAATTCGTCTTGTCGCGGGTGTAGCTCAGTGGTAGAGCTATGGCTTCCCAAGCCATGAGTCGTGGGTTCGAATCCCATCACCCGCTCACATCATCGTATCCCTCCCTCCAAGGAACCGCCCCCCTGCCCCGGGGGGCGGTTCCGGTTTTTCACCCTATCTCTCCGCTGCAACCAGGCGTGGCTCCTGGCCAGAGCAAGCGTTTGCAGGCGTTTTGCCGATTGATGCGCGCCGTGCTACCATCGCCCCATGGCCACAGCCACCGTACGCACCGACGATACTCCTGGCGCCCTCAACCGCTGGCTGGTCGGCGCGCTGACCGCGGGAGCGTTCGCGCTGCGCCTGGTGCGGCTTGGCGTCGACAGCCTCTGGTACGACGAGACGGTTTCGGTCTACCTGGCGGGCCAGCGAATACCCGAGTTGATCGCCCACACCGCGCGCGATATCCATCCGCCCGGCTACTACCTGCTGCTGCGCGGCTGGCTGGCGCTGACCGGCTTCCCCACCGGCCACGCCGACGCTGCCGGTTACCGGCTGGAGTTCGTCGCGGCCTTTCTGTCGCTGCTGTTTGGCGTGCTGCTGGTCCCGTTGACCTGGCAACTGGCGCGGCGGCTCAGGCTGGACACCCGGGTCGCAGGCATCGCCGCGCTGCTGGTGGCCGTGTCACCCCTTGGCGTCTGGTACAGCCAGGAGGTGCGCATGTACACGCTCGGCGCGGCGCTGGGGGTGGTGTGTCTGCTGGCCAGCGCACCCTTCCTCTTCCCCGACCGGGCGCAGCGGCGGCTGGGCCGGGCAGCCGTCGTCTACGCATTGGCCGCGGCGGCCGGGCTGTACACGCTCTACTACTTCGCCTTCCTGCTCGTCAGCATCAACCTGCTGGTGATTCCGCTGCTCGCACGGCGCTGGCGGACGACGGGCAAGGCCGGCCGGCGTGATCTGTTTATCTGGCTGGCGGCGCAGCTTGGCACCCTGCTGCTGTTCGCGCCCTGGCTGCCGACAGCCTGGCGGCAGGCCACCGACCCGCCTGTCCCGCCCTGGCGCAGCGCGCCGCAGCTCGGTGCATCGCTGGTCGAGAGTTGGAGCGCGTTGAGCCTCGGCCA
>JAWKOJ010000003.1:0-390394 GCA_041391245.1 Caldilineales bacterium
GTTGTTGTTCTGGTTGTTGTTCAAGGTACTTTCTCCAGTAAGGAAACTCGTCAGCCTCCGTAGTTCACGCCGACGGTGCATTGTCCGAAGTTGCCGGTGACATCCACCGTCACCAGCCGTATCTGATAAGCGCCCGGCGGCAGCCCCGATGGATCCCAGGTTCCCAAAGGCCCGTTGTTGACGGGGTTCTCGCGCCGCAGGTAGAAGCTGAAATCACCGGACGCACCGGACGGCTTGAACTCGATTTTGTAGTATTGGAAATCGTTGGTCTGGGCGGTGCCGATTACCTGGATCGGGCCGGTAACCTGTTGGTTCGCGCCCGGCTCCAGAATGACAGCCCGCGGGTCCGGGCAACTGGCGGCGACCACGACCGGCGCGGCCGGGACCGTTGGCGTGGGCGGCGCTTCTGTCACAATGGGCGCCGGTGTAGCCCGCGGCCGCGGCGTTGGTGTGATGGTTGGCGTCTCGGTCACCGTCGGCGTAGCTTCCGGCGTCGGCGTCGGCGTGTCGATCAGAAACACGGGCGTCGGCGTCGGATCGGCCTCGGCGATGATCGGCTCGACCGCGGTGGTCAGATAGGTGCTGACGAAATAGGTCGCGCCCATGATGACGACCAGCAACAGCGCCCAGCGAAAGGCGCTATGGGTGCGGTTGGTGGCAGTCTCTCGCTCCAGTGAAAAGGCCGCCTGGCGGCGCTCCCGGCGGGCGTGGATAGCGACTCGCAGCAAATACAGTGCGCCAAGCGCACAGAGCGCGTAGATGTACGGCGCGTATCTGCTGAGTATCTGTACAAGAACAGCCATGAAGGGACTGTGTTACTCCTACTTCGATATCGGCGCAGGCTGCACAGGACTGACGATCCCGGTCCTGTCTTTGCGATGCTGATGCGCCGAATGCATGTCGGTTGCGCTACCAGGACCGTCAGTCCTGCGTGCGTACACTCCTAATGCGAAACAAATGCCCGAGCGTGGCGCCGGGCATTTGCCAGGATTGCTTTCTGTGTGTCTGCCGCAGCCGGATGGTGCTCAGGTCGATCCTGCGGCAAGCGCCGTGCTGATTATAGCACGTTTGCGTCCAGGTGGAAGTTCAGAGGCGGGCCAACACGCCGCGCACCAGCGTTGTCATACGCGGCACCAGCAGCGTGCCGGCTTCCAGGACTTCCTCGTGGCTTGCCTCACCCTCGCCGTCGATGACATCGATGGCGACGTTGCTGATGCCGGAGACACCCATCACACGCTTCCCGCCATGGCGGGCGACGATGGCTTCGGGCACCGTGGACATGCCGACCGCGTCGCCGCCGATCATCCGCAGAAAACGTACGTCGGCCGGTGTTTCAAATGTTGGCCCGGCCAGCCCGACGTAGACGCCCTGGTGCAGCGGCAAATGTTCCTCCGCGGCCACCGCCAGGGCCAGCTCGCGCAGCTTCCGGTCATAGGCCTTGGACATATCGAGGAAGCGCGGGCCGAGGGAGGGATCGTTGGGGCCGCGCAAAGGGTTTTCGCCGGCCATGCCGACGAAGTTGATGTGGTCGGTGATCAGCATCATGTCGCCGGCGTGAAATTGCTTGTTCAGCCCGCCGGCCGCGTTGGTCAGGATCAGGCTTTCCACGCCCAACTGCCGAAAGACGCGCACCGGCATGGTGATGTGCTGCATGGAATAGCCCTCGTAATAGTGGGCGCGGCCTTGCATGACGATCACCGGACGGCCCTGCAGCCGTCCGATTACCAGCCGGCCCTGGTGGCCGGGAATGGTGGAGACCGGGAAGTGTGGGATGTCTGCGTAGGGAACGGCGATCGCATCTTCGACTTCCTCAGCCAGCGGATTCAGCCCTGATCCAAGGACGAGAGCGATCTCCGGCTGCAAGGCGCTGACACCGCGGATGGCGGCCGCAGCCTCGTCGAAATGTTGGCGGGTGGGGATGAATGTCATGGCTAACGTCACAGCGAATGGGGCAATGGATGTCGGAACAAAAGGTGCAGAAGCGCCGCTAGGCCCGTGGGTGTGCGACGTTGTAGGCCTCGCGCAGGTGGTCCTGCGTGACCTGGGTGTAGACCTGGGTGGTGGAGATGTTGGCGTGGCCCAGCAGTTTCTGCACGTCGCGCAGCTTGGCGCCGCCGTGCAGCATGTGGGTGGCGAAGGAGTGGCGCAGCGTGTGCGGCGTCACGTCTCCCTCGATGCCGACGGCATCCACGTACTGCTTGATGATCAGCCACAGCCCCTGGCGGGTCAGCCGCTGGCCGCGGTGGTTCAGGAAGAGCGCCTTCTCTTCGCTCTCGCGCACCAGCGCGGGACGACCGCGCTCAAGGTAGGCGGCAATGGTCCGCCCGGCCTGGTCGTACACCGGCACGACCCGCTCCCGGTCTCCCTTGCCGATGCAGTAGATGGTGGCCGTTTCCAGATCGACGTCGTCGACGTCGAGCGAGACGACTTCAGAGACGCGCAGCCCGGTGGCATAGAGCGTCTCCAGCAGAGCAGTGTCGCGCAGTCCCTTGGGCGTGTCGTACTTGGTTGGCTCGGCCAGCAGCCGCTCCACGTCTTCGATGGAGATGGCCTTGGGCAGGTGTTTCTTGACCTTGGGCGACTCCAACTTCAGGGTCGGGTCGTCGGCCACAATGCCTTCGTCCTTGAGAAAATGAAAGAAGGACTTGGTGGCAGCGACCTTGCGCGCGACCGTAGAAGACGCATAGCCGCGCTCTTTCATCGCCAGCATGTAGTCAACGATGTGGTTTTTGTTGATATCGCTCCACGCGGTGGGCGGGGTTTTTTTCTTTGGAGTGGAATAGTCGGCCAGAAACTCGGCGAACTGGCCCAGGTCGTTGCGATACGCGGCCAGTGTGTTCTCTGAGGATCCTTTTTCCGTAACCAGATAGTCCAGGAACTCATCGATCTGCTCTTGCATTGCGGAACTCCTCACGGGGAAAAAGCTGGCCTGAGCAACATGCGATGATCATTGGAGGGCGGTGTCGGGAGGGCAACAAGCCAGATGTTATGGTAATCTTTCGCCATTGTACCACGGCTTTCCATAATGCCAAAGTCAGACCTGTTCGCAGCCAGACGCTGCAACGCTGCTCGTAGTAGGCGCTTCAGCGCCGTTCCGGTTGGTAGGAAGGGCAAAAGGGCGCTGAAGCGCCTACTACGAACGGGATATGAACGGGGCTAGACCAGTCGCTCGCGGATGATGGCGCTGGAGTAGTCCATGACCGACACGACGATGGCAATCGCCCAGACGGCCACCGCAGCCTTCTCGTACTGCAACAGGTTGATCCACTGGATCAGCACGAAGCCGATGCCGCCGCCGCCCACCAGACCGATGACAGTGCTCATGCGCACGTTGATGTCCCAGCGGTACAGCGTGAACGCGATAAAGGGCGCAACGATCTGTGGCACCACGCCGTAGATGATGCGCTGGCCGCCGCTGGCGCCGGTAGCCGTGATGGCTTCCAGCGGGCCGTTCTCGATGCCCTCGATCTGTTCGGAGTACAGCTTGCCCAAGGCGGCGATGGAGTGGACCGTCAGCGCCAGCACGCCGGCGAAAGGCCCGATGCCAACCCACACTGGCAAGACATGGCCCAGATCAGCGGCTCGATGGCGCGGTCAGGTTCATGATGAAGCGCACGATGTAGTAGATGACTGTGCCGAACCGCGAGCGTGTCATCAGGTTGCGCGCGCCCAGGAAGCTGAACGGGATCGCGAAGACGATCGCAAAGATGGTGGCCATCAGCGCCAGCAGCACCGTCTGGATCATCAGCCCGACCACCACCTTGGTCGTCTCCGAGATCTGCGGGCTGCCCGACTCGACCTTGTATTCCGACATCAGCCGGTGCCCGAGCCCTTCGGACTTGTACGTGAAATCGCTGGGGATGGTCAGGTCGGTGGTGAACTCCCCATTGACATCCGTCAGCACAACCTCCAGCCGGTCGCGCCGTGGGTTGTCCACCGCAGCCAGGCTGAGTGTGACCTGCGTGCGCGGTGCATAGTTCAGGCCCTGGACGCCGATGACATCGCCGCGGCTTGCGCAGGTGGTGCTCAGCACCATGTATCCGTTGGGGTTCGGTTTCGCCTGCTGCGGCGGATCGTCGGTGCAGGGAATCTGGAGCAGCGACACGCTGGTGAACTCTTCCGATGGTCTGACGAGAAACTCAGGATGCAACAGCGAGTTGAGCAACGGCCGCACATCGTCGAATCCGGTGATCAGGTCGCCGAAGTTGATCTCCGTCACCCGCCAGCCGATGACGAAGATGACCAGGCCGCCGATGATGAGCAGCCAGCGCAGCAGGATCTGCAGGAAGGAGCGGCGTGGCCGGTGCTTTTCGTATAGGCTCATCGGATCTCCACCTCCACCGCGTCCTCGCCGTAGATCTCCATGAAGCGCGCTTCGTCGATCAGTTCGGGCGAGCCGTCGAACACGATCTCGCCTGCCTTCAACGCGATGATGCGGTCGCCGTACTCGCGCGCCAGGCTCAGGAAGTGCAGCGAGCAGACGACAGTGATGCCGTCCTTCCTGTTGAGATCTCTGAGGTAGTCCATGATGGAGTGGCTGAGGGCCGGGTCCAGCGACGCGACCGGCTCGTCGGCCAGCATCATCTTCGGCTTCTGCATCATCGCCCGCGCGATGCCGACCCGCTGCTGCTGGCCGCCGCTCAGGGCGTCGGCGCGGTTCCACGCCTTCTCCATGATGCCGACCCGTTTGAGGTTGCGCATGGCCTCCTCCTTCACGTCCGCCGGCCACCAGTTGAGCAGGGCGCGTATGCCGCCGCCGTATCCAAGGTGGCCGGTGATGACGTTCGTCAGCACATTGAGCCGTTTCACCAGGTTGAAATGCTGGAAGATCATCGCGATCTCGCGACGATAGCGCCGCAGTTCCTTGTTGGGCGCCGTGGTGATGTTCTTGCCGTTCCAGATCACATCGCCCGAGGTTGGCTCCACCAGCCGGTTGATGCAGCGCAGCAAGGTGCTCTTGCCGGAGCCGCTCAACCCGATCAGGACGAGAAACTGTCCATCCGGCACCGTAAACGAGATGTTCTTGAGCGCCTCAGTGCCATCTGGGTAGGTCTTGCTCAAGTTGCGAATTTCAAGCATCAGACAACAACTCCGCTGTGGAAATGGGATAAGCGCGTCCGGGGGGACCGGGCAGGCGGCAGCGGGACGATACCGCGACACCGGGGATCATACAACCGTTTGGCGCAGCGGGCAAGCCGGCAAGTCAAACGAAACGCTAACACTTCGTTAGCGTGGTTCTGATGCTTGCCGGGTATACTGTGGGTTGCAGATAGCGCATGGCAGATGGCGGATGGCGGTGATCGAGCCGGTCAGCGCGTGCAGCATCGACGGACAATTTTCCAAATTGTCTCCTTAGTCGTTCTGCGCCCGTAAGACAATTTTCCAAATTGTCTCCTTAGTCGTTCTGCGCCCGTAAGACAATTTTCCAAATTGTCTCCTTAGTCGTTCTGCACCCGTAAGACAATTTTCCAAATTGTCTCCGTCGCTACACACCCGCAGGACAATTCTCGTAATTGTCCCGCCAGAGCCGCAAACCAGCTCAGGGTATGCGGGCATCTGGCAGGCAGGGCAATTTACCAAATTGCCCTACGGCAGCCGCGTGTACTATTTCGATAGAGGACAGCAATCATGAGACAAGACAAGTTTACCCAGCGGGCGCAGGAAGCGCTCGTCGAGTCCCAGTCGCAGGCTGAGGCCTATAACCACGCAGATCGATCCTGAGCATCTCCTGTTGGCCCTGTTGGTCCAGCCCGACGGCGTGGTGCCGCAGATCGTTCTCGGCCTCGGGGCAAACCCGCAGCAGCTTGTCGGGCAGGTCGAAGCCGCGCTCAACAGCCGGCCCAAGGTCTATGGAACCTCGACGCTGCCGGGCGTCAGCGGCGCCTTGCAGCGCGTCCTGCAGGCCGCCCAGAGCGAGGCCGAGTCCATGCACGACGACTATGTCAGCGCCGAGCACCTGTTCCTGGCGCTGGCCGACAAGGCCGGCAATGGCGTGCAAAAGCTGCTGGCCGCGGCCGGCATCACCAAGGATGCCATCCTGCAGGCCCTGCAGAGCATCCGCGGCAGCCAGCGCGTCACCAGCCAGAACCCGGAAACCACCTACCAGGCGTTGACCAAATATGGCCGCGACCTGACCGACCTGGCGCGCAAGGGCAAGCTCGACCCGGTCATTGGCCGCGACGAGGAGATTCGCCGCGTCATCCAGATCCTCAGCCGGCGCACCAAGAACAACCCGGTGCTGATCGGTGAGCCGGGCGTTGGCAAGACCGCCATCGCCGAGGGGCTGGCGCTGCGCATCGTGCGCGGCGATGTGCCCACCGGCCTGCAGGACAAGCGTATCGTCGCCCTGGACATGGGCAGCCTGGTCGCGGGCGCCAAGTTCCGCGGCGAGTTCGAGGAGCGGCTCAAGGCCGTGCTGAAGGAGGTCACCGAGAGCGAGGGCCAGGTGATCCTGTTCATCGACGAGCTGCACACCGTGGTCGGCGCGGGCGCGGCCGAGGGATCGCTGGACGCGGGCAACATGCTGAAGCCGCTGCTGGCCCGCGGCGAGCTGCACACCATCGGCGCGACCACGCTGGACGAGTACCGCAAGTATATCGAAAAGGACGCCGCTCTGGAACGTCGCTTCCAACCGGTACTGATCGACGAGCCATCGGTCGAAGATACCATCAGTATCCTGCGCGGCCTCAAGGAGCGCTACGAGGTGCATCACAACGTGCGCATCACCGACGCTGCTGTCATCGCCGCGGCTACGCTGTCGCACCGCTACATCTCCGACCGCTTCCTGCCTGACAAGGCCATCGACCTGATCGACGAGGCGGCCAGCCGGCTGCGCATGGAGATCACCAGCGACCCGGCCGAGCTGGACGAGATCAAGCGCCGCGTCATGCAGCTCGAGATCGAGCGCGAGGCGTTGAAGCGCGAGAAGGACAAGGCCAGCAAGGAGCGCCTGCAGACACTGGAACGCGAGCTGGCCGACCTGGAGGAGCAGCGGCGGGCGCTGGAGACGCGCCTGGACGCCGAGCGCCAGGCCATTCAGCGGATCGCCCAGCTCAAGGAAGAGATCGAGCGCACACGCTTCGAGGTCGAGCAGGCGCAGCGGATGCAGAACTGGCAGCGGGCCAGTGAGCTGCAATACGGCCGGCTGCGCGGCCAGGAAGCCGAGCTGGCCCAGGCCGAGGCGCAACTGGCTGACATGCAGCAGATGGGCATGCTGCTCAAGGAAGAGGTGGACGCCGAGGACATCGCCGAGATCGTGGCCAGGTGGACCGGAATCCCCGTCAGCAAGCTGCTGGAAGGGGAGGTGCAGAAGCTGTTGCGCATGGAGGAGAACCTGCACAGGCGCGTCGTCGGCCAGGACGAGGCGATCCGAGCGGTGGCCAACGCGGTGCGCCGCGCCCGCGCCGGCCTGCAGGATCCCAACCGCCCCATCGGCAGCTTCATCTTTCTGGGACCGACGGGCGTCGGCAAGACCGAGCTGGCGCGCGCGCTGGCCGAGTTCCTCTTCGACGACGAGCAGGCGATGGTGCGCATCGACATGTCGGAATACCAGGAGCGGCACACCGTCAGCCGGCTGGTGGGCGCGCCGCCCGGCTACGTGGGCTACGAAGAGGGCGGCCAGTTGACCGAGGCGGTGCGACGCAAGCCCTATTCCGTGGTGCTGTTCGACGAGATCGAGAAGGCGCACCCCGAGGTCTTCAACACGCTGTTGCAGGTGCTGGACGACGGCCGGCTGACCGACGGCCTGGCCGCACCGTGGACTTCAAGAACACGGTGGTCATCATGACCAGCAATGTGGGCAGTGAAACGTGGAGCGTAAAACGTGAAGCGGGCAGCGAGGATGAGATTCGGCGTTACGCGATGGATGCGTTGCGTTCAACCTTCCGGCCGGAGTTCCTGAACCGCATCGACGAGGTGGTGATCTTCCACCCACTGACGCGCGCGGACCTCGGCGAGATCGTGGAGATCCAGCTTGGCCGGCTGCGCGGCCTGTTGCACGAGCGCAAGATCGACCTGCGGCTGACCGACGCGGCGCGTACCCTGCTGGCCGACGCCGGCTACGACCCGGTCTACGGCGCGCGGCCGCTGAAGCGGGCCATCCAGCGGCTGGTGCAGGATCCGCTGGCGCTGGCGCTGTTGCGCGGCGACTTCGGCGAAGGCGACACGGCCGTGGCCGATGTGAGCGCCGGTGAGATCGTCTTTCACCGCGAAGGCGAGGAAGCCGTCGTCGAGGGCAAGTTCAGGGAACTGTAACGCTGGGGAGTAGATTAAAACGGCAAACCAGGGCCGGTCAAGGCCCTTGGTTTGCCGTTTCTTGTTAACTGGAAGCGGACCATTGGGCCCACCTGGCAGTCCGGGTAGTATCTCCATCTGCGCTGTGTGGACCAGCAGTTGGCGCTATTCTGTCCCGACCCCGGTCGGTGGGTCATCAAGCATCAGCAGTTCCTCGCCTGCCAGGTCGAAGTAGGTGGTCCCGGCGTTGTTGTTGTCGTCCATCTCGCGCAGTTGGTCGTCGGGATCGACCGTCGAACGCAGGGCATAGGTGCCGTCGGGCAGGCCGGTGATGTCGACGATCTGTCCCGGGGTGTTGTACTCATAGGTGTCGATCCAGCCGGGCGAGATACCCTGAATGATCTGATCGCACACCGTGTATGTCGGTTCAGGGTAGGCATCCGGCTGGTCGCTGCGCGTTTCGTCCATCAAACAGTAGCTGATCTTGTCGGTCACGGCCACAACTTCGTCGAGCGCGCCATCCGCTGTCAGCGACCAGACCTCGTAGAGCGCGAAGTTCTCCACGTGCCAGTGGTCGTGGGTGACGTGAAACTCGAACACGCCGGCCGGATGCTCATCGTAGGTGCCGTCCACGTTGTAGACGTGCTGGGTGACGTTGGTCGTCGCCGTGTTTGGGTCCGATTCGCCCAGCACCTTGAGCACGCCCGGCCCGGCATTCACGATCGAGTTCGAGAAGCGAATCACGCGGTTGCCCTCAGGCCAGATCTGGACGAACATGTCGTACGGCGGCAGGGTTTGCAGGTCGGGCAGGAGCAGCGCCGGATCGACCGTGGCTGTCGGTGTCGGGGCCGGAGTCGGTGTCTGCGTCGGCAATGGCGTCGGAGTGACGGTTGGAATCGGCGTTGGTGTGCCGGTCGGCGTTGACGCAGGAATGGCTGCTACAGGCGTCGGTGGCGGTGCGGTTGCTGTGGCTTGCAGCGTGGCAGAGATGGCCAGTGATGGCGTTTCGGCAGGATCGTCAGCGCTGCCAGGCGAGCACCCAACGACGAAAACAGACAGCATCAGCGGCACAACAAGCATGGGACGAAACATGTGGTAATCTCCTGAGTCAAGGACAAGGCAGCCGCTGATGCTGGAACCTACCACGCAGGGAAAGACCCTGTGGGGTGGTATGCTCCAGCAGTTGCACGGACCAGACCACGGGCAGTCAAGTTGGCGCCACTATACCATCTCTCGCGTGGCCTGACCGTAATCGTGCTTCAGAAGCTGGCGAAGCATGGGTAAGGTCGCCGGGTTGATCCACGGCGGTCTTTCACCCATTGGATCCGTGACTTGCGCAAAGCCACGCATTGGGGGCCTATCCAGTTGCTGGTGGGCCATCCGCAGATCTATGCCTTCACGCGTACGCTGAACGACGACCGCCTGCTGGTGCCGCTGAACTTCTCAGCCGAAACGCCGCTGCTCGAGCTGCCAGAAGACGTTCATTATGGCGATTGTGAGTTGCCGATCGCTAACTGCTTGGTCGATCCATCGGAAGAGTTTCGCTGATTGACGTTGCGTCCTTACGAGGCGCGCGTGGCCAGACTATTACCCGGGTAAACTGGAAGCAAACTCACATTGTGAAACGTTTGTTTGCAGTATTCTATTAGAACATATGTGCGCCACCGCGGCGACCTATCCCCACTTACCGAAAGAGCAAGGAGAAACACCCATGACGACCTTTTCAGCACCTAAACCGGCGGGCACGCCGACCTGGATCGACCTGGCGACGCCTGACCTGGACGCGGCGCGCGCCTTCTACAAGGCCGTGTTCGGCTGGGACTACAACATCGGCGGCCCGGAGTTTGGCGGCTACACGACGGCGCTGCTGGGCCAGCGGGGCGTAGCCGGGATCGGCGGCAACACGGGTTCCGACGGCACGGTGTTTCCGACTGCCTGGAGCATCTATTTCGCGTCCCATGACATCGAAGCAGACGTCGCTCGCGCCGTCGAACTCGGAGCGCAACCCATGTTTCCGCCCATGGCGGTAGGTGAATTCGGCCACATGGCGGGGCTGATTGATCCGGGCGGGGCTGTGTTCAGCTACTGGCAAGCAGGAAACCACATCGGCGCCGAGGTTATCGACGAGCCTGGTTCAACGACGTGGTACGAATTGTGTGCAGCCGATGTCAAGCAGTCGCGCGACTTCTACGCGGCACTGTTGGGCGCCACCGTCGAGCCGATGCCGGGCGATATGGAGTATTACGTGTTCAAGCACGGGGACGCCATGCTGGGCGGCGTCATGGAGATCGCTCCCTCATGGGGTGACTTCAGGCCGCAGTGGGTCATCTACTTCGCCGTGGCCGACGCCGACGAGGCCGTCGCAGCGGTCGTCAAGAACGGCGGCAAGGCGCTCAGCACCGTGGACGATACGCCCTATGGCCGCATGGCCGCCGTGGCTGATCCCTTCGGCGCCTACTTCAAGATCCTCCAGTTGCCGGCGCGCTAACGGCTTTCTGTTACGGGGACTGAAAAAGTTGCCAACTTTTCGGAAAAGTTGGCAACTTTTTCGTTATCCGCACCCACCGCCACTCTTGTCCCGCTTGACCTCCAGCTTGACCTTGGGGGTGTAGTCCAGCGTCCACTCGTGGGGCGACGGGTCGGCCGCGGCGTAGCGGTCGCCCAGCGCGGCCGGGAAGCTGAAGCAGAGGCTGTCATCGCCGGAGGGCAGCGCCACCTGCGCGATATCGCCCTCCTCCTCGCCAAAGGTGCTGAGCCACTCGTTGATGCCGCCTTCGAGGATGTAGGCGTTGGTTACGCTCTCGGCCTGGAAGGTCTTCCAGGCGTCAGTGGCAGCCACCTCGTCGTTGCTCATCAGCACGAACACCGTGTTGACGGCCTGCCGGGCGTGTACCTCCGGCAGGATCGAGCTGATCTGCGCCAACGGCACGTTCTGCGAGCCCGCGATGTGGAACTGGTTGAACTCGGCTTCGGGCCGCACGTCGATCATTACCACCCGCAGCGTGTCGTTGGCGACCGTGTCCAGCAGCTCGCCCGGGTTGATCTGCACCTCGCGGTTGGCCAGCGCCGCGTCCTTGACCGCAGCAACGCGGGCGTACTTCTCCTGGGTGGTCGGCATGCCGATGACGATGACGCTGACCGCGAACGTTACCAGCCCGACGGCCGCATAGCGCCGCCAGCGCGGCTCCTTGCTCAGGTCGCGGCCGCCGTAACGCTGCTCCAGTTTCTCCGCGACCCAGAACATGAACAGCGCCATCAGCACCACCGCGACCACCACCACGCCCACCGGCAGGTCCAGCCATTCGGGGATGGTCAGCCGGCCCAGGTAGCCGGCGTTGTTCCACCAGTCGTAGAAATACTCGACCGTCTCGCCGAAGACGAAGATGCCGAACAGCACGCCCAGCACGAAGAAGGCGCCGTCGATCTTGCGCGTCGCCATCGCGACCAGCGACGTACCGGGGCAGAAGCCGCCGATGATGAAGCCGACGCCCATAATCAGCCCGCCGAGGATGCCCGACGCCAGGTAGGTCGGGTTGACCCACACCAGGCTGAAGTCGAGGATGCCCAGCCTGACGGCGATGAACAGCAACACCATCGCGGTGACGATCGCGCCGAACATCACCTTCAGCACGGTCATGTCCTGGAAGTAGAACTGGGCGGCCAGCTTCCTGGAGTTGCCGAAGCCGGCGCTTTCCAGCACGAAGCCGAAAGCGAAGCCGATCACGCCGAAGATCAGGAACATCACCGGCTTGCTGACCAGCGTTTCAAGCGGTAGGGGAAATGGCATGGTCGTCTCCTAGTTCCACAGCCGGCGCACGAAGTAGGCCAGCGCATAGGCGCCGGCGAACACGGCGAACATGAACGCCCACGAGCCGACCGACAGCACCGCGCCGCCGGACAGCGCCTGCCCCGACGTGCAGCCCCTCGCCATGCGTGCGCCGTAGCCCATGAGACTGCCGCCGATGAAAGCCATCAGCCAGCGGGTGCGCCTGGTGATGTGCGGGCCCTTGTTGGTTTCGAGCTGCAAGCGGCCGCTGAACCAGCCGGATGCAAAGCCGCCGACGAGCGTGCCCACGACCAGCGGAACAACCCAGTCGTCCAGCGGGTTGAGTGCGCCGCCGGCCATCTTCAGCAGGTAGGGCACGCGGTCGATGTGCGCCGGCGCGATGATGTCCTCGAAGAAGACAATGACGCGGTTCAGGCCGCCTGATGCGCCCAGCCCGTTGCCGGTGATGAAAAACGCTGCAAACAGCACCAGCCCCAGCAACAGGCCGCCAAGATATGGATGAATGTAGGGCCGCGTCGGGCGGCCGAAGACGCGGTCTCTCCAGGTTTTGCGTGGATGGTCGAGCGCGGTAGTCATCGACTCGGATCTCCTTCTATTCGTGCACCGGCACATTTTCCCAGCCGGTGATCATGGCCCGAATGTCGCCTTCCACCGATTCGCCGGTGGTGGTCAGATAGACGTGAGCCACTACGAATGTGGCGAACAGCCAGGCAATCAACGTGTGTACCGGGGCGAGGTAAGGCAGGCCGCCCAGCATGTTGGCGATGTCGGGCCACTGCTGCACGCCCCACATCAGCGCGCCGGTGATAATCTGGAACGGGAGCAGGATGTTGAGCAGGCCGAAGTAGCTGATCTGCTGCAGCGGGTTGAGCTTCTGGCGATAGGTCTTGTCGAAGGGATGTTTCCCATCCTTGAAGATGCCGTTCAAATAGAACTTGGCTTGCAGGATAGCCTGGTCGAAGAACCCGTGCGGCCGCGGCAGGAACGACTGCAGACGACCGTTTGTCAGGTGCCAGAACAGCGCCAGTCCAGCGTTGGCAACCAGAATGAGCGCCAGTATGTTGTGCAGCGTCACCATGTGCCGGAACGAGAACATGCCAAACATCGCGGGCCGGTGGATGACCATACCGGTCAGGAGCAGCAGGATGATGGTGAGGGTCTGCAGCCAGTGCCAGAACCGCTCATACTTGTCGTACATGTACACCGGGCGAGTCTCCACCGGCTGCTTCGGGGTGCGGTGGGCAGCGATGACACGCAGGCTGGCGTGCACGGCAATGGCCAGCAGCGTCGCCAGGAAGATCAGCGCGCCCAGCCAGTCGATCCAGGTCACCCGGTTGTTGCCGAACAGATAGACACCGTCGGCCTTGGGATTGGGCTGGTAGGTCACCTTGTTGCCGTTGAGGGTGATGTTCCCGGTGGCGCTGACGTTCACGTCCTTGACGAACTGCGGGATCACGCCGCCCGGCGTACTGGCCGCCAGCGTGATCGGGGCGACCAGGCTCGAGTTGTCGGTGTGGCAGGTCTGACAGTCGCTGATCGCGTCCTTGCCGCGCACCACGTCGTGGTTGATGCTGTAAGGCTGAACCTGGCCGTAGATGCGCGGGCTTCGCAGCCCCAGCGCCTCCAGTTGGCTGCGGACGGCCGCTTCCTTGCTGTCGCTGTCGATAGTCAGTTCACCGGTCGTCAACACGCCGTCGCCGTTCTGGTCGAAGGCTGCGACGATCTCCGGTCGATAGCTGCCGCCGGCGAAGAAGGCGGTCTCCAGATCCACCTTGCGCACCGGACGCACGTTGCCGTTGGCGTCGTCGTAGATCCAGTACCAGGCCGTGATCAGGTTGTATGGGGCGAGCATTGTCTGCCCGTCTACGTTGGTGCGCTGCATCAGCACGGGCTTGAACCCGGTCACCAGGTCGGTGACGGTATTGTCGCCCTCGATGCCGCGGCACGCGGTGACCGGTGATCCATCAGCTTGCAGCACGGTCCAGTCATAGGACTGGATGGCTGGCGCGTGCAACTCAGGCACGTGACAGGTCTCGCAGGCGACTTCCTGCATGTGCCGCTCGGCGTAGGGCAGCCAGTCCTGGTGAGTCGGCACGGCGTCGTGGCACGACTCGCAGCGGCGCATGGTTGCCCTGCTCTCCGGCGCAACGTCGAACTGGGCGCTCTGGCCGCGCGCCAGGGTGTGATCGGGTCGTTCAATGTACTCGCCTATCTCCAGCCGTCGCGGGTCGTAGGTCAGGTGCTCCAGCTGGCTGTCCTGGGTCTCCTGGTAGTGCACCGGGTTGTTGAGCGAGTAGTGGCAGTCGGTGCACTTCAGGCCGCGCTCGGCGTGGATGTCCCAGGCGTGGCTCAGGCTGTTCTTGGCTTGCAGGTTCAGACCCGACTTGTTGATCTTTTGGGCCGAGATCACCTGGCCAGTGGTGGCTGTCTGGGGCTGGTCCGGATCACACGCGTCCAATGTCAGCGGATCGTCGCCGTCGTGAACGAGGCCATGGCACTGGGCACAGTTCTCGTTGCTGGGGTCCTGAATGCGTACGAAGTCAGGTTTTAGTTCGCCATCTGCGTTGAACGCGTCCTGGTTCCAGGCCCAGCCGTCGCCGGAGGCTTCCACGATTCCGCTGCCCAGCAGCGTCGCGGTCGCGGCATCGCCGAACAGGCCGGCTTGCACGCGCTCGATGCGCGCCGCGTTGTTCGGCTCCGGTGTGTGGCACAGCAGGCAGTTCATCTCCATGACGCCAGACGCGGACCAGTCCCACGCGACCGGTTGACCGGTCTCAGGATCGAGGATCGTGGCGTCTGGCCCGCTTAGCGCGCCGTTCAGCAAGGACTGGCCGGTACGTGAGGTGGTCGCCGGTCCGCCTCCTACGACCCGCTGGCCGGTTGCCTGCAGCCAGCCGGCCGTGGACAGATCGAGACGCTCGTCGCCCGCCGGCGAGAGGTAGCGATAGGTCAGCGGGTCGAACTTGCCGAACAGCCCCGTTGACGTGTCCCAGGGCGTGCCCGTCACTGATTGGCCGGCTGCGGTCATGTGGCTGAGGCCAAGGTCTGCATGGAAGGCATGCGACTCGATGAACTCGGTGTCGTGACATTTGCCGCAGGTCTGATCCGGGGAGACCGGGGCGTTGCTGCCAAGGACGTTTTTGCCTTCAGCGTCCAGCAGCGCGAACGGTGGGTGAACCGGCGATGTCTGGCTGGCCGGCGCCGCGTTGCTGCCGGCAATCGCCTGCTCACCGGCCCAGAAACCGGCGCCCGCCAGCGCCAACACGATGATAACGACAAGCAGCCAGGATCGCGGCGACCTCGGCAAAGCTCTGGTAAATTGCTTCATGTTTCAACTTCCTTACGGCTGCGTCGCGCCTGCCACGGATTGACTGGCTGCCGCGCTCGATGTGTCACGGCCGCCCCATTCCATGGGATCGCCGTGGTAGCCGAGCGCTTGCCAGTCCAGCCGTCCGTTGGGGCTGTGGCAATCGGTGCACTGCAGGGCGTTTTCCTTGGGCTGCACCATGTGCGTCGTCGGGTAGGCCATGGTCGTCTCGGTAAAGCCGTACTGCCCGGAGTAGTCCAGTCCGGCGTCCTGCGCGCCGAGCATCAATGCCGACGCCCAGTCGAAGGTCGTCCAGAACCCACCCTCGCCGGCGGTGCGCGGCGGGACCAGGATGTTGTTGACCGTGTCGTAGGGCTGGTTGGCGACGTGCGGCTTGAAGGGGAAGATCCTGGCTGTCGGATCGTCGATGCTGCCCGCGGGGGTCACCATGTTCAGCGGTTGCGAGGGGTCGAAGGTGTCGCCCAGCAGGTAGCGGTAGGCGATGTTGCCGTTGAACCACTGGTAGGTCGGCCGGATGTCCTTTTCATACTCGAACGACCCTTTGATCTTGAGGTAGGTGTAGTGGTCCTCTGGCAGGTCCTGCCCGGCCGTAGACCAGTCCCAGTAGGTCTTGGTGGGATCCTTGAGCGCCATGGATGGAACGTGGCAGGTCTGGCAGGCGACGGTGTCGGTGTGCTTGTTGATGCGCTCGTCGTCGTGGATCGTTCCCTGGTGGCAGTTCTCGCAATGCACCTGGTCGGCCGGCAGGATGTTGAAGTTGTCGCCCA
The DNA here is from genome assembly GCA_041391245.1 of Caldilineales bacterium. Taxonomy (GTDB): domain Bacteria; phylum Chloroflexota; class Anaerolineae; order JAAEKA01; family JAAEKA01; genus JACKBK01. Next base: position 16,115 of record JAWKOJ010000003.1, read on the forward strand.
GCAGCTTGCCCTGGATCTGGTGGTCCTGCGTCTGGTGGCAATCGGTGCAAAGGAAGTTGAGCCGGCCCATGTGCACATCGATGTTCTCCGACGGGAAGTAGAGGCTCTCGTCCAGGTCGCCGTGCTTGACGCCGTTGCCGCCGCCGCCGTCGAAGTGGCACTTGCCGCACTCCTCGCGCGTCGGCGCACGGACGGACTGGGCAGCCGCAGTCAGATCGACGCTTTCAGCCGGCAGACCATACTCGCCCTTGTTGTAGATGGCTGCATCGGCGTGGCAGGCCAGGCAGTCGACGTTGTTGGCGTCCGTGAAGTCGTAGCTGTCGTCCGCCCAACCGTAGCCGGTATGGCAGGTGGTGCATTTCTTCTCGTTGCCCTGGGCGCTGATGCAGAAGTTGTTGATCTGGGTCTTCTTGCCTATGGTGACCGGCTCATCGCGCCACGGCACCGTCACCGGATCGCCCTCCCATGTCCAGTGAGTGGTGTGCATGACCTGCTCGGCGGCGTCGGAATGGCATTCGAGGCACTTCTGCGTGACCTCGGGGCCGGAGGTGAAGGGGCCTTCGATGATGTGGGAGTGGTCGGTGTGGATGTCGTGGGTGGGAACGTGCGCCCACGGGTCGGGGTCGACTTCGGCCTTTTCCGAGCTGGCGGCTGCTGTGCAGCCGGCCAGGAGTATCAGCGCCAGCAGGCTGAGGAGCCAAACAGGCTTTCGTAGCATCTCGTCCTCCGCGACAGCCGGGCGCTGCCCGCTGTCGCCGATCAGGAACGGGCCGGCGCGGCGCCGGGGCGTTCCGGTTCTATTGCCCGCCGCTGCGCGCCTGTGCGGTCAACTGGGCAATCTGGGCCAGGGTCTTGCGCACCTGGTAACTCTGGTAGCCGATGCTGGAGATCGCGTTGGCAATCGTCTGCAGGAGGTTGGTGATCTGAACCGCGCGCTCTTGCGAGATGATCTCGATGGAATCCATGGCGCCGGCCAACTGCTCGCCCGAGACGCCGATGCGCTCGCCGGTCGCCAGCGCCTGCTCGCGGAACGCGTCCGGGTCGGGCGGCTCGGTCAGAAACTGGCCGGCGGTGACCAGGCCAAAGCGCTGCCCGCTGACGCTGACCGGCGCGCTGGCATACTGGATGCCCGCGTGGCAGACGTGTACCGCCGAGCTTTCCTCCTCCAGCAGCGAGATCGAGTGCCACGATTCCTGGCAGGCGGCCATGCCCTCGGGCTGGCTGTGGATGATCTGGCAGAAGCGGCTGCACCGGCTGCACGGCGCCAGCGGCTGGCCATCCAGGTCGGTGATGAACGCCGCCACACCCACCAGCTCGGCGAACTGGTTCTGGATGGTCTGCAAGGTGGCGATGGGAACCAGATCGACCAGCGCCAGGCTCTCAAGGTCGGCGTTGACGTCTTGCTGCGCTGCTCGGACGGGTTGCTCGCTGTTCTGGCCAGACAGCCAGGCGTCGATGGCCTCGGATGAAAAGCGCCACTGTCCGCCGACACGCAACGCCGGCAGTTCACCGTCCTTGACCATCCGGTAGATGGTGACGCGGTCAAGCTGCAGAAGGTCTTGCAGTTCGCGGGTGGTCAGCAGTCTGTCGTTCAAGGTCATCTCCTGATAGCCGGGAAAGCTCAGCAAAGGCTTGTGGGCATCTGTTTTGTAGATTATTGCACATGTTTGTGAAAGTTGTCAAAAATTATAAAATGTTGTAAATTTCGATTACCGAAGCTCGATATTCGGTGAGTCTGGAGTCGACCGGCGGGCACCTTCGCCGGAAGCAGCGAGACAAAAGGAGAAACTTAGAAATGGCGAAACTCACCACCTACTACAAGGGCGACATGCTCTTCGAGAGCAAGCTTGGCAACCACAGCGTGATTATCGATGTTCCGGCCAGCATGGGCGGCAAGGACCGCGGCCCGACGCCGCCAGAGCTGTTTATAGCGTCGCTTGGCTCGTGTGTCGGCGCTTTTGTAGCCCAGTACTGCGGCCGAGCCGGTATCGATGCCGGCGACATGACGGTCGATGTCACGTTCGACAAGCAGGAGAATCCCACCCGGCTTACCAATCTGAAGGTACGGGTCGAACTACCTCATGGCCAGTGTGCTGACCGGCAAGCGGCCATCCACCGCGTCGCCGAACATTGTCCGGTGCACGAGACGATTCTGACCATGGAAGGGATCGAAATCGACATCCTGGGCAAGGAACAACTCGAGGCTGTTGCTGCCTGAAAAGGCGAAAGGAGTCACCCCGTGAAGATCGCAGTAGTGACCGACGATCTGGTCACCATCAGCCGCCACTTTGGCCGGGCGCGAAACTACCTGGTGCTGACAGCCGAGGATGGGCAGGTGATTACACAAGAGGTGCGACCAAAGGCGGGTCACGACCAGCTTCACCTGTATGAGCACCACGATCATGATCATGACCACGACCACGAACATGGCCACGGACTGGGACAGCACTCTCAGGAGAAGCACAACCTGATGATGGCAAATCTGACAGACTGCCAGGTGCTGATTGCTGGCGGGATGGGCCAGGGTGCCTGGAACAACCTCGTGCAACTTGGCATCAGGCCCGTTCTGACCACCGTGAAACAGATCGATGTTGCCGTCCGCGAGTATCTGGATGGAGAGTTGGTGGAGCAACCGAAACTGGTACACTGACAAGTGGCGGCGCTTTACCGGTTAGCTCACACCGACGTGATGAGGTTTCCTGGCAAGCCCCGCAACAGAATCACAAATCGGCGCCTGTCGCTGACATCGATATCCGATGAGCGACAGGCGCCGATACGTTTGTGGTCAGCGCAACGTTGCTGTTTGGCTGCCGGGGCCGGGTCTTCCAACGCCTGTCCGGTCGCCGAAGAGACACGAACCGCGCGGGGCTACGCCATGACAGCCGCTTTGCGCTTCGCCTCGAAAAAGCGCTGGCGCGGCAGGCTGAGGACGTTGGAGAGCGTGCTGATCTCCTCGATCTCCGGTTCGGTGATACCGCCATCGGCATTGGCAATGACGAACAGCAGGTCGATGAACTGGCAGCGCTCCTCGTAGCCGGTGACGTGCGCAAACTCGCTGGCCAGCCTGAAGTCATCCAGCTCCGACGAAAGCTGCGACAGCGCGATATCCACGACGAACATTGCCTCGTCCTGGCTGAGCTGCCAGTGGCTGCGCAGCGCGCCTGTCATGACGGCAAGCTCCGTGTCGGTAACCTCCGGGTTTGCTCCGGCGACCTTGGCCATCATGCCGCCGGCCAGGCTCAGCTTGCGCAGTTGTGCATCAGGCAGGTCGAGCGTCGAGTCGCCCCGTTCCAGACGCCGGCTCGCGGCGTAGTAAACGCGGTTGGTGATGAAGTCGTCCAGATAGTCCTCGCGGTTGGGCCCGTCAACTTGCGCCGGTTGCGAGCTTCCGCGGCGGCGAAACAGCCGCGATGACCGGCCGAGGCCCGCGCTGTTGCCCGATTCGATTGCGGCCTTGACCTCGTCGAGTGCCTGCTGCTCCTCTGGCGTCACCTCGTCGGTCCAGGCCAGCATGTCGTCCAGCGCCTGAAAGACCAGCGCCTTGTTCTCCGGCGTCTTCACAAGCTGCTGCAGTTCACCCACCAGCCTGGCGCGCTCGGCATCGTCCACCGGCGCATCGATGTACATCTCCACCGCCATCCACTGGCGTGCGTTCAGGTCGGGAATGCGCACCAGTGTTTCCTTCATGTTGGTGATCTCGTCAGCCGTCAGTTCGCCGTCCGCCCATGAAACGGCGATTAGCGTCTTGGCCAGCGTCAAGATCAGATCAGAATCTACTGTCATGTTGTTTGTATTCCTTTGCTCGCGGCCTTGCGGCCCGGGATCCGTTCAAACAGTCAGGATACCCCGTCAACGAACCAGAGTTTGTGCCGACCCTTCCAAACAGCGCCGCGATGATACCGGAGAAACGGCGCGTTGCCAAACCAGACTCCGGCGCGGGCAGTTGCCTGAGCATAGCAAATGGCCGTATAATGCCACACAGCGAACGAGCGTCGCCCGCGGGCACTTTGAGGAAACGCCCACCGCTGGCCGGGGATGCCCGCAGCCGACAGTGCTTCGAGGAAGGAGAATGCTATGACAACCTACGCCGATGAAATCGCCAGGGGCCTCACCAGAGTTTATACCGGCACAGGCGCTCACGAAACCGTGGAGCTGGCGGACCTCCGCATGGCGATTCTCTCCGACCAGCATAAGGGCCAGCGCGATGGCGCAGACGATTTCCTGAGCTGTGAGCAAACCTATCTGGCGGCCGTGGAGTTCTATTGGTCGGATCAATATGAACTGTTGCTCTTGGGCGACGTCGAGGAACTGTGGGAGTGCCGGCCAAAACCGGTGATCCGTGAGTACGAGAATGTGCTGGCCAGCGAGCAGCGCTTCGCTGACACGACGCCCGGCCATCGCTATCGGCGCTTCGTCGGCAACCACGACGACCAGTGGTATTTTCCGGCCGAAGTTGAGAAGTATCTTGGCGAGTACATCGGCGCCAATCCGGTGATCGAGGGGCTGCGCCTGATGGTGCACGACCAGGGCCAGACGCTGGGCGAGTTGTTCCTGGTTCACGGGCACCAGGGCACGCTGGATTCCGACCGCTTTGCCGGCCTGGCGGCCCTGGTGGTTCGCTACATCTGGCGGCCCATCCAGCGCATCTTCAACATCAGGAGCAGCACGCCCAGCAACAACTTCGAGCTGCGCGCCAGGCATGAAATGGCGATGTACCAGTATGCTGAAGCGCAGCCGGGGATGGTGTTGATCGCCGGCCACACCCACCATCCGGTTTGGGAAGGCTTGAGCATGGAGCAGGCCATGGAGGCCGTGCGCGCCGTTGGGCCGACTCCTCCCGTTGATGCGGCCTGGATGAGCGAGCAGGCCGCCGGCGCGGTGCCGCTGCCCGGCCGCAAGCCGTGCTACTTCAACACCGGCTGCTGCTCCTACAGCGACGGATCCATCACCGGCATCGAGATCGCGGACGGCGAGATTCGGCTGGTTCGGTGGGAGCCGGCAGCCACGCCAACCCGCGTGGTTCTCTTTACAGCAGACCTGGCGGGCGTTTTGGCAGCGGTAGCCGCTTGATTGTCATCTCTTCGCAGCAACTTTGCTCGCTGGTCACCGTTCAGCTATAATGCATCGCGTCATGAATACACTACAACTACCTGCGGCGCAGGCCGCTGAAATCGACGAAGGATCTACAAACATGGATGAGCAAGGCACGACTCCTGAAGCGGACCAGGAAGCGCCAACAAACGCAGCTGCCGAGCGCATGCGCCAGGCGCGCGAGCTGGCCCAGATGACGGTGGCCGGCGCAGTCTCGACCATCAATAGCATGGCCGAGATGTCGGCGGCCGAGGCGACCGCCAACTCCCTGACTGCCGCCGGCGCGACGCAGGAACTGTCCGGCGCGCTGGGCAAGGCCGCTGCCGGCGTGGTTCAGGGCGCATCGGTATCCACCGGAGCGATCGTCGGCGGCGCCAAGGGCGCGCTGGGTGGACTGATCATGGCCGCACAGATCAGCGGCGGTGCACTCATGGAGGCAACCCGCGGGCTGGCCGGCGCGACGGCGCGCACGGCCGGCGCGGTTACCGAGGGTCTGGTAATCGCTACCCAGGACCAGGAACAGGGCGCCGATCAGGTCAGGCAGGCGGCAAAGGCCTTCACTCAGGAAAGCTTTGACGCGACCGCGGGCGCGGCGTTCGGGGCGCTGGGCGGTGCGGCCACGGCCACCGGCGCGCTGGCCGGCGGCGTGAAAGGCGCGCTCGGCGGGACGGTTGAGGGGCTGAAGCTGGCCGCCAACGCAGGCGCTGATGCAACCTACGTCGTCGCCAAGGAAACCGCCCGCGGCAGCACCGAGGTCGCCCGCCGCGTGCTCCGCCGGCCCGAAGAAGAGTAGAATAACGGTTCCAGGTGACCGTCACTTTCCGAAAGTGACGGTCACCTCACCACGTCTGAGACTTCCCATGCAGGGAAGTTTTTTATTCCCCGCCTGCCAGCCAGCGGTCGACCGCGTCACCCACCGAGATGCGTCCGTGCAGGATCTCGTCTTCGTATTCAGCCACCCAAGAGAAGAGCTGTGAGCGGGCGGTGCGCAGCTCGGCCAGATGCAGCCGGGCCAGCGGGCCGGCCTGATCGAGGAACCCGGTCGTGATGTACGCTTCCTCGGTGCGCTGCCGGTCGTAGTCGAGACGAACCACTTGCGCCTGCCAGCCGCCCTGCGACCAGGTCAACCGCCCATAGCCGGCCCGCGGGTCGCCGTCGAAGGGCAAGCCGACCGACCCGACGTTGACCACCAGCGTGTCATCGATCGTGCGGACCAGCGGCCAGTGGGTGTGGCCGACACACAACACAGCGGGCGGCGGGCTCCCTGTTTGCTTGCGCAGCGTATCGTCCGGGGTCTGGGGAAAGATGCCGTCGCGCGTGCCGCGGGTCGAGGCGTGAACGACGCGGGCTTCGCTGCCGTCCTGCCCGGCGACGCTCCGGGCAAACGGCATCGCCTGCAAGGGCCTGATATCGCCGCTCAGCCGGGCCAGCGTCCAGCGCGTCGGCCGGTAGATGCCGGCGTCAGCTCCTTTGCCGGGCGGGTTGGGGCCTGCCTGCGCGATGACGTACTCCTCGTGGTTGCCGATGACTGTCAGCCAGCCGCGCGTCTGTTGCCGCTCCAGCACCAGCGTCAGACACTCGGCCGGCTGCGGGCCGCGGTTGACCACATCGCCGCCGACCACGACGACATCCGGCTGCCACGCGTCAATGTCCTCGACAACCCGTTCCAGGGCCGCAAGGTTGGCGTGGATGTCGGCCAGAACGGCGAGCTTCATGGCGGTGCAACAAAAGGGGGTGAGTTTGGCGTAGCTTCGGGCGAAGACATGAAGCTTGAAACGTGAAACGTGATAAATCGCCTGAAACGGTGACTTCACATTTCAGGTCTTACGTCTCATCACGTCTTACCTTTTCCCGTTTCCTGCTTCACGTTTCACGTTTTACGTCTTCACGTTTCACGATGGCAACCGCAACCGCCCGTTCTCGCAATAGGCTGCAGCGCCAAACACCGGAGCCTCTACGGCTGGCGCACTTCGGCTTCTACGGTGACTGCGCCGGCCTGCTCGAACTGGAGCGTCACCGGGAAAGTCTCGCCCGGGTTCAGGTCGCGGGCCAGACCGATGAGCATGACGTGCAGCCCGCCCGGCTTGAGCTCCACCTGCCCGTTGGCCGGAATCTCGATGCCGTCGGTGAGCTGCTGCATACGCATGACGTCGCCGTCCATGACGGTTTCGTGGATCTCAACGGCGCCAGCCACGTCGGCCGCGGCGCTGACCAGTCGGTCGGGCGTCGCGCTGCCGTTGGCCAACACCATGTAGACCGCGCTGTTCATGCCGGCCATATTCATGCCAGAGTCTGACGATGCGTCGCCTGCCATGCTGCCTGCCTTGGCAGCCCGCGCCCAGACGTTGCTGGCCTGGATGCCGGTCGCCGGCGCGCTGGGCGGCGGCGCACAGGCCGTAATCAGGAGCATCGCCAGCATTGCAACTACCGCCAGCGCGGCTCCAACCTGCACCTGAGCTTTCTTATTTCGAATCATTCGTTCGGTCCCTCTGTTGTCGTAGATCGGTGGCAAACTCGGTCGCCATTGAACCAGATTTCACGTGCCTCCGGGTCTTATACCACTGCCGATAGGCGATGTCAACTGGCCGCAGACGCGAAAAGACATCCTTCGGTGGTCTCGCAAACTCCAAAGGATGCCCTATCCAATACGGGGCTGGCGCCGTTTGTCAGTTCAAGGACGGCTGGGGCCGCTCTGGCAGCGCGTGGCGGGCGGGGTCTGGCGTATCACATGCGCCTTCGGCCATCGCCGACTGCGAGGCGTGGCGGCGAGTCAGCGTAATGCGTTGCAGCTCTTCGACGTAGCTCCAAAACGCGTTGACAGCCGGTGTGCGTGAGCGGTTGGCGTTGTCGACCAGATACAGCCAGCGGGTGATGGTCATCCCCTCGACCGGAACGGCCCTGATGTGGCCCCAGGTCATGCAGCGCTCGGCCGTCACCGTCGGCACGAAAGCGACGCCCATGTTTTCCTCCACCGCCATGACGATGGCTTCGGAGTTGTCAAGCACCAGGACGCATTCCAGGTGCCCCACATCCACGCCCAGCGTGTCGAGGCTCTCGATGACCGCCATCTGCGTGCCGGCCGTCGCCTCGCGAAAGATGAATCGTTCGCCGTACAGATCCTTGGCCTGGATGCTCGGGCGCTGCGCCCACGGATGCCCCGCGGGCACCACCAGGCTGATCTTGTCCTCAAAGAAGCGCCGGTAGTGCAGCCCGGAGCGCTCGACGCGGTGGCTGGTGATGCCAACATCGGCCTCGCCGGCCAGCAGCCAGTCGATCACCTGGGAACGGGGGCCGACCCGCACCGCAGCCTGCACCTGGGGATACGTCTCGCGGTAGCGGGCCAGAAGCCGCGGCACGACGTATTTGCCGGACGAGGTCGAACAGCCCAGCGTGATCAGGCCGGAAACCTCGCCGCTCAACGCCAGCGCCGCCTCTTCCACCTGGCGACCGGCGCGCAACAGTTCCTGCACCAGCGGCAGCAGCGACGCGCCGGCCGCGCTCAGGTCAACGCGCCGGCCATGGCGTTCGAACAGGTCGATGCCAAGTTGCTGCTCCAGGTTCTGAATGTGCTGGCTGACGCTGGGCTGGCTCATATGCAAGCGCTGGGCCGCGCGCGTGAAGTTTTCAGTTTCGGCTGCGGTAACGAAAATGCGCAGGCTGTCCAGGTCGAGCATGACATGTTCCTTTCCTGTGATTGTTTTCTCAGATGTAGTATATCAGATACTTTGATAAATAGACATGATCTAGGTCATAAGACCTGATAAGGTTCTCTTGTATGATCGAAGAGAGGAGCACCTTGTTCCCCACGCCTTCTATGCTTCAAGTGGACCTGCGCTGTTTGCGCAACGAGGAGAAAACGATGACCCGCAAGCTGATACTGTTGACGCTGCTGATCCTGGCTCTGGTGCTGGTTTCTGCCTGCGGCCCGGCCGCCGAGGAAGCTGCGCCCGCGGCGACCGCTGTGCCGGCGACCGCGACACCGGTGCCGCCTACGAACACACCCGTGCCGCCCACGGCGACGCCGGTGCCGCCCACCGACACGCCTGTGCCACCCACGGCGACACCCGTTCCGCCGACTCCCACCCCTGAACCGCCCAAGGCCAGCGCCGTGCTGGCCGACGCCGAGGCATATTTCGGCGGCGGCTTGAAGACCATCTCGGCCGACGACCTGTACGCCAACCTGAACGACGGCGACGTCGAGAACGACCCGTTCATTCTGTCGATCCGCTCGGCGGAGGACGACACCGCCGGTCACATCCCCGGCGCCTACAACGTCAGCACAAAGGAGCTCTTCACGCCCGCGGTATTGGCCAACCTGCCCACCGACCAGCCGATCGTGGTTTACTGCTACACGGGCCAGACGGCCGCCCAGACGACCGCCGCGCTGAACATGCTGGGCTACGACGCAGCCAGCCTGGTGTTCGGCATGAGCGGCTGGACGACCGACCCCACAGCGTATGTCAAGCGCTTCGACGCCGAGAAGAGTGCACGCCAGTACCCGACCAGCACCGAGGAGGTGGCATGGCCTGATGCAACCGGCGAAGCGCCGGAAACGCTGGGCGAAACGAGCCTGGCTGCCGCAGAGGCCTATTTCACCGGCAATGGCCCGAAGCTGATCGCCGCCGACGATGTCTACAACAACCTGAACGACGGCGACCCGGACAACGACCCGTTCATCATCTCGGTGCGCTCGGCTGAGGACTACGCCAAGGGACATCTGCCTGGCGCCGTTCTTGCCAGTCCCAAGGATCTGTTCACTCCTGAGATGTTGGCCAAGCTGCCCACCGACCGCCAGATCGTCACCTATTGCTACACCGGCCAGACCGCCGGCCAGGTCACGGCCGGCCTGGACATGCTGGGCTACGACGCAGCCAGCATGACCTACGGCATGAGCGGCTGGACGGACGATCCTGAGGTGTACGTCAATCGCTTCGATCCCGAGAAGACGCCGCGCGACTTTACCGTGGAGACGGGTGCTCCGGCCAGCCTGGCAGCCGGCAAGGCGGCTGAGAGCAGCGCCCCGGCGGCCGACAACGCTGTGCTGGACGCCGCAGTGGCTTACTTTGGATCGGGACAGAAGACGATTGCTGCCGACGCGCTGTTCGAGAACCTGAACGACGGCGACACCAGCAACGACCCGTACGTCATCTCCGTGCGCAAACCGGAGGACTACGCGGCCGGCCACATCCCCGGCGCGGTCAACATCGCTCCCGGAGACCTGTTCAACCCCGAAACGCTGGCGAGCCTGCCGACCGATCAACCCATCGTGGCCTACTGTTACACCGGCCAGTCGGCCAGCCAGGTAACCTCGGCCTTGAACATGGCCGGCTTCGATGCCAGCAATCTGGTCTTCGGCATGAGTTCGTGGACCACCGATCCGGACGTGTACAAGGTCCGGTTCGAGCCTGAGACGGCCAAGAGCTACCCGACCACGACCGATCCCTTCGAGGCCAGCGGCGAGAACGCGCTACCCAGCCCGCTGGCTGCGACGGTGGCCGAGGCGGCCAACACCTACTTCGACGCCGGCATGAAGACCATCAAGGCCGACGCGCTGTACGAGAACCTGAACGACGGCGACGCCAGCAACGACCCCTACATCATCTCTGTCCGGTCGGCCGAAGACTACGGCAAGGGCCATCTGCCGGGCGCGGTCTGGGAAGACCCGAAGGCGCTGTTCACCCCCGAGGGGCTGGCAACGCTGCCCACCGACCGTCCGATTGTGGTCTACTGCTACACCGGCCAGACCGCCAGCCAGGTAACGTCGGCGCTCAACCTGCTGGGCTACGATGCCAGCAGCCTGTCGTTCGGCATGAGCTCCTGGACGGATAATCCTGACGTGTTCGTCAAGCGCTTCGACGCTGCCAAGGCCACGCACGATTATCCAACCGAGGCCGGCCAGTAGCCTCATGGCGGACGCGTCGTTCTGCGACGATTAGCTGAATTGGCCTGCCCCGGCATTCCGGGGCAGGCATATCCATTTTCAATCAAGACTGCGAAAGGAGCCACACCTCATGAGATCGATTGTGAGACGACCCTGGCTGTGGGTAATTGTCGCGGTGGCATTGCTGGGTGCGGCTGCATTGATTGCGCGGATGGGCGCCGGCACGACGCCCAACTCTGAGGCCGCCGCGCCGCCGTTAGCCGTCGTGGCCGCCAACGTACCGGCCAGCGCACCCGAGCCTGTCACGGCGGTGCAGGCTACGCCCTCGCCCGAGCAGCCGGAGGCCGAAGCAGAGGCCTTGGCTGATGTGCCTTCATCGGACAACTGCATCGCCTGCCACACGAACCAGGCGGTCTTGCAGCAACTGGCGGAGGAGCCGGAGGAGGTCGTTTCCGAGCTTGCGGCCGGTGAGGGCTGAGCAGGAGAGTTGCCTCCGTTGGAGGCATGGCAAAAGGTATTGGTTGACGAGAAGTTCCTGGACGACGTCCACTCTGAGCCAGGCTGCATCGCCTGCCACGGCGGACAACCCGACGTCATCAACAAGGAGCAGGCCCACGAGGGACTGCTGCCCAAGGCCAGCGCAAACCAGCAGCGGTCGTGCGGCACATGCCATGTCGGCATCGTCGAACAGGCGCGCGACAGCAGCCATCGCATGCAAAACGGCTACATGGAGGTGCTGGAGGCGCGCGGCGCCGACTTCACCATGCCGGAGACGGTCAGGGCCTACACAACCCACTGCACCAAGTGCCACGCCGATTGCGGCGACTGCCACGTCAGCCGGCCCAGCGCGCTGGACGGCGGCCTGATTGCCGGACACCAGGTGAAGCGCGTCGCGTCGGTCTTCGTGACCTGCGGCGGCTGCCACAGCGCGCGCATCGCCGACGAGTACAAGGGCGTGCACGAGGGCATTCCGGGCGACGTACACTGGGAGAAGGCGGGTATGCCGTGCACCCAGTGCCATACGATGGAAGAGTACCACGAGGGCAGCCACGGCACCCGCTACGACGACGCGCCCAGCCCGGACTGCGTGGACTGCCACGCCGACGATGTCGTGGTGGGCGGCGACAACCTGCAGCACACCATCCATACCTCCACGGTGCAGTGTCAGGTCTGTCACGCCGCCGGCGAGTACAAGTCTTGCTCCAACTGCCACACCGGCCGCGATGACTCAGGGATTCCGTACACGACGACTGACCCCAGCGAGATGACTTTCAAGATCGGCGCCAACCCGCTGAAGAGCGAGGATCGGCCCTGGAACTACGTTCTGGTGCGCCACGTGCCGACCAACAGTGACATCTTTGACTTCTATGGCGAAGGTCTGTTACCTGAATTCGACAATCTGCCAACTTGGAAGTATACTACACCGCACAATGTGCAGCGTTTCACGGAACAAAACGCGAGCTGCAACAATTGTCACGGTCAAACGGACCTCTTCCTGACCGAACGCGATGTCGCCGCCGAAGAACTAGAAGCCAATCGCAACGTCATAGTTCCTCGGGTTCCCCCAACACGCCCGGAGCAGAGGCAATGATTGCCAGAATCCCATCCGTCCGCGTCGCAGCGCCAGCAGTGCTGTTTGCCGCGCTGCTGATCCTTCTCCTGACTGCCAGGCCAGCGAGCGCACAGGGGCCGGAGCCGCCGGCTGTCCCGATCCCCAACGAAACCTGCCTTGAATGTCACACTCAGGAAGGGATCCACCTGACCTTGCCCACCGGAAACGCTTTGCCCGTGACGGTGGATAGCGATGCGCTGCAAGGTTCAGTACACGCCGGGCTGCAGTGCCAGCAGTGCCACACGGACATCGCGGGATACCCCCACGGCGAGATCGCAATCGACAGCCATCGTGACCTGCAGGTTCACTATAGCCAGTCCTGCGTCAACTGCCATGTGCAGCAGGCCGAGGAGCAGGTTGACAGTGTGCACGCCCAGGTGCGCGCGGCGGGGGTGGAGGAGGCGGCGGTCTGCGCTGACTGCCATGGCAGCCACGACATCCAGCCCATCAGCCGGGCCAGGCATCCCGAAATCTCCGGTACGGTGTCGGCAGAGACTTGCAGCCAGTGCCACGACGGCATCTTCGAGAAATATGCCAACAGCGTTCACGGCGATGCGCTGATGAGCGGCAACCCGGATGTGCCGACCTGCATTGACTGCCACCCGGCGCACACGGCCAGCGACCCGCGCACCCTGGAGTTTCGCCTCGAATCGCCGCAATTGTGCGGCGACTGCCACGCCGACAAGGCGCTCATGGCCAAATACGGCCTGTCGACCGAGGTGTTCGATACCTACGTCAGCGACTTCCACGGCACGACGGTGATGCTCTTCGAGAAGACGACGCCCGACCAGCCTACCAACAAGGCGGTCTGCATCGACTGTCACGGCGTCCACGATATCCAGACGGCTCACGGCGATCAATCGGCGATGAAGACCAACCTGGTCAAGACCTGCCAGGAATGCCATCCCGACGCCACCACCAGCTTTGCCGACAGTTGGCTCGGCCACTACGTGCCCACGTTCGATAACGCGCCGCTGGTTGCGCTGGTGGAGCTGTTCTATCGCATCCTGATCCCGGCCGTGATCGGATTCTTCGTCATCTACATAGCGATCGATATTCAGCGCCGCATCTACGACCGGCGGGCGAGCAAGAGGCAATCCCAGACATGAGCACTGAAACCACGTCCAAGAGATACCTGCGTTTTGCCGTCAGCGACCGGGCGCTGCACCTGCTGCTTTTGATCTCCTTTACGTTGTTGGGGGTCACCGGCCTGGTGCAGAAATATCCTGACAACGCGCTGTCGGTCGGGATGATCCAGTTGATGGGCGGGATCGAACAGACCCGGTTGTTCCATCACACCTTTGCGGTGATCCTGATCCTGGTCTCGATTGCTCACGTTGTGCAGATCGGATATCGCGTCTACGTTCAGCGCGTTGAACTGGCCATGCTGCCGGTGAAGAAGGACGTTACGGACTTCTTCGACGCCATGAAGTACAACCTGCGGCTGACGAACACCCCGCCCCACTACCCGCGCTACAACTTCATTGAGAAGATGGAGTACTGGGCGGTCGTCTGGGGAACCATCCTGATGACCCTCACGGGCTTCGTCCTGTGGAACCCGATCCTGGTCACGACCTACCTGCCGGGCGAACTGGTGCCGGCGGCCAAGATCGCTCACGGCATGGAGGCAATCCTGGCGGTGCTGGCGATCATCACCTGGCACTTCTACTTCGTCCACCTGGCCAAGTTCAACAAGAGCATCTTTACTGGCTACCTTTCCGAAGAGGAGATGGAGGAGGAGCACGGCGAAGAGTTGGGAAAGCGGCTGCGCGGCGAGGTGCATGTGCCGCCATCCGACGATCTGCGCTATCGCAGGCTGCGCATCTACGTGCCGCTGGCAACGTTGTTTGTGCTCTTCTCAGTGGTTGGCACCTGGCGCTGGCTGACGGCCGAAACGACCGCCATTACCACCGTGCCGCGCATCGCCGCCGAAGAGAACGTCTACCAACCCATTCCTCTCAAGGAACTGCCTGTGGCCGTGGAACCATCCCCGATACCAACGCCGTTGTCGGTCATCAGCTCGCCCAGGCCGGCGATCCCGATGATCCCGCACGGCATCGACGACGACCGAGCCCAGTGCAGCCTGTGCCACGCAGTGGACAGCATGATCCGGCCGGCGCCGGTCGATCACGAAGGACGAAGCGACGCCACCTGTACGACCTGCCACCAGCAGGCGGGAGGTGACCAATGAGCGCCCGATTGCATCGCCACCTGCGCTGGGCAGTCATCGCTGCCGTGCTTCTGTTTGCCTGGGTGCTGCTGTCAGGTACTGCGCTCGCACAGCCGCCTGCACCGCACCAGTACATAGACGAATATGTTGGACCGGCGACCTGCGCGACCTGTCATGGCGACGTCGCCGACGATGTGGTTCATTCCATTCACTACACCTGGGAGAAGAAGATGGACCACTACAGCCCGGTAGCCGGCACCATAGCCAGCATCAACTGGCTGGGGATGCTCAACGAGCAGCTCGGCATTCCGGGCGGCTGCGGCCGCTGTCACATCGGCGACGGGACCATGCCCAAGCCGGCGGACGAGGTTACGCCGCAGGATACAGCCGGCATCGACTGCCTGATCTGCCACTCGCCCGTCTACGACACCAGTCTGCGCTTCCCGATCCAGACGGAGGATGGGGACTGGCAGCTTACCCAGGATCGCAGCGTGCTGGCAGCCCGCCAGGCTCAGCGGCCAACAACGGAGAACTGCCTGCTGTGCCACCAGAACGTGGGCGGTGGACCGATGCTGAAGCGCGGCGTCGACTTCGCCCCCGTATCCGACACTCACGGCGAATCCAGCAAAGGCGACGTACACGCGACGGCCGGCATGAGCTGCGTGGACTGCCACGCCGCCGACGATCACAAGGTATACGGTTTCAGCCCAGACCTGTGGAGTCGTGACATCCCCGACGAACGCCTGCTGTGCGACACCTGCCACACGGCCGCGCCGCACACCGACCAACTGATCAACCAGCACGTCCGCCTCGACTGCCGCATGTGCCACGTGACCGGCACCGGCGGGCTGGTCTCCCGCGACTGGACGGCCGCGCCAACCTTTGATCCGGTGACAGAACTGTATTCGCCGGTTGGAGAGGAGCGCGAGCCCAACTCCGTGCAGCCGGTGTTTGCGTGGTACAACGGCGATCCTGCCCTGCCGGACGAAGCGTGGCCGGGCAGCCGCTCCGATGTCACAGCCCGCCTGCAGCCTTTCAAGGAGTTCACGGCCACCGTGCCTGCCGACGCTGCGACCGGACAGCCGATCCCGCTGAAGCTGGATCCCTTCTACACGGCAGGCAATCTGGAAGAGGCCATCGCGCAGGGCGCAAGCGAATCCGGGATGGACTACAGCGGCCAGTGGCAGCCAAAAGAGGTGAGCACCCTGCTGCAAATCAGCCACGGCGTGGTGGACAAGGACAACGCCCGCCAGTGCCAGGAGTGCCACGTCCCCGACGGACTGGTGGATTTCGCGGCGCTTGGCTACACGGACCAGGAAGTTGAGCTGTTGACGACCATCAGCTCGGCGGCAGCCGGCGTGCGCCAGCCGATGCAGGTCAACGTGGTGATTCCGCCCTCCCAGCCGCTGCCAACGCCGGTCAACCTTTCCGGCGGCGTAGACGCGGCCAGAGGCATCGGCGTACGCGTGCCGTGGAACCCGATCCTGGTAGTTCTGTTTGTCATAGCAGCTGTCGCCGTGGCCGTCTACTGGCTGCGCAGGCAGAAGCCAAAGCCGCCGGAGGATCAGGCAGCGTAGCGCGTCGATACTGCCTTCCAACACAGAAGCGGCCCCCGGCTGGATTTCCAGCCGGGGGCCGCTTCTTCTTTCTTACTCCTCCTCCTCCTCCTCGTACTCGTACTCCTCCTCCTTCTGGATCTCTACTCCCGGAGGAAGAGGAAGAGTATGAGTAGGAGAGATTCCCTTATTTCATGTTGGCAGCGTGCAGCGCGGCATCCAGGTCGGCGATGATGTCGCGTGCGTCCTCGATGCCGATGCTGAGCCGCAACAGGCCGTCAGTAATGCCCAGCGCGGCGCGCTCGGCGGGTGGCACGGCCCGGTGGCTGGCCATGACTGGATACAGCGCCAGCGAGTACACGTCGCCCAGGGTCGTCGCGGGAAGGACCAGCTTCAGGGCGTCGAGAAAGGCAAACGCGGCCTCCCGCTGCCCGTTGCGCAGCTCAAAGGCCACCATGCCGCCGAAGCCGCGCTCGCCGAAAAGCTGTTGCGCCAGCGCGTGTTGTGGGTGCGATGCAAGACCGGGGTAGTGGACGCGCGCAACCGCCGGATGTGCGCTGAGGAAGTCAGCCACGACAGCCGCGTTGTTGCACTGCTGGCGCATTCGCAGCGGCAGCGTCTTCAGGCCGCGCAGCGCCAGCCACGCCACCTCCGGCGCCAGGGTTGCGCCGATCTTCTTCTCGATCGCGAACAGCTTCTCCCGGTTAGCAGCCGATGTGACGACCACGCCCGCCAGCACGTCGCCGTGGCCGCCGATGTACTTGGTGGCCGAGTGAACGACATAGTCGGCTCCCAGCGACAACGGTTGCAGCAGGTAGGGCGAGGTGAACGTGCTGTCCACCACCAGCGCGGCGCCGACGGCGCGGCTTGTGCGGGCAATCGACGCGATATCTGCCAGCTTCAGCAGCGGATTGGAGATCGTCTCCACCAGGATCGCCGCCGGCCGGTGCACGAAGGCGACATCCTCGACGCGGCACGGGTCGGTGGCATCCACAAAATGCACCGTTACGCCCTGTTCCGTCAGCAGCGTCGCCAGCAGGTCGTACGTTGCGCCGTAGCAGTCACGGGCCGCGACCACGTGGCTGCCGGCGCGCACGCCCGCGGCCAGCAGCGCGGCGTGCACCGCCGCCATGCCCGACGCGGTTGCAAAAGCGCCATCCCCGCCCTCCAGCGCCGCGACCGCCCGCTCGAACGCCTCGACCGTCGGGCTGGTGTAGCGACGGTAGACATAACCGATCGTCTCTCCGGAGAAGACGTCCTCCATGACAGCCGCCGACGGCTCGAGATAGCCGACGCTGTGATAGAGCGGGGTCGTCACAGGAACCTCGCGCGGCGCCGGAGCCCGCTCGCCGGCATGGACGGACTGAGTGAAAATACTCTGTCCATTGGCTTTGTCAGCCATGTTCACAACCTTCCTTCAACCAACTGAGACCAGCGAGGCAATCAGATCGTCCAGGTCTTCCAGGAATCGCACAGCATCCCATGGCTCCGTCAGAGTTATGCTGGATTTGTCCGGCCCGTGACGGTGCGACACCAGTTCAGAGATGTGTGCGCTAAAGGTGTCTCCGTACTTCAGGCGCAAGGCAGCACGGTCAGCATGGTTGTCAAAACCCAGCAAGATGCGCTCTCCCTGGAGCAGGTAGTAGGCGTAACGACGGTGTTCGGAACCGACAACCTCTTTGACCACGACGCGGTACGGACCGTATAGTCCATCGATGGCCAGGATGGCACGTTCGGTTTCGACGTCTTCCGCAAGATCAACCTGGGTCAGGCGGGCGGGAGCTCGGGCGATGATGTCTGCAAAGCCTGCGTCAAGCGCTTGCGCCACAGGTTGACCTCCTCCGTCCAATGCGCCCACTCGATGGCATCAGCTTCCCACAGGGGGTGTTCTTGATTCAACCGGTCCAGATATTCCTCGTCCAGTGTGACGCGACGGTTGAAAGTTTCGTAATCCATCGCATAGCGTTGTGCATAGACCGTCACGTTTGCCTCCGCGGCCTCCAACCGCTGCAGCGAACGATCCACAACATAGCGGCGGACGGCGGTCGGCACCACGGTTGCCGGCTCCCCAAATGTCTGGACCAGCTCATACATATTGTCTTGCAAGGAGATTGTCAGTCGTGAGGTCATGGTCACCTCTTCCAAAGTGTTCAAAGACAGATGAATAAGGGTTGTCAAGTGCCATGACCGATTGTACCCGACATGATCGCCCGCTGCAAGACGGTCCAAGAGCTCCTCGCCGAGTTGTCTTGTATGCACTTTGCCGAATCAATCATGCGGATGGTATGATCTTTGCTAACGCGCGCTCACAGGCGTGCTGACAACGTTCACCTCGCGAGGCAATTCATGAAGATCTTCGTCCCCGGCCGCATCTGTCTGTTCGGTGAGCACTCCGACTGGGCGGGCGGCTACCGGCGCATCAACGCCGACATCGAGCAAGGCTATACGCTGATCTCCGGCACCGACCAGGGCATCTATGCCGAAGTGGAGCCGCACCCCACCGCACTGGTGCTCTCTGCCACCCGGCCCAACGGCCAGCGGGTCGGGCCGACCGAGATTCCCATGCAGCCGCAGGCGCTGCTGGAGGTTGCCCAGGCAGCGGGCTTCTGGAGCTACATCGCCGGCGTCGCCTACCAGGTGCTGACCAACTACCACGTGCGCGGGCTGGTCATCGACAACTTCAACACCGACCTGCCCATGAAGAAAGGCCTCTCCTCCAGCGCGGCCATCAGCGTGCTGGCGGCCCGCGCCTTCAACCGCGTCTACGATCTAAAGCTGACGGTGCGCGGCGAGATGGAGCTGGCCTACATGGGCGAGATCACCACGCCGTCGCGCTGTGGGCGCATGGATCAGGGCTGCGCGTTCGGCAACCGGCCCGTGCTGATGACCTTCGACGGCGACCGGCTGGACACCGAAGAGCTGCAGGTCAAGAGCGACCTGCACTTCGTCATCGTCGATCTGGCGGCGCAGAAGGACACGGTGGAGATCCTGAACCGGCTCAATCGCTGTTACCCCTTCGCTGAAAACCAGGTGGAGGCGGGCGTGCAGGAGCTGCTGGGGCCGATCAACAAACGCATCGTGCAGCAGGCCATGGAGGCGCTGGTCAGGTCTGATGCCCAGCGGCTGGGCAGCCTGATGACCGAGGCGCAGGCATTTTTCGATCGCTACGCCACGCCTGCCTGTCCGGAGGAGTTGACCGCGCCGGTGCTGCACCGCGTGCTGGCCTACGAGCCGCTGCAGGGCCACATCTGGGGCGGCAAGGGGGTCGGGTCGCAGGGCGACGGCACGGCTCAGTTCATGGCGCGCAGCGCGGCCGACCAGCAGGCGGTCATCGAGATCATCCGCCGCGATCTGGGGATGGACGCGCTGCCGCTGACCATGCGGCCGGGCCAGAAGGTGCGCAAGGCGGTGATCCCGGCGGCCGGCTACGGCACGCGCCTCTTCCCCGCCACCAAGGCTGCCAAGAAGGAGTTGTTCCCCATCGTAGACCGCGACGGCATCGCCAAGCCGGCCATCCTGTTGATCGTCGAGGAGGCGCTGGAGGCGGGCATCGAGCAGGTGATCATCATCGTCCAGGAGGACGACCTCGACGCGTTCCGCGACTTCTTCACGCAGCAGGTCAGCATCGAGAACTACAACAAGCTGCCGCGGCCCTTCCAGGAGTATGCCCGGCGGATTCTGGAGATCGGCCGGCGGGTGACGTTCGTGACTCAGCCGACCCAGCAGGGCTTCGGCCACGCGGTCTGGTGCGTCAAGGATGCGGTCGGGGATGAGCCGTTCCTGCTGATGCTGGGCGACCACATCTACCGCGCGCCGGGTGACAGCTCATGTGCGCGCCAGCTCATCGATGAGTACCAGCAGCACGGCACCAGCATCCTTGGCCTGCGGCGCACGCCCGAGTCCGACATCGCCAACTTTGGCACGGTGGTCGGCGTGTGGCTGGAGGAGGAGCGGTTGCTCAGCGTCACCGAGTTCGCCGAGAAGCCGACGCTGGACTACGCGCGCCACAGTCTGCGGGTTCCCGGCCTGCCCGACGACGAATACCTGACCGTCTTTGGCCAGTACATCATCAAGCCGCAGATCTTCGACTATCTGGATGAGCACATCGAGCACAACGTGCGCGAACGGGGCGAGTTTCAACTGACGTCAGCGCTGGATCGGCTGCGCCAGGAGGACGGCTTTTTGGGGCTGATCATGGACGGCCGCCGCTACGACATCGGCCTGCCGCAATATTACCTGGAGACGCTGGCGACCTTTTCGAGGGGATAGTTCTACTACAAATACCACGTCCACTTCGAGCCGCGCATCTCGCGCACGATGTCGGTGGTTGAGAGGACGCCTACCGGCTTGAGCTTGCCCTCTTCCTCTTCGGTTACCACGAGGCGATGGATGTGGTTCTCCACCATAGCCTTGATCGCTTCGCTGACCTTGGCGCCCGGAACAATGCTGATCACCTTTTTGGTCATCACCTCGCCGGCGGTGTGCTCCGACAGGTCCTTGTCGTGGAACGGAATCACGTCCATGTGCGACAAGATTCCAACGACCTCTCCGTCGTTGCCAGTCACAACCAGAGCGTGGATGTCGGTGTCGCTGAGGATACGGACCACCTCCGCCAGCGGCGTAGCCGGACCACAGCCGATAACACCGCTGTGCATAATGTGCTTGACGAGCTTCTCAGTCATTGATTGTGCCTCCGTAGATTGTCATCGGCGGTCTGCGCCGGTCGGTGCTTGACCCGAGGACCAGATTGCCTGTTGCATCCAGCTCTGCGTTCGGCGAGACATGCAGCCTGGCAGAATTATACGAGCAATGCAGGGCCGACGCAAGTCAGCCGGCCAGCTGTGAACTGCTTCACCGACGAGCACCGCTCTCCGTCTTCCCGCCACGCATCCACCAGTCGGTAACGCCGCCGGCCAGGCTGCTGGCGCGGTATCCGTTGTGGATCAGATAGCCGGCGACGCTGAAGGATCGGTTGCCGTGCGCGCAGACCACGATCCACTCATCGGCCGGGTCCAGCTCACCGAGCCGGCCCGGTATCTGGTTCATGGGAATGTGCAGGCTGCCGGGTATGCGAACCTGGTTCCACTCGTACGGCTCCCGACAATCGAGCAGCCGGGGCGCGTTGCCTGCCTCGTAGACCGGAATCAGGTCGGCCGGCTGGATCTCGGGAACGACGATTGGCGCCGGCTCCTCAGGTCGCGCCTCCGCCTCGTCGCTCTCGCGGGCATGGTGAACCGGCGATGGTTTGTTGAATGTCTTGCGAACTGCATCGAAAAGACCCATACCTTCTTACTCCTGGTCAAATTTGCCTAACACGTGCACGCGGAACCGTGAACAGTAAAACGTGAACCGTGAACACCACTCGCGCAACACGAAATAAGTACCGCGCATTACGAGTCACGTTTCACGCATCACGTCTCTCACTCAACCAACTCCAACCACGTGCTTCCTATGGACCGACACTGTCAACCCGATCACAACGCCGCCTGATACGGCGCGTGCTTGATCTGGACCTCGGTCTTGTTGACCTTGAGCCCCATCTGCGTCTGGATTACATCGCGCGTCACGGCGATCGCCTCGTCCGTCTTCATCGGGATATCGACCTCCGGCGAGGTCTCCAGCCCCAGCCTGACATCGACCGCCGCGCCGCGCGGCCGGATAGTTGCCGTCGCGCTGATCACATCAGCCAGTTGATCGAGGTGCCAGACCAGCCGCCGCTCGACAGACTCCGCGGTGACCGACGCCTCGCCGCCCGATGGGGGCTTGATCTTGACCACCGGCGTCTTCTTGCGACGCACCTCGGCCCAGAGCAGCGCCAGCGCAAACAGCGTGACTGCCACGATCACGCCGGCCCGGATCAGCAGGTAGAGCCAGCCCGGCTGCCGGGCAGCGACATCGGCCGCCGTCGCGCCCATCCAATCCACGCCCTGCTGCGCCCATCCCTGGGCAACCTCAGGCGCGGCCACGACCAGCACGACGACGAACCATCCCAGAACGATAACCACGATTGTGGCCAGTCGGTTGAACAGATTCAAGGCAACAATACCTCCAGCAAGCGCGGGCGTTTCACGCAGGAATTATACGCTCTTCCGCCAAAATATGGTAAGACTTGCATTGCTTCTGCCTGTCTTCGCGAAGCATCCCGGAGGTGCTGACCGACCCAGCAATGAAACCACCCGCTCTGACCGGTCTCCGACCGGGTCAATGATGCGACCACCTATTCTGGCCGACCTCCGACCGAGCCAGCGATGACCTTACTAGCTCTGGCCGGTCTCCGACCGAGCCAGCGCCGCGCCGCCTCACCGCTTCCGGGCGTCTGCTTGCGAGCGCCGCGCAACACCCACAGCCAGCAATGCCAGCAGCAACACCGCGGCCGCGGCCGTCACCAGCAGCCCCGCGCGCAGGCTGGCCGGCCGAAACTGCATCGCCACCATATGTTCGCCGGCCGGAACCGGCACACCCCGGAACAGCGTGTCGGCGCGCAGGACGGGCGCCGGCGCGCCGTCCACCGCGGCGACCCACCCCGGATACCACGTGTCGGCCAGCACCAGCAGGCCGGGCTGTTCGGTGTGCACCCGTAGTTCCACGTCCTCGGGAGCATAGCGCGTCACAGCCACCTCGCCGCCTGCCAGCCTGTCCAGCGCGCCGCCTGGTCCGAGCGACTCGACGTCGGACTGTAAAAGGACCGTTGTCCTGGCCGGATCGAAATCGGGTGCGGCCAGGACGGCCAGCGCCGCCTCGTCGTCCTCTACCACCGCCACCCCGCCCGCCAGATACGCCCGCGGCAGCGGCTGGAGGTTCTCGTACACCTTCACGTCGCCTGAATGCACCCGTGCAAACGCGCCGTCGGCCGGCATCGTCAGCGCGGCGTGCGTCCCCGTCCGCTCATCGATCAGCGTCACGCCGCGCAGCACGAGATCGGTCTCGCCGGTGTTGCGCACGGTGATGCTGGACGGCGTGCCCGGCTGTGCCAGCGGCAGGCGCGCCAGATAGTCCCAGCCCGCCTCGTCGCGCGGCCAGGGCTGTGGATCGGCCGGCTGGCCGTGGCGCGCCCACCGTCCACCGTCCGTCGGCCGTCTCCTCACCGGCCCGCAGCTCGAACTGGCTGGCCACGCCTGCGTCGTCCACAACGTTCACCGTGCCGACGACCGTGCCTTCGGGAACGGTCGCCCCGTCCTCCAAGTGGCTGAAGACGCCCAGCGCAGTGGCCTCCAGCCGGTCGGTCGCCGTCAGCGTGATCGCCTCTCCGGGCGCGATGCGGGTGCTCAGTTCCAGGTCGTAGTAGACGCCGTCGCGCCAGACATCGAACCCCTTGTCGGTGATGACGTGCTGCACATTGAGCAGACGCAGCAGGCGGCTGGCAGGCACGGCGGTCAACTGTTCGCGCAGCCGCCCGTCGGGGTCCAGCGCTTCACCCGGCGAACAGGCCTTGCAGAGCGACGTAACGTTTCAGCGGCAGCACGCCGCCGTCGTAGCCGTCCACCGCCGGCAGCCGCCAGAGCAGCGGCAGGTTGGGCGCGACAATCTCCTGCAGCTTGCTGGCAACCACCAGATCGTAGATCGCCTCCGGTGGCAACTGCCCGGCGTAGATCGCCTCCAAATCGGCCAGGTCGCCGGGGTCGAAGGTGATGCCGGAGATGCTGAGGAAGCGGCCCGCTATCTCGCCGCGCGCCTCGGCGTCCTGCGCGGCGGCCAGCAGATGGGCGGGCGCGGTGCGCAGGCTGGTGATCGCCTCGGGCGCCGTCGGCCGGGTGTGTTCCAGCGCGAGGCTGGCGACGGCCAGCTCGGCCAGCAGCAGCCCGATCAGCGCCGCCCAGCGCCAGCGGCCGCCTCGTCGCAGCAGCGCCAGCCCGATCACCAGTCCGCCAGTCACCAGCCAGGCCAGCAGAGTCACGACGCCCGGCCAGGACTGGACAGCCAGCAGCCCGGCGGTGACGATCAACACGACGACCAGTGCCGCCCACTGCCAGCGGCGCGACGCGGCCTGCCGGCGGCGCGGCCGGTTGCAGGTACCGGCCGGCCAACGAACCAACCCTCGGCCCCGTAGCCTGCCAGGATCGCCACGCCCGCCACGTAGAGCGACAGCCAGCGCGCCGGCGCCCGAAACAGATCGAACCCGGGTACGAGCTTGTAGAGCACGAAATAGAGCGGATCGTACAGCCCCAGCGCCAGGGCGAAACCGATAACCGCCAGCGCGGCCGCCAGCCCGCGCGCTGAGCGAAGCGAGCTCCGGTCCCCTTCCGGCGCGCCAGCCGGCCAGCAGTCCCAGCGCAGCCAGCAGCAGCCCGACCACGCCGACATACGCCACGTACTCGGCATAGGCGGGCGTGCCAAAGCGATCGGGCAGGTTCTCGCCGTAAGTGGGCAGCAGGCCGATCAGCAGGCGGCGCGGGTCCAGCGAGAAGGAGACGACCTCGCGGAAGGACAGGCCGCCGCTGCGGATCGACTGCCCGGCCAGCTCCAGCGTCGGCAGCAGTTGCACGGCCGCCAGCCCGACGCCCAGCGCCACCACCGGCGCCAGCAACAGCAATCGTCGCCCGCCCGCGCCCAGCCCGGCCCGATCCATGGGCTGCGGCGAGCGCTTCAGCCGCATCCACAGCCAGGCCAGCATCGCCGCCGCCGCAGGCCAGATCGTCGCGATGGACATCCCCACCAGGTTGATGAAGGCAGTCTGGCTGTGGCCGGCCAGCAGTTGCAGCGCGACCACCAGCGCCAGCGCCGCCGCTGCGACCCAGTTGACGCGCCCCGGCCCGGCCGTCAGCGCGCGCTCGCGGCCCCATGCTTCCTCCAGCAACCACAGCATCCACGGCAGCCATGCGGCCGCGCTCAGTTGGTTGATTTGGCCGACCCGCGCGCCCAGGTAGCCGCCCAGGGTGAACACCAGCGCGCCGGCCAGCGCGGCGGGCCAGCTCAGGCGGGCAACACGGCGGACCAGCAGCGCCATCCCCATCCCAGCCAGCCAGAGATGCAGCCCGGCTGACGCCGCCAGGCTTTTGCCCGCCGGCAGGCCGATGAAGAGCCAGTGCAGCGGATACAGTACCGCCGACTGCGGGTTGGCCAGAAAGGGCGACCCCAGAAACAGGTACGGGTTCCAGAGCGGCAGCCTGCCCTCCCGCAGCGCCTGGTTGGCGAAATCGCGGTACGGCGTGAAATAGGCAAAGGCGTCGCCGGTTGCCAGCACCCGGTTGGTCAGCAACAGCCGCCAGAAGACCAGCAGCACCGCCAGCAACAGTGCGATGGCTACCAGCGCTCCCACGTAGCGGCCCGCGCGCCTCCGCGCTTCCTCAGTCACCGGTCGCGGCTCCGGCCAACGGCTCGATGCTGAAGAGGGTCGCCGAGAGGCTCCCATCCGGATGGGACGCGGTCATCACCGGGTCGAGAGCCAGCCCGCGGCGCGCCAGGGCATCCGCCACCGCGGCGCGGTCCCCGGCTGATGGCAGTGCGACGAGTTGGCGGCCCTGCTGGCGGGCCGCCTGGCGCGCCAGATCGGCCGGCGAACGCCACCAGCGCAAATCGTGGTCCGCGCCGTAGAGGTAGAAGCCATAGTGCCAGCCGAACGTCCGGTGGTAGACAATGGCTGCCGGCGGTTCTTGGTCGCGGATGTACCCGGCAATCGCCGGCACGCCGTCGTAGGTCGAGTTGTCGGCCACCGGGAAGCGCGGGCTGGCTGTTGTGATCACCGCCCAAAGCATCCCTGCTGCGACGACCGCGGCCAGCGCGACGACTGCCCCTCGGCGGCCCTGCTGATCGATCCGGTCGGCCCACCAATAGACGATACGCGCCAGCAGCAGCGCCAACACCGGCGCCAGCGGCAGCGCGTAGCGGTCCCACGGCGCGAGACTGGTAGCCAGATGGACGGCAAGATAGACGAGCAGGAAAACGCCGAGCAGCGCGTCAAAGCGCCGCGCGCTGTCAGGCAGGGCGCGCAACACATGCGCGTGGCGGTGCGCACGAATCGCGATCGCCAGCCGCCCGCCCCACATGATCGCGGCCAGCAACAGCAGCGGCAGCCCGATCACGGTGGCTAGCACTCCCGCCCAACTGGCCAGATGCTGCGCGAGCTGCGGGGCAGCCACCAGCGCCAGCCCGCCATAGGTTGTCGCGCTGCGCTCCCAGTAGCTGGGCATCCACTGCCAGCGCTGGCTGTCCCACCAGAGCACCACCGTGGCGATCAGCGCGAACCCGCAGACCAGCCGCCACAGAGTGCCAGCCTGCAAACCTGCTCGGGCCGGTCTGTGCGAAGCTACCGTGCCCACCCTCCATTCTTGTGTCTGTGCGGCCCTCCCCGGGCTTCCCGTCCGAAAGAGGAAATACGCGGCTACCACCACGGGAATGATCAGCACCGCCTGCTGCTTGGTGGCAAACGCCAGCCCGCAGGCAAGGCCGGTCAGCCAGGGACGCCCGCGCAACGCGGCCCACAGTCCCAGCAGCATGAACAGCACCAGCCACGGGTCGGTGAGCAGGCTGGGCGAGAGGCGCGCGGCCAGCGGCGAGACGGCCAGCAGCGCGACCGCCATCGCTGCCACACGCCGCCCATAGACCGGCCGAGCAATGGACCATAACAGCGCCAGGCTGATCAGTCCCGCGGCGACCCCGGCCAGCCGGCCGGCCACGACGAGATGCTGGAGCTGGCTGATCGATGCGAACGTGCCGCCCATCAACCATGCGATGGCAGCCAGCAGGTAGGGCAAGAACGGCGGTTTGTCGACGTAGACGCCCAGGAGGGCCGGATCGCTGCCGTCGGCGATGCGCAGCGCCCAGCTTGCATAGAGCGCCTCGTCGGGGTGCAGCCCAACCTGAAATGCCCACACAACGCGAAGCGCTGCGCCAGCCACGACGATTCCGGCAATCCATGCGGGAACCGTCCAGCCGGGCAGCGCCAGGGTTTGGTGGGTTTTGTCAGAGACTGGAAACGGGGCGAGTCGCTGCACGCTCGACCTGGGGGCTCGCGGATTAGTCCACGAAGCGATATTTCAGCAGCGCCCAGATCGCCTCGAAGGCGTCGAACGCGCCGATCTTCTTGCCTTCCTGATACTCGCGGCCGGTATAGGAGATGGGAACTTCGTAGATCCGGTAGCCGCGCTTGAGGAGCTTGGCGGTGATCTCTGGCTCGATCTCGAAGCGCTTGGAATGCAGCGGAAGGGTCTGGATCACGTCGGCCCGGAAGGCCTTGTAGCACGTTTCGACATCGGACAGTATCGTGTCGTAGAGGATGTTGGTCATCAACGTGATCATGCGATTGGCGACCATGTGCCAGAAAAGCATAGCCTTGCGCGGACCGCCCAGAAAGCGGGATCCGTAGACGACATCGGCGCGGTTTTCGAGGATTGGCAGCAGGATCGATGGAAAGTCGCGCGGGTCGTATTCCAGGTCGGCGTCCTGGATGACGAGGATGTCGCCGGTCGCAGCCTTGATGGCGGAGCGGACAGCGCTGCCCTTGCCCTGGTTCTGCGCATGGAAGACCGTCACCAGGTCGCCGCGAGTCGCTTCCTCGCGCAGAATGGCCGGCGAACCGTCGGTGGATCCGTCGTCGACTACCACGATTTCCTTCTCGATCTCCGGACGTTGGTCTGTGTAGACCAGAGCGGCGTTGTTGACTTGCAGATCAACGGCCCGCACGCGACGCAGAATCTCGCTAAGCGTAGCCCGCTCGTTGTACACAGGAATCAGGATCGAAACTTTCAAAAGTACCTCCGAGGACGTAGCGTGCAACCTGACACGCAGCGGTTGGCCAGACACAGTGGAATGCGCTGGCCAACCGGTCCAGCGCACCGGGGCATTATAGCCGAGGGAAACGCTGTTGCCAAAGAAAAACGTCACAAGCGCTAGTGTGACACGGTCATCTGGTGGGCCAGGATGATGGCCTCGGCGACCTCGCGCATCGACTTGCGGCTATTCATGCTCATCCGCTGGATGTTGCCAAACGCTTCCTGCTCGTTCATGCCGCGGTGGTCCATGAGGATGCCTTTGGCCCGGTCCACAGCAATGCGGGTCTCCAGGCGATCCTCCAACTGGGCGACCTCGCCGCAGATCATCTGATACTCGTGGAAGCGGGCCATGACGACCTCGATGGCCGGCAGCAGGTTGGACTCGTCGAAGGGTTTGATGACGTAGCCGGAGACACCCGCTTCCGCGGCCCGCTCCACCAGATCGCGCTGGCTGTAAGCGGACAGCAGCAGCACCGGCGCGATCCCTTCTTCGGTCAGCAGCTTGGCAGCCTCGATGCCGTCCATGTCTGGCATGCGGATGTCCATGATCACCAGATCGGGCTTGAGCTCGCGCGCCAGATTGACCGCGCTGCGGCCATCACCCACGTCGCCGACCACCAGATAGCCAAGGTTGGTGAGCATCTCCCGCAAGTCACGGCGGATGAGTGCTTCATCGTCTGCAATAACGATACGTTTGCGTTGTTGTTCCACTGGTCTTACCTCTTGATGCGCGTCGTTGCGCGTCAGCACGGTCGATGATGTGGGCCCGATAACGAAACAGGTGCGCCGGGCCGGCCCGCTGCCCGGTCGTAATCTGGAAACACCCTTGTCAGTTACGTCCTGCCGGGCATATCCTTCATAAACGTCACACAGGCGCGCGTGCCAGGCTCTGCGCGCTCCATAGTGAACGTGCCTTTCAGGTCGCCTTCCACCAGGGTGCGCACGATGGTCAAACCAAGGCTGTCCAGGGAGTCAGCGCTCTCCGGCAGGCCGACGCCGTCGTCTGTCACCACCAGCGCCAACTGGTCGCCCTTGTCGCTCAACTGTACAGTTACCGACCCGCTTTCGCGGCCGTTGAACGCGTGCTCCAGCGCGTTGAGCACCAACTCGTTGGCCACCAGCGCGCAGGCGGTGGCCTGCTGGCTGGGCAGGAAAATGGGCGGACCCTGCACAGACATGCTGATCTGCTTGCCCGGCGCCACGGCGGCCCGCTGGGTCTGGATGATGATCCGCTGGCAGACGTCGCGCACGTTGATCATCTGGTCATCCTCGCGCGACAGGAACTCGTGGATGACCGCTACCGCCATGATGCGGTTGACTGCCTCCGCCAGTTGCAGGCGCATGTCGGGATCGTCGGTACGCCGGCCTTGCATGCGCAGGATCGAGGCCACCGTTTGCAGGTTGTTCTTGACCCGATGGTGCACCTCCTTGATCATGGTGGAGAGCACTGCAAGCTGGCGGGCCTTCTCGCGCTGATCCGTCTCGTCGTGCACCAGAACCAGCGCGCCGCGTTGGGTTACCTTTCCGGATCCGCCGCTGCCGAAGGGCCACCAGCCGGAGCCAAGGGTCCACACCGGTATGACCTTGCGTGTCCAGTAGCGGCTGCCCTCCATGACCTGGTGCTCCTGGCAGCGCCCTGTGCGAAACGCCTCGGCGATGAGGTGGACATCCTTGGTCTGCAGGTCGCCGATGTGCTTGCCTTGCAGGTTGTCCAGATAGCCCAGCCGCCGGTACAGGTTGTTGGCGATGCCGCTGACGTAGCGGATCTTGTACAGGCTGTCGACGAAGACCACGCCGTCCCATTCGCTGAACGGGCTAAGCTCGGCCGCGCTGGCTAGCTCGCCGCGCAGCGCCATGCGCTGAAGCCAAATCACCGCCTTCTGAAAGATGTCGTCACGCCGTTTCTGCCGTTCCGACGCAATCAGGTTGGTCTCCACCTTGAGCGCTGCAATCACGCGGCCACCGGGTGAGACGACCGGGAACACCTCCAGCACCACCGGCGTTCCCTGCTCCAGCAGGTTGACCAGGGTCCTGCCCTGCCTGCCCTGCGTCAACGCCGTTGTCACCAGCGGGTTCTCGTCGTAGGGCAGGACGCGGCCCACCCAGGATTGCTTGTACAGGGAAGTTATGGAGTGAGGGAAGGCCTGCGCGACCACCTGCAGGCCCTCGTCTGTTCCCACAACCATGCAGATATCGGCGCGGCTGACGTCGGCGGTGATGGAAAGGCCCTGCGCCACGCGCTGCAACAGGTCAGCGTCCTCCGCCGTCAAACCGGCAGGGATCACGTCCTGATCGGGAGCAGTGGATGGTCGAAGGGCAGTAGCCATATCTGTGAGGCCGGGCCGGCGTCGCCGTTGTCGCCAGCCCACAAGTCAGCAACGATTCAAGCCAGCGAACCGTTAACCAACAAAGTTTACCATTGATCTGCACCAGCTACAAGCAACGATAGTCGTCGCGTCAGAGTAAGGAACTGCCCTTCTGGTTTGTGCGCCAGAAACAGCGACGGCCCTGCCGGGAGCAGAGCCATCCATTTTGGTCTTGCTATCTTCAGGTCGGGGCGAGAGGATTTGAACCTCCGACCTCTTGAACCCCATTCAAGCGCGCTACCAGTCTGCGCCACGCCCCGACAATCTGGATGATTATAGCATGGCGGCACGGAATCCACCAAATGACTGTCAGGCCGCGCCCAGCCTGGCGCCCACAAAACCGGGCTGGCCGCGCAGGAAATCGCTCACCGCCATGGCCGAGCGACCGGCCAGCTGCACCCGCTCCAGGCGCAGAAGACCGTCGCCGGTGCTGACCAGAACGCGGTCGTTGTCTGCCACGATGGAGCCTGGCGGCCGGTCGGTTGCGACATCCGGTTCAGCTGTCGCCTCCAGCACCTTGAGTCCCGTGCCGTTCCAGGTTGTTGTCGCGGCCGGCCATGGATTGAAGGCCCGCACCGCGCGCTCGATCTGGATAGCCGGCTGCGTCCAGTCGATGACGCCCTGCTCTTTGCGCAGCGGCCGGCACAGAGTCGCCAACGCCGGATCCTGGGCTTGCGGTGTGATCTCGCCGGCCAGCCAGCGCGGCAGCGTCTCCGCCAGCAAGCCCGCGCCCTGCTCGGCCAGCCGGCGAGTCAGCGACTCGCCGGTGTCAACCGGGTCGATGAGCAGCGCGGCCTGCGCCAGGATCGGGCCGGTGTCCATGCCTGCATCCATGCGCATGATGGTGCTGCCGGTCACGTGGTCGCCGGCCAGGATCGCGGCCTGCACCGGCGCGGCGCCCCGCCAGCGCGGCAGCAACGACGCGTGGACGTTGATGCAGCCATGCGGTGGCAGGTCGAGCACTTCAGATCGCAGGATCTGCCCGAACGCCG
The DNA here is from genome assembly GCA_041391245.1 of Caldilineales bacterium. Classification (GTDB taxonomy): domain Bacteria; phylum Chloroflexota; class Anaerolineae; order JAAEKA01; family JAAEKA01; genus JACKBK01. The sequence goes on from JAWKOJ010000003.1 coordinate 47,491, forward strand.
CGACAACGATTACGTCCGGCGCCAGCTCGGCCAGAGCGGCGACGGCCTCGGGATCGCGCAGCGAGCGCGGCTGCATGACGGGAATGCCGTGCGCCAGGGCGGCCTGTTTGACCGGCGACATCTCCAGCTTGCGGCCGCGGCCGCTGGGCCGATCCGGCTGCGTCACCACGGCCGCCACGTCGTAGCCGCCCTCGATCACGGCCGTTAGAGAGGGGACTGAGAACTCAGGCGTTCCCATGAATATTGCTCGTGTCATGTGTGGATTGTAGCATGGGAGATAGGAAGCGGGAAACGAGGGAAAGCAGGAAACGTGGGAAGGAGGGCAGAGGGACAGAGGGATAGAGGGGCGGAAGAGCAGAGGAGCGGAAGGGCAGAGAGGCAGAAGACTGAGGGGTGCGGCGAAGATTCTTGCTGGGTGTGAAACCTTCGTGAGGGCGGTTCGTAAAGCGTGTAGATAAACAAGTCACCAGCAACCGGCCGGCCGCGGGCTATGTCGCTGGTGCAGGAGGATTACGTGACTGAACTGAACGAAACGAACGAAAACACAACACCTGACGTGCCGGAGACGCCGCAGATGCCCGACGAATCAGCGGCTGATGCGCTGGATGCCGTGCAGGAAACGGTGGAAAGCGGCGCACAAGCAGCGGCAGCGGCGGCAGATGACGTCGCCAGCACCGCGTTGACACCGATCGACGCGCCGAGCGGCCAATCGGGGGCAGAGGATGCTGCCGGTCAATCGGCGCCGCAGGAGACGACCGGCCAGGCAGCCGAGCAGCCAACCCTTATGGATCGGCTGGCCAGCGACACCGAGTATGACCCCGACGCCACCAACGACGACCGTGTCATGGCGGCGCTGGCGTACGCGACCCAGCTCATCCTGCCGTTCATCGTGCCGATAATCATCCTGATCTCGGAGACCAGCAAGCGCCGGCCTTTCCAGCGCTACCATGCAATCCAGTCGATCGCGGTCGCGGTGGTAATCTACGGCCTGGAGTTGGCGCTGGTGATGTCGGCCAGCGTGGCGGTGGCGAGCTTCATTCTGTGGCTCTGCCTGTGCTTCCTAGTTCCCGCCATGATCGCATTGTGGCTTCTGCCGCTGTACTATGCGATCCTGGCCTACAACGGCAAACGCTTCCGCATCCCCGGGCTGACCCAGTTCCTGCAGGACCAACGCTGGCTGTAGGATCAACACTTTGCACACCTCCTCGTACTCCTACTCCTACTCGTCCTCTTCCGCCCCGGAACGAGTATGAGGAGGAGGACGAGTAGGATTAGGAGAAAGCGGCGCCGCTGCACGTCCAGCGGCGCCGCTTTTTGTCGCACATATGTTTCTGACATCTGCGCCATCTGCGGTATAATGACCACTCCAGAGACCCAGCCCTGCCAGAACGTGATGCCATCCCATGGACGACCGCACCATCTCGACCCAGAAACGCCCCGAAGAAGTCGCCATTGACGCGGCCCTGCGTCCCAAGAATCTGGCCGACATGATCGGCCAGGACCAGCTGCGCGGCAATCTGGAGATCCTGATCGAGGCGGCGCGGCTGCGGAGCGAGGCGCTGGACCACATCCTGCTCTACGGCCCGCCCGGCCTCGGCAAGACCAGCATGGCGCATGTCCTGGCCAACGAGATGGGCGTCAACATGAAGATCACTGCCGGGCCGGCCATCGAGCGCGCCGGCGATCTGGCGGCGATCCTGACCAACCTGCGCAAGGGTGACATTCTGTTCATCGACGAGGTGCACCGGCTGGGCAAGGTGGTGGAGGAGATACTCTACCCGGCGATGGAGGACTTCGCCCTGGACATCGTCATCGGCAAGGGGCCCAGCGCGCGCTCGATTCGCCTGAAGCTGCCGCGCTTCACGGTGATCGGCGCGACGACACGGTTGGCGCTGCTCACCGCGCCGCTGCGCTCCCGTTTCGGCGCGGTGTATCGCTTCGACTTCTACGACCAGGCGGCTTTGGAGGAGATCGTGCGCCGGGCCGCCAGCCTGCTCAAGGTCGAGATCAGCGACGACGGCGCGCAGGAGATCGCCCGCCGGGCGCGCGGCACACCGCGGGTGGCGCTGCGCCTGCTGCGCCGGGTGCGTGACTATGCTCAGGTGCGGGCCGACGGCAAGATTACCCGCACGGTGGCGGATGAAGCCATGGAGCTGTTGGAGGTCGATCAGCAAGGTCTGGACGATCTCGATCGCAAGCTGCTGCGCGCGATTATCGAGAAGTTCGACGGCGGCCCTGTCGGGCTGGACACGATTGCCGCCAGCCTGAGCGAGGACTCGGGAACCATCATGGACGTGGTGGAGCCGTATCTTTTGCAGCTTGGCTATCTGGACCGGACTCCGCGCGGCCGGATCGCCACTCGTCTGGCGTATCAGCACCTGGGTTTTGTCTGGACGGGCGATGCTGCCGCAGCGGCCCGGCAGCCTGGCTTGTGGGATGAAGACGGAGAGCCGTAGTTCATATTGACACCCTCCTCTATCCACGCAATACGCACTACGCACTGCGTCTCCGCCCATCTTCTCGAAGCGATCTACATGAGCAACCCCATCGCATACGACCCTCAGCACCGCCCGCGACTATTTCGACCGGCTGGTGCGCAACTACTGGTGGGCCGTGACGTGGGCCGGCGGCCAGCCGGTGATGTTGACGCCCGGCGCGGCCGACCTGCCGCCCGATGAGCAACTGGCGCGGCTGGATGGCCTGCTCCTCTCCGGCGGCGGCGACGTACATCCGCGCTACTACGGGCAGCCGATCAACGGCTCCGATCCCGACGACATCCAGGTCGAGCGCGACGAACTGGAGCTGCCGCTGGCGCGCGCCGCTCTGGCCGCCGACATGCCGATCCTCGCCATCTGCCGCGGCATGCAGATGCTGAACATCGCGGCAGGCGGCAGCCTCGTGCAGCACATCGACGGCCATCGGTCGCCGCCGGACAGGGCCAGCTACCATGATGTCGATGTGTGCGCCGGGACGTTGCTGGCGCGTGTGCTGGACACGACGGGGCCGCTGGCCACCAACACCTATCACCACCAGGCAGTCACCCTCGACGTCCTGGCGCCGGGCTTTCGCCCCAGCGGACTGACCGTCGAAGCGCCGACTCTGGTGGAGGCGATGGAGAGTCAAACCGCCCGCTGGGCCGTGGCTGTCCAGTGGCATCCCGAACGGTTCTACGAGCTTGATCCGCGGCACCAGCGGCTGTTCAGCGAGTTTGTGCGGCGCGCCGGCGCATGAAGACCTCCGACTTCGACTACAACCTGCCGCCCGACCGCATCGCCCAGACGCCGGTTGAGCCGCGCGACGCGTCACGGCTCCTGGTGGTTGACCGCGCCACGGGCCGTCTGGAACATCGCACCTTTCGCGACGTTGGCGATTATCTGCGCGCGGGCGATCTGTTGGTGGCCAACAACAGCCGGGTCATCCCGGCGCGGCTGTTCGGACGCAAGCCGACCGGCGGGCAGGTCGAGATATTCTTGCTGCACCCGCTGGCAGACGGCCGGTGGGAGTGTCTGGTGGGCGGCAAGGGGCTGCGCCCTGGCGTTCAGGTATCTATCGACATACCTTCAAGCGGCGTTTCCCCGGTGACCGCAACTATCGAAACCGAAACCGGCGACGGCGCGCGCGTGGTCAGCTTCGACCGGCCGCTGAGCCAGTGGCTGCACGAGGCGGGGCACGTTCCACTGCCGCCCTACATCCACCACGAACTGGACGACCCGGAGCGCTACCAGACGATCTACAGCCGGGTCGAGGGATCGGTGGCCTCCAGCACAGCCGGGCTGCATTTCACGTCCGATCTGCTGGTCAGTCTGCGCGAGCGGGGCATCGGCGTCGCGTTCGTTACGCTGCACATCGGCCTGGACACCTTCCAGCCGGTCAAGGTCGAGGAGATCGACGCGCACCCGATGCACAGCGAGTGGGCCAGCCTGTCATCCGACGTGGCGCGGCAGATCAACGAGACGACGCTGCGCGGCGGCCGCGTGGTTGCCGTCGGCACCACCGCGGTGCGCACCCTGGAGTGGGCGGCCACCGGCGCGCAAGGGCTGGACCCGTACGACGTGGACGCCTGTCCATGGAAACGCACCGCGGCTTTCGAGGGTCCGACCGACCTCTTCATCCGCCCTGGCTACAGGTTTCGCGCGGTGGATGCGATGATCACCAACTTCCACCTGCCGCGCAGCACGCTGCTGATGCTGGTCAGCGCCTTCGCCGGCAAGGAACTGATCGACCGCGCCTACCAGGTCGCCATTGCAGAACGCTATCGTTTTTACAGCTTTGGGGATGCGATGCTGTTATTGTAGCGCGGACCCGTGGGTTGCTCGTGCAACCCTGCTTCGGCCATGCCCGCGCATAGTGGATCATCGGCCTGACAGCGCAGGTCGAAATCGCCGACTACGTTGCCCAGTGGGGATAACAAGTTGCCGCTCGACCAGGCGGGCGACTTGCCCTATGGGGAGACTCCGAGTCTTCTCGCGGACCAGCGGTTGTTGTGGCGCGTTCCAGTGATGGCATACGCTGGTGTCAAGGTCGATCATATCACCGTAGTCGTGAATCTGGCGCCGGTCCAAGACCAGATGAAGAGCCCTGGACAGGTCCCGGGGGACCATGCCGGTCGTGATGAGCTCGCGATCGAACGGGCCGATTGCGCCGCTGTGCCTTGACGCGCCGAGTTGCTTGGTAGCCAGCAACCGCTGCAAGGCGTAGAACATGCCGTTATGTGTTCGCTTGACCGCGCCACGCTGCACATCGACCTTCAGAAGTAAGTTCGCCTCACGCAGGCTTTCAGCCGCCTGTCCCAGGCGGTAGCGTAGCCGATCGTCGTTCACCGGGACACTCCCTGTGCTTGCACGGTGAGAATAGCGGGATTGGCACCCATGGGACTGTGTTCCACCTGGTCGCGCGTCACCACCAGTGTCGAAGTCATCCGATCTATCTCCAGGCCAACTTCCCGGGCGAGGTCCGTTCTGGGCGCGAATCCCGAGAACGCTGTCAAAAAGATCATGGCGCTTCTGGTATTATGGACCAAGCCGCCGGGCAGATCTGGCGCGGTCTCAGTTGCCGTGTGCTCATCCAACCATCGGGCGACCGACACAGACCAGGCAGGTCCAGGACCAAAGCGGGTGAGTCGGGCAACACCAGGATAACCACCGGTTCGCGGTTGGGGAAGCCTTTGCTACTGTGGGTGGAGCGGGTCGAACCGGTGCGTTAGCCGGCGGAACGGCACTTTGCCTGCTTTGAAAATAGCACCTCGCTCGGGCCGGTCTCCCACCGAGTCCCGCTCATTTTCATTGATCGGAGTGCCGGGTCCGCCCGGCCGGGCGGCTGCTTTGAAAATAGCACCTCGCTCGGGCCGGTCTCTGACCGTGCCCCGCTGTTTTCATTGATCGGGGTGTCGGGCGCAGCCCGTCCCGGCGCCTGTCTTGACAATCCCTTGACACACAGGGAATGATTCTTGCCACCGCGTTGATGAGATTTCCCGTAAACTGGATGGGTGAGGACAAGGAGGCATGGTGTGAACGATCTGTTGCTGCTGCTATTGATCGCGGTGTTCTGCGCTGCCACGGTCGGCCTGTTGCGCCTGTGCCAGCGCCTGATGGAGGAGGGCGCATGACTGCTGTCTACCTGGTGGCCGGGCTGATCGCGCTGTGCCTGCTGGTCTATCTTCTGGTCGCGTTGCTCAAGCCGGAGTGGTTCGGCTGATGTAAATGGAGCGATGCCCGTGACACTCAACGGACTCGTGCAGATTGCAATCTACCTGCTGCTGGTGCTTCTCCTGGCCAGGCCGCTGGGCGGCTACATGGCGCGCGTCTACCAGCGCGAGCCGATGCTCCCCGACCGGCTGCTGGCGCCGGTGGAGCGACTGATCTACCGGCTGGCCGGCGTGCGGCCGGAAAGGGAGATGGCCTGGAAAACCTATGCGGTTGCGGCGCTGCTGTTCAGCGCGGCCGGGCTGCTCTTCCTCTACGCCTTGCAGCGGGTGCAGGGCGTGCTGCCGCTCAATCCCCAGGGCCTGGGCGCAGTATCGCCCGACCTGGCGTTGAACACCGCCGCCAGCTTCGTAAGCAACACCAACTGGCAGAGCTATGGCGGCGAGACGACCATGAGCTACCTGACCCAGATGCTGGGCCTGACAGTGCAGAACTTCGTTTCCGCGGCGACAGGCATGGCCGTGTTGGCGGCGCTGGCGCGCGGCATCGCCCGGCGCTCGGCCAACACGCTGGGCAACTTTTGGGTGGATCTGACCCGCGGCGTGCTCTACATCCTGCTGCCGCTTGCGCTGTTGCTGGCGCTGATCCTGGTTTCGCAAGGCGTTGTGCAGACCTTCTCGCCTTCGCTGCCGGCCGTCCTCGTCCAGCCCGTGGCCGACGGGCAGGGCAATCTGGTGACCCAGCAAATCCTTGCCGCCGGTCCGGCCGCTTCGCAGGTCGCCATTAAACAACTGGGCACCAACGGCGGCGGCTTCTTCAACGTCAACTCGGCCCATCCCTTCGAGAACCCGACGCCGCTCAGCAACCTGCTGGAGATGCTGGCGATCCTGCTCATCCCGGCAGCGCTGTGCATTACCTACGGCAAGATGGTCGGCGACCTGCGGCAGGGCTGGGCGCTGCTTGCGGCCATGACCGCCATCTTTCTCATCTTCGTGGCAGGCGCCTATGCCGCCGAGGCGGCTGGCAACCGCGCCTGGCTGCGCTGGGCGTCGATGTGCGGGCGTCCCTCGGCGCGCCCGGCGGCAACATGGAGGGCAAGGAGCTGCGCTTCGGGATCGCCAACTCGGCGATGTGGGCCACGGCAACGACTGCGGCCTCCAACGGCTCAGTGAACGCGATGCATGATTCGTTCAGCCCGCTGGGTGGCCTGGCGACCCTGGTGCTGATGCAACTGGGCGAGGTGGTGTTCGGCGGCGTCGGCTCCGGGCTGTACGGCATGTTGGCCTTCGTGATCATCGCCGTGTTCGTGGCCGGCCTGATGGTGGGCCGCACCCCGGAGTACCTGGGAAAGAAGCTGGAAAGCTACGAGATGAAGATGGCGGCGCTGCTCATACTCATCCCGCCGGCCGTGGTGTTGGCGTCGACGGCGCTGGCCGTAGCAACCGCCGCCGGCACGACAGCGATCTTCAATCCCGGCCCGCACGGCTTCAGCGAAGTGCTGTATGCCTTCACCTCAATGGGCAACAACAACGGCAGCGCCTTCGCCGGCCTGTCGGCCAACACGCCGTTCTACAACATCCTGGGCGCGCTGGCCATGCTGGCAGCCCGCTTCTGGCTGATCATACCGACGCTGGCGCTGGCCGGATCGCTGGCGCGCAAGAAGGTCGTGCCGGCCGGCGCCGGCACCCTGCCGACGCACTCGCCGCTCTTCGTCGGCTGGCTGGTAGCCATCATCCTGGTGGTGGGGGCGCTCAGCTTCCTGCCGGCGCTGGCGCTGGGACCAATCGTCGAACAGTTGATGCTGGCGGCGTAATTTCGCGACAAGGCCATCTGCGATGACGGCTCAAATCAGTCCATCCCATCCCCACAGGCCAGCCGGCAGATACGGGCCGCTCCTGCGCCGAGCGGCAGTCGATTCCGTGCGCAAGCTGAACCCGCGCTGGATGGTGCGCAACCCGGTCATGTTCGTAACCGAGGCCGGCGCGCTGTTGACAGTGGTCCTTTGGTTACAGGCGGTGCTTGGCAAAGGCGAAGCGCCGGCCGGCTACATCGGCGCGATCGCGCTCTGGCTCTGGTTCACCGTGCTTTTCGCCAACTTTGCCGAGGCGCTGGCCGAGGGCCGTGGCAAGGCCCAAGCGGAAGCGCTGCGGCGCACCCGCCAGGAGACGCCGGCCAGGAAACTGCGCCAGCCGCGCCGCGATGCACCCACCGACCCGGTGTCCTCTACCGAGCTGCGCAAGGGCGACGTCGTCCTGGTGGAGGCCGGCGAAATCATTCCGGCCGACGGCGAGGCAATCGACGGCGTCGCCTCGGTGGACGAAAGCGCTGTTACCGGCGAAAGCGCGCCGGTGATCCGCGAGTCGGGCGGCGACCGCAGCGCCGTGACCGGCGGCACGCGCCTCCTATCCGACTGGCTGGTGGTGCGGGTGACGGCTAACCCGGGCGAGGGGTTTCTGGAGCGCATGATCGGCCTGATCGAAGGGGCGCGGCGCCAGAAGACGCCCAACGAGATCGCCCTCAACATCCTGCTGGCGGCTTTCACCATCATCTTTCTGGTGGTGTGCATGACGCTGCTGCCCTTCTCGCTCTTCAGCGTCGAGGCGGCCGGCCAGGGCGCGCCGGTGACCATCACCGTGCTGGCAGCGCTGCTGGTCTGCCTGATCCCGACCACCATCGGCGGGCTGCTGTCGGCCATCGGCATCGCCGGCATGGATCGTATGATCCGCCACAACGTCATCGCCATGTCCGGGCGGGCGGTCGAGGCCGCCGGCGACGTGGATGTGCTGCTGCTGGACAAGACCGGCACCATCACGCTGGGCAACCGCCAGGCGGTGGCGTTCAGACCGGTGCGCGATGTGGACGCCCGCGAGCTGGCCGAAGCCGCCCAACTGGCATCGCTGGCCGACGAGACGCCCGATGGCCGCAGCATCGTCGTGCTGGCCAAGGAGCAGTTCGGGCTGCGCGGGCGAGCCGTGGGCGGCGGGCCGGACGGCGACGACGGCGCACTGACCTTCATTCCCTTCAGCGCCCAGACGCGGATCAGCGGCGTCAACCTGAACGGCACCAGCATCCGCAAGGGCGCACCTGATACCATGCTCGCGCTGATTCGCAACACTGGCAACGCGGCGCCGCCAGAACTGCTCGCCCAGGTGGACGCGGTGGCACGCGCCGGCGGCACGCCGCTGGTGGTGGCGCGCAATGGCCAGCCTCTGGGCGTGATCCATCTAAAAGACATCGTCAAGGGCGGCATCCACGAGCGCTTCGCCCAACTGCGTCGCATGGGAATCAAGACGGTGATGATCACCGGCGACAACCCGATCACGGCGGCTGCTATCGCGGCCGAGGCCGGCGTGGATGACTTCCTAGCGCAGGCGACCCCCGAAGCCAAGCTCAGGCTGATCCGCCAGTACCAGGAAGGCGGCCGGCTGGTGGCGATGACGGGGGACGGCACCAACGACGCCCCGGCGCTGGCCCAGGCAGACGTGGCGGTGGCCATGAACACCGGCACCCAGCCGGCCCGCGAGGCTGCCAACATGATCGACCTGGACAGCAACCCTACCAAGCTGATCGAGATTGTGGAGATCGGCAAGCAGTTGCTGATGACCCGCGGCGCGCTGACCACCTTCAGCATCAGCAACGACGTGGCCAAGTACTTCGTTATCATCCCGGCGGCCTTTGCTTCCACCTACCCGGCCCTGGGCGCGCTGAACTTCATGCGGCTGGCAAGCCCGCAAACCGCGATCCTGTCGGCGGTGATCTTCAACGCGTTGGTCATCGTGGCGCTCATCCCGCTGGCGCTGCGCGGTGTGCCCTATCGGGCCGAAAGCGCGGCCGAGTTGCTGCGCGACAACCTGCTCATCTACGGTCTGGGCGGCCTGATCGCGCCCTTCATCGGCATCAAGCTCATCGACTTGGCGCTGGCCGCGCTGATGGCTGGATGAACCCGCTAACGTTACATCCCGGAACGGCGCGGCCGCGGCGCTGACCAACCATGAGAGGTAACAGCATGTATCGCAAGACAAGAGGACCCAAGTGGTGGCTGTTGGATATGCTTCTGGTAGCCATCGTTGCAGCGCTGCTGGCCGAAGGCCGCACCAACCTGTCGCTCGGCGGCCACGAGGTGGCCGAAATCGCCATCGTGTTGGCAGGCTTCGTCGCGGTCGGCGTCTGGCTGAACGGCAGCGCGCCCGCCTTGTATCAGGAACAACGCCGGATGCACGGCTGCGCAGGCGATGCGCCCGCGGCCCGCGTCACCGTGTACCGCAAACCGGGCGCACCCAAGGAATAACATGCGCACACAACTTCGCCCCGCGCTGGTGTCGCTGATACTGCTGACTCTGCTGACAGGCGTGCTCTATCCACTGGCGGTCACTGCGATCGCGCAGATCGCGTTTCCGCACCAGGCCAACGGCAGCCTGATCGTGCGCGATGGCCGGGTGGTTGGCTCCGAACTCATCGGCCAGGAGTTCGAAGCAGCGCGCTATTTTTGGGGCCGGCTGTCGGCCACCGCACCCGTTCCCTACAACGCAGCGGCGTCATCCGGCTCGAACCTCGGGCCGGCCAATCCCGCCCTGACGGACATGGCTCAGGCGCGCATCGACGCGCTGCATGCGGCCAACGCGGCGCTGGGCATCGCCAGCAGCGCGCCGGTTCCGGTCGATCTGGTGACTGCCTCGGCCAGCGGGTTGGACCCGCACATCAGCCCGGCTGCGGCCGCCTGGCAGATCGCGCGCGTGGCGCGGGCGCGCGGCCTGGCGGAAGATCAGGTGCGGGCGCTGGTGGCAGAACAGACAGAGGGGCGGCTGCTGGGCGTGTTGGGCGAGCCGCGGGTCAATGTACTGAAGTTGAACTTGGCGCTGGATGCGCTACAATGATAGGGAGATGCCGGAATCCCTTGTTCGCCCAAGCCCCGACCATTTGCTGGCTGCCATTCAGAGCGAGGAGCAGCAAGCCGCGCGCGGCAAGCTGCTGGTGTTCTTGGGCTATGCTGCGGGAGTAGGCAAGACCTACGCCATGCTGCAGGCGGCGCAGCAGCGCCGGGATGAAGGCGTGGACGTGGTGGCGGCATGTGTCGAGACCCATGGCCGCGTCGAGACCGATGCGCTGCTGGCCGGGCTGGAGATCGTCCCGCGTCGGGCGGTGGAGTACCGGGGCATCGTGTTGGGCGAGATGGATGTGGACGCCGTGTTGGCGCGCGCGCCGCAACTGGCGCTGGTGGATGAGCTGGCACACACCAACGCGCCCGGCGCGCGCCACCTCAAACGCTGGCAAGACGCGGAGGACCTGCTGGCGGCCGGCATCGACGTCTACACGACCCTCAACATCCAGCACCTGGAAAGCCTCAACGACATCGTCGCCCAGATCACCAGCGTGGTGGTGCGCGAGACGATCCCCGACAGCGTGCTGGACCAGGCCGCCGAGGTGCGCCTGGTCGACCTGCCGCCGGCCGAGCTAATGCAACGCCTGCACGACGGCAAGGTGTACGTTCCCGATCAGGCCCGGCGGGCCAGCGATAACTTCTTTCGCCTCGGCAACCTGACCGCGCTGCGCGAGATCTCGCTGCGGCGCACCGCCGAGCGGGTGGACGACCAGATGCGCAGCTACATGCGCACCATGGCGATCCCAGGGCCGTGGCCGGCCGGCGAGCGGCTGCTGGTCTGCGTCAGCCCTAGCCCGCTGAGCGAGAAGCTGATCCGGTCGGCGCGCCGGCTGGCCGACGAGCTGAACGGCGAATGGTTCGCTCTGTATGTTGCCACACCTGCCGCCGGGCAGCTTTCGGTGGCGGCGCGGGACCGCCTGGCCGGGCACATGCAACTGGCGGAGATGCTGGGCGCCCGCGCGATCTCGCTGCCGGGCAAGTCGGTGGGGGAGGTGGTGATCACCTACGCCCGCCAGCACAACGTCACCAAGATCATCGCCGGCAAGCCGCTGCGGCCGCGCTGGCAGGAGTTGGTGCGTGGTTCACTGGTCGATCAGTTGATCCGCAACAGCGGCCCGATCGACGTGTTTGTGATCAGCAGCGCGCCCGGACTTGAGGTGGAGGCGCCCCGGCCGGCGCCGCGGCGGCAACCGTGGCGGCGCTATCTGGCGGCGATGCTGCTGGTGTTGGGCGCCACCCTGCTCAATCAGCTGCTGGCGCTGGCCATCACGCCGACGAACCTGGTGATGATCTACCTGGTGGCGGTGGTCGCAGCGGCGGTGTATCTGGGCCGCGGGCCGGCAATTCTGGCGTCGGTGCTGAGCGTGCTGGCGTTCGATTTCTTCTTCATCAAGCCCCGGCTGACCTTTGTCGTCGAGGACACGCAATACATCCTGACCTTTGCCGGCCTGTTGATCGTCGGCATCGTCATCAGCACGCTGACCGCGCGCGCTCGCGAGCAAGCCGATGCCGCAATCCAGCGCGAGACCGAGACGGCAGCGCTCTATGAGTTGAGCCGCGATCTGGCCGCGGCCCTGGACCAGGACGACATCCTGCCTACGATCACGCGCCACGTGGAGAGCACGTTCGGGCGCGAGGTCGTCGTGCTGCTGCCCCCCGAATCCGGCGAAGACCGGCTGGCGATTGCGGCCGCCAGCGAGGGTCTCGATTTGCCGGAAGACGAACTGGCTGTGGCGGACTGGGTGTACCGCCGCGCCGAGCCGGCGGGACGCAACACGGCCACCCTGCCGGCTGCCAGCTTGCGCTATTTGCCGCTCAAGACGGCGCGCGGGGTAATCGGTGTGCTGGGCGTGGCCGGATCTGATGAGCCGCAGCGCCATCTGTCCCCGGAGCAGCGCCGGCTGATGGACGCGTTTGCCAGCCAATCGGCGCTGGCCCTGGAGCGGGCCAATCTGGCCAGGCAGGCACGCCAGGCAGAGGTGCTGCAGGTGACCGAGAAGCTGCAATCCGCCCTGCTGAACTCCATATCCCACGAACTGCGCACGCCGCTGGTCTCGATCACCGGCGCGCTGAGCGCGCTGCTGGAAGAGAGCGACGCGCTGGACTCCCAGTCCCGGCAAGCCCTGGTTGAGAACGCGCTGGACGAAGCCAGGCGGCTCAATCAGCTCGTGGGAAACTTGCTGGACATGACGCGCATGGAAGCGGGGGCGCTGGCCGTGCGCAAGGAGCCTTGTGACCTTCAGGACGTGATCGGCGCTGCGCTGGCGCAGATGGGCGGTCGTCTGACCGACCGGCTGATATACGTCGACGTGCCGGCTGACCTGCCGCTGGCGCCGCTGGACTTTGTGCCCATCGTCCAGGTGCTGGTCAACCTGTTGGACAACGCGCTGAAGTACTCGCCGCCTGAGCAGCCCATCGACATTGCCGCCCGGACCGCAGCCGGCTTTGCCGAAGTCGAAGTTGCGGATCGCGGTCCTGGCATTCCCGCTGACGACCTGGAGCGGGTGTTCGACCGGTTCTACCGGCTGCAGCGGCCGGGCAGCGCCGGCGGAACAGGGCTGGGCTTGTCTATCTGCCGCGGCATCGTGGAGGCGCACGGCGGCAGCATCGTCGCCCGCAACCGGGCCGGAGGGGGCGCTAGCTTCGTTTTCCGGCTGCCCCTGGATGAGGTGCGCCGTGGCTGAACCCAAGGTCCGCGTACTGGTCATCGACGACGAGCTGCCGATTCGCCGCTTCATGAACACGTCGCTGAGCGCGCACGGCTACGCCGTCTTTGACGCGGCCGATGGCCAATCGGGCCTGGCGGCGGTAGTCGCCAGCAGGCCCGATCTGGTGATCCTGGACCTGGGGCTGCCGGACATGGATGGCGTCGAGGTGACCCGCCGGCTGCGCGAGTGGACGCAGATACCGATCATCATCCTGTCGGTGCGCGACCAGGAAGGGGTGAAGATCGCCGCGCTGGATGCCGGCGCCGACGACTACCTGACCAAGCCATTCGGCATCGGCGAGCTGCTGGCGCGGATGCGGGTGGCGCTGCGGCGCGCCGCAGCGCCGAGCGGCGAGCCTGTGATCACCAGCGGCGGGCTGAGCGTGGACCTGGCGCGGCGGGTCGTCAGCGTGGACGGCCAGGAGGTGCAGCTCACGCCCACCGAGTTCGACCTGCTGCGCGTCCTGGCGACGCACGCCGGCAAGGTGCTGACCCACAACCAGTTGCTGCGCCAGGTGTGGGGGGTGGGATACGGCGACGAGGCGCACCTGCTGCGGGTCAACATCAGCAACATCCGGCGCAAAATCGAACCCGACCCGGCGCGCCCGACCTACATCATCACCGAGCCCGGCGTCGGCTACCGCCTGCGCGCTGAGGTATGACCGGCTTTGGTTAATCGGGGACAGCCGTGGTCGATTTCTGCGTTGATGCGCCGGTAGCCCCCGCCCAGTCGGAGTTCTCGTCAAACAGGCAGATCCGGCCGGGGACAAAGATCTTCATGAATTGCCTCGCGGGGTGACGATGTCAGCGCGCCGATGATGCGCGTGAGCGAACGATCATACCGTCCGCGCCGATATCTCGGCAAAGCGCGGGCGAGGTGACAGTCACTTTCCGAAAGTGACTGTCACCTGGGAACGAACCCCGGTTGGCCGACGTCCGTTTCTTGGGAGCGCCGTAACCGGTGTTCCTGCGTCCCTCAGGTTCGTCCCGTCTCGCACAAGGAAGCAGCACCATGTCCTACCTCGACCTCACCCGCCGGCTGGCTGCCGATCCGGAGCAACTGGAACTGACCTATCAACAGGCTGTCTCCGCTGGGGAAAGCCAGGCGTTCAGCGAAGCCGTCGAAACGGCCTGGCGCGAGGACTCTGCCAACATGCTCTACGCAGCCTGGCACTACCGGTTGGCGCACACGGCGGGCACGGTAGCCCGGCGCGTCATCGCCTGGAACTGGGCAATCCCGCTGGCGGTGCTCAACGGGCTGCTCCTATGGTTGTTATCCGACGAGAACCGCTTCACACTGGAGGTCATCAATCCGGTAAACGGCGCGCCGTACAACGTGCTGCCGCTGGTGGCCTTGCTGGCCGCGCCCATCAGCGCGGCGGTCATCGTGCTGTTCCTGACGCTGGCCGGCGACAGGCGCTGGGGACGCTTCGCCGCGGTGGCGTTGGGCCTGGCCGCCGGCGCTGTGTATGTGCTGCTCATCTTTCCCGTCATGTGGCCGCGTGTCTTCCAGGAGCAGTATCTCGGTCTGATGGTGTTGCACCTGGGTCTGCTGGCTTGGGCGGGGATTGGGGTAGTAGCGATGTCGAAGGGATTAGGGTCGGACCAGCGATTCGCGTTCCTGTTCAAGTCGCTGGAGGCGCTGGTGGTGGCCGGGCTGTTCGCCATCGTCGGCGGCATCTTCATGGCCATCACCTTTGGTTTGTTCGGTGCGCTGGGCATTGACCTGCCCGAGTCCGTGGCCCGGCTGTTCCTGGCCGGTGGGGCGGGAGTGATCATCGTGGTGGCCGTGGCGCTGGTGTACGACCCGGCAGCGCAGCCGGCCGGGCAGTCCTTCGACGAGGGGCTGAGCAAGCTAATCGCCCTGTTGATGCGGCTCTTGCTGCCCCTGACCGTGGGCGTCTTGTTGGTCTACCTGGCGTTCATACCCTTTAACTTCCGCGAGCCGTTCGAGAACCGCGACGTGCTGGTCGTGTTCAACGTGATGCTGTTCGCCGTGCTGGCGCTGATGATCGGTGCGACGCCGGTGCGGGACCGCGACGTCAGCCCCCGCGGCCAGACCTGGCTTCGGCGCGGCATCGTCGCCCTGGCGCTGCTGGCGATTCTGGTGAGCATCTACGCGCTGGCCGCGATCATCTACCGTACCACCATCGACCGGCTGACGCCAAACCGATTGACGTTCATCGGCTGGAATATCATCAACATCGCCATCCTGGTGTTGCTGCTGGTCAAGCAACTGCTGGCCGGGCGGGAGCGCTGGCTGCCGGCCATGCACCGCACCTACGCCGTCGCCACGGTGCTCTACGTCGCCTGGACGATCTTGGGCATCATCGTGCTGCCGGTGATGTTCCGCGGCGATCCTGCGCAGGTAGCAGGCCTGCCGGTTCGCATCCAGCAGGTCGCCTACGAAGAGCCGTATCCCGTCCTGCTGACCTGCGCCACCAGTCCGCATATCTACCTGCTGGACGACGGCGAGAAGCACTGGATCAAGGACATCCCCACGTTCGAGGCGCAGGGCTTCCGCTGGAACGACGTCCACTACGTCAACTGCGACGACCTGGCAGCGGTGCCGGACGGTGTGCCGATCCCGCCCGATGCCGGCCCGCCGCCGCAGCCGTAAGCTCGCCCAACCAACCATCCGATACTAGATCGAACGCGGACCCGGCCGCTGCCATCAGCGGCCGGGTTTGCTTTGCCAGGCGCCCTTGTTGCAGGCACGAAGCGACAAGTTGTCGTTTGCAGCCAAGTGCGCTAGACTATCGCGCCTGCACAATGCCACAGGTGGAGCAATGGATAGGACTGCCGTCGCCAAAACGCCGGAGCTATTATAAGGTCATGTTGACTGTTAAAGAGGGTCTTGATGAATCTTCTATCGCCTGTTAAACGCGTCCTGGTTCTTGTCCTGATGACCGGCTTGCTGCTGGCAGTCGGCACCGGTGTCGCCGCCGCAGCCGGCATCGAGGTCAACAGTGTCGTCGATGCACCCGACGCCATCCCCGGTGACGGCCTTTGCGAAACCAGCGTCCCCGGCCAGTGTACATTGCGCGCCGCGGTGCAGGAAGCCAACGCCCTGCCCGGTGCCGAGACGGTCGTCGTGCCGCCCGGCACCTATCTGCTGACGCTGGCCGGCGCGGACGAAGACGAAGCCGCAACCGGCGACCTGGACATCACCGGCGATACGACCATCAAGGGCGCGGGGCTGCCTACACGGTCATCGACGGGGTGGGCTGGACCGCATCTTCGACGTGCGACTGGACGTCACGGTCGATTTTTCCGGCCTGACAGTGCGCAACGGCCTGAACGACGAGGGCGGCGGCATCCGGGTGCTCGGCAGCACGGTCACGATCTCAGACACGCTGTTCGACTCCAACCAGTCGCCCGGTCCTAACGGCGTCGGCGGCGCCGTCTACGCGGTGACCAACGGCGCCTCCCTGGCAGTATCCGGCAGCCGGTTCACCAACAACTACGCCTTTTTCGGCGGCGGCGCCATCGCAAGCGGCGGCGGCCTTACCTACCTGGTCGTCGAGGATAGCACCTTCGAGTCGAACAGTGGCATTCTGGGCGGCGGCGCCCTGTATCCAAACGGCAGCGTGACAGAAGTCACCGGCAGCACATTTACCGGCAACCACAGCAACGTCGGCGGTGCGATCCACAGCAACAGCGCATCGATAACCATCGGCAACAACACCTTCGTGGACAACACCGCCGGCAACAGCGGTGCGGTGGACATTCGTCAGGGCACGGCGGAGGTCAACAACAGCACCTTCGCGGGCAACAGCGCCAGCGGTTTTGGCGACTCCATCGGCGTTCAGAACATCCAGGGCGGCGTGCTGACCGTCAGCAACTCGATCCTGTCGGGCGTCGATGTTGACAACTGCGGCGGGGCGCTGCTTGACGGCGGCGGCAACCTGAGCTGGCCGGCCGGCGACAACTGCGGCTTCAGCGCCTACGGCGATCCGCTGCTCGGCCCGCTGCACGACAACGGCGGAGCAACGCAGACCGTCGTCCCGGCTGCAGGCAGCCCGGCGCTTGGCGCCGGTGACATCTTCGCCTGCGCCGAGGCCGACCAGCGCGGCCTGCCGCGCGGGTTGAGCGAAAGTTGTGACAGCGGCGCCGTCCAGCGTTTACCGGCCTACAACGTCACGATCGTTCCCGGCAGCAGCACTGTCAACCTGTCCCCGTTCGGCCAGGGTTTCTATCCCAACGGCCCGGACGCCGAAGTGGGCATCGAGCTTGTGCAGGCGGCGCTGGCAGGGGGCGCTGTGACCGTCCACACCGGCTACGACGACGGCGGCCAGGCGGGAACGCTGACTTTGGACGCCGCGCTGGATTACGACGGCGTCGGCACGGCCTCACTCAGCTTGACCGCAAAGAGCGGAATCGCGCTTACCGGCTCAGGCGACATCGGCGACTCTGCGGCGGGCGGCGATTCGCTGGCGGTGACGCTGGACGCCGGCGGCCCGGTCAACATCGCCGGCGCCGTCGAGACAAGCGGCGGTGACCTGACCGTGCTCTCGCACGGCGGCGAAGGCAGCAGCATCGACGCGTCGGGTGTCGATATCACCGGCGACGGCGACGCGGCGATCACCATGCGCGCTCGCGATACGGTCGCGGTCGGCGGCGTGACTACTGCCAACGGCGACATCACGCTTGATGCCGGCGGATCGCTGGCGGCTGACCATGTTTGGGCCGGCGGCCTGGCGCTGCTGGCTGGCTCGCGGGTACAGGTGACCGGCCTGATCCCCGACACCGGCGACAGTGTGCGCGCCGGTCAAGGCGGCCTCCACATCTACCATGGAGGTGCGGGTGAGACACCTTTCCGCGTCGGCGATGCGTCGCTCAACGGGACGGCCGGCGCGTTGACGACGGGCGTGGCTACGATCCCCCTCGACTGGCTGATCCCCGGCAACTACGCGGCGGCCAGCTCGCCCGGCATCTCCGTGGCAACGGTGCTGCCCGTCGTCGACTTCGACGGCCTGCCGGCCGAGACCGGATCGCAGGCTGTCGCGGCGCTGAACACGAACTATGAAGGCCTGGGGCTTGAGTTTGACTTCTATGTCAGCGGTGTAGAAAGCAGCTATCCGGCGATTGGCGACGGCGCGCTGACGGTTGCCACCCACCCGGACGGCGCCGACGCGCTGGTCAACTTCGGCTACGCCGCCGGCTCAGCCAGCGTCAACTTCGTCAACCCCAACGGCCCTGTCAAGACTTTGACTGCACGCGACCAGACCGGCACTGCCGCCACCATCGAGACCCAGGGCGCGACCGTGGTCGACTCGGCCTCGGGCGATGGCAGCCCCGGCTTGCTGGCCGTGGCGGGCGCGTGCATCCGCTCGCTGCAGGTCGAGACCACCGGCTCCTACTTCGTCATGGACGACCTGGCGTACGCCTTGATGGCCGGCCCCGACGCGGACGGCAACAACATCGTGGACCAGTGCGAGACCGAACCGGAAACCAACCACGTGTTCACCGTCACCACGGCGGCCGCCTACGACGACGGCGTCTGCTCGCTGGACGACTGCACGCTGCCTGAAGCCATCAACGCCGCCAACGACACGCCCAACGCGGCGACCCCCGACGAGATCCACTTCGCCATCCCCGGCGACGGCCCGCACGTCATCCAGCCGTCGAGCATGCTCCCGGAGATCACTGAGGCCGTGGTCATCGACGGCTACACCCAGCCCGGCGCCTCGCCCAACACGCTGGCCGTCGGCAACGACGCGGTCTTGCAGATCGTCCTGACCGATGGCGGTGAAGGCACCTCCGATGGGCTCATCATCACTTCGGCCGGCAGCACCGTGAGCGGCCTGGTGATCGATGGCTGGTCGGGCAACGGCATCGTGCTGTCGGGCAGCGACGCCAGCGGCAACGCGATCGCGGGCAACTTCATCGGCGTGGACGCAGCGGGCACCGTCACGGCGGGCAACGGCGGCAGCGGCGTGCTGATCGAGGGCGGCGCCCACGACAACACGGTCGGCGGGGCAACGCCGGCCGCGCAACCTGATCGGCGGCAACAGCGGCGCGGGCATCCGGGTCGACTCCGGCGACGGCAACACGCTGCACGGCAACAGCATCAGCGGCAACGGCGGGCTGGGCATCGACCTGGCGCCGGCCGGACCGAACGCCAACGACAGCGGCGACGGCGACAGCGGCCCCAACACCCTGCAAAACTCGGCCGTGCTCTACGGGGCAACCACGGACGGCGCCAACACCACGGTCTTCGGCCGCTTCAACAGCGCGGCCGGCGTAACCTACGACGTGGACATCTACGCCAACGATACCTGTGACCCGTCGGGCTTTGGCGAAGGACAGAGTTGGCTGGGCAGCGCGCAGGCCACCACCAGCGCGCTGGGTAACGGGGCCTTCGCGGCTGAGCTGGCCGGCTCGCAGCCGGACGGCACGGCCATCGCGGTCACGCTGACCGACCCGGCCGGCAACACCTCCGAGTTCTCCAACTGCGCGGTCGTCGGACCCGGCAACACCACCTGGACCAGCGCCTACCAGATCAACCTGACCCACATGGCTGGCTCGGCCAGCGGTTCGGCGCAGCACTTCATCGACCGCCAGGGCCAGTCGCGCTGGTACAAGGTCCACATCGAGCCGCAAAGCAAGCTTTACGTCACGCTGGACAACCTGCCGGCCAACTACGACATTACGGTCTACTCCGACATCAGCCAGGCCTACGACACGCTGCTGTCGCCCGAGGACCTGCTGCGCATCTCGGCCGAGCACGCGCCCGATGCCTACACAAATCCCGACGCCTACACCAACCCGGACGCGTATACGAACCCCGATGCCTACACCAACCCCGACGCCTACACCAACGCCGGCATCATCAACCCCGACGCGTACACCAATCCGGACGCCTATACCAACCCGGACGCGTACACCAACCCGGACGCCTACACCAATCCCGACGCGTACACCAACCCGGACGCCTACACCAATCCCGACGCGTATACCAACCCGGACGCCTACACCAATCCTGACGCGTACACCAACCCCGATGCGTACACCAACCCCGACGCCTACACCAACCCCGACGCCTACACCAACCCCGATGCCTACACCAACGCACAACTGCGCAGCCTGGCCGGCGTGTCGGCGCTGGAAGGCACATCGGACGAAAGCGTGGCGGTCAACACCTGGAACAACACCGGCGACTACTACATTCGCGTGCGCGGCCGCAACGGCGCCTTCGACCGCAGCACGCCATTCGACCTCACCGTCACGCTGTTGACCGGCGCCTGTACAGGCGTCGATCCGCAGCCCGGCGGTACGCCGCTCGCAGCCAGCGCCGGCGGTTTCCGCACGGTCATCCTGACCGACCTGGCGCGTATCCCGGGCAGCGCCGGCGAGAAGGCGCTGCTGCAGGACCGGCTGAACGCGCTGGCAGCCCGGCCAGAGGTGCAGGGCGTGCTGGTGGATGTCAGCGGCGACGGGGCGGTCGCCGCCGCCCGCGCCCAGGCCGGCGCCAACCCGACCTGCCCCTTCGCCCAGAACGTGCTGGCCGACGCGGTCAAGGATATCGTCACCCGCTACCGGGCGCTCAACCCGCTGGAGTACGTGGTGATCGTTGGCGGCGACGACGTGATCCCCTTCTTCCGCTACGCCGACCCCTCGCCGCTGGCCAAGGAGTCGGAGTACAACATCCCGATCCTGGACGACACGGCCGCGCTGGCCAGCCTGCGGCTGGACTACGTGCTGGGACAGGATGCCTACGGCTCACGCACCGAGGTCTTTCTTCAGGGCAGCCCGCTGCCGATCCCCGGCCTGGCGGTTGGCCGGCTGGTGGAGAACGCACTGGACATCACCACCGTGTTGGACGCCTACCTGGGCGACGGCGACGGCGTGTTCCAGCCGCAGAGCGCCTTTGTCTCCAGCTACGGCTTCCTCAACGACGGCTCGCAGGCAGTGGTGGACGAGTTGACTGATGGCCTCGGGCCGCAGGGCGAGGTGGACACGCTGTTCTCGCCGGTCGACGTGCCGCCCAGCGATCCGCGCTCGTGGACGGCCAGCGACCTGACGGGCGCGCTGGCCAGTCGCCACGACCTGGTCTACCTGGCCGGCCACTTCAGCCACTTCAGCGCGCTGGCCGCCGACTACCAGACCCGCTGGACCACCGGCCAACTGCTGAACGGCGATTTCAACTTCACCAACTCGCTGGTCTACAGCAGCGGCTGCCATTCGGGTTATAACCTGCCGGATGCGGTAGCCGGGCGCGCGCCGCAACTGGACTGGGCGCAGGCGTTTGCCCGCAAGGGTGCGACCCTGATCGCCGGCACCGGCTACCAGTACGGCGACAGCGACCTGATGGAGTACGCCGAGCGGCTCTACCTCGGTTTCACGCAGGAGCTGCGGCGGCCGGGCGCGGTGCCGGTGGGCAAGGCGCTGGTCGAAGCCAAGCAAGCATATCTGGCCGACACCGGCGTCGAGGTGGACGGCGTCTTCGAGAAGACGATCCTGATATCAACCCTCTTCGGCCTGCCAATGTACAGCGTCGACATGGCCGGGCCGGCCACCATGCCCGTGTCCTACCCCTCGGTGGTCGGCAGCACGACGCTCCAGTCGACCGGCCTGGAGCCGGACTTCGATCCCGTCCTGAAGACGGCAGACGTCACGCTCACGCCGGCGCTGACCGCGCGGACCAAGACCCTGACCAGCTCCGGCGACCTGACGACCACCTACACGGCCACCTGGCTGGAGGGCAGGAACGGCAGCACCGGGCGGCCGGGCGAACTAATCCTGCCGCTGGAGATCTACAACGCCAATCCGCCGGGCGGGCTGGCCGGCGGCATCTTGCAGGGCGTCGGCTTTCGCGGCGGCTCGTTCACGGACCTGCCGGGCATCCTGCCGCTGACCAGCGCGCCGGCCAGCGAGATGTACGGCGTCCACCAGGTCTTCAGCAGCCCGACCTTCTATCCGGCCCGGCCGTGGACGGTCAACTACTTCGACGCGCTGGCCGACCCGGTCAATGGCGCCGTGCGGCTGATGCTGACGCCGGCCCAGTTCCGCTCAGACAGCGCCACATCGCTGACCGGCACGCTGCGCCGCTACGACTCGATTCAGGTACGCCTCTTCTACGTCGGCAACCTCAGCGAGCAGTCGCTGAGCGCCTCGCCGTCGGTCGCCCACGTGGCCGCCTCATCCGCGGGCAACACGGTCGGGTTCGACATCGAGGTCACCGACCCGCGCGCCGGCGTGCAGGCGGTGTGGATCACCTACACCGGTGACGGCCCGCTGGCCGGCCAGTGGCAGTCGCTGGACCTGGCGCGCGCGACGCTGCCGGGACACTGGGTTGGGACGCTCGCTCTGCCGGCCGGTGCATCGGCTGCCAACCTGCGCTACATGGTGCAGGCCGCCAACTGGGTCGGGCAAGTGACGCTGGCCGCCAACTTCGGCGCCTACTACACGCCCGACGTCGATCCCGGCGCGCCGGTGCCGCCGCAAGCGACGCCTGCCGCGACCACGCTCGCCCTGATGACGCCGCCGGCCAGCGGCGCCTACGGCGACGCGCTGACCCTCAGCGCCAGCCTGCAAGCAAACAGCCACGCCGCGCAGATCGCGGGCCAGGTCGTCTCGTTTGGCCTGGGCGCACAGCGCTATCGGGTCGTCACCGACGCGGGCGGGGTGGCGACCGTCAACGTCGTGCTGCTGGGAACGCCGGGCGACTACTCCTTGCAGGCCAGCTTCGACGGCGACGCCAGCTTTGCGCCGGCGGCCGTCAGTTCGCCGTTCACGCTGCTCAAGCAGGACACCGCCTTGCAGCTCGTTCTGCCCAACGCCTCGGTCCCGTCGGGCGCCGACATCGGTCTGCGCGTCACGTTGGCCGACAGCATGGACCGGGCGGTGCCCGAGCGCACGGTGGTGGTCGTGTTCGACGACGGCGCAGGCAACGTGTTCGTCGAGAATGTCATCACCAACTACGCAGGCGCGGCCACGATCCAGAACGTCGCGCTGCCGACGGGAACGTACAGCGTCCACGCCTACTTCAGCGGCCAGTTCACCGTCGACGGCCAGACGGTGACGCAGGACGACGCGTTCTACGACCCGTCCAGCGCGGCCGGCGCGCTGACCATCACACCGGGCAACGCCGCGCCGGTGGCCGTGACCGACAGCGCGGGCACCGTTCAGAACGCACCGGTACTGGTCGATGTATTGGCCAACGACAGCGACCCGGACGGCAACCTGCTGCCCGGCTCGCTGACCATTCTGACCCAGCCCGGCCACGGCGCGCTGCAGGTCAACCCAACGACCGGCGCGGTGACGTACACGCCAGCCTTCAACTTCAACGGCGTGGACAGCTTCCGCTATCAGGTGTGCGACAGCGGCAACCTGTGCGCGGCCGCCACGGCGTCGATAGCAGTCGTGCCAGCCGCGGCTGCGCAGCTCGCGATTCAGTCCATAACCGTCCCCCTTGCCCCGATTGCGCTCCCAGGCAACCAGGTAAACGTCAGCGCGGACGTTGACATCTCGCTCCCCGGCCAGGTTGCGGCAACCTGGGATTGGGACGACGGAACGATCTCCGCCGGGACGATCAACACGGCTGGCACAAAGGTCACCGGGAGTCACCACTACGCCGCAGCGGGCGTCTATCTGGTCACATTGACCCTCACACAAGGCGGTTACAACACATCGGCTGAGGCTCGCGAGACCATCGTGATCTACGACCCGCTGGGCGGGTTCGTGACCGCGGGCGGCTGGATCACCTCGCAACCGGGCTGGTGCCAACTGAACAGCGCATGTGCCGGTGCGCAAGGCAAGGCGGACTTCAACTTCAACCCGAAGTACGGCAAGCGTGACACGGCGCCCAAGGGGAACATGAAGTTCAAGTTCAGCGCCGGCAACTTTGACTTCAAGCTCACAGAGTTCGAGTGGTTGGTGATCGATGGGGCCAGCGGCACGGCGCAGTTCAAGGGCCTCGGAAAGGTCAACAATCGATGGGCGCCCAACGGTGTCCCCTATCAGGTCATGGTCTGGGCCAGGGATACCAGCCCTGACACCATCCGCGTCAAGATCTGGTACGACAACAACGGCGCCGAGACTGTGGTCTACGACATGGGCGCCAACCAGCCTATCGGCGGCGGCAGCATCCAGGTGCATCGGTGATAGCCAGGTGCCGGCCACTTCCGGAAGTGACCGGCACTTCTTGTCAGGGTCAGCCAATGGAAAACCCGGCAGCCTACATCCCCATCGACCGGCGTCACGCCCTGGCGCGCGGGCAGGAGCTGCCTGAGCGGGCTGCCGGTGCGGCGCTCTTCGCCGACATCTCGGGCTTCACGCCGCTGACCGAGAGGCTGGCGCGCGCGTTGGGCGCGCAGCGAGGCGCCGAGGAGCTGACCGTCACCCTCAACCGGGTCTACGACGCGCTGATCGCCGAGGTGCATCGTTTCGGCGGCAGCGTGCTGGGCTTCAGCGGCGACGCCATCACCTGCTGGTTCGACGGCGACGACGGGCTGCGGGCGGTCGCGGCTGCCCTGGCGCTGCACGCGGCCATGTCCAGCTTTGCCAGCCCGGAGGCGCCGGGAGAGGGAGCGGCCGACGGACTGGCGGTCAAGGTCGCGGTGGCTGCCGGCTCCGTGCGCCGCTTCGTGGTCGGCGATCCCGAGCATACGCTGGTGGACGTGATCGCTGGCGAGACGCTGGACCGCCTGGCTGACGCCGAACACGCGGCCGAACGGGGCGAGATCATCCTGGACGGGGCGACTGCCGGCGCGCTGGCCGGCCAGATCAGGGTCGCCGGGTGGCGCCAGCACACCGATCACGGCGGCGTGACGCGCTTTGCTGTGGTTGCAGGCCTGTCGGCCGAGGTTTCCGACCGGCCGTGGCCCAGTCTGGCGCGCGAGGCCCTCAAGAGCCAGACCGTGGGCCAGTGGCTGCTGCCGGCGGTGCACGAGCGGCTGCGCCGGGGACGGGGTGAGTTCCTGGCCGAGCTGCGGCCGGCGGCGGCGCTTTTCCTGCGCTTCGGCGGCATCGACTACGACCGCGATCCGGCTGCGCCGCAGAAGCTGGACGCCTTCATCCGCCGCGTCCAGCAGATTCTGCGCGAGTTCGACGGTAGCCTGATCCAGCTCACCGTCGGCGACAAGGGCAGCTACCTGTACGCAGCCTTCGGTGCGCCGATTGCCCATGAGGACGATGTGGACCGGGCGGCGGCCGCCGCGTTGCGTCTGCAAGACCTGGCGCGCGAGTTCGCGTACCTGGAGCCGCTGCAGATCGGCATCACCTACGGGCGGATGCGCGTCGGCGCCTACGGCAGCGTCAACCGGCGCACCTACGGCGTGCTGGGCGACGCCACCAACCTGTCGGCGCGCCTGATGCAGGCCGCCCCGCCGGGCGTCATTCTGGTCAGCGACGAGGCGCTGCAGCGGGCCGGCGCCGGTTTCCTGTGGGAGCGGCTGCCTGCCATTCGCGTCAAGGGCAAGAGCGAGCCGGTGGCGTTGAACCGGCTGGTCGGCCTGAAGGCGCAGTCGAGCGTCCGCCTCCTGGAGCCGCGCTACGCCCTGCCGATGGTGGGCCGCCAGGCTGAACTGGCACAGGTGGACGAGAAGCTGGCGCAGGCGTCGGCGGGCAAGGGCCAGATCGTGGCGATCACCGCCGAGGCAGGTATGGGCAAGTCGCGGCTGGTGGCGGAGGTGGTGCGGCTGGCGCTGGCGCGCGGGCTGGCAGGCTTTGCCGGCGAGGCCCAGTCCTTCGGCACGCGCACCCCTTTCCTGGCGTGGCAGGGAGTATGGCGCGGGCTGCTGGGGATTGACGCCGAGTCGCCGCCGGACGACCAGATCGCGCAGGCCGAAGCGGCGTTGCGCCGGCTTGACCCGCGCACGCTGCCCCGCCTGCCGCTGCTGGGAAGCGTGCTCAACCTGCCATTAGCGGACAACGACCTGACCGGATCGCTGAGCGCTAAGTTGCGCAAGACGGCGCGCGAGAATCTGCTGGTCGATCTGCTGGCCGCCCGCGCCGGGGAAGGCCCGCTGCTGCTGGTGCTGGACGACTGCCACTGGCTGGACCCCATGTCCTTCGACCTGCTGGCGGTGCTGGGGCGGGCCGTGCACAAGCTGCCGGTGCTGCTGCTGCTGGTCTACCGGCCCCTGGAAGGGCCAGAGACGCTGCCGGTCACCCAGTTGCCCTGGTTCAGCGAGATACGCCTGGGCGAGTTCACCGCCGCCGAGGCAGGGGAGCTGATCCGGCTCAAGCTGGCGCGCCTCTTTGGACAAGAGGAAGCGATTCCCGATCAGCTTGTCGAAGCAGTGACGGTGCGCGCTGGCGGCAACCCGTTCTACATCGACGAGCTGATCAACTACCTGCACGACCAGGGCATCCGGCTGACCGGCAGCGAGTCGTTGAGCCGGTTCGACCTGCCGACCAGCCTGCAAAGCCTGATTCTCAGCCGCATCGACCGGCTGACCGAGGGGCAGAAGGCGGCCATCAAGGTCGCCAGCGTGATCGGGCGGCTCTTCCAGGCGGCGCTGCTGCTGGGCGTCTACCCCGAGCTGGGCGAGCGGGCGCGCGTCAGGCACAACCTGGAGGTGCTGAGCGACCTGGAGCTGACACCGCTGGACACGCCCGATCCCGAGCTGACCTACATCTTCAAGCACGTGGTCACCCAGGAGGTCGCCTACGAGAGCCTGCTCTACCGGACGCGCGCCCACCTGCATGCCCAGATCGGCCGCTACCTGGAGGCGCACCAGGGCGCGGCCGCGGGCCAACTGGTGCACCTGCTGGCCTTCCATTTCGACCGCGGCGACGACGAGGACAAGCGGCGCGAGTACCTGGTGAAGGCGGGCCAGGCCGCCCAGGCAGACTACGCCAACACGACGGCCATCGACTACTACCTGCGTGCCCTGCCGTTGCTTTCGGGGCTGGACCACGTCCGCGTGCTGCGACGACTGGGCGAGGTTTTCGAAGTTGTCGGCGACTGGGCCGAGGCAGAGTCGCGCTACCGCGAGGCGCTTCATAGGGCCGAGGAGTCAGGGGACAGAAGGGAACAGGGCTGGTGCGAGATCGCCCTGTCGGAGCTGTTCCGCAAACGCGGCCAGTTCGAGCCGGCTGCCAGGTGGCGCGATCAGGCGCAACTTGATTTCGAAGCGGCTGGCTGCCAGGACGGCGCCGCCAAGGTGCTGATCTGCGCCGGCACCCTGGCGTCGCAGCAGGGCGACTACGACCCGGCGCGCGATTTGTACCAGCAAAGCCTCGAGGTCCGACGGGAAATGGATGACAAGCGCGGCATCGCCAATATCCTGAACAACCTGGGCATCGTCGCCCGCCGCCAGGGCGACCTGCAGACGGCGCGCGGCTACCAGGAGGAGAGCCTGGCGCTGCGCCGCGAGCTGAACGACCGCTGGGCAATCGCCATGTCGCTCAACAACCTGGGCAACGTGTTGGTCGATCTGGGCGACGTGGCGCAGGCGCAGGGGCTGCTGGAGGAGGCGGTGGCTATCCAGCGTGAGATCGGCGACCGCTGGGCCGTCGGCAACGCGCTCAACAACCTGGGCAACGCCGCCCGCAACCGTGCCGACTGGTCCACCGCGGCCGCCGCCTACCGCGAGAGCCTGGCGATCTACGACGACCTGCGAGATAAGTGGGCCCTGGCCTACCTGCTGGAGGATATCGGCTGGTTGTTGGCGCAGCGCGACAACGCTGCGGCGGCGCTGAAACTGGCCGGCGCAGCTGCGACCCTGCGCGATGAGATCGGCGCGCCGCTGACGGCTACGGAAGCAGCCGCGCTGGAGGCCGGACTGGCGCCCGCGCCAAGCCCTGACCCCCGATGCGCAGTCACAAGCGGAAGAGTTGGGCCGCGCGCTGTCGCTGACCGACGCGATCCTGCTGGCTGCGGACCTGCTCTGACGGAGAATCGAAAGGGTGACTGTCACTTTCCGCAAGCGACAGTCACCTGAGGGACATGCATCCTCAAACGAAGAACGGGGGGCTGGTGGCGATGTAGCGGTCGAACTGGCCGAAGGGCCGGTCCATCATTGCCTGGGCGTGGAAAAAGTCGATGTGGTAGCCGCGCGCCAGCAGGTAGTCGATGGCTGTGATGTTGACCAGGGGCGTCTCGACGCCAAAGTGGCCGCGGCCGGCCTGCTGCTCGGCCTGCGCGGCCGTGCTCTCGGCGTGGGCCAGCACCGCCGGAAAGTCGGCCGGATCCAGCAAGGCAAAGGGGCCGTTGCTCTGGCCCTCGTAGCCATAGCCGGCGACCTGCCCGCTGCGCCGGTAGAGGTAGCCCTGGCGGTCGTGCAACAGCCAGCGGTGGTCGGCGTCACGCCGGAAGCCCAGCAGCGTCCGATCGACCGCGGCCAGCGCCTCCAGCACATCCGCAGTCTCCTGCACCGCCTCGAAAGTCAGGTCAGTTTCGACCTCCACCGTCTCGGGCACGCGGTACCAGTAGTACAGCGCAAAGCGCGGGTACGCGCCCAGCTTCATGTAGAGCGCCTGGGCGCGCGGGTCGGGCGATGCGATGATCAGTTTGCTGACCACCGGCTGCACAGGAGCGGCGCGCCGCAGCAGCTCGCTGCCGAGCCCGGACGATTGCACACCCGGCTTGACAAACAGCTCGGTCAGCTCCCAGTGGCCATCGCGCACGACCGAACGTGAGAACCCGACGACCTCGCCGGCCTGCTCGGCCAGCCAGAACTGGTCGGCCGTGTTCGCCAGGTGCTCGTAGAGCGACCGGCGGCGTTGCCACATGCCTGCCAGCGCCGCCGGGTCGTCGATGCTCATGGAACCGGTGTGGCCCAGACGGCGCGCCAGATCGGCCAACGACTCCTCGAACAGGTGAAACACCGCGTATGAGTCGTCAGGCGTGCCGGGCCGGAACGTGACCGGGGATTCGTTCATAGTTGGGGTCGATCTGTGCAAGCCGTCAGGATGACTTCTTGCGCTTGCCCTTCGGTGCGGGCTTGTCAGCTTCAGCTTCCATCACCGATTCGGCCAGTCCTGACATGGCCTCGGCCGCGCCGATCTGCGCGGCGCCGCCGGCGATCTCGGTGGTGGCATCGACGACCAGATCCTCAGTGATGTCGCGGATCTCGCGCGCTGCGGCCATCTCGGCCCGACCTTCGCTGCGCAGCTCGCGACCTACATCGTCGGCCACCTCGCTCAACACAGCCGCTTCCTCGGCAGCCTCGATGCGCATCATGCCCTCGCCGACCTCGTTGCTGCCCAGATCGCCCACGGAGGCGCCGGTCTCTGCAAGGGCGCGCGCCAGCGCACGGGTGGCGCCGAAACGGTGGATGGTGTCGGCGGAAAGCGCCCGCATCCGGTCGCCCAGCGACTCGAGAAACTCGGCCAGCAGCGGCATGTCAAGGTCGAACACCACGTCGCTGACAGCCTGCAGTTGCCCGCCGATGGAGGCCAGTTCCATCCCCAGTTCCAGGTCTTCCCGGCTGAGTTCGCCGACAAGCATGCTTTGCACAGCGATGTCCTCAGAGGCGGTCAACAACGCGACGCCCTGGGCGACGTCGTCCACGCCGGCCTCGGCCATGACCGCGCTGATGGCGGCCAGGTTGCGCGCGCTGCGCTGGGCGCCCTCGCCCTCGACCAGCTTGCGCGTCGCGTCGCGCATGACCTGACGGCCGACCTTGCCGGTCTCCACCGCCGTGGCCATGGTCTCCAGACCGTCGTCGATGTCGGCCACACCGGCCGTCGCGGTTGCCTCGCTCAACGCCGTGACAGCCTCAGCTGCCTGGGCCTTGTCTGCCTTCTTCTTGCTCTTGCCTGCCATAGGACTATCCTCCTTTTGCATAACGTATGATATTCGGTTCAAAGAAACGGTGTGAAGTCGGGCCATTATAACACCCGAGTTGAGCACACACAAGAACATGTAAACCCTGGACAGCCTCATGCACTGACTGAATGCGGCTCCGGCTTTGGGGGGTGACACGCCGAGGTGGCAATGTGCTTTCTGGTGTGATTGAAGCTAGAGACGCGGACGTGCCTCCCGGGTGTTTGGTTCGTCTCATCAACACTCCTTACCGCCCGCCGTTCGCAATCCTCCATTCTGTGTACTTGCCCGGAGCAAGATCGGGGCGACCACGAGACTAACTCATAGCCGCCTTTTGCCTTTCAGAAACGATTGACAGGCGCTCCTCCGGGTACTATGATGGATGTATCATCCCCAACGCGTCGATTGGGACACAAGGGTCCAAGGATGACGCATCCCTTCACCAAAAGGAGGTAATATCATGAGGATGGTACGAACTCCAGTCGGTTCACTGCGTTGGCTGGTAGTCGTCGCAGGGATCATGCTCCTGCCTGCCGGGGCCTTGGCCGGAACAGCCATCGACAGTCAGCCAGGCGAATCGCCGGCCGCGTCGCCTATGGTCAAGGACTGGGCCGGTGGCTTCAATCAGACCGACTTCAACAACGGCCCGCTCGCGGTGGCTGAGGATGGGGCGGGCAATCTCTACATCGGCGGCGCCTTTACCCGCGTCTTCGGCGTGGAGACCAACCGCGTCGTGAAGTGGAACGGCAACGACTGGCTGCCCTTGGGCCAGGGAGTCAGCAGTTGGATCCGTGACATGGTGGTGGCCCCCAACGGCGATCTGATCGTGGGCGGCTATTTCGAGGAAGCTGGCGGCGTGATCGTGAATCGCGTAGCCAGGTGGGATGGCCAGCATTGGTCCGCGTTTGGCTCAGGCATCAACGACAAGGTGGAGGCAATCGCCCTGGATGGTGACGGCAACCTCTACGCAGCTGGCCTTTTCTCCATGGCAGGTGGCGCGCCGGCCAACAACGTGGCCATGTGGGACGGCAGCCAGTGGTTGTCTCTGGGCGGCGGCTTGAACGGCTACACCTGGGACCTGGCGATCGATTCCGCGGGCGACCTGATCGCGGCCGGCTTCTTCACGCAAGCGGGAGGCGTGGCCGCCAACCGCATTGCCAAATGGGACGGCGCGAGCTGGTCCCCCCTGGGCAGCGGCATGGACCTGGGAATCACCACCATCATCCTCGATTCGCAGGATCGCGTCTACGCAGGGGGCACCTTCACCAGCGCAGGCGGGGCGCCGGCCAACAGGATCGCCATGTGGAATGGCAGCACTTGGTCACGGCTAGGCTCAGGCATGAACGACACGGTGTATGCCCTGGCGATTGACGTGGCCGGCCGGCTTTACGCGGGCGGCGATTTCACGACCGCGGGCGGCACAACTGCCAACCATATCGCCAAGTGGAACGGCAGCGCGTGGACAGCGGTTGGCAGCGGCACGGACAGCCGGGTGAGCTTGTTGGGCTGGTCGGCGGGCAATCTGGTGGCGGGTGGTGGTATCGAGGCCGCGAACGGGGTAGCATTGGTGCGTCTTGCCTGGTGGCAAGGCGGCCAGTGGCACCGGTTCGGTGACGGCAATGGTCTGCGGGGCGGCCCGGCCCAGGCCCTGGCCGCCGATTCGTCCGGCGATATCTATGCAGGCGGATCGATCGACGTCGCCGGATGGACGTACTCGCCGGTGGTGGCGCGCTGGGACGGCGCTTCGTGGCATGATGTGGGCGGCGGCCTCAGCGACGACTTGTTGGACCGGGTAGCGGCGATAGCGGTGGACTCGAGTGACAACGTGTACGTGGGCGGGGAGTTCGACACGGCTGGCGGCCAACCGGCATCGAACATCGCCATGTGGAACGGCAACGCCTGGTCTGGCCTCGGCAATGGCCTCAACGACCAGGTACAATGCCTGGCAGTCGATAGCCAGGACCGCGTCTATGCCGGCGGGCGCTTCACATATATGATTCGCATGTGGGACGGCGTGCTGTGGCGTTATCTGGCAGGCGGACTGGAGGGCAATCTCGGACCGCATGCCCTGGCCGTTGACGCCTCCGACAACCTCTACGCCGGTGGCACGTTCACGGAAGCAGGCGGCAACTCGATCGACCGCCTGGCAAAGTGGGATGGAGTACGCTGGCGGGAGGTGGGAGGCGGCGTGGACGCGTCCGTCAACGCCATGCTCTTCGACGAAGCAGGTGACCTGATCGTGGCCGGGGGCTTCACGCAGGCCGGCACGCTGCCGGCCAATCGTATCGCGCGCTGGAACGGGACGGTCTGGTCGACGATGGGCAGCGGGCTCAACGACACCGTGCGGGCGCTGGCTCTCGACGACGATGGCAACCTCTACGCGGGCGGCGACTTCACCGCAGCGGGCGGTCAGCCGGCCAGTCACATCGCCATGTGGGACGGCGTAGCCTGGCACCCACTCGGTCAGGGAGTCGATGATCAGGTGACAGCGCTGGCTTTCGACTCGGAAGGCGGCCTGCTCGTGAGCGGCTATTTCTTCAATGCCGGTGGCCGTCCCTCCACCTACCTGGCGAAGTGGACCGAGGTCGCATCGCCGACGCCGACCGCGACGGCCACGCCGACACGAACGGCTACGCCAACGCCAACTGCTACACCGACGTCAACGTCGAATCTCATGCCGTTCTGGCTGCCGCTGGTCGTAAAGCATGGCTAGTGTTTCGCCAACCTTTAAATGAGGAGTAGGCATCCTCAGATGCCGGGTTCGCATGTGAGCATGCGAACTCCTCATATTAAGCTTGGCGTGGCACTATCACCACGTCAATCTTGAAAAGACGATTGATGGTAGCGAGCTGCTACTGCTTCCGCAGCCACACGCTCACCCGTTCGGGCTGCATCGTCTCCTGCACGACGGTCACCAGTTCAGCGGTCAGGGCGTCCAGATCGGTCTCGTCGCGCGCCGCGAGGGCGAAGCGCGCCAGTACCTGTTGGGCGTCGTATTTCCGACGGAAGAAGCGGCGGTCGATGCCCTCCTGCAGGCGCCGCCGCAGCGGATTGAACAGCGCGGCGATAACCAGGGTCGAGATGACGACCGCCAGCGCCGACTGCTGGCCGGTAACGGTGGAAAACAAACTTGACAGCAGCGTCACCACACCGAAGAACACCAACGCAAGCAAGACGGTTAGCGAGGCGTAGACCAGCGTCTTGCGCACCAGCACGTCGATGTCCCACAGCCGGTAGCGAAGCACCGAGAAGGCTACGCCTATCGGCATGGCCAGGTAGCTCACCATGTAGGCTGGCAGGTAGACCAGCAACATGAAGGCCAGCCGCTGGGGCGACGCTGTGTCGGGCGGAAACCAGACGATGACAATCATGAAGGGGATGAAGAGGAAGAAGAAACCCAGCAGGCTGGCGGTGATCCACTTGGTCTGTTGCCTCTCTGTAGGGCTGGAAACCCGCCGGTAGCGGTAGACCGCTGAGTAGCCGGCGCCGACGAACCAGACCAAAAAGACGACAAGTAACAAAGTAGAGAAGGTGTTGGTGCTGACGGACACGCCAAGGCCAGGCAGGATCGACACCACCACCATCAGCGGCAGCAGCGGCACAAAGATCCAACGGATCCAACGGGGCACGAAGCGCCCGTTGGGGAAGATGAAAGGCAACACGACAAAGATCGCCGTGGGAATGACATACAGCGCGCTGATCAACGGCATGGCCGGCCCCAGATTCTGCACTCCCTCCAGTGTGAACATCACCAGCATCAGGGTCAGCAGTTGGGCCATCCAGTCGTCGGAGCGGCGCAGGAAGATCATGACCCCCACGACAAAGAAGGCCAGACGGGTAACGATCGTCGCACCAAAGTAGAACGCGCCCATAAGCGCGCCGGGCAGCCCCAATTGGATGCCCATAGCCACATCCTCCCGGGTATACATCCAAGGGCCGCAGACCACTTCGGGGTTGACACAACTGGGCAGCGGCTCGCGCATGGCGATGATCGTGCTGACGACGAACGCGACGAAACCCAGGCCAGCCAGTATCACCCACAGAACGCGGGTGATGTTGAGCCAAGGGGGACGGAGGCGGGTTGATTCAGCAGATGTGGGGATCATCGGCGCTCCTGTATGCGCAACCAGATACTGGTAGTTTCCGACTCCAAGGTTTCCTGCACGACCCGGATCAACTTGGCCGTCAGCGTGTCCAGAGCAGTGTGACAACCGCGCCCGCGAAGAAGATGAGCCAGCCCGCGCGCGCTGCGGCCAGCTTCCAGCCGCGCAAGCCGGTTTCATAACGAGTGCCGTCAAGATTGGCGGATGTCATGGGTTTCAACTCCCGGGCGTCGTCGTCAAGGCTGGCTGCGACAGTTCGTTCTCAGTTCCCCGGCCACAGCTCAGGATACATGAGTACGATCAGCATCACCCCGCAGCGCCCAGAGAAACGGTACGGCTTTGACTATTTCAATTCCTTGATAGCTTCCCCCAAGAACATCGAAGTGAGGATCATAAGTCACCAGGTAATCTGCCGCGCCAACAACAGCACATGCCAGGATTGCGTCGTCATCAGGATCTTGGATGATCGCTGAAACCACTGCTTCAGGCGTCACATCAATCCGTTCGGCCAGCTTGCTGAGCAAGGCCATGAACTCAGCAATGCGCTCATCGGCAATGCCCTTTTCTTGGAGTTTGGTCGCCAACTCGTCAATCAAAGCGTCCGAAACCAACAGATCGTACTCGTTGGCCATCCAGCGACGGATCAATTCTTGGGTTGGGCTGCTAGGATTGCGGCTGAGAAAGGCAGATATGAACACATTCGTATCAAAGACAGCGCGCAGCCTGTCAGTCATGCAGCCAATCCCCGTTGACGGCGGTTCCTTTCTCGATCACCTCGCGCCGAATCTCTTCAGCAAGTTGCTCGAAGCGTGCGACGATCTCTTCTCGCGGCATCTGGTCGAGAAGTTGGGCTCGTCGCCTGGCTTCAGATCGAATCTCAGCAACCGACAGCGGCTGGGGCGTCTTCCGCTTTCGGCGATCTTTCAGATAGTCGACAAACTCCACGACAAGAGGCAGATCTTCCTCCGGCAACAAGGTCAGGTCGGATGTCACCTGTCCGATCATGCTTTCTCGCAATACATTCATGGTTTCACTCCTGTCAACCTGAACGACAGGCCTTCAACTCAACTAGCTTCTGAACGACCTGGCGGTTGAGTGCAATTATACCGCACACAGGCACAGAAGCAAGCGTTTCACGAAAAAACGTGCCCGGAGCGAAGCTGGCATACGTGGTTTGTCAGCCCGTCCGGATCAGTCCGATGGACAGCACCATCAGGATGACGTAGCTCATAAAGGGGGCCAGTCGTGCATGACGAGGGCGCCAGCCAGCGCGCCAAGCACCGCCAGCGCGGCTACGATCCAACCCAGCAGCGGCAGTGCGCCGGCCAGCGCCAGCGCCGCACCCATCAGCCCGACGCCGGCCAGCGCGCAGAAGGTGTAGGGCCAGAACGTGCCGGTGTTGCGAAACACCTCCGGCGGCGTGACCGGATCGTAGCTGGCGATCATCGCCGCGGCGCGTCCGCCCAGTTGCAAGCGGTCGACGCTGATCGGCAGCCAGAGCATCAGCGCTGCGACGCTCAACAGGGTTCAACTGCAGCCAGCCAGCGCGCCGATCCGGCCGGCAGCCGCGCCGTCATCCAGCCAAAAACGACAGCGATCGCAAGGAAGCAGACCGGGAAGATGATCGCCTGCGCCGCCCAGCCGGCCCGGTCGTTGGCGATCAGGGTCAGTTGGTCCAGTGGGTCGGTCGGCAGCGGGAAGCGGCGGAAGTAAGCCGCCGCCCCCGCACCGATCATGAACAGGATGCACGCCGCCAGCAGCACGATGCCAGCCGCTCGAAAGGTCATCGGTTCCTCCGTCAGGACTGGCAGTCCTCTCCCACTCCGCTCCGCTGCCGGGTGCTCTGCAAAGGACTGCCAGTCCTAGAGATTTCACTGTACCGGCGCGGTCAGGTGCGCGTACAGCGCTGCCAGATCGGTGTCGGTCATGTGGGCGGCGTTCTGCCAGGGCATGGTGTCGGGGAAGGGGCGGTTGCCGGGCCGCACTCCCGTGCGCAGCATCTCCATGAACTGCGCTTCGTCCATGGTGCTCACCAGCGGGCGGGTTGGGAACGGCCGGGCCAACAGCGGAGGCGGGCGCACCGGTCATGTCCGGCCCATGACAGCCGCGACAGTCGCCGTAGGTAGCGACATACTTGCCGTACTCGGCGGTTGCGCCTTCCGGCGGCGCGGTGACTACGCCTGTGCTACGGTCCGGGGCGGGACCGAACATGCCAGCGCCCATCATCACAGCACCGATGAAGTTCAGCTTGTCGCCGGTTGGGGCGCTCGACTCGGCCGGCGGCAGCGAACGCAGGTAGGCAACAATTGCCTCGGTATCAGCATCGCTCAACTGGCCGTAGGGCAGGAAAGACATGAACCCGAGGCTGTGCCCCTGTTCGTTGACGGCGTTGCGGATGGCGCGGAAGATCTCGCCGTCGCTGTAGCCTGCCAGCTTGCCGCCTGGCGTCAGGTTCTCGGCTACCATCGAGCCGATGAAGCCAAAGCCCTCCGTTGCCGCCATGTCCGTGCCGCCGCTCAACGGGTGCTGCATGGACGGCATACCATCCGGCCCGACTGCGCTGTGGCAGCCGATGCACGACAGGTTGACCAGATACTCGCCGCGGGCGACCTGCTCTGGCGTGCCGGCTACCGTCAGATCGGGCGCGGCCGGCGCGCCGGGGAAGTACGTGGCTGCCACCCCCTTCGCGTCCATGAACGCGATGCCGATGAACAGCAACGCCAGCAGGGCAAAACCGATCCCGCCCACGATCTTGACCCACAGCCTGCCGGAGCGAATGCTGCGATAGCACAACCAACCGAACAGGACGATCAGTCCGACAAACAGAAGCAAGACGAGCAGATTGGCGATCATTCAATGTTCCTCCTTGAAACGAATTTGGTCTGCGCCACGCCGGACGGTCCACACTTGATCAACTTCTGGACCTGCCCGCGAGGCATTTTGAACATGATAGACGCAGAACGTTCGCGAAACGTTACGAACTGCGTTACGAACGCTGGCTGACCACAAAGACTGGCCAGCTATCCCTGACCTCCGGTTGTGTGGCGCGATCTTCCCCGGTGCGCGCCCATCAGCAGGCGGCTGGCCGCCAACAGCGCCAGCAGGACGCCCCAGGCCAGCGCGCTTTGCAGCGGCTTACCAGCGTCAGCGTGGAAGGATGCCAGCGTCACTGCGGTCGGCGTCAACATGGTCGCGCTGACCGGCCCGTGTTCGGTCGCCACACCGTTCACGTCCACGTCCGCCAGCCAGTACCAGGCTGTCTGGCCGGGAGCGACGCCCGTGTCGTCGTAGCTGTAGGCAAAGCCTTGCGGGCTGCCCGGCGCCTGCGATGGCACGTACGCCAGCAATGTTGCGTTGTTGCGGTTGTCGTCCAGCGAACGAAACAGGTTGAAGCCGGTGTTGCCGATCTCGCTGGCCGTCTCCCAGGCTACCTGGATCGCACCTGGCTGCGCGGTCGCGTCGAACGAAGCGAGCGTCACCGCCAGCGGCGTGCAGGTGTCCACGCAGACCTGCCCCTCGTTGCCCAGGCCGTCGGTGTAGGTGTACGGCCCCGGCTGATTCATCTGCCGCTGGTAGGTCTGGCCTGGCTTGAGCATCCCGCCGTCCCAGCCCAGCGTGGTGCTGATGGGATTGAGTGCGCTCAGCGGCTGCAAGACCGGATTGTCGGTCTGCGCGGCCAGTTCTGACGGCGAGAGTCCATCCACTTCGGCCCGCCACTGCACGGTCGTCCCGGCCGGCACGGTGACGCTGGCCGGCTGCGGGCCACTGGCGGTCAGCAGGATCTCCGTCACCGACTCGATGACTGGCGGCTCGCTCCAGGGCGTGTAGGGCACGTTGACGTGGACGATCTCGTTCACCACGGTGATCACCGGGCTGCGCCACGACTGGTAGCCCGGCTTGCCGTCCACTTGCAGGTAGTACTGGCCCGGCGGCGTGAAGAAAGCGAAGTAGCCATCGCTGCCCGTCACCTGCGGGTTGATCTGGTTGTTGTACAGCCCGGCCGGCCACGGTGTCCAGCCGCCCCACTCCGGCACGTACTCGTACAGCGTCACCGTGACGCCGTCGACCGCGTGCGCGGTCGGGTCGTTGGGATCGAAGCCCTGCGTCACGTCGAACACGTAGCCGTCCGGGTCGATCAGGATGCGCCCGTCGGACGAGACGTAGTTGCCGCCGCAGTCGGCCCAGAACACCACCGTGTGTGCGCCGCCGGTGATGGCGAAGGTGTAGTCCGGGTGGCTGCCCGTCGGATCGTAGCGGTGGTTGTCGGCGATGACCCAGACGCTGCTGGGGGGCGCCGTCGTGCCCGACTCCGGCGGGCAGTTGCAGGCGTGCAGGTGCAGCGTGGTGTTCCAGAATCCGTAGACGCCGGGGATGCGCCAGTTATGGCTGGCGAACTCGCCGCTGTTGTTGCGGAAGCCGAACACCAGGTGCTCGCCGGCCTTTGGTCCTACCGTGGGCGTGCCTTCCCACAGCGAGCGCTGCGGGCACCAGAAGCTCAGCGGCGGGCGCAGCGTCACCGCGGTCGTGAGCGCGCTGCACGCCCCGCCGGGAATGCACGCCTGCACCGTCAGCATCTCCGTCGCGCTGCCGCCGTAGCTATAGGCGATGCTGAAGGCGCCCTCAGCATCGGACTGGGTTTGCAGGGTCTGCACGCCATCGATGAACACCAGCACATCCATGTTCGGCTGGGTCACGCCCTGCACCTCCACATCGCCGGGGCAGAGCTCGCCGCTGCCTGGCCCGGTCAGCAGCGGCGCCATGACCGGTATCTGCGTGGTCGCCTCCGCCTCAAGCTGGTAGGGTCCGGCGTTCAGGGTCGCCGTGTTGACGTAGACATCGCCTGCCACCGGGTTGTCATAGCTGGCCGTCAGGTTGATCAGGCCCGACTCGCCGCGGGCGACCTGACCCTCGGGCTGCCACGTCAACGTCTGGCCGGCCTGGCCGAAGGTCATGGCCGGCGTGTGCGACTCGCCGCTGAACGTCATGCCGGCCGGCAGGTGGTCGTTGATGGCTACCGACAGCGGCGCCGCGTTGGCGTCCGGGCTGCCGTAGTAGTAGGACAGGGCATAGCTCTGGCTGAGGCTCTGCGTCAGCGCGCCGCTTTGCGGGTCGGTCGTCACCTGCCAGCGCGGCGCCAGCGCGTGCTTGTCGAAGTGGAACTGGTTCTCAGGCACGCGGCTGAAGGTGTAGATCGTGTCGCCGCTCCAGTCGGTGACGAAGATGTGGTTGCCGTCGGGCGTGGCGTCCACCGACGCCCAGAGAATGCCCGTGAAGCCGGTGACCATCTCGCTGACCGCGCCTGTGGTCGGGTTGACGCGCAGCAGGCGCGCCGGTGACGCATCGGTCACCCATAGATCGCCCGTCAGCGGGTCGATGGTGATGCCCCTTGGATCGGCGATCGGCGTGGAGGTCGTGATCTGCGTCAGCACGGGGCCGGCGTCCAGGCGGTAGATTGCGCCGTTGGCCGCTTCCTTGCTGTCCACCAGGTAGATGGCCGACGGGCCGATGGCTACGTCCACCGGGTCGGTCAGCGTGCCGCCGCCGGAGCTGTCGCTGTAGACCAGCACCTCGCCTTCCGCTGTGGCCGGGGACCACTGCCAGATATAGTCGCCGCCGCTGTTGCCGCGATCGACCAACAACGCCTCGCCGGCGCTGAGGATCGGGCCGCTGTAACCGGGCGGCGCAACGGCCATGCCCACCGGGTCGTCGTCGCCGCTGCCCATCCCGCTGACCCAGGTGCTGCGGGTCGTCGCGCCGAAAGCCGTCCGATAGACGTTGCCGCCGTAATCTTCCGAAACGAAGATGTCGCCGTCCGCCGGGTCCACGAAGACCGCGCCGGGCCGGTCCTCAGCGTTGATCGACGTGATGGTGCCGTCGGCGTTGACGCGGTTCAGGTTGCCGCCGGACCCGCTGGTCGGGCGGCGTCCGTAGTACAGCAGTCCATCGACCGGATTGTAGTGCGCGCTGACGGGGTCGGGGGCGGCCGTTGCGCTGGTGAGCACCCAGCCCGGCTCGACGATGTTGACGACGTCGGGCGCGGCAGCGGCGGCGACCGGCAGGCCGGCCGTCGCGGTCACCAGCAGCAGGCAAAACGTGAGCGCCCAGCGGGCTGAGCGGTCGAAGCGTCTGCCAGGGTTCTTTATGAGCTGTTTCATAACCGATTCTCCTTGTTCGAAATGTGGGCAGCGCCCATGCTTTCCGCTGCTATTGCCGGCCTGAGCGCAGCCATACCGCTTGACCCGGAGTCGGACCGTGCCTCTGTGTCTGCACGTCGGCGCGCCACGTCAGTCCGATTGACCATCTGCCCGGTCCTCCAGCAACCGGTGCAGGTAGGCCTCCAGCTCGGCCGGGGCTGTGAAGGCGATCCGCTCGGCGGTGCGCGCGTCCTCCAGGCTGATGCGCCAGGCGCGCGGGTTACCGGGCTGGCTGGCCGGCTGGCTCCAGACACCCAGGATGAAGAAGCGGTACCGCCGCGGTGAATCGTCGAAGTGAGACATAAGTGCTTGCATCTCGCGCTGCCTGTGCTATACTCAGCCCAATCTACCACCTCATCGTTTAGAAATCGTTTATTGGAGCCGGCGACCTTGGCAACTTTGGAAATTCGTGCGCTCGGCGGCCTGCAGGTCAGCAATGACGGCGCGGCGGTGACCGGCTTTGTCTCCAGCAAGGTGGCCGCGCTGCTGGCCTATCTGGCCGTCAGCGGCCGGCCGCACCAGCGCGAGGCCCTGGCAGGGCTGCTGTGGGGCGAGATGCCCGATGCAGCCGCGGCCAACAACCTGCGCCAGGCGCTGACCAACCTGCGCAAGCTGGCCGAGCCGCACGTCCACATCACCCGCGACAGCGTCGCGTTCAACCGGACCGCCCCGTATGCGCTGGATGTCGAGACCTTCCGCGACCTGCTGCGACTGAGCGGCGGCCAGCCGTCCGGCCAGCGCATCGGCCTGCTGCGCCAGGCATTGACTCTCTACCAGGGCGATTTTCTGGAGGGGTTCTACGTGCGCGACGCGCCCGACTACGAGGACTGGGCGCTGCTGCAGCGGGTGCAGCTGCGCGAGCTGGCGCTGCGCGGCTGGGACACGCTGGCCGGCCTGCTGCTGGCCAGCGGCGACTACGACGAAGCCGTCGATGCTGCCGGCCGTCTGCTGGCCATAGACCCCTGGCGCGAGGAGACGCACCGGCTGCGGATGCTAGCGCTGGCGCGCAGCGGCCAGTTCAGCGCCGCGTTGGCCCAATACCAGGCGTGCCGCGACATCCTGCAGCGCGAGTTCGACGCCGCGCCGTCCGCCGAGACGACTGCGCTGTTCGAGCGCATCCGTGCCGCCATGCGCGGGCCGCGCCACAACCTGCCGGCTGCGACAACCGGCTTCGTGGGCCGAGAGGTCGAACTGGCCGACCTGCGGCGTGCCCTGGCCTCGCCCGACACCCGCATGCTGACGATCCTGGGGCAGGGTGGCGCCGGCAAGACACGGCTGGCGTTGGAAGTGGCCGGGCGCTGCGCCCCCATGTTCCTCAACGGTGTGCGGCTGGGACATCTGGCAGGCGTGAATGACCCGGCGGCGCTTCCCTGGGCGCTGGCCGATGCGCTCGGTTTCACCCCCGACGGCGGTGAGCCGCCCGAGCCGCAGTTGCTGAACTTTCTGCGCGGCAAGGAGATGCTGCTGGTGCTGGACAACTTCGAGCACCTGATCACAGATCCGGCGCTGGATTTGCTGGCGTCCATCGTGCAGCAGGCGCCCGACGTAAAGCTGCTGGTTACCTCGCGCGCCCGGTTGGGGCTGGCGGCCGAGCGGCTGTTTGACCTGGCCGGCTTGCCCTTTCCGTCCGCCGGCGAGGCCGATGCGGGAGGCTCTGCCGCGGTGGAGCTGTTCGTCCGCCGCAGCCAGCGTGTCCGTCCCGATTTTGCGCTTTCCGCCGAGAGCGCTCGTGCCGTTGCCCGCATCTGCCAGTTGACCGAGGGGTTGCCGCTGGCCATCGAACTGGCGGCGGCCTGGGCGCGCACCATGTCCCCGGGCGAGATCGCCGGCGAGCTGGCGCGCGGCATTTCACTGCTGGCCAGCACAGCGCGCGATCTGCCTGAGCGCCATCGCAGCATGGCTGCGGTCTTCGAACATTCGTGGTCGCTGCTGGACGATGCGTGCCGGACTGCGTTGGCCCAGCTGTCGGTCTGCCGTGGCGGCTTTGATCGCATGGCGGCGCAGGTGATTGTGGGGGCGGGGCCGGCTACCTTGCAGACGCTGGTCGACCGCTCGCTGCTGCGCTATGACGGCGGCGGCCGCTACGACATGCATCCGATGACGCGTGAGTTTGCCGCCGGCAAGCTGGCCTGCCAACCCGCCGAGGACGAAGACGCCCGACGCCGGCATGCCCACCATTTCGCCGCCCAGACCGCCGGCCGTGAACACGAGTTTCACGGCGCGCGCGACCGCGACGCGCTGCGCTGGATGCAGATAGAGTCCGACAACATCCGCACCGCGTGGGATCTGGCGGTCGAAATCGCCGACCCCGACCTGCTGGAAGGGTTTGTCGAGAGCTTCCTCTACTTCTTCGACATCCAGGGGCGCTACCGCGAGTGCGTCGAGTTGACCGGCCGGGCGTTGGAGGCGCTGCGCACCGGGGAGCACGGGTCGTCCGTTGTCCGGGAGCGTTGCTTGGGCCGGGTGATCGCCTTGCAGGCCGGGTTTTGCTTTCGTCTGGGTGAGTTCGAAGAGGCGCGGCGAGGCGCGGAGCAAGCGCGGACACTGCTGGAGCCGCTGCGCCCGCACCGCGATGTCGGTCACGCCCGCCTGTACCTGGGCGCGGCCTGGTACGGCCTGGGCGACCTCGACGGCTCCCTTCACTGGTTCCTGAGCGCCGTGGAAGCCTACGAGGAGGCCGGCCACGACTGGGGAACCGGGGCTGCGCTGGACAACGCCGGTTACCTGGAGTTCCTGCGCGGCAACCTGGCGGCCGGGGAAAGACACCTGACGCGCGCCCTGGCGGTGGCCGAACGCACCGGCAGCCGCTATCTGCTGACCGGCGTCAATGATCACCTGGCGGCGCTGGCAGCCGCGCAGGGCGACTTCGCCCGAGCCATGACGCATGTCGAGCGCTGCCGCGCGGTGCTGGAGGAACTGGACCGCCCCTACATCGTGGCCAACCTGTCGTTGTCGCTCAGCCGGATTGCCGCGCAGGCCGGCGACCTGGCTGCGGCCTCAGACCACATCCAGCGCGCGCTGGCCGTGGCCAGGGAGACGGGCAACCAGCTTGACCTGGTGCGTTTCCTGATCCAACTGGGCGCGGTGGATGTGCAGCGCGGCGAGTTTGTATCGGCGCTGGCAGCCTATCAGGAGGCTTTGGCCGTGGCACAGGAGATCCGCGCCGAGAGCCTGCTCGCCGAAATCGAGGCTGGGCTGGCCGACTGCGCCGCAGCCACGGCCAGCTCGCCAGCGACAGCCGCGCGATGAAGTGACTGTCACCTTCATGAACACAGGGTCAAGATGCTACGACATCGTTTCCAGATCAGCGCCCTGGGCGGCCTGCTCCTGACGGCAGGTGTTATCGCCGGCGCGCTGTTCAACTACGCGGCCGATTTTGCACCGCGGCAGCCGCTGGTCTACGGGCTGCTGGCAGCGTTCTGCGCACTGTATGTGGCCGAGTTCTTCCTGCTGCCGCGCTATCCGCGCTCGCTGTACGCCTACCTGCCGGTGCAGACGCTGATCGTCGCGGCGCTGCTGCTCCTGCCTCCGCTGCTGGACACGTTCGCCATCCTGTTCGTGGCGGTGCTGATGCAGGTCACGCCGGTGATGCGGCCGCGGGTCAGCCTGCT
The DNA here is from genome assembly GCA_041391245.1 of Caldilineales bacterium. Taxonomy (GTDB): domain Bacteria; phylum Chloroflexota; class Anaerolineae; order JAAEKA01; family JAAEKA01; genus JACKBK01. The sequence goes on from JAWKOJ010000003.1 coordinate 91,347, forward strand.
GCTGGCCGGACTGTTCACCGCCGTAGCCGGCGCGACCTTTCTGCTGGACGAGGGCTTCCCCGGCGCGCTGGGACAGATATTCGTCTACGGTGCGGCCTACCTGCTCGTGGCTGGCTTCAACATCAACCTGCTGCGGCTGGAGGAGGCGCGCCGCGAGTCGGAAGCCTACGCGGCGCAGGTCGAGGAGCTGGCGGTGGTGGAGGAGCGCAACCGGCTGGCGCGCGAGCTGCACGACTCGGTGACGCAGACCCTCTTTGGCATGACTTTCACCGCCGAGACGGCGCGCGCCCGGCTGGCCAGCAGTCCGGAGGATGTGCCGCCGCTGCTGGATCGCCTGCAGGAGGATGCTGCCAACGCGCTGGCCGAGATGCGCGCTCTGGTCTACGAACTGCGCCCGGCGCGCGCGGCAGGCGTCGGTCTGGTCAGCGCGCTGCATGAGCACGCTGCGCTGCTGCAACGTCAGCACGGCCTGTTGGTGGACGTGGCCGCGCAAGGCGAGGAACACTTGACACCGGTGCAGGCGCATCGCCTCTTCCGCGTCGCCCAGGAGGCGCTCAACAACGTCGTCAAACACGCCGGCGTCGCCAGCGCGCAGGTAGACCTCCGGTTCAGCGCGGAGCAGGTCGCACTAGCAGTCGTCGACCAGGGACAAGGGTTCGACACGGCTGCGGCTGCCGGCAGCGGGGTTGGCCTGCAAAGCATGCGCGAGCGGGTCGAGTCGCTGGGCGGCCGACTGACCGTCGCGTCGCAGCCGGGACAAGGGACACGGGTCGAAGCCGTGGTTCCGCTGACGAACACCAGTCCCCCGCAAAGGTAACAATCACTTTTCGAAGACTCCTGTAGCGAAGCGCAAGGAGCCGAAAGTGACTGTCACCTCGCCAGGACGGAAGGTAGCAAGATGGACAGGATCAGGGTATTGATCGTCGATGACCATGCGGTGGTGCGCCAGGGCTTGCGCTCGTACCTGGAGCTGAAGGACGACATCGAGGTGGCCGGCGAGGCGGCCACCGGCGCGCAGGCGCTGGCGATGCTGGCCGCCAGTCGTCCTGACGTGGCGCTGATGGACCTGGTGATGCCGGAGATGGATGGCGTGCAAGCGACGCGGCGCATCCTGGCCGCCTGGCCGGACGTGAAAGTGATCGTCCTTTCCAGCTTCACCGACGACGAGCGCATCTTCGCGGCGCTGGAGGCCGGTGCGACCGGCTACCTGCTCAAGGACGTCAAGCCGGCCGAGCTGGCTGATGCCATCCGCGCCGCCCGGCGCGGCGACCCGGTCATGCACCCCGAGGTCATGCGCAAGGTGATGCGCCGCGCCGTCGGCTCGCCCGCCGAATCCGGCGAGGAGCAGGCCATCGCCAGCCTCACCGAGCGCGAGCTGGAGGTGCTGCGCCTGCTGGCTCAGGGGATGAGCAACCGCGAGCTGGCCCAGACGCTGGGCATCAGCGAGAAGACCGTCAAAACCCACGTCAGCAGCATCCTTAGCAAGTTGGACGTGGCCGACCGCACGCAGGCCGCGCTGCTGGCCCAACGGCACGGGCTGGCGGCGGAGTAGGTGGTGGGTGATCCCTTCGCCCAGTCCTACGACCTTCGACCGACCATCCCCTCCGTCCAATTTCCCGGCATGAACCCTCCGCCGCGCCGATGCGGTTGCGGTGCAACTCCGGTAAGCTGAGAGCAATCCAGTTCGAGGCGCTGCTTGCCTCGACATCCGGTTTGCGACCAGCCAAGGAGGGCATCATGCGCACCACCCGTTTTCACCGTAGTTTGAGCGTTCTGCTCGTCGTTCTGACCGCTTTGACCGCCAACGTACTCCCGGCCGCTGCGTCGGCCGGCGCACCGGCGACCTTCGAGCCGTCGGCCGTAGCCGCCTTTCTCGATGAGGTGGTACCTGCACAGATGGCCGATTTGAACGTGCCCGGCCTGGCATTCGTGCTGGTCGAGGACGGCGAGGTTTCGCTGGCGCGTGGCTATGGCTACGCCGACCTCGAGCGCCAGGTTCCGTTCGACCCCGAGCAGACCGTCGTGCGCGCCGGCTCGCTGGCCAAGACCGTCACCGCGCTGGCGGTTATGCAACTGGCCGAGCAGGGGCTGCTGGATCTGGATGCCGATGTCAACGCCTACCTGACCAGCATGGAGGTTCCCGATGCGTTCGGCGCGCCGGTCACCGTTCGCCAGCTGTTGCACTACACCGCCGGGTTCGACAGCCGTTTCGTGGGCATCCGCGCCGCTTCGCCGGAGGAGGCGCCCGCACTGAGCGACTACCTGGCCGAGCGCATGCCGCCGCGCGTCCGTCCGCCGGGTGAGGTGCGAGCCTACAACGACCACGAGATAGCGCTGGCCGGCCTGCTGGTGGAAGAAGTGTCGGGGATGGCTTACGCCGACTACGTGCGCCAGCACGTCTTTCAGCCGCTGGGCATGAGCAGCTCGTCCTTCGTGTTGCCGGACGGCGACCGGGAACGGACCGCGGTCGGCTACAGCGCGACCGGACCCTATCCTGCCAACTACTACAACCTGAACGATGCGCCCGGCGCGGGGTTCAACGCCACGCCGGCCGACCTGGCCCGCTACATGCTGGCGCACCTCAACGGCGGCGCGTTGGACGGGCGACGTGTGCTGAGCGCGGCCGGCATGGCGGAGCTGCACACCACCCGCTTTCGCCACGATCCGCACCTGCCCGGCATCGCCTACACCTTCGACGAGACCTTCTGGGGCGAGACGCGTTTTCTGGCGAAGAGCGGCGGTGCGCCGGGCTTTCAGAACCGGATGCTGCTTTTCCCCCAGCAGAACGCGGGCGTCTACTTCGTGTTCAACCGTGATTACACCGTTCCGTTGCAAGGACGGCTGGAGCGGGCGTTTCTGGAGCGCTTCCTGGGACCGAATGCCAGCCAGGCAGATGTCGGCAGGCAACCGGTTGCGCCCGGAACAGTGTCGACCGGACGGTATGCGGGATACTACGTCAACCTCAACGACTATTCGCAGCGCAGCATCGAGAAGGTGCGCCAGTTGTTCGACCAGGCGCAGGTAAAGGAGACAGGCGACGGCGGCCTGGCGCTGTTTGGCGGCGTGCTGACGCCGGTGGGCGGCGACACGTTTCGCTGGCAGGGCGGCGATGACTACGTCGTATTCCGCGGGGACGGCCGCGGGCGGGCGGCCTACTTCTTCGAGGCGCGCACCGCCTACGCCCGGCTGCCGTGGTACGAGAGCTTTCCGGCGCAGGCGGGCCTGCTGGCCGCCGCGCTGCTGGTCTTCGCAGCCGCGCTGGTTGTCTGGATAGCGGCAGCCGTCCGCCGCCGGGGACGAACCTATGCGCTGGCCGGTGCGGTGAGCCTGCTGAGCCTGACGTTCCTGGTCGGTCTGGCACTGCTGCTGGGACCGGTGTTTGCCGGGGGTGATCCGCCGTGGTCGTTCTCGTTTGCGCCGCCGCCGGCGTTGCTGGTGCTGCTGGCGCTGCCGCTGGTTGTAGCGGGCCTGACAGCGGGCCTGCTGATGCAGACCGTGCGAGGGTGGCGCGCCGGACGCAGCAGCCGCAGCCAGCACGTAGTTAACACTGCAGTGCTGTTGGCCAGCGCAGCGTTCCTGTTCTTCCTGAACACCTGGAACCTGCTGGGCTACCGGCTATAGCACGCCTGCCGACAGGACGCAACCGCGGGTCATCAGCTTGCGGCTGCGATAATGACAGTCGCTCCCGCAAAGTGACTGTCACTATCACAGCCGCGACCGCGAAGAAAACAGGCCAGCCGATGCGCGCGACGCTGTAACAGTCACTTCGTCGCGTAAGCGACTGCCTGATCCAGATCCATCCCCTGACCAGTGTGCCAGGCAGAGGCGAACATCTCGGGGTCAAGCATGTCGCGCAGTGTGGCCACATAGCCGTCGTACTCGGTCCGTTCCCAGGGATGCATTGGGCTGTTGTTGGTCAGGCGGATCGACTCGGCGGCGCCGAAGAGCGTTGCAGCGCGACGCAGCAAGGGCAGCGGCTCGGCTGCGTCGCGCGCCTGGTTGACGGCGATGAAGCCGAGACATTCCAGACAGCGCGCGATGGCGCCGCGCTGGTCGGCCAGGCGCCACAGGTTGATGACCTGCGGATACAGCGTCTGAGCACGGCTGTAGTCGCCCTGCCGCCAGGCGATCTCAGCGAGACCGTTGCGGCCAATGTTGGCCAGGTATCCGAAGTTGGCTTCGCTGAACAACCGGGATGATTGCTCGTAATGTTGGCGAGCCAGCGAAAGATCACGGCGCAGCAGAAACGCGTTGCCGGCGACCATGTGACCCATGGCCTCGCCCCAGGAATCGTGCAAGTCGCGCATGATTGCCATGCCTTCTTCCCATTGCGCCAGGGCATCGACTCCGTCAGGTCCGGCCATCGCGCCGATCATGCTGAACGTGATTAGCTGCATCGCAACGCCCCACGGGTCGCCCGCCTGGCGCGCTAACGCCAGCGCCTCCCGCCCATAGGTTAAGCCGGTCTGAAAGTCGCCGGTGAACAGTGCGCCGAGGCCGGCAAATCCGTACGCCACCGCCAGTTGCCTTATCTCACCCAGCGGACGCAGCAGCGCAATCGCCTTCTCCATGGAGGTGCGAATATCGGGGTTAACCCCGCCCGTATTGGCCATGAATCCGTCGGTGAACCATGCGCCGGCCAGGAGCAGTTGACGCCGCGGCTCGATGTCGTCACCCGACCAGAGGTCAGGTTGCGCCTCAGTCTGCGCGAGCGCCCTGGCGATCATGCGCCGGCCTTCCAGCGACGAGGCTACCTGCGGCCAGTAGAAACCCAGGTTGGCGACCAGCGCCAGAGCTGCCTCCAGGTCGGTCGCCAACGCCCACTCCACGGCAAGGCGCACGTTGTCCTGTTCCTGCCCGACCCATGTCAGCCAGCGGGAACGCTGATCGGTCCGCCACTGTGGCCCGGCCTCGGCCAATTTCGCTTCGAAGTATGCCAGATGGCGGTTGCGCGCCTCGACTGTCTCACCGGCTGCCAGCAGCTTGTCTTGCGCGTACTGACGGATCGTCTCCTGCATGCGGTAACGAGGCGACTCGCCCATGCTGTCAGCGATGAGCAAGGATTTGTTGGCCAAATGATCCAGCAGATCCAGCACGTCCAGCGGGTCGACCTCGCCCCAGGCGCAAATGCCTTCGGCGGCCTCCAGCGTCCAGCCGCCGGCAAAGACCGCCAGCCGCCGCAGCAGCGTACATTCCTGCGGCGAAAGCAGGTCGTAACTCCAGTCGATCAGGGCCTGCAAGGTTTGCTGGCGCTGGACAGCCGCCCTGCTGCCGCCGGTCAACAGACGGAAACGGTCATCCAGCCGGGCCGCGATCTGCTCTGGCGACAACGATCTCACCCGGGCTGCGGCCAGTTCCAGCGCCAGCGGGATGCCGTCCAGCCGGGAACTGATCTGCGCAACCGCGGCCGCGTTCTGTGCGGTCAAGTGAAAGCCGGGCTGCACGCTGGCCGCGCGTTCGGCGAAAAGCTGCACACTGCCATAGTGTACCAGCTCCTCAAGCGGCGGCAGCGCCTGGGGGTCAGGGACGTCCAGCGAAGGCACCTTGAAGACCATTTCGCCGGTAATGCCCAGAGACTTCGCGGCTGCTGGCCAGGATGTGCACCCCTGGACACGCTCGCAGCAGCTTGTCGGCGATGCGCGCACTCGTCGATCAGGTGCTCGCAGTTGTCGAGCACCAGCAGCAGGTGTTGGTCGCGCAGGTAGTCTGCCAGCATGGCATCCAGCGGCCGACCGGCCGCCTCGCGCAGCCGCAGCGCCGATGCAATCGTTTGCGCGACCAGCGCCGGGTCGGAGACAGGCGCCAGCTCGACGAACCAGACGCCGTCGGGAAACTGGTCCAGCAGGTCTGCGGCGGCCTGCAACGAGAGACGAGTCTTGCCGGTGCCCCCGGGACCGGTCAGAGTCAGCAGTCGAACGTCATGGCCGCCCTGAGAAAGCGTCTCCACCACATATCGCAGCTCGCGTTCACGGCCCACGAAACTGGTCACCTGCGCAGGCAGGTTGTTGGGGATCACGTCCAGCGAGCGCAGTGGAGGAAAGTCGACAGGCAAGCCGTCGATGCAAAGTTGAAAGACGCGGTCGGGCAAAGTCAGGTCGCGGAAGCGGTGTTGACCCAGGTCCAGCAGGCTGGCGCCGGCCGGCAGGTATCGCGCACCAGCAGCTCCGTTGCCTGGCTGAGCAACGTTTGCCCGCCATGGCAGACGGACAGCAGCCGGCCCAGCCGGTTCAGCCCGATGCTGAAGTAGTCGCCATCGCGCGGCACAGCCTCAGTGGTGTGCAGGGCGCAGCGCACCCGCAAGGGGCGGTCCAGCGGCCAGCGCTCGGCGAAAAGTGATTGCTGCGCGCTCGCCGCAGCCGCGACCGCCGGCGCTGCCGTGGCAAAGGCAGCACAGAAGGCATCACCGGCCGTGCGAAACACCTGGCCGTCGTTGGCAGCGATGGCCGCGCGCAGGATCGCATCATGGCGCGCAATGGCCGTGTGCATCGCCTCAGGCTGTTGTTCCCAGAGCAGCGTGCTGCCTTCGATGTCGGTATACAGAAACGTAACGGTGCCGGAAGGTAGGTTTGACATGGCTCAGGTTTGTGCCGCCACCGCACCCTGACTGTGCAGAGCGCAGATCGTAGTCATGAAATGGCTCCAGCCAGTTGATTGCAATACCATCAGGTTCATCAGAGCTAGACGGACTGCATGCGTCAAGCGCAGGATACAACAGAATCCTGCAGAACCATAAAAACGCGGGCCGAAGGCGGCGAAGGGTTCGGTTTGCGACGGCTAGAGGTAATCTCTTACCACAGGCACTGTCACTTCCTGATCCGGATACGCAGCAGCCTGTTGCCTAGCCTCGCTTCAGCTCGCGTGATGCAGTCAACGCAGCAGCCAATGCCAGCAGAAGCGCCGTCGCCAGCATCAACTCTGGCAGAGCCAGCACCGCACCTGCGTTGGCCGTCAGTTCAGCCAGGGTCACTGCGGTCGGATCTGCCAACGTAACCGTGACCGGACCGTGCTGCGCACCCTGACCGCTCAGGTCAACATCCTCCAGCCAGTACCTGTAGGTAGGACCCGGCTCCACGTCGGCGTCCCGGTAGTCGTACACGAAACCCTGCGCGCTGCCAGGCGCTTGAGAGGGCACGAAGGCCTGCAGGTTTGCCCCGGACCAGTCATCGTTGAAACCGCGGTAGAGATTGAAGCCTGCGCAGTCTATCTCGCTCACTGTCTCCCACGCAACCAGAATGCTCGCGCCATCTTGCTGAGCGGTGAAACTGGCCAGTGTTACAGCCAGAGGCGCTTGCGGGCCGGACTGCCAGAACCCGCTGCCCAGGGTGAATCCGCCGCCTGAGGCGGTCCCCGCCGTCGCCTGCCCGGCGCTGCCCCGCAACACATACCCGCCGGCGCTGCTGACACCGCCGCCCTGGGTGGTTGACCAGGTAACCGTCCACCCCCCGCCGCTCTGGGCCCCTGCCTGCGAGACGCTGATGGCCAGCAGCCATGAAACGGCTAGGGTGCCTAGAATCTGCTTCCTCTTCATCGTCAATTCCTCGCTGTTTGGATGGATGGCAACACGCTAGTAGACCACCACCATGATGTTCTCGGCGTCGCAGTCCAGCGGCAGAACACAAGTGTCGGTGATGAAGCATCGCAGCTGATCGTCCACGCCGTTGGCGGTGCGACAGGACACGTAGCCGGATGCCGAGTCGGCCATGGAAGCGGCCCAGAATCGATCCGTGATTGTGAAATTGAAGTCGATGTAGCACGCATCCTCATCCGTGCTCTCAGCCCCTATCGTGGTTAGTGGCGCATCCGGGGCAGCGCCCCTGCGCAGAATGGCCGAGTCGAGGCCGTCGCACTGCACCAGGGCGGCGGCCTTGGCCAGCCCAAACGCGCCGGCCTGCTGCCAGGCGGAACCCCCTACATCTACGTTGAAGACCAGCTCACCACCCGGATTCAGAACCTTCAGGTCGGCGTTCTCGCCATCGTTGTCCTTGTCCAGCTGAATGGTGACATCGTCGTTGCTGCCCAGGAAGAGGTCGCTGCTGACGAACGCCGGGTCCGAGTCGATGCGGCCGTCGTCGTCTGTGCCATCGTTTGCGCCCAGCACCAAGTCGGGCACGGGCTCGCCCTGGCTGCGGGCATAAAGGCCACCCCCCTCGGGCACGGCCGTGATGTCGCCATCGTTGACGAAACGGCCACCGTACTTGAACGAATCCGTGGTCCGGGCATTGACGCCGTGATCGCCGGCGTCGGCCACATGGAGACCGTCGAGGAACGCCCCCTGTACCCGCAGACCGTCTCCGGCTGCCTGGTCCACGTAGACACCGCTGCCGTCGGCCGTGTTTACCGACAATCCGTTGCCGCCGGCGTAGTTCACCGCCAGGCCGTCCTGCGCAGCCGAGTTGACGTGGACGCCGTCGGTTCCGGCCACATTCACGCGCAGGCCGGCCTGAAGGGCATTCTCCACCAGCACGCCGTCCAAGGTTCCCGCAGTCACCTTGAGACCGTCACGAGTTCTGACGCCGCCCTGTACCTCCAGGCGCTCCTGGGGATTGAAGGTGCCAAGGCCCATGAAGCCGTTGCTCTTGACCCACAACTGGTCGGTGATGCCGAAGCGCAGGACCCAGGCGTTGGTGGTTGGCTGGTAATAGTGGTAGGCCTTGAGCTGGCCCTCGTTGGCGTAGCCGTAGAACGCCCAGGCGCCGGGATCGGTGGTATTGACGTACATGCCGCCTCGCCCGCCGCCAGGTGCGTCCACGCCGAAGGCTTCCCTGCTGTCGATAGGTGCGTCGCGTCCCACGCCTACGAAGGGCAGACTCTCGTCGGTGTACAGGCCGGGCAGGGCCAGGGCGACCGGCGACGGCGTCAGCGGCTGGCGCGGGCTCAGCGTGGCACCATTTACCGCGATCTCCAGGTAGCGGGCGCCTCCGCCGAACGCGCCGTTGCCGAAGTCCAACTCGGCCGTGAACAATCCCTCATCCACCAGGACACCCGTCAATGCCGCTGCGCTGCCAATCTGGTTGCCCGCGCCGCTGGCTGTGGGATCATCCCATAACGTAAAGGTGAAATCGAACGCACCGGTGACCGGTCCAACCGTGTCTTCCAGGTAGCCCTGGTAGGTGAATGCAGTGCCGACCGTGCTTCGGACGGCGTTCGGGCTTGATTCAGGTAAGCGAGGTCCTTCCTCCTGAGCCCGCGCAACCCCTGCCTGGGTCAGGATCACCAGCAGCGTTGCCAGCAGAGCGATCATCGTTCGTTTCATCGGTAATCTCCCTTCATTTCGTTTTCAAACTCCTCAAGGCTGCACCGAACGTACGCCATCAGCTCGCGCAGGCTTGCAAAGCCCAGGCGCTCTCCCTGACCGCCGATACGTTCCAGAGAATAACGCCAGTCTATTGCCAGCGATCTCGGTTCCGTTGACTCAGACCAACAGGTCAAGACAAACGTCTGACGCTGGCTCTTGCTTCGGGATGACATCGTCTTCCTTTCATCCAGGGTGTCAGCGGGCTGGTATCTGCAGGCACAACAACCGCCTGCTATCGACAAACACCTCGATCAGTAGTTCATCGGCACCCACGTCCTCCAGTTAGAACCTACTTGATGTTCCTCGGTGATCACGGTTTCCTCGTCCGTCTGATCAGGTCTTGCCTTGCCGGAGCAGCGTGCCGGCCATTCTCGGCTGGCCATTTGCCCCATCCCGTTGTCCCGTGTATAGTTTACGAGGCTTCGTTTGCACATCGTTTGCAGGTGCCTGACGGCCGCAAACGCCACCAGGAGCACTCGGGACCATCCGCAGACCATGCGACTGTCAACCATCCGATTGTTGGGGCCCTTGCGGCTTGAGGGACAGGAAGAGGTAGTCACCAACTTCCGGTCCCGCCGGGTCGCCGCGCTGTTGGCCTATGCCGCTGTCGAAGCACGTCCCATCCCGCGCGCCGAATTGGTGGAGCTGCTCTGGCCGGACAAAGCGGAGCAACAGGGGCGAGCCAACCTGCGCTGGGCGCTCAACCAGGCAGGCAAGCTACTGCCGGGGTGTTGGGAGATCGACCGCCAGGCTGTGCAGTTCGATCCCGATCAAATCTGTTGCGTCGATCTCCGCGCTTTGGAGGCAGCATTGACCCAGGGCGACATCGAAGCGCTGGCAAACGCTGTTGCCGCCGTACAGGGCGATTTTCTGGCAGGCTTCTATCTCGACGAATCGCCCAACTTCGAGACCTGGATGGTCATGGTGCGCGAGGCGTGGCGGCGGCGGATCGAGGAAGCACTGGCGCGGCTGATCGACCACTACGCGCGGGCCAGGCAATACCGCGACGCCCTGCGGTTCGCCCGCCAGCGCCTCGCCATGGATCCGTGGGTAGAAGAGTCCCATCGCACGGTGATGCAACTGCTGGCCCGGCTGGGCGAGATTGACGCAGCGCTGGCCCAGTTCGAGAGTTGCCGGCGCATCCTGGCTGAAGAATTGGGGGTTGAACCGACGGCTGAAACACTGGCACTGGCGCAACGCCTGCGCCGGTTGGCGCGCGGCCCGCGCCACAACCTGCCTGCCCAACCCTCGCGCTTCGTGGGCCGCAAGGCTGAACTGGATGTACTGGCGCTGTGGTTGGCTGATCCCTCTTGCCGATTAGTGACCCTTGTAGGTCCGGGCGGTGTGGGAAAAACACGTCTGGCGCTGGCGGCAGCGGAAAATCAGGTGTCAAACTTCCTTGACGGCGTTACCTTCCTATCGCTGGCAGGGATCAAACCGGTGAGCAGCGAGCAAGCCAGGATTCTTCTACTCACTGCCCTGATCAATGCGCTGGAACTGCCACCTGCCCGGCAACAAACGCCCCGCGATCGCCTGCTCGCTCACCTGATGAACCAGGAGCGGCTGCTTGTGTTGGACAATTTCGAGCTGCTCTTGGACGGTGTGGATGTGTTGGTGGAGATCGTGCAGCGCTCGCCCGGCGTGAAGCTGCTGGTGACCTCCCAGGAACGGCTCAACGTGCGCTGGGAGCGGCTGCTGGTCATCCACGGGCTTTCCTGTCCAGGTGCCGAAACGGATCCACACTGGCAGGAATGCAGCGCAGTACAGTTGTTTGTCCAGGCAGCGCGCCGGGCGAATCCCGTCTTTGCCATCGGCGCCGCTGATCGGGAGCCGGTGTCCCGCATTTGCCGGCTGGTGGAGGGGTTGCCGCTGGGCCTGGAGTTGGCCGCTTCATGGGTGCGCGTCCAAAGCTGCGCCGCGATTGCCGATGAAATCCAGAACAGCTTCGATGTCCTCAAGACGCACCAACGCGATCGCCCGGCCCGCCAGCAGAGCATGCGATCGGTCTTCGATCATTCCTGGCAATTGCTCTCGCCAGTTGAACAGGCGGCGTTGAGTCAGGTGTCGGTCTTTCTGGGACAGTTCACCTACCCGGCCGCACATGAGGTCGCCGGGGCGACCTGGGAGGTCCTGTCGGCCCTGGTTGATAAGTCCCTTATACGCCTGCAATCGCCGAGCATTGCCGACGGTTCAGAAGAGACACAACATGGGGCCGGCCGTGCCGAGGTAGCTTACGATCTGCACGCGCTGGTGCGCCAATACGCCGTCGAGCGCCTGACGAGCGACCCAGCGCAGGAGCAATCCGCTCGTCAGCGCCATGCGCGCTATTACGCGGCGCTAGTGGCGGAGAACAGCTGCCATCTGCGCGGCGGCCCGCGGCAGACCGCTGCCATGGCACTGATGGAGCGGGAGATCGTGAACATCCGGGCTGCCTGGGAGTGGGCCATCGCACAATTGAATGTGGATTTGATCACCCAACTGCTGCCAGAACTTACCTTCTACTTCGACCTTCGCAATCCGGCCGACGGCGCCCAGTTGATGAAACGCGCAGTTGGTGCGCTGTCGGCTGCCAGTTCACAAGAACCGACTTTGGATCTGGCCGCGCGCGTCGCCATGCTCGATCAGTCACGATTTGCCCTCGCAACCGGCAAACGCCGTGATGAGGCGGTGCAGGAGATGCAGGCATGTCTGTCGGTATTTGAACAACACGGGGCGCACCGCGACATTGCCCGAACGCTGCACTATCTCGGCAATGCCTGCTACCCCGATCAACTGGAGCAGGCGACGGGCTACTGGCGACGCAGCCTCGATCTCTACCGGCAGACAGGTGACCGCTGGGCCATGGCCCGTATCCTGATCAACCTGGGCGTGACAGCCAGCACCTTCGACCTGGCGCGCGCGTATTATCGGGAAAGCATGCGAATGTGCCGTGCGCTGGATGACCAGGTTCTCGAAGGGCATCTGATGTTCCACCTGGCAAACATCGAGGAACAACTGGGCAACTACGCCGCGGCTGAAGACCTGGCAGCGAAATCTGTCGAACGGCTGCGTGCGGTCGGGGACCCCTACAATTTGTTCATCGGACTGATCAACCTGGTTGCCGCGCTGCATGGCGAGGGAAAGCTTGACCAGGCGCGCCGCTCTCTCCACGAGGCCCAAGCTATCACCCAAACGTCGGGAACGGTGTGGAACAGGATGTTGCTCACGTTGTTCTGGGGCCGGCAGGCGCTGGCGGAGGGTGATGTTAAGAGGGCTGAACGGCTGTTCCGAAACTCGGTGGCAGACGCCGAGTCGACGAAATATGTCGAGCACATTCAGCAATGCATGATCAGCCTTGGCCGGACCTGTCTGATCCAAGGTCGTATCGCTGATGCGCGAGACTGGTTTGAGCGAAGCCTGCAGGCCAACGATCAGCATGACCGCAAGAGCGGCAGCCGACGACTGGAAGCATTGGTGCATCTCGGAGAGATCGCGCTGCTGGCCGGCGACACGGCAGAGTCACAAGCTCGATTCCAAGCCGCCCGCAAACAGGCTGTGGCCATCGGCGCAGAAGCTGTGTGGCGCCGCCTAATTACACAAGCCATACAGATTCAAGCGAGCGAGGAATAGCCAAGGACCACCGCTTTTCCTGGCGATCAATTCCATCGCCAGGACACACATTTACCTCGATTGACCTGTCGCTCACCGGCACGCCGGTCCGCGCACTGAGCGGGGTGGACCAGCCAGCTTGCTAGCCAAACATATCCGGGTTCACCGTTTGCAACTCCCCCCACGGACGTATCGCGTCGACTTCGATGATCACGTCCGCGGGCAGACCGGCCCGCATTGCGGCCTCGCGGATCGCGTCAGCGCTGGGCGCCTCGTAGAGGCAGTAGGTCTTCATCTTGTCGGCGCTGAGGAACGAGATCAGCCAGTTGACGCCCGCATCGTCGTTGATCAGGTTGACGGTGGAGGCGCCCTCGCGGTTGACCTCCAACCGCTCTGCAAAGTTTCGTTCGATGAGAAATACCGGCATGATAGTCTCCCTCGGTGGTCTTTCCTTGGCGCCTGTCGGTCCGCAAGTTCGAGACAGGCAGTAGATTAGTGCAAGGTGCACAAACGAATCGGGTGCCCGGCACTTACGAAGTGCCGGGCACCAGTCAGTTAATCACGGTCTGTCGCAGGGCAACGACCCGGCTCAACAGCGTCCGCATGCCAAGCTCGCCGGCGGTCTGTGCTGCCTCGTCCAGCAGGGCAGCGGCCCGGGATCGATCCTGATCCCGAGCGTGCCCAGCAGCATCTACCGCGGACTGGTGTTGGGTGTGCGCCAGCCAGGGCTGCGCTCCCATGCGGGCGTTCATCGCCAGGGCATCCCGGAAATGCGTTTCGGCGGTTTCGTCCCAGGTAAGGCTGTGCCACCAGCATGCCCAGGTAGCGCGGCCGCGCAGGCTGGCAGCTGCGAACCCGGCGACGATGTTCTGCCCGTCGTAGGGTTGAGCAGCGGGTAGAGCAGGGCCGCCCGCCTGCGGTCGCCGACGAAGACGCATACTTCACTCAGGTAGGCCAGCGTGGCCGGCCTGAGCGAGTCCCAGGGCAGTTGGCCGAAATCATCGGCAGCCAGGATATCGGAGCCGGCCTGCGCCTCCGCTTCCATCCCCATGTCAGCATAGATGGCCGCCAGTCCGGGGCGCCAGACAGCCGTTCGGACCTGGCTTCGACGAAATGTTTGACCAACGGCGCTACCTCCCGCAGCCGGCCCTGCTCGCGGCGAATGGTGAACATCTCAGCCCGTACACGCCGGCAGCGTTCTCAGTTTGAAGTCGCTGGCCGTGCTGCAGGCCAGGAGCGCCTGCTGCTCAGCTGCGGCGAAATCCCCTGCCAGCAACATGCGTGCGGTCGCAAACACGGCGTCCATGTGTAGAAAGAAAGGCTGTCTCAGTTCCTGCCCCAAGTAAATGTGCAGCGCCTGTTCTCTATCCAGCCGGGAAACGTCGCCCTGGACCAGTAGTTCATGGATGCGGGAACCAACGGCCTCAGTCAGCCGCTCCTGGCTGCCGACGCGCTGGGCCAGTTGAACCATCTCATCGGCGGCCGCGATGCGGTCGTTGATGCCTGCCGGATCGCGGCTGGCGTACAGGTAGATGCGCAACATGTCGAGGAGCGCCATCGGGTCGTTCAGCCGGCGGGCCGCGCGGATTGCCTCCTGGACCATGGCTGCCGGCTCAGACCAGACGCCGCCGGCCATGAGCGCCCTGGCCAGACCGCCCAGCACGCGCACCCGCAGCACGCTCTCTTCGTCGCCCAACGCGTTCAACGCCTCGTGCAGGAGCGCAGCAGACGGGCCGGCGGGCAACTGATAGCGCCAGCGGGTTTCCTCGAAGCCCAGAGCGGCGCTCGCCAAGTCTTCAGCCGATCCAAGCTGGCGCGCGACCGCGGCAGCGTCCTGGAACGTCTCCAGCGCCGCGCTGACGCGGCCGGCGTAGCGCTGCGCCTCGCCCAGCGCGATGCGCAGGTTAAGCTCCAGGCGACCGCGGTCCGCTGACCCGTTCAGGCTATCCAACAGCGCCAGCCCGCGGTTGAAATGGCCGATTGCCTCCTCGTTGGCCGACAGCGCCATCGCCCGGACGCCGGCCTGGTGGAGGTAGTGGATGGCCTTCTGCCACATAGCCGCCTGCTGGAAGTGAAAGGCAAGATCGACCGCTATCTGGCCGGTTTGCTCGCCGAAGAGGGTCTCCAGCGCGTTGCCCACATCCTGGTGCAGGTAGATCCGCTCCGCCTCGCCGAGCTGGCTGTACAGAAAGCGCTGGAAGAGGTTGTGGCGGAAACGAAAGAGGGAGAGGCGCCGGTCATCGATATGGCTGACGCCTTCCTCGCGCACCAGCCTGTGTTGCTGGTTTGCTTCCCTCGTCAGCCTGGCCACCATGTCCCGTTCGTCGACGCCGCCGATGCGCGCCGCCACCTCAGCCGTGAAGATCTCGCCCTCAACGCTGGCGATGGCCAGCAGGCGGGCCAGAGCGGGGTCGAGGCGCTGTACGCGGTTCTCGATGACCGCCTCGACGCGCGCTGGCACGGTGTTCCAGTCCAGGCTCTCGCCCGCTACCCAGCAGCCGGTCGCGTCCAGGGAGAGGTCGCCGCGCTCGCGCATGGCGCGCAAGGTTTCGACGGTGAAGAGGGGATGGCCATCGGTGTGACGGTACAGCGCCTGGCGGAAGCTGGCTCCCAGCCGGTTGGACTCGAGATCTACCACGGCATCGACGAAAGCGCGCTCCTCCTCAGGCGTCCCCTGGTCCAGGTTGACCCAGGCATCCCCGAAGGTGCGCCGGAACTCGTTCAGCAGCTCTGGCAGGTGGCGATTGGCGTGCTCGCGCGCCAGCGCCATCTCCTCGGGCCGATAGGCGCCAACGATCATGAGCGGAGCTTGCTGGAGACGGCGTCCCAGGTGAAAGAGCAGGTTGGTGGAGGACGCATCGGCCCAGTGCAGATCGTCCAGAATCAGCAGCAGCGGTTGCCGGCTTGCCAGCGCTTGCAGCACATCGCTGAACCCCTCGAAGACGCGCTCCTGGCCGGCCGTTCTGTCCTCCCTGCCTGCTTGCCTGGCCGCGGCTTCGATCTGGCGCAGGGTGGCCTGCCTCACCTCCTGGTGGGCTGCCGCCCGCTGCAAGAGCGCGCCGGCAGGGAGGAACGAGCCGATCAACGTCCGACCGCGCGCGGCGATGGCCTCCAGCACCTGGGGGAAAAAACGCCAGAGCCGCAGCGCATGCTGGTGCGAGATGGTCCCAGCCATCCACCCCTGCTCGATATCGCCGGTCAGCATGCGCAGAATCTCGCGGAAGGGCAGATAGGGATCGCCGGCGCCGGTGGAGGTGGTGCACAGGCCGGATGCGACGATCAGGGCGGGGTCGCGTTCCTGGGCGCGATGGGAGAACGCTGCCAGCAGGCTGGTCTTGCCGCGCCCGGCTTCACCGCTGATGAAAGCCACCTGCCCGCGCCCGGAGCGAGCTGTCGTGAGGATATTATCCAGGCGCGCCAACTGGGGTTCTCGGCCCACCAGCCGCTCTTCAGCCGGGTCGGACCGCGGCGGCTGCTGGTAGAGGAACCGGGGACGTCGCGCGGCGGCATCCGGGGCGCGCTGCGCCACCCTGGCGGAAACCACTTCACCACCGCGGATGCGCTCGTAGAGGGCCACGATCTCGGGATCAGGTTCGACCGCCAGCTCGTCGGCCAGGGTTTTGCGGCATATCTCGAACTGCGCCAGGGCGGCGCTGCGCTGGCCGTTCTCCGCCAGCAGCAGCATGAGTCGGCGGTGGCTCTCCTCGCGCCATGGCTCCAGCGCCAGGGAGCGGCGGGTGCAGGCAATGGCTTTGTCCAGATCGTCTTCCGTGGCATGATACTCCGCCAGCCGCTCCAGCGCGCGCAGCGCGTGCTCCCGCAGCCGCACCTGTTCGGCGAGCCACCAGGCTTCGAAGTCGGGTGCATTGCGGATGTAGAACCCATGCAGGAAATCGCCGCGATACAGGTCGACAGCCTCCTGCAAGCGGTGGATGTCGTCGCCACCGCTGCGCAGCGCAGCGTCGAACTCGATCACATCCACCCAGCAGCCGGCGTTTGCGCTGAAGCCGACGTGTTCGCGGCTGATCGTGAGCAAGGGGGCCAGATGCCCGCGCAGTTGCTGCAGCGCCTTGCGCAGACTGGCCCGCGCGGCGGCATCATCCACGTCGCCCCAGAGCAAGGGCGCCAGGCCTGCCCGCGCGTGGACGCGCCCGGTTGCTGCCAGGTAGAACAGCAGCGCCTGCGCCTTGGCCGACGAAAGCGCCGTCAGGGGACGATTTTCGAAGACAATCTGGGGAGGACCCAGGAGATGGAGTTGCAGCCTGGCCGTCACAATCCTTCCCGCTTCCTTCTGAATACCAATCGGTTCCCAACTTGCCGCCCAACCAAACCTTGATCCGCGCAACTTTCACGCTGCAATCACGCTTCGGGAACGTGGCGTGATTATACTGCATGGTGTCGTGATTGCGCAATGGTTGCGAAACAGGTGAGGAGAGGTTATTTTCGGGCGCGGGTATTGGAGAATAGGAGAGCACATGAGACACCCGAGACGACTGCTTTCGGCAGCGAGCATCTCGCTAATGCTGTTGCTGGCGGCGGGATGCGCAGGCAACGCACCGCCGGTGGTTACGAACGCCCCGGCCGCACAGACGCTGGTCGCGGTGGAGGCGCCCGCTGACCCGCCGCCGGCAGAACCAACGGGCGATCCGCAGCGCGGACGTGAGATATTCGAGAGCGGCGGCGAAAAGTATACGCCCGAATTCTACTGCTCCAGATGTCACTCGCTCGACGGGGCCGAGAGCTATGGACCATCGATGCAAGGCGTCGCCGGGCAGGCTGCCCAGCGCGTGCCGGGCATTTCGGCAGAAGCGTACATCCGCCAATCGATCCTGGAGCCGGACGCGTTCATCGTCCCAGGGTACTCCCCGAACATGGGCTTGATCCACAGCAGGCTGCTGAACGACCAGGAAGTCGAGGATCTGGTGGCCTTCTTGTTGACGCAATTACACTCAAACGGACCTTGATTGGTTCCCTGATGATGGTCAACGACGACGGCGCGATTCCAGTGTTGGCCAATGGCCTGAACCAGCCAACGTTGATGACGATCATCTGAGACGTCCATGCGTTGTTCGCACAACCATGGATGAAAACGGAAGTGGCACGGTCGGAGACCGGCCAAAGCGTCTATTTTCAAGTCAGGCGCCTGGACAGGCTCCGCCCGACACCCCGACCAATGAAAACATCGGAGCTCGCCTTCGCCGTGGATATGCCTCTGATCCGCGCTCCGACCGATCCGCGGTTCTGGGGCTGGAGCCGGCCAGTCGCTATTTTCGAAGCAGATACCACATACAACGTATCGCTGGCAGGCGAAATCCGCACCATCCGCGGCCTTTGAGCGGCCGACAGGCATGGCGCGGCGCCGATCTCCAGCTAGGTGAGACCTATGTCTACCGCCTACCGAACCTTCGTGTTGACCGTCTGGCGCGGCCAGGGAGAGGCCGGGGATCCCGTGCTCCACATGCGCGTGCGGGATCCCCACAGCGGCCAGCAGCGGGGGTTTTCCGAGCCGGAACGGATGCTGGCCTTCTTGCAGCAGAGCCTGGATGACGGCCAGGCTGGCGCTGCGTTCTTCAGCACCGACAGCGAGAACGCAGGAAGTGGTCAGTAGCTTCGGGTCCAACCCGGCGACTGAAAGACAGATCTTGATGCCAATTAGCGAGGTTAGTCCCATGCGTATACGCCGTTTTCAGTGTCTATGGTCAATTCTGGCCGTGTTCGGCTCAGTGGCCGCTGCTTTTCCCGCCGGTGCACATCCCGCATCAGCCATGACTTCTACGCCGACAAGTTTCCAGCGGAAGGAAACCCCTGCCTTTGTCCAGCCTGCAAGCGTAAGATCGAGTGTCTCGATTTGCCCCGACTGGACGGGCAACGACAGAGTCGACGTAGGCGATGTCCAGTTGCTGGCCGCACACTGGGGATTGTCGGCAGGCGATCCGGGCTGGGATGTGCGTTTCGTCCTGAACGGCGACGCCACCGTGGACGTGACGGACATCTCACTGGCGGCCGGCGCCTGGCTTCAGGTCTGTGTGCCTGCCGATCCGGCAGCAACAGCCCCTCCGCTTGACCAGAGTGTTGTGACGGACCTGTTCACCGCCAGCCAGTTCCTCTACTCGGGACCGGATGCAATCCAGACAGGCGTTGTCAGCGGCACGATCGAATTCACCCGCACCGCTGTGCTGCGGGGCCGCGTGCTTGATCGAGATGGAAACCCTCTTGCTGCGGTCACCGTAAGCGTTCTCAACAGCCCGGAATACGGCCAGACCCGCACGCGCAGCGACGGCATGTACGACCTGGTGGTCAACGGCGGCGGCTTGACGACCTTTTCCTACACAAAAGACGGCTACCTCCCCGCCCAGCGCCAGGTCGATGTGCCCTGGCAAGACTATCAGTGGCTGCCCGACGTGGTGCTGATCCCGCTGGATCCGCAGGTCACCGAGATCGACCTGGCCGGCCTGAGCGAGATGGCCGTGGCCCGCGGCAGCGTGATCAGCGACACTGACGGTCTCCGGCAGACCACAGTCCTCTTTCCCGTGGGAACTCAGGCGGTGATGACCCTCACCAACGGGCTGACGCAAACGCTCCCGACTTTGAACGTTCGGGCGACCGAGTACACGGTAGGTGACAACGGGCCCGAGGCCATGCCTGGCGATCTGCCGCCCAAT
Source organism: Caldilineales bacterium (assembly GCA_041391245.1). Classification (GTDB taxonomy): domain Bacteria; phylum Chloroflexota; class Anaerolineae; order JAAEKA01; family JAAEKA01; genus JACKBK01. The sequence goes on from JAWKOJ010000003.1 coordinate 110,892, forward strand.
TCCTCCTACACCTACGCGTTCGAGTTGAGTGTGGACGAGGCGTTGACGGCAGGCGCCCAGGATGTAGGGTTCAACCAGCCCGTGATTGTTTACAACGAGAATTTCCTCGATTTTCCCGCCGGCACGGTGGTGCCTCTGGGCTACTACGACCGCGGCCGGGGCCTTTGGTTGCCCTCCGACAGCGGATTGGTGATCGATATCTTGGGAGTCAGCGGCGGGCTGGCGGAACTGGATGTGGACGGCAGCGGCCTGCCGGCGAGTCCGGGCGCGCTGGCAGCGCGGGGGATCGGCGACGACGAGCGGGAGAGGCTGGCCGAGCTCTACACCGCCGGCCAGAGCCTCTGGCGCATCTCCGTTCCTCACTTCTCGCCTCATGACGCCAACTGGCCCACCCGTTGTCGCTACAATGATTGCCAGGCGTCGAACGGAGCGGCTCCGTTCACGGGCGCAGACGAAACCGATCCCAGTTGCCAAGGTGGCTCGGTGATTGAATGTCAAAACCAGGTGCTGGGCGAAGCGATTGACTTGGTCGGCGTGCCATTTGCACTCCACTATCGCAGCGACCGCCAGCCCGATTTTCGCACACGCTTTACGATCGACATTCCACTCAGTGGTTCTACCATCCATCCCCGAGCCAAGCGCATCGACCTGGAAGTAACTATCGCCGGCACTCGCTATACTGAGTCATTTCCCGCCGCCCCCAACCAGCAGACTACCTTTACCTGGGATGGGCGCGATGCCTATGGACGGCTGATGCAGGGAGCGCAGCCTGCCCGGATTCGGGTCGGCTGGGTGTACGACATGGAATACATCGTCACCGACCGTTTCGGTAGGGTTACTGGTGGTGACCCCGTCACCGACAACCCTGCCAGAGCCGAGGGAACTCTGTGGAAGACCTACGATACATGGCTGAGCGTCCTTGAAGCGGAGCTAGCTGGCAGGAGCCTGACCCCCCATCACCGCTACGACCCCACCGGCCAGATGCTATACCTGGGTGACGGCAGCAAGCACGTCACCGGCGGGATGCATCCCATCGTCGAAACGGTCGGCGGCGACGGCGATGGTTCGGCGGAATACCTCGAGTACATTGCGGCAGGACCCGACGGCAGCGTCTACCGATACGAAGCCCCTTCGCGTCGTGCGCTACTTCCCGGACGGCAGCAAGACCATCATTGCCGGCACCGGAGTTCAGTGCGCACCGGCCACCGACCCCTGCGGCGACGGCGGGCCTGCCACGGAAGCCGGGTGAAGTGGATTGGCGGCTTTGCGGTGGGGCCTGAAGGCAGCGTCTACCTGGCCGACTACGGCATCAACCGGGTGCGGCGCATCGGGCCTGACGGCATTATCACCACTGTGGCCGGCACCGGTGTCTCCGGCACCACCGGCGACGGCGGCCCGGCCACGGAGGCCCGGCTGCAAGGCCTGGGCGCACTGGCTCTGGGCCCCGATGGCAGCCTCTACATCGGCCAGATGGCCAGCAACGCGCGCGTGCGCCAGGTCGATCCAGCGGCATCATCAGTACCTTTGCCGGAAACGGCGCCTCGTGCTGCACTTTCGATGATGGCATCCCGGCCACCCAGGCGACCATCGCCCCGCGGCCTGGCCGTCGCCCCTGACGGCAGCGTCCATATCGTCGCCTCGCGCACCGCCCCGTGGTGTTGCGGGTGGGGCTTGACGGCTTGGTTGCCACGGTGGCGGGCGCCAATACCGTGAATCTGGGCGACGGCGGTCCGGCCACCCAGGCCGGCCTCGACAACGCACGGGGCATCGCCTTTGGCCCCGACGGCAGCCTCTTCATTGCCGACCTGGGCCACAACCGCATCCGTCGAGTGGGCCAGGAAGGCATCATTCGCACCGTGGCCGGTAGCGGCGATGACTGCCAGTCGGAGGGGCGCCTTGCGGAGACGGCGGCCCGGCCGTGCAGGCGGCCATGCGGCCCCTGGGGTTGGCCGTCAACCCACGGGGAGAGGTCTATTTCGGCGAAGCGCAGCGCAACCGCCTGCGGGTGGTGCACCCTGCCCTGCCCTATCTCAGCCTTGACCAGGTGATCTTCGCCAGCCAGGAGGGCTCGGAGGTCTATGTGTTCAGCGGAACGGGCCGCCATCTGCGCACGCTCGGCGCGCTCACCGGGGCCGTGCGCTATGACTTTGCCTATGACGCCGAGGGCGGCTGCTGGCGGTGACCGACGGAGACGGCAACATGACCACGGTCGAACGGGACGGCGACGGGCTGCCCACGGCCATCGTCGGCCCTATGGCCAGCGCAGTGAACTGGCCCTGGACGCCCACGGCTTCCTGGCCTCGGTCAGCAACCCGGCCGGCGAGACCGTCCTGCTCACCAACACGGCCGGCGGCCTGCTCACCGGCATGACCACGCCGCGCGATCACAGCTATGCCTATAGCTACGACTTGCGGGGCCGGCTGCTGCGCGACGACAACCCGACCGGCGGCTTCAAGGCCCTGGAGCGGGTGGAAAGCGCCACCACCTACAGCGTCACCCTGACCACGGCTCTCAGCCGCACCACCACCTACGAGGTGCAGAACCTGCCCACCGGGGACCAGCGCCGGGTCAACACCGACCCGGCCGGCCTTGACAGCGAGCTGGTCAAGGGCACCGGCGACACCCGACTGTCCACCGACCTCGACGGCACGGTGCGCTCTGCCACCCTTGGCCCCGACCCCCGCTGGTCCATGCAGGCGCCTGCGCTGGCCAGCGCCTCGCTGACCACGCCGGGCGGTCTGACCGTCGACAGTGTCGAGGAGCGCAGCGTCGTGCTGGCCGACCCCGACGATCTGCTGAGCCTGGTCAGCCTGGACCAGCAGGTCACCGTCAACGGCCGGGTCTACGCCAGCACCTACCTGTCGGCCACCCACCGTTTCACCGAGACCAGTCCGGCCGGACGCCAACTGCTCACCACGATAGACGACCAGAGCCGGCCGGTGCAGGTTGAGGCGCCCGGCCTGCTGCCGGTGCAGTTCGGCTACGACGAGCGTGGCCGGCCGGCCACCATCGTCCAGGGCAGCCGTGTCGTCAGCATCACCTACAACAGCGAGGGCTATCCGTCGCTGGTCACCGACCCGCTGGGTCGCTCCACCAGCTTCGCCTACGACGACGCCGGCCGGGTCGTCAGCCAGACCCTGCCTGGCGGGCGCACCACCGGCTTCAGCTACGACGCCAACGGCAACCTGACGGGCCTGACCCCTCCGGGCCGACCGGTCCACAGCTTCACTTACACGCCCCTGGACCTGGCCTCGGCCTACATCCCGCCCGACGTGGGCGCGGGCAGCAACCAAACTGGCTACACCTACAACCCGGATCGCCAGCTCACCCAGGTCAGCCGGCCCGACGGCCAGACCATCGACCTGGCCTACGACGCGGCCGGCCGCTTGCAGGGGCTGGATCTGCCGGGCCGCAGCCTCTCCCTGGGCTACCACCCCACCAGCGGCAACCTCGACTCCATCGGCGTGTCGGGCGGCGTCAGCCTGACCTACGCCTACGACGGCTTTCTGCCGACCGGGGAGACGTGGAGCGGGGCCATCACTGGCACGGTCACGCGCACCTATGACAGCGACCTGCGCGTGGCCACCCTGGGCGTCAACGGCGGCACCACCACGGCCTTTGCCTACGACGACGACAGCATGCTCACCCAAGCCGGCGCGATGGCGCTTGACTACCATCCCCAGACCGGCCTGCTCACCGGCACCTCCCTGATCAGCGTCACCACGGCCTACGGTTACAACGGCTATGGCGAACTGATCGACCACGGTGGGGCGTACAACGGCGCGAGCCTGCACGACGTGCAACTCACCCGCGACGACCTGGGCCGCATCACCGGCAAGAGCGAGACCATCGGCGGCGTGACCACCGTCTACAGCTACGCTTACGACCTGGCCGGCCACCTGGTCGCCGAGATAGTGGACGGCGAAGAACTTGCCAGCTACAGCTACGACCTCAACGGCAACCGCCTGAGCGTGACCCGTCCCGGCGGCGTCACGGCGGCTACCTACGACGACCAGGATCGCCTGCTCAGCTACGGCGCGGCCAGCTACACCTACACCGCCAACGGCGAGTTGTCCACCAAGGCTGCGGGTGGCCAGACTACCACCTACACCTACGACGCGCTGGGCAACCTCCTGGCAGTCGACCTACCCAGCGGAACCGCGATCGAGTACCTGGTGGATGGCCGCAACCGCCGCGTGGGGAGAAGGGTGAACGGCGTGTTGGCGCAAGGCTGGCTGTACCAGGACCAGTTGGCGCCCATCGCCGAGCTGGACAGCGGCGGCAACCTGGCAGCCCTCTTCATCTACGCCATGCACGGCAACGTGCCTGACGTCATGATCAAAGCCGGCGTCACCTACCGCCTGCTGACCGACCACCTGGGCAGCGTGCGCCTGGTGGTGGACGCCGCCAGCGGCCTGGTGGCACAGCGCCTGGACTTCGACGCCTTCGGCCGCGTGTTGGCCGACACCAACCCCGGCTTCCAGCCCTTTGGCTTCGCCGGCGGGCTCTACGATCCCCTCACTGGCCTGGTGCGCTTCGGCGCCCGCGACTACGATGCTGAGGTCGGGCGCTGGACGGCGAAGGACCCGATTGGGTTTGGTGGTGGAGATGTGAATCTATTTGGATATGTAATCAGCGATCCCGTCAATAAGCGATCCCAACGGTCTACGGCGTTGGGCTCCAGGCTGGGACCCAAGCAAAGGCTGGAGGGTCCCAACGCTTGATCCTGGGGATCTGCTCTGCTTGCAGAAGCGATGGAAGGGCTGCATATGTTGGCTCCGATGTCACTCATATCTTCGGCGAGCTTACTTATAGCTTCCTTTTTCGCCGGATATTATTTTGGCACAGCAGTTGGGCCACTTGTGTCCCGAATGTATGGAGCCATGGTCACCTGTTTCAGATTTTGCAAAACCGGGACCTTTGTGTGAGCCATTGCTGGAGGCGGCAGATGTGATGACAAGGGGAACGGGATGGACGTTGATCAAAAAGGTTGAATCCGGATGGATGGTCGCCAGCTGGTTGGTATTGGCGGGACAGACGTCCAGGCAACAACATCCGCGAGGAGGACCTTATGAGGATGAGGTATCCAAATGGACCACCATAGAACTCTTTGAAGTCAACAAGCGCTGCTCAGGAGTCGGCATGAGGATCGTCTGGTTCGACAAATGCACGGTATCGTGTGCCTGTCACCGGCGTGATGCAGCTGCATCGACTTCATTACCAGATGACCCGGGAACGTGGCTTGCGCGAAATCCTGACGCTCCAGTGTGAGGTCGAACTGATGGAACAACCGGGGGCCGCTGACTTTATGTCAAACGTTACATCCTGCGACCCAGCGCCGGTCATTGTGCCGCTGACGATTGTGAGGGTGCTTTTGGTTGAGGGATCTCCAACGACACCAATAGCACACCCGCCTGCCGGGCGTAGCCGGCGGCGCCGCAGCGCTCGAAGATCTGGCGGGCACGCTGGGCGTCGTCGGTTGCCTGGGGTAGGCGTCCAAACTGCCTGTACACTGCAGCGCGACCCATCAGCGCCCAGCCGATTGCTAGCCGGCCATCGATGCGTTCCATATCAGCGATCGCATCGCTCAGCAGGGCGATGGCTTCCTCCTCCTTGCCCCGCTCAGCCGCGATCAGCCCGCCGACATGTTTCACGTCCGCCAGAACGGAGGGAGCTTCTGAAGCCCTGGCATGAGCTTCGCAGGCGCGCAGCACCCGCTCAGCCTCGTCGACCTGACCGGTCCGCAGCAATGCCAACGCATAGCCGGCGCCGTCGTACAGATCACCCATACGATTGTCGGTCAGGCGTGTCATCTCGGCCAGGTTGCGGAAGATTGCCACGGCGTCGTCCCATTGCTCCCGACGCATGTGCATGTACGCTACGGCGCTGCCGTTCCAGACCTGAAGCGCCACCTGGCCCAGTTCCTCAGCGCGCGCGATTCCGGTCTGCACGTTGCGTTCGGCCGATTCCCAGTCGTCCAGATCGACGCAGATGCGCGCCAGTTGCCCGTAAAACCAGGTTGCCAATCGCGTTTCGCCCAGTCGTTCTGCCAGATCGAGCCCCTCGACCACAATCCTCTGCGCCCTGGCAAGCTGTCCTTTGGCATGCCGGCCCACACTCTCCCCATATGCCGACCACCCAACCCGATCGAGCGCGCCGATGCGCTGGCCGACCGCCCGGTTGAGCTCGGCATAGCGGATGCAGTCATCCCACAGGCCGCGGTTCAGGGCGTTCTCAGAAAGGAATTCATAGCCCAGCGCCTCAGCCCCAGGCAGTCCGTGTGTCTTGCCCAGCTCCACCGTCGCCAGTGCCCACTTGTCAGCTTCCTTGTAGCGCGTCATGTGCTGGTAGGCGCCGGCCAGGTAGCTCTGTGTCAGCACCAGCACATCCAGGTTGCCGGCTGCCTCGGCCAGCTCGCGGGCGCGGTTCAAATACTCAATCGCCTTGACGTGGGAAGCGGAATAGTGATAATGGCGGCCCAGGTTGGCCAGCGCCATGGCCAGTTCGCCCGGCTGCTCGTCCGGGCTCAACTCGCGAATCGCTTCCTCCAGGTATGGCAGGCCGCGTTGGTCGCCGACATGCGTGAACGACTCGCCAACCAGTGCCTTGAGGCGCGCTCGTTCCGCGCCGTCGTTCGTCCTTTCCAGGGCCCGCAGATACGCATCAGCGGCGACCAGCCAAGTGCCGTGGTCGCCGTTGACCTCGCCCATCAGAAGATCGATGGACCTGACCTGGTCTTCCTGCTCCAATTCCAGCGCCGCCTCGCGCGCCCTCGCCAGGTAGCCGAGCGCTTCTTCCAGGGCAAACACCTTGCGCGCGCAGTCGGCGGCGACCAGGTAGAAGCGCAGCGCCTTGTCCAGGTCGCCGCCCAGGCTGTAGTGGTAGGCCAGATCGGCCGGGCACTCCAGCGGCTTGCTGGCGTAGAGGTCCTCCAGCCGCTGGGCGATGCGCCGGTGCAGCCGCCGCCGGCGGATCGGGTTCTGCTCCTCGACCAGCACCTCGCGGATCTTGTCATGGGTGAAGACGAAATCCTCGTCGCCGGCCGGCGCGATCAGTTGCGCCGAAACAGCCTCGTCCAGCGCGTCCAGCAGGTCGTCCTCGTCAGCCTCGCTGGTCACCGCCAGCTCGGTGAAGTTGAACTGCTTGCCCAGCGCAGCCGCAGTCACCAGCGTCTCAGCGCCGGTCTCGCTCAGCCGGTTGAGGCGGCGGCCGATGGCTTCCTTGATGCTCTGCGGCACGGTCAGCTCGTGGATCTGGCGGCGCTGCCAGCGGTCGCCGGCCCGGTAGATCTCCTCCTGCTCAACCAGCGCCTTGATGACCTCCTCAACAAAGAACGGGTTGCCCTCGGTCTCCCGGTAGACCAGATCGGCGAAATCGGCCGAGACCCCTCCCGCGCCAAGGAGCGAGTTCAGCAACTCCGTCGTGTCGGCGCGGGAGAGCCGGCCCAGCGGCAGCCGCGTCACCAGCCGCTCGCGGTTCCAGTCGACCAGCGCAGCGGCCAGCGGGTGCGAGCGGGTCAGTTCGACCTCGCGATAGGCGGCCAACACCAGCACGCGGTCGCTGCGCAGCGACCGCAACAGGTAGCGCAGCAGCGACAAGGTTCCTTGATCTGCCCAGTGCAGGTCGTCCAGGAAGAGCAGCAGACCGCGCACGCCGGCCAGATTTCGCAGGAAACGGGACACATGGTCGAAGAGCCGCAGTCGTTCCTCGCTGGCCGACAGTGGTGGGTTGGCGGCCAGCGGCCCGGCCCGCTGCTCGATCTCAGGGGCCAGCTTGGCCAACTCGGCCGCCATGGCTGCCGGCAGCGCGCGCAAGACCTCCTCTGGCTGCCGGTGTACCCAGTCGCGCAACGCTTCCACGAAAGGCAGATACGGCGTGGCGGCTTCATACTCGTACGACCCGCCGCGTAACACCGCCGAGCCGCTGTCCTGCACCGAGCGAATGAATTCATCGGCCAGCCGCGTCTTGCCTACCCCTGGCTCGCCAGAGATGGTTACCAGGATCCTGTGGCCGGCCAGAGCGGCCAGCCAGTGCTGCTCAAGCTGCTGTAGCTCGCTGCGCCGTCCCACCAGCCGGTCGCGCACCAGCCGGCTGAGGAGAGTTGCTCCGGCGCCATCGCCGTTTTCACTGCTTGCCGCGCGCAGCGGCGGAAAGACCGCCGGCAGATCAGGGTCCAGCAACTGGTAGACCTTCTCCGGCAGGGCCAGCCCGCGCAGGCGGTACTGCCCTAACGGCTCCACCCGGGTTCCCTGCGGCAGTTCAGGCGCGACCGCGTCGGCCGTGGCGGCGGAAAGCAGCGTCTGGCCGCCATGGCCGGCAGCCATGATGCGCTGCACCCGTGCCAGGGTCAGGCTGGCCAGGTACTCGGAGTTGCGCGCTTCGGCCTGGCCGGTGTGCAGGCCCATACGCACCCGCAACGGATCGGTCCCTTCCCATGCACTGCTATTCAACGCGATCTGGGCGTCCAGCGCTGCCAGCACCGCGTCGGAGGGGTTGCCAAACGCCGTACAGAAGCTGTCGCCGGCGTTGAGAAACACTTGCCCGCGGTGAGCGGTCACTGCGGCGCGGATGATGGCGTCGTGGCGCGCCAGCGCGGCCGGCATGGCATTGGGAAAGCGTTGAAAGAGCCTCGTGCTCGCTTCCACGTCGGTGAACAGGAAGGTTACCATCCCTGAGGGCAGGTTGCTCATTGCACCACCTCGAAGTTCGGCCCACTGGCCGCGGCTAGATCAACTGCTACCGCGCGGCCGCCCCAGCCGTCCACCAGATCGTGGGCGCGCACGGTGACCGTCGTCACGCCGGGCGGGATCACGATGCCGCTCTGGCTGCGGGTGAACGGCTGCTCCGTCTCGTGGGGATGCAGCAGCAGGCGCGTGAACAGACTGTCGGGATCGGGCTTGACCACCGAGCCGTCGGGCAGGACCACATCCCAGCCGTCGGCGTAGTCCTCCCAGCCGGTGTCCGGGTGGCGCACGGTGACGTGGAACGTCCAGCTCCCGTCGCCGCTGCGCACGGCGCGGACGTGCTCGACGTCGGCGTTGGCCGCGGCCGCGACCGGCGAAGGAGAATCAGCAGGACCGGCCGGTGTGACCCTGGCCGGCGGCGAAACCGGAGCAGCCGCGGCGGGCTGCGTCGACGATGGCGGAACTGGCAGCGCAGGAGTCGGTGGCGCGCTGACGCATGCGCCGGCTGACAACAAGCCGGCCAGCATTGCCACGATCTTCATGGCCGCCAAAGCGTTTCGCACGAACATTCACCCTCCGGCATGCAGATCCAACGCGACGCACAGATGGAAAGTATCACAGACAGACCACTAGAGTATGGCACTTGTGCTTCCTTCCATCGGTGGGGTAGTCTCCAATTCGGCATCGCCTGCCGCAGATGTTTCACAGCAGGGCGACCGCGCGCGACGCGATATATCACTGTCCGTCCAGGCGCGCAAAAAACTAGGCCGGGTGGTGGCTGCATTCTGTTGCGATTCGCGGTTCGTTGCGCGGCGCGCCCGGCTGGCGGACAACCGATTTCGGTTGTACCTGATTGACTTTCGCCGGGTGTGGGGATACAATAGCTGCTGCTTGTTCCGCAGAACACAGCCGATTCTGGCTTGAACTTCAGGAGGATGCCGTGGCCGGCAGCAAAAAGAACCAGACATTGGAATACGACTGGGATCCGCAAAAGACAGTCATCGTTCACAACAAATCCACCCGCAACATCCTGCTCGACCTGCCAACGGGCTACTTCCGCCTCGACGCCGGTCGCAGCTTCGGCATGACGCGCGACATTGCTGATCTGCAGCAAGTGAAAGATTTGCGGCAGCCGGCCGATTGAGATCAGGGGCAAGTCAGGTAAGTAGCCGGGTAGTGCAGGCCAGTAAAGGAGCGAAGCTGATCGTGCCCAGCATCTTGATCGACGGGTATCGTTTCTTTTTCTATTCCAACGAGCGCAACGAGCCACCTCATATGCATGTCCGGAAAGGTGGCAGTGAGACCAAGATTTGGTTGGGTACCTTGGAGTTTGCGTATAATTACGGCTTTGCTGGACGAGAGTTAACCCGGATCTGGCCGGTGACAAGGAGTCATTTGAATGAACTATACGACCTATGGGACGACCACTTTCCCGGCTGATGCAGTGAAGCTCTGTTACGCTAAGTGCGGTCGCGCTTGCAGATGATGCGCTTGTGCTGCGGTTGAGCATGGTCGCATCCTTCAATTGGAAATGAGCCAACATCCCTGGTTGCGTTGGTTGCTGGATGCAATTCTGAACAACGGCAGCACTGGGAGATCGTGCCTTCCGGGGTGGTGCATGGTGGCCGGAGCTTGATGACGGTGTCGAACTTCAGCCCTTGTTGGATATGCAGTCGTTGAACTGATCGGGAGAAGACTCTGTGTGCGCAAAACTTATATTGATAGACGGCCACTCGCTGGCGTTCCGGGCCTACCACGCCCTGCCGCCGGAGATGCAGACCGCGATGGCGAGCCGACCAACGCGACGTTCGGCTTCTTCTCCATGCTGCTCAACGTCCTGCGACGAGAAGCCGGATTTCATCGCGGTGGCCTTCGACGTCGGCAAGACGTTTCGCCACGAGGAGTTCACCGACTACAAGGGCACGCGCGACCGCATGCCGGACGACCTGCGCCTGCAGGTGCGCCGCATCCAGCAACTGATCGAGGCGTTCAACATTCCCATCTTCACCCGCGAGGGCTTCGAGGCCGACGACGTGTTGGGGACGCTTGCGCGCCAGGGCGATGGGCAGGGCGTGCAGACCGTCATCGTCACCGGCGACCGCGACATCGTCCAGTGCGTCACCGACCACACCACCGTACTGACCAGCGGGCGCAAGTTCAGCGACACGATCTACTACACCCCAGAGGCCGTGAAAGAGCGCTACAAGCTGGCGCCCAAACAACTCATCGATCTCAAGGCGCTGATCGGCGACAAGTCGGACAACGTGCCCGGCGTGCGCGGCGTAGGTGAAAAGGGCGCCACCGACCTGCTTCAGACCTTCGGCACCCTGGAAAGCATCTACGAACACCTGGACGAGGTCACCGCCCGGCGCACCCGCAGCGCGCTGGAGGAGGGCCGCGACAGCGCCTTCCTCAGCAAGCGGCTGGTAACGATCATCACCGACGTTCCCGGCGTGACCCTCGATCTGGAAGCCTGCCGGCTCAAAGACTACGACAAGGACGTCATGATCGAGCTGTTCCGCGAGCTGGAGTTCCGCACGCTGGTGGACCGGCTGCCAGACAGCAACCGGCCCGGCGGCGAGACGGCCAGCGACGCGGTAGTCACGCCGACCGGCCAACTGGCGCTGTTTGCCGAGATGGCCCCCCAGCCGGCTGAGGCGCACGCGGCTGCAGCCCCCGACGAACCGATGCCCTACGGGCTGGTTGTCAGCGAGGAGGGGCTTGCCAGGCTGGTGACGACGCTGCAACGTGCTGCGCTGATCGCCTTCGACACCGAAACCACCGCAACCGACGCGCAGCAGGCCGATCTGGTCGGCATGTCGCTGGCGTGGGGCGAAGGCCAGTCCGCCTACATTCCCGTGGGCCACCGGGCCGAGGGTGCTGAGCAGCAGCTGCCGCTGGAGCAGGTCATCGCGGCGCTCAAGCCGGTGCTGGAGGGCGACGACATCGAGAAGACGGCGCACAACGCCGAGTACGACCTGACCATGCTGCTTCGCTACGGCATTCGCATCGGCGGGCCGCTGTTCGACACCATGATCGCCGAGTTTCTTGTCGATCCCGGCAGCCGCGGCCTGGGGCTGAAGAACGTGGCCTGGCAGCGGTTGGGTGTCGAGATGACGCCGATCAGCGAGCTAATCGGCACGGGCAAGCAGCAGACCACCATGGATCTGGTGCCGGTGGCCGACGCGGCCCGCTACGCCGCCGCCGACACCGACATGACCTGGCGGCTGGTGCCGCAGCTACGCCGCGACCTGGAGGAACGGGCGCTGACCAGTCTCTTCCGCGAGGTCGAGATGCCGCTTGTCCCGGTGCTGGTGGACATGCAGCGGGCCGGCATTGCGCTGGACGTGGAGTTTCTGGCGCAGATGTCGCGTGACCTGCGCGCGCGGCTGGAGGAGATCGAGGATCAGATCTACCAGTTGGTCGGTTACTCGTTCAACATCAACAGCACGCAGCAGCTTTCCGACGTGCTGTTCGGCTCGCTGGGTCTGCCGACCGACGGCTTGAAGAAGACGAAGTCCGGCCACTATTCTACCGCCGCCGGCGTGTTGGAGACGTTTCAGGGTCGTCATCCGGTCATCGACCTGATCCTGGAGCAGCGCCAGCTTACCAAGCTGCTCAACACCTACGTCGACGCGCTGCCGCAGATGGTCAACCCGGCCACGGGCCGTCTTCATACCAGCTTCAACCAGGCCGGCGCGGAGACCGGGCGGGTCAGCAGCAACAACCCGAACCTGCAGAACATCCCGGTGCGCAGCGAGCTGGGGCGGGAGATACGGCGTGCATTTGTGGCTGCGCCGGGCTGCAAGCTGCTGGCTGCCGACTACTCGCAGGTGGAGCTGCGCATCCTGGCCCACATCTCCCAGGACGAGACCATGCTGGCTGCCTTCCGCGCCGGCGAGGACATCCACCGTGCGACCGCCGCCAGGATCTACAACGTGCCGCCGGAGGCTGTCACCGAAGAACAGCGCTCCATCGCCAAGATGGTCAACTTTGCCACCAGCTACGGCGTCAGCGCGTTCGGGCTCTCCAGTCGCACCGAGTTGAGCCGGAGCGACGCACAGGCGTTTCTAGACGTCTATTTCGAGACCTATCCCGGCATTCGCCGCTACATCGACCAGACCATCGCTACGGCGCGCAAGCAAGGCTACGTGGAGACTCTGCTGGGCCGGCGGCGCTACTTCCCGATCCTGGCCGGCGGCGGGCGCGGCGGCCGCAACGAGCAGATGGCCGCCGAGCGAGCCGCCATCAACCACCCGATCCAGGGCAGCGCAGCCGACATCATCAAGATCGCCATGGTGCGGTTGCATCGGACGTTGCGGGAACGAGGTCTGGCCAGCAAGATGCTCTTGCAGGTCCACGACGAGTTGGTGCTGGAGGTTCCCGACGGCGAGTTGGCCGAGGTCGTACCGCTGGTGCGGTCGACCATGGAAGGCGCCTACCAACTGGACGCGGCGCTGAAGGTGGACGCGGAGGTAGGACCGAACTGGTACGAGATGGAGAAGGTGTAAGGTCCAGAACGTCAATGGCCACCGAATACGAGTACCAACTCAGAATTGCCCGCCTGGATCACAGTCAATTGCTGACCTTTTGGCAGGCGATCGAAGCCGGTGCCGTAGAAGGGTGGGCACCGGGCAAGGCTCTCGAATACCTTGTTTTGCGGGCATTTCAACTGGAGGGCGCCGCCGTGCGCTGGCCATACAGTGTCAACATTGGTGAGGAGGAGGTGGAACAGATCGATGGTGTCGTGTATGTGAGCGGACTTTCATGCCTGGTGGAATGCAAGGATACAGTACAGCGCACGAACGTCGAACCGATCGCAAAGCTACGCAATCAACTCCTCCGCCGGCCCTCCAGCACGATTGGCGTAGTTGTGAGCAAAAATGGATTCACGGAGGCTGCCACGACGTTAGCCCAGTTTCTTGCGCCGCAGACCGTGTAGTTGTGGAATGGAGAAGAGCTTGCTTCCGCTCTCCACAACCAGACACTGCGCAGAAGTCTGGTTCGCAAGTACCGGTTCTGTGTCGAAACGGGACGGCCCGACTATAGCATCATGCAGGAAGGCATACGATGAGCAGCTTGTATCTAGTGGCTGAAGGGCAGACAGATATTCAGATTCTTGAGAGACTGCTTGCACCCGAAATAGTCAGTAGCACGGAACTGGTGGCAGCTGGCGGAAGCTACGGCGCACAGTCCTTGGCAACCACACTGCTTACGCTTAGGAGTCGGCCACTGGCGCTTGTTGTCAATGCCGATACGACGAGCGAGACTACTATTCAAGAACGAGTTGACTTATTGCGTTTTCTGTTGCGCCAGGCGGCTGGCAATGTGCCGTACGAGGTATTCGTAGCCGTGCCGGAAATTGAGATTGTCTTCTTGCAGGAGCGTGAGCTTTTTGAGCGGCTGATGGAACGGTCGCTGAGTGATCTGGAATGGCATCTTGCCAGATTGAGCCCAAAAGAGACCATCAAGAATCTCACTCGACCATCGGTGAGCGTTGATGACCTGTTATCGCGGTTGACCGAAAGAGAACTTGCTCTATTACGACAGCATGAGTTGATCAAACGCATCAACGACTTTCTTACAACACACGTGAATTGGAACCAGTATCCTGTGGCTGACTTCGACCGGACGCATGTCCTAGCTGTCGCAGAAACAGGCGCTCATTTTCAGTTTGACGAGGAAAACGAGCAATGATTCGCGACGAACTTATCTCCCTCATCCAGCAAGCCGCGCTCAAGGCGCAGGCGGCTGGCGATCTGCCGATCTTCGCGTTGCCCGACGTGGTGATCGAGCGACCTAAGAACCCTGAGCACGGCGACTACTCGACCAACGTGGCCATGCAGTCGGCGCGGCTGGCCAAGATGGCGCCGGTCAAGATCGCCGAAGCGCTCATTGCCCACTTTCCGGAGGCGGAGTTCATCGGCAAGGTAGAGCTGGCGCATCCCGGTTTCGTCAACTTCACCCTATCTGACGCGTGGCTGGCCCAACAGGTTGCGGCCATCGAGGCCGTGCCCGACAGCTTCGGCAACTCCGATGCCGGCCGCGGCCGCAAGGCGCAGGTCGAGTTCGTCAGCGCCAACCCCACCGGTCCGTTGACCATCGGCCACGCCTGGGGCGCGGTCCTGGGCGATACGATCGCCAGCCTGCTGACGGCTACCGGCTGGGTTGTCACCCGCGAGTACTACTTCAACAACGGCGGCCGGCAGATGCGGCTGTTGGGCGAGAGCCTGCGGGTGCGCTACCTGGAGCTGCTTGGCCAGCAGAACCCCATTCCCCAGGACGGCTACCAGGGCGATTACCTGCGCTGGGTTGCAGCCGCCTTGGTCGCCGAACACGGTGATGGGCTGGTCGAGGCCGGCGTCGATGTCTTTCGCAAGAAGGCCGAGCTGTCGATCTTTGCTAACATCCGGGCGACGCTGGCGCGGCTGGCCGTCGAGTTCGATGTTTACTACAACGAGCTGGACCTTTATGAAACGGGCAAAATCAACGCTGCAGTGCAGGCGCTTTCGACCAGCGGCTACGCCTACCAGAAGGACGGTGCGACCTGGCTGCGGGCTACGGATCTTGGGCTGAAGCAAGACCGCGTGATCATCAAGTCCAGCGGCGAGCCAACCTACCGCATGCCCGATATCGCCTACCACGTCGACAAGCTGCAGCGCGGCTTCGAGTACATCGTGGATATCTTCGGCGCTGATCACCACGCGACCTGGCCGGACGTGCTGGCCGGGGTGCGCGCGCTGGGCTACGACACGGGCGCCATTCAGGTCATTATCCACCAGTTCATTACCCTGCTGCGCGACGGGCAGGAGGTCAAGATGTCCACCCGCCGCGGCGAGTTTGTCACCATCGATGCGCTGCTGGACGAGCTGACCACGCCCTCGATCCCCGGCCGCGACGTGATGCGCTTCACCTTGCTGACGCGCTCAGCCGACAGCTCCATGACCTTCGATCTGGATCTGGCAGTTAAAGAAAGCAGCGAGAACCCGGTCTACTACGTTCAGTACGGCCACGCCCGCATCTGCGCCATTCTGCGTAAGGTGGCCGACGAGGGCTTCGCGCCACGCGAGTATGCCGGTGGTGATCTTGGCTTGCTGAGCCATCCGGCCGAGCTCAAGCTGCTGCGCAAGATGATCGGGCTGCCGGAGGTGATCGCCGACGCAGCTGCGCAGCTTGCACCCCATCAGCTCAGCCATTACGCCCAAGGTCTCGCCAACGACTTCCACGCGTTCTACCATGAGTGCAAGGTTGTGGCAGCGGAGCCGGACGAGCGAGCACTGAGCCTGGCGCGCCTGCGGCTGTGCGAGGCTGCCCGCATCGTCCTGGCGCGCGTGCTGGGACTGATGGGAGTCACTGCGCCGGAGCGGATGTAGTCGCACCACGGCGTATCAAGATCACATGAACGCGGAACAACCACGGATCCTCATAGCTGACCCTCTGGACGCGGAGGGAATGGATATTCTGCGGGCGCACGCCGAGCTGGTCGAGCAACCTGCCATCAGCCAGGCCGACCTGGTCGCCAACGTCGGCGAATTTGATGGACTGATCGTGCGCAGCCGCGCCAAGGTGACCGCAGACGTGCTCAACGCGGGCACGCGCGCCGGCCGGCTGCGGGTCGTCGGGCGCGCCGGCGTTGGCGTGGACAACATCGACGTAGCGGCCGCGACCCAGGCCGGCGTGATTGTCGTCAACGCGCCGACGGGCAACGTGCTGGCCGCCGCCGAGCACACCGTGGCGATGCTGCTGTCGCTGGCGCGGCGGATTCCACAGGCCGATACCTCGGTGCGCGCCGGCGAGTGGCGGCGAAGCGCCTTTGTCGGCGTTGAGATCAACGGCAAGCGGCTTGGGCTGGTCGGTCTGGGCCGGATCGCCTCGCTGGTGGCCGAGCGCGTGCAGGCGTTCGGCATGGACGTTGTTGCCTACGATCCCTACGTTGGCAAGGATTACATCAGCAATCTGGGCGTCCAACTGGTGGAGTTGGACGAGTTGCTGGAGACAGCGGATTTTATCTCGGTTCACGTCCCGGCCACCGACCAGACGCGCAACATGATCGGCGAGCCTCAGTTGCGCCGCTGCAAAGCCGGCGTTCGCCTGGTCAACTGCGCGCGCGGCGGAATTATCAACGAGGAAGGGTTGTTGCGCGCGCTGGAGAGCGGGCATGTGGCCGGAGCTGCACTGGACGTGTTTTCGGTCGAACCGCCGGTTGGCAGCCCGCTGCTGGGTCATCCGGGCGTCGTACTGACGCCGCACATCGCCGGCTCGACGCTAGAGGCGCAGCGCCAGGTTGCCATCGATGTGGCGGAGCAGGTGGTGTCGGTGCTCAACGGGCAGATGGCGCGCTACGCCATCAATACGCCGATCATTCCGCCCAAGGACCTGGAGGTATTGACCCCGTACATCGACCTGGCGGAGCGGCTCGGCCGCTTCCTGACCCAGTTCGAGCCTGGGATGCTGGATCGAATGGAGCTGACCGCTCACGGTCCCATCGCAGAGCATGACCTGTCGTATCTGGAAGCAGCCGCGCTCAAAGGTTTGCTGGACGGCGTGGTTGCCGAACGGGTCAACCTGGTGAACGCCCGCCTGATCGCGCGCCAGCGCGGCCTGTCCCTGTCGCAGCGCCGCCAACACCACCACAACGAACGCTACGAGAACCTGCTGACGCT
The DNA here is from genome assembly GCA_041391245.1 of Caldilineales bacterium. Classification (GTDB taxonomy): domain Bacteria; phylum Chloroflexota; class Anaerolineae; order JAAEKA01; family JAAEKA01; genus JACKBK01. Next base: position 128,239 of record JAWKOJ010000003.1, read on the forward strand.
GACCGTTGGCAACCACAACCGGCAGCGGCTGGTGCGCGGGTCGGTGTTGCAGAACGAGCCACACATCGTCTGTATCGATGATCTCTGGGTGGATTTCATCGCCAGGGGCCACTTCCTGCTGACGTGGCACTACGACCGCCCAGGCATCATCGGCGCCATCGGCACCCTCCTGGGTGAGAACGACATCAACATCGCCTACATGCACGTCGGTCGGCGGTCCCCGCGCGGCGAGGCGATCATGGTGCTCGGTCTGGACGAGCCGATCCCTGAGCGCATGTTCCCTGAGATCCTCGCCTTACCGCACAACTATTGGGTCAAGGCTGTGGATTTGTAACCGTTTGCTCCGTTGGTCGCCACCACACTGCTGCTTCCTCTCTCCCTCATCTGGCGTTCCCCGGAACTATTCGTTCGATTGTGTGTCCGTGCTCCAATGGAGCAAGCGTCCGCGAACAATACCAAATTGCAAGGCGTGCAATTCCGGTGGTACCATGGTACTACTGCAAATTCGCCTGTACTATGATATCATGTGTGGGATCGACAGGACCTTGAGTCCGCCCTGGAACCGGAACGCGCTGCGGCACTCTGCCGATGCGACGACATAACGAGGATACCAGCGATATGAGCCAACCGAGCAACACAAAGCCAATCGCCGTTTCAGATTCACTGCCTCAAGAACAAGAAAGGCCGCCGCGGCCGTGCGTGCTGGTCGTGGAGGACAATGGGGACATGCGCGAGTTTCTGGCGCGCGTGCTCTCAATGCAGGGCTACGACTTCCTGGAGGCAGCCGATGGCGAGGAGGGCTTGCGGATCGCGCGCACTGATCGTCCTGACCTGATCTTGATGGACATCTCCCTGCCCTCGTTGGATGGCTTCGAGGCAACGCGCCGGCTCAAACAAGACCCGGAGTTGCGCCACATTCCCGTTGTTACAGTCACCGCGCACGCCCGGCCGGCCGACGAACAGCGCGCCCTGGACGCCGGCTGTGACGGCTACCTCAGCAAGCCCTACACGTTGCGCAACTTCCTGGAAGTGGTCGAACGGACCCTGAAGCTACCCCAGCGCAGTTAAGGCGCGTCGCCGTATCGTCCCGCGGCGTGCGTGTCCTGCACCATACGCCCCGTGCGCCAGCCGCATGGCAACAACAAGAACGCTCCCGGCCATTTGGCCAGGAGCGTTTTCGCGCCGGGTTTGCACACGCAGGATCGCCCCTTGGGGCGTTCCGCTGTTCTGTCACCGGTCGTTGCCGGCGTCCTCACCGACATTCTCAACCTCGCCGGTGTCGGCTGACGGGACAAGAGGCGCCTCGTCCGGCTCGCTGGACGGAAGCGACTCGACCGGGACAGCTGCCGGCGGTTCCGGGCTCCCGACCGCGGGCGGTGTCTCGGCAGCCGCGAGCGCAGCCGCGCTGCCGTTCGCGCCAGAAGTGCGCAGGCCGCGCCAGTGATTGCGGATCACCACCACCTGCGAGTAGATGATCCAGACCAGCAGCAGGGTCAACAGCAGGGTGGCCAGGTTGTAGATCGCCAGCAGCCGGCCGTTCAGGGCGTTCATCCGCCCCTGAAAATCGCTGATCTGTTGCTGCGTCTCCTGAAGGGTGCTCTCGAGGTTGGCCAGCCGGGTGTCAATGCGGGTCGCCAGATCGGTCAGCACGCCCACCGCCTCGTTGGTGACCTGGTTCTTCCCGGCCACAACGGTCTGGCCCAGCGTCGCCTGGAACTGTTGCACGTCAGCTACCAGTTGCAGCAGGCCGTTGGTGGCTGCCTCCAGCTTGTCGAGGCGCGGTGTTTCCTGTTTGACGAACGGGATCGAGTTGGCGATGGTCGCTATTTGATTGACGGTTCTCAGCCCATCCACCGCCGGGGCCAGTGTGGTTCCGATAGCCTCTACCGTTGGTCCCAGGCGCTGCTGCAGGCGGTCGTTGAGCGCTGTCAGCACCGGACTGTTCTCTTCCAGGTTCTGTCCGACCGCGGTCACCGTGTCCGAGGCGTTCTGCACCTCCGACCGGCCGTCCGTCACCAGTTGCTCGGCGCGGTTGACGCCGGTCGCCGCAACGCCCGCGCCGGTGTTGACGATGGAGAAGACCTGGTTGGTAACGTTGGTGAGAACGCTGTTCACGTACCAGAAACCGGCGATTCCTGAAACGCTGAGGACGATGACCAGCACGGCGAGAATGATCGCAAATACGCGCGCGATCTGTTTCAAGACTCTCATGGTCCGGGCTCCTTCCCAGTGATAAGAGAAACTCCAGGCGTGACCGAAGTACGTGTCACCGCCTGGAGTCTATTGTAGCCAATAGGTGCGTTTGTGAAAAGCCTGTCGTGACCAACGAGGATCGGTCACCAATTGCACGAATTTGCAACTGCTCAGCCAGGACTGACGGTCCTTGTCAGTCACCGGAGCTGCAACCGACGCGACGGTCTCTCTGCCGCAAGACAAGGACTGAAAGTCCTCGGTACCATGAGTGGTTGCGGTTTTTGGTAGAATTCGTGTAATTCGTGGCAAGCTCGCGCAATGGCTAGATCGGGATCGCCGCGTTGACGCAGATCATGACCAGCACGATCATCAGATAGAAGTTGGACGCCATGAACAGCGAGCGGGCGTTCTTGCCGGTTGGCACGCGCGTCAGGCGCACGTTGCGCAGCAGCATATCGATGGTGACAATCGCCACCGGGATGAGGTAGATCAGCCCCAGCGCCGGGTCCAGCGCCAGCACCACCGCCGCCAGCGCCGTGCCCATGGTGTGGATCAGCACCCAGAAGGCCGCCTGGCGCGGCGGCACGATCACCGGCAGCATCGGCATGCCGCCTTTGGCGTAGTCGTTGCGGTAGACGATGGCCAGGCTCCAGAAGTGGGTCGGTGTCCACAGGAATACCAGCAGCGCCAGCACGATCGCGCCCGGCTGGTTCCACATGCCCGCGGCAGCCGCACCGGCCAGCACGGCTGCGCTGCCGGCCGCACCGCCGATGACGATGTTGACCGGCGTGCGCGGCTTGAGCCAAATCGTGTAGATGACCACGTAGATGAACGCGCCCGCGGCCAGCCAGAACGCCAGCGCCGGGTTGAAGGTTGCCGTCCACACCACCGGTGCCACGATCATCGCCAGCGCGACCCACGGCACCCACTTCGGGTTGCTGATGCTGCCGTCGATCAGCGGGCGGTGGACGGTGCGGCTCATCTGGGCGTCGGTCTTGCGCTCCAGGTACTGGTTTAGCGCAGACGATCCCGAGGCGGCCAGCCAGCCGGTGACGATGGTCAGCGCCAGGATATCCCAGCCCGGCCAGCCGCCCGCGCCCAGAAACGCACCGCCGACCGCTGACAGCACCAGCAGGCTTACCACGCGCGCCTTGAACAGGACCATCATCGTCTGGAAGAAGGATGGCCTTGTTCCTTCTTTGGCCGGAGAGGGGTTTTCGGCCACTGCAAGATCAGAAGTGATGGCTGGAGCTACCGCTTCGGCGGCCAGTCGTTTGCTTGTATGTCGGTTCATGATATCCTCGGACTCCTTGTTCTCTACCCTGCTATCATACCACGCATTTCCATCGGCAGGCTAAACAGCCAGATCGCCGTTACAGCAAACACTATCAACAACGCCAGCCACGGCGCCGCGGCCAGTCGGATCAACCGGTCGTTGTCGCCGTGTACGCTTTCGGCGCTGCGGCGCAATGCCACAAGGCTGGCCAGAAAGCCAATCGCCACACCTGCCACCTGCAACAAGAACAGCCAATCGTTGGGCAGGATGGCAGCCAGCCGCCAATTCGGCTCGCTGCCCAGCAACACCACACCGTGGTCGATCAGAAAGCTCTGGAAGACCGGAATGATGGTCAGCGCGCCGGTCGCGAAATGAAACCAGTAGTGGGCAAACCAGATCGCAAAGCCCAGCGGCACCACCGCCGGCGCGTAGCGAGCCAGCACCACCCGCAGCGAGCCGCCGCCGGTTAGCCGCCGGCTCAGCCAGGCAGCACCGATTCCGGCCAGCACCGGCAGCGCCACGTAGACCACGCCGAAGATCAGCGCCAGCACCAGCGCCTCGCTCTTCGCGCCCAGCCAGCCGGCCAGCGCAGTTTCCAGGGCGTAGATCGGCGGCACCATGCCGAAGGCGTTGCCCAGCGCCGCAAACGCAAACACCAGCGCCAGCAGCGCCACGTCCCAGCGCCTGGCCCAGGCGTCGCCTGACAGCTCGATCAGTGGCTTGCGGGCGGCCAGCGCCACGTTGTCGTGGGGACAGGCCCGCACGCAGTCCAGGCACAGCACGCAGTCCAGGTTGCTGCGCATCTGCGGCACGAACAGCTCGGTGCCGCAGCCCAGCACCTGCGCGCTGCCGTTGACACACTCCTTGCCGATGCAGGTGCGGCAAACGCCCGCGTCGCGGCTGGTGATCTGCAAGGGCGAGATCGTCGAACTCACAAAGTTGAACGTGCCCAGCGGGCAGAGGTACTTGCAGAACGGCGACTCGGCGAACAGCGCTTCGAAAACAAACGCAGCGGCGAAATACGCCACGATCAGCCAGGCGGTCAGCCACGGGCTGGCCCACAAATCCAGCGCCTCGTACACGAACAGCAGGCCGACGAACAGCGCGATGGCCAGCCACTTGTTGCGCAGCGCCATGGGCCAGCGCCGCCCATGGCTGGAGAGCCGGCGCGCCAGCGTCCGCGGCAGCGTGAACGGGCAGCTCATGCAGAACAGATTGCCGGCTAACAACAGCGCCAGCACGATCAGCCCGCGATAATGGACCCAGGCAGCCACCGTCGCCAGGTTCTGCGGCGCCAGCTTCGGCCCCGTGAACCCGTCGTAGATCAGCAGCACGGCTACCAGCGCCAGTGGCAGCTGGAAGGCCAGCCGGCCCCAGCGCCAGCGCAACAGCCGGCCCAGCCCTGGCAAACGCAGCAGGTCAAAGGCCCGTTTGGGCTGGTAGATTGGCGTCGTGCTGCCCGTCATGCGCAGCAACTCCTTATCTGGCTCTTACTCCTACTCTTACTCCTCTTCGGTCCGTGAGCGAGCTCCCGGAGGAGTAAGAGGAAGAGGAGGAGTAGGAGTAAGAGACCGACGACGGCGACGGCCTAACGCGCCACGCTCAGGTCGAACTGCTGCTCGGCCGTCTGGCCATCGGGCAGCGTTGCCGTCACCGTGACGATCCAGTCGCCGGCCATGGTCCATTTCAGATCAGCCCGGTACGCGCCGGCGCCCTCGTCGGTCGCGTCGGCCAGGACGGGCACCATGCCGGCATGCGACATGTCACCCTTGATCGCCACCGTCGCGCCGCTGACGGGCTGGCCGTCTGCATCGTTGAGGGTGATGGTCACCTGCGCCTGGCCGACCGTCGCCGGGTCGGGGTTCACCGCCAGCGTCATGGTGACGCCGGCGGTGGCGCCGGTATCGGGTTGCTGGCTGGCCCGCTGGCAGGCTGACAGTGTCAGCGCCAGACCGACGGCCAGCACGAGCAACAAGGAGAAAGGTCGAAGCTGTTTTTGGGAAGTCATTCGTGCGTTCTTGTTGTGCGCCGCCATGTGACAGTCACTTTACCAGGTGCCTGACGTCGTCTACGATGTTCTCGAGCGGCGTGCCGTAGCCGTAGCTCAGGCGCAGGTTGCCGTCCCGGTCCACCAGATACATGCGGCTGGTGTGGTTCATCAGGTAGCCCAGGGCCGAGTCGGGCGCGTCAACCCGTTCGGCGCGCACTCCGAACTCGTCGTAAACTGCCGCCAGTTGCTCGGGTGTCCCCGTCAGGCCGACGATGCCGGGGTGGAAGGCGTCGGTGTAGGCTGACAGCTTTTCGGGCGTGTCGCGCTCCGGGTCCACGGTGACGAAGAGGAACTCCACGTCCTGCGCGTCGTCGCCCAGATCGTTCAGGATCGTGCGCGCCTCGGCCAGAGTGGTCGGACAGACGTCGGGACAGGTGGTGTAGCCGAAGAACAGCAACGATACCTTGCCGCTCTGATCGCTGAGATCGAACGGCTGGCCGGTCTCGCTGGTCAGCTGAACCGCCGGTCTTGCCAGCGGCTCGGGATAGGCCGTTCCCTGGAAGGTGTAAGGCTGGCCGCAGCCGGCCAGCAGCGCCACCGCCAGCATCGAGGCAGCCAGCCAGCCAGAAACCCTAAACATGTTGTGCTTCCTGTGCCAGTGGGGCATCACTATCCTTGCCGGAGGCTTCTAACTCGCTGTCCCAATTGGCTGTGGCATTGGCTCCTTCCGCAACTTTGGCTTTCTTTTCCCGCTGCGACACGACCCGCACATACACCACACCGGCCACAATCGCGAAGCTGAACCATTGGATCGCATAGCCAAGGTGCGGGCCTTCCGACAGATCGACCTCGGGATCGACCCGGTAGGGCGGCGTCAGGTTGCCCGCGGCATCGGGCGATTGCAGCAGATAGACCGGCAGTATCTCATAGGGCATCTGCGGCGCGATGGCCGGCAGATCGGCCTGGTACCACGTCAGGCGCGCCGGCTGGTCGGCGTTCACCTCGGCCGGCCGGCCGACCCGCTGCGACGGCTGCATGAAGCCCCTGACTTCGACCGGGCCCGTGTCAGCGTTGTACTGCGCCCAGTGGGCCGGGTCCGGGTCGTCGGAGGAAAGGGGAATCCAGCCGCGATCCACCATGACCGCCTTGCCGGTGCCGTTGAGCAGCAGGGGGGTCAGCAACCGGCTGCCCAGGGAGTCCTGGTAAACCTGCTGCACCAGCAGCAGCTGATGATCGTAGTCGAAGCGACCGCTGGCAACGGCGCGGGTGTTGCGGATTTCGTCGCGATCCTCAGGCACGGCGGCCAGCCCGGCCGCGACTTCGTTGAGCGAGAGTGGCGGTTGGGCCAGCTTGGCGATGAGATCGGCGTTGTGGGCCAGCCGTTGCTGGCGGCGGTCAAGCTGCCAGACGCCGAGCCGGGCCATGACGGCCATCGCGAGCAGCACAAACAGCGTGATCGCGATGTAGCGCCTGCTGAAAAGAGTGCGAACCATGTTACTTTTGGTCTGGGACCGCAGGCGCGGCCGGCCGGCGGTTCCTGCGTCCCATGAAGATGATGCCGCCGCCCACGACTGCCACGACCACGCCGAGAGCAATCGGCTGCATATTCATGCCAGCCCGCTGAACCTGGACGGGAAAGCTCGCGCTTCCGCCGGCATCGTCGATCTGATAGGAGACGGCGACCTGCCACGGTCCTTCCTGCGGGATTGCCATATCGGTCTCGTAGTAGGTCTTGACGGTCGCGTTCTCGTGGGTGGCGGTGGACGTGATGGGGTTGCCCGTTTCGGGCGTTGCCGTTACCCTCACGTCTGCGTTCAGGACCGGCGCCTCGGTGTCCGGCTGCACCAGCGCGACGGAGACATGCATGGTGCCTACCCGCACTGGATCAGGGTTGGTCCAGACATACAAAGCATACGCCCCTGCGCGTTCTTTGACAAGTTGTGGCGTGCCGCCGCCGTGGGCCAGAGCGCTGCTGACTGGCTGCAAGGCAAGCAAAAGCAGAATGAGGAGAAGCCGTGTCGCCATCAGTGTTGCTCCGATCACCCGACAGTGTCAACCAGCCAGGGCGTTTCGGGGTGGGGTGGCTTCTCAGATTCACTCTGCACGATGCGGCTGACCAGGATCAGCGCGATCAGAATGTACATCATGCTGCCCGGAATCCACATGATGATGCCGGCGATGGACTGGTCCTGGACGACCGACAGTCCCCAGAGCCGGGGCACGGTAGTGTAGTAGGTGTAGATCGGTTCGCTGGCAAAGGCGATGACAACGCCCAGAATCATGTTGGCGGGGATAATCGAAAGCACGTAGGCCAGTCGCTGAAAGGTGCTCAGCGTGCGGTGGAAGCGGGGCGCCACGCCGGTGACATGCCACCAGAACAACATGCTGGCCAGGAAGAACGTCAGGTGTTCGATGTCGTGGACGAACTCGCTGCGCAGCGCCAGGTTGTACATGTTCGGGTCGTGCCAGCCGACATAGACCGTGAAGAAGAACAGCCACACGAGGCCCGGCGACGTGAGCTTGGTAACCACGCGCCGAAACCGGGATGGCCCGCTCAGCAGCCCGCCGACCTTCCGGCGCGCACCGCGCGGCAATCCCCACATCAGCACCGGGAACGGATTGCCCACCAGTAGCAGCGGCGCCGCGATCATGATCAGCACCAGGTGCTGGATCATGTGCATGAGAAAGAGCTGCCCTCCCAGGACGTCGATGGGCGACATCAGCGCGATGCCGACGGCCGCCAGCCCGCCGAGGTAGGCTGCCGGCTTCCACCCCGCCACCAGCGCAGCCCGCGGGTTGGCACGCGCCGGGTCGCGCTGCGCGCGCGTCACCGTACGCAGATAGCGCCAGCCGCGCAGATAGAGCAGCGCGGGGATCGCAAGACCGATCAGCACGATCAGGCGAATGTCCCAGGAGAGCAGCAGGGCTTGGGTCATGTTCTTTGGTCGCCGGGCTGTGATCGGTCATCAGTGATCAGTAACCAGTAATCAGTAATCAGTAGTTGGTGAACAGTAATCAGTCGCCACTGATCACTGACCACCAACTACTGATTACTGATAACTGATGACTTTTCACCGCCTAGTGCGCGCCAGCCGGTACAGCAGTTCCGATCAGGTAGAGCGCGGGGTAGAAGAAGATCCAGATCAGGTCGATGTAGTGCCAGTAGATGGCAGTAGCCTCGACACCCCAGTGATCATCGGCCGAGAACTTGCCCTTGCGGCCCAGGTTCCAGATGATCATGATGATCACGATGCCGCTCAGCACGTGCAGCGCGTGCATGCCGGTCATGCCGTAGAGCACCGCGCCGTAGACGCCGCTGGTGGGGTGGATGTGGTTGCCGAGCACAAAGGTGCCGTCCTCGATGGTCCAGCCCCACTCGAAGACCAGCACACCCAGGAAGAAGATCAAACCCAGGAAGGCGGTGATCAGCAGGCCGCGCAGGAAGGTCTTGCGGTCGTCGTTGGCGATAGCCACCTCCGCCCGGTTCATGAAGAAGCTGCTGGTCAACAGGACGGCGGTGATGCCCAGCGGCACAACCTGCGGCAGGTCCGGCCGCGTGTCGCCCCACAGAAAGAAGCGCGCGATCAGCAGCCCGCCAAACAGGAATGCTTCGGACACGAAGAACAGCCACATGCCCATCCGGTTGCGCCGGACCTGGACCTGTGGAGATTCGAGAATTGCAGACATCTAGTGAGCCTCCTCTGTGCGCCATACCGACGCGATGTGCATGAAGAAGTACATGACCAGGGCCGCCTTGAAGACGATCATGATGAACATCAGCGCCGTGGAACCCACATGCGCCAGAACGAATTCGATGACCGACAACACAACCAGGCCCATGAAGACCACCAGACCCAGCCGATAGGCCGCGGCGCGCCGCGCGCGCAGCTTCACATACTCCGGCCCGCGAGCCGGGACCGGCTGTACGGCAGCAGCGTCTGCCTTGCCCGCCTTGCCGGTGCCCGGCATGATGCGAGCCAGCAGGAACAGGCCGACCAGCAGGGCGCCGCCAATGACAAAAGGCAGCATGATGAATACTAAGAATGGAGTTTCCATGCGTTTTCTCCTTGGTCTCGTGGTAGCGCTAGTCGCCGCCGGTCATGGCCGGCGCGAACTGGACGTAGGTTGAACCGGGCAGCCCGTAGTCGTACGGCTCACCGACAACCACCGGAGCGGTTGCATAGCTGAGCTCCGGCACCGGAGAGGGCACCTGCCACTCCAGACCGCGCGAGCGCCATGGGTTGGCCACTGCTCTCGGCGCGCGGCGGGCGCTCCACAGCAGGTTGATGACCATCAGCAGCACCGAGAACGCGATGATGAATGCAGCGATGCTGACCGCCAACTGCACACCGTCGATGCCCCAGGCCGGATCGTAGTCGGCGACACGGCGGCGCATGCCGCGGGTGCCGGCCAGCATCTGGCCCAGCGACATCACCCAGAAAGCGGGCGTCATCAGCGCGAAGTGTATCACGCCCAGCCGCTCGTTGTACTGCCGTCCGCTGAACTTGGGGAACCAGTAGTAGAGCGCTGCAAAGAACGGGAAGACGAACCCACCGAACATGGTGGCGTGGAAGTGGCCCACCACGTAGTACGTGTCGTGCAGTTGCAGGTCGGTGGTGACGGTGCCCAGAGGCGGCCCGGTGAGCCCGCCGATCAGAAACACCGAGATGGCGCCAAGAGCGAACAGCATCGGCGTTTTGAGGTCGATGCGCCCGCCCCAGAGCGTGCCCAGCCAGCTAAAGAACTTGACGCCGGTCGGGACGGCCACCAGTAGCGTCGAGAGCATGAACGGCACCCGCAGGTAGGTGTTCATGCCGGAGACGAACATGTGGTGCGCCCACACCAGGAAGCCGACCAGCGCGATCGCCATGCTCGACAGAGCGATCCATTTGTATCCGAAGAGCGGCTTGCGGGCGAAGACCGGCAGCAGCTCGCTGATGATCCCCAGACCGGGCAGGATGAAGATGTACACCGCCGGATGGGAGTAGAACCAGAACAGGTGCTGGAAGAGGATCGGATTGCCTCCGCCTTCCCAAAGCTGTGCCGATGCAATCGCCGTGATGTCGGGGAAGCCGGGGTTGAAGAAGCCCAGCCCCAGAATTCGCTGTACCAGCACCATCAGGAACGAGAGACCGATGAGCTGGGTGGCGGTCAACTGGATCAGTGCAGTCGAGAAGGCTGCCCAGACGAAGATCGGCATGCGGAACATGGTCATGCCGCGCGCCCGCATCGTCAGGGTGGTCACGATGATGTTGAGCGACCCCAGGATCGACGACATACCGATGAAGAAGACGCCGATGAAGAAGTACTGGATGCCGATGGGCGACTGGGCGCTGAGGGGCGGATAGCCAGTCCAGCCGGTGTTCCAGCCGCCGATGAAGATGGCTGTCACCAGCAGCAGCGCACCGGGCACGTTGATCCAGAAGGCGAACGAGTTCAGCCGGGGGAAGGCCATGTCGTTGGCGCCGATCATCAGCGGCACCAGGTAGTTCGACATCGCGCCGACGCCCAGCAGGATGCTGCCGATCATGATCATGCCGTGGGCGCCGACCAGCGTGTTGAACCAGTTGAGCGTGCCCTGCACCTCCGGGTTGGCGCCGAACAGCGATAGCTGCAGCTCCGGCCGCGCCAGCTCGACGCGGAAGATCAACGCCAGCGTGCCGGCAAACATCAGCAGGATCACTGCGGTGACGCCGTACTGCACGCCGATCACCTTGTGGCTGTAGTCGGTGCCGAAGTAGCGGAACCAGCCGGGATCGCCTTCCTTGGGGCCGTGGTGCATGGGGGTGTCGATGCCGCGCACCCACTTCAGCCAGTCGCTCATCGTTCCTACGCCCAGCATGAAGCCGATGACGAAGAAGATGCCGGCGACGACCATGGCCGGTTCGTAGGCTGCCAGACCGCCGGATACGATCCATTTCAGCGTGTCCTGCGGCACCGCCGGCCCGGCCGGCAGGCTGGTGTTCCACTGCGCCGGCAGCCCCATGGCCACGCGGATGACTTCGACGAGCATGAAGCCGATCAGCCACCACAGCAGGCCGACCAGGATGCCCTTCACAAGTCCTGTCTTGAAAAACCTCATAGAGTGTTCTCCTCTCGCAGATGAGTCCTGTGTCCTATGCTTGGCCCTACTGCAGGGTCTTGATGTACTCGACGATATAGGCGATCTGCTGGTCCGTCAGCACATCGCCGTAGCTGGCCGGCATGATGGGCTGGTAGCCTTGCACGATCTTCGCCAACGGGTTGACGATGGACTCGGTGATATAGGCTTCGTCCGCGACTACAGTCGTGCCGTCGGCCAGTTCGGCCTCGTGTCCGAACAACCCCTTCCAGGTCGGACCAATGCCGCCCGGGTCGCCGGTGATGTTGTGGCAGGCCGCGCAGCCCTGGCTGGCTACCAGTTCCTCGCCCAGTTTGGCCATTTCGGCCGGATCGGTGGACGGTTGCTGCTCGGCAACCCAGGCATCGAAATCGCTGGCCGAGACGACCTCTACCCGGGCTTGCATGTTGGTGTGGCCGGTGCCGCATAGCTCGTCGCAAAGTACCGTGTAGGTGCCGATCTTGTTGGGCGTGATACGCAGTTCGGTCGGCACACCCGGCACCAGGTCCTGCTTGACGCGAAACTCAGGCACCCAGAAGTCGTGGATGACATCCGTGTCTACCGAGTTCATGTCCAGCACGACCGGCTGATCCACGGGCAGGTAGAGCACAGGCGTCGCTTCGATGCCCAGCTCGGGATAGCCAAACGTGAAGCCCCAACTGAATGCGGTCACGCGAACCGCTACCTCGTCTGCCTGTGCGCCGGTGGCCTGCGCCAGCCCGCGCGCGCCCAACACCGCCAGAACCAGCACGGTGATCAGGGGCAGGACGGTCCAGGTGATCTCCAGCTTGGTGTTGCCTTCGAAGTGGTCGCCGTCGGCCTCTTCGTTGTTGCGCCGCCGGAAGGCCACGATGCTGTAGAGCATGAAGACCATGACCAGGGCGAACAGGAACCCGATGGCCACCAACTCAATCGCCAGCAGCGCATCGACCGAGTGCGCCTGTGTCGTCGCCGGCGCGGCCATCCAGCGCACGCGGCTCAGGCCAACGACCGTGATAACCGCTGTGATGAGGATGATCACAGCCACGATGATGAAATGTTTCCCGTAGCTCCTTTTTTGCATACGTTTCACTCTCCGTTGGGATGATTGGGGTGAGCGGATGATTGATCGACGGTTCGGTTGCCTGTAATCGCCCACAACAGGTCGGTTTCGTTGGGGCCGCTGACCTGGCGGCGCTGGTGAACCGTCATGCGGTCGCCTGCCAGCGTGACGTAGATCACACGCAGGTCCTCGGCGTCCGGCCAGAGCAGCGGCGTCAGGTCGGTTTCCTGAAGGTCGGCCCGCTCGTGATCGACCACGATCACGTCCGGCGCTCCGTCCAGACCCAGCGCCTCGACATCCTGCCAGGTTGCCGCCGCCGCGATCACCTCGGCATCGCCGCCCAGCAGGCGGATGATGCCGTCTCGAAAGAGCGGATGCGATGATATGATGAGGACGCGGGCTGGAAGCAAGATGCTGGCTCGTCTGGCGATGGAATCACGTCAGGCGCTGGCAGTTGGCGCGACCTGTCTATTGTACCAACCGGGGAGCCGTTTGTCATCGGAAAAGCGAGCGATTTCGCAGATAGCCGAATGGGGGATCGGCCAATCGCTCGTTTGGGGGATAGACGGAAAAAAAAAGATGGCAACTTTGCCGCAAAGTTGCCATCTTTGATCGTTACGCCGCGCCGGATGTGCTGGGCACCGGCCGTTGCCGTTTGCCCTTTTGCTTGCGTTCGGCCAGGAAGTAGCTGCCGATGACGAACCCGGCCGCCGCACACTGCAACGCCAGCCCTTCCCAGGTTGGGTAAACGCCGAACCAGGTGCCCGACCAGTAGGGGATGGCGATCTGCTGGATCGGGTGAATCGGCATCCAGCCGACCACCTGCATGGTGTAGACCGTCTTGCCGGTGATCTGGAGCAACACCAGCCCGATCAGGACGCCGGTCACCACAAGCATGGTTTTGTAGGGCAGCCGCACCTGGAGTTTGAACGTCAGCACGCCCAGCAGGACCACCAACAGCAGCCCGGCCGCCGTCCCGGCCAGCACCACTGCCGTGCCGGACTCCAGCACCAGCGCCTGCAGGAACAGCACCACCTCGAACCCCTCGCGGAAGACGCTGGCGAAGCCCAGCGCCACAAGCCCCAGCACCAGCCCGGCCTCGCCGCTCAACAGCCGGCGCTTGCGGCTGTGGAACTGGGCGATCCAGCTTGTCCAGTAGATCTTGTGCAGGAACCAGTTCATGATGACCAGCAGCACGGCGACGGCAATCAGGGACACGACGGCCTCCAGTTTTTCGCCGTAGCGCCAGCGACTGCAGGACGCTGTGCGCCAGCACCCAGATGCCGGCTGTCGCCAGCAGCGCCAGCCCGGTGCCGGCCCACATCGGCTTGCGATAACGGCGCTCCTCGGCGCGGCGCATGCTGCTCATCAACGCCGCCAGGATGATGACCGCCTCCATGCCCTCGCGGAACACGATCAGGCCGGCGTTGGTTGCCACCGAAACCGGCGACGACTCCTGCGCCAGCAACCCCTCGGCCTCGGCCAGCAACGCGTCCAACTCTGCCCGCGTTGCCTGCACCTCGCCGGGGGTTGCCTCGTTGGCCAGCAGGCGGGCCAGGCCCTTGTGCTCGCCCTGCCCGTTCCAGAACAGACTTTCGATCACCGGCTTCAACTGCGGCGCCAGAACGACCAGCCGCGCCTCGGGGCCGGTCTCTAGCGTGGCGTAGGCTTCCAGGCGGGCCGAATCGGCCATGTCGTACTGGCCGTTTCTGACCGCCGACTCGACCTGATCCAGCAGCGAGGCGATGATCACGAAATCGCCCTGGGAGCTGCCGGCCAGCCAGGCTTCCGGCATCGCCGCCTTCAGCGTGTCGATCAACTCCTCCGCGTCCCGCTTGACCTGCGCTGGTTGGGCGGCGGCAGTTTCGCTGGCGCCGGCCAGCTGCGTGCCGATCTGATCGAACAGCGCCACCGACCGTGCGACCGTGTCTGCCGGCAGCAGGTCGTTCAGTTCAGAGAAGGCCGCGTAGGCGGCTTCGTGGAACGTGACAGCTTCCTGAACCTCGAAATCATGGATGACGCGCCCGTCGTCGATTGCCCGCCCGTACTCGACCGGAATCAGCCCGATGTAGCGCAACAACTGGCCGGCGCGCTGTGCCTGCTCGGCCGGGCTGAGCGGCGCGGCGCGAAACCCGTCCAGCGCGCCGTGGACCGCGTCCAGCGCCCCCGGCAGACCGTTGCCGCGCATGGCAGCCGTCATCAGGCCGTCGAAGGCGCCGCTGGCGGTTGCCAGACCGGCCGCGCCGCGCTGCTCGGCGTAGGCGGGGACGAGAACTGCGAAGTATCCCGCAGCCAGCGAGGCCAGCTCGGCCCGCCGCACGGCGAAGCGGTGGGCGTCGGCTTCGGCCAGATCGCGCAGGGCCTCGTCGAGGCGCGCCTGGTACGTCCCGAACAGGTCGGCGCGCACCGTCAGCGCGGCGTCGTCAGCCGTCATCTGGCCGGTGGCGAACTGTTCGACAGCCAGCGTGGCGTCGGCGCTGGCGCGCGAGTAGCGGGTCGCCGTGCGGTATTCGCGCACGGTCAGCCAGGCGCGCGCCGTGATCGGGTCGCCGGTGCGCAGCGCTGCTTCCACCACCTGCTCGCTGCCCGCCAGGATCGCAGTCCACGCATGGCCGCGTGCGGCGGCAAAGGCAACGGCATCGCCTGTGCGGGCAGCTTCAGCCAGGCGAGCGAAGGCGGCCAGGGCGCGGCCGTGCGCTTCCGGAGCAGCCGCCGCGATGCGCGGCGCCAGCGTTGCCGCGTAGCTTGCGTCGCTCTCTTCGGCCAGCGCCAGCGCGGCGGCCGGATCGGTTGCCAGTGCGAGCTGCGCCTCGACCAGCGCAGATCGAATCTGTTCAGCAGCATCGGTGGGGGTAACGGGAGCGGCGAAGGTGGGATGGACACCGGTCAGAACCAGGGCGAGGATCAACCCAATTGCCAGGTGTACGTTGATGTTGCGGCGCATGATGGCGGCTACCCCTCGATCTCGATGTTCAACTGCGCCGCAACCTGGGCAATCTGCCCGGCCAGCGCCGTGGCGCGATTCTGGGCCTCGGCTCCCACGATGTCGGCTTCTTCGGCGCTGAAGCGCTTGCCGCCGGTTTCCTGCGCGTGGATGCCGGCCACAAACGCCTTCAGACCGGCCAGACCCTGATCGATGTGGGCGGCCTGATCCGAATCGACTGTTGCCGCGAGCGGCTTGACGCCCGCGTAGACAACCTGCAGGCTGCTCAGGATGTCAAGGATGTCGGCCAGCCGTGAGATGGCGACGAAGTCGCGCTGGGTCGATGCATCGCCGCTGATGAAGCGCGAGGCGCGCCACGAGTTGAAGTACTCGTTCATGGTCGGGATCATGACTACCAACGCGGTAAAAGCCTCCGACTCGCTGGGCTGCCACGCCTGTGCGGCGCCGGCCAGCTCACCCGAATAGCTGACCAGCGCATCGGCCGCGGCCTGCAGGACGTTGGCGTCCGGCAGCACCTCGCCGAAGTCCAGCGCACCGTTGCCGTCGAGGTCGGCGTCGGCGCCCTTGTAGTCGGCAAAGGTGCCCCACAGGGCGCTTTCCAGCACGCCAAAGACGTTGCCGGGCCGCGGCAAGACCCGGCCGTCAGGCAGGGTCAGATCGTAGGGCGCGGCGTTCTCCGGGTCTTCCGCGCCGGATGCGCCGGCGTCGAGGATTAGGTCGTAGCGGCTCAGGTCCGGCACGCCGGCCACGATGCCTTCCATCTGTTCGTAGAGCGGGCTGGCGGTCTTCCAGGCTGCTTTTGCGCCGGCCAGCACCTGCGCGGCCTCTGCCGGGCGTTGGGACAGGCGGTCGTAGTCGAAGCCGCCGGCTGCAGCCAGGTCGTAGTAACGGGCGCTGGCGGTCTGAAGCTCGGCGGCGCTGGCGTTCAGCGCGGCGGTTTTTTGCAGCAGGTAGGTCTTGATGCCGCTCAGGTCAGCGCCGTGGCTCTCTGTCGCGGCGGGAGCGGGCGCCGCAGGCTGAGCGCAGGCGGTGAGCATTGTGAGCAGCAGCAGACCAGACAACGCTGTTCGGGCGATCATGCAGTTGACTCCTTCAGTAAATAAAAACAACCGTGTGACACGGATGTTTTCGTCAGATTTCACGTGTGTAGTATAATTGGCTCCCGCGGAATAATCTAGATACTTGTGAGAGAATTAAGACAAATTCTGTTGACTTCAGTTATCAACCTGCTTGAAGATTCTTCTTGATGAGCCAGATTCGATGAACGCCAGCCCCGCCATGCAGCGCTACGCCGCTGAGATATACCGCTTGCAACAAGACCATGACCAGGTGCCTGTGTCGATGCTGAACGAGCACGTGGGCGCGTCCGCGCAGGCGATCTCGCAGATGGTCCGCCGGCTGGGCAAGCGCGGCTTTCTGGTCCACGAACCCTATCGCGGCGTGCGCCTGACTGAAAGCGGCCAGCGGATCGCGATGCCCGCGCTGCGGCGCCACCGGCTGACCGAGGTGTTCCTCGTTCGGATCATGCAGTACGACTGGGCGTCGGCTCACGAGCTGGCCGACACCTTCGAGCGCGGCATTAACGACGAGCTGGAAGATCGCATGGACGAGCTGACCGGGCATCCCACTCGCTGCCCGCACGGTGAACCGATCCCCTCGAAGGAGGGCGTCATGCCCCCGTTGAACGACGTGCCGCTGATCGACGTCCCCTCAGGGTCGGACTGTGCTATCAGCCGGGTGCGTACCCACGACTACGACAAGCTGCGCTACATTGCCAGCCTGGGGCTGGTCCCTGGCGAGGCGTTTCACCTGTTCAGTTGCGCTCCCTTCAAGGGACCGCTGCGGCTGAAGATGAGCCGCCAGGATCACGTCATCGGCTTTGAGCTTGCGAAATCGCTCTGGGTGGAGGTCGCCAGGCGCGGCGAGGGGAACAAGTCGTTTGGCAGCGGCCAGGCTGCTTGAGGACGATCTGCTGGATGGATGGTTGGGGGATAAGTGAAACGTGATGCGTGAAACGTAATGCGTGAAACGTGATGCGTGGGTGAGCGATGGTCTCATCCGACATCACGTTTTACGTTTCACGCTTCAAAGTCGCCGAACTCCCGCCGTCAATAAATCGCCGCGGGGAGACGCACGGAAGGCAGGAACGCCGGCGCGCGGCGCGCCAGCGTTGCCTGCTCGAAGGCATACGCCAGCCGGATGAGCGTCCCCTCGCTCCACGCGCCGGCAAAGAACGAGAGTCCCACCGGCAGGCCAAACACGTCGCCGGCCGGCACGGTGATGTGCGGATAGCCGGCCACGGCCGCGGGCGAGGTGCAACTCACGCCCTCGTAGCAGTCGCCGCTGACAAGATCGAAGGGCCATGCCGGACCGACCGTCGGCGCGACGATGGCATCCAGGGTCTGGCCGGCCAGCGCCTTGTCGATGCCTTCTGGCCCGGCCAGCCGTTTGGCGGTCGCCAGCGCGGTCAGGTACGCGTCGTCGGTCAGCGGACCCTTCTCCTGCGCATCCAGCATCCGCTCCTGGCCGAACCAGGGCATCACCCGCTCGCGATTGGCCTCGTTGAACGCGATGACCTCGGCCAGCGACCGGACCGGCGCGTCCGGCCCCAGTCCTGCCAGATATGCGTTCAGACCGGCTTTGAACTCGTAGCTCAACACCGTGCGCTCGTGCTCGCTCAGATCCTCGTCCGGCAGCGGCTCAGCCAGATCCACCAGCTCCGCGCCGGCGCGCCGCAGCGCCTCCAGGCTGGCCTCGGCCACAGCGTCGACCCGCGGATGGAGGCCAAAGTACTGCCGCGCCACGCCGATCCGCGCCCCGCGCAGTCCGTCTTTGTCGAGGAAGCGACGGTAGTCGGTGACCAGTGATCGGCTGTCAGGATGCAGTGGGTTGCTCTCAATGATCGAACCAGGTCTGTCCACTTCAGAACTGATGACTGATAACTGATCACTGCTCACTGGCCCCGCCAGCACGCCCAGCAGGATCGCCGCGTCGGCCACGGTGCGCGCCATGGGGCCGGCCGTGTCCTGGCTGTGGGCGATGGGGATGATGCCGGCCTGGCTGATCAGCCCGACGGTCGGCTTGATGCCCACGATCCCGTTGACCGACGCGGGGCAGGTGATGGAGCCGTCGGTCTCGGTGCCGACAGCGACCGCGCACAGGTCGGCGGCCACGGCGACCGCTGAGCCGGTGCTGCTGCCGCAGCCGCTGCGGTCCAGCGCGTACGGGTTGCGGGTCAGCCCGCCGCGGCTGCTCCAGCCGCTGACCGGGTGTTTGCCGCGGAAGTTGGCCCACTCACTGAGGTTGGCCTTGCCCAGGATCAGCGCGCCGGCCGCCCGCAGCCGCTGCACCAGCACTGCGTCTCGGGGGGCAATCGAACCTGCCAGCGCCAACGACCCGCTGTCGGTGATCATGCTGTCGGCGGTGTCGATGTTGGCCTTCAGCAGCACCGGCACGCCGTGCAGTGGGCCCAAGATATCGTCTCGCTCTGGCCGGTCTCGTGACCGAGCCGACCGAGCCAGCCTACGCTCCTCGTCCAGCGCGTCGGCGATGGCCAGCGCGTCCGGGTTGACCTCGATCACCGCGTTCAGCCGCGGTCCGGCGCGGTCGATGGCCTCGATGCGCGCCAGGTAATACTCCGCCAGCCCGCGCACTGTCCACTCGCCGGCCGCCAGCTTCCGCCGGATTGTGTCAATCGTCAGTTCCTGCATAGGAATCCTCTTCGCTGCAAAGTGTTCCGTTAAGCTATGAAATCGTCAGCCACGTATTCGTCGTGTTGGGTAGACAGATCAGCGAGTCTGAAGTGGAAATGATCCATTGCATGCATCGCCCGTAGTCCATCCTCGCGAGCAGGCGGGAAGCCGACGCCCAGCGCGGTGCCCAGCATGATGACGGCGCTGTTGGGCGCGCCGGCGTGCGCCAGGGACGCGGCGGTTCCGTCGTGGATCGGCAGGACGCTGACCTCGCGGCCCGCGGCCCGGCTGGCGGCTTCGCCGAGGATCTCGCCCGCCGGCCGGTCGCCCGCGGCGGCGTGGATGCTGGCGTACGGGCCGTTGCCCGCCAGCCGGCCGTTCAGTTTGTAGGCGGCGACGCTGACCAGCGCCAATGGCTCGGCGTCCGGGCGTTCGGCGACGGTTCGAGCGATCACGTCCGCAATGAAACTAAGCACCCGGCGACCCAGCGCGGCGGCGTCCTCCTCGGCCGGATAGATCTCCGACCACTCGACCAGCAGCGACGGCAGCTCCGCCATCCCGGCCAGCACGCCTGCCTCGTATGACAGCTCCGCCCGTTTGATCAGCGTCTGCCCGAAGTCGAAGCCCAGCACGCGCCGTTGGTCCGGCTCGCCCGGTGAGTGCGGCAGCGTGCGCGCCGCGCCGGCCAGCGCGACCGCGCCGCCGTAGGGCGACAGGCGCACGTCGATGTCGCCGTATCCCAGCCGCACCAGCAGGCGGCGCGCGCTGGCCGCGATGGCCTCGCCCAGAACACCGCTGGACAACCCGCCGCCCAGCCAGACCGTGCGCACGCTGGCCCACCTGTCCCAGTCGGCGGCCTGCCAGTCGGGGCGCACGGCGCGATTGACCGCGTCGCCGCGGCGCAGGGCGATCAGCAGCCAGCCCAGGTTGCGCCCCAGCCGCGGCGATCGCCTGCGCGGCCTCGCGGGCAGCCGGGTCGTCACCAGCCAGCGAGCCTGCGACGGCCAGCGGGACATCGCGGCGCCCGCGCCTTGCCGAGCATCAAGTTCGGCCGGCCGGGCTGCTGATCGGCGGCGTCCAGTCCCAGCGCATCGGCGTGCGGCGCGGCCAGCGACATCAGCGCGCGGCTGGAGATCAACTCGTTGCCGCGCAGCCCGCGCGCCTCCTCGTCCAGGGGCAAGCCGGGCAGTTCGATGATCTGCACGCGGTTGATGGATGCGCTGGGCGGGGTTTCGAACGTGTTGGCCGTGGTCATGCAGCCTTCTGTCTCATAGCCTCCTACTCTTCCTCATCCTCTTCCTCCTACTCTTCAGGGATTTCGGAGTAGGAGTAGGAGTAAGAGTAGGAGTAAGAGTAAGAGTGGGAGAGTGGGTGTCAATTCGTGAACCGCTGCTGCGTGCCGCCATCCAGGTTCTGGAAGTCGCCGCCGGTGTACTCCCCGATGACGCGCTGCCAGAACGCCTTGGCCGGCTCGTTGGTCGCCAGCTCGAAGACCTGCCACGCGCCGCGATGCGCGTCGAAAACCAGCCGCGGCCAGCCGGCCTACCCGCGGCCGCGATACTTGGGCGCGATGTAGAAGTCCAGCAGCTCGTAGTCGATGTCGGGCGGGATGTGCTCGCAGTTGCTACAGACAATCGCATAGCCGGCCGGCTGTGCGTCGACGCGAAGAACGTACTGGAAGCAGTCGCCGCGCACCCAGAAGTTGCTCTCGATGAACTCGGCGAAAGTCCGCGGCGCCGGGTTGCCCGATGGCACGTAGTGCGGCAGCCCTGACGCGGCGATCGTGATGTTGGGGTCGTAGCGCGAGAGGTCGTAGAAGAACGCCAGGAAGAAGTGGCGGACGGCGTTCCGGTCTGTTTCGGAGGCGGCGAGGTCGATGGTGACGTTCATGGGTTGGTCCGGGTGGGTTTGAAGTCGCCGCGCGAGGCAAGCAGCGATGTCCGAGTATACCACGCCTCACGACCAGGCGGCAACGGCAGCATACGCAAGTTTGAAGCGCAAGAATCTGGTATCGCCGCGCCGGCTGCTGTGCTATACTGGCATCAAGATCAAGAACGACAGCGAAAGGAAACGATGATGAACGAGCAAGAAAAATGGCAGGCGGTGTTGGCGCATGACAGGAACTTCGACGGCCAGTTTGTCTACGCGGTTGCTTCCACCGGCATCTACTGCCGGCCCTCGTGCCCGTCGCGCCGGCCGAAGCGCGAGCACGTGCAGTTCTTCGACCGGCCACAGCAGGCAGAGGATGCCGGTTTTCGGTCCTGCCTTCGTTGCCATCCCGACCAGGAGACCCTTAACGAGCCGAACCTCGCACTGATGCAGGCGGTCTGCCGCTATATCGACGACCATCCGGACCAGCCGCCCAAACTGGACGATCTGGCGCGGCGCTTCAACCTCAGCCCCTACCACTTGCAGCGCACCTTCAAGCGCATCGTCGGCGTCACACCCCGTCAGTACGCCGCCGCGCAGCGCACTGAACGGCTGCGCGCCGGTCTCAAAGCGAGCGCCAGCGCCACCGAGGCGATCTACGACGCCGGCTACGGGTCCAGCAGCAGCGCCTACGAGGAAGCCGGCGCACAACGGGCATGACGCCGGACCGCTTCCGGCGCGGCGGCGCTAACGAGACCATCGACTACGCCATCGCGCCCTGTCCGTTGGGCAGGCTGCTGGTTGCGGCAACCCGGCAAGGCATCTGTGCGGTGCGCCTGGGCGACAGCGAAGGGAGCAGGAGGCAACCCTGGCGGACGAGTTCCCGGCCGCGGCGGTTGCGCGGCGACCACGGCCTGCAACAGTGGATTGCGCCGATCGCCGACTATCTCGACGGCGCCCGGCCGCACCTCGACCTGCCGCTGGACATCCAGGCAACCGCCTTTCAGCGCCAGGTGTGGACCGCGCTGCAGACCATTCCCTACGGCAGCACCCGCTCCTACAGCGATGTTGCTGCGGCCATCGGCCGGCCGTCGGCCGTGCGCGCCGTGGCCAACGCCTGCGCCAGCAATCCGGCCACGCTGGTCATCCCTGCCACCGGGTCGTGCGAGGACGGCGGGCTGGGCGGATACCGCTGGGCATCGAGCGCAAGGAAGCGCTGTTGGCGCAGGAGGCGGACGGGCGAGACGTGATGCGTGATCGTAATGCGTGAACGTAATGCGTAATTCGTGATGTGCAATTCAGGGAGGGGCGAAACATGGAAAGTGAACAGTGAAACGTAATGCGTAATTTGTGATGTGTAATTCGGGAGAGGGGGAACATGGAAAGTGAACAGTGAAACGTGAAGCGTAATACGTGTGAACCGTAATGTGAGAATGGCTCACTGGCTCAAACGCATTACGCAATACGCATCACGCATCACGCATTACGCATCACGTTTCACGCATCACGCACCACGCATCACGTTTCACTATCTTCCCAACCGCTCCACCCGGCGGGGACTTAACCTGGTCTTAACGCGACCACAACTCAGCTTTCACCCGCGCCCGCCCGAAAACTGCTATGATGTGACCAACAGACCAGCAGCAGGCGATCGACGATCCACCCGGCGCGCGATGCCGGCCTGCTCATCATAGGAGACATAACAATGCGCAGCAAGACTCATCACAAGGCAGTCGTCATCTCAGCCGTGTTCACCGCGTTTCTGTTGGCCGGCGCGGTTGGTGGCCTGGCCATGGTCAACCGGCTGTCAGCCACGACCGTCGATGCCGCAGCCGCAAACACTGCCGTCGTCCAGCCGCAAGCCGGCGGTACCGTTCAGGTCACTGAAGACAGGGCCGCGTCGACAGATGCCGCCCTGGCGCAGGCGAACGCTGCCTTGCAGCAGGCGGCCGCCGATCTGGCTGGCAGGGATGCCGTCATCGCCGCGTACGATGCCCAGCTGCGCGAGGCGTACACCGCACTACAGCAGGCCTATGCGCAGATCGAACAGCTTCAGGCCGCCCAGAGCCGGTTCAACCTTGGCCGGGAGCAAGAGCACGAGCGCGGCGAGCACATGATCGTATCGGGCAATCAGGGAGTGATCAGAAATGACTGAAACAGTGAAACCACCGAAGCGCACAGCGAGCGCGCGACGCGCAGCGAAGGGCAACAGCGCTGCATGGAAAAGCGGCCTGCTGGCGCTGAGCCTGACAACCGTTTTCGCCGGTACCGCGATGATCGCCAGGCTGGACAGCAGTCTGCAAGTCGCGCAGCAGCCGGCCACCGAACAGCCGGTCCAGCGGGTAGTGGTGCTGCAGCAACAGCCGTCGGGTGAGTTCGTGGAACGGCGGGATACGTCAGCGGGCAGCTTTTCGACCTTCTCGCGTGCCACCATCCCGACGATGCCGCAGCAGCCGGTGTTTCGCCAGCCCTTGACCCGCACGAGAGGCTCCTGACCGGTGATGGCGAGTATGCACGAGGTCCACTTCCGCGCCATGAACACCGATGTCGGTATCTGGCTGTGGAGCACCTCCACCCAGGCCAACCTCGCCCTGGCGCGGGCCGAGCAGCGTTTCGAGGAAGCGGAGGCCGAGTTGAGCCGGTTTCGACCGGACTCCGGCCTCAGCCGCCTGAATGCGACCGCCGGCAAGGGGCCGCAGCCGGTGTCGCCGCTGTTGTGGACCGTGCTGGCCCACGCGGTGGATGCGGCCCGGCGAACCCGCGGCATGTTCGACCCGACGCTGCTCGAGGTGCTGCGCGCCGCCGGCTACAACCGCAGCTTCGAGCTGCTGGGCAGCAGCGCCAGCAGCTTGCCGGCGCCGTCCAGGTCAGCCTGGGGCTGGCACTGCATTCGCCTTCACGAGGCGGCGGGATTGGTCGAACTGCCGGCCGGCTTCGGCATCGATCTGGGCGGCATCGCCAAAGGGTGGACTGTGGACCGCGTTGCCCTCAGCCTGGCCGAACACGGGGCGGTGCTGGTGGACGCCGGCGGTGACATCCGCGCCGTCGGCGCGCCGGGCGGCCAGCCGTGGCCGGTGGCCGTTCAGGACCCCTTCGACGAGACCCAGGATGTTGCTGTGCTCGCGCTGGGTGACGGCGCGGTGGCTACCAGCAGCATCGGGCGGCGCCGCTGGCAGTCCGGCGGCAAGACCATGCACCACCTCATCGATCCGCGCACCGGCCAGCCCAGCGACAGCGATCTGTATTCGGTGACCGTGCTGGCCGACACGGCCGAGGAAGCGGAGGTCGCCGCCAAGACCGCGCTGATGCTGGGAACGGCAGCGGGCGCCGATTGGCTGGCGATGCAAGACCTGGCCGGCCTGCTCATCGACCGCCGCGGGCAAGAACACCACATCGGCAGACTGCCGATCCACGAAACGATGGTGATAGCATGACGACACAACATCGCAGCGACCGTTCTGGTCCGCAGACTCCGGCGCCGCTACCGGCAGCCAACGCCAGCGCAGTTGATCTGGACAGCACCCACGTCTGGTGGGGATCGATCTATGGCGCGCTGATCGGGATGGGGCTGGCGCTGGCCGGCCTCGCCATCGGCTTCGGCGTCACCGGGCTGACAGGCGACACGCGATCCTACTGGTATCTCAGCCGCGCTGCCGGCGTTGTGGCCTATCTGCTGCTGTGGGGGTCGGTGGCCTGGGGACTGTTGCTGAGCTCCCGGATCGGCAAGGGGCGCCTGCGGCCACCTGTCCTGCTGGACGCGCACCAGTTCCTCAGCAGCCTGGCCATCGGCTTTGCCCTGTTTCACGGCCTGATTCTGATGGGCGACCACTATCTGAGCTTCCCGCTGTCGGCGGTGTTGGTGCCGTTCGCCAGCAGCTACAAGCCGGCGCTGGTGGCCGGCGGACAAATCGGTCTCTGGCTTTCTGTGTTGGTGGCGGCTAGTTTCTATGTCCGCCGGCGGATCGGCCAGAAGCGCTGGCGCACGCTGCACTACACCAGCTTCGTGGCGTTCTGGGCCGTCCTGATCCACTCGGTGTTCATCGGCAGCGAGTCGGGTCAACCGTTGCTGGCGGCCACCTATGTCGCGACCGCGGGGGCGGTGTTGTTTCTGACCTTCTATCGCATCTTCGCCCGCGATGGCAAGGAGCGCGCGCCGATGATTGCTGGCAACTGAGAAACCGGCTACAATGGAGTGACCAAACAGACCTCACGCCGTGGCCTCGCGCTGTGGCCGGTCACCTCACGCTGTGGCCTCACGCTGTGGCCGGTCTCCGACCGTGCCACCCACGGCATGGTCCGAGACCGGCCACAGCCGCGCCGAATTGTCATTACGAACGGAGCGATGAAAAAGACGACGATCCTGGTAGCCGATGACGACGAGATGATCGTCGATGTGTTGCTCGACCAGTTTGCCAACGAGGGATTCAACGCTGTCGCCGCGTACGATGGCGTCGAGGCGCTGCGCCAGGCGCGTCTGGCGCGCCCCGATCTGATCCTGCTTGATGTCATGATGCCCAAGATGCAGGGCTGGGAGGTGCTGCGGGAGCTGCGGCGTGACAGCACGACGCCGGTCCTGATGTTGACGGCCCGCGGCGAGGAACTGGACCGGGTGCTCGGCCTTGAGCTGGGCGCGGACGACTACATCGTCAAACCCTTCAGCTTCCGCGAGTTGCTGGCCCGGGTGCGGGCGACCCTGCGCCGGCTCGACTACGACCGGCGCGACGGCGCGTTGCTGGCGAACGCCGACGATGGCGTGGTCGAGGTCGGCGCGCTGGCGATCGACCGGCGCAAACATCTGGTGACACGCGGGGACGACGTCGTGGCGCTCTCGCAGCGCGAGTACGATCTGCTGATCGCGTTGCTTGACGCCGACGGCGCGGTGGTGCAGCGCGGCGACCTGCTGGATCAGGTCTGGGGCGAGGCCTGGATTGGCGATCCGCGGACGCTGGACGTTCACATTCGCTGGCTGCGGGAGAAGCTGGAGGACCAGCCCAGCCAGCCGCAGCTGATCCGCACCGTGCGCGGGGCAGGGTACCGGCTGGTGTCGCCTGACGAGCTGGCGGACGATGGCTGAACCGCAGCTCCCAGCGCCGCTGGCCCTGGCAGCGCAGCCTTCAGACCCGAATCGTGCTGACTTTTGAAGCGGTTTTTGATCGCGCTGCTGCTGCTGCTGGTCTTGCTGGGGCGGGTCGTCTATCAGGCTGAGATCACCGCGGCCGCGGATACCCTGGAGGTCGATGCCTTCCTGGTGGCCAACGCGCTGGAGGACCCGCTGAGTGGCTTCAACGCCGAGTTCCAGCAGTTTGCTCACGCCGAGGAAGAGCGCGAGCACGACGATCACCCGATGAACGCCGCGCCGCCGGTGTTGCCGCGCAGCGACCGCTTGCAGCAGGTTGCCGACCTGTACGCATCCGACACGGGCACACGCGTCACGATTCTCACACCGCTGGGGAGCGCCATCGCGGACAGCACCATCCCCGCCCGCGAGGTCAGCAGTCAGGGATCTCAGGTCGAGGTGCAGGCGGCGCTCACCGGCCTTGGCGCGCACGACATCCGCATCGACCCGGTCAGCGGCCAGTCGATTCTGCACGCCGCCGCGCCGATTCGCCAGGGCACCGAGCTGCTTGGTGTGGTGCAGTTGGCGCGCCCGCTCCAGGTGACGCTGGACCGCATTCGCCGCACGCTGTTGAGCTTCGCGCTGGCCGGGCTGGCCGCGATGGTCATCGCCGGCCTGCTGGCGGTCTGGCTGAGCAGGCGTCTGTTGCGGCCCATCCGGGCGCTGGAGGACGCGTCGCTGGCTATCGCCCAGGGCGATCTGGACCGGCGCGTGGCCGTGGAGTCGGCTGACGAGATCGGCGAGCTGGCGGGCGCGTTCAACTCCATGGCGCAGCAGGTCCAGAACACCGTCGAGCAGCAGCGCCAGTTCGTGGCCAACGCCAGCCACGAGCTGCGGACGCCGGTTACCAACATCAAGCTGCGCAGCGAGGCGCTGCTGTCGGGCGGGGTGACAGACGCGGCCCGCTCGAAGCGCTATCTGGCCGAGATCGACAGCGAAGCTGATCGCCTGGGCAAGCTGGCGACGGCGCTGCTTGACCTGTCGCGGCTGGAAAGCGGCGCGGCCGGTCATGCCGACGCGCGCGTGCCGGCCGACCTGTCGGCGCTGCTGCTGCTGGTAGGCAACGACCTGCAAATGCGGGCCGAAAGTGCGGGGTTGACGCTGACCGTAGACGCTCCGCCCGATCTGCCGCCGGTGGTCGTCTGGCCCGACCAGATCGAGGCTGCGTTGATCAATCTGGTGGACAACGCGATCAAGTTTACGCCGGCCGGCGGGAGCGTTGCGCTGGCGGCGCGCCGGGCCGGTGAGTTCTGCCGCGTCACTGTTTCAGACAGCGGTCCGGGGATTCCTGCCGAGGATCTGCCCCACGTGTTCGACCGCTTCTATCGCGCCGACAAGGCGCACAGCAGGCAGTCGAGCCAGGGTTCCCAGGGCAGCGGCGCCGGGCTGGGACTGGCAATTGTGCGAACCCTGATCGAGGCCAACGGGGGCCAGATCCGCGTCGCGAGCAGCACCGGGCACGGCACGACGTTTACAATCGACCTGCCGGCCAGCGAGGCTTAACGCGTGCTTAACACGGCTGTGATGCAAGTTTAACCAACAGACTGTCGAACGGTGCTATCATCAGTGCACGATGGTCGTTGAGATCGCGGCGTCGATCGACGGACGCGGCCAACGACTCACACTTTCGACATTCTGGAGGTTCTTTTTCATGCAGTCGATTCAGTCCTTTGTCCAGCGTCGCTACTGGACCCTGATGATGCTCTTTCTGATTGGTGGATTCGCGATGCTGCTGGTGGAGCTTGTGATCACCAACCACACCGACGGGATTCAACTGGTTGCGGTCGCTGCCAGTCTGGCCGGCCTGATCCTAGCCGGCGTTGGCCTGATCGCCAGTCCGAAGCTGCGGCCAATAGTCGCCGTGCTGTTTCTGGTGCTGAGCCTGACAGGCGTAATCGGCGTCATCGAACACCAGGAGGCCGGCGGTGAGGAGGGCGAGCGCGCGGCACGACCGGCGCTGACTACGAACGCCAGCGCAAGCGGTGCAGCCATCGCCCTGTCCCGCAGCTTGCAGGGAGGCGACGGCGATGAGGACTCGCCGCCAACCCGTGACTTTCAGGGCCCGCCGCCCGGGGAGTCGGCTCCGCCGCCGCTGGCGCCGCTGAGCCTGGCCGGTCTGTCGCTGATGGGAACGGTGGTGCTCCTGGGCAGGCGCGACAGATCCTAACCAAACAAGAAACCGAGTTTCTTCCGAGAAACTCGGTTTCTTGCATCTCAGGCCCGGCAAGCGCGCCCGTTCTGGCGCGCCGTGTCAGGCGGCAACCGCGCTGGCCAGCATCGACGTTATCTCAGCCACAGGCGGGATGCGGCCGCCGCTGACCAGCTTCTCGTCGATGACCAGTCCCGGAGTGTAGAGCAGGCCGTAGCGGGCAAACTCATCCCGGTCGGTCACCTTCTCGACAGTGGCATCAATGGCCAGCGCATCTGCAGCCGCGCGGGCGTTCTTCGCCAGGTTCTCGCAGTTGGCGCAGCCCGGGCCGAGGACTTTGATGATAAGTGTCATGGGTTGTCTCCTTGACGACTGTTTTCTGATTCGGCGTAACCCGCAATGCGTAATCCGTGATCGGAATGGAGCAAGCGCGCTTCCCGATCCGAGCTACGTGTTACGAGCTACTGATAACTTATCCGGTTGATTGGGAACCACCACAATCGTAGGTTCGACGACGATCTCGCTCTTGACCGAGTTGACCACCAGGCTGTACTTCTGCGCGGCGGCCAGCGCGCGCTGCACCCGCTTCTCGGTCTTGACGGCGTCGCCGCCGGCGTCCGTCCGGACGGTGATCTGCGGCCAGAAGTGCAGCCGGGTGAAAAGCTCCGTGTGGTCGATCTCGATCCGCTTCACGCCGTCGACGCGGCAGGTGTAGCTGAGCAGATCGATCTTGAAGCGCTCGCAGGCCCAGAGAAACATCATCATCACGCAGGTATTGGCCGCCGCGACGAAAGCATCCTCCGGGGTCAGCACGCCTGGGTGGCCGTAGGCGTCGGGCGGCGCCGAGAACATCATCTGCGGGCCGTTGCCCATGACGATGTGGCCCCAGTGGTCGCCCTGCCACGACACATCGGTGGTGTAGGTTGCCGTTTCAGCCACTGGACGCCTCCTTGCCGGCGCAGTAACTTTGCCAGGCCTGCGTCACCGCCTCCTCGTAGATGGCTGCATCCTCGTCCGGAATGGTGTTGTACAGTCGCACCGTGTCCATGAGTTGGGTCGGTGGTTCCAGAAACCGGGTTTCTTCCGAGAAACCCGGTTTCTCTCGCGTCTGCCCATACACCATCTCCAGAATCGGCTCCAGCGCCATGATCTGGATGGGACGGCCGGCAACCAGAACGGTAGTCACAGGAACGCCCGATCCGCAGGCGCAGGCCGCGGTGGTGATCGCAGGCGCTTCTTCTGCCTCGGCGGGCAGCAGGGCGCCTTCGGAGCGGCTCCAGCGGGCAACCATCAGGTGATCGACCTCAGCCGCGATGGCGCCAGCCAGGGCATCGACCAGCGGCGCGGCCTCGGCCGCCAGGCGACGCCTGCCCTGGGGTCGCGCCAGCCCGCGCGCCGCGATGATGTCGTCCACCAGCAGGCTGGCAGCCGGCCGGTTGCTGTACAGCTCCGTAGCGCGCGCCGCGCAGCGTTTCTCGCAGCCATCGACAGCGATGGTGGGATAAAACTTGGCGAAGGCGCGGTCGCCCTCGCCGCCGGCCAGGAAGAGCGGCAGACAGATCGTCACCGTCTCGCCGGGGCGCAGCTCCTCCAGCACCTTAAGTGCGGCCAGCCGGGTCACGGTGCCTTCGGGCAGCTCCTCGCCGGAACAGGCCACGATGCCTACTTTGCGTTGCGGCAGACTTGGCATAGGTTATCCTTTGGAAAGGGAAGGAAACCAGGGAAAGGAGGGAAACCGGTTCGGGTGTGTCCAAAACAAGTTGAGTTGAGGAGTGAGCATTCTCAAATGCGAACGGCCCGGCATCTGAGGATGCCGACTCCACTAACTCATTCTGGACACTCCCAACTGGTTCTTCAGGTTTCATTGGTTTCGGGTAGTTCGTTGACTGCCTGCATGACTTCTTCGGCCAGCGCCTGCGCCAGGGCCAGCCCGCCTTCGTTGAGCTCGGCGATGCCCTTGGGTTTGCACTGTTTGTTGCGCCGGTAGCAGTCCAGCACCGTGAACCCGCGGGCGACGCGGCCGCCGGCCTCGCCGACGTTGACAGTGGCGCAGGCCAGCTTACAGCCGTCCAGCGTGATCACCGGCGCGCCGCGCACCGCCGCCTGCGCCTCCTCGTCGCCGAGGACCAGCAGCGAGAGCGGCACGAGGCGGGTCGTCTCGGGCGCCAGGTCTTCGACCACGATGTAGGCCGCCTCGCGCGTCACCGTGCCGTAGGTCTTGCCGATGCCGCTGCACGGTACGATGGCGACCTGGGCTGGCTTGTTCTCGTTCGGGTAGTCGGTCATGCTTCAGCCTCGGCCTGTGCGGTCATGACTGCCAGATACTGTTCAGCATCCAGCAGGCCGGCCGGCGGCCAGCGGTCGGGGCGCAGCTCCACCAGCCAGCCGCGGCCGTAGGGGTCCTGGTTGATGAGTTCAGGCGTATCTTCCAGCGCCTCGTTGGCGGACACGATCTCGCCCGTCAGCGGTGAGGGCACCTCGAGGTCAACCTTGACCGTCTCGATGGACGCCAGTTCGTCGCCCTGGGAGACACGGCTCCCGGCGGCCGGAGGGTTGAAGAACGCCACGTCGCCGCTGGACTGCTGGCGATAGTCGCTCAGACCCAGCCTGACGATCTGTTGCGTCTCGTCCGGCGCCGCCCAAACGCCGGCCTCGCTGTACAGGTAGCCGGGCATGACGCGGAAGATGAACTTGTCAACCCTGGCTTCAAGAAGTCGTGTGGTCATCGGTCCTGCCTTGTGTGAAAACTGACGAAATATTCAAAAACATGCATATAGATCGATCATACTGCTGACTGCCCGGCTCCGCTATGATCTGTATCATGTTTTGCGGAATTCCTCCAGAAAGTTGCGCAGCATCATGATCCAGGTCATGGCGCTACAGCGCGGATGGTGTATACTATGGTCAGATTATGCAGAAACTTGCATTGCCAAACACAGGATACCACCCATGACTGATCGCCAACTAGAGGAACAGGCCCTGCGCTTCAAACTGCTGGGACACCCCGTCCGCCTGCAGATACTCGACATTCTGCGGCGCAACCCCGAATGTGTATGTCATCTGGAGGCGGTGCTGGGAAAGCCGCAGCCGTACATCTCCCAGCAGTTGCGGGTCTTGCGCGAGGCGGGCGTGATCGTGGACAGCAAGGAGGGGTTGAACGTCTTCTACCAGTTGGCCGACCCCGAGGTTGCCGCGCTGCTGAACGTCGCGCTGGGGCCGAACCTGCCTGAGAGAAACGGCGCGCGCCAGAGCGTGTCGTTCTGTGATTGTCCCCACTGTAGCTGATTCAGTTAACCGGGGTTAGCGGCCGGTTTGGACATCCTTCACCAGCCCGGCCTGCACGGCATAGGCGGCGGCGTGGGCGCGGCTGCGCAGTTGCAGCTTGTCGAGGATGTTGGCCAGGTGGCTCTTGACAGTGTGCTCGCTCAGGCTTAGGGCCGCGGCGATCTCGCGGTTGGATAACCCCTGGGCGACCTGTTGCAACACCTCAACCTCGCGCTCGCTCAGATCACCGATCTCCACAGCCGGCTGTTCGACAGGCGTCGGCGCGCCGGTCCTGCGGAACTCGGCCAGCAAGCGTCCGGCCATGCTGGGTGCTATGATGGCCTCGCCCGCGTTGACCCGCTGCACCGCGTCGATCAGATCAGACATCCCCACGTTTTTCAGCAGATACCCACGCGCCCCGGCTCGGATGGCGTCGAACAGGTCTTCATCTTGCTCGGACACAGTCAGGATGATCACGGGGGTGTCGGGGTGGTGATCGTGCAGACGGCGGGTGGCGTCGGGGCCGGACAGCACCGGCATGTTGAGGTCCATCAGCACCACGTCTGGCTGTGTCGCGTCGACCGCGGCCAGCGCCTCCGCGCCGTCGGCGGCCTGCCCGACAACCGCCAACTGCGGAAAGTCCTCCAGGATACGGATCAGCCCCTGGCGAAACAGGTTGTGGTCGTCCACGATCAGCAGGCGTATTGGTGTGTCTGCCATTCCTATCTCCTACTCCTACTCCTCCTCCTATTCCTACTCATCCTCCTACTCCGCCTCTGAACGCCGGAATGAGGAGGAGGAGGAGTAAGAGTACGAGTAGGAGTAGGCGGAGGTCAGCGGGCGAGCGGCACCCGCGCGGTCACCCGCGTGCCCTGCCCCGGGCTGGTGGCGACGGTGAGCTGGCCGTCCAGGGAGCGCACCCGCTCGCGCATGCTGGCCAGCCCGACGTGCTGCCGGTCGAAGGGACTGTCGCTTTCAAAGCCGCGCCCGTCGTCGGCCACGGTCAGCTCCAGCGAGCCGTTCTGGCGTGCGATGTTGATCCAGGCGTGGCTGGCGTTGGCGTGGCGGCGCACGTTGGTCAGCGCCTCCTGGGTGATGCGCAACAAATGCAGCGCGACGTCGGGAGACAGCTCCGGGATCGATTCAGCGCCGGCGCAGTCCACCGGCAGGCCGGTGCGGCGGGTGAAGTCGGCGATGTGCGCCTCCAGCGCCTCGGCGAAACCGCCTGGCCCATCGACCGTCAGACGCAGCCCGTCGATGGTCTCGCGCACCTCGAGGTAGGCGTTGGCGATCACGTCGCGCAGGTCTTGCAGCTCGGCCGGCAGGCGGTCGGTCTCGCCGCGCCACCATGCGTTCCAGCCGCTCGGCCTGCATGCCGAGATAGCCCAAAGTTTGGGCGACGCCGTCGTGCATCTCGCGCGACAGGCGATAGCGCTCCTCCAGCACGGCAGTCTGGCGTAGTTGCGAGTAGAGCTGGGCGTTGCGCACCGCCAGCGCGATCTGGCTGGCGATGGCGCGCATTAGCTCGATCTGCGAGGGCTTGAACGTGCCAGGCTCGGCGCTGCCAAGGAAGAGCGCGCCAAGGGTTTCGCCCTCGGTCTGCAGCAACAGCACTGCGGCCGAGGCGAAGGGCTCGTTGCCCGCCCGCTCCTGGGTGAAGATCGGTTGGCCGGTCTGCACGGCGCGATCGGCCAATCGCAGCGCCAGCCCAAAGGCCGGCCCGCCGATGCCCGCGCCGCTGTCGGCGCCGGCCATCCCTTGATGGGCGCGGATGTCCCATGAGTCATCGCGCAGGATCAGGATCGCTCCGGCCTGCACGCTCCAGCCGCTGACGGTGGTGTCCAGCACGCGCGCCAGCAGCGAGTCAAGGCTGTGGCGCTCCTGGGTAGCGCGGTCTACCTCGTAGAGGGTTGCCATCTGGCGGGCGCGCAGGCGCGCCGAGTCGAGCGCGGTGGTGATCTCTGTCGAAAGGATGCTGACCAGATGGATCTGCTCGGGCGACGGCTCGATGCCGGGCGACAGGTAGGCGGAGACGACGCCGCTGCGCTCGTCGCCGCGGCCCAGCGGCATGCAGACGATGCGGTCCAGCGGTGGCGCGCCGGGCGTCAATTGCAGCGACTCCAGCAGCTGGCACTGGTCGCCGATGTGGGCGGTCAACGGCTGGCAGTTGACGCAGCGCTGGGCCGAGAAGCGGGTGGCTACCTCGTCCTGCAGCGATTGCACGGCCGGCTCGGCGAGACCGTAGGTCATCTCCAGCGCGCCATGGGCCTGCTCGCCGTCGAAGGTGATGACCGAGGCGCTGCGCGCGCCCAGCAGTTCTACGGGGATGCGGGCCGCGATCTGAAGCAACTCCTGCACGTCGGAGGAGTTGGTGACCCGTTGGCTGACCTCGTGGATGGTCTGCAACTGGCGGTGGGTCAGCGCAAGCTCGGCGTAGGCGTCGTGCAGGTCTTGCTCGGCGTCCTGCTGGCGGGCCGCTGCCTTGGCAAGCTGGCGCAGGCCGATCCAGACGACGACAACCCCGGTCAGGCTGTAGAGAGCCAACTGCGCCCAGCCCTGCTGGCCGGGCGGCAGGAAACGAAAGAGGGCGAACAGCAGTGCCTGGTGAACCGCGGCCGCGCCGACCACGATAATCACGATGGGCCAGCGCAGTTGCGCAATGCGCCGGTAGATCGCGCTGAGGCGGTCGGCCTGAGCGGAAACAGGCTGGTCGTCGGGCTGGGTTGATGCGTTCTGGGCCATGGGCCGGAGATCCTTTTGCTAGCCAGAGGATTGTACCACAGGTAGGGTGTGCACCTAAAGCGGCTGGGGTACAGTCTGGTGTGACAGATTTTTTCAGAATCTATTGACGCAGGATAACGAATGCTGTACAATAGGGGTGTTGTATCGGCCCACGAATCACCATCTATTACTGTTGGAGCGGGGTGTTTGGTAGGGATTTCGGGGTTATCGGATTAGGTTCAGTCGCCGGGAAGGAGGTGATGTGCAGATTCCGACGATCTGCCGGGAACAGGATGTTCCAGGCGTATTTCTCGCGGCCTGAGATTCGGGCTGCGTTTCCACAAATTGGAGGAAGTTTCGATGCAACGCAAGCATATGCTTTACCTGCTTCCTGTGCTGATTCTCCTGGTAGCGCTGCCGATAACTGTCGCAGCTCAGGAGACCTCGACCAACAGCGGTGCAGGCGATTCCGGCGGAAACCACGCGATTGTGGTATCCGAACTCAAGCATGACCTGTCGCCAGCCCTGCGCGACATCACACCGCCCGCCGAAACTCCGAGCACCGCTCGGGTGATGCCACTACTCCACAGAACGCCCGCGGGGGCTCCTGAGCAAGCTCAATCTGCCAGCGACCCGGTTCGGCAGACCGACGCGGGAGGTCCCGGCATACCGGCGCCAATCCAAAACTGGGAGGGCATCGACAACATCGATGGCGTATATCCGCCTGATACCAACGGCGATGTGGGACCTAACCACTACGTCCAGATCGTCAACATCCATTTTGCTGTCTACAGCAAAACTGGCGCTTTGCTCTACGGACCCGTGCCCAACAACACGCTATGGGTTGGCTTTGGAGGTCCGTGCGAGACAACCAACGACGGCGACCCCATCGTGCTCTACGACGAGATGGCCGATCGCTGGCTGCTGAGCCAGTTCGCACTGCCTAACTTCCCGAACGGCCCCTTCTACCAGTGCATCGCCGTTTCGCAAACGGGTGACCCGACCGGCGCCTGGTATCGCTATGCCTACCAGACCAGCGCGACCAAACTGAACGATTATCCCAAGTTCGGCGTCTGGCCCGATGGCTACTACATGACCGCCAACCTGTTCCAGGCCGGATCGCTGAACTGGGCAGGGACGGGCGCGTATGTCTTCGACCGGACTAACATGCTGGCCGGCGCTGCTGCCACGATGCAGTTCTTCGAGTTGCCGCCCTCCGACTGGGGCGGTCTTCTGCCCGCAGACCTGGACGGCTCCACGCCGCCGCCGGCCGGGGAGCCGAACTACATGGCCGAGGTCGTCGACGGCGCCTGGGATCCTGGCAACTGGCCTAACGACGAGATCCACTTCCACAAGTTCCATGTGGACTGGACAACTCCGGCCAACTCGACCTTCAACTTTGCCCCGATCCAGATACCGGTCGCTCCCTTCAGCACGCTCTGCGTCAACCCCTACATCGACGCCTGCATTCCTCAGTTGGGCGGGCCGGGGCTGAACGCGCTGGACGATCGCGGCATGTACCGGCTGGCCTATCGCAACTTCGGCGACCACGAATCGCTGGTGTTCAACCACACGATCAACAACGGTACGGGCCAGGCTGGTGTGCGATGGTACGAGCTGCGCGATCCTGGCGCGGCCACGCCCACGCTCTATCAGGAGGGCACATACTCGCCTGCTGATGGTTTGTACCGCTGGATGGGCAGCATCGCCATGGACCAGGATGGCAACATGGCTTTGGGCTACAGTACCTCCAGCAGCCAGATGTACGCGGCGATCCGCTATACCGGCCGCCTGGCCAGCGATCCGTTGGGCACCATGCCGCAGGGCGAAGGCAGTATCATGGCGGGCACGGGCGCTCAAACGGGCACGGCCCACCGCTGGGGTGACTACAGCATGATGGGGATCGACCCGGTGGATGGCTGCACCTTCTGGTATACCAACGAATACATCCAGACGACCGGCCCGGCGTCGTGGCAAACCCGCGTCGCCTCGTTCAAGTTCCCCGAATGCGGGCAGCCAAGTGCGCCCAGCATCGAGCTCAACAAGACCGTCGGCACGACGCCCGGCGTCTGCGCGGCAGGCGATAACATCACCGTCACCGCGGGCACCGAGGTCTACTACTGCTACCAGGTCACCAACACCGGTGACGTCGAGTTCAACTTCCACGACCTGGTAGACAGCGAACTGGGCACGATTCTGGACAAGTTCCCCTACACCCTGGCTCCCGGTGCCTCGTCGCCGCAGGTGCTCGTGCCGGCCACACCCATGGCCAGCGTGACCAACTCGGCTACCTGGACGGCCTACGACGCGATCGGCGGCTTCAGCGTCGGCCCGGCTGACTACAACTGGCAGGGCATCTCGGGCACCGGCACCTTCGTGCCGCTGAGCGACGACGACATGAGCCCGGCCATCCCGCTGGGATTCACGTTCGACTACTACGGCACGTCCTACTCCGACATCTACATCAGCTCCAACGGCTTCCTGACGGTGCTGCCAGGCCAGTACAACGGCTGCTGCTCGGGCCAGCCGATTCCGACGCCAGGCGACCCGGATGGCGTCATCGCCGGTTGGTGGGATGACCTCAACCCGAACGCGGGCGGCGCGGTCTACTACGAGACCATGGGTACAGCGCCCAACCGCGTCTTCATCGTCGAGTTCAATGGCGTGCCGCACTTCCCCGACGGCAACAATGTCTCGATGGAGTTCAAGCTCTACGAAGGCACGAACGTCATCGAGGTCCACTACCAGGCCGCGCCAAACGACGGCAGCCAGCACAGCGCCGGCGTCGAGAACCAGGACGGCACGGTCGGCGTCCAGTACTACCTGGGCTTCGACCCGCTGCCCTCCAATTCGGCCGTCCGCTACACGCCGGCCGAGTCTGTATCGGCATCGAGCACCGACACGGCGACCGTCAACGTGTTGATCCCCAACATCGATGTCAGCCCGTTGAGCCTGGAGAGCACGCAACCGCCTGACACGACCGCGCAGGAGAACATGAGCGTGGCTAACACGGGCCAAGGCGACCTGATGTGGGAGATCACCGAGGTCGAGCCGTCCGTTCCGCCTGCCGGTTTGCCCGCAGCTCCGCCGCATCAGCGCCCGGTCATCACCTCGTCCAAGGAATGTGGTTCCTACATGGGCAACTACGCCGGACCGATGCCTGACGGCTTCATGCAGTACTGCGCGCCGGCCCACCAGCAGTCAGCCCCAACACCGGACGGCGCCGATGCGCCCACCGACACGGCCTACTCGCTGGACCTGAACAACGCGACGTTCTTCTCGTTCACACTGAACAACTTCCTGGCCCAGAACGTGATCGGCCCCCAGTTCGGCGCCCTGTTCGCCATGGACTTCAACGCAGACGCGACGACGATGTACGCCATCGACTACTACACCAACGACTTCGGGACTCTCGACCTGAACACCGGCGCGTTCAACGTCTTCGGCAGCAGCGTCCCGCTGGCGGGGCAATCGTGGACCGGGCTGACCATCGACCCGCTGACCAACGAGGCCTACGCGTCGAGTTGCGACATCACCACGTCCGCCATCTACAGCATCGACCTGGGCACCGGCGCTGCCACTTTGATCGGCACGACCACCGATGCGCCCTGCCTGATCGACATCGCCATCGGTCCCAGCGGCGTCATGTACGGCAACGACATCGTGACCGATTCGATCTACACGGTCAACCGTAACACCGGCGCCGTAAGCTATGTCGGCCTCACAGGCTACGATGCCAACTATGCCCAGGGCATGGACTTCGACAACGACGACGGCACCCTCTACGTCTTCCTGTGGAACTGGGACACCTTTGGAACGATCTACGGTACCGTAAATCTGGCGACCGGCGCGGTCACTCCGCTGGCGTACTCGGATTACGAGTACGAGGGTGCGGTCCAGAACACCAGCTACTGCGCCCCTCTGGATGCGCCCTGGCTGTCGCTGAACCCGATGGCAGGAACCAACGCCGGCGGCACGAGCACGAACGTGGCGGCGACCTTCGACTCGACCGGACTTGCCCCGGGCATCTACACGTCGCAACTCTGCATTCGCAGCAACGATCCTGACAACGGTCCTGGCAATGAAACCAGCCTGGTGATCGTGCCTGTGACACTGAACGTTGTGGAGACGCCGCCCTTCTACTGCAACATGCCGAACGAGAACTTCGACAGCGGCGTGCCGCCAGCGGGTTGGACGGTGGTCAACAACGCGGCTGGCGGGGCAAGCTGGGGCGACATCGCCAACTGCCAGCCCAGCGGCAGCGGCGGCAACTGGACCGGCGGCGGAGGCAATGCTGCCTGCATGAGCCCCGGAACCGTCGGGCCGCCGCATGCCTACAACGCTGAGCTGCGCTCGCCGATGTTCAGCCTGGCCGGGCAGAGCTCGGCCTCGATCAGCTACCTGGCCAACTACCAGAACTGGGCCGGCAACGACCGGCTGAACCTCGACATCAGCGCTGACGGCGGCGCCACCTGGACCACACTGCTGACCTGGAACCAGGACTACGGCGCGTTCCAGAACCTGCCGGGCGTCAGCGCCTGGGCCGACCTGACCCCCTTCGTGGGCATGAACGGCCTGATGCTGCGCTGGCACTACTTCTGGGACGACCCACTGGCCATCGGCTGGTACGCCCAGGTCGACAACGTGGGCATCGACTGCACCGAGGTCCCGCCGACCGCGGTGACGCTGGGCAGTGTCAGCGCCAACCCGGCAGCGCCGCTGGCCAGCCTGCCGCTGGCGACGCTGCCCGCAGCGGCCGCTGCTGCGCTGGGCGCGGCCTTCGTCTGGCGGCGCAAGCGCGACTAACGTAACTCCATGGGCGACAGTCGCATTCGCAAACACCTGCCGCGCAGGAAGAACCCGAATGTGACTGCCGCCCGTACCGGGCGTCGATTGCCGCGCTAAGTCCGTCTCCTTGCAGGCGGACCCGGCAAAGCGACCCCCGCAAACGAAGCCTCTCCGCGTTGCAACGACGCGGGGAGGCTTTGTGGCGTCTGCGGCCAATTCCACGAGGTGACGCGCCTTGCACCGAATCTCATTCGCAAAATTCGGGAATTTCCCGGTTTCGCACTTGACGAGCCGCCGTTTAGTAGATAGAATAGGCGTCACCGTCACTTGCCTGCCCGACCGCAGGCATTCGTCCCCGGTTGTGGGTCTGACAATAGCGTGTGAGAGAACCTGCTTGCGCTTGCAGCCCGGTCAAGCAGCGCCGTTCCGTCAGAGTCGCGACCTCCATTTCAAAGCCATAGCCACGATCTCTTCGAACGCGGCCGATTCCCGGCCAGACGTGACGCCATGCTGTGAGAACCAGATGTTCGCAGCGTGGCGACGTCTTCCGCAGAATCGGCTCCGCACCACCCGATAGGAGGACAAATCTGAGTAGAACACTGCATCGTTGAGCAATCCGGCTCGCTCGCGGGATGCATGGACGCCACTCTGCACTGTGCCGCCCCGAGATTACCCAACCCATGCAGCGCCTGCTGCCCCTTGCCTTCACGAAGGAGCAACTCTACATGCAACGCAAACGACTATTCTATCTGCTGGCCATTGTGGCCCTGTTGGTGTCTTCTCTGCCCGCGGTGGCAGCGGCAAGCCCATCAGTTGGCGCAGAATCGCCGGCAACCCCGAATGCCAGCTCTCTTCTACAGGGCGACAGCCCTGAAACGCTTTTGGAACAGGCCAAAGCCCTGGATGCCGAACAGAATCCGGCTCCTGCTACTGCGGCCACCAGTTTTTCCCTGGGCGGGGACTATCCCCTCTTCATGGGCGTCGATGACAGCACTGTGCCCGCCTACCTGATGGACGTCACCAACAGCGCCACGGTCCAGGCCTTTGTCGGCACCGAGGTCTGGGGATCGGCATACGACCCCGTCAGCGACAAAGTCTACTTCAACGACGGCTCCACGCTTTACGAGTGGCCGGTGGGCGGAACGGTCAACCTGATCGGCACCATCGCGGATCCGACCGGCGCAACGCAGGTCATGGTGGGCCTGGCGTTCTACAACGGCCAGCTCTACGGCACCAAGAACATCGCCAACGAGGCCATTTGGGCCATCGATACGACGACCGGTGTCGCGACCGTCTTCATCGACTACGTGGACGCCGACCTGGACTGCGGCGGCTTCTCGGCCGATCCCAACGACGGCACGTTCTACTGCACCAACGACGACAGCACCCCGTACGGCGCCGGCCTGGTGATCATCAACCCCGACGCATCTGTCACTCCGGTCGCTGCCTACCCAGCCGGCCAGACGGACATCGACGGCCTGGCAGTTAGCGACGACGGCTACGCCTACCTGGTGATCGACGAGCCGGGCAACATCTACGTCTACGACCTGGTGGGCGGCGCCTATGTGACCCCGCTTACGGCGCCCTGGACCAGCTCCGAAGTCTTCTCGGCCGGCGCGTGGATTCCGCCGGCAGGCCAGCAGGCCCCGATCTGCTGGCAGGGCGAGCTGGGGATACCGGACAACGACCCGGCCGGCATTACCACGACCCTGACCATATCGGACACCGGCGCGCTGGCCGACCTGAACGTGTCGCTGGCCATTTCGCACACGTGGGTGGGCGACCTGATCATCACCCTGGAGCATGTGGACACGGGAACGACGGCAACCCTGTTTAGCCAGCCGGTGCGTGCCGCCGGCAACTTCGGGCTGCTACGGCAACGACATCTGAACAACACGTTGCCGACGACGAGGCAGTTGCTCAGCTTTGAGAACGACCGCGCTCGCAACCCGGCCCAGGATTGCGTACATCGCCTAACGGGAGCATACCAGGGCGGCGACCGGCCGGCCCGGTGCTGGCAGCCTTCGACGGCGAGGACTACTCGGGCGACTGGACGCTGACTGTGAGCGACAACGCGGCCGTTGACACGGGCACGCTCTACGAGTGGTGCCTGATCCCCGGCGAGGGCGCCGGCGAACCGCCCA
Organism: Caldilineales bacterium; assembly: GCA_041391245.1. Lineage (GTDB taxonomy): Bacteria > Chloroflexota > Anaerolineae > JAAEKA01 > JAAEKA01 > JACKBK01. Next base: position 169,527 of record JAWKOJ010000003.1, read on the forward strand.
ACATCGACGTCGATCCGCTGAGCATGGCCAGCACTCAGGCGCCCGACACGCAGGTGCAGCAGACGCTGACCATCAGCAATACCGGCGGCGGCACCTTGAACTGGGTGATCGATGAAGAGAACCCACCGCCAGCACCGCCTGAAGCCGGCGGCAATCCTGCCAAGCTGAACGCGCCGGCCCCGGTGGAGCACAGCGCCAAGGAACTGACCGGCCTGCTGGAGGCGGCCAACGCTGAAGTAGTAGCGGACGGCAGCTTCGAGGCCGGCACGCCTAACCCGTTCTGGAACGAGTCGTCGACCAACTTCGGCACGCCGCTGTGCGACACCCTCTCCTGTGGCTTTGGTGGCGGCACGGGTCCGCTGACGGGCGCCTGGTGGGCCTGGTTCGGCGGCATCGCGGCCTACGAGAACGGCAACGTTTCGCAGAGCGTGACCATCCCGTCGGGCGGCCCGGCGACGCTGAGCTTCTGGGTCGAGAATCCGGTCTGCTCCGGCGATGCGGCCGACTATCTGGATGTGTTGATCGACGGCACGACCCTCTGGTCGACCGATGGCGCAGCGGCTGAGTGCGGCGTCCTCGGCTACCGCCAGGTCACCGTGGACGTCAGCGCCTGGGCCGACGACGGCGCACACTTGCTGGAGTTCAACTCTGAGGTCTTCGGCGTTGACGGTCTGTTGAGCAACTTCTTCGTGGACGACGTGTCGCTGGACGCCCAGGGCGGCGGCGGCGGTGAGCCGTGCTCGGCGCCGGCCGACATCCCGTGGCTGTCGCTGGATGCCTACGGCGGCTCTAACGCCGGCGGGACTGGCACCGACGTGACTGTGACCTTCGACTCGACGGGGTTGGCCAGTGGCGTCTACACAGGCAACCTGTGTGTGACCAGCGACGACCCTGATCCCGGCCCCGGCAACGGCACCGACCAGGTGATCGTGCCGGTGGAACTGACCGTGGAAACGGCGCCAGAGCCGCCCAACATCTTCGTCGATCCTTTGAGCATGGATAGCACCCAGGCCACCAATACGCAGGTGCAGCAGACGCTGACCATCAGCAACACCGGCGGCGGGACGCTGGACTGGACCATCAACGAGGAAGACACCACAGCCCCGCCGTTTGGCAACGGCAACACCACGCCTGACCCGGCATCGGCCAGCGAGAGCGTGGGCGACGCGCCAGCCGGTGCGCCGGTAGCCGCGCCCGAGGGCGTTGCCACCTGGCGAGCGCCGGAAGCGGTGCTGTGGGACAACGGCCCGCTGGTCAACAGCCCCGGAACGGGCGTCGGCGGCGCGGACGAGAGCGTCCTGCAGAGCATCAGCCTGGGCATGAGCATCCTGGGCTTCGGTCACCAGGTGCTGGGCAACAACTGGGTGGCCGACGACTTCACAGTCAGCGATGCCGGCGGCTGGAACATCGACAGTGCAACCTTCTTTGCCTACCAGTCCTTCGCCGGAACGACCTCGACCATGACCAACGTCAACTGGATCATCTACGACGGCGATCCCAGCGGCGGCGGCACTGCAATCTTCAGTGGTTCGGGGCTGAGTGCGACGGGTTGGACCAACATCTACCGCGTGACGGAGACGACGACAGGCGCAAACACCGACCGGGCGATCATGGCCGACACGACGCCTGTTGGTGTGTACCTGCCGGCGGGCACCTACTGGATCGCATGGCAGACGGATGGGACCGCTGCTTCTGGTCCTTGGGCGCCGCCGATCACCGTCAACGGCCAGGCGACGACGGGCAACGGCCTGCAGTCGCTGGCAGGCACGACATCCTTTGCGCCAGCGCTGGACAGCGGTTCGTTGACGCAGCAGGGCTTCCCCTTCATCCTGGAGGGCACAGTCGGCGGCGGCGGACCAGAACCGTGTGAAGTGCCTTCGGATATCCCGTGGCTGTCGCTGGATGCCACCAACGGCTCCAACGGCGGCGGGACAGCCACCGACGTGACCGTGACCTTCGACTCGACCGGCTACGGTCCTGGCACGTACACGGGCAACCTGTGCGTTGGCAGCAACGACCCTGACCCCGGCCCCGGCAACGAGACCGATCTGGTGATCGTGCCTGTGACCATGACCGTGGAAGCGGGCGGCGAACCCAACATCTTCGTCGATCCGCTGAGTGCGAACAGCACCCAGGCGACCAACACCCAGGTGCAGCAGACGCTGACCATCAGCAACACCGGCGGCGGGACGCTGGACTGGACCATCGACGAGGAAGCAACCTCGGCGCCGCTGGAGCATGCCGGCTTCGCTGGGACAGGCGGTCCTCGACCGCCAGCGGCGATGGCCCGGCCCAACTGGCAGCGTCGCCGTCCGTGGTCGGCATGACGACGCCGTCGCCTGCTGGCCGGTATGGCTGCCAACGCCATACACGTTGGAACTCGCTGAACGTGGTGGACGACGGACGGAGAACTCGACATCGACGTGCCTGAGCAACCAGGTGACCGAACAATGGCAGCCTTCCCGGCCGGCTGGTTCAATCGCTTCACCGACGGCGACTATCCGTACAACGGCATGGAGCATGATGCAGATGGTCAACACCTGTAGGCCGACGGTCGACTCGGCGACGGGCAGTCATCAACAACCAGTACCCCGTGGATGCAACCTCCGATGGTGAGACGTACAGTGGCATGGCGGTGGACCCGACACCGACGGGCGACGTCTACGCCAGCAGCACAACGTGGCGACGCTCGTCGCTGTTCCAGGAGAACATCGGTGATCGCCGTCCAGGACCGGCGTGGCGACGCTGATCGGACCGATCTAGCAACCTCGCCGGTGCACCATCGCCATCTCGTATCGAACGGCAACGGCGACGTGCTGATCGGGTTCGTGGACGCCTGGAACTGGGCAGCGCCACAAGAGCAACGGCAATACCCGACAACGCTGGGACCAAACTGCCTTCGATGCCAAATTCGTTCGTGGGTGGCCGAACGGTGCGACGGGCACCGACCCCGACATCAACAACCTGGCGAACAACGACCTGTTCGGCACCATCGACAGCTTCATGGGTGTGGGGCGGTCAGTGCCGGGCAACGGCTGATCCAGCGAGCTGGCTAGGCTTTGAGACCGGCGGCAGCGCCGATCCGGGCCGTGTGAGACGCCGTTCAGCGACATCCCGTGGCTGTCGCTGAGTGGACACGACCAACGGCTCCAACGGCGGCGGCACGGCCACCGACGTGACCCTGACCTTCGACTCGACCGGCTACGGTCCTGGCACGTACACGGGCAACCTGTGCGTTGGCAGCAACGATCCCGATCCCGGCCCCGGCAACGAGACCGACCTGGTGATCGTGCCGGTGAGCATGACGGTGGAGGACACGACGATCCTGCGAGTCTGCAGCACGCCGAACGTGCCGATCCCGGACCTGGGCTCGGTGTCGGACACGATCAACATCCCCAATAACCTGAACATCACCGACGTCAACGTCTACCTGAACGTGCTGCACACGTGGGTTGGCGACCTGAGCTTCGTGCTGGACCATGCCGCCACGCCGACGACGATCATCGATCGCCCCGGTGTGCCGGCGACCACCTTCGGCTGTTCGGGTGACAACTACAACGTCACCGTGGACGACGAGGGTCCGGACACGCCCATCGAGAACCAGTGCGGTGCAGTGCCGCCGGCCATCAGCGGCGTTGCCCCCGGCGGCGATCCGCCCGGGCCGGTGCTGCAAGCCTACGACGGGCAGGACGCCAACGGCCCGTGGGTGTTGACGGTGACCGACAACGCCGGCGGCGACACCGGTACGCTGGTGGAGTGGTGTCTGGAGTTCCCGCTGCCGCCGACGGCGGTGACGCTGAGCAGCGTCAGCGCCAGCCCGGCGGCGCCGCTGGCCGGCCTGCCGCTGGCAGCCCTGCCGGCAGCCGCAGCGGCTGCCCTGGGTGCAGCCTTCGTCTGGCGCCGCCAGCGCGACCAGTAGTATCTCAGACGACAAGGTGACAGTCACTTTCCGCAAGTGACTATCACCTCTCGCGTAAGGTGCCGGTCACTGTTCGCAGTGACCGGCACCTGGATAGAAAGCCTTCCGGTGGCAAAACTGCCGCCGGAAGGCTTTTTCGCGTTATTTGGCTTGACGTTCTTGTGATACTGATTATAATCGCGGCCAGCGGCTATTCCGAACGCATGATGCAGCCAAAGCCCCGCAGTTTTGGTTTGCCAGCCCGAGCAGTTCGGACAGCGCTTCCCTCACAGTTTGTCTACCTTGGTTAGAACAATACAGGTTGATTGCGACTGACAGTCATGGTCAACGGATGCGTGCGCTTTCGCGCCAAACTTATATCGTTTTACGACAAGGACTGGCAGTCGTAGCTGTATAGTTACCTTCAGTTTGCGATTGATCCATCCTGGATCGGCGCGGCCGTTACGGATGCTGCGAACCGAGCAGGCTGCGCTTTGAGGTGCAGTTACGCAGCGAAAGGAGGCAACACACTCTATCGGATAGCCGTTCGACGCTTTGCCGCAGTTGTTACCAACCGCTGTGGCAGGACATTCTGCACTCTCATTCACGTAAGGAGCGACTCACCATGCAACGCAAACGAATCCTCTATCTCGTAGCCATCCTGGCCATTCTTTTGGCAGCAGTGCCGTTGAGCGCGTCTGCCCAGCCGGCCGTGCCGAACTCCGGCGCCGCCGAGTCGGTGGGCAACGAAGCACTGCCCAACGCGTCCGACGCCAAGGTCGTGGCCGAAGGGCTTGCCGCCGCACCGCCTGCGGCGCCTATCAACCCCGCTGCCGTGCTCTACGACAACGGCCCGCTGGTCACCAATCCCGGTGGCGGCGCCGGTGGTGCGGATGCTAGCGCACTTCAGACGGCGGTGCTCAACAGCACCTACGGCTTCGGCCACGCCATCAGCACCGGTTTCCGCGTCGCGGACGACTTCACCGTACCCGCAGGCGGCTGGAATATCAGCACCATCACCTTCTACGCCTACCAGACGGGATCGACGACGACCAGCACCATCAACAACGTCAACCTGCAGATCTGGGACGGCCCGCCCGGCGTTGGCAGCGTCGTCTTTGGCGACACGAGCACCAACCGACTGGCCGGCAGCAGTTGGTCTAACATCTACCGCGTGCTTGATACGGGTCTGCTGGACACCGCCCGCCCGGTCATGGCCGATGCGGTGACGGTCAACACGACTTTGCCGGCCGGCACCTACTGGCTCGACTGGCAGACTGGTGGAACGCTGGGCTCTGGCCCGTGGGCGCCGCCGGTTACGCTCGTCGGCCAGACGGCCAAGCCTGGCTCCAATGGCTTGCAGTTCAGTCCTACAACGGGCGCTTGGGCGGCCTTGATTGACACAGGCAGCGGTGCCGTGCAAGACTTGCCCTTTGTCATCGAAGGCACAGGAGCAGTCGGCCCGTCGATCTCGCTTGAGAAGACCGTCGGCACCACCGCTGGCGTCTGTGCAGGCACCAGCAACATCTCGGTCGCCCCGGGTACCACGGTCTACTACTGCTACACCGTGACCAACACGGGCGACGTGACCCTGGACCTGCATGACCTGGTGGACGACCAGCTCGGCACGATCTTCACCGGTTTCGCCTACGCCCTGGCCCCCGGCAGCAGCGTCAGCACCGTTGACGCCGGCCTGACCATCTCGGCGGTGATCAACGCCAACACGACCAACGTCGGCACCTGGACTGCCTACAACCAGACCGGTGCCCAGGCGCAGGCCCAGGCCACGGCCACGGTCACGATAGACCCCGGTGCCTGTCCGGCGGGAACCACGCCTAACACTCTGTTCAGCGACGACTTCGAAAGCGGCGCGCCCGGCTGGACCACACCGAGCGGCACCGGCGCCAACACCTGGGCGCTGGGACCGGGCGTCTCTGGCACGCCCCACAGCGGCAGCTTCGTCTACCACGCCGACGACGTCAACACCGTCAGCGAGCAGTTCCTGGTTTCGCCGGCCATCGCTGTGCCGAGCGGCCAGAATCCCGTCACCCTCAAGTTCTGGAACTACCAGGAGATCGAGGACAGCAGCACAGGCTGCTTCGACGGCGGCATCCTGGATATCTCCACCGACGGCGGCGCAACCTGGAGCCAGGTGCCCAACGCCGACCTGCTCACCGACCCCTACAACGGCCCCATCAGTGCCTCCTTCAGCAACCCGCGCGCGGGCGACGATGCCTGGTGCGGCGACCCGCAGCCGTGGCTGAACTCTCTCGTGGACGTCAGCGCCTATGCTGGCCAGACGGTGCAGTTCCGCTGGGTGATGGCCACCGACAACTCGGTAAGCCATCCTGGCTGGGACATCGATGATGTGGCGGTCCAGAGCTGCGAGCCGGAAGTGCAGCAGCAGCCGGTCTGCTGGCAGGGCGAGACCCCGATCCCCGACAACGACCCGAACGGTGTCGCCACAACCCTGACGGTGACCGACCCCGGCGCGCTGGCCGACCTGAACGTGTCGCTGGCCATCTCCCACACCTGGGTGGGCGACCTGATCATCACCCTGGAGCATGTGGACACAGGCACGACCGCAACCCTGTTTAGCCAGCCGGGCGTGCCGCCGGCCACCTTCGGCTGCTCAGGCAACGACATCAACAACACGGCCGACGACGAGGCGTTGCTGACCTTCGAGAACGACTGCGCGTCGCCCCCGAACCCAGGCCTGGCCTACATCCCTGGCGAGAGCTACCAGGGCGGCGACCCGGCGGGTCCCGTGCTGGCGGCCTTTGACGGCGAGGACTACTCGGGCGACTGGACGCTGACGGTGAGCGACAACGCGGCCGGCGACACGGGCACGCTCTACGAGTGGTGCCTGATCCCTGGCGAGGGCGCCGGCGAACCGCCCAACATCGACGTCGATCCGCTGAGCATGGCCAGCACGCAGCCGCCTGACACGCAGGTGCAGCAAACGCTGACCATCAGCAACACCGGCGGCGGCACGCTGGACTGGGCGATCGACGAGGAAGCCACCACGGCGCCGCCTGCGGCTCCTCCCTCTGGTCCGAGCAGCCCGACCAAGCTGCAAGCGCCAGCCCCGGTGGAACGCAGCGCCAAGGAACTGACGGCCCTGCTGGAGGCAGCGATGGCCGAGGTGGTGCAGGACGGCAGCTTCGAGGCCGGCACACCTAACCCGTTCTGGAACGAGTTCTCAACCAACTTCGGCACACCGTTGTGCGACGCCCTCAGCTGCGGCACCGGCGGCGGCACTGCCGGTCCGTTGACCGGCGCTTGGTGGGCGTGGTTCGGCGGCATCGCGGCCTACGAGAACGGCAACGTCTCGCAGAGCGTGACCATCCCGTCGGGCGGAACGGCGACGCTGAGCTTCTGGGTGTGGAACGGGACCTGTTCGGGCGACTCGGCCGACTACCTGGCGGCCCTGATCGACGGTACGGAGCTCTGGCGAACCACGGGTGCAGCGCCTGAGTGCGGCGCCCTCGGCTATCGCGAGGTTACCGTGGATGTAAGCGCCTATGCAGACGACGGGGCGCACCTGCTGGAGTTCAGCTCCGAGGTGTTCGGGACGACAACCACCAACTTCTCTCTGGACGACGTGTCGCTGGACGCGCAGGGCGGCGGCGGTGAACCGTGTGAAGTGCCGTCGGACATCCCGTGGCTGTCGCTGGATGCCTACGGCGGCTCCAACGCCGGCGGGACTGCCACCGATCTGACTGTGACCTTCGACTCGACCGGTCTGGCCAGTGGCGTCTACACCGGCAACCTGTGCGTAGGCAGCAACGATCCCGATCCCGGCCCCGGCAACGGCACCGACCAGGTGATCGTGCCGGTAACGCTGACCGTGGAGACGGCGCCAGAGCCACCCAATATCGATGTCAACCCGTTGAGCCTCGAGAGCACCCAGGCAACCAACACCACGACCAACCAGCCCCTGACTGTTGCCAACACCGGCGGCGGCACGCTGGACTGGACCATCGACGAAGAAAACACCTCGGTGGCGCACCAGATGACTCGCGGCTCTGCAGCCAACGGCGCTGCTGCCCAGTTTAGCGCTGCGCCGAACGTCCAGGGAATGTCGACTCCGGCGCCGCTTGCCGGTCTGGCAGCGGAAGCGCCAGAGGCACTGGTCAGCCTGGTGGTGGACGACGGAACCTACGAAAACTCCATCGGCCTCACCAACCAGGTGACCAACAACGCGGCCGTGTGGTTCAACCGCTTCACGCCGACTAGCGACTATCCGTTCACCTTGCAGCAGATGCAGATCCTGTGGCCGACGGTCGCCGATGCGCAGATCAACCTGGTGGGGCAACCCGTTACGCTGCTGGTGTACACCGACACCGACGGCGACGGAAACCCGGCCAACGCCACGCTGGTGTACCAGGAGAACAAGGTGATCGCCGTCCAGGACGGCTTCACCTTCGACGTCTACAACCTGACGGTGCCGGTGGTGCTCAATGGCCCCGGCGACGTGCTGATCGGCTTCGTGGACGCCTGGAACCTGGGCGGTCAGACCGCTGCCAACTTCCCGGCTGCGATTGACCAAACTGCCTCACAGGGGCGATCCTGGATAGCTGGTAATGGAACGACCGGTGTCGATCCTGACATCAACAACCTGGCCAACAACTCGATCTTCGGTACCATTGACAGCCTAGGACTTCCGGGCAACTGGATGATCCGTGGCTACGGTGAGACCGGTGGCCAGGGCGAACCGTGCACAGTCCTCAGCGACATCCCGTGGCTCTCGCTGGACGTGACCAACGGCTCCAACGCCGGCGGCACGAACACCGTGGTGGCCGCAACCTTCGACTCCACGGGCCTTGCGAACGGCGTATACACAGGCAACCTGTGCATCACCAGCAACGACCCTGACCCCGGCCCCGGCAACGGGACCGATCTGGTGATCGTGCCGGTCACCCTGACCGTCCAGCCGCCGACCGCTGTGGCGCTGACCGGTCTGAGCGCCGGCGTCGAGCAGATGCCTGCGCCGCTGGCCGGCCTGCCGCTGGCAACCCTGCCGGCAGCCGCAGCGGCTGCGCTGGGTGCAGCCTTCGTCTGGCGCCGCAAGCGCGACCAGTAATCTCTCAGGCGACAAGGTGACAGTCCCTGCGGGATGGTTCCCAATCACTTTCCGCAAGTGACTGTCACCTTGACTCGCCAGTTGCCGGTCACTGCGCAAAGTGCCCGGCACTGATGGAGAAGCCTCCCGGCGGCAACGGCGCCGTCGGGAGGCTTTTTCGCGTTTTTTGGCCGGCATGCCGCGATTTTCTGTGTTTGACCTTTTGGCGAATTTGGCATAAAATCCGGCCACAAAGCCGTGCAACTTGCTGTCTCTGGCGGGCGTCCCCGTATTACTTGCCCGCCAGGTGACAATCAGCCCAATGGACGGCTTCCCCCTAAGGTTTTTCTCGCGGTATAACTGAACAAACCGGGCGCGGCAGGTGCCAGCCCACGGTAGCGATCGACAGTCCACGCTTCATGCACGAAGCGCGACGTTGGCATATGCCAGAGCGAGGAGGTGATCGACCGATTTTTTTACTGACAGCGTTACACCGCGGCGCATCTTCCGCGGCCATCACCGCACATTCCATTCATTCCTTAACGCAAGGAGCACCCCTCAATGCAACGCAAGCAAGTTCTGTACGTCCTGGCCGTTCTGGCCCTGCTCATCTCCATGCTTCCGGCGGCAGCCATCGCCCAGGAATCGCCGCCTTTCGACAAGCGCCTCTATTGAGGAGTTTGCGGCCTCTGATGACAAGACTGAGAGCCGGCCCGGATGGCTCGCAGGCAACCCTTCTCTCCCGATGGCATGAGTTTCTTCAACGAAACCTGAGCTCCAACGACACTGGCCGCCAATACAACATGCCGCCCGGCAGCCAGGTCGTCGTTCTCGGCAACATCAGTCCTGCCACCGAGCCGACTATTTCTCTTCACTGCCAACCAGGGCGACCGCGCCTATGCGCCACCATGACCAGCTTTTCTAGCGGCGGCTCCACCGACACCATTGTTGATGTCATTGGCTCTGATGGCGCAACGGTTCTGGAGACCGATGACGACAGCGGCTCCTTCAGCAGTACGTCATCTGCCATAGGCGGCACCATCATCCCAGCAACGGGCACCTATTACATCAAGGTTGATGGATTCAGCGGGACTTCGAGCATTATGTCCATCACCTGCATGTGCGAGTGCAGATGGCACGCCTACTTCGGAAACCGAGCCGAACAACACCCTGATACAGCCAACCTGGCGGCTTCCGGCTGGATGAGCCGGCACCATTACATCGACGACCGACCCTGACATCTTCTCGTCCAGCTTGAACGTGGACTGCAACTCGGTGTTCATCGGCCTGGACATGGATCCCGGCCGCATCCCCTCCAACACCAACTGGAACGGACGGGTTGGTCTGGGCGTCCTGAACGGCTTCTTCCTGCTGGCCAACGACAGTAGCACCGTCAAGCCCCACGCCGAAGCCTTCTTCATGACGGTTCAAGAGGCCGGTACGTACTATGCCTATGTTGATGGCGCCGTTGCAACCGGTCTCGGGCCAAATGCCCGCTACAATCTCAGTGTCAGTATCTATCCGAAAGCGGTGCAGCAGAACTGCACGACGTTCACCAGCACCGATGTGCCCAAACCTATCGGACCGGGAGTTGGTACGACCAGTTCGACCATCGTGGTTCCAGGCACCGTGACCTCGTCCATCGAGGATGTCAATGCGACCATTGTCCTGACACATACCAATATGCCGGATCTGGACGTGACGCTGGTTGGGCCGACGGCGGCCAGCACGGCGCTGTTCACCGATATCGGTTCCAGCACTCAGGTGTCGATGGACATCGGTCTTGACGATCAGGCTGCCCTGCCGATCGGAACCTTTACGGTGGTCAAGGACATCGTCTACATGCCAGAGCAACCCGGCCGGCTGGCGACCTTCAACGGGACACCTGCAGCCGGCACGTGGACCTTGCAGCTCGCTGACGACACGACGAATACCAGCGGCGGCCAACTGCAAAGTTGGAGCCTGGAGATCTGCGGCGACCCGCCGCCGGACTACGCCATCGAGCTGAGCAAGACCGTTGGCCTGGAGCCTGCTGTTTGCGCTACCACGGATTCCGTCACCGTTCCGCCGGGCGGCTTCGACGTCTACTACTGCTACACGGTGCGCAACACCGGCCTGAACACGCTCAATGTTCACGACCTGGTTGACAGCGAGTTGGGCACGATCTTCACGGGCGTGAACTACGCCTTGGCGCCCGGCGCGACTTACTCGCACATCCAGCAGGCCACGGTCTATGACACGGTGACCAACACCGGCACCTGGACGGCCTACAATGTCGGCGGCGCGTCCGTACAAGCCAGTGACACGGCGACGGTCAACGTCCCGCAGCTCTGTCCGGCGGGCTATCGCGACGTCACGGTCGACGCCTCGTTTTTCGATAATCCCTTCCCGCCTGCCGGCTGGACCGTCACCAATACCAGCGCCAACTGCACAGCACCCGGCCTGCCTGAGTGGACCAACACCAACCCCGGCAACCGGGCCAACCTGACCGGTGGCTTCGGCCCGTTCGCCATCGCCGACAGCGACCGCTGCGGCTCCGGCAGCACGCTGGACACGATCATGAGCACGGGCATGCTGGACTTCACCGGCCTGATCAGCCCGACAGTCTCTTACAACACCGATTACTACGATATCGGCACGGGCGGAGATCAGGCGTTGCTGGATGTCAGCACCGACGGTGGCGCCACCTGGGCCAACCTGACCACGTGGGACACCAGCCACCGCGGCCCGCTGCTGGTCGAGCAGGCACTGCCGGGCGCGGGCGAGAACGACGTCCAGGTGCGCTGGCACTACGTCAACGGTACCTACGACTGGTGGTGGCAGGTGGACAACGCCTTCCTCACCGCCTGTGAGCCGACGCTTCCAATCCGGCCATCTCACTGGACAAGACGGTCGGCACGGACATCAACACGTGCGACGACTGACGAGATCAACCTGCCCTACGGCGGCCAGGTCACCTACTGCTATGAGGTGACCAACACCGGCGACGTCAGCTCTAACACCCACGACTCTGGTGGACCCGGAGCTGGGCACGATTTAGCGGGTTCGTACGTGCTGGCGCCCGCGCATCGGCCTTTGTCACGGAGACAACCGGGCATCGGGGTCACCACGGTCAACACCGGCACCTGGACGGCCTACAACCTGTTCGAGGGTGGGCCAGAGCCGGCTGTGGCCAGCGATGTGGCGACGGTGACGGTGGACCTGCCCGATCCGGCTCTCGTGCTGACCAAGACTGTCGGCCTGGATCCCAACGCCTGCGCAACGACCGACGACATCACCGTGCCGGCCAACACCGACGTCACCTATTGCTACGAGGTGGAGAACACCGGCAACGTGCCTCAACCTTGCACAACCTGAACGACAGCGAGCCTGGGCGCGCTGTTGACCAACTTCTTCTATGTGCTGGATCCGGGCGCGTCGGTGTTCGTGACCGAAACGGCCAACATCGCGGTGACGACGGTCAACACCGCGACCTGGAGCGCAGAGCTGGTGCCGCAGGAGTACCTCCTGCCAGCGACTGGACGCGCCACGGTCACCGTCGAAACGCTAAACCCGGCCATCGTGCTGACCAAGACGGTGGGTCTCGACCCCAACGCCTGCGCGGTCACCGACGATATCGCCGTGCCGGCGGGCACCGACGTGACCTACTGCTACACGGTGCAGAACACCGGCGACGTGACGCTCAACTCAGGACGACCTGGACGACAGCGCGCTGGGCAACCTCCTCACCGGCTTTCCTACGCCGCCCTGGCTCCCGGTTCATCGGTGTTCGTGACGGAGACGGCGACCATCAACGTCACCACGGTCAACACCGGCACCTGGACGGCCTACAACGACGCCGATGTTCAGGTGTGCAGCACGCCAAACTGCCCATCCCGGACAACAACCTGGCCGGCGTCAGCGACACGCTGGACTCGGTGGTGATGGCCTGATCAGCGACCTGGATGTGTACATCAACACTACCCACACCTGGGTGGGTGACCTGACTACACCCTACAGCACGTGGACACCGGCACCATCGTGACGTTGATCAACCGGCCCGGCGCCCTCCTGGAACCGTTGGCTGCAACGGTAACGACATCAACAACACTGTTGATGACGAGGCAACGCTCTCCCTTCGAGAACAACTGCACGACCGGCGCCAATCCAACCCAGGCGTACGTAGCCGGCGACCACTACCAGGGTGGCGACCCGGCCAGCAGCACGCTGATGACGGCCTTCGACGGCGAGGATCCGATGGCGACTGGACGATGACCGTCAGCGACAACGCTGGCGCAGATACTGGCACGCTCAACGAGTGGTGTCTGGTCACCAGCGGCGATCCGGTGTCGGTACAAGCCAGCGACGTTGCCACCGTCACTGTTCAGGGCGAGCCGCCCAACATCTTCGTCGATCCGCTGAAATTACGAGGTAGCGGTCAGCTGGGTCAGACCACGACCTGAACGCTGACCATCAGCAACACCGGCGGCGCGCCAAGCTGGAGTGGCTGGATCGACGAGGAGGACACGACACTGCCGGCCATTCCTCCGGACGACGCTGGTCGCGCAGCCTGCCGCCGAGGTCGCGGGTGCGCCGGAAGGGGCTGCGCCTGAGGCCGCACCCGCCAAGGTAGATCTGTGGCGTGCGCCTGCGGCGGTGCTCTACGACAACGGTCCGCTGGTCACCGATCCAGGGGCCGGCGCCGGCGGCGCTGATGCCAGCGGCATTCAGACGGCACTGGGCAACAGCACCTATGGCTTCGGCCATGCCGTCAGCAGCGGCTTCCGGGTGGCGGACGACTTCACCGTTCCGGCCGGCGGCTGGACAATCGATCAGATCACCTTCTTCGCCTACCAGACGGGATCGACGACGACCTCGACCATGAACGCGCTCAACGTGCGCATCTGGGACGGGCCGCCCAACGCGGGCGGATCGGTGATCTGGGGCGACACGACTACCAATCGCCTGGCCAGTTCTGTGTTCAGCAACATCTACCGCGTGCTGGACACCGGGCTGACCAACAACCAGCGTCCTGTGATGGCCGACGTGGCCACCGTGGGCGTCTTCCTGCCGGCCGGCACCTACTGGGTTGACTGGCAGACAGGCGGTACGCTGGCTTCCGGTCCGTGGGCGCCGCCGGTGACCATCGTGGGCCAGACCGCCAAGCCTGGCGCCAACGGCCTGCAGTATGACCCGGCAGCCGGTACCTGGAACCCGTTGATCGACACGGGTGCATCAGCGGTACAGGATCTGCCCTTCATCGTCGAGGGGACAGCCGGCGCTGGCGAGCCGTGTAGTGTGCCTTCGGACATCCCGTGGCTGACGGTGACGCCGGCCAACGGTGCAACCGCTCCCGGCGGCGCGACACCAGTGCAACTGGACTTCGACGCGACCGCCTTGAGCCCCGGAATCTACACCGGCAACCTGTGCATCACCAGCAACGACCCCGACCCGGGTCCCGGCAACGAGACCGACCTGGTGATCGTGCCCATCACCCTGGAGGTTAACCCGCCGACCGCGGTCGTGCTGACCGACCTGGCTGCAGGCGTCGAGCAGATGCCTGCGCCGCTGGCCGGCCTGCCGCTGGCGACCCTGCCGGCAGCCGCCGCGGCTGCGCTGGGTGCAGCCTTCGTCTGGCGCCGCAAGCGCGACCAGTAATCTCTCAGGTGACAAGGTGACAGTCCCTGCGGGATGGTTCCCAATCACTTTCCGCCCGCTCCGCTTCGCTCGGGGTGCTGCGCAAAAGTGACTGTCACCCAGACTCGCCAGGTGCCGGTCACCTTTCGCCCACTCCGCTTCGCTCGGGGTGCTGCGCAAAAGTGACCGGCACAGATAACGAAGCCTCCCGGCGGCAACGGCGCCGCCGGGAGGCTTTCTATTTTGACGACGGCGCGGGGCATCGATTATAATCGCCAAGTGCTTGCTTACAGCAGGCGCAGACTCGCAAATTCCCTCGTTTCAGTATGGCGTCAGCCCAACGACGCCGCGTTTTCAGGACCAGGGGCGGCCCAGCCCACAGATATCAAGGCCACTCCTGTTCCAGGCTTTTCCGACAATTGCATCAATCGTTCTGTCGCTGCCTCACGGCGCGCTGTCCAGGTCTGCCTGACAAGGAGGTGACATCGGGCCTCAACAACCACTGCACGCGTATCAGACTCGGCAACTCGTGCCGGCCGACGCCACGCGGTTCGCGCCTGACGTTTTCTTAGCCCAATCCTGGGACATCCAACTGAATAGGAGATTCTTCCCCAACATGAAACGCCCTTCACTGTTCATTCTGATCATGGTCGCCGCGCTGCTGCTGGCGCCGATGATCGCCAGCGCTGCACCTGCGACTACGAACACGGCCACACCTGCCGCCGCGCCTGGTTACGCCCAGGAGGCGCCTGTCAAGGACGCCCCCGACGCCGCCTGTGCCCTGCTGGACGATGCAAAGGCCCGTGCAAAGATGTCGGGCATGTTCGAAACCACGCTGCTGAAGGCCTGCGGCCGGGAAAGCGAGCTTGGTGGTGTGACCGCCGACGCACCTGCCAGCCATACACCGACCTTTGGCACTGACGTGCTGGTCAACAACCCTGCGCTTGACAGCGGCGCCTCCCGCACTCAGAGCGAGACCTCCATTTCCCGCAACGAAAATACCGGCACCATCTGCTCGGCCTACAACGACTCCTACGGCGGCGTCACGGCGGGTGTGGGCTACACCGGCTTCAGCAGTTCCACCGACGGTGGTGCGACCTTTACCGACCACGGCGGGCTGGGCGCCGCCAGCTTCGGCGATCCCAGTCTGATCTGGCGCAAGTCCGACGGCAAGTTCTACCTGGGCACGCTACACAACTCTGGCATCGGCCTGTGGCGATCGGACGACGATTGCCAGACAATGACCTTTGTTGGCAACCCGCACGTCGGCAGCGGCGATGACAAGGAACTGTTTGCGGTCGACAACAACGTTGCCAGCCCGCACTATGGTCGCATCTACATGGCATGGATCAACTTCAACGCCGGCGCCCGCATCTATGTGATCTACTCGGACAACGGCACCACGTGGTCCTCACCTGTGGCTGTCAGCGCGGCTGGCGTGGATGTTCAGGGTGCCTGGCCGGCCGTCGCTCCCAACGGAGACGTCTTTGTCTCCTGGGTGCGCTGGAACCCCTACTTCACAGGGCCCATCGACATCGAGGTCGTGCGCTCCACCAATGGCGGCACGAGCTTCGTTCAGGTTACCAATCCCCTGACGGGCGGCATCAACCCGCGCGCGTCTGGCCCCACAGGTGTCTGCGCGCGGCCCGCCTTGAACGGCAACATCCGCTACCTGCCCTCCCCGCAGATCACGGTCAGCCCTAACGGCGACCTGCACGTGGTCTACGTGCGCGACCCGGACGGCCTCAACGTCGGCGATGTGATCAACGTCTACTATCGCCGCTCGACCGACAACGGCGCCACCTGGGGACCGGAAGTTCTGTTGAACGACGATGGCACGACCACCGACCAGTTCTTCCCCACGGTCAGCGCTGGCCCCGGCGGCCGGATCGTCTCGACCTGGTACGATCGCCGCCTGGACACCGCCAACAACCTGCTCTTCGACTACTACATGCGCGCTTCTGACGACGGCGGCGTGACCTGGCAGCCCAGCGTGCGGGTAACCGATGGCTCGTCGGGCGTCGTCCTGGATCCCAATCTGGCCGCCTGCTATCACGGCGACTACGATCAGCAGATTCAGACGGCAGCGTCCGTCCTGGTGCAGTGGTCCGATGACCGTCAGGTCGTCAACGGCACCGATCCCAACGTCTACTTCGACACGGAGGCGTTCGCCCCCGACTATCTGCTGGACGTGACGCCGGCATCTGTGGCTGTCTGCACACCGGCGGATGCAGTGTACACGGTCGATATCGGTTCGGTTCTTGGCTACACCGACCCCGTGACGCTCAGCACCACCAGTACGCCGGCTGGCGCAACCGTCAGTTTCAGCGCCAATCCGGTGAACCCGCCCGGATCCACCTCGTTGACCATCGGCACCGGCGCTGTGGCGGCCGGCAACTACGCGTTCGATGTCAACGGAAACTCTACCAGCGGCAGCAAGTCGAAAACGGTTGGCCTGGACGTCTACACCGCCGCGCCGGCCGTGGCGACCCTGCTGACGCCGGCCAACGGCGCGCTTAACGTGCCGCAGGTGCCGTCCTTCACCTGGAGCGCGGTTCCCCAGGCCGCGAGCTACAGCATTCAGGTCGCAACCGATGCCGCGTTCACCAACATCGTGGCCTCGGCCAGCGGTTTGACAGGGACGAGCTACAACGGCGCCAGCCTCAATACCAGCACGACCTACTACTGGCGGGTCTGGGCGGACAACGCCTGCGGCACAGGCGCTTACTCGGCCACCTGGAGCTTCACGACGGAAGCGGCTCCTGGCGACTGCGGCCCCGGCACGACGCCCAACGTCCTCTTCAGCGACGACTTCGAGAGCGGGGCACCCGGCTGGACCACACCGGGCGGCATCGGCGCCAACACCTGGGCGCTGGGACCGGGCGTCTCCGGCACGCCCCACAGCGGCAGCTTCGTCTACCACGCGGACGATGTCAGCACCGTCAGCGAGCAGTTCCTGGTCTCGCCGGCTGTCGTCCTGCCGAGCGGCCAGAACCCTGTCACCGTCAAGTTCTGGAACTACCAGGAGATCGAAGACAGTGGCACGGGCTGCTACGACGGCGGCATCCTGGATGTCTCCACCGACGGCGGCGCGACCTGGAGCCAGGTGGCCAACGCCAACCTGCTGACCGACCCCTACGACGGCGTCATCAGCAGCACCTTCAGCAACCCGCGCCGGCGACGAGGCCTGGTGCGGCGACCCGCAGCCGTGGCTGAACTCCATCGTGGACGTCAGCGCGCTGGCCGGCCAGACGGTCCAGTTCCGCTGGGTGATGGCCACCGACAACTCGGTGAGCCATCCTGGCTGGGACATCGACGATGTGATCGTCCAGAGCTGCCAGCAGGGCGGCGATGATCCCAACATCGACGTCAGCCCGCTGAGCATGGCTGCCAGCCAGGCGACCAACACCCAGACGCAGCAGCAACTCACCGTTGCCAACACCGGCGGCGGCACGCTGGACTGGATCATCGAAGAGGACGTCACCATGGCGCGGCCTGAACTGCCGACTGGAGCGACAACTTCGACAGCTACGTCACCGGCAGCCAACTGGCCGGCCAGGCGCGGCGGGCAGGGCTGGGACGGCAATCCGGCGCGTTTGGTGCGCTGACCAGCAGCGCCCAGGCGCTCTGAACGCTCCCAACTCGGCCGACATCCTCGGCGCCACCGACTTGGTGCACCAGTACAGCGGCTACACCAGCGGCCAGTGGGTCCACATGCCTGGCAGTACGTACCGACCGACTTCATCGGCCAGTCGTACTTCATTCTGCTGAACACCTACAACGACAACGGTCCGTACAACTGGTCCACCGAGGTCGTCTTCGACGGGGGTTCCGACATCGTCAGCATGACGGCATCACCGGCGGCATCCTGCCGCTGATCCGGGGACACGGGTCCTGGCGATCCACGAGATTGACCTGACGCAAACACTCAGTCGTTCTACTACGACAACCAACTGCTCTCTCAGGCACTTGACCGAAGAGCAAAGCGGCGGCGGCGTGGTCAACATCGCCGCGGTGGACCTGTTCGCCAACGGAGCAAGCTCGGTCTACTACGACGACATGAGCCTGGCCGAAGTCGGCGCACCGGTGGCGTGCGATGTGCCCAACGACATCCCGTGGCTGTCGCTGGATGTGACCAACGGCTCGAACGCCGGCGGCACGAACACGGTCTCGACCGTGACCTTCGACTCGACGGGTCTGGCAGTCGGTGTCTACACCGGCAACCTGTGCGTGGGCAGCAACGATCCCGATCCCGGCCCCGGCAACGGCACCGACCTGGTGATCGTGCCGGTGACCCTGACCGTGCAGCCGCCGACCGCAGTAGCGTTGACAGGTCTCAGCGCGGGCGTCGAGCAGATGCCTGCGCCGCTGGCCGGCCTGCCGCTGGCAACTCTGCCGGCCGCCGCCGCGGCTGCGCTGGGTGCAGCCTTCGTCTGGCGTCGCAAGCGCGACCAGTAATCTCTTTCAGATGCCGGCCCCTGCGGGATGGTTCCCAATCACTTTCCGCAAGTGACCGGCATCTGATGACGAAGCCTCCCGGTGGCAACGGCGCCGCCGGGAGGCTTTTTGATTCTTTTAAGTTGACGAAGAACTGATGTTCTGGTATACTGTAAGCGAATAGAACAAGTGTTCTTACACCGGATCACGATCGATTAGATGCTGACAACAACAGGAGGATGAAACATGAAGGCCCCGGTGGATTCGTTGACAGATCTGGAGCAGCGTGCGCTGGATTTCATAACGCTACGGTTGCGCGATCATCACGTCAACCCCAGCACTGCGGAGATTGTTCGCGGTGTCGGGCTGACATCGAAGGGCTGCACCATCGACAAGGTGCTGCGGTCGCTGGAAGAAAAGGGCTTCATCGAGCGTGAGCCGGGCAAGGCCCGCTCGTTGCGGGTCTTTTTCACCAGCGATGGCTGGCCCTTTCATCTGGGCCAGACGGTTCAGGTTCCGTTGAAAGGTGTCATTGCCGCCGGCTTTCCAATCGATCCCCAGGACGGACTCGACGATATGCTGGAGCTGACCACAGACCTGGTGGGCGATCCGACGAATGTCTACGCGCTGCGGGTATCCGGCGACTCGATGATTGAAGACTCGGTGTTCGACGGCGACCTCGTCATCCTGCGCCACCAGGACACGGCCGACAACGGCGACATGGTGGCAGCCTGGCTGACCGAAGCCGGCGAAACCACGCTCAAACGGTACTATCGCGAGGGGCGGAGCATTCGACTGAGAGCGGCCAATCCGCGCTATCCTGATCGGGTCGAAGACGAAGCCCGGGTGATGGTGCAGGGCAAGGTCGTGGCGATCATCCGCCGGCTGGCCTAGCGCCCACCCCTTCCTCAACGTCAATGAGCCGCCTCTTATCAGACCAGCACGGCGCGCCGTGTCCTGGTCAGGAGGCGGCGTATGCGCAGGCGACTGGAGATGCAGGCAGATCGGATCGAAGCGGTGCTGGCATCGCACAAAGTCCAGGGGCGGGTCTGGGGCGGCACCGTCACGCCGCGCTTCATCCGCTTCCAGGTCATGACCTCGCTGGACACCAGGGTCAACCGGGTGTCCGGGCTGTCGGAGGAGATCGCCCTCTCGCTGGGCGTGGCCGCCACCCGGGTCTACCGCCAGAACGGCGCCATCCAGGTGGAGGTGCCGCGCGGCGAGCCGGAGGTGGTGCGGCTGCTGCCGCTGTGCGGCCGGCTGGGGAGGGAGACGCCGCCGGGGACCGCCGTGCTGGGCGTGGACGAGGAAGGGATGCCGCTGCTGGTGCGGCTGAGCAGCCCGGACGTGGTGCACGTGCTGGTGGCCGGGACCACCGGGTCGGGCAAGACGGCGCTGGCGCGGACGCTGCTGCTGTCGCTGGCGCTGTTCAACCGGCCCGATGCGCTGCGGCTGGTGCTGATCGACCCGAAGGGGCGCGGATTTGGCCCGCTGGCCGCCCTGCCGCACCTGGTGGGGCGGGTGGCGACCAGCGCCGACGAGGGCGCGCTGGCGCTGGCATGGCTGGTGGGCGAGATGGAGCGGCGGGACCGGGAGGAGGTGTCCACGCCGGAGCTGGTGGTAGGCATCGACGAGCTGGCCGACCTGCTGGTGACCGGCGGCAGGGAGGTGGAGCGGTCGCTGATCCGGCTGGCGCAGCGAGGGCGTGAGGCGGGCGTGCACCTGGTGGCGTGTACCCAGAAGCCGTCGGCGGAGGTGGTGAGCGGGCTGTTGAAGGCCAACTTCCCGGTGCGGCTGGTGGGGTCGGTGGCCAGCCCGGAGGACGCCAAGGTGGCGTCGGGCATCGCCGGCACCGGCGCCGAGAAGCTGATGGGCCGGGGCGACTTTCTGCTGGTGGCGCGCGGGCAGGTGGTGCGTTTTCAGGCGGCCTACGCCGCCGACGAGGACATGAGCCGGGCGGTGCGGGCGCTGCGCGGCGGCGGACAGGCGATGATCGAGGGTGCGGCGTGAGAAAGGAAAGCAGGGAAAGGAGGGAAACAAAGGAAATCGGACAGCTTGTTTCCCTCATTTCCCTTCTTTCTTTCCCTTCCCCTCTGCAGGAGGTACGACCATGAGACGACTGATCGGTGTGACGATCCTGGTGGCCGGCGTGGTGCTGGCGGTGATGATCGGGCAGCGGATGAGCACCGACGCCATGGCGGTGGCGGTGGGGGTGGTGTTTGGCGTGGCGGCCAGCATCCCGACCAGCCTGCTGGTGGTGGCGGCGACCAGGAGCCGGCGGGAGGAGGGCTACCGGCTGCGGCGCGACGAGCTGCGTCCGCCGCCGCCCCCGCCGCAGATCTACGTGGTGAACCCTGGCGGGCAGTCGGGGCAGGGCAGCGTGCCGTGGCTGGCCAACGGGATGCAGGGTCAGTGGCCAGGGGTGCCGGGCAGCGACGGACTGTATGCCGCCGGCCAGCCGCCCCGCCGCTTCAAGGTGGTCGGCGAAGATGAACGCTGGCTGGAGGAAGATGAACAAAATTACCATTGACCTTTAGACGAATCGGGTGGTAAACTGTGGGTGGAGTGTTCCTTTCTTCTCAAACGGGCCGGTAAGGAGGAAGCCATGAATACCGCGATGCCCACCATGTTTGCCCCGGCGTTCGACAACCGATTCCTGGTTGACGGCAACACCGCGTTCGCCGTCGACCTGTATCACAAGCTGCGACTCAGCGAGGGCAACCTCTTCTTTTCTCCGTACAGCATCTCCACGGCGCTGGCCATGACCTACGGTGGCGCGCGCGGCAACACCGAGGTCGAAATGGCCCGCACGCTGCACTTCGCGGCCGGCCAGGAGGTGCTGCATCCTGTGTTCGCCGAGCTTGGCGATTACCTGGATGGCATCCAGAACAAAGGACACATCACCCTTCACACAGCAAACTCCCTTTGGCCCCAGGAAGGCTACCGCTTCCTGGAAACCTACCTGGAACTGTGCCGCTGGAATTACGGCGTGACGATTACACCAGTCAACTACGAGCGCGATCGGGAGGGTGCGCGCCGGACCATCAACGCCTGGGTGGAGAAGAAAACCAACGACAAAATCAAGGATCTGCTCAAGCCGCCTCACGTAACGCCGAATACCACCCTGATTCTGGTGAACGCGATCTACTTCAAGGGCAACTGGGCCAGCCGGTTCGACAAGAATCGGACCGAAGATGCGACCTTCAGGAAGAACGCGACCGACACCTGCGTCGTCCCGATGATGACGCAAACCGAAACCTTCAACTTCGCCAGGGGACGCGGCATCCAGGTGCTTTCGATGCCGTACGTTGGTGAGGACCTGTCGATGGTGATCTTCCTGCCGGACTACGCTGATGGCCTGACAGCTCTGGAAGATCAGCTCTCGACGAAATTCCTCGAGTTCTGGATGGATCGGCTGTACGAGACCAGGGTGCACGTTTTCCTGCCGCGCTTCCGGTTGACAGGAGCGTTCGAGCTGAACAAGACGTTGGAGTCGCTGGGAATGGTTGATGCGTTCGGCCCCGCCGACTTCTCCGGCATGACCGGCCAACGGGACCTGTTCATCTCCTACGTGGTCCACAAGGCCTTTGTGGACGTCAATGAAGAAGGGACCGAGGCGGCCGCGGCCACGGCAGTCGCCATGTCCAGGAGCGTACCGGCGCCACCGCCAACCTTCCGCGCTGACCATCCGTTCCTCTTCCTGATCCGCGAGAACGCCACCGGCAGCGTGTTGTTCCTGGGGCGAGTTGTCGATCCGACGGACGCTGAATAGGGTCGTCTGACATATTGGAACGACCCCGACGCTGGTGGCGAGCCAGTGCCGGGGTCGTTCTATTGTTGGGCATGCTGATGACTCTGGTTGACTCTCAACCTCGCGACGGCCGCCTGTCAATTCATGACATTGCCTGTCTTGCCCGCGCTGGCTTTTACTCCGCCGGCGACCGCGTTGAGAAAGACCGATTTGAGCGGGCGCACCGCCAGCGCGCGCTTGTAGGGCGGCAGCTTTTCCAGCACCTGGATGACGCGTCCCAGAGCCATGAACCCCAGTCCCTCGGTGTTGTCCATGATCATGTCGGCCAGCTTACCGCGCTCGATGGCCATGGCAACCATGCGGTCAAAGGTCGTTTCGGGTGTAAAGACGCGCTGTTCGCGCGGAACCATGTGCAGACCGCCGAACTTGCACGAACTGTAGCAGACACCACAGCCGAGGCAGAGATCGGCATCGCGCACAGCCCACCTTCTGCGATGCCGTCCCACCATCTCTCCGGCCACGATTTCGATGGCGTTGACCGGGCATGCCTTGACGCACTTTCCGCAGCCGTTGCAGTGTTCCGGATCGATCTCGCTGATCCAGTTGCTGGTGACAATTGCGTTGCGGATGTTGAAGGTGCGGATGCTGCTCATCATGCCGCAGCAGCAGCCGCAGCAGTTGCAGATGTAGCTAACGCCGTTCTGGACGTTGTCGGCGGTTTGAGCGAGACCAGCTTCCTTGCATTCGGCCAGCAGTTGCATCGCCTCGCTGGCGCTAATTGGTTCAGCAACCCCGTTGCGCGTCAGCATCTCGGCGCCGTAGTTGAAAGTCATGCAGGTGCGCATCGGCTGGTCGCAGGCAGTACCCAGGTGACTGTGATGGTGGCGGCAGGCGCAGAGCGAGACCGCATGAGACTTGGCCTTTTCGACAATGTGGCTGGCCCGCTCCCAGTCGAGGATCTCCACACTGTCGCCGGCCGGCAACGCTTCCTCGCGCACCAACGACCGCCCGACCTGCGTCTCGCCGGTGAAGATTGAGCGGGCGAAGCGATCATCCCGGAAGAAGTACTCGTCAAAGAGGCGCGCCAACTCAGCCATCGGCACATTGTCACGGGTGCGCATGAAGGTGTACTCGAAGAAGCCGATGACTACCGGTGAGAGAGTGAAATAACGTCTGCCGTTGCGCATCATGTCCAGCACCAGCCCGCGCTCCGCCATTGCGGTCAGTTGATCGTCCAACCGGTCTGGTGGAATCTCCAGCTTGCGCGCCAGCCGATGCAACGAAACAAACGTGGTCGGCATCTGGCGGGCAATGTCGGCTTCCCCTGGCGTGAAGAGCAACTTGAGTATCTGCGTGAAGATCGGCGACTCGGGCGCGCCGGTGACATTGCGATCCAGCCGCTGCTGCAAGAGCTGGTATGTGCGATCCTGAGTGGCAAGGTGTCCCATGGTAGCCTTCCTGGCTCGGTGAATTGGAATCGGCAGTGGCTTGGTCAATCCGAAACGAATCTGCCTCTCTGTTCATGATAGCACAACCGACCGCTGGAATCAACCGGGACACGCTTGTCGCAGTTCAAGACCTGTGGCTGGTGTTTTCACCGTGCCGGCAATGGCCGGTCAGGAAACCGGACGGGGCAATTGCGAAAGTCCTACAAGAGTCGCTTAACGGCTTTCCAGGCACACCGAGCTGCTGTTGACTTCCGCGGTAGCCTCGCGGTACAATGAAAGCAGTCGACTTGCTTGTTTGTGGGGAGACGCACCGCGTCTCAAGGAGGCAAGATATGGTGGCGTCAGCAGACCTGGCAACCTTGCCCGATGTCCCGGATGCGGAATACATCGAAGCAGCCGCGTTTGGCTTTCAGGAATTGGCCGGCATCGGCCTAGACGCGATACGCTCGATATCGGCGCCGATGCTGATTTTCCCGGAGTTCGTTT
Source organism: Caldilineales bacterium (assembly GCA_041391245.1). Lineage (GTDB taxonomy): Bacteria > Chloroflexota > Anaerolineae > JAAEKA01 > JAAEKA01 > JACKBK01. The sequence goes on from JAWKOJ010000003.1 coordinate 194,228, forward strand.
GCCCGGACCAGGAGCCATGGCGGGCAGAGGATTTTCTGCCATTGTCCGAGGAGGAGCTGGCCAAGCTCGAGGTTTATTGCTTTGCAAACTGCGCCAACACCATGAAGTACATCCGCGCGGATGGCCCGCAGCCGATCCCGTACATCGAGAGCTTTGGCAACGAGAACGATCTGGTGGCGCGACTGGGCATGTTGGCGCCCCGACGAGAAGCACGAGGGATCGACATCGACGGCCCGTGTTTCATGAAGCCCGGCGGATGGGGCCACCTGCTGAATGCCCACTACCTGATCGACGTTGAGAAACGGCAGAAGCGCGGGCGAAAGCCGGGCGGCGCAGGAACGTCCGCACCCTATGTACCGATGCACACCGGGACCGCCGAGTCCGATGAAACGCCCAGGCTTTTCGGTTACATCAACGGCGGAGAACCCGCCACAACGCGCTGACCTATCTGCTTCAGTTTGCTGACTTCCCAGTCGGCGTGGAACGCTAGACCTGCTCCAATTCTAAAGCCAGCCGTTTCATGTGCGCCAGGATGGCCGCAATCCCGCGGATGCGCTGATAGGTGACCACCTCCTGAAGACCCATTGCCTGCCAGAAATCGGCCGGCACCGACAGCACCTCGTCGGGCGTTGTACCGTTCAGGCCAGCGGCCATCAGCGCCGCATAGCCGCGCACGGTGGGCGCCTCCGGCGGCACATCGAAGTACCACTGCAAGCGGCCATCCACCAGCTCGCCGTGGACGAACACCGGAGACATGCACTCCTGAATCTGCTCCATGCTGTCATGCCGCTCGGCCAGCCAATCCGGCAGCGGCGGCATCTCGGCAGAGAAATCGAGCAGCAGTTCCAGCTTGTCGCGCCCTTCGGCCCATTGGAACTCCTCGACAATCTCCTGCAATTTGGGAGGTAAACCGTTGGTTGTTTCGGACATTATTTCTCCTTTGATCTTACTCGGGGGGTTCGCTTTGGCGCACAGCCTGAAACGTGGACTCGTGACAGGTGACACCGCCCCGTGAGGTCACGTTTCACGTTTCAGCGTTTCAACAGACCCGCTGCGGCCAGCCCGGCAGCAAACAGCGCGCTGAACCACAGACTCAGCTGCGCCGTGCCCGCCAGCGTCTTGTTCAGAACCGGCCCTTGCACGCCCGAGTAGATCACTCGTCGCAGCCGCAGCGCCTTCGGCAGCGTCAGCCAGGGCAGCAGCGCCAGCAGATCAACGGGCCGGAGGCTATCTTGCAGCGCCATCCCGGCCAGCAGCGCCACCGGCGTGAGATACGCCAGCACCAACAGCAGCGTGTACTCGCCGCGGGCGCCTGCTGCGCCGAGACGAACCGCCAGCGTACGCTTTCCGGCCCGGGCGTCGGTGTCGATGTCGCGCAGGTTGTTGACCACCAGAATCGCCGTGATCAACGTGCCCGGTGCGACTGCGGCGATCCAGGCCGCCGGCGTGACGGCCAGCGCCTGCACGTAATAGGTGCCGACCACCGCCGCCAGGCCAAAAAAGACGAACACAAACAGGTCGCCCAGCCCGTTGGCGGACAGCGGAAACGGCCCGCCGCTGTAGATCACCGCTGAGATCATGCCGGCCACGCCGATGATCAGGATCGGCGGGCCGCCAACCCAGATCAGGTAGGCGCCTACCAGCGCAGCCAGCCCCAGCACAACCGCCAGCCCAAGCCTCAGCTCACGCAGCGAGATCAGCCCGCTGGCCGCGACCCGGGTCGGCCCCGTGCGGTCGGCCCGGTCGTAGCCCTTGACGAAGTCGTAGTAGTCGTTGGCCAGGTTGCTGGCGATCTGAAGAAGCAGCGCGCCGATCAGCGCCGCCAACGCGGGCAACACGCTGAACACGCCGTCGCCCACCGCCAGGCCGATGCCGACCAGCACCGGGCCCACGGCCGCCGGCAATGTCTTGGGGCGGATGGCGAGCCACCAGGCCTGGCGGCGGGTCAATTTGGGAAGGTCAGCCGCTGCGGACATGTTGCTCACGGACCGGCCGCCGCTTCCGCCTGGCGACCAAGGGTCTCAATCATGCTGCTGAAGATCGGGCCGTGGATGGGATAGAGCGAGTACCAGTAGATCAGTCCGAGCAGTCCTTTCGGTGCAAAGAAGGCAGTCTGTGTCAGAAGGGTCTTGCCGCCGGCCTGGCGTTTCGCTTCGAACTGGAGCCAGGCATCGCCGGGCAGCTTCATCTCGGCACGCAGCAACAACAGCTTGTCGTCTTCAACCTTTTCCACGCGCCAGAAGTCCAGCGCATCGCCCACGCGCAGTTCATCGGGGTCGCCGGCCGCGCCGGAAGCCGACGCCGCCGATCAACCGGTCCCCGATGCCGCGCAGTTGCCAGGCCCAGTTGAAGGTTGGCCAGCCGCGCGCGCCGCCGACACCGGTGAAAGCGGCGAACACAGCTGCGGGCGGTGCAGCGAGCAGCCGCTGGCGCCGCTCGATCATCATGCCGTCCTCGACCGTGAAGGTAACCGGCGCCGCGTCGCCCAGGCTGGTCGCCAGCGCATCGCTCCAGGCGCTCTCGATATGGCCGGCGTCCAGCCGCGCCAGCGCCCGCTCCACTGCGGTCCGATAGTCCATCAGGCCGATGTGCGGAAAGAGACGCTGCGCGGTGTTGTCGCGCACGACCACCTCGTTGCGCAGCCCTTCGATGAGCGGACGTGCGATCTCGGCCGGGATCGGCGTCACCCAATGCACCCAGTAGGAGGAGAGGCGCGGCGACAGCACCGGCACGGGGATCAGCCAGCGTCGCAGACCGCGCACCCGGGCGTAGCCGAGCATCATCTCCCCGTAGGTCAGGACATCCGCGCCGCCGATCTCGACGATCCGGCCGCTGCTCTCCGGCGTCTCCAGCGCTGCCACCAGGTAATCGAGCACGTTGCGGATGCCGATAGGCTGTACGCGCGTGTACACCCACGTCGGGCAGATCATGGCCGGCAGGCGCTCGGTCAAGGTGCGGATCATCTCGAAGGAGGCGCTTCCCGATCCCACCACAATTGCAGCGCGGAACTCAGTGACCGGCACGCCGGACTCGCGCAGCGCGTCTCCCGTCTCCTGGCGCGACCGCAGATGACGAGAGAGATCGGCATCCGGGTCGCCCAGTCCGCCCAGGTAGATGATCCGACCAACCTGAGCCGCGGCCGCTACCTGACCAAAGGTGCGCGCCGCCCGCAGATCGCGCTGATGAAAGGCGTCGGCATCGCTGTCCACCTTCTGCATGCTGTGAATCATGTAGTACGCTGCCGCGACGCCGGCCATGGCAGGCAGCAGCGTGGTCGCGTCGAACACGTCACCGCGGCATACATCCACGTCATCGATCCACGGACGCCCTTCCAGTCGACCCGGATCGCGCGCCAATATGCGCACGTTGTATCCTGCCTCCAGCAGGCGCGGCACCAACCGGCCGCCGACATAGCCTGTTGCGCCAGTGACGAGGATGACTGGCTTGTCGGCTGCCACGGACGAAGTTGATTGATCAGTCATCGCGTTGCAGACAAGCAGTCCGACGCTTGCGGAAAAGTTGGACTGCTTGTCCTCCTGCCTATGCCCTTTCCTTGAGCAGGTCGCGGATCTCGGCCAGCAGCTTCTCTTCCGCTGACGGTTCGGGCGGGGCAGCCGGAGCAGCTTCCTTCTCCTCGAAGAGGCGGCCGGCATACTTCACGACGAAGAAGATGCTGACTCCGATGACGATGAAGTTGACGATGGCCTGAATGAAGAGACCGTAGGCGACCGTCGCTTCGCCGACCTGCACGGACAGGGCAGAGAAGTCGAACCCACCCAACAGGACGCCGATCAGCGGCATGATGATGTCGTTGACCAACGACGTGACGATGGCGCCGAACGCACCGCCGATGATGACGGCGACGGCCAGATCCAGCACGTTGCCGCGCAGCAGGAATGCTCGCAAATCCTTCATCTTGTAAGAACCTCCAAAGAACCTATGGTTGGTTGATCGATAGGTGACAGTCGCTGTCGGAAAGTGACTGTCACCTGAAGCTCAGCGTGAGTTGACAAACAGATCGACAGTCCTGCGCACCGTGCCGCCTGGCCCCTGGGCTTCGATCTGGTAGGTGGCTCTGCCTGGGGGCGGACAGTCCTGCATGCTGGCCCGCAGTGGAGCCGAGTCCCAAAGCTGCACGCCGTTGCGCGTTACCACGGCCCGGCGAGCGTCGCCCTGGACTTCCCAACGCACAATCACGCACTGGTCGGCCGGCATGTTGCCCGATGGAACGGTTTCGAGCAAGGTGATGGCCGGTGGATTTGCCACGCTCTCGACAAAAACCGTGATCTCGCGGTTCTCGACGCCGCCGTCGGGCCGGACGACGCGCAGGATATGCTTGCTGGTATAGGGTGGGCAGGCAGTGCGCGTTTCCTGGCCTACTGCCGGGTGATCCTGCCAGTTATTGCCCTCGCGGTAGAAATACACCTCGCGCGCGTTCTGGACATTCCAACTAAAGCTGACACACTCGCCCTGGCGTATGCCGGTGCGGTCGACCCGGAAGTCGATAAACGTGCCGCGCGAGGGCTCAGGCGTCGGCGTCGGTGGCGGCGTCGGCGCGGGCACCTCAACACTGGCCCAGATGCGCTCGCCAAAGGGAACCCCCTCGCCGTTCTTCATCTGCCAAAAGCCACGATATCGGCCGGGCGCAGCCGGAGAAACCATGTTGACGTACAGATCGACCGCCCCGCCCGGCGCGACCTCGCGAACGATCTGGGCCGATACACCGCCCATTTGGTCGCCGCCGGCAAACGTCAGCGCGTACCCGGGCGCCCACGGGCAGGTGCCGGCGTTGCGCACCCGCCAGCCCTTCTGGAACGGCTGCGCCGGCGGCACGATAGGTATGCGCACGCTGTCATCGAAGGTCAGATCGCTGACGTATGCCATCGCATCGACGCAGGGCGGTGGAGCTGGTGTCGGCAACGGCGCCTGGTCGTTGGCATCCTGGCCGATGTATTGCTCCACCAGGGAGGCAATCGCGTCCTCTTCTTTCAACTGGTTCAGGGCCTGATTGATCAGCGCCAACAGCTCCGGCTGTCCCTTGTCAACGGCGATAGCGAACATCTCCCGGTTCAGGCCCTGGCCCACAAGACGCAGTCCGCTCTTGCCGACAAACGCCCTGGCCGGCTCCAAATCCATCACCACGGCATCGACCCGGCCGCGCTTGAGGTCGTTGATCGCCAGGTCGGCAGCAGTGTATGCAAAGACGTTGGTAGCATCCGTCAGACCGGTGTCCACCAGCGAACTGGTCAGCCAACTCTCGAAGATGGTGCCGCGCTGCACGCCGATCCGCTTGCCGGCCAGATCCTCGACGGCCTGGACCTCAGTAATGCCGGACCCGGCATGGGTCAGGACTGCATCTTCGCTGATGTAGTACACATCGCTGAAATCCATGGTTTGCTGGCGCTCCGGTGTAATCGCCATGGCTGCGATGACCGCATCGATCTGGCCGACCTGCAAAGCGCCGGGCAATCCTTCGAACGCAATGTCCTTGATCTCCGCCGCGACGCCCAGCTTCTCGGCCAGCTTCTTCGCCAACGCGACGTCCAACCCGTCCAGCCGGAAGTTGTCGTCGTAGTAGGCGAAGGGCGGATAGTCGGCTGACGTGCCGAAACGAAGCACGTTGACCGCGCGAGCGCGGCTCCAGGCGTTGTTCTCGTCAACGGGTTGTGGTGTCGTCTGCAATGCCGAAAGGCCAGCAGCCTGCTGCGAGAGGTCCTTCGCCGCAGTAACGCCGGGAGTCAGACCCAACAGCGACAGCGTGGCCGCCGCGAGCAGGGCCGCAGCCAGGATGATTGTCAGTCGCCAAGAGAAGTTCTTCATGGTGCTTTCTCCCTTCAGGTTGTGAGACGAAGACGGACAAGACGGTACACCACAAATTATAGCATAGACGACCGATTCCTGCTGCTACGCGGCAAGATGGCGGTGCAACCGCCGCGCGGTGGGTATGTAGGACGCCCACCGCGCGGTCTACTAAGAAACTGGGGTATGTCACTCTGAATGAGTCCTACGCACAACGCTCAATTCAGCGAAACGCTAATGAAGAGTCTCGACTCTCACGGGCCGCGAGATGCTTCATTAGCGATGACTGCTCGTGCGTGTTGGCCGCTGGACCCATTCAGCATGACAGCGCGATACCAGGTTTCTCCCACTATCTAAATGGCGCCGCGGCGCCTTCTGAATCTCAGAAGTTCCCGCTATGGGCGACATGATACGCGTGTTTGTCAGAACTGTCCTTGCATGGTGCCGGCGTAGCCGGTCATCTCGACATAGCCATCGCCGCTCACCGGCGAACCATTCCGCTCTCCGGTGAAATTCACCGCGCCTTCCCAGTAGGAGTACGAGACGTTCAGTTCCTGGTCGGCCAGATAGGGCTCGATCTCAAGCTGCAGCTCCTGCGACGGCACCGTTACCGTCCAGCGCGCGGGATACTCTGCGCCGCTGTGCGGGCTGCGCCAGGTGTCGTGGACCGTGATCGTGAAATCGTCGCGCGACAGCGGCGTCAGCGTGCCGTCCGGGGCGATGAAGCTGCCTGCGGAGAAGGGATCGACGCTGCCGTCGGCTTTGCGGATGTGAAAGACTTTTAGCTCGCTGCCGTCGTCAAGCTGCAACGCGAACCAGTCCCAGCCGACCTGGTCGGGGGCCAGCGCACTGGTGCTGTACTCGTGGTCCTGCCAGCTCAGCCCCTGCACGGGAAAGGAGCGATCACCAACAGTCACCGTGCCATCGCTGAGGAGCCGGGTCAGGCTGTAATAGTAGGATGCGTTGCCCGGATCCGGCCCCTTCTGGCTGTACCCTTTGTCGCCGTGCAGCACCGGGCCTTTGAGGTCGGTCAGCGTCAGGTCGAGGGCAACATCGCCCGCGGCCGCCTGAAGCCGCGTCACGCCCGGACTGATCTGCTCAACCTGCCAGTCCTCCAGCCAGACGCGGTAGGGATCCGCCTGCGCGCCGGCCAGCCCTGCACCGCCGCGGGCGAAGCGCTCGAACGCCTGGTAGCCCTGCCCGGCCACGTCGGTTAGCGCGAAGTGTCCCATGTAGATCTGGTCGGCCGTCCAGTCGGAGGCACGGTCGGCTCGCTGGTCGGCCGGCAGAGCGGCCCGCCGGAAGATGGTGAACTGGTAGCCGAAGTGACGGCCATCGGCGTCATCCAGGTTGCCGGTGTAGTACCACCATTCGGTCTGGTAGTCGGGATGCGGGCCGTAATCGGCTGGAAAGTTCAGCGGCTGCGGACCGGTGGCGCGGGCAAAGCCGGTGGTGTCCTGGACCACTGCGCTGCCCAGAACACCTGAGGCGGCCACGTCCGGCTGGCGGCGCTGCGACACGGCAAAGACGGCCGCAGCGGCGATCAGCAGAACGACGATCAACACAATTGCTTTGCGCGCCATGGTTCCCCTATTCACCGCCCGGGTTCTGGGGCGCATCTTCCCAGGCGCGCAGGAACTCCAGCGCCTGCTCGGCGTTGTGCAGGCAGGCGAAGCGCATCACCTGGCGCCCCAGCTCGCGCACCCGCTCGGCCAAGGCCTCGTCCTTCAGATTGCCATCGTCATCGAACTGCTTCCAGGCCTGCGGAATCGACGCTTCGTGGGGCACGACCCAGGCGTGCAGCGATCTGCCGACGGCGCGCAGCCCGCTGAGCGCGCTGGTGGCGCCCATGGAGCCGCCGGAGACGGCCAGCAAGCCAACCATCTTGCCCTCGAACTCGTGAAAGCCGGTCAGGTCCAGCGCGTTCTTCAGGACCCCGCTGAAGCTGCTGTGGTACTCAGGCGTTCCAAGGATGATGCCGTTCGCCGCGCCGATCTCATTGCGCAGCCGTGCGACTTCCGGGCCATAGCTGGCTGCGTCCTTGCTGCCGTTGCAGAATGGCAGATCATAGTCCGCCAGGTCGATCAGATGCGTCTCCGCACCCTGCTCGCGCGCGCCTTCCAGCGCAATAGCAAGTGCTTTGCGGGTATGGCTGCCCGGCCGCAGGCTGCCACAGATGGCTACCACCCGCAGGGGTCCGTTCGCGCCGTTGGAGGTTGTTGTCATGAGTTGCTTCTCCCTTCACAGGTGAGGACGCCGGACTCGTTGCGGGTTACGCCCAGGAACGGGGCCGGATCGTAGGTGTTTTCGATGTCCGTTTCGTTGGCGTAGCCGCCCGACGGCGTCGATTTGACGACCGAGAAATGGAGGTGGATGCCGGTCGGGTTGCCCGCGGCGCCAGACCAGTTGCCTTGATAGCCCAGCAGCGTGCCCGCCGGAACAAACACCTCGTGCGTCCCCGGCGGGAACTGCGGCGCAATGAAGGACTCCGTGCCGTCGGCCGACGCCATGTGAGTGTAATAAGTCCAGATCTGCTCCCCGCCTACCACCGGTTGAAAATCAGGGTGGCGGATGATCAGCGAGCTGCGCCAGTCGGCCTCGCGGGTCAGGTAGCCGTCATAGGCCGCGATGATCGGCGTGGTGTTGACCGCGCCGGCCGGCGTGAAGATGTCGTAGCCGCTGTGCCGGTGGCCGGGCCGGAAGCTGTCGCCGCGGCCAAACCCGATGTAGCCGTCGGTCGGCATGAGCATCGGCGCATCGGGTGTGCAGCGTGCCCGCCAGCACAGTCCAATCAGCCCTGGCTGCGGGATTGGCAAACCAAGTGCGCAGGCGCACGATCTGGTCGACGCCCGCCGCCAGCCGGGGACGCAGAACGACAGCGGTCAGCAGCAAGCCACTCGCAACGAGCAGCGCTGCGATCAACAGATAGGCCCGGTAACGCCTGGATCTCACGAGATGCATAGCCTGAATTTTAACACGCGTCACCGGCGCGTTCTGTGGTCTGGTGAGGTGTTCTGGCGATCCTGGGAATCCATCTTACCGTGGAGTCAACGGTCGCCAATCGTGGAGCACGCTCTCACGCTATCCCTGGCGCCGCTCCAGAATCTGCTGGTAGACCGCGCAGGTTTGCTCGGCGATGCGAGCCTGGGTGAAGTTAGCCATGACTCGCTGGTGCCCCAGACGAGCCAGGTGATCTCGCAGATCAGGCTGCCGGGCCAGCGCGATCAGAAGTTGCGCCAACGCGGCCGCATCCCCTTCAGGAAAGACGAGACCCGCTTCAGCGATCACGTTGGGTATCTCGCCGCTGTCTGAGCCGATCACCGGCACCTGGCATGCCATGGCCTCGATCAACACGCGGCCAAACTGCTCCTTCCAGGTCGCCGTGGTCCGGCTGGGCAGCACAAGCACGTCCATGCTGGCGTAGACGGCGGCCATCTCGGTAGACGGCGTCTTGCCGAGAAACGTCACCTGAGCCGCCACCCCCAGCTGCTGCGCAAGATCTTCCAGAGCAGCCCGCTCCGGGCCGGCGCCGGCAATGAGGGCATGGCAGCCCGCGATGCCTTCGGCGGCCAACTGTCGGTTGCACTGCCGAACTGCCCGCAGCAGAAGATCGATCCCCTTTTCTGCGACCAGCCCGCCCGCGTAGCCGACGACCAGCGATGTACCGGCCGGACGATCCAGCAGCGGCGCGACACCGGGACGATACAGACCGGGATCCACGCCGAACTGGGGCAGCACGGTCAGCGGCCCGCGGTAGCCCTTGTCGCGTAGAACCTGGGCCGCCTCCGCATTGCCGGCAATGGCAAACGCTGCGCGGCGGTAGTTGGTTTGCTCGATCCAATTGAAGGGAGGCGGATATTGCCTGAGAAGATTCTGCCAGGAGAAGAAGAGCGCGGGAACGCCGTGTTCGGCGGCCCAGCGAAACGCCTGCCAGGACGCCACGTTGTAGGGTTCCTCATCGACGTGGATAAGATCGGGGCCGATACGCTGCAATGTCTGCGCCAGCCGCAAGTAAAAGTGGGCGTGAAAATGACCGTTCAGCGCCACAGGCACTTCCAACAACTGGTATCCATCGGTGTAGGCCCGTTCAAGCTGAACCTCGCCCCGGCTGTCGCGCCAGGAGGGCGGCGCAATCGCGATCAACTCAACGCCCGGCAGGCGCGCCAACTCCTCCAGCTTGCGCTGGTAGGCGCCGACAACGATTGCCTTGGAAAGCATTACGACCCGCACGGTACAGTCATCCTTCGCGGTGCGGCCTGGAAACCGCACAGTGACCGCGACATCCGGTCGCCACAATGTGGAAATTTGTGCTGCGAAACGATTCGACCGCCCCATCGCTGCTGTGGTATGATTCCTGAGCAGCAACATCAAGCACTGGAGGTTCAGGAATGGCAGTAGAAAAGATCATCGAGTTAGTCGGTAATTCTCAGGAAAGCTGGGGAGATGCAGCCCGCAATGCGTTGTTCGGCGCGGCCAAGAGTCTGCACGGCATCACCGAGATGGAGGTCGTACGGTGGACAGCCAAGGTTGCGGGCAACGAGATCATCGAATACCGCGCTGCGATTCGGGTTGCCTTCGTCGTCGACTGAGGTCCTCACCACAGGCCCCAATGGGCGCCGTTACCTGCTTGCATCTCGGCCAGCCGGCGGCGGGTGCCTTGTGACGCCTGGGCCGGCAGGTCGTCAACGGCGAAGAACCCGCAGGAGACGATCTCTGGGCTGCCCGGCCGCGGCGGCGCTGAGTCCACAGCGCGGCACACGAAGAACGCCACGTGGTCGCTCTTGCCCTCGGCGAAGCTGTCGTACACACCCTGCAACTTCTCCACCTGGCAGTGTACACCGGTTTCTTCACGCACCTCGCGCACGATGGTGTCGGCCAGGCGCTCGCGCCGCCCCGGACCGCCGCCGGGGAATCCCCAGCCCTCCGAACCGTAGGAATGGCGCACCAACAAGACCCGTCCCTGTTGGTCCAGGACGATGCCGCGCACGCCGATCCGCACCGGGGCGCGCACAGCCCACCATAATCGTGCGACGGGATACATGAAACGATAGAGAGTTGCCAGGAGTCGATTGCGCATTGCGACCTGCCAACCCGCATTGTAACACGACGACAGCGCCTGTCACAATGGCGCGCCCTTGTTCTGCCGTACACCGTTGCAGGTCGATTTGACGCTCCTGTGGTCCGGTGCTATAATGCGCACGCTCGAATGCCAGACCGTATGGTGCTGGCAGGCTGGGTGTCTCAGCGTTTCTGGCAGAGACTTCGGGGTTTATGTGCCTGGGCGACCCCTGCCAACCAGAGGCTTTTCCTCCGTACTTTCCTCAGCGGTCAAAATCGGGCTGTTCGACCACTGTCCGCATTGCAGATCACACCAATGTGTTTACCAGCCAGTCTTTTTTCCTGACGAGGGAAGTTCCAGACTTTCGACGCTGAAACGCGTCTCCCACTTTTGCATCAATCTCTTAGCGTACGCGCAACGAAATAGGTACCATCCGCATCCATCGCTGCGGATCGAGCGACGTTGATACAACGGGCTGCACAGGCTGCCCTCAAATCTGGCACGACTCATGCGCGGCATAGTTGTGTCCTCCGCTCATGTTGCCAGGAGCATCAGAACGTGAATATTTCCGAACTCGAAAACAAGAACCTGGATGAACTCCAGGAAATCGCCCGTGAGCTTGGTCTCACCGGCTTCTCGCGCCTGAAGAAGGGCGACCTGATCATGCGTCTCCTGCGCGCCAACGCCGAGGCCCACGGGTACATCTTCGGGGGCGGTGTCCTGGAGATCGTGCAGGACGGCATCGGCTTCCTGCGCTCCGACCACCTGCTGCCGGGCCGGGAGGATGTCTATGTCTCCCAGAGCCAGATCCGGCGCTTTGGCCTGCGCACCGGCGATCTGGTCATCGGCCAGGTGCGCCCGCCCAAGGACACCGAGAAGTACTACGGCCTGCTCAAGGTGGAAACGGTCAATGGACTTGACCCGGAGGAAGCCAAGCTGCGCCCGGCGTTCGAGCGCCTGACGCCTATCTTCCCCGACGAGCAGATCATCCTCTCCTCGCAGCCAAGAATTCTGGCGACGCGCATGCTGGACATGGTGGCTCCCATCGGGCGCGGCCAGCGCGGGCTGATCGTTTCGCCGCCCAAGGCCGGCAAGACGACGGTGCTCAAGCAGATCGCCAACGGCATGAGCCACAACCACCCGGACCTGCACCTGATGGTGGTGCTGATCGGTGAGCGGCCGGAAGAGGTCACCGACATGGACCGCTCGGTGGAGGCCGAGGTGATCAGCTCCACCTTCGACGACCCGGTGCAGAGCCACGTTCGCGTCGCCGAGATGGCGCTGGCGCGCGCCAAGCGCCTGGTGGAGGGCGGCCGCGATGTGGTGATCCTGCTCGACTCGATCACGCGTCTCTCACGTGCGTACAACCTGGTCGTCCCGCCCAGCGGACGCACGTTGTCCGGTGGTCTCGACCCGGCCGCCCTCTACCCGCCCAAGCACTTCTTCGGGGCAGCCCGCAACATCGAAGAGGGCGGGAGTCTGACGATCATCGCTACCTGTCTGGTGGACACCGGCAGCCGGATGGACGACGTCATCTACGAGGAGTTCAAGGGCACCGGTAACATGGAACTGCACCTGAACCGCCGGCTGGCCGAGCGCCGCGTCTTCCCGGCCTTTGATATCGAGCGCTCCAGCACCCGCCGCGAGGAGCTGCTGATCGAGGATCCCACGTTGCAGAAGGTCTGGACCATGCGCCGCATGATCGATGCTCTGGGCGGCGGCATGGACGCCTTGCAGCCGCTGCTCGAACGCCTCGCCCGCACCCGCACCAACGACGAGTTCCTTTCCACACTGCACCTGTCGATGTAATCCATGCCCGAAACCGAGCGCACAGGCGATGAGCAGGATCTGCTTGGCGAAGCCGGCCAGGCTTCCGAAACATCGCCGGACGAGCTACCAACGGGGCAGGATCAACAACCAAACACACCACCCGACAGAACCTTGCTGGACAGGCTGTCGCTGGCCGGCGAGTATGTCGCGCGCCTGTGGCAAAGCTTCAAGCACGACAACGTCACGCCGGTGCGCATCGCGTCCCATGTCGCGTTGCTGGTGATCGCCGCGCTGGTGCTGGTTCTCAGCCAGGTCAAGCTTCCCGCCTGGGAAGCGCCGATACTGGCAGCCGCGCCGCCGGCGGAGGAAGTGAGCACCAGCGAGCAGGTTGCGCCGATTCTGGTCCGCGAGGCCGTTGGCGGCAGCCCATTGCTGGAAAGCGGCGCGCTGCTGCGCGCGCCGGTGCCGTTCACACAGATACCGGACCGCCCGCGGGAGGGCGTGATCACCTACACCGTCCAGCTGGAGGACACCGTCCTGGGGATCGCGGAGCAGTTCCACCTGAACCCAAACACGATCATCTGGGCGAACCTGGAAGACCTCAGCCAGCCGTTCTTTATGGAAGTCGGCCAAAGCCTTCGCATTCCGCCGGTGGATGGCGTGCTGCATACCGTGACGGACAAGGACACGCTGGCAGGTATCGCCAAGGAATACAAGGTTGACGTCGAGCAGATCGTCGGCTATGCCGGCAACAACCTGGCCAGCGCCGACGCTCCGCTGACGCCCGGCCAGGTGCTGGTCGTCCCCGACGGCGACCGCACACCGCCCCAGGCGCCGGCTGTAGCCCGCGCCCCGTCGGCGCCATGGCGCGCCGCGAACTTTGTCTGGCCGGCCTATGGACGCCTCACGCAAGGCTATTACTCCTACCACCCGGCGATCGACATCGGCGCCCCTCAGGGCACCACGGTGGTGGCAGGCGATGAGGGCATCGTCGCCGTAGCAGGCTGGAGCAACGTCGGCTACGGCAACTACGTGGTGATACGCCACCCGGACGGCTATGTCACGCTGTACGGGCATCTCAGCCGCATCGACGTATCACAGGGCGACTACGTGGCTCGCGGCCAGCAGATCGGCGCAGTCGGTTCCACTGGCCGCTCCACCGGCCCGCACCTGCACTTCGAGGTCTCCACCGGCGGACGGAACTACAACCCGCTGCAGTACCTCCCGTAGCAGTTTCTGGCGCGAAAACCGGCAGCCCTGATGATGGGCTGCCGATTTTCGCGCCAAGAGCGGGCGTCAGTTCTGCACGAACACAGCCACTGTCGCGCTGGTTTCAGCGCCGCTGACACCGCGGACGGTCAGCAGCAGCGTGTAGGCGCCGGATGGCAGCGCGGCGGTGTTCCATGTGCCCAACACGTCAAGGCTGGGGGTGGTGTAGACCGGCTGGTCGGGGCGCACCGGGAGGAACCCTTCCGGCGTCGAGTATTGCAGCGTGTAGCTGGCGAAATCCGGACCGGCGGCCGCGCCGGCGATGCTGACCACGCCGCTCACCAGGCTGCCGTCGGCCGGCTGCGTGATCAGCGCGATCAGGTCGGGCAGCGGCGGCGTGGCCGTCGGCGGCTCGACGACCACGGTTGGTGTCGCAGTAGGCGGCTCAACAAACACGGTCGGTGTCGCCGTTGGCTCCTCGAATGGCGTCGCGGTGGCGGTGGGTGAGGGCAGCCAGGTTGCCGTTGGGGTCGCTGAGGGCAACAGTTCGGGCGTGGCCGTCGGCGTCGGCGTGGCCCGTGACACGGTGACGCGCACCGGCGTCGACTCGTAGCGGCGCCCGGCGCGGTCCACGGCCACCACCCGCAGCAGGTGCGGGCCATCCACCGGCAGGCGCGCCGTGTCCCACAGCGCCAGATCGCCGTTCTCCACCTGGTTGTTGACCGGTCCCACCACCACACCCCACGCGCCGGGACTGAACGACTCGCCGTATTCCACCAGATAGTGGTCGAAGTCGGCCACCGTAGCGCTGCCGACGATGCGCACCAGCCCCTCCACAATCTGGCCGTCGTAGGGCTGGTAGATCGCGACGTTGGCGGCGGGCGCGGTGACCACAGGGGTCACGCCAGGCGCGGCGCCCGGCGGCAACTGGTTGGCCGCGAAAACCTCGAACCGGCGCTGGTCCGGGGGGCACGCCGCGTCGGCCGCCGCGCCGGAGGTTGTGCAGATCTCAATCCGCTGAATACCATCGGGAACCGGGAAATCCAGCTTGGGCTGCCCGGCCAGCGCTGTCCGCATGAAGCGGTTCCAGATCGGCCCCGCGCCGGCGATGCCCGACAGGTTGGGGTTCATCGGCGCGCCGTCGGCATTGCCTACCCACACGCCGGTCACCAGTTGCGGCGTGTAGCCAATCGTCCAGATATCGCGCACGTCGTTGGTGGTGCCTGTCTTGACCGCCGCGGGGCGATCCAGCACCAGCCAAGAGTTGGATCCAAAGGCGGGCGTGCGCGCAGCGTTGTCGCTCAGGATGTTGGTCAAGAGGTAGGCATGCTGCGCCGACGCGGCCCGCCGCTGCTGCGGCTGCTGGACCAGTGAGTCGGCTATGAGCGGCGCGCCACGGCAGGCTGCCGGCAGATCAGGAACCTCCAGCCGCTCAAGCACCGCGCCCGTCGCGTCCAGCACACACAGAATGGTGGTCGGCTGCGCCGACACGCCGCCGTTGGCCAGCGCGCCATAGGCGCTGGTCATCTCCAGCAGCGTCACCTCGCCGCCGCCCAGCGTCAGCGACAGCCCGTAGAGCGGGTGGCCCGGCTGCGTCAGCGTCGTCATGCCGAAGCGGTCGGCGACCTGCAGCAGCGCATCCACGCCCACGCTTTGCAGCGCCTTGACCGCCGGGATGTTGTAGGAGTTGGCCAGCGCGGTGCGCACGCTGACACGGCCGTGTTCCCGGCCGTCGTAGTTTGTGGGCACGTAGGGTGGGCGCCCTGGCCCGTCATCGAACTCAGTGCGCACGTCGTCGATTATCGTGGCGGGGGTCCACCAGCCTTCGGGCCGCTCGAAGGTCGCCAGGTAGGTGAAAGGTTTCATCGTCGAGCCAGGTTGGCGAGGCGAGATCGCTACGTTGACCTGGCCGCTGATCTCGGCGTCGAAGAAGTCGGCCGACCCGACCAACGCTTCGATCTCGCCGGTGCGCGGGTCGATGGCCACCAGCGCGCCATTGCTGACGTTGCGGCCGCTCAGGTCGGCTATGCCTTGGCTGACAAGTTGCTCGGCCTGCGCCTGCAAGTCGCTGTCGAGGCTGGTGTAGACCTGCAGGCCGCCGTTGTAGAGCAGCTCCGGACCGTAGAGTTGCTCGAGCTGGCTGCGCACGTAGGTGACGAAGTGCGGCGCGTGGCTCAACTGCACGTCGTCCAGCCCCTGCCCGTGGTAGGTCAGCGGCTCGGCCCAGGCTGCGTCGGCCTCGGCAGCTGTGATCGCGCCGTGCTCCACCATCAGTCGCAGGACGTCGGCCTGGCGATCCTTGGCGGCCTGTGGGTTCTGCAAGGGGTCATAGGTAGCAGGCGCCTGGGGCAACCCGGCCAGCAAGGCCGCCTCGGCCAGCGTCAACTCGGATGCAGGCTTGTTAAAATAGAGCCGCGCCGCAGCCTCTGCGCCGTACGCCAGGTTGCCGTAGTTGATCTGGTTGAGATAGAGCTCGAGGATCGTGTCCTTGTCGTAGCGGCGGGTGATCTCGGCCGCCAGCACCGCTTCCTTGATCTTGCGGCTGACGGTGCGCTCCGGCGACAGAAAAACCAGCTTGACAAGCTGCTGGCTGATGGTGCTGGTGCCAACGACAGGACCTCTGTTCTGCACAGCGCGGAAGATGGCGCGCGCCAAGCCAGCCGGATCGACGCCGGGATGGTTGTAGAAGTTGGCGTCCTCGGTGGCAATGGTTGCCGCGATGAGGTGAGGTGAGATGTCTCTCAGCGCCACATGTCTGCGCAACCCGGCCGCCGGGTCGTTGGGCGCGAGCGGGGCCTGCAAGAGGTCGCCGTTGCGGTCGAGGATGCGGGTGTTCTCGCCCTGGCTGGCGCGGGTGATCAGCTCGCTGGCCGGCGGCAGCACCGTGGCAATGCCCGCGTAACCCAACGCAAACACGGCCAGGCCAACCAGCGCGGCCGCGAGGAAAAGAAACACGCCCATCAGCACACCGTTGACGCAGCCGCCGCCCTTGGCAGCCGGCCGCGGCGCCGGCGGTTTCTGGGTGCTGCCTGACATCTGCCCGTAGCCCGGCGGCGGTGGCGGCAGGGGACGCCGCGGCTGGCCTGAAGGCTGTGATTTGTGAGGAGGATTTTGATTGCTCATGACGTGTGTTAGACGAACAACCGGGCAGAAATGTTCAGGCCGCTTGTCCGGGAAGGCTACATGATCTATAATGCCTGCAGTGCTTACTTGTCAACTTGGTGGCGCAGTGCTGGCTCGGTCGGAGACCGGCCATAGCAGCGGCAGAGAGTTGATGAAACACCAGCCGTACCTCCGCTGCAGGACAAGGACTGTCAGTCCTGGTCGAGCGGTTACTCGCAAAGGAGCTTTGTATGGACCTCAGCGCCCTGATCTCGTTCGTTATCGTACTTGCGATCCTGTTGTTCCTGGTCTCTACCGCGATCAAGATCATTCCGGAGTACGAGCGGGCTGTCATCTTCCGTTTGGGCCGCCTGTCGGCCGTCAAAGGACCAGGGCTGATCTTCCTGATCCCGTTCGTTGACCGCGCGGTGCGCGTCGATCTGCGGGTGATCACCATGGATGTGCCGTCCCAGGAGGCCATCTCCCGCGACAACGTCACCGTCAAGGTCAACGCGGTGGTCTACTTCCGGGTTGTCGAGCCGTCGGCGGCAGTCGTCAACGTCGAGGACTACCGGCGAGCGACCTGGAACATCGCGCAGACCACCTTGCGCAACGTGCTGGGCCAGAGCGAGCTGGACGAGTTGCTGGCGCACCGCGAGCGCATCAACCAGAAGCTGCAGCAGATCATCGACGAGGCCACGGAGCCGTGGGGCATCAAGGTCGGCATCGTCGAGGTGAAGGACGTGGAGCTGCCCGAAACCATGAAGCGTTCGATGGCCAAGCAAGCCGAGGCAGAGCGCGAGAAGCGTGCCAAGATCATCGGCGCCTCGGGCGAATACGAAGCGGCCCAGCAGTTGCGCGAGGCCGCCCACACGCTGGCCCATGAGCCGGTAGCCGTCCAGTTGCGCTACCTCTCGACTCTGGTCGAGATCGCCTCCGAGAAAAACTCGACCATCATCTTCCCGATCCCTGTCGAGTTCGTACGCGCCTTCGGCACGCTGATGGAAAATCTGAGCGGCAAGAGCCAGTCAAGCGCTTCCGACACCGCGGAGTGATTCCCGCAGCTGATCAGGTGACAGTCATCGAGGCCAGCGTCTGCCTTGCCTGTCAGCGAAGACCGACGTGACTGTCACCTCTCACCGGCCATGTCAACGCACCCCCAAACGCCCCCTGACTTCCTGGCCACTTGGCACGACGCGTTGCGAGCCGCGGGCTGGGAGGCGATCACCAGCGAGACTCTGGGTGAGATCGCTGCACGGCTGGAGCAGGGTCGTGCGGTCTGGTCGTTGGTGGTCGATCGCGCCGCCCGCTTCCGGTTCACCGCATCGCAGCCCTTAGCTGACGACGCCTGGTCCAGCGTGGAGATCGACGGCCGTGCCTATGCCGGCCACCACGAATATCGACATACCGTCACGGTCACCGGGCACATCTTGCCCGACACGACCTGCGCCATGCTGCTGGCGGATCTGGCCTTTGTGGCCGAGGCGCCGCCTGTAAACAGCGAGTAAACACACTTGCCGGGAGGGATTCCATGGCAGACCCAGCCGATCCACAGCCGCCTGGCCGCGGCAAGCTGGTGATGGTAGCTGTACTCGTGACGACGCTCTTCTGGACGGTCGTCTGGGGCGGCTTTGCACTGGTGCGCGGCCGACCCCAGCCGGTGGCCTTTGCCGTTCAGCCGCCGCCCGCGACCGCGACGCCCGCGCCCACCGCAACCCCCGTTCCACCCCCTGAAAACACAGCGACGCCCGTTCCGACGGCAATCCCGGCGACAGCGGCGACTGTTGCCCCGCGCAGCGGCGCTGTTGTCCTTGACTCCGCAGCCGGAGATGTTGCCCCAGAAGAAACTGAGGGAGATGCCGGTGCCATCTCAGATACCCTGCCGGCCCGCAACACAGCGGCGATCCTGGTCAACATCAACACAGCCGCGGCGGCTGAGTTGGAGTCGCTGCCCGGCATCGGACCAAAGACGGCCGAAGCCATCATCGCCTACCGCGAAGAACATGGGCCGTTCGCCAGCATCGAAGCCATCACCGAAGTCAAGGGAATCGGCCCGGCGACGCTGGAGAAGCTGCGCGCGCTGATCACGATCGACTAGCGGGAAGAGTTGGTGGGATTGGGGCAGGTATCACAGCGAATGTGATGATCGAAGCCAGTGCGCCATGCGTTGCTTTCATTCGCTGTGATACCCATCCATCCGGCGGGAGATGGCAGCTCCCAGATGCGCGCCGACGAGGATAAGCAGCACCGTCAGGTAGAACCAGAACATCAGCACGATGATCGTGGTCAGCGGGCCGTAAAGAAGCTCGTAGCGAGAAAAGCCGCTGCCGAGATACCACGAATAGCCGGCGTTGACCACCTGGGATGCCAGCGCCGCGAACAACGCAGGCATCAGCGCTGCACGCCACGGAACATAGCGGTTCGGAATCCAGCGATACAGTCCTGTCAAAGCGATGACCGTCACCACGATCGACGCTACGCGCAGCGTTCCCAACTGGCCGAGCTCAGGATCGATTCCCAGAAAGTTAAACAGCGACGGCAGCGCGGCCAGCATACCTGAGACCGTGGAAAGAAAAAGCGCCAGCAACAGCGCCACAAACAACAACAGGATCAACAGCAGCCCAATCAAGCGCGCCTTGAGCGGATTGGGGCGACTCTCGTCCGCCCAGGCGAGATCGATGTTGAACGTCAGGGTCGTAAACGCGCCTGAGGCCGACCAGAGCAATGCCACCAGACCGATCAAGCCGACCGGGCCGCGCCGGGCATAGATGCCAGCAAACGTTTCAGTGATCAGCGTTGTGACGCCGGGGTCCTTGGGCAGGACTCGCGTCACCAACGTGAGGACCAGATCCTGCGCCGTCGCCGCGTCCACCAGATAGCTCAGCAACACGACCAGCACCATCAGCATGGGAAAGAGGGAGAACATCGCGTAGTAGGCGACCGCCGCGGAGGCCTGGGTGCCGCGCGCCGCCGCAAACTGGTCGAAAGCGCCGCGCAGCATGCCCAACCACCCGCCGGTCGCACGGTCCGCTCGCGCAAACGCCGCTTCGATCCCCCGCGTCGCGCGCGTGATTTTGTTCTCTTCCGCCATAGTTCAGAACACGAAAATGAAGATCAGGTCGTTGACGTTGGTCTGTGTCGGCCCGCAGAGGAGCAGGTCGTTGGTCGCCAGCAGAAACGGATAGGCGTTGTTGTCCAGCAGGTGCTCTGCGGCGCTTAGTCCCGCGGCCGCGCCACGCCTGACTGTCCCGCCATCAACCAGACCGCCGGCTGCGTCCGTCGGTCCGTCGTTGCCGTCCGTGGCCAGCGACGCGATGACTATGCGGTCGCTATGTGGCAGGTCGCCTAGTTGCAGCGCAGCCGCCAGCGCGAGCTCCTGGTTGCGGCCACCGCTGCCATCTCCCTTCAACGTCACGGTCGTCTCGCCGCCCAGAATCAGGCAGGCAGGCGGGGCAGCCGGCCTGCCGCGTCGCGACCTCCTGCCCAGTGCGACCGCCAGCCGGGCAACCTCGCGCGCCTCGCCTTCGGCAAACGTCGTCAGCACCAGCGCGCCGAACCCGGCGCGACGGGCTGCGTCTGCGGCCGCGCCGGCCGCCCGCGTTGTCGGCGACAACAGCTACCTGGCTTGTCGAAAACACCTCGTCACCGGGCTTGGGCGTGTCAGGAAGTTCGCCTGCCAGCCCGGCCCGAAGCCGCTCGACGACCGGCTGCGGGAGAGTAGATTGCAGGTTATGGCGCTCCACCGCCTGCCAGGCATCCGCCCAGGTCGACGTGTCGGGCACGGTCGGCCCGGACGCGATGACGTCCAGCGGGCTGCCGACCACATCGGACAGGACGAGGGTTAGCAGGGTTGCCGGCGCGGCCAGCCGTGCAAGCTGGCCGCCCTTCAACTGCTCCAGATGTTTGCGCAACGTGTTGATCTCGTTGATGGTCGCCCCGCAGCTCAGCAGCGCTTCCGTGGTCGCTTGCAGGTCGGCGAGGCTGAGTCCGTCGGCAGGATAGGTCAGCAGGGCAGAACCGCCGCCCGACACGAGACAGATGACCAGATCGGCGCCCGGCCTGTTCCGCCTGCGCGGCGATCTGCTGCGAGGCCGCGACGCCGGCCGCGTTGGGCACGGGATGGCTTGCCTCCAGCACGGTGACGCCGGGCGGCAGCTCCTGGCGCCGGCTGCGTGCCCGTCCTTGGTGAGGACAACGCCGTGCAGGCTGCGGTCGCGCAAGAGGTCGCAGACCGCGGCAGCCATCAAGACCGCCGCCTTGCCAACGCTGATGAGGCGAACGCGTTCAAACGCGCTCAGGTCGTAGGTGCGACCAGCTGCGCGCAACAGGTCGTTCTCGCGGGTCAGCGCCCGTTGAACCGCCGCGGGGATCGACGGCGTCCAACGCGGCGTCGAGGATTGGCAGTACGCGCCCGCGACGCTGCGGGTCGGGCGTCAAAACAGCGGGGGCGAAACGAGCAAGCGTCATCTCAGCGCACAACCAGCACGGGCCGGTCAACCAAAGTGATCACCTTGCGGGTGATGTCCTCCAGCAGCCAGCGCTGCCACCCTTCGTCCCGATGTGCGCCGACCACCACAAGATGGTAGTCACCCTCCCGCGCCTCGTCAAGGATCTCATCGATCACCGTTCCATGGCGCACCTTGGCCCTGGTTTGTATCTGCGGCGAGGCAAGCACTGTCAGATCGCGCTCCAGAAACTCGCCTTCCGGCGCGTGCACCTCGATCAACTGGCCCGCATCGGCTCTGAGCTGCTCGTCGTTGACCCCGGAAGCGGCTGTGATCTGCGACATGACGTGCAATACGGTGACGGTCTCCTGGCCGCTGATGCGCTCGGCAACCCGGAGCGTGAAGCGGGTCAGCACATCGGGCTGCAACGCGCCGCTGTCGCACAGCAGGATGCGCTGAACAGGGCCGATCTTGCCCTTGGCGATGATGACGGAACAGGGAGCGTGCTCCACCACGTATACGGCGGTCGAGCCGAGCATCCTGGTGACGAAACCATGGGTCTCGCGCTCGCCCACGACGACCAACTCGTAGTCACCTTGTGCAGCTTCGGCAACGATTTCCTCTGCAGGATTGCCGACGCGCACCTTCAGATTGACAGGTGGCGACGCCTCACCGAACCTGCGCGCAGCCTCCTGCAGGATCGCCTGGCCGCGCGGGCGGTCTTCGGGGCGCTTGACAACCGTCAGGAGTGTGGGCGCGTCCATCTCAGGCCGCATAATCTCAAGGCCAAATCGTATCGCTGCATCGGAATGGGTTGAACCGCCAGTGGTCATCAAGATTCTCATACGTGGGCACCTGTCAGATCAAGAGTAAAATGATGGGAATGGCGAAGATGGTGAACATGAAGAAGGCCAGGTTGCGGTTGCTCGTGACGATCCAGTTTACAAACGACAACATCCAGCGCTGATAGTTTCCATAGAAGCCGATCAAAATCACCGCGCTGACCAGCGCGACTGCCAGCATTTCCACCAGAACCACGGTGAATGCGGCGGGATTGTTCAGTAAAATGGCAGCCAGCAACGTATCTACGAACGTGGTGATGTTGGCGCCCATGATGTAGGGGATCACGTTTTCGCGCCGCACAAAGCCCCGGTTGCTGAGCGGGACCAGAATACTCAATGAGACGCTCACCGACATCGAAATCATCGTGACCCCTGAACCGAGCAGGAACATGACCCAGGGCCTGTACACCATGCGCGACACACGCCCGACCTGGCTTTCCTTGATGGACATCTCTGGCAAACAGCGGTCGAACAGGTTGAAGCTGACCAGGATGATGCCGAGGCCAACCACGAACAGGCTCCAACGGGGCAGGAAGGAAAGCAGCAGCGCGATGATAGGATCGAACACCAGATCGAAGATCGACGCCAGCAACGCACCGGAGCTGGGTTGGAACCAGTCCAGCACGCCTGACTGGAGCGCGAACACGCCGATGATCAGCGCAACGGTATAGGTCGAGAAGGTAACCAGCAGGGAGAGCAGCCCCATGCTCAGTCCCTGGGACCGATCGCGGCCGCGCAGGACGTAGATGAACCCGATGAAGAGAACGATAAAGCTGGCGCCGAAACGACTCCCCGTGATCATCGCGAAGGTCTCGATCTGATTGATGACTCCGGCGGAGAAGAACGCCAGCGCCGAGGCTGCCACAGGCGAGCCGCTCATAACCAGATACGCGAAGAGCCAGCCAAAGCCCAGCGCGTTGGCCGGACTGTTGACGTCAAACACGTCGCGCACCAGCGGCGCCAGTGCACGCGCGCCCTCTTTCATCAGGTTGATGGCAAGGATGAACAGGAACAGGCTGACGATGAACAGCCCGACCTTGTCCCAACGAACCCGGCGCAACGACCTGATAAACCCGGGATCAGCGTCCGGGGACGCGACCACAGGGTCACCGGACGAAAGGCTGTCCACGGACTCTGTGGGCAGGGAAGACGGGTCTTCAATCACGTTGGAATCTGCGTTCGTAACATGAAGGACTCTATCGGGCCTGGTGGAACTTGGTGAAATCGGGGAATCTGCCCGGACGGGCAGTGTGGCGAGATGGGGACGAGGTTAACAGCTGCACGGAGCGCAGCAATGCCTTCAAGCAGTTTGCAGCTTCTCCAGCACCCACTCGTGCACGAGGATGTCGGAATCCATCTCTCTGGCGCTTGCTATCTGATTGAGGCGATCCAGTTCCTGTTGGGACAAATGCAGATGAAGAACTGCTTTCTCTCGACGAACAAAGACAGGCTCGTTCACTTCCTCCAACTCGTCCTCGAAGTCGGTAAGGTCATGGCTATCCCAGAAGCGGGCCAACTCGTCAATGGAATCTGTATTGGGTAATTCATGCGTATTGATTGTCCTCGCCACTGTCGGTATCGACGCCGTTCACGGTCGCTCATAGAGCGAGCAGTCACTGGATAACCATTACCGTCCGAAAACGCGATCACGACACAAAACAAGCACCTTCTTCATCCGTCTGTCCCAGTACATGATATATCGGATTTGGTCCTTGAGCTTTCGCACGCATGACAAGCGAACGTCCAAAACAGACTTCCTCAAACTCCTCTGTTGTGATGTTGTGGCGTGCAATATGCTCGGTACGTTCCTCTGGCCACAGCAATGTATGGATCTGCATACAAGTTTCCAGTCGTTCTCCGGCGATGCTACCACCGTTCCCGGCTCACGTCAAGTCGTCAAATTTGAAAGTGGCAACAGTCCCGCACGACCGTATCACGCGTTGCCAGGTCATTGCTTGCGCGTCGCGCCTTCCTCAACATTGGCGGTCTTGCCGGCACGCGCGCGGGCCGCGACCAGATCCGCCATCAGGCGATCCAGCTTGGAGTCCTCGCCCAGCACGATCAACGTGTCACCCAGTTCAACCGGCTTGCCCAGCGGTGGATTGAAGCGCACCTGGTAACGCACCTGGCCGTTCTCTGTGAACGACTCGATGATGCCGATGACGTTCAGGTCAAAGCGGTTGCGCACCCGCAGGTCCACCAGCGTCTTGCCGGCCCACTCAGACGGTACCGGAATGCGGCGCACGCTGTAGCCGGGCAACACCTGGCGGGCGTCATAGGTCTCCCGCTGCGTCCGGTAGATGTTGTTGTCATGCACCAGCATGATGCTGACCAGCAACACCACCAGCCCCGGTATCATGAACTGCGAGCCGAACGCCTCGACGGTGAACAGCACCGCTGCCAGCGGCACGTTGACCAGCGCGCCCAGGCTGGCCGTCATGGCCGGCACCACCAGACTCGCCGCCGGAATGCCGCTGATAGGCGCCAGCACGGCCGCCACCATGGTGCCAAAGTAGATTGACGGGATCAGCAAGCCGGCCGAGCCGCCCGATGTGATCGTCGCCAGCGTGGCCACCAGCTTGGCGACCAGCGCGACGACGGCCACGCCCGCTGTCAACTGGCCAAGCGTGGCAGCTTCAATCGCGCTGTCTCCCGTTCCCAGCACCAGCGCGAGGTCCTTGCCCGTCAGTTGCACGGCGATGAGCGCCGCGATCCCCGTCAGCAGCGCGCCCGCCAGGTGGCGCACCCAGACGTTGGCAAACCCGGTGTGAAACCAGTGCTCGCTGAGGGCGCGCAGGCGAGTGAACAAGATGCTGATCGCCGAGATGATCACACCCATCAGGACCAGCACCCCGTAGTAGTGCACGGTAAACACCGGCCGGGTTGTGATGGTAATGCTGAAGAGTAGCGGGTGGCCGGTGACCAGATTGGTCATAAAATAGGCCACCAGCGCGGCGATCAACGCAAAGAGCAGCTTCTCGATGATCGGCCGGCGGCGATACATGACCTCGATGGCGAAGAACGCCGCTGCGAAGGGCGTTCCCAGCAGGGTAGCGACGGCTGCAGCCACGCCGGCCAACTGCGCCGTCTGCAGGTCGTCGGGATCGTCGATGCGCCACCACTTGCGCAGGCGGTCCAGGTAGCCCGCTTCGGTCGGCAGGTGAAACTGGGGACGCGGCTTGAACACACCGGCCGCCAGACTCTCACCCACCAGCGTCACACTGGCCTCCAGGCCGCCGCTCCCGCCGCTGCCCAGCGTAAACAGGGTGGCCAGGAACTTGCGCGCCGCCAGGCTGAAGGTCGGCAGGTCCCAGCGGACGTCCACCCCCGCCTTGCCCAGCAGCACCTGTTCCATGACCGGCTCCGACGCGAAATAGAGGGCAATGGCCCGCTCCAGGCCATCGCCCTCTACGTCGTTGAGCGGGTGAATGACCCCCTCACGGTCGCGGTAGTGAATGGTGCGGGAGCGGAAGAGCACCACCGCCGTGGTGCCCAGCGCGCCCAGTGTCAACGGCACCAGGATCAGCGCCAGGACGGGCAGGCGCTCGACGCCCACCATGATCGTGTCGAAGAGCCAGTGAACCGAGGTCTTGAGGGCAAAGGTCACCGCCCACACCACCAGACCGATCACCGCGACCTGTACGACCAGTCGCCGCTCGTGAGCGTTGAAGTTGCGCGTGAACGCGCTGATCGGCCGGCTGAGGCGGGACGTAGTCACCCGTTGCCTCCCGCGCAGAGCAGGGCCTACGCCGCAAGCAGCGCTTCCAGGCGGTCCAGCAACCCGGACAGCACCTGGTAGGTCTCTTCGACCGGTTCGGGGGTGGACAGATCGACCCCTGCCAGCTTCAGCGAGTCGATGGCATACATCGAGTCGCCGGCGCTGAGGAACCTGCGATAGTCCTCCGCTGCGCCGGGCGTTCCCGCCAGGATTCGCCGGGCCAGCGCGTTGGCGCCGGAGATGCCGGTCGCGTACTGGAAGACATAGTAGTCTGTGTAGAGATGCGGGAAGGTTGCCCAGCCAATGCCGACCCGCTGGCGGTCGAGATGCATTTCGTCGCCGTAGCCCTCTGCAAAGAGATCGGCCAGGGTATGGATCAGATCGTCGGCGGTGATCCCCTCGCCCTGCTCGATGCGCTGGTGCATCGCCAGCTCAAAGCGGGCAAGGGTGGGCATGACCAGGAAGTAGCGGTGGAAGTTGCTCATCGCCTCTTCGATGATCGCGATCTGGAGGTCGCGCGGCAGGTCGAGGCTTAGCAGGTGGCCGCGCATCATGGCCTGGTGGAAGTTGGACGCCACCTCAGCCGCAAAGATGGTATAGTCGCTGTACAAGGGCGGCTGGTTCTGCCAGACGTGCCAGGAGTGCATCGAATGGCCCAGCTCGTGCGCCAGCGTGCCCAGATCGCCCGACCCATCGGCATAGCTCATCATGATGAACGGATAAGTCCCGGGCGAGCCGGAGGAGAACGCGCCGTTGCCCTTGCCCTTGTTGGGATAGACGTCGATCCAGCGGTCTTCCAGACAGCCCTGGCGCATTACCTGCACGTAATCGTCGCCCAGCGGTGCCAGCGCGTCGCAGATCCAGTCCACGGCCTGCCCGAACGGGATGCGCGGCGGATCGGTGACCAGGGGCGCCCAGATGTCGTAGGGATGCAGCACCTCGACGCCCAGCGCCTTGCGCCGCAGACGCCAGTAGCGATGCCAGGTCGGCAGATGCTTGCGGAAGGTGTCAATCAGATTGGTGAACACCGCCACCGGGATGTTGTCCTGAAACAGCGCCGCTTCCAGCGTCGAGTCATAGCGCCGGGCGCGCATGGTGAACACCGAACGACGCACAGAGGTCGCAAGATTGCTGGCCAGGGTGTTCTTGTAGGCCAGATAGCTGTCGGTGTAGTGTTCCCAGGCCGTCCGGCGCGCCTCGCGGTCGCCGGAGTGCAGAATGCCATTGATGGTGCTCTGGGACACGGGCAGCTCGCCGCCATCGTTGCCAAGAGCCGGCTTGAACGGGAGATCGCTGTCGGTCAGCGCAGTGAAGGTGTTGTAGATGCCGCCGAACGTCTCCGCCGTCAGGCCGAGCAGTTCCTCCACCTCGGCCGAGCGCACATGCTGCTGTTGGCGAAACAGGTTGTCGGTGTAGTGAGCCAGCAAAGCCAGGCGCGGCTCGGCCGCCATCCAGCGGTCCAGCGTCGGTCGGCCGATGGCCAGCAGCTCCGGGTTCAGAAACGAAACAGCCGCCATGACGCGGCCGGCCAGCCCCTGCACCTTGCCCATGCGAGCGCCGGCGGCCTGGTCGTTGGTGTCTACGGCGTAATCCATGCCAGCATAGACGTACAGAACGCCCAACCGCTGCCGCGCGCTTTGAATTGCATCCAGCGCATCGGCCAGCGTGGCCGGGCCATCAGCCAGCCGGCCGGCAAACGCGCTGACGCCCGCCAGCGAATCGCCAAGGCTCGCTAGCTCAGCCTCCCAGTCCGCCACAGTGGCGAAGACGCTCTCACGGTTCCACTTGTATTCGGCCGCGATCTGGTCGCGGGTTCGAAGTTGACTGTTTGCCACGGGGAGATTTCCTTCCGAATAGGCTGTTTGATCGAGTGCGTCGGCCACGAGACCGGCCAGCCGGTCGCCGATCTCCTGCACGATGGCGTCCGGCACGCCGTCCACTGCCTGCGACTGCAGCCGCAGGTCGATCTGGTCGTTGACGTAGTCCACGGCCAGGAACTGATCGTCGCGGGTCAGGGCGATCTCGGTGGAAAACAGGTGCAGCCGGCACACGTCGGCGATTCGGACGGCCATGTCGTAGAGCGCGCCCAGCCCGTAGCGCACCACGTCTTCCTTGGTAACCGGGTGATAGACATGGGTTTCCGGCGGCCACCAGCTAACGAAAACCTCCCCGACACAGTAGATGACGCGAAACCAGGCCGGCCGGCCATCCAGCAGCTTTGGCTCAACGTGCGCCTGCACAAGATACTTGTCATGAGGGAACAGTTGGCGCGCCTGCTGGACCTGGTCGTGATTGGTTGCCTCCAGCACCACGCCCTGCCCGCCGCCGCCCAGCGCCGGTTTGATGGCAAAGCTGTCGCCAAGCGGCGACAGGTCCAGGGCCGGGAGCGTTGGCTGCTCGACCACCGGCGCCAGAATGATCGTGTACGGCGTGTGCAGGCCCGCGCTGATCAACTCCAGGTGCATTGTGGCCTTGTCAGCAGTGTAAGTTTCCTGTTCGTGGGGATTGATGCGAAACGCCCCGTGTTCGCGTGCCCAGCGAACCAGGCTGAGAAAGCTGGTGTCCGTATCGGCCGCCCGGTTCATGAACGAGCGGAAGGCAAGCTGGCCGGCGCCAAGCGCCTGCGTCGCGGCATCGAGGGTATCGGGTGTGATCTCAAGAACAGACAGGCTGCGCGCTTCGCATGCCTGTCGAAAAGAGCCGATGAAACCTGCGTCGTGATGCCAGTTCCAGGCCACGGCAACGTCGTATTCAGTCATATGGTTGGGTTCAGCCCACAGCCCCGGTGTTTGGTCCGTTGAATCAAAGTCCGCCTGGCGCGGCTGACGCTGCGCCAGGCGGACGCTCAGGCTACGACTCAGGCCATCTTCTTCAGCACCGGGAGCCCGTTCTTGCTCTCGGAAACTTCATAGCCATCGGGCACGGAATCAAGCGCGCCTTCCTTGGCCTCCTTGGCGAAAAAGTAGATCTGTTGCTGCCGGCCACCCTTGAGCGTCGTCAAGCGGCCGTGCAGGACGTAGGTGTTTCCCTTGGAATTGGTGTACGTGTAAGCCATTGGTTTCTCCTTGCTGGTTCTCGTGACCCCCGCTTGTGTGTCCGTGCCACAGGGGTTGCCGGTTGTGTCGATCTGCGACGAACTTTCCGGGCAATTATGCCACAGGATTGCTAGACAGGAAAACTCACGAATACGGAGTGATTCTGCTCGGCGCTGGCGGGTTGAAATATGCCCGGACCAGCCCTCCGACGGTGTCCGCATCGATCGGGCCGCAAGTGACATCGCGCCACGTGCTTCGGACGGTCTAGGACGCGCCGCTCAGAACAACGTCAAGCGCCTGGTTCAGCGTGCGCACGCCGATGACCTGAATGCCGTCGGGCGGTGTAATCGCCTTGTTGCGGCCCTTCGGCACGAGGCAGCGGGTGAATCCCAGCTTTGCAGCCTCGTTGAGGCGCCGCGGCAGTTGGCTGACGCTGCGCAGCTCGCCGCTCAGGCCGACCTCGCCGACTACAGCCAGGTCAGCCGGCACCGGGACATTCTTGAGGCTGCTAGCGATGGCCGCGGCGACCGCAAGATCAGCCGCCGGCTCGCTGATGCGCAGCCCGCCAACCACATTGACAAACAGGTCCTGGTCGCCGAGGCGGTAGCCCATCCGCTTGCTCAGCACCGCCGTGAGCAGCAGCAGCCGGTTGAAGTCGACGCCGTTTGCGGTGCGCCGCGGCTGCGGGAAGCTGGTGGTTGACGCCAGCGCCTGCACCTCGACCAGCAGCGGGCGGGTGCCCTCCATGGTCACGGCGATCGCTGAACCGGCCGCGTTGGGCAGCCGCTCGGCCAGGAACGCCTCCGACGGGTTGGCGACCTCGCGCAGCCCTGCCTCCACCATCTCGAAGACGCCGACCTCGTCAGTAGAGCCGAATCGATTCTTGACACTGCGCAGCAGCCGGTAGGTCTGGAAGCGCTCGCCCTCCAGGTAGAGCAAGGTATCGACCATGTGCTCCAGCACGCGCGGCCCGGCGATAGACCCCTCCTTGGTGACGTGGCCCACCAGAAAGAGCGGCATGCCCTGACTCTTGGCCAGCCGCAGCAACTGGGCCGCACACTCGCGCACCTGGCTGACGCTTCCTGCCGCCGACTGGGTGGCATCGGAGAAGATCGCCTGAATCGAGTCAACTACCATCAGCGCCGGCGTCAGTTGGCTGGCATGGTGCAGGATGTTCTCCAGGTGTATCTCGGCGTGGACGTAGAGCCTCGCTTCCTGAATGCCCAGGCGGCCGGCGCGAATCTTCAGTTGGCGGGCGCTCTCCTCGGCGCTGACATACAGGACGTTGCCCTGCGTCCGCGCCATGTCGGCAGCCAGCTGCAGCAGCAGCGTGCTCTTGCCAATACCCGGATCGCCGCTTACCAACACAACAGAGCCGGGCACGATCCCGCCGCCCAGCACGCGGCTCAGCTCGCTGCCCTGGACAGGAATCCGGTCCAGCCCGTCGGCAGAGATGTCAGGCAGAGACTGCGGCGCGCCGCCAGCCTCCAGCGGCATGACCGAGCGCGCCCCACCGGAGGGCGCCGCCACAATCTGGCGCTCCACCAGCGTGTTCCACTCGCCGCAGTCGGGACATTTCCCCATCCACTTGGGCTGGGCGCTGCCGCA
Source organism: Caldilineales bacterium (assembly GCA_041391245.1). Classification (GTDB taxonomy): domain Bacteria; phylum Chloroflexota; class Anaerolineae; order JAAEKA01; family JAAEKA01; genus JACKBK01. Next base: position 224,815 of record JAWKOJ010000003.1, read on the forward strand.
GTTTTCACAGACGAAACGGACCTTGACCTTTGCTGGCATTGCGTTTTCCTGTTGGCGGGCTGAAAAGCAGGGATCGATAGTGAGCGTGTGCGTATTGCGGACGCATCGCTCGTCGAGGTTTCACGTTCGCGATTAGAACAATTGTACTCATAGCCGGCAGATGCGTCAAACAAAAACCGGGCACTGGCGTGCCCGGCGTTTGATTGCAGTCCTGTGGCTATCTAGCCCTGCGGCTGATGGCAGGACAGACACATCTCGTTGGAATAGCCCTCGTGGTTGCTGGGGAAGGGCTTGACGCTGCCGGTGTAGTGACAGGTCAGGCACTGGTTCTCGCGCCCCGCAACCTCGTGCGGGATTACCGGCGGACTGGCCGCGGACGACGTGTCGTCTCCGCCGGCGCCTGCTCCTGTGTCACCGGTTGTCGCCGGCTGGTGGCACTGCAAACACGTGTCGCTGGTGCGGCCCGTGTGGTCAGCAGGGTACGGCTTGACCCCGCCTTCGCCGTGGCACAGCACGCAGTCCTCGCGGCCCTCCACCGGGTGCGGCACCGCGGGAATGCCGCCCGATCCGGAGGCCGCCGTCGTTGGAGCCGGCGCTGGTTCAGCGGTCGCCTCCTGCGTCGCGGCCGGTTCAGGCGCAGCGGTTGCTTCAGGTGTGGCGGCCGGCGCAGCTTCCTCCGCCGGTTGATGGCACATCTGGCACTGGTCAACGCTGCGGCCCTCGTGATCGGCCGGATACGGCTTGATGCCGCCAGTCGCATGGCAGGCCAGGCAGTCATCGCGGCCGTCCAGGGAGTGCGGAATGGCGGGCGTACCGCCTGCCGACGCAGGCGCTTCGGTTTCGACAGTCCCTGGCGTCGGCTCGACAGCATCACCCGGCTCGGCGACCCCGGCCGTATGCTCGATGGAGGAAGTCATCTGATGGCACTGGGTACACATGGTCACGTCGAAGCTTTCGTGGCCGTTCGGGAATGGGTGAACGCCTTCAGGACCATGGCAGACCTTGCAGTCGGTGTTCGGGCCGACCGGGTGCGGAATCGGGTTCGGGGCGCCGCTGCCCGGCAGCTTGGGTGGCGCGACGAGCTGGCGTATCGCAGGCGCATCGAGACCGACGAACTTCCAATCGGTGGCGTGGCAGGCGGCGTTGGAACAGAAGCTCGTATTGTCCGTGCCGCCGGGATTGCTCACGTCATGGCATTCGGCGCACGACTCATCGAAGACGTAGCGGTGCTGTGCAAGCCAGTTCGAGTTCTTGTGCGACTCGGGCTCGTTAGACGTGTCGAGGTTGATGACCGGGGGCTGCTGGCCAGGCTGCACGATCTCGGGGATCGAGTGGCAGACGTTGCACTCCAGGCGAATCGTCTCGCCGGTCGCAGTGGTGTGTTTGCCGTCGTGGCAGCGGAAACAGCCGGGGAAGTCCTTATGGCCGACGTTGTTGGGGTGCGTCTGCCAGCCCACCGACATGTCCGGAAAGACCGTCTCGTCAAACATGGTCTTGATCTGGTCAATCGCCGTGACAACCTTGTCCTGGTTGGCGGCATAGTACACCGGATAGCTCTGGCTATAGAACTCTTCCAGGCGATCGATGGCAGCATGAGCCTCTTCTACAGTGGCGTAGGGCGCACTCAACAGGCCCGCGCCCTTGGCCTTGATGTACGGCATGTCCTTGTCGATCCGGCCCGTGTTCAGCGCGAGGTCCATCGAGTCGTTGGGCGAGCGGAAGTTATGCGAGATGCGGTTGTGGCAGTCGATACAGTCCATCCGCTTCAGACTCTCGGCGTTGTTGGCGCCGAAATCTGACGGCAACCCGGCCTCGACATCGAAATACTCGGTGACAGTGCCGTCCTTCGCGACTGACTTGACGTACGGGATGGTCTGCTTGAGCGGGTCGTCGGTGTAGTAGTAGACCTCACTGTCGATGTGCCAGTGGATGCCCTTGCCCAGGCCCTGCTCTTCCTTGCCACCGCCGGTCTTGAAGGTCATGTAGTAGCGTTCTTCGCTGTTTTCCTCGTCGGTGCGGAAGCGGCTGAACTGCTCAAACGTGTCAAAGGAGAACTTGTCCGGGTTGTGGCACTTCTCGCATGTCTCGCGCGCCGGCCGCAGGTTCTTCACATAGATCGGCGGGTCGTAGGTGTGGAACAGGGCGTTGGTGACGTGCGTAATCTCCTTCGCCTTGGCCGGCACCGCTTCCACGAAGCTGTCCTGTCCCAGATGGCAGTCTACACAGGCCACGCGCGCGTGCGGCGACACCTGATACGCGGTGTACTCCGGCGGCATGGTATGGCAGGTGGTACCACAAAACTCAGGGCTGTTAGAGTACTCCCAGGCCGTGGCGCTGGCAACAACTGCAAAGGCCATGACGAAAAGGATAACCACAATTGCCAGTATCCAGGCCAACCAACGGGGAATGGATCGGAACCAATCGAAAAAGCGTTGAATCATGAGAATCTCCAGCGGAGCAACCTACCGGCGAGGTTCGATATTGTGATGCAATATACCATCGACACCCCGGATCGACAAACAAAGAGGGGCGTGTCTAAAACGGATTGAGTGATATCTGCGCGCAGCCAGCGATCGAATCAATCTGGTCAACGCACCATTTTCTGCCAGAAGTCGCCTCCTGCGCCCTACTCCCGCATGCGGCGCTGTGCCTCTTGTTGGCGCTTTTCTTCCTGACGCCGCTCGGCCATCCTCCCAAACCCCAGCATCGTCATCAGCATGTTCGGCTTGGTCGGCATGGCATCGGCATCTTCCCACCTGCCTGTCGTGCGGCCACGCAGCCACATGGTACGCAGGGTCATGGCGGTCGAAAAGGCGTCGTCGATGGCCTGGTGATCACCGTTGGCGATCAGATCGCGCCAGGCAATCATGTTGTCGATGTAGGTGTCGATCAGACGCAGCACCTGCTCCTGGTTTTCGATGATGGTGTCGCTGAACACGGTCGGGTCGGTCGCCAGCAACTGGGTGGTGACCTCGAACTGGCCGCCGGCCAGCCGGCGCGATTCGGTCCAGGATGGCGAGCCGACTGCATTGGAGAAGACGGCCATGCCTGCCAGCGCGGGCAGGTGCTCCACCGCTGCCAACATGCTGTCGTGTTCGACGGCGTCGAGGAAAAGCGGCGTCGCGCCCAGCCGGTCGGCCAGATCAGCCGCGGTCTTGACAGCCGACTCAGCTGTGGCAGGCGACGGGCAGATGGCCCAGGTCGCCTGCTGGAAAAGGTCGGCGCGGGCCGCGTCGCCCCCGGCCGCGTCAGCCGCGACGATGGGATTGGTGCCGATGAACGGGTTCTGTTCGGTCAGGAATTCGTCGGCCCAGCGCTGCACGGGGGCCTTGACGGAGGCAGTGTCCATCACCACGCAGCCGGCCTTCAACTCGTGTGCGATTGCTTGCATGGTGTCGCGGATAGCGATGGCGGGCAGGGCGAGGATGACCAGATCCGCCCCGTCGCAGGCGCTGATCAGGTTCCACTCGGTCTTGTCAACGGCCTTGATCTTGCGCGACTGCCCGGCCGCCTTGTTGTCCTTGTCGTGGCCGATGACCTCGAAGTTGCGCTGGCTCTGCGTCAGCGCCAGCCCGATGGAGTTGCCGATCAGCCCAAGGCCGACGATCGTAATGCGTGGTTTTGCCATGGTTTTCCTCGTTTCTTGAGAGCGACCTTCCCGGCCCGGTCAGGAGACTGGCCAGAGCGCTTGAGAGCGTCACTGCGGACTCGGTCAGTAGGCCGGCCGAGCGTTTGGTTGCCGGCCCGGTCGGAGACCGGCCGGAGCGAGAGCCAGCAGGAACAGCGACCTGTGTGCTCAGTTTGCGTCGTCGGCTGCCTGCAGCTGAAGCAGCAGTTCCTCGAACTCGCCGGCCGGCGGTGCGAACTGCTTCGTCTGGTGACGGCGCACCAATTCCACCGCCAGCGGCGAGCAGCCGACCTCGTGAACCAACACCGCGCCCATGGCCGGATGGTTCAGATGCACGTAATAGGGATAACGCCAGCTTGCCGGATCCTCACCGGCCAGCCGGCTGACCCAGCGCGGGTTGGCCGCGTTGAGCAGGACGATCACGATCCGGTGGCGCAGGCGCAGCCGCCGGCCCGGTTGCACGCTCTTGGCAACATCGTGCAACAGCGCGGCCGCCAGCAGGTCAGGCTGGTCATGGCCGCTTGCTGCAAGGGTCTGTGCCACGTTCAGGCTGTGCCGCTGGTCGCGCGGCGACATACGCCGGAACAGCCTGGCCGCGGCCGGCGGTAGCCAGTCAGCGATTGACTTCTGTTCCTCGGCGCTTATCACCGGACGCAACGAAGCCAGAAACTGCCGCACCCGGTACACCGGCCGCGGCCGTGGCCCGTCGCCGGTTGTGAACTGAGGAAGCCTCACCGTTTGACCGTGCCTTGCCTACGTTCCCAGCAACGCTCGCATCAACGCCTCAGTTGGCTGGACGACGATGGTGCCCAGAATATCCACACCGGGAATGAACTGTCCAAGCATGATCAGCCCGAAGAGCGCCAGCGGGCCAACCTGCCCGATTCTGGCGTACTGGACGGCGGCGCTCTCAGGCAAGAGACCGAGCAACACGCGGTAGCCATCGAGCGGCGGGATCGGTATCAGGTTGAAGAAGAGCAGCGCGCAGTTGAGCCAAACACTGGTCAGCAAAACGTAGTCCAGGAATTGCGCGTCGACCAGACCGGTGAAGCGAAACCCGAACCCCAGCACGCCGGCGATGGCCAGATTGGTCAACGGGCCGGCAATGGCCACGACTGCCATGCTGCGGCGTCCGTCGCGCAGATTGCCCGGATTGACCGGCACCGGTTTGGCCCAGCCAAAGCCGATCACAAAGACCATGATCGTGCCCAGCACGTCCAAATGCTTGAGCGGGTTGAGCGTAAGCCGTCCCAGGTTGCGCGCGGTCGGATCGCCCAGGTAGTTGGCAACCCAGGCGTGGGCAAATTCGTGAAGCGTAAAGGCTGGAATCAACGCGATGGCAAAAGCAATGATCTCTTCAGGAGAGCGGTTTAACATGCAAGTCCTCCACCGAACGGCGGTCGAATGGATCGATTATAACCGGGCTACGGTGAAACTCCCAACCTCCCACGTTGTTTGACGCCTCGCGCCGTTCCCAGCATAATGACTTATGTGATTACGATTGAGCCTTCAACCATGCCGGTCATCGACCTCAGCTCGCTGAGCTGGCAGTTCGGCAGCGTCGCGCCGCGGCCATGGAGCGCCGAATCGGACGCCAGCGACAACGACATCGACCGGGTAGCTGAGTGGCTGCCCGCGACCGTGCCCGGCAACGTGCGCAGCGATCTGCTGGCGCTGGGACGCATCGACGACCCGTTCCTGGGTGACAATATCGAGTCGAGTCGCTGGACGGAAAGCGTGGACTGGTGGTACCGCGCCCGCCTGCCGCTGAGGCTTGACCCCGGTCGGCGCGCCTTTATGGAGCTGGAAGGTGTCGATTACCTGTCGGCGGTGTTCGTCGATGGCCGCGAGCTGGGCCGGCATGAGGGCATGTTCGGCCGCCAGACGCTGGAGATTCCGCCGGAGCTCGCACGCGCTGCAAACGTCGAGTTGGCCGTCCGCATCTGGGGCAGCGACGCCCTGCCGGCCTATCCAACCAGCCGGCGCGAGCGGCTGTGGGGACGAATCGCCGGCATCGGCCAGAACAGCTTCCGGCCCTTCGACGACCGGCTGGCGACGCTCAAACGGCCCATGAGCTTCGGTTGGGACTTTGCGCCGCGGCTGCGCACCATGGGCATATGGGACCATGGGCGCGTGATCGTCTGCGGCAGCGCCCGCATCATGGATCTGCACATCCAGGCCGAGCCGGCGACTCCGGTCGCCGACGGCGGCCCCGCACGCGTGACGGTGCACATCACGATCGACAGCCGCGACGCACAAACCACGCTGCTCGAGGTTGACATCGAACCGGCAGATGTCTCCGGCGCTCCTGCGCAGCAGTTCCGGTTTTCGCTGCGCCTGCCGGCCGGACGGAGCGAGCATCGTCTGGCCTGCGACCTGCCCGCGGCTCGTCTCTGGCAGCCATGGGAGCGCGGCGCGCCACACCTCTACCGGGCGGCCGTTCGACTATGCACAGAAGACCCAGCTTCGCGTTACCTCACGCCCCTGGCAGAGCGTGAGGCGCGCTTCGGCCTCCGCAGGATCGAGGTTGGCGACGACTGGCAGGTGCAAGTCAACGGGGAGCCGTTCTTCCTGCGGGGCGTCAACTGGGCGCCGGTCGATGCACTGCCGGGACGGGCCGGGCGCGAGCGCTACGAGCCGTTGTTGCGCCGCATGGTCGTGACCGGGGTCAACTTCGTGCGCGTCTGGGGCGGCGGCGGGCGGGAAAAACAGGCATTCTACGACCTGTGCGACGAACTGGGGTTACTGGTCTGGCAGGAGTTCCCGATCGCGTGCGTGTTCCTTGACCACCTGCCGCGCGCCGCCGGGTATCAACAGCTGCTGCGCCGGGAAGCGACCGGCATCGTGCGTTCATTGCGCAACCATCCCAGCATCTTTCTCTGGTGCGGCGGCAACGAGTTCAGTCCCAGCCGCAACCGGCACGCGGTCGAGATCATGGCGGAAGTTGCAGTGACAGAGGACGGCCAGCGGCCCTTTGTGGCCGCGTCGCCGGGTCCGGGCGATGCGCACAACTGGCTGGTTTGGCACGGGCTGGCGCCGCTGGCCGCGTATCGACAGGAAGAGGCCGCGATGGTCAGCGAGTTTGGCCTGCAGGCCGCGCCGGCTGTGGAGTCGCTACGCCAATTCCTGCCCGAAGACGCGCTGTGGCCGCCCGGCGCGGGCTGGGAACATCACAACGCCGACGTGCAGAAGCTGACCCGCTATGCGCAGTGGTTTCGAGTTCAGGAAGCGGGCGACGCGGGGCTGGCGCGTTTTGTGGAAGCCAGCCAGCGAGCTCAGGCCGCCGGGTTGCAGGTGCTGATCGAGCACCTCCGTCGCCGCAAGGGAAGGACGGGCGGCCTGGCGGTGTGGCAGTGGAACGAGCCATGGCCGTCGATCTGCTGGAGCGTGATCGACTATTTTGGCCGTCCGAAGCTGGCGTGCGAGACGTTGCAGCGCATCATGCAGCCGGTGCTGGCCAGCCTGGAGTATCCGCTGCGCCGCTACCGCGCCGGCGACCTGCTGGCCGGTACGCTGTGGGTGGTGAACGACGGCTTGACGCCGTTGGATGGCTGCACGCTGCGCGTTTTGCTGGACGGCGTCGTGGTGCAACAGCAGACGTGCAGCGTCGGCAGCAGCCGCGCCGCGCGGGTCGGTGCGCTGGCGATCCACCTGCCCAAGGGGTTTGGCGAGCTTGCCCTGGAACTGGCGCGCGGGAACGAGGTTCTGGCTCGCAACGTCTATGACCTGCGCTTCCACGACGGCGGACCGGCGCCCGTTTCGGATCGGGTTCGTCGCCGGATTGTGGATTTGATCCTGCGTTGAAATTGAGGGCAAGCCGTGCGGGACAGTGCATTGCAGTTCAAAAGCAGCCTGACCCTGCGAAAGGAGTTACCCCGATGAACCACCGTCTCCTGCGCCGCCCACTTTCACTGGCGGCTCTCCTGATTGTTGTTGCGCTGTTGCTCAGCGCGTGTGACCGCGGCGAAACTCCGCAGCCAGCGCCAGCTAATACTGTCCCTCCGACGTCGGCACCTCCAGCCACTCCAGCGGCCGACGCAACTACGCGTTTGACGCCAACGATTTCTCCAACGGAGGTGATCACCGATCGCTCGGTCTTCCTGCCACAAGTGGTCACTGGGGGCGAACCTGCCCCAAGTGCCACGCCGCGCATCGTGGCAACGCCCACGGTGACGCCCACTGCCACGGCGGTCCCTGCCACTCCGGAGCCAACGCCAACGCGGCGGCCATTGGATCTGGCGGACCTGCCCGGCATCGAGTTGGCCGACTGGCCGCGGCCGGCCAACGACAACGGCATGTGCATTCACAACACGGCGGTGGCTTACTTTGAGGAAGCGCAGATCGACCAGAACATCGCCCGGTTGAAGGCGATGAACATGCGCTGGACGCTGATCCACTACGGCGATGAGCTGCAGATCATGAAGGCAGCGCCCCGTTACCGCGATGCAGGCATCATGGTGGTCTGGCGCAAGGCGCTGCGGGCCGACAAACGCTACTACAGTTGGGGACGGGACATCGAGCTATTACGATCGCTGGGTGTCGAGCCCTATATGCAGCTCTACAACGAGCCGAGCCTTTCCGCCGAGTGGGAGGATGAGCCTATCAACCAACGTGTGTTTCTGGACAACCTCCTCAACGCCATTGAGCAGGTTTACAACGCGGGCGGTTACGTGGGACTCCAGTTCGTCAGCGATGACTGGCTGCGGGCCGCGCTGGAGGAGATCAAGGCGCGCGGCGGCGAGCAGGTCTTCGACCGCATGTTCCTGGTGCCGCATCCCTACGCGCTGAACCACCCGCCCGACTACGTCGCCGACTCCAACGGCGTGCTGGGCTTTCTGCACCAGGCCAAGGTGGTCAGCGATACCATCGGCTTCGTGCCGCCGATGATCGCGGGCGAGGGCGGCTGGAAGTGGAACGCCACCGATGACCGCAACTTCCCGGCCATCGACGAGGCGTTGCATCGCGACTATCATGTTGAATTGTTCAACTGGTTCCGCACCGGCGTGATGAGCAACGGGGAGCCCCTGCCCGATTACCTGTTTGCCTTCTGCCCCTGGCTGTTGTCCGACCGGGGCGATGACAGCGCCTGGTTCGACAGCTTTGCCGGCGACCATACGCCTACAATCGAAGCGGTGGAGGCCATTCCACCCTTTGTCCGGCGGTTTTCGCGGGATGGTGGGTAGGAAGCGGGAAGCTGTTGATAGACGCGTCCTAAGCATATGAACGCGCCGATGTCATTTGACGGGCGGGGGGCTTTCGGGTAATCTGCCAGGACAACAGACACCGGAAAGGTACCAACTTATGCGCGTTCTCGTAACCGGCGGTGCCGGGTTTATCGGGTCTCACATCGTCGATGCCTATGTGGCTGCCGGCCACGAGGTTTTCGTACTGGACAACCTCAGCACCGGCAAGCTGGCCAACCTCAACCCGGCCGCGACGCTTTGCCAGGCTGACATCCGCGACCCTGATGGAGTCGAACGGGCGTTCGCTGCCGCCCGGCCGCAGATCGTCTGCCATCAGGCTGCGTTGGCCGATGTGCGCGCCTCCATGCGCGAGCCGGCGCTCTATGCCGAGGTCAACATCGTCGGCTCGGTCAACTTGCTGGAGGCATCCCGCCGCCACGGCGTGCAGCGTTTTATCTACGCGTCCACGGGCGGCGCATCCTACGGCGAGCCCGAGTTCCTTCCCGTCACAGAGGCGCATCCCATCAACCCACTGGACTGCTACGGCGCCAGCAAGCACACCGTCGAGCACTATCTGTTCATCTACCGCCACGCCTACGGGCTGGAGACGGTGACGCTGCGCTACGCCAACGTCTATGGCCCGCGCCAGGATCCGCACGGCGAGGCAGGGGTGGTAGCGATCTTCACCGGCCGCATGCTGGCCGGCGAATTGTGCACCATCCACGGCAGCGGCGAGCAACAGCGTGACTTCGTCTACGTTGGCGACGTGGCGCGCGCCAACCTGGCGGCAGCGACGCGGGGCAGCGGCATCTACAACATCGGCGACGGCGTGGCCACCGACATCAACACCGTTTTCGATCTCATCAAGCGGGCATCCGGCTACACCGGGGAAGCCTGCTACGGACCGGCCAAGCTGGGCGAGGTGTTCCGCATCGTCCTCGACATCGGCAAGGCGCAGCACGAACTGGGCTGGCGGCCAACGGTGACGCTGGAGGAAGGCCTGCGCCGCACGGTGGCGTTCTTCCAGACGACAGCCGCGCGGAATTCCTGAAGATGACCATGAAACGTGAATGCGTGATGCGTGGTGCCGTTTTGACCGGTCAACTTTCACGTTTCACGCCTCACGTCTCAGCGCTGAGACTGCACCGTCGACCCGGAGTCTTGCTCAACCACAGGGGTGGATCGTGAGCCACCTCGTCGTCAACGGCTGGTTCTGGGATCAACTGAACACGGGATCGGGGCAATATCTGCGCGGGCTGGCCGACCACCTGCCCGCGATCGCCCCGCAGCACCGCTTCACGCTGGTGATGCCAAGCCGCGTACCAGACACTCTGCCGGCCGGCTGGCAGGGTGAGGTTGCGCCGCCTGCCGCGCGGCTCGCCGGCGATAACGTGGCCAAGTTGTGGTTCGAGCAGGTGACATACCCGCGTGCCTGTCGCCGGCTCGCTGCAGATATCGCCTTCACACCCTATTGGGGATCGTCCTGGCGTCGCCCTTGCCGGACGGCCGTCACCGTCCACGACCTCATCCCGCTACTGCTGCCGGCATACCGGGGCGGCGCGTTGCAGCGCGCGTACACCTCCCTGGTCGGCCAGACGGCCCGCCGGGCGGATGTCGTCCTCACCGACAGCGAGGCCAGCCGCCGTGACATCGTCGACCACCTCGGCGCCGCGCCGGCGCGGGTCCACGCGGTCCTGCTGGCGGTCGACGAACGCTTTCGCCCGGTGTACGACCCTGTCGAGTTGGATCGTGTCCGCAGCAAGTATTCGTTGCCCGACCGTTTCGTCCTCTACCTGGGCGGGTTCGATGTGCGCAAGAACGTGCCGCGGTTGGTGCGCGCTTTCGCAGAGTTGCCAACTTTCGGAAAAGTTGGCAACTCTGACAACCTGTTCCTCGTCATCGCCGGCAAGCTGCCGGCCGCTGACACACCGTTCACGCCCGATCCGCGGCGCGTTGCAGCCGAAACAGGCATCGCCGACCGCGTGCGGTTTACCGGCTGGGTGGACGAAGTTGACAAGCCGGCGCTCTACAGCCTGGCCAGTCTTTTCGTCTTCCCGTCGCTCTACGAAGGGTTCGGCCTGCCCATTGCCGAAGCAGCCGCCTGCGGCACGCCGGTGCTGACCTCAAACCGCTCGTCCCTGCCCGAAGCCGCGCCGAACGCGCTCCTGGTTGACCCGGAGGACGTCAGCGCGATCGCCGCGGGCATCACCGCCGGGCTAAGTTTGTCCCCCAACAGCGCCTCGCCCGTCCCGCGCACGTGGCAGGACGTTGCCGAAGAGACTGCCCGATTGCTTTTCGAGTTCGACAGATGAGATGCTCTGGCCGGCCTCCTGACCGTGCCAGTGCTGGCACGGTCTGGAGGCCGGCCAGAGCATCTACGTGACAAACATGCTGTTCAAGGATATTTCATGACCACCCCACTACTCGCCCTGGAATCGACCCTCATTTCTCACGGCCTTCCCTACCCGCACAACCTGGAAACTGCCCGCCGGCTGGAGGCCATCGCCCGCGAGCACGGGGCCGAACCGCGCACCGTGGCGGTAATAGACGGCCAGTTGCGCGCCGGGCTGTCAGCAGATGAGCTACAGTACCTGGCCAGCACGCCGGGCGTGCGCAAACTGTCGCGGCGCGATCTCCCCATCGCGGTCGCACGCGGCTGGACGGGCGCGACCACGGTCGCCACGACGATGTGGATCGCGGCGCAGCACGGGATCCGTGTCTTCAGCACCGGCGGCATCGGGGGAGTTCACAGGGGGCAAGCGGGCAAGGGCGGGGCAGGGGGCACGATGGCAGCCGACGTGTCGGCCGATCTGCCTGAGTTGGCGCAGACGCCGGTCGCGGTCGTGTGCGCCGGAGCGAAGGCGATTCTGGACCTGCCGGCGACGCTGGAGTGGCTGGAGACGTGGGGTGTGCCGGTGATCGGCTACGGCACCGACGAGTTCCCGGCCTTCTACACCCGCCGCAGCGGGCTGCCGGTGGATGTACGGGCGGACACGCCGGAAGAAGTAGCGGCCATCATCGAGGCAAAGCGCCGGCTGGGTCTGCCCGGCGGCGTGCTGATCTGCGCGCCGGTGCCGGAGGAGTTCGAGCTGCCGGCTGCCGAAGCAGACGCAGCAATCGAACAGGCGCTGGCCGAAGCGGCCGCGCAGGATGTGCGCGGCAAGGAGATCACCCCGTTCCTGCTGGCGAGAATCGTAGAGCTGACTGGCGAGCGCAGCCTGCACGCCAACCTGGCCTTGTTGGAGAACAATGTGCGTGTCGGCGCGCAGCTTGCGGCGGCATTGGCCGCCAGCAACGACTGACGCCATAGGCATGTCTCCTCGATCCCTGACGTCATACCGCTCTTATACATCAGTGATTTGTACATTAGAGTTTCTGGCGTATAATTGCCATAGCTAAAACCTCGATTAGGAACATCTGCCATGCCAACTACAATGACCAAAACTCCACTACAGGTCTATCTGCGCCAGGATCAGATGGACTCGCTTCGCTCGCTGGCAGAACAGCAACGTGTTTCGCTGGCCGAGTTGGTGCGGCAAGGCGTGGACCAATTACTGACGGGCGCTCCCATAGAGAACGATCCACTGTGGGATGTAGTCGGTCTGGGACGATCCGGCACAGGCGACCTGGCGGCTGATCACGACCGCTATCTTGCAGAGTTGGAAACGGAAGACAACGGAGATGCCGCGTAGAGTCTTCGTCGACACTGGCGCTTGGTTGGCTTTGGCGGATTCCAGCGACGGCCTTCACGAGGCAGCCGTCGCCGCATATCCCCTCATCCTGCAAAAAGACACACGCCTGGTTACGACTAACCTCGTTATTGGCGAGACCTACAATCTCATACGACGGCGCCTCGGGCACTCGCCGGCCATACGTTTCTTGCAGTCACTCCGTTTCTCGCCTCGTCTGGACAAGTTTTATTCGACCCCTGAGTGGGAAAACGCGGCAGAGCATCTGTTGCAGCGCTATGCCGACCAGGATTTCAGCTTTGTTGACGCGGTGAGTTTTGCCATGATGCAAAGCGAAGAGATCCCGGAAGCGTTCGCTTTCGACAAACACTTCCGCACGGCAGGTTTTCTGTTGCTGCCAGGCTAGCTCGCTACCGGCATTCCCCCACAAGACCACGCCTCAGTTGAACGCCTCCACCCAACCGCGCCACAGCCTGTCGCGGCTGGGGTTGAAGGGCAGGTAGAACGTCACCCGGTCCAGCAGGCCCACATAGCGGGTCTTGACCAGGAACGGCAACTCGTCCGGTGCGCCCTCGACGGCGAACTGGGCCAGCATCTCGTCGCTGACCAGGGCGGGCATCTCCTGCCAGCGCTGACGGATTGCGAGACTGCTCAGACGCTCGCGGATCTCGCCCCAGCCGTGCAGTTCCATGACCTTGCTGTAGCTGGGGGTCGAGGCGTAGAACGAGACCTGGCTGCGGATCTCCTCCCGCATCCGCACCCGCTCCTCGGCCGTCTCGCCGGTGATGACGAAGACACTGCTGCTTATGCTAAGGTCGCTGCGTCTGCGACCCGACCCGTTAAGCCCGTCCTGCACGTTGGGCATGATCTGCTCGCGCAGGTAGCGGGTGGTGTGGAAGGGGTGGACGTGCAGTCCCTGGCACAGCTCGCCGGCCAGCCGGCACATCTGGGCGTTGACAGCGGCGATGTAGACCGGTATCTGTGGGTGGTCGATGGGGCCGGGGCTGAAGAAGGGCGCCATCAGCGTCAGCTTGTAGTGTTCGCCGCGGAAGTTGAGCCGGCCGCCGGTCTGCCACGACTCCCAGACGGCGCGCATGGCCAGGATGAACTCGCGCAGACGTGCGGCCGGCGCTCCCCATGGCATGCCAAAGCGCCGCTCGATGTGCGCCTGCACCTGCGTGCCCAGGCCGAGGATGAAGCGCCCACCCGAGGCCGCCTGCAAGTCCCAGGCCAGATACGCCGTGGACGCCGGGTTGCGGGCAAATGCGACCGCGATGGCCGTGCCCAGACCGATCCGCTGCGTGTTCAGCGCCGCAACACCCAGCGGCAGAAAGGGATCGTGTTGCGTCTCGCTCGTCCAGAGCGTGTCGAAGCCAATGGCTTCAGCGGCCTGTGCCAGTGTCACCGCCTCGCGCAGGCCGGTCGTCATCAATGCAACGTCAAGTTTCATGAAGCTCGTCTCCTCCTGGCCAGTGCAGGCTCAATCTGTCGAAAGCAGGACCTGCGCTGACAAAACACCCACAAACGGCAGATTGCGATACAGTTGCCGGTAGTCGAGGCCGTAACCGACCACGTAGCGGTCCGGCAGGTCGAACCCAACATAGCGTAGCGGCAGGTTGAACAGCCGCAGCCGAGGCTTATTGAACATGGTGCAGACATGTAGGCTGGCAGGCTGGCGATCCCGAAGCAGGCGCAGCATGTAGCTGAGCGATAACCCGGTGTCTACCATGTCCTCGACGAACAGCACATGCCGGCCGGCGACGTTGATCTCCACATCCTTCAGAATGCGCACGACACGCTGACCCTCAGGATGAGGCGGGGTACCATAGCTGGATATCGCCAGAAAATCGACCTGTACCGGGATCCTGACCGCACGCATCAGGTCGGCCATAAACAGCGTTACGCCGCGCAGCGCGCCGACCAGCAGCGGATCCAGCCCGGTGTAGTCGCTTGAAACCGCCGCGCCAAGCTCGCCGATTCTGCGCTGGATCTGATCTGCAGTTAGCAGCACCTCGGAAACCGCGTTCGCCGCCGAGCCGCGCCCATCGTCAGACTCGTTGCTGCCGCTCACCTGCCACCCTCACTGCCATCCGGCTGGGTTTCCCGATTTTCGCCCATTTCCCTGCTTTCCAACTCCTCAACATCATCGTCGCCAGTGTCGCTGTCAGCGGCGATCCAAGGCACGCGCGCCAGATCGTCCAGCCCATGCTTGGCCAGCAACTGGCGAAAGTCGCTGCGCTTGTAGAGCTTGATGTTGATCTCGGGGAACTGTTCTAGCAACCAGCGGATCTTGCGATTCTTGCGCCGCACCTGCTTGGGCCGCATGGTGGTGATCTCGACGTACAGGTCCTCGTCGGGGAGGTAAAAGTCGGGGGTGAAGGCCGCGACCGGATTGCCGGCGCTGTCAACGCGCAAGACAAAGGTGCGCGGCTCGTATTCCCACCGTACACCGTAGAAATCGAGCAGGTGGGCGAACTCCTCCTCAGCAGCGTGGGCAAAAACAGGTGCGGATGGTGGGACGTGGGACATCACAGCAACGACGGGACGCCTGGCAGGTTACACGATGACCGGGCGATTGTAGCACACCCTCCGACGCGCTCCAACTCGTTTGGTTCGCCCTTGTCGCTATGGTACAATCGTCGCAGGGCATCACCTGCCCACGAGCCTCTCCATTCGGTATCCACCGAGGTACACCGTTATGCCAACCACCCCCCGCGAGCTGACCGCGGATCAACTGCGCCGCCGCTGCTCCCCTGATGACCTGACGTTCCAATCCACTGCCGACCTGGAACTGCTGGACGACATCATCGGCCAGGAGCGGGCCACGCGCGCCATCGAGTTCGGCCTGGACATCCCGTACTACGGCTACAACATCTTCGCCCTTGGCCCGTCGGGCGCCGGCAAGACGACCACGATCACCCAGTACCTGGAGCGCAAGGCCGCGACTCTGCCGATTCCCAACGACTGGGCCTATGTCAACGATTTCGAGCGGCCCGACGAGCCGAAAGCGCTGCGGCTGCCGCCGGGCGGCGGCGCCAGGCTGCGCGATCGCTTCGACAAGCTGCTGCACGACCTGGAAGAACTGCTGCCCAAGGCCTTTGAGAGCGAGAACTACGAGCAGCACCGCAAGGAGATGGTCCAGGAACTTGACCAGCGGCGCCAACAACTCGTCGAGCAGATGGAGACGGTCGCGCGCGAGCAGGGCTTCGTCATTGTCGAGACACCGATGGGGCTGCTCTTTGCGCCGATGATCGACGGCAAGGCGGCCAGCCGCGAGCAGTTCGAACAGCTTCCTGAAGATCAGCGCAAGGCGCTGGAAGCAGCGGAGCCGGCGCTGCGCGAGCAGATGGAGAAGACCCTGCGCGAGGTCCGGGCCATCAACGACGAGGCGGCCAGCCGCTTGCAGCACCTGGACAGGGAGATCGCGGCCGCCACGCCTGGTCCTGGCTTCGATGAGCTGAAGGCGCAGTACGCCGAATGGGACGACATCATCACCTACCTGGAGGACGTCCGCCAGCACATCGCCCATCACGTGGACCGCTTCAAGTCACAGGCCGAAGACGGCGACGCCCCGGCCGACGTTCCTGCTGCGCTGTTGCTGCGCCCACCCGAGTCGCTTTTCGACCACTACCAGATCAACGTCGTCGTCGATCACCAGCAGGAGCGCGGCGCGCCGGTGGTGGTCGAGACCAACCCGACCTACTACAACCTGGTAGGCCGCATTGAGCACGAAGCCGAGTTCGGCGCGCTGGTCACCGATTCCAACATGATCAAGGGCGGCTCGCTGCTGCGGGCCAATGGCGGCTTCCTGGTGGTCGACGCACGCGCGCTGCTGCGCCAGCCGCTGGCATTCGAAGCCCTCAAGCGCTCGCTGCGCCACCAGCAGGTCAAGATCGAGGAATTGAGCGAGCAGCTCAGCGTCGTCGCCACCACCAGCCTCAGCCCGCGGCCGATCCCGCTGCACGTCAAGGTGATCCTGATCGGCGATCCGTACACCTACTACCTGCTCTATGCCTACGACGACGAGTTCCAGAAGCTGTTCAAGGTGCGGGCCGACTTCGCGAGCGAGATGGACTGGAGCCTGGAGAACACCGTCAAGATCGCCCGTTTCATCCGCACCCGCTCGGCGCAAGAGGGCCTGCGTGCCTTCGATCTGACCGGCGTCGCCAAGGTGGTCGAGCACGCCGGCCGGCTGGTGGAAGACCAGCGCAAACTCACCACCCGCTTCGCGCACGTGGCCGACGTCATCCGCGAGGCCGACTACTGGGCCGGCAAGGCGGAACACGCGCTGGTGACCGGCGCCGACGTGGAGAAGGCCATCGACGAGCGCCGCTACCGCTCCGGCCAGGTCGAGGAGCGGGTGCGCGAGGCCATCGTGGACGGCACGATCATGATCGACGTGGACGGGGCGGTGGTTGGCCAGGTCAACGGGCTGGCGGTGCTTATGCTGGGCGACCACGTGTTTGGCAAGCCATCGCGGATTACCGCCAAGACCTACCTGGGCCAGGCCGGTGTGGTCAACATCGAGCGCGAGGCCCGGTTGAGCGGCAAGATCCACGACAAGGGAATGCTGATCCTCAGCGGCTACCTGGGTGGCCGCTACGCCCAGAACAAGCCTCTCAGCCTGACGGCGACCATCACCTTCGAGCAGAGCTACGACGGCATCGAGGGTGACAGCGCCAGCTCGACCGAGGTGTATGCACTGCTGTCGGCGCTCAGCGACCTGCCCATCAAGCAGGGCATCGCGGTCACCGGCTCGGTGAACCAGAACGGTGAGATCCAGGCCATCGGCGGGGCGACGGCCAAGATCGAGGGTTTCTTCGACATCTGCAAGGAGAAGGGGCTGACCGGCCAGCAAGGCGTCATCATCCCCGAGGCCAACGTCAGCTCGCTGATGCTGCGGGAGGACATTGTCCAGTCGGTTGCCGAAGGCAGGTTTCACATCTACCCGGTGCGCACCGTTGATGAAGGAATCGCCATCCTGACCGGTGTGCCGGCGGGCGAGCGCGGCGAGGATGGCAAGTTTCCGGAAGAGACTGTCAATCGCCTGGTGGATCGGGGACTGCGCCGGCTGGCCAAGCGGCTCAAGAACTTCGGCCGTCCGCCCAAGAAAAGAGACGACGAAGAGCCGGCCGATGAGGAAGAGGACGACGCCTCGCAGGAAGACGACGCGCCGGAGCCGCCGGCCGAGCCTGATCTGCCCGGCGATCTGCCCGACGGCCCCACCGACGAGCCGGAACTGCCAGCGGGCGACCCGGAACCACCCGTCGAAACGGAAGAAGAGTAGCCAGGCCATGCCGCACATCGGCGCATGACCGGCCACAGAGTTTCCGCCCACCTGTGACTCCAGCGATTGACCCGCCGCGCGTTGCCCTGCTCTCGGCCAACGCGGCTGACGCCAACCCGTACGTTGCATTGCTGCGCGCTGGGCTGGCCGGCGCCGGCGTCGAGGCAACGCTCATCGACGATCCCGGCGAGGACGGCCTGCCGGAAGCCGCGCGCCGCGCCGACATCGTGCACCTGCACTGGCTGGAGCTATGGGGGCGCCCGCCTTACCGCAGCCTGCAGCAACTGACCCGCTGGGGGGTGCCGGGCCGCGGGGTGCGGCGCTGGCTGGAGCCGGCCCTGAACAGCCCAACGCGCGGGGAAGCCTGGCGCGAGCAGTTTCTCGACAGGTTCTTCGCCGCGCTGGCGGACTACAAGACCGGCGGCGGAAGGCTGGTCTACACGCTGCACAACTGGGAGCAGCACGAGGGCGAGGGCGGAGCGACCGAGCACGCCGCGCTGGATCGGCTGCTGCAACTCGCTGATGCCGTCCACGTCCATGCCCATTACGTCGTACCGGAGCTGCGGACCCGGCTGCCCGCAAAGGCCGCTCCCGTGATCCGCGTCATCCCGCACGGCAACTACATCGGCGCCTATCCCAACACACTGGACCGGGACGAGGCCCGCCGCCGTCTGGCGATCACCGACGATTCCCTTGCCTGCCTGTTCATCGGCCTGATTCGCCCGTACAAAGGGCTGGAGGAACTGCTGCCGGCCTTTGCGCAGATCGCCGATCCGCGCGCCTTGCTGCTTATCGCAGGCCAGTCGCGGCCGCAGGACTATGCCGGCCACCTTGCGATGATCTACGCTGACGGCCGCGTCCGCTGGCATCCCCAGTTCGTGCCGCACGACGAGATCCAGGTCTGGATGAACGCGGCCGACGTGGTGACCCTGCCCTATCGCCGCATCACCACCAGCGGCGCGGCCATGCTGGCCTGGAGCTTCGGCAAGCCGGTCATCGCCCCGGCGCTGCCGGCCTTTGTCGAGTTGATGGACAAAGCGCCGTTCCTGGGCAGCCTCTACGACCCCAACAACCCGACAGCCCTTACAGCGACGTTGCAGTCCGCCGGCAGCCGTGACTGGTCGACCTGCCAACCTGACATCCTGGACTGGACCGCGCAGTTCAACTGGCCGCGCATCGGACACGAAATGGCAGCTTTGTACGATCAGGTACTGCGCGTTGACCCATAATTCGTAATCGGTCAATGGATTGATCGTCTGCTCTACCATCACGACCGATGACTGCCCTCCGACTACTGATCACTGATCACCGCTCACCGCCCACATGGACTTCGTCGTCTTCGCCCCCAACCCCTGGCACGACATCTGGCGCAACCGGCAGCAGATCTTCAGCCGGCTGGCGGCGCGCCATCGGGTGTTTTACATCGAACCGGCGCGCGCCAGCCTGGCCGACTGGCGGCGCGGCCGCGTTGCCCTGGCCGACATTCGCCGGCCAGCGGTCGTCCAGGAACGGCCCAACCTCTGGCTCTACCGCATCCCGGCCTACGTGCCCAGCCGCGACACGGGCGGCAGGTTCGACCACGTCAGCGACCGCCTGCTTGCCACCCACCTGCGCCGGACGTTGTCTGACCTCGGATTCCTCTCTTCAGACATCAACCGTTCACCGAACACCGTTGACCAATCACCCAGTCTCTGGCTCTACCGCCCCACCCACTGGCGCTGGGCCGCCGGCGCTATCCCGCACCGCCTGCTGGTTTACCACATCACCGACGACTACACTGCCTTCGGCCACCTGAGTGCAGCCGAGCGCAACCAGTTGGCCGCGGACGAACGCGACCTCCTTGCCGCCGCCGACCTGACCATCGTCACCGCCCCGCGCCTGCTGGAACTGAAGCGCCCCCACGCCCGCCGCATCGAGCTCGTGCCCAACGGCGTGGATTTCGAAGCCTTCCAACGCGCCGCCGCGAATCCCCGTAGACTCCTGCAGCTCCGGGCAATTCAGCCCCCGCTTCTCGGCTACAGCGGCCACATCAGCAGCCGCCTCGACCTGCCTCTCCTACGTGAGGTCGCGCTGGCGCGACCCGACTGGCAGTTCGTCTTCGCCGGCAGCGAGGATGCCCGCGGCTGCGAAGCCGAACTGGCCGCGCTGAAGGCCCTCCCCAACATGCACTTCCTCGGTGTATTGCCGGTGGAAGACGTACCACACTTCATCACCGCCTGCGACGTCTGTCTGATCCCCTACCGCGTCAACGACGAGACGAGGGCCATCAGTTCGTTGAAGCTCTACGAGTATCTCGCCGCCGGAAAGCCAGTGGTCAGCGCACGTGTGCCGACGGCGGAGGAGCACCAGGACGTGGTGGAAATTGCCGAGGAGATAGTCGACTTCGTGGCTGCGTCAACTGGAGGCCGCGCTGGCGGATTGCAATGTCCCGACCGAAGTTGCCGCGCGCCAGGTTGTGGCAGGGAAAATACGTGGGAGGATCGAGTGAGACGAATGGAGGAGGAGGTGTTGCTAGAAGCGGACGCTCAACCAAACGCGCGCTGACGCAGCAAGTCAGCCGCCCAGGCGGCATCCTCATCGTCCAGTGGTGGATGATGGGTGCCTGACTGTAATCGATGCGCAGATCGTAGCCAGCCCGGTCGTACAGATCGTGCAGCAACTGGTTGAGCACCACCACCGGTTCATCCTCGTCCTGCTGCAAGGGCAGCGAAAAGTCGGGGATCGGATCGCGCACGCTGAAGTAGTGCAGATCAGCCCGAGGCCGTGTGGCCTCACGGCTGACGAGAATGCGATAGTGGGAAGGCGGATAGTCGCCATGCATCTCCATCGGTTGACCTGCCCGGAGCAGATCGATCTCCACCAGGTTGGTCATGCTGGCCAACACGCGGCTGCGTTTGAGTCCGTAGAGCTCGCGTCCCCCTGCCAGGGACCTTGTTGGCGGGAGAGAGAATCTCCAGCATTGTAACAACTCGATCATCCCGGTCACGAACCTCCAGGTAGGTTTCACGCACGATGTCAGGGACTGGAAGCTCCACCACTGTGACACCAGCATCGTGAGATTGAGGCGGGACCCAGTAAGCAACGGCAGCTTCATGCATTTGCGATATTGCGAGGTCAGGCCGGCCGGCAAAGGTCAAACCACCGGTGTCGTCAGTGTAGGTGCGCTCCTCAACGGCCACAAAATAGCGCGCCGCAGCCGTAGTGCCAGGTCGTCGCAGCGCAGTAATAAGACTGCTGTGAACATTGGGCCAAAGTGACCGTTCTTCGAGATAGGGTCCATTCCCGGGAAAGGTGTCGGCATGGTACAACCTCCATTGGGGCCGTTGGTCTCCTGAGTGTTATGATAGCCCAAACGATAGGGTTGTCAAGCACATAGAGCAGAAGCGACGAGTGCCCTACAACGCGCCTGCAAACTCGTCACTCCCGCGAGCACGGCCGGCGACCACGTCTCGGTGAGATGGAATAAGCCAGCGAGCCGAACAACGCTGGGTTCAACCTCTACCTCGGCACAACCGATGCCACGCAGGAGGGTTGCTGGCAAACAACCATTCGCAAGTTCCTGGCAGCCAACAAGATGCCAGCTACGAGTGGAAGGACTGGAACGTGGCACCCGGCGGCAGGTGGTGGTACTGGGCTGGAGGATATCGATCTCACCGGCGCGATGTCTCTGCACAGCCCTGATAACACGACGGTATTTGCGCCGACGGTGGTGAAACTGGCGGGCGTGAAGGTAGGGGCTTCTCTGTTGCCAATCAACCGGAAGGAAGTACAGCGCTCTCGGCATGGCTTGCGCACTCCGCCCAACTTGACACAGAACGACCATCGAAGTAAAAATAGAACATATGTTCCCTGGCATCTCATTGGTTGTGTCTCGATGAAGTCAGAAGTCTATTTGCGGTCGCAACTCCGAGAAATCCTAGACGGCATCGCAACGACGGCGAACTACCTGCCAGCGCTCGCCTCCTCGGACGATGCCGATCTCTTTCATGCTGGCTTTCTTGCCGCGCTCAACGCGGTGGCAGTCTCACTGAGCATAGATCTTGAAGTGCGCTCAGCGGCTCGGTCACGTATCGTCGAAAAGAATGGTCCGAGAGACACCCCGCTCACCTTGTTGGAGTGATTTGCCGTAAGATCACTTCGGTCGCAGTGACTGTAGCAGACTATTCAATTCAGGGGAGAGCATGATCTTGTTGGCTGGATCTTGGAACAAAGTCTCCAGAACCTCACGCAGAAGAAAACGGTTGATGTCATCTTCGACATTCCATTGGCCTTTGCATGATGATAACCGTCAGCCAGTTCCATCAGCGCATCATGAGTCGCCGTTGCGCGTTGCCTGTGTATTGCACCGCTTGCTTCAGCAACGCGCATCGATGTCTTGGCAGCTTTGATTTCCGGCGGGGTTGTATGTTCTCCAGCAGTATAGAACTGACAACCACATTCCAGCCTATGGATGCCGCCTGCGCTTCAGCGAGGATATCGGCCTGCATAGCAGCGTGATTTGATGGATCCAAGAGGTCATCCAGAGTCTTGATGTAGCAGCGATGGCGTGCTGCCGCCTGTATGGCGGCGCGTATGTGCCTTCCAGTCTGGTGTGTTCAAAAGGATGTCCTGTAACACCGCTTGATGGGGTGGACCAAACTTTGCCTGACCCAGCACCACGGCATCAGGTAGATTGATGTGATAGGTCACGTGTAACGTCACCGTAGCGGGAACACAGTCCTTGCTTAGAACGTGTGATACTTCGAGACGCTCTTGCTGACGGCCAATGGGGACGATGTCCTTGACGTACTCGAACGGATCAGTTGTGAGATATTCCGGCCCTACGATGCGGCTTTGCCTGTTCGCTCTTTCCAGGGTCGCCGCGTAGTACGGCTTGACAATCAGGTTATGGGGCCCAAGAAGAGGACCTTTGCTTTTCGCCGGCACGACGATCTTGCCATCCTGAATGATCAGAAAGCCGCGGTGAGACCGGCAGCTAGTTTGAGATGGTGCACCAGTGCCTCCCACTCGCCGCCAGGATAGAGGTGGCGTACGATGACAGCTGACAAGATGAACGTTAGCGCCGTGGCCCCAAGTGCTGCCAGAAGCGCGATTATCCCGCCCTGGATCCAACTCACGATATACAGTACGATCAACAACCCGACGATGAACCAGCGTCGTTGGGTCGTGATGTGCCACATCTCTGTGAGCGCGCCAAACGCGAAGCCCGCTACTGCCAACTCTTGCTGCCAGCTATCCAGCAAGGCGCCTCGCCATAGCCGATTGCACCGCCGATAAGTCCGGCAAACAGAACTCTGATGATGCTGCGAAGTCGGGGCATTGCCTGTCCCTCCCGAACCGGAGTGTTGGGTTGTGTGCTGTTGTCCTGGCGCCGCTGCTGGCCTCTCGTGCGTGGCGCAGGTGACAACGGCATCGCGCTGTTTTCGTTCGTTGATCGCGAGTATATCACAGGTGTGAGAGAGACTCAATGAGCAAGATCATATTTTGCGCGAATCGGACCATGAACTGTGCAACGAACGCGGCGTACCTGAATGGATCATGCCTGTCGGGTTGCCGTGCCAAACAATCAGTGATACCATCGCTGCATGCCTCCCATCCTCTTCTTCACCCCCGACCCGCCCGCCGCGCTGTGGCAGGACAAGCCGCAGATCGCACGGCGGCTGGCGCGGCGATTCCCGGTGGTGATGGCCGGCCCGGAACTGCACCTGCCGGCCCTGCGCAGCCAGCACCGTGCCGGCCACTGGCGTCTGGCCGACCTGCGCACGCCGCCCCTCACCCGCCTCGATGACAACCTGTACCGCTTCACCTGGTCGCCGCTGGCAGCGGCCACCGGCGCACCTCTGCTTGGCGACCTGGCTGCGTCGGCTCGCCGCAGACGCTGGCAGGCGCCGCATTGCGGGCGTTCTGGACCATCGAGCGTCCGATCCTCTGGCTCTTCCGCCCAGGCATGCTGCACTTCGTGGACGAGTTCGACCCGCGACTGGTGGTATACCACGTGGTGGACGAGTACAGCGCATCCCGGCTCAGCGAACAACAGCGCGCTTTGCAGCGCGACCTGGACAGGCAGCTCATCGGAGCGCGCCGATCTGGTGTTCTGCACGGCGCAGCCTGGTCGAGGCGCGGCAGGCCGTCAACCCCAACACCTACTACATGCCCAACGCGGTGGATTATCGGGCGTTTTGGCGGGACGCGGGGAGCGGGGATACGAGAGTGGAGAGTGGAGAGTGGAGAGTGGAGGGCGGAGTGTTGGAGGCGCTCAATGGGATGAAGAGGCCGGTGTTGGGGGTCGTGGGCGGGATCAACGCCAAGCTGGACTTGAGCCTGTTAACCGAGGTGGCGCGGCAGCGGCCGGACTGGTCGATCGCGCTGGTGGGGCCGGTGAGCTACGGCGTCGGCGAGGATGCCCTGGCGCCGCTGCGCAGCCTGCCCAACGTCCGCTTCACAGGGCCGGTAGCGCACCACCAGGTGCCGGCGGTGATCCTGGCGTGCGACGTGTGCCTGATCCCTTACCGGCTCAATGAGCAGACCCGCCACGTCAACCCGCTCAAGGTGTACGAGTATCTGGCGGGCGGCAATCCGGTGGTGGCGACGCCGCTGCCCGAGCTGCGCCAGTTCGCCAACACGGTGCGGCTGGCCGGCGACGCAGGCGGCTTTGTCGCCGCGATCGAGGCATCACTGCCTGAAGCCGGCGACCCGCTGGCCCAGGCGACCCGGCGCGCGACCGCGGCTGCCAACACCTGGGACCTGCGCGTCGCGGGCATGATCGACCTGGTAGAGGATGCGCTGAAACGCAACGCGCCGTAACTGCGAAACGGCCAGCGCGCAGATCGGCATCATCACCCCGTCTCCGCCTTCTCGAAATACCGCACCAACCCGTCCACGCACATATCTGAGGGCACGATCATTTCGAAACGGTGAACGTCCTCCGGGGTGAGGCCGGCAGCGATGGAAAGGTCGCCGATCCAGGCGCGGTACCCCTCGAGGATGTCGTCGCGCGATTGGCCTCTTTGCCGGCCAGCGCGCACGAAAGCGGCCTGCGCGTCCAGTTGCTCCCCGGCGGCTCGCAAGTGGTCGAAGGTGTCCAGATCGCTGGGGCCGAAGTGGGTCGGCAACAAGCGGTCGGGGCGCATCTCGCGCAGCCGCGCCAGGCTGGCCCGCCACGCCGGCAGGTCGATCTCCGGCGGCGGCGTGGGTGCGCGCATACCCCTGAGCTGCGGCAGCCGAACCGCGGCCACGTCGCCGCTGAAGCAGATACCGTCCAGCAGCCAGGCCATGTGATGCCAGGCGTGACCGGGCGTCTCAACGGCGCGGAAGCGCAGCCCGGCCGCCTCGACCACGTCGCCGTCGTGTACTGCGCGCACCTGCTCAGCAGGCACGGGGACCGTCTCGCCCCACAGCGCATCCATCGCGTCGCCGTAGATGCGCCCGGCGGAGCGCAGCAGTTTGGTCGGGTCGGCCAGATGGGGCGCGCCAACGTGATGGACGTGGACGGTCGCGCCGGTCTCCCTGGCGAGCCAGCCGGCCGCGCCGGCGTGGTCCAGATGGATATGGGTCACCAGGATGTCGCTGATCTCGCGCAGGTCGATGCCCGCGGCTGCCAGGCCGGCCTTGAGGTTGTCGTAGCTGGAGGCCGGACCGGTCTCAATCAGCGCGACGCCAGCCGGGCCGCGCAGCGCGTAGCTGGCGATAACTTCCGGCAAGCCCTGCCAGTGTAGGTCGATAGTTTGGTAGGTCATAATTTGCTCTCAGGATGGTGCTCGTTTCTGCTTCTGCTCCGATTATGCCATAATCTGTGGTGAATGGTGCAGAACATGCTGGATAGCAGTCTGCTGCTCACAGTCAAACACACACCGATAAGAAAGCCTTATGCAAGAGTCGTTGCTCCTTCCTGCCGGCAAACTACCCCACGCACTGCTGGATCAGTTGCTGCGCCGCTTCCCGACACGCGATCCGCGCCTCATCGTCGGCCCGCAGATGGGTGAGGACGCCGCGGTCATCGACTTCGGCGACACCTATCTGGTAGCCAAGACCGACCCCATCACCTTCGCCGCGGACGCCATCGGCTGGTATGCGGTCAACGTCAACGCCAACGACATCGCGGTGATGGGCGCCGCGCCGCGTTGGTTCCTGGCGACCATCCTGCTGCCGGAGCGGTCGGCCACGGCTGCGCTGGCCGAAACCATCTACAGCCAGATCGCAGACGCCTGCGACGAACTGGGCGTAGCGCTGGCTGGCGGGCACACCGAGATCACCGTCGGGTTGGAGCGCCCCATCGTCGCAGGGTTCATGCTGGGCGAGGTGGCGCGGGAGCGGCTGGTGCGCTCGTCCGGCGTGCAGCCGGGCGACGTCCTGATCCTGGCCGGCAGCGTTCCGGTCGAAGGCACGGCGCTCATCGCACGCGAGAAGGAGAGCGAATTGCTGGCGAAGGGGGTCGATCCCGCAGTGGTGCAGCGAGCACATGGGTTCCTGCACGATCCCGGCATCAGCGTTGTGCGCGCCGCCCATCTGGCCGTGCAGACCGTCCCCGTCCATGCGATGCACGACCCCACGGAGGGCGGGCTGGCCACGGGCATCTGGGAGGTGGCGCAGGCGTCGGGCGTTGGGATGGCCGTCGACTTCGACGCTGTGCTGGTGCCGGTCGAGAGTCAGGCAGTGTGCGGCGCGTTCGGCCTGGATCCCATGGGCACCATCGCGTCAGGTGCACTTCTGCTGGCTGTCGCGCCCGCGGATGCGGCGTGTTTGCTGGATGCGTTTCACGCTTCCGGGCTGCCAGCTTCGCAAATAGCCAGGGCTATCGGCCCAGGTATGACGCTTACGGCGAAGCGTCGCGGTCAGGCAGTTGCCTTTCCCCGATTCCGGGTCGATGAAATCGCACGGCTCTTCGGATAACTGCACGGGGAACACCGCGGATCGGCAACTCATGTTGCCCCGTCCCGCGGCGGGATCAGGCCGGCTGGCGACCGAAAACGGCTATTGCTCGCCAACAGCCGGTGTTGT
Organism: Caldilineales bacterium; assembly: GCA_041391245.1. GTDB lineage: Bacteria > Chloroflexota > Anaerolineae > JAAEKA01 > JAAEKA01 > JACKBK01. The sequence goes on from JAWKOJ010000003.1 coordinate 251,599, forward strand.
GGCAGGCTCCTCCGTTTCGTTTTCAATGCGATCGGGTGCTTGAGATTGGTGCAGCCGGCTCACGGCCAGCGCCGCGGCCTCGCGCACCCGCCAGTCCTCTGCGCGATCCTCCTGGCAGGCCACCAGCGCCTCTTCGGCTGCCGGATCGCCGAGCCTGCCCAGCGCCAGCGCAGCCGCCCGTCTCACCATTGGACCAGGGTCCTCAGCCAGCAAGCCCAGCAGGCGCGGCGTAGGATCGGGTCGCGGCTCGGATGGCTTCCGCGGCGGCCAACCGGCGCGCGCCAGCGCCTCGGCGGCGCTCTGGCGAACAACTGCGTTTGGGCCGTCCAGCATGGCCTGCAGCACAGTCACAACCGCTTCGTCGGCGGGCAACTTGCCCAGTGCATCAGCGGCAGCAGCCTGAGCGTTGGGATTGTCGGCAGCAGCCGACTCCAGCAGGGCGCCGCGGACGGTGCGGCCTCCGATGCGGGCCAACGCGTTGCCAGCTTCGCTGCGCAGAATCGGGTCGTCGCTCCCCAGTGCAGCGGCCAGAGCGGTCACGCCGCTGCGGCCCGGATCGCCCTCGCCCAGCGCTTCAGCAGCCAGCCAGCGCTCGCCCGTGCTGCCTTTGGCCAGCAGACTGACCAAGTGGTCGCGGTCGGCGGCAGGAAGCTGGTCCTTGTCCGCGCAGCCCCGCGAACCAGGCCAGCAAGCGCGCCCATAGTTCGATCAGCCGGTCTTTGAAACTCATCGTGGTGGGAAGGGTTGGTTGGCGACCCAAAACAGCTCGCGCACCTGATCTTGCAGCAGGATGTAGAGGATCACGCCGCCGGCGACCGTGCCGATGGGAATGAACGGTATCTGAAACACGGCCAGGATCATTGCGCCGGTCCGGCTCCAGGTCCTGAGCTGCCACAGGCCCCAGCCGAACACCAGGAAGATCAGCGCCAGGCCACCCAGGAAGACGGCGACGATCAACAGCGTCGAGCCGAGAAACCAGCCCGGCAGGCGGGCCAGAAACTCGCTTTCACCCAGCGCCACCGCCGCCAGCGGCACCACCAGCGCAGCCACTGCCAGCAGCGCGAAGATGCCGCCGACGAAGAAGTAGTAGGCGGCCACGAAGTTGACCTTGTCACCTTCGTTCGTCCGCATCAGGGGCTGACCTGCACAAACGCGTTGTCGGCGACCTGGAAGACGTAGACCGTCGGATCGGTCAGATCGCCCTGGGCGTCGAACGTCAGCGTACCGGCCAGCGTGTCCACCGTCGCGCCGTGCAGGGCGTTGGCGATCCGGCCGGCCTCCAGCGAGTTGGCCTTCTTGACTCCTTCCGCCAGCGCCATCAGCGCGCTGTAGCCGTTGACCGAATAGGTGTCCGGGTTGCGGAAATCCACCGCCTGGTACTCCTTGATCCACTGGCTGTCGGCCACGGTCTGCGGGCTGGGCGCAAAGGCGCTGACATACATGCCCTCGGCCGCGCCGCCGGCCTCGTCGATGGTCGCCGACAAGAACGCCCCGTCCGACGCCAGCATCGGCGCGGTTACCCCGGCCTGGGTCAGTGCAACCCGCAGGTAAGGCGCCTCGATCTCGTAGCCGGCGTAGAAGATCGCGTCGGGCGCGGCTCCCTGAACCGCCGCAACCTCGGCGTCGTAGCGCTCCTGACCCTCGGCGACCTGGCGGGTCAGCACGACCTCGACACCAAGCGCTTGCAGCTCCGCAGTGATCTCGCGCGCCAGCCCGACGCCGTACTCGGTGTCGTTGTGCAGCACCGCAACCCGCTGCGCACCCAGGGTGTTGGCCAGGAAGCCCGCGTCCACCCGCGCCTGCACCGCGTCGTTGGCGTTGACGCGGAAGAAGTTGCGGTAGCCGCGCTGGGTAATCGAGGTCTCAGAGGCGGTCGGCGTGATGACGATCACAGGCAGATCTTTGTAGGTCTCCATGGCCGCCAGCGTCTGGCCGCTGTTGTAGTGGCCAATGACGCCCAGCACCTGCTCGCCGCCCGCCACGGCCGCTGCCACCTCGTCAGCCACCGCGACGGCGACGTCGGAGTCCGACTCGTCGTCCAGCGGCACGACCTTGACCTGATAGCCCAGCAGGCCGCCGTCACGGTTCAACTGGGCCGCGGCCAGCTTGGCGCCGCCCAGCACCGTCTGCCCGCCATTGGCCTGAAACCCGGTCAGCGGCGCGGCGACGTAGACGGTCACCTCGCCCTTGGGAGCGCCGCCAGTGCAGCCGGCCAGAAAGACAACTATCAGAAGCAGGCTGATTAACTGCTTGTGCATGAATTGAAAGTCTCCGTAAAACGTGATGCGTAATGCGTGACTGCTTTTCCTGTCAACCGTTTACTGTTCACCGATTACCGTTTACCGGTCACCGCCCCGGCCCGAACGTCTGGTAGTCGTAGATCTCGTTGATCGACTCGACCACATCCTGCAGGCTGTTGACCTCGTCCGAGATGTCAGCCTGCAGGCGCTCGGCCTGGCCGCCGTCTACATCCTTGCTGCCGATGAGCAGCAACTGGCTGTACACCGTGCCCAGCGACGCCAGAGAGCTGTCGAGTTGCAGATCGGCCCGCTGCATCCGGTTGTCCAGTTCGGTGATGTTGCTCTGCAGGCGCTGCTGATCGTTGAGGGTCGTCTCGACCTGCTCACGGACCCGGCCGTCGCTTTCCTGAGCCAGGCGGCGCTGCAACGTCGGGATGCTTTGCTTCAGCGCCTCGCGGTCGCCCATGATGATCGGGTCGCTGCGGTAGGCGTCCAGCCGGCGGGCCAGACGGACCATGTTGCCGATCCAGTCGTAGATGTCGACCGTGGTGCGCTTCAGCCGGTCCTTGAGCACGCCGTCTCGCTGGGCATCCACTGCGGCGTTGATCTGCTCGTGATACTCCTCGGCGCGCTTGAGCTTTTCCTGCAGCGCCTTGTCGCGGATGCCGCTGATGCTGTACTCCTCGCGGAAGAGGCGTTCCACCGCATCCTCGCGCTCGCGCTGGTCGGTCAGTGCGCTGACGACGATGGCGCTCACCGCGATCAGGCCCAACAGAATCCACGTCCACCAGTTCCACCATGGCAGCAGCGCCGGCAGCGGAGTGGGCAGGAAGTAGGCCAGCAGAATCGAGCCGGCAAGGATCAGTGCGTTCTCGATGCGAAAGAGTGCATGCTCGAAGATGGCACGCCGCGCCTTGCGTTCGATGTTGTCGTGGATCGAGTCTTGGGGCATGAAAAACGTAACCAGCGTACGACTGTCTGGCTCGGTAGGAGACCGGCCAGAGCAGAGATCAACGATTTACCGCTTGCGACTGGCCTCGTAACGGGCAATGAACTCGTCAGGCGGTGTGCTGGCGACGACCTCCGCGATTACGTTCAGCGGCAGGTCGTCCACGGTACGTGAAGTGCAGGCAAGACTGCCCATGTCCAGGTTCTTGCCTGGTAGCGGCAAACGCCTCTTTCAGCCAGGCTTCCTGCTCTGAGCTGCTGTAAACGCCCATCAGATACAAAGTGATGTAGCTCTTAAGGAGAAGCCATAATGTAGCTCAGCGGCTGTTTGTTGTATGTTTTGGAATAGCGCTCCAGCGGAATGCCGTAGCCGAGCATGCCCAGCTCACCATCTCGCGACAACTCCTCGGGCAGATTGTCGAGGATGAGCTGGCGGCACCGGGCCGCGACATCACCTCGCGCCGATCGGCAGGCAGCGCATCCAGATACGTCTCCACCGTAATGGCTTCGCTCTTGCCCATGTTGGCCATAGCACACCTAGAAATAGGAACTCCGGTAATCCGGTACAACTGCCGGATCGTCTCCAGGTCGCCCTGGCGCACCCGGCCGCCGCTGGCGTCGGCGATGGTTTGCAGCACGTCGTAGTCGGCGTCGTCGCCGAAAGCGATGGTGAACACTACCACGGGCACGCCGTTGCTGTTGCTGCGCCGGATCGTCTCGCAGCTGCAGCAGGGTCGTGGAGGAGGCGTTCTCGCTTCCGTCGGTCATGGCCACGATGGCGTTGATCCGCTCAGGGTCCGGGTCTTGCTGATACGGTCGTAGGCCACCATGATCGCGTCCAGCAGCGCGGTGTCGCCGCCTGCCTCCAGGTTGTCGATGCTGCGCTCCAGGTGGGCGCGGTTAAGCTGGCCATGGTGTCCAACGGGTCGATGTTGTTGACGAAGGTACTGAATTCGACCAGCCTGACTCGCCCTCCTCGCCCTTGATCTGGTCGAGGAACTCGCGCAGCGCCGCCTGAGCCGCGGCCAGCTTGTCGCCTTCCATGCTGCCGCTGGTGTCCACCACCAGGTGATGTTGGCCTTGCGCTTGGTAAACTGCCAGACGTTCTGCACGACATCGACAACCGCCGGGCCGGGGACCTGCAAGGTGGTCTGGGGCTGGCTGGGATCGGCGCTGCTGGCCGGCGACACCGCCGCCCGCCAGCGACAGCGACAGGTCGGCCGGCGGAAACCGGCCCAGGCACAATCTGGCCAGCCTCGGGCGACTGCACGTAGTCGCGTGAACGCCCCGAAAGGTCGAGCGCTGGTTGTTGGTCAGGGCGCTGGACCCAGCAGCGCCAGCGGGTGATCGGCCCACAGCGTGCCTCGGCCGGGTACACGGCCACCAGCCTCGGGGAGCCGCTGCCCGTTATTGCGCCGCTGTAGTTGACGACCAGGTGCCTCGGCACCACGAACGCGGCCCAGGAAGTTGCGCCCTCGGCCTTGATGCGGTCGAGGATGGCGGTCTCCTCGCCGTAGAACTTGACGGTGCGCTCGACATCGGCAACATAGTCGATGGTATCCTGCGCTGGCATCCTCTACGGTCAGCGGGCCTGCTGGTCTTGGCTCGCGCCGCATAGAATCCTCGGCCAGAAGTCGCCAGCAGGCCGCTGGCCTGGCTTGTGCTGGGTGGCTCCAGCGGAAGTCGGGATCGGACGCGGCGCGCCATGCTGGATGGTTTCAGCCCACCGGCTGGTCGGGCCAGCCCAGACTGCGGGCCGTCGTCCCACATCGCGATGACCACGGGGCTGATGGCGTAGCGCACGGCCTCGCCACCGCCGACGGCGCAATGGCTCCTTCGCAGCTGCTGCTGCTCGGCCCAGCGGCGGTCCAACTGGTCCAACCACAGGCTGGAGTCGGGGGTCAGAGCCTGGAAGTGGTGTCCGACAGCGCCTCCTCGACCATCAAGTCGGGAGCCAGCTCCAACAACTGCACCTCCATGACCTTCTGCGGTCGTCGGTCCGCAGCTTCTGCTGGCTGGAAGATCGATCAGGTCGGTGATAAGCGCGGCCTCTCGGCAGAATAAGCCAGGGTCAGCGTCGCAGTAGCGGATCGGCGTCGGCAACGACAACTCCGCTCCCCGAACAAGTTTCCGTTGAAAGCGACTGCGCCAGGACGCAGCCGAAGATGCAGAAGAAGCCGACGATCACCGTCGCCACGACGATCCACGGGCCGATGGGAGTTGTCTTCTTGGCCATGGAACCCCCTACTGGGCCACGTTCAGATCGAACCAGCGTAGCAGCGCCAGCAGGACATCCCGGTCCGGTGAGCGTGCAGCGGCCCTCGGTGCGCGACAACAGATCGGCACAACGCCCTGATCCGCCCAGCGGGTGAAGGGGCTGTCCGGCTGGTCCACCGACACCGACGAGCTGGCCGGCCGCAGCCCGTAGCTCACGGCCTTGGCCTGCACGTCAGGCGACAGCAGGTAACGCTGGAACTCCAGCGCCGCATTCTTCTCGGCGGCGCTGGTCTCCGGCCCGATCCAGGTGTGGTGCAACGGGAAGTCGAACCAGGTGACATACTTGGGATAGCGATGTCCAGCGGCTTCACCAGCGGTTCCTGGATGCTCCATGTTGTTGAGCAGGTCAGGGATTCCAGAAGCTGGCCGCCGTCGCCGGCCGAGTAGCCGAACAGCGCGTGAAGTCCTCGGCCGTGCAGGCGCTGCCGCCGCTCAGGTCAGTGGTGCTGCCCCCATCAGCTCGGCCAGCCATTCCTGGCCGATCGGTCACCTCCGCGGTGCCGATGGCGGTCGGTGTCGTAGTACTCGCCGGCCGCAGCGACCATGGCCGCCAGCCTGCCGACGTTCTTGCGCGGGTTGGGGACCACCAGCTTGAAGAAGCCTCATTCGGGCTGCCCGCCCAGCTCCGGCCAGCCACCCTTGGTAATAGCAGCATCGTGGATGACCTGCCAGTCGATGTCGCTGAACACCTTCGCAGCACCCCGGCGCAGTTTCGGCAGACGTCTGCGCGTAGCAGCTGATAGCGGTCGGACGGGCGCGATATTCGCCATCGGTCAGGGAAGACGTCGCGCCCAGCCGTTCCCGTAGGCAACGTTGGCCAGCTCAGGCAGGTAGCGGCTGTCGGGATCCAGGTTGCGGGAAAAAGCGCTCCAGCGCCTGCCCTGATCGGGCGTCAGGTTCTCCAGGTCGGCGTCAGGTGGCAGCGCGCCGAACTCGTCGCGGTCGTACTTGTTCAGCGCCGACAGGCCGTCCAAGGAGATGATCTCGACCTGGATCGGGTTTCCGTCCAGTTCGTACCCTTGGCATTGGAACCTCTTGGCCGCCTCGTTGGACCCAGTCGTAGGACCGGCAGCGCCGTCAGCACACGCACGCCGGACCGGCCTGCGCTGACGACCAGGGTACGCAGGCCGGTCGCTCAACAGACGCGCTTGTGAGCAGCCAGCCCCACGATTGCCAGGGCAGCCACCACAATGACGATAAAGATCACGCGTTTCGTTATCTATCTGCGTCTGCGGGTCAGTGAACGGTATTCAGGCCAGCATCAGTGTTCAGTACTGGTACCGGGAACTCAATGCGCCGTTCACCGCCGAGTGTCTACGGTTCACTGATTTCTGAAAACTGTTTACTGATGACTGATTACTAACCTTCTGCCAATCCCCCAGTTGCCGCTTGCGCTCCATGAGCTGTTGGTCGATCTCGCGCGATCCAGCGCTTCGTCCAACTGGGCGTCGAGGCTGAGGCAAGCATCTCGCTTTCGGCCGAGGCTTTGTCCAGTCGCTGGCGAATGCCTCTGCCACGCGCTTACATCTTCGTCCCGGCTGCCAGCCAGGTCGTCGAGGCTGCGCATGGTCTGGTTGAGATCTCCTTGGCCTTGGCCAGGTCCAACAGCGCCTGAAGCCGTTCGCTTCCTGCTTGACGGTGGCTAGCTTGGCTTGCAGCTTGAGCCGGGCGTCGCGCAGACTGTCGTACTCGCTTCCAGTTGCGTCAACTGCGCGCTGTATTCCTCGACCGTGGCGGGTCGTACCAGTTTGCTCTGGGCGGCCTCGGCCAGCGAGTCCTTGCCGTCAGAGAGAGCAGCAGGTCGATGTCGCGGTCCAGCCGATCAGCCTGCGCCTGATACTCATCGCGCTTGCGGCGGATCGTCTTGACCTGGCCGCCAACAGTAGCGACCGTTCTCCAGCTTGTCGAGGTTGTTCTCGATCTCGCGGGATGTAGTAGTTGTAGACCGCAACCGAGTTCGATTGTAACGCCTGATCGACCAGTTGATGCAGATCTGCAGAAATCAGAATCTGGACTTTTCCAGCAAGGATGCCATAAGGTAGAACCTCCATTATTCTCTTATACGAAAAACAGGCGGTTTTGGTCGCAGAGATGATACCACAGAAGAGGCAAGGGTGCCAGCATTTCACACGGCGCGGGAGTTCTTGTTCGGGGTCGCGGCTCGGCTGTGGAGACCGGCCAGAGCGGGTGGCCGGCGAGCGGGTGGCCGGCAAGCGGGTCAGCCGGCAGGCAGGTGGCTCGGCAAGGCCGTCGATGGCGGTGGGCTATCGCTCGTGCTCGCGTGAAACGGGCGAGGTGAAGGAGAAGCGGCTGCCGACGCCAGGGGTGCTCTCGACCCAGATCTCACCGCCGTGCGCTTCGACGATGCGCTTGGCGATGGTCAGGCCTAGCCCGGCGCCCGCCCGCATGCGGTCAGCGGCACTGTCAACCTGATAGAAACGGTCCCAGACTGTCACGATACGGTCTGGTGGAATGCCGATGCCTGTGTCGCTGATTTCGACTAGAACCGTGTCCTTGTCGCCGCGCACGGCGGGCGCATTGATGCTGTCGCCGCTCCTGCTGAACTTGATTGCGTTGCCGATCAGGTTGTCGAGGACCTGTCCCAGCCGGCGCGGGCATCGGCCCATACGGGCGGCAGCCCATCCTCGATCTCCTGGTGGACGCTGATGCCTGCGTTCGGCGCGCGGCATAGCTTCCCCTGCACAGCGGCAGTGGTCACGCCAGCGATATCGACCTCCCGCTGCGTCGATCGTGATCATGTCCGGCTGCTTGAGCGAGATAATGTCGTTGACGAGGTGAATCACGGCATCGCTGCGGCCAAGAATGATCTCCAGCGCCTCGCGTTGTCTCGAGGCTAAGATCGCCCCCATAGCCTTCCAGGAGATACTCGACGTAGCCCTTGATGAACTCAGCGGCGTGCGTAGTTCGTGAAACGTTGAGCGCACGAACTCATCTTTGAGCCGGTCGAAGGCTCGCGCAGGTCTTCATAGGCGATGCGGGTCTCGTGGTGAAGGCGCCTTCTGAATGAAGCGCCGCTGCCAGATCGGCGAGGCGGCTATCGTGTACAGATCCTCCTCACCGTAGAAGCCGGGCGACAGGCTGTCGGCGAATCAGCAGCCCCAGCACGGCCGCCGCGATCAGAAGGCACCGATCGAGGACTCGATGTAGTCCAGGACAGGATCCTTGCGCCATATCTCCGGCGCGTGTGGCTGATCACCATGGGCTCGAGGCGCTCGATCATCAGGTCGAAATTGACATAGGCGCCCGCCTCGACCCAGCGATTCTCCCTCAGCGCCGCCACAGGTCCTTGCTGGCCCGCAGCGCTTCGGGGTCTCCGTCCTCCAGCGAAACAGCCAACTGTCGTAGGGCAGCACTTCCTGCAACAGCCCCAGCACCTCTTGCAGCGCGCTGTCGGGGTCGGCGCAAAGGTCAACGCCCGCGCCGCGTTGTTGAGCGCTAGTAACCTCTGCTCGGTCCGCTTGCGCTGGGTGATATCGAGTGAACGCCCATTACAGGGTGCCGGTAGAACACACCACCACTGAACATCGGTGTCGCGTTGACCAAAACCGAAGGCTCTGTGCCGTCCTTGCGCAACAGCGCTGCCTCGTAGCGGCCCTTCTCCCGCGCGCCCGGCCGATGGCTTGCCGGTCCACATGCCGCCCCATTTCGGAGGAAAGAGGCACATCGGTGCCATGCCGACCAGTTCCACTGCAGCTCCGTAGCCCACCATCTCACGAAGCGGGTTGGCGTACTCGATGCGGTCGTCGGCAGACTCGAGCAGAGATGCGGTCTCGATGCTGTTGAGCAGCATCTCGTTGTATTCGTTGACCCGTTCGACCTCGGCAGCGCTGCTGTGACGGCCGCGTAGAGTACGCGTTGGCCAGACCGGTGGCCGCCTGATCGGCGAAGGCCTGCACCAGTGCGATGTGCGAGAGGTCGAAGGCATCCGGCCGGTCCGACCGACGTTGAGAATGCCGACGATCTTCCCGAAAACAAGGGCACCCCATCCAACTGCGGATGCCCCCGCGGCCCAGATGCGTCCCTCCAAAGGGGGCTGCCGCGGTCCTCGAGATCAATACCGGTTGTCTCGCTACCACAACCTGATACGCCGGCGTCTCCGCCGCGATCAGTTCACCGATCTCCAGAGGTGGGCGTCCATCGCCGTACCTGAAGGCCGCCATGTCGAAACGATTGTCGGCATAGGTGAAGATCGAGGCGCTGTCGAAATCCAGCACACGTTGCAGTGGTCGAGGATCGTACGGGCTATCTGGTCGAAATCCAGCGAGGAACTGACAGATGACGCCAGTTCGCGCAAGGCATTCGCCAGGCGGCGACGCTCTTCCTCCAGTGCGAAGAGACGGGCGTTCTTGATCGCAACCGCAGCGTGGTTTGCTATCGTCTGGGCGAGGAAAAAATGTCGGCCGGCGAGAAGCGGCGCGGCGAATCGTAATACGCAGCCAGCGCCGGAGACCTCGTCCTGGATGTCGCAAACCCCGCCAGGATCATGCTGCCAAAACCCTCCCGCGCACATCCTCGCGCAGGGCATCGAAGCGCGGGATCGGCGGCCACATCCTCGACAACTGTGGCGCGCTCAACCAGCAACGTTCCGCCCGGCAGCTCGCGAGATACTGCGCTTCCACCTTGCGCGCGTGTAGTCAGAGGACACCCCCCAGGCGCGGTGGTCACCACACCGGTGACGGTCGCAGAAACAGAGCGCCGCGCGGCGCCCAGCAGATCGCATTCCCTGGGGCAGTACATCGAGCACGGTATCCAGGTTCAGCGAGCTGTTGAGTTGGCGGGAAAGGATTCTAGCTGCTGGCAAGGACACCGGTTCGGTGCCTGGCCGGCATCCCGGACAGGTGGTGTCAGAGGGAACGGTGATTGGCTTGCCCATTGCGCGGAAGCACCTGAATCGAGAGCGCGTCCACGTTGACCTCCGCCCCAACTTGGCTCCACAGCGAGGGCTGCCAGGAAGAGAAGTCTTTTTGAAGTGTGTTCAGGGAGGGTTTATGCTGTACCGGGCTCGGTCGGAGTCCGGTACAGCATGACCTCGTTTGGGACACACCCAGGTCGTCTTATCGTTTTGAACGGCGCTGTTTGGCCGTTGTCGACTGGGCAGCCTGGCCGGCCGGAACAGGCTGCTTGGCCGAGGTTGTTCCGGACTGATCACTGCGCATGTGACAGTGTTTTGTACTTTCTTGCCGCTGCCGCACCAGCAGGGATCATTGCGTCCGATTTCGATGCCGGAACGGCGCTCGGTCTGCTGGCCCGCCGTTCTCACCCGGCTGGTCTGTGCATCACCCGGCGCACCGGCTGCTGCTGGCGCACCACATCAACCTTGAAGATCGCGGACGATGTCGCCTTCGATGGAACCCATCAACTCCTGGAACATCTCGTACGCTTCCTCTTCTTGTAGGCCACCAGCGGCTGGATCTGGGCAATGGCGCAACCCGATGCCCTCCCGCAGCGAGTCCAGATCGGTCAGATGCCGCACCTTACCGCTCATCCACGGCCCGTATCATGATCAGACGGTCGCGGTAAAGCGCCGCTTCGGTCACGCCGGTTGCTACCGCTTGCTGGATGTCTTCAGGAACTGGCGTGCAGAGGCAAGCGTTGAAGGCTCTCGTCGATTGCGCCGCCCAGTTGCGAGAGCACACGATGGTAGACCACGGCGCTGAACGGATCGCCGCGCTGGCCAGGGTTGGCCAGCGTCAGTCCTCGTCGTCGAACTGGCGCATAAGCGTGGCCCCGTTGGCCTGGGCGCGCATATCGTAGAAAGCCGCGCTGTACTCCTCGAGCTGGTCCGGATCTCATCGGTCGTCATCGACTGCCACGACTCGACTGTCACGTGATCCGGCAGCGGAAGCATGGCCGTCAGCGCCTTGCAGACCGGCCAGGATCGCGCCATCCTCCTCGACGACCGCGAACGTGTCCACCAGGCGATCTGCGAGGCGACCATGCCCAGCACGGTGGGCCGCAGCGTTGGCTCGCTCAGAACCCGACGCCGCTGGTCGTAGATCACCTCGCGCCGCTTGTTGACTACGTCGTCGTACTCCAGGACGTGCTTGCGGATGTCGGTTGTAGCCCTCAACCCGGCCCTGCGCGCTCGATCGACTTGCTGACCATGCCGTGTTCGAGAGGCATGTCGTCGTCCACGCCCATGCGCTGCATCAGCCCTGCCACCTGTTCGCCGCCGAAACGCCGCATCATCAGGTCGTCGTCCAGCGCCACGTAGAAGCGGCTGGACCTGATCGCCCTGGCGCCCGGCGCGGCCGCGCACCGGTTGTCGATGCGACGCGCTCGCACGCTCGGTGCCGACCACGTGTACAGCCTGCCGGCCTCCAGCACCCGCTGGCAGGTTGGCTGCGGCCTCAACCTTGGCGTCGGCCAGGCCTCGCTCCCACACATCGGGGGCGATATCGGTCAGGTCATGGGCCGGCGCTAAGCAGACTCGCGCGATGCCCCTCGGGATTGCCACCCAGCAGGATGTCCACACCACGACCTGCCATGTTGGTAGCGATGGTCACCGCCAGGCTGGCCGGCCTGGGCACGATGAGCGCCCCCTGCTCGTGGTTCTTGGCGTTGAGGACGTTGCGTGGAACGCTGCCGCTCCAGCAGTTTGGAGAGAAACTCGCTGGTCTCGATTGCTACGGTGCCGACCAGCACGGGCTGTCCCTGGTTGTGCCGCCTCTGCGATCTCATCGACAACCGCATCGAACTTGAAGCGCGCCGTGCGGTAGACGAAGTCCGGCATGTCGTCGCGGATCACCGGCACGTTGGTGGAATGACCGCCACGTCGAGGTTGTAGATCTTGCCGAACTCTTCCTTCCGTCTCGCCGTACCAGTCATGCCGGCCAGCTGGCGTACATGCGGAAGTAGTTCTGGAAGGTGATGGTGGCGAGAGTCAGCGACTCTCGCTGAACCTTCACGCCTTCCTTGGCCTCGATGGCCTGGTGCAGGCCCTCGAAGAAGCGCCGTCCTTCCATCAGCCGGCCGGTGAACTCATCGACGATGACCACCTCGTCGTTGCGCACGATGTAGTCGCATGCTGAACAGCACCGAGGCGCGCAGCGCGCTTGTCCATGTATGGTGCCAGCTCAGTATTCGGGCGAACAGAGGTTGCTGATGCCGAGCCAGTCCTGGCAGCTTTTCGATGCCGGCCTCCGTCAGGGTGACGACCTTCCTGTCCTTCTCGTCTACCACGTAGTCGCCGTCGGCTTCTTCCCTGTTGGTCGAAGGACTCAGCTTTGCATCAGCTCGGCGAAACGGCTGTACCAGTCGCTGGACTCCTGCGCACGGCCGGAGATGATCAGCGGGGTGCGCGCCTCATCGATGAGGATGTTGTCCACCTCGTCGATGATGCGAAAAACAGCGTCGTTGCAGTGAGCGCTGGCTGAGGTCCTGCACCATGTTGTCGCGCAGGTAGTCGAAGCCGAACTCGACTGTTGGTGCCATAGGTGATGTCCGCCATGTAGGCATCGCGGCGCGTCACCGGCCGCAGGTGCGCAAGCGGTCATCGGCGGAGCGGAAGTCGGGGTCGTAGATATAGGAGCCGCGATTGGGATCGCCGGCCGTGGACTGGATGACGGCAGTCCTCAGCCCCAGCAGGTGGTAGATGGGCCCCATCCACTGCACGCCAACCTTGGAAGGTAGTCATTGGGCGTGACAAAGGTGTACACCGCAGCCGTCAGGGCGTTGAGGTAGAGGCAGGGTGGCGACGGGGGTCTTGCTGCCTTCGCCGGTCTTCATCTCGGCGATCCACCCCCTTGTGCAGCACCATGCCGCCGATCAACTGCACATCGAAGTGGCGCATGCCGGTAGTCCGCCGGCTAGCCTCGCGTACCAGCGCAAAGGCCTCGGTCAGGATCTCCTGGAAGATCTCCTCCTCGTCATCGCGGATGTCGCTGCAAGGTCGCGGATGGCAAGGGCCAACTGAAACGGGTTGTGGAGTCGGGCTCTCGCTCCCAGTCGCGCCGCAGCTCGGCCAACTCTGCGTTGCCCTCGCGCGAGGCTTCGCGCAGCCGTTCCTGAAAGACAGCCGTGCGCTGCGCAAACTCTTCTTCGGGCAGCCATATCATCATCTTCGAGATCGTTGATGTCCTCTACGGTCCGCTGGAGCCCCTTGATAACCTTGCTGCTGGATCGCCAAACGTCTTTTTGAGCAGATTGCGAAACATTTTTTAAGCCTGTCCTGTGTTGAGAATATCTGAACTGCTTGTTGTGCGCCTTGCATTATACCACAGCGCCAGACTCCGGCAACACAGCCAGCTTACAAAGAGCGCGGGCCGGATAGTAGCAGGCGCTCCAGCACCGTTCTGAGCTACTGGAGCGCCTGCTACTATTCGGCCCGGGCTGGGGGTCGTCCTATTTCCTCAGATGCCGCCGTTCCGGGATGATCCGGCGCGCCCGCGCGGCTTCTGTAAGCTCGCGACGAAAGAGATCGCGCCGGGCGAACTCCAGTGCTGCCGGCTCCGCCAACAGCCCGTCGCTGTCATCGTGCCCCAGCAACAGGTGCAGCAAAGTTTGCCGGCCGATCCGGTCGTCGTCTGCCAACCAGCCTTGATCGTATTGAACAGGTTGTTCCGCCATTGCAATTGCCTCGTTCACGATAATCTCATGCTGATTATAGCGAACCTGGGCGACCGCGCGCCTTACATCTGGATTACAACAGTCCCTACAAGATGATGTGCCCCCGCCTTCGCGGCGTGCGCATCCCCAGATGCGCACGGGTCCTATGCGACCAAACCGTTCGCATTTGAGAATGCGAACTCCACCACCTGACCTCACCACTGCGGAGTGCGCATCCTCAGATGCGCGCGTGCGCTCTGCGACCGGGCCGTTCGCATTTGAGAATGCGAACTCCACCACCCGACCCCATCACCGCGGCGTGCGCATCCCCCGGATCAGCGTGCTTTACGGATGCTGGGCCTGAATGGCGGTGATCACCACCGTGTTGATGATGTCCTCGACCGTGCAGCCACGGCTCAGGTCGTTGACCGGCTTGTTCAGCCCCTGCAAGACCGGGCCGATGGCAATTGCGCCGGTCTCGCGCTGCACCGCCTTGTAGGTGTTGTTCCCCGTGTTGAGGTCGGGAAAGACGAACACCGTCGCCCGACCGGCGACCTCTGATCCAGGCAGTTTCTTGGCCGCCGTCTCCGGATCGACCGCGGCGTCATACTGCATCGGCCCTTCCAGCTTGAGGTCGGGGCGGCGCTGCCTGGCCAACGACGTGGCCTCACGCACCCGCTCCACGTCCTCGCCCTGCCCGGATTCGCCCGTCGAATAGGAAAGCATTGCGACCAGAGGCTCGATGCCGAAGGCGCGCGCCGTGTCAGCGGAGGAGATGGCGATCTCAGCCAACTCCTGGGCGGTCGGGTTAGGCACCACGGCACAGTCGCCGTAAACCAGCACCTTGTCCGGCAATGCCATGAAGAAAACCGAGGAAACCACCGATACCCCAGGCTTCGTCTTGACAAACTGCAGGGCGGGGCGGATGGTGTGCTGCGTCGTATGCGCTGCACCCGACACCATGCCGTCGGCCAGGCCCTTGTAGACCATCATGGTGCCGAAGTAGGAAACGTCGTTCATCCAGTCAGTCGCCATGTCCATGTTGACGCCCTTGTGCTTGCGGAGATCAACAAGCGTCTGCGCGAAGTCGCCAAACCAGGGCGAGCTGCCGGGATCGATTACCTGCACCTGGGCCGGGTCGATCTGCAGACCCAGCCGTTGGATGGAACTCCAGACCTCGGACGGGTTGCCCAGAATCGACAGATCGACGATGTCGCGGTTGATAAGCACCTCGGCAGCGCGCAGGATCCGGTCGTCGTTGCCCTCCGGGAGGACGATATGCTTCCGGTCTGACCGGGCCTGCTGCACAAGGTTGTAGAGGAACATTTTGGGCGTAATGCCGCGCGGCTGAACGGCCTGCACCTGCGAGAGCAGCGCGCGGGTGTCAACAAACTCCTCGAACAACTCCAGACTGAGCGCGATCTTGGCCCGGTTCTCGCTGGTGATATAGGACCGCACGGACGCCATGCGCGCCGCCGTGTCAAAGGTGTGGGTCGAGACGCTCAAAATCGGCACGACGTCGGGCAGGCCATCCAGCAGCCGCGCCACAGAAGGCGCCGGCTTGAGGTCGCCGGTCAGCACGATGCCAGCAAGCTGCGGATAATGCTGCGACTGGTGCGCCTGCAGCGCGCTGAGGATGACGTCGCTGCGGTCGCCTGGCGTGATCAACAGCGCGTTGTCAGTCAGGTGCAGCAGATAGTTGTGGACCTGCATCGCAATCACCAGATACTGGTGCGCCAGCCTGTCGAGGTGCGCCTGGCCGTACAGCACCTCAGCGTTCAGATGTTCGCTGATCTCGGCGATCGTCGGGCGGCTGAGTATCTCGTTAGCCGGGATCACCGAAAGCAGCAGATCGTTTTCCGGCAGCGCCTCCTGCAATGCCAGCCGAATGTCGTTCACGGTGGGAGGATCGGCGCGGTTGACGATTGCGCCAAGAAGCTGGCTGCCGCGTTCCACCAGTGTGTCGTGGGTGCTGCGAACGGTGTTGGCAATTGTGTCCGGGTCACGACCCACGCCGCTGGTGACGATCAGCACCGGACAGCCCAGGTGGCGGGCCACATCGGCGTTGATGTCGAACTCGAACACCGACCCGTCCCCTTCCAGATCGGAGCCGATGCAGAGGATGAAATCGACCTTGCTTTCCAGCGCCTTGTACTTCTCGATGATCCGGTCGAGAAACGCGTCGTAGCCGCCGTGTGCGATCAGGTCACTGGCCTCGCGCTGCGAGAAGGCGTAGGTCTCTTCGTAGTCCAGCGGCAGGCGAAAGTGGGTCAGCAACAGGTCGATGTTCTTGTCGCGCCCCTCGTCCGGCCCGCGCGAGATGACCGGCCGAAAGACACCGACCTTGTTGGTGCGGCGCAGGATCAGTTCGGTGATCCCGACCGATACCAGCGACTTGCCGCTGTATGCATCGGTCGTGGCAAGGAAAATCGAGTTAGACATGGTAAACTATTCCTCGAAATGCAGTGAGATGACACGCATTTTCGCACGCAGAGTTCTTGTATTGGACTTTTGACAAATCGAAACAAGCTCTAACGCAAGGCGTTGAGCACCTGCACGTTAACAACCGAACAATCGAGCCGAATTCAGGGTGAAGCAGCCTTGAGGAGGCCCTTGACCACGACTTTGTGACGGGAACGCGGGGCCAATTTAGTGCCCAAGGAGCGTCCTGGGGAATTACCCCGGAGTTTGGGTGGTTTGGCTGGCGTTCCCAACTGGCGAATAATCCTGGCGAAGTCTCGCTGAACCAAGGTGGGCGAGATGCTGCGGTTGCGCATGGCAGGGAGATTACGCTCCCAGGGACGCGGTAGAAGGTTGGCGACATGCCGAGCCATCCACAACTGGGCGTAGGCGATGTGGACTAACCGCCACCATTGCTCTTCCCGATGGGTCTCCGGTGTCTGGAAGTTGATCAAGAGGAGCTTCTGTTTGCCAAAGCGGAAGAAGTGCTCCAGGTCATAGCGCTGTTCGTAGGCTTGCTGGATCTGGTTCAGGCACAACTCGTGGCGACGTTCACCGATGACGATCAGCCACAGCGGGTCCACTGAAACTGGCTGGTCCTTGTCGTCGTAGCGAACAATGCGCACCAGCGTGAACGGGTAACACTGCATCGGCAATGGTTTCGGACGCTGCTTGCCGCGCATGAGTAGACTGTGCCACGCCTGGACCTCCACCCGATAGGCCTTGCCCCGGCGACTGACTTCGTGCAGGGAGCAACTCTGGTCGGGCGGCGGCCATGTGGTTGCATCCTGGAAGCGGAAGGGCTCGCCGTACCAGGTGGGGTGCCCTCGCTTACCTTTAGCTGTCTGAGCAACCGGTTGGCGATACAGGACGCGGTTGCTACGGACCCGGACGATGGTGATCAGGTTGCGATGTTGACGGTTGGCGGCCAGATACTCTGGCTTGCTGTAGCCACTGTCGGCCACCTCGACACACAACTGGTGGCCAAACGGCAGCTTGTCATCGCTCAGCAGTGCTGCGATTTGGCCTGCCCCTACCAGTTCCTTGTCCGCTGCAGTCGCCACCCGCTGCGTCATCAACGGCGCCAGCCAGCTGCCTGACAAACCTGCTTCTCCTTCCGGCAGCAACGCCACGGTCGAGTACTGATGCCCGATGGTCACAGGCTTGTTGCCTTTCACCACTGTTGGCTGATAGACCATGCCACGGTCCGTCAGCGTGCGCGCATAGGGCCGTGGTTGAGGCGTCACATCGACCCCCAACAGATAGAAGTTGCGTTTGTTCGGCCTTGGCAGATAGGTTGCCAGCACCCGCGCCAACTGCCCTTCCTCCCATTGCAACTCGTCGATCGCCTTGTACATCGTACTGTACGTACGCCGAAACACCGGCGCCAACGTCAACTCGACCGGCGACCGACCTCCTACACTGCTGCACAGGGCATCGATCAGCTCCATCACCGTGTCGGCTCGATTGTTAAGGTTCTGGTATACTGTTCGTCGGAACTGCACCAACTCGGAAGCGTGATCTTTTGTCACACACTTTTGATGGCGCAGTTCCTCGTTTCTGTCAAATCGCCAGTCAGCTCGTCGCTGGCTTTGTCAAAAGTCCAATCTTGTAGTATGTGTCACGATTATAACACCAAAGCACCCAGCCGGCGAACACACTCAGAGCGTTGTCACAGCGACGAGCAGGTTCCTGCATGCCGGCAAATACGAGCCCGATTTCAGGCCGGGCAAACTGTGAAGCCGACCGATTGGCGAAAAGCAGAGGTTTGAGTCTCATGGAACACATCGATATAGCCATCATTGGATCGGGACCGGCCGGCGTGAGCACGGCCTTGAGCTTGCAGAAGCTGGCGCCTGAGTTGGCGAGCCGCACAGTGATTCTGGAGAAGGCCGTGCATCCGCGACCTGCCGTGCGGCGGCGGCGTCAGTATCGTCGCCGACCCGGTCACCGATTGGCTGGACATCGGCTGGCAGCGGCTGGATGTGCCCCACGTTTCGGTCTACACCGTGGAGATGCGCTTCGAGGAGAAGGTAGTGGCGCTGCGCAACCGGGCTGCGCCCGGCGAGCCGTTGTTCCGCATCGTGCGCCGCAACGAGTACGACGCCCGCCTGGCCGCCATCGCGCAGGCGCGGGGCATCGAGATCCGCCAGAACACCGCACTGACCGGACTGGCTCGTGCCGATGGTGGCGTGCGCCTCAAGACCTCCCGCGGCGAGCTGACGGCGCGCGTCGTGGTCGGCGCCGACGGCGCCAAGTCATCGGTGCGCCGCTGGATGAACCTGTCCGACGGCGGACAGCCGGCGCGCGTTTCGCGCTTGCTGGAGGTGCTGACTGCGGAAGACGCGGCGACATCGCCAGAGTTTGTGCAGGGCCGTGCCGTGTTCGATTTCACGCCGGCGCAGGACGGCGTGCAGGG
This sequence comes from Caldilineales bacterium, assembly GCA_041391245.1. Lineage (GTDB taxonomy): Bacteria > Chloroflexota > Anaerolineae > JAAEKA01 > JAAEKA01 > JACKBK01. Next base: position 270,511 of record JAWKOJ010000003.1, read on the forward strand.
CTACTGCTGGGACTTCCCCAGCTACGTCGACGGGCGGGCAATGATGAACCGAGGCGTGTTCGACAGCCGGGTCCGCCCCGAAAGGCGGCGCGCCGATCTGACCGCCGCCCTGGACAGTTATCTGCGCGACCGCCGGCGCTCCCTGACAGAGTGCGAGCTGCATGGACACCCGGAGCGCTGGTACGACCCCCGCGGAACATACGCTGTACCGCACATCCTGTTGGCCGGCGATGCCGCCGGGGTCGATCCGCTGTTAGGGGAGGGGATCGCCTGGGCGTTGCAGTACGGACCGGTGGCCGCGGCGGAGGTCAGGAACGCGTTCGCATCCGGCGACTTCAGTTTCTCCGGCTACAGCCGGCGGCTGCGCCGCAGCGCGGTCGGCGCCAACCTCACCGACCGCGTGCGCCTGGCGCGCCTGCTCTACAGCGTCGACCGCCGCCGCCTGCGCCTGACCTGGCCGCTGATCGGGCCGATAGGACGCTATCTGGAGTGGCGGCTGCGACGGGAGACTGCCGGGCCGTGACCGCTCACGAGCCGGCAGCCCGCTCGGTCGGCGTTGATGCGCCGGTTATCGTCGCCAAAACAGTCACTAGTTGTGATGAGAAGGGCCGAGGGGTTGAATCGAGAGACCAAAAACACCTGGTGGAGCGACGGCTAGACAACATAATTGCCGCCAGCGCGTCGCTCCACCAGGTGAAAGACCCCCGAAGCCGCCAGTCTGAACGATCCCCCCGGATCGCTCAGGACTTCGGGTTGATTTGGGCGATTTCGAGTGAGAACTGACCGATGCTATCATGCATCCTCTGCTCGCACCGAGAATACCACAGATTAAGCTTCCAGAGTCTACAGACTGTTGGCCAGAGTCTATCAAAGTTCTATAGCCGACCTATCATCTCGCGGCCTGCGCAACCACCTGAAGGAGACAAGTCCGCCTATCGGCGTGGTGGACAGCGAACGCGGCCAGGGTCAAACGTTGTGAATCCACCCCGACCGTGGCGTGCATGGCGCTGTCGGGCACGCCGTTATCGTCGCCAGCACGGTTGCCGCTGCCACCGGCCGCGACACCGCGCTGGTCAGTCACCCGGGTGGTCTCGCTCGAGGTGCCTCCGCTGCCAATGACCGCGCCCCAGGCGCCGGCGCTCACCTGATTGGCCGGCTGGCCGGCCACAATGCTGAGAACCGGACCGGCTATCTCAAACCGCAACGCTGGCGCCCAGTGCAAGAAACCTTCCTGCTCCCATAACATCATCGCCTCGCTGGCATCCCGGCGCAATGGCCCATTCCCCTGCGTCATGAAAATTCAGCCCGCCATCCCTTGTGGCAGCACCACCGATTCCCAACCCAGGCCCACAAGAGGGCTGGTAGTCAGCGGAAGGACTACCAGCCCTGACTCTACTCAGTCATCTTCAGGCGCTACAAACTCCGGCATACGCAACGCCTCATAGCCGCGACGCAGCGCAACGATCCGGTAGTCGAAGCTGACGTCACACACCTGGCCGCCCAGCGCGCACGGTGAAGCTGGCGGCGCCCTTGTCGGCCACGTACAAGGTGCACTCGCCCAACGGCGTCAGGAAGACGTGGTAGCTCGCCTCCAGGTTGGCTGCCCGGGAAAAGGCGTCGTCCACCTTCACCACCGCCGCGCCGGCCGCCAACCGGCCGCTGCCGAAGTCCTCCAGCCAGTTCTGCGGGCTGTGCACACTGTAGACCAGTTGTCGCCCGTCCTCGCCAGCGTCGACGACGGCTGCGTTGCCCTCGCCGGCCACGGCCAATCCGCTCTCATACACCGACCATATCCGTTGCCAGCGCCGTCGTAGATTATGACGGCGCTGAGGCTGTTGTTGTCCTCATCCAAATGGATAAAGACGGTGTCCATGGTGTGGAGCTGGATGTCGCTGCTGGGGAAGTCAGGCTGCGAGTAGATGCGGCCATCATCGCTGTTTATGTTGTTGCCGCCCAGCACCAGATCAGGGGCGCTGTTGCTGCCGCCGAGGGTGTACACCCCGGCACCCAACGTGGCCGTGTTGCTGAAGCGGCCGCCGTAGCTGGTCAGTGAGCTGGTAGTGGCATCAACGCCATCCTCTTGGGCCAGGTTCACGTGCAGGCCGTCGCCACCTGCATTCAAGACCCTGACGCCATCGCCGCCAGCCGAATACAGGTCCAGACCGTTACCGCCGACGGAGTTGATGACTACGCCGCTGTCTGCCGCTGAATCGACCACAACGCCGTCGTTGCCGGTGTTCTTCACGAAGACGCCATTGCCCTCGGCGTTGCCCACCTCCACGCCGTTGTTCTCGGTGGAAACGGTGCAGCCGACCGCGCTGCCTGTGGCGCAGACGTAGACGCCGTCGCTGGCAGCCTGGTTAACATACACCCCGTTGCCGGCCGCGTTGACCATCACGCCGTTGCCGTTGACGGAGTCCACCCACAAGCCGTGGCCGGGTAGTCCCGTGCGGGTGTTGGTCAGCACCAGCGCTGCCGGGCGCGAGCCACCTGTGCCGTCGAAGTTGCTCTGGATCTTCAACGGCACGCGCGAGCGGCTCCAAACCTGGTCAAGGTGTTCGTGGTCGTTGTCGCTGGTGAACGTCCCTGTTTGACCCCAGTGTCCGGCTGCCAGTTGAATGTCCGTGACGTTGATCTGGCCGTTGTGATCGACGTCGCAGGCCGGGTCATAGGCCGCGCCGGGTACGCACGGTCCGGCGTCAGGCGCGGCCGTGGTCGATGCCCCCGTTATCGTTCCCAAGAACAGCACAGTAAGGATAGAAAACAGCACCGTTAGCAGACGCATCACCTTCATGGCTGCACCTCCTTGTGACTCCCCAATCCCGCATCTCGGGATTGCCAGGTGATGCTCAGATTGTACCATTCGGAGCAAGGGGTGTCAACGGAATCGCGGACGATCCAACGCGAGCCGGCCCTGGTGCGATGAGACCAGGGCCGGCTCGCGGATTTGGTGAGGTAGCAACCAAAGACGGCCAGCAGCGCCGATCAGAACCCTTGCAGCTTGGAAAGATCGGCCACGCCGTCGGGGAGAGAGGCGACTGCTTGCAGCAGGCTGAGGCGGGCGCGGCGCAAGGTCTCGTCCTCGGCCATCACCAGCACGTCGTCGAAGAAGGTGTTGATTGGCGCGGCCAGCGTGCGCAGGGCGTCCACCAGCGCAGCCACGTCTTGCGGCGCACCAACCGATTGATACGCTGCCAGAAGCGTCCGTGTCGCGGGCTCCGTGTCGGCATCGGCTGTCAGCGGATACGTCTCCGGCAGGCTGCGGACGATGCGCTTGCAGCGCGTAGGCGGTCAGCACGGCAGACCAGTCCGGCGCAGCCACCGCCTCGGCCAGAGCGGCCACGGTGCGACGGGCCGCGGCCGGATCGTCGCCCTGCTCGGCCAGCACGGCCTGCACCACGTCGTAGGGATAGCCTTCGTCGCGCAGCCAGTTCTCCAGCCGGCCGGCGACGAAAGCTGCGGCGCGCCACAACCTGTGCGTCGGCCGGCGCCGGCAGCAGCGGCGGCTTGCTCCAGCCCCAGCGCACCGAGAAGCTGATCCCCGCCCCGGCCAGGTTCTGCACGATGCCCAGCGCGTCGCGGCGCAGCCCGAAGGGATCAGCCGAACCGCTGGGCTCCAGGCCGACGGCGAACAGGCCGGCGATGCTGTCCAGCCGGTTGGCCAGCCCGACTACCAGGCCGGGCAATGTCTCCGGCCTCCGGTCGCCGCTGTAGCGCGGCAGGTAGTGCTCGAAGATCGCCTGCGCGACTGCCGGCGACTCGCCGCTGTCCAGCGCATATTCGCGGCCCATGATTCCTTGCAGCGAGGTCATCTCGATCACCATGGACGTCGCCAGATCGGACTTGCAGAGAGCCGCCGCGCGCACGACGATCGCTCGATCGGCGGCGGACAGGTCGAGCTGCTCCGCCAGCGCAGGGGCCAGCTTCTCCAGTCGCTGCACCTTGTCCAGCATGGAGCCAAGCTGCTCCTGGAACGTCAGCGTCGCCAGCCTGGAGGTGAACGCGCCCAGCGGGTGCTGACGGTCGTGCTCTACGAAAAAGGCGGCATCGGAGTAGCGCGCCCGAATGACACCCTCATTGCCCGCCCGCACCACGGCTGCGTCGCGCGGCTCGCCGTTGGCGACGGTGATGAAGTAGGGGAGGAGGTTGGTAGATTGGTGGGCTGGTAGGTTGGTAGGTTGGTAGGTTGGTAGGTTGGTAGATTGGTAGATTGGTAGATTGGTAGATTGGTTGCCCAATTTGCCGCTTTCCCGATCTACCAATGTACCAGTTTCCCGATCCACCGATCCACCAACCACCGGGAAATACCGCTGGTGTTTTTTCATGACTGTGGTCAGAACATCGGCGGGCAGGTCCAGAAAACGGCTTTCGAAGCGTCCAAGGATTGCAGCCGGCTGCTCCACCAGGTCGGTGACCTCGTCCAGCAGCGCCGGTTCATCGCGGATCTGGCCGCCGACGCTTGCTGCCAGTGCGGTCACCTGCTCCAGCACCAGCCGCCGCCGCTCCTCGCGGTCGACGACGATACCGTTCTGCGCCATCACGGCGAAGTAGGTCGCGGCGTCCGGCACCTCGATGACGGGCGAATCCTGGGAGCGCAGCCCGCGGCTGACCCGTCCGCTACGCGCGTTCGCATAGCTGAACGGCACGACCCGGTCGCCCAGCAGCGCGACGTACCAGCGCAGCGGCCGGCTGAAGGCCACCCCGCCCGACGCCCAGCGCATGGTCTTCTCGAAGCGCAGCCCGCTGATCAGGCGCACCAGCAGGCCAGGCAATATCTCCAGCGCGGGCTTGCCCGTGACCCGCTGGACGGCGAAGACGTAGGTGCCGCCGTCGGCGTCCCGCACCTCCAGTTGCGCCGGGCTGACCCCGCGGCTACGCGCAAAGCCGATGCCTGCCGGCGTCGGCTGGCCGTCGGCGTCGAAGGCGCGGCTGGCAGGCGGGCCGCGGAAGACCAGTTCGTCGTCGGTCTGTGCGCCCGCCAGCTTGCTGACGTGCAGCACCAGCCGCCGCGGCGTGCCGGTAACTCGCAGATCGGCGTAGTCCAGCCGCGCCTCGGCCAGCAACTGCTCCGCAAGCCTGCCAAGCTGCCCGATGCCCGACACTACATCGTCCACCGGCAGTTCCTCGCAGCCGATCTCCAGCAGCAAGTCTGCCTCTGCTACCACCGCGACTTCCGAAGCTTGCCCCTCTGCCTCCTGCCCCTCTGCCCCCTGCCCCTCTTCCTCCAGAAACGGATACTCCATTCGCATCCGCTGTGCGGCATAGAGGTCGCTGACTTGCTTCGCCAGATCGCGCATGCGGCCAAAATAGCTGGCGCGCTCGGTGACGCCGACCGCGCCGCGCGCGTCCAGCAGGTTGAAGGTCTGTGAGCAGCGCAGCACGTAGTCGTGGGCCGGGATGACAAGGTCGTGGCTGATCGCGCTCTGCGCCTCGGCCTCATAGAGATTGTACATCTGCTTGAGGCGCTCGACGTCAGCGATCTCGAAGTTGTATTTGCAGTGCTCGATCTCCTGCTGCAGGTAAACATCGCCGTAGGTACGCCGGCCATCCCAGGAGATCTTCCAGACCTCGTCAACGCCTTGCAGGTACATCGCGATACGCTCCAGCCCGTAGGTCAGCTCGACGCTGACCGGCTCCAGCGTCATACCGCCGGCCTGCTGAAAATAGGTAAACTGGGTGATCTCCAATCCGTCCAGCCAGACCTCCCAGCCCAGCCCCCAGGCGCCCAGCGCCGGGCTGGCCCAGTTGTCCTCGACGAAGCGGATGTCGTGCTTGCTGCGGTCGATGCCGATCGCGTCCAGGCTGCCCAGGTAGAGCTGCTGCGGATTGCCCGGCTCTGGCTTGAGGATGACCTGGTACTGGGTGTGCATTTGCATGCGGTTGGGGTTCTCGCCGTAGCGGCCATCGTCGGCGCGGTAGCTGGGCTCGGCGTAGGCGACATTCCACGGCTCCGGACCCAGCACACGCAGCACCGTCGCCGGGTTCATGGTGCCCGCGCCGACCTTCTCGCTGTAGGGCTGCCAGATGAGGCAGCCGCGGTCGGCCCAGTAGCGCTCCAGGCGCATGATGATCTCTTGAAAGGATGGGGGACGTTCGGTTGTCATGGGTGGTTCCTTTTGGAAGGTGACGGCTTGCTGAAGGTGACAGTCACTTGCGGCTCCGTTCGCTTCGCTTCAGGAGTCTGCCGGTAGCGACTGTCAACTGGTATGCGCTACCCGGGGCAAGCAAATGAGCAAAGAAAAAGCCGGCCTGTGCAGGGCCGGCATGCAGTGATAGGTTGAAAAACGCCTCTAGGCGCTGAGCAGACGCAGACGCGCCCGCATCGCTGGCTGGCTCCGGCACGCGAGTCCTATGGTATTGTGGCCGCAGCGGGCTGACAGTGTCTCAAAAAGCCCGTGCGGCCCGATACCCGAGCCACCTGATCTTGCGTCGAAATTGATCCACAGTTGATGCATTGTTCGCCTCTTGGGAAGACAGGCAGATCATACCTGTAAATGACGATTACGTCAAAGCTGCCAGTCACGTACAAGCCCGCGCGTTACAGATCCACCTCGTGCATCCCGGTGACCAGAACAACCTTGTTGTTGTCGTTCAGGCGCCGTACATCGTTGAGCAGATCCTGGGAACTTGCACCGCGCCGAAACTCCACGCCGTAGACCAGCTCGATCAGCAGCCCGGCCTGCACGCTTTCCAGCGCCATCAGGTCGTAGCGCACCAGATACTTGTCCAGGGCGCTGTCAAAAAGCGTCGCGTAGGGGACATCGGACGGCACCCGAATCTTCAGGATCTGTTCCCGCAGGTCCTTGGCGAACATGTTCTGGCGAACCATGATCCAGATCAAGACAGAGATCACTAAGGTGGAAACGATAGCCAGCAGGTAAAAGCGAGTGCCGCATGCCATGCCGATCACCATGGCAAAGAAGATGAAACCGACATCGCGCGTTTCCTTGACAGCGTTGCGGAAGCGCACGATAGACAGCGCACCTACCAGGGTAAACGCCCGGGCAATGTTCGAACCGATGATCAACATGACCACCCCCACCACCATGGCCAGGATGATCAGCGTCTGGACGAAGCTCTGGCTGTAGGAGGTGCCGCGATGTGTTGCCCGGTAGATCCACGCGATCACCAGGCTGAGCACAAAGCTCAGGATGATGGTGAGGACCACATCCGTCGCTGTGAACGACATGGTCGAATCCTGCAGGCTGTTGAGGAAGCTCGTGAAGTCTATCGTGTTCATGGGCTGTTAGTGGTCGCTCTCGTGGGGAAAGGGGCGGGCGGAGCTACTGCTCCAGAATGCGCTGCTCGCCGAGCAATACCCTGCTGTGCTCCAGGGCTGTGCAGTACTTGCTGATGCGTCGGACAACGCACTGGTGCTCGGCGATGACCTGGGTCAACCACAGCGGCGCCCGGTGGTTGACCTTCACCTCCATGATGCACCATTCGGGCGGCACGAAATAGTGGTCGCTCGCCTGGCCATCGGCAAACAGCGTCAATTCGTGGATGCGATATTTCAGGTTTGTATCAAAGGTGACCCGCAATCCGGCGTCGTATTGGTGGCCCTCCAGCGCGCTGCGCCGGTAACCGACAACACAGGTCGGTTGCAACTGCAGCGCATCCCGAAGATATAACACCTCGTCGAGCACGGCGCTCTCCTCAGGGGAGGATGGCGACACGCGGTTCTCGATCTCGTCCAGCTTCAGCGCTGCGCTGTAGGGCACGGCCAGCCGGCGTTTCTGCAGCGCGCGATCCAGCCGGTGCTTGATCTCGACAAAACACAGGGTGTCGCTGGTTACGGTTTGGTCGCCGTAGATCCGCACGCGCAGCTTGCGCCGGTTGCGATGGCCATCGATCTTGTCCCAGTATGCCTTATAATCCGCAGTGTCGTAGTACAGGCTGGTCACCTGGTAGTGTCCCTGGTCGTCGCCGTGCGCATCAGGCAGCATGAAACGCGACAAGGCGCGGTTGAGCTCGGCTGCCTCGTCATGGCGCACGATATACTTGATCTCGTAGCGCTGCTCGGACTTGATGCGTATCATGGACGTTCTGCGTTCCCGACTGGCAACACTGTTACCTCGCCCAGCACGAGCGCCTGGTCCGGCGCAGCGTTTCCTGCCTCATCTTGCACGTCCAGCCGCTCGCCTGTGGCAGGCTGATAGAAGCCCAGCAACAGGCGATAGCTTCCGGGCGCCGCCTCAGGCGAAACGGCCAGCACAACCTGATCCACGACAACCTCGCCGGCCTTCCATGCCCGGGTCGGGTTGTCGCCGCCAGCCGGCTGCGAGTCGAGCTGCGCGGCCATGCCCGACTGCGGGCTATGCACCTGCACGAAGCGTACCAGGTCTTCTTCAATGGGCGACTCCGACCGGAAGAGCATCGTTACCGTCAGCGAATCGCCCGGTCGTACGCCTGCGCTGGCCGGGTCCAGGGAATAGCCCAGCAACTCGATATCGGCGTCGAAACGCCCGGCGAGCTGGTGCTGCGGAGTCGGCGCGTTGGCATCACCGACGATCTTCAATGGCGCCAGCGCATATTGGTCGTCCAGTTGGGCGCCGTCGCCGGCAAAGACGGAGAAGCGCTCGGAGGTGGCGGGATCGTAGCCGCCTACCACCGGACGGACCAGGCCATTGGTCGCGTCAGCAGGAACGCGCAGCGCGTACCGGTCGGGCGCTAACTCAGCGGTGAAGCAATCGTTGGCGGGCCGCAGGACCAGTCCGGCCGGGTGATCGTCCTGGGCAACCACGTGTTGGTTCGGCGTGACCAGTTGCACAAAGCCGCGCAAATCTTTGTCGGCCAGACGGCCACGCTGCCAGTACAGCGTATACTCCAGCAGATCGCCAGGTTTCACCGCCGGCAGATTCTCCGGCGAAAGGGGTTGGCCGTTGAGCCAAAGGTCGTAACCGGCCAGCAGCATGTCGTCGCCGAAACGAACATCCACAGAATTGGCCGGCTCCACTTTCGATGCATCAAAAGCCGGCAGCACGGCAGCAGGAGCAGGTGCAACATACACCGTCTTGATCATGTCGCCGGCGCCGGGCATCCCGTTGATGTCCGCGCTGGCGCGCCACGAGCGCGGATCGTTCATATCGCTGGCTGGGTCCAGCAGAACCAGCGAGTCGCCATCCCCGTCGGCCGTCAGCGGCCAGCCGTTTTCGTCGTCGTAGCTCATCGATGCCAGCGTTTGGCCGGTGGCGTTGCGCAAGGTGATGGTCTCGCCGCGGTCCGAAAGCTCGCCTCCGTAGACGGCCGCAACGGGTACGCCTGGGTAGCGCCGGCTGAAAGCGTCCGCATCCGCGGCGAGAACCATGGATTCGCCGCCCGCAAGCCATGTCGGGCGATCAAAGCGCAGGTCGATACCCTCGAACGCGGCGCCGGACAGATCCACACCGAGGCTGCCGACGTTGGTCAGCTCCAGAAACTCGTAGTCATCCCCGTCGGCCGGGTTGTACATGACCTCGGTGAAGCGCAGCCCGCTGGGCTGGCTGGCATCCACCAACGTCGCTTCGTTCATCGCGCTCCAGGAGCCGTCGCTGAGGACGCGCGCCCGTACTACAGTCGAGTCGCCCAACTCGATCGGGCCGCTGTACCTGATAGCCGCAGGATTCACAGCACCCGTGACGGCGACGCGCGGATCGGACCCGTCCAACGTGTAGTAGATGTCGCCCTGCGGAGCGTCCAAAGTCAGGGGCGTCCGGTCGTCGAAGCTCCCGCTCTCCTGGCTGAAAACAGGCGGATCGATCACCGGATAGTAACCCTGGGCGCGCGCCTGCTCAATCAGCTTGTCTGCGTTGCCCTGCATCTGGTCAGCAACCCAGTCGCGGGCCTGGCGCCAGTCGTCCACAGTGACGGGAGTGTCGAACAGCGCATCGCCCCAGCGGGCCGACTCGGCCGGAATCGCCTCTTCCACCTCGCCGGTGATCTCCATCCAGCGCGCTTCAGCCTGCGCGTCGGACAGAACGCCACCGGGCGACGTGTGCTTGAACAAACGGTCAGCGAAGGTCACGCGAAAATCGTCGTTCTGGATGAGCGCGTTGAACACAGGCTTGACGATGTTGGGGACCAGCCGGTCTTGCTTCGCATCGACGCCCAACTGAACATCTGCGCCGTGCATCCAGGTCAACTCGCCATCCCAGACGAAGAACAGGAACTGGCCGGCCGGCTGGCGCATTCCAAGATACCAGTTGTTCTCCGGCCAATCGTCGGCGCCGGCGTACCAGTGTGTAATCACATAGTCGCTGAACTGCACCGGATCGATATACTCCTGCATGGCCGAATAGCGGGCCGGGTCGGCCATTCCACCCATCTCTGCCAGGCTGCGCATCGAATCCAACCGGCAGAAGAGTCCTTCGTCGACGCTGCCAGCCTTGGCCGAAACCCACTGATCTTCGTCGCCACCGAAGTACGAAGCGGCAAAGGACGCATTGGGACGCTCGACCAAGTCATACACACCCCAGTACAGCCCGTTCAGGTAGAGATGCACGAACCGGCCATGCGCGCCGAAGCCGGACATGGCAAGCTGCGAGCGGCGCAGCCACTCGTCCTTGGCATAGGTGGCCAGGCGCGTCCGCGAGCCGGGGTGGCCGGCATAGCTCTCATTGTTGCCTGCGCGCAGCACCAGCGTATCGAAGCTGCCCACCGACGAGTTGGGAAACAGATCGAAGTCCAGTTCCCCGGGACCATACAGCTTCCGGAAGACCAGGCGGAGCGAGTGCTTCTTGACCAGCTCGGAGCGGCCCAGGTGCCCCTGAAGGCGCAGCCCGGCTTCGGTCTGAAAACCGGCGGACGGGTTGGCCGGGTCGATCCATTCCACGGAGACGGGCCGCTCCGATTCGATCCCGCGCGCCAGCGGGTCCTCGAAGTAGATGTCAAGATTCTCCACGTCGGTTGCGAGCATCAGCGATGGCAACGCCAGCAGACTGTCACGCACATCGCTGCCATAGACCGGGTCATCCACGATCTCCGGGTCCATGCCGTAGTCCGCAGGCACAGGCTCCTCGGCCGTGTAGCCTACCAGCGCCGGGCGCTCCATGCCCCACGTAGCGGGGTAGCCGGCCGACTCGGCCGGCTGATGCAACACCTGCTCAGGAAAGACATAGGAGTAAGCAGCAGCCGGTGAGGCCAGATACGCCGGCTTGACGGCAACCGCACGCAAGGTCGCGGTGTCCGCAATCGTCAGCAGGCCCCCGTACAGTTGCCCCTGTCCCTCGGCCGGCTGGCTGCCATCTGTCGTGTACCAGATCGCGGCGTCCGGCGTTGTTGTGGAAAGCCCCACCTCGACCGGTGCGTCATAGAAGCCGCGCGGAACACTGGCCGTGACCGGCGCGACCAGTCCCCGCCAGGCGCCAGACTCGTCGTTAGGCAGGCCGGGAGTCGGAGCGGTCAGGTAACAGCCGCTGGTCGAAGCCGCACAACGGCCGAAAGCGACGTCCTCCATCTGCGGGCCGTAATTGTAGGCAACGGCGTCCAGAAAGCGGCGCGAGGTGTTGTCGTACAGCGCCAGGAAACCGCCCCCGCTGGCAAGCTTGAAATTGGTGTGCAGGGCGGCCGGCGGACTCAGCCGCTGCGCGGGGATGTCCTTGGGGCTGCCGGTGGAACGGGGACGGTTCTTGCCAGAGGCGAAAACGACCAGATAGCTGTCGGGGGGGAGGTCGATCTGCGGCAGCATCCACTTGTCGGGTTCGGCCGGATCGTCGCTGAGCGACCATCCCAACAGATTGACCGGCCGCGAGCCGCGGTTGTGCAGCTCGATCCAGTCAGGATACTCGCTGTCCTCGTCGGCCAGCACGTCCTGGCCGGCTGCCATGAACTCGTTGATTACCACCGCGCTCTGTCCCCCTCCGTTGGCTGTGGTAGGCGAGGCAAGAAGGCGCGGACTACCCAGAACGAGGATGAGGATCATGCCCGCGAGAAACAGGATGCTATGAAGTTTGCGTCTTCTGAGAGATCCTGGCTGCACTGAATTTCTGTTTCACTGCGGCGCACATCGGCTGCAGCGGGGGAGCTGTAGTATCTGACTGGAGAGTCGTCGCGGTGCGGATGACTGACCACCGCCCGCTTGACGCACGATTTTACCAAGCCAGATTATACCCTTGCCAGGCCTGACCACCAATCTGTAGTGTCTGAGGGGGAAGCTAGAAGGAAAGCGGATTACGGGCGCACGACTTCAGCGGAGATGAGCACCTGCTGCGGTGCGATGCCGGCTACCTGCGGCTCGACGCGCAGTGTCAGGGTGGTAGACTGGCCCGTTTTGGCATCGGCATCGACGAAGACGTGCGCCTGGAAGGGTTGCTCCAGCAACGACGACAAGACCACCGGATCGGTCACCGAAGTGTCGCTGCCATCGCCGAGGATACACTGTTCGGCGACACAGAGCGAGGTGCGCCAGCGCTGGCCGTCGGCGTGTTCCAGCACAAACACCACCGGCACATCTTGCTGTGACTCGTTGGCCACGGCCAGTTCGAAGACCTCATCGCTGTCCGGCGTTACCTGGCGCGTCTCGCGGGCAGCGTGAATGGTAAGCGGGCTATACAGCGAGCTGACCGCGCCGGCATCATCCAGCGTGTCGACTACAGCAGCCTGCGGCGCAGTCGCGGCCGGCGCGTCGTCGGAGTCAACCCCGCCGCAGGCCGAAACCAACAGCATCAGAAGTAATACAAGCGCAAGATGCCCAAACTTCATCGATCAACCCTCAGTTCGTGAAAACAGACAGCACAACTGCCACCCGGTTTCATTGAGTTTACAACGACTCGCGCCGGTGTTCGGGAACCAAACTTCCACACCAGAATCAGGCCGCCGGTCTGGGATACGCCCGCATCTGCTCGCTCAGACTACGAATGAACACCGGCGAGCGCAGGCCCCGCTCCAGGTGATAGACGATGGTAGCTTGCAGAAGCCGCTCAAGTTCGACGTGCAGCGCAGCGCCCAAACTCAGCCGCGCGACGGTGTCCCAGTCCCTGGTCTGCAGGAAACGCAGCGTTTTGAACAGCGGCAGATTCAGCGGCTCAGCGCCGATCTGCCCTTCGCCGTGCCGGGGACAGAGCACGCCGCCGCCCGCATAGCTGAAGTAGTTGGTGACCGGCTGCAGCTCATCCTCGCATTCGATGCAGCGAAACAGCTCAGGCTGGTAGCCGGCCAGCCCCAGCAGCCGCATCTCGTAGTAGCGAACAGCCAGCGCCAGCGACTCGTCCGGCAGGCCAGCCAGCCGGCCCAGTGTGTCGCGCAGGAGAACGAACATGGGCAGGTTAGAGTCCTCTTGCTCGGTGAAGCTATCCAGCAACTCCGCCACGTAGTGCGCCTGAGATGTCCGCAGCAAGTCCTCGCGCAGGCCCAGAAACGCCTCAACCGTCTCCGCCTGGGTCACCAGATCCCAGGAGCGGCTCTTGGCGATCAGGATCGTGCTGTAGGTGAACAGTTCGACGTGGCCCGCTTTGCGACTGCGGGTCTTGCGCACTCCTTTGGCCAGCAGCACCAGCTTGCCATGCTGCGCGGAAAAAACCGTCAACAGACGATCGGCCTCCCCGTGGTCGCGGCGCTTCAGCACAATGGCATCGGCGCGGTAGAGTCGCTGGCGGCGCTCGTCCATAGATACCCCGTCCTCAGCCCGCGGATGCGCGCGGCGCGCTGCGAAGGTCACCGGGCAAGAAGGCGCCCGGCAGCAGCTCCGCCACTGTGCTGACAGAGAGCACATGGTCAAGATCGGCGATAACCACTGACATGCCCAGCGCGAACTCCGCCATCACCTGCCGGCAGGCGCCGCAGGGGCTGCCGCCGATGCTGGTCACCACAACCAGCACATCGAATTCGGTCTCGCCCTCAGAGACAGCCTTCCAGATCGCCACCCGTTCGGCGCACACGGTCAGCCCGTAGGAGGCGTTCTCGATGTTGCAGCCGGTGTACACCTTGCCCGAACGGGTGCGCAGAGCAGCACCGACGGCGAATCCGGAGTAGTCGGCGTACGCGCGTGCACGCGCCTCGGCGGCAAGGGCCAGCAAGTCATCAATATCCGAAGGCATCACGGCAACGGTTGTGTTCATGTGGTTGACGACGCAGGCAGCGAGGCGCGCTTCTTCTGAGGCTCGGCGGGCGGTTCGCTCTTGACCTGCAACTGCGAAACTTTGACCTGCAGGATACGACGACCCTGCAACGAGATAACTTCGAGAATCAGCCCATCGTACTCCACGCGGCTGCCGACTGCCGGAATGCTGCCCAGCTCGCTGTAGATGAGGCCGCCCAAGGTATCGCTCTCCTCGGCCTCGAACTCGACGTCCAGCATCTCGCTGACCTCGTCAAGCCGTATCTGGGCATCGAAGATGAACTCGCGCTCGCCCAGTTGCACCGCCAGCGGCGTCTCAGTGTCGTACTCGTCCTGTATGTCGCCGACGATCTCCTCCAGCAGGTCTTCGATGGTGACAGCGCCCGCAGTGCCGCCATACTCGTCTACGATCACCGCCATGTGTACCCGGCGCTGTTGCAGCTCGCGCAGCAGGTCATCGACCTTTTTCGACTCGGGCACGAAATATGCGGGACGCATCAACTCCGTAATCGGCAGATCGTGGCGTCCGTCGCGGAAGGGCGGCAACATGTCTTTCGCGTACAGCAGCCCCTGGATATGATCGATGTTGCCGCGATAGACAGGAATGCGCGAGTGGCCGGCCCTGATAATCACGTCGAGGGCATCTTCCAGCGGCGTCGATTCCTCAACCGCCACCAGGTCGATGCGCGGCACCATCAGCTCGCGCACCAGAGTTTCGCCCAGTTGAAAGATACTGGCGATCATCTTTTTCTCGTCTTCCTCGATCAACCCTGGTTCCTCGCTGGTGTCGATGAGAAACCGCAACTGATCTTCAGAAAGAAAGATGCCGTCCGCGCTGGCCGCATCAGCCGAACGCCCGGTGATAATGTCAGCCAGGGCGCGCAGCCCTGCCGCGAGTGGCGACATGACACGGGCAACACTCCGCACCGCGCCTGCCAGCCGCATGCCGGAAGAATCTGCGGACCTCATAGCCAGGGCCCTGGAAGCTACTTGAACGCAGACGAGAACCAGCCCCGTCAACAGCAGCAGCAGCGGTATCTGCCACGACCAGGTCAGCCCAAAGCCGAGCGCCAGCCAGACAACAGCCCCAACTGCCAGGGGAATCGCCAGCATTTCGAGCACCTGGAGAGCAAGAATGAAGCGCGCCGGGTCTTCGATAAGAGCAAGCAGTGCATCAGCTCTGGACGCGCCCTCACCGCGCAGCCTGCGCACGTTGGCCTTACTCAATCCCCCAAGAGACGCCCGACCGGCATTTGAAAAAGCGACAACCAGCACCGCAACCACCAACCCAACCCACGCTAACCAACTGTCAGGGTCCACAAGTGTACTCCCGATCTTCCTTTCCTTCGAACACTTTCCGGATCACTCTATGTCAGATCGCGGCAGGCCGCGCAAGCGGGCCGGCACACCGACCGCAGTTTCGCCAGCCGGCACGTCGTGCGTCACCACCGAGCCAGCACCGGTGCGCGCGCCGTCGCCGATCCGCACCGGTGCGACCAACATCGTGTCGCTCCCGATAAACGCACCGGCGCCGATCTCCGTGCGATGCTTCTCCTTGCCATCGTAGTTGCACGTGATCGTCCCCGCGCCGATGTTGACGTCCCTGCCGATCTGCGCGTCACCAATATAGCTGAAATGTCCCATCTTGACATCGGCTCCAAGATACGAGTTCTTGATCTCGCCGAAATTGCCCATATGAACGCCGCTGGCGAGATGGGCGCCGCGCCGCAGATGAGCGAAGGGACCGATCTCTACGTTATCCTCAACCGTGGCGCTTTCAAGCACCGAATAGGTGACGGTGCAACCGTTGCCAACGGTTGTGTTTTCAATCGTAGAGTCTGGGCCGATCTCACATTTCTGGCCAATGCTGGTTGCGCCGCGCAGATGGGTGGCGGGCAGGATGACTGTGTCGCGACCGATGACGACAGTATCTTCAATATAGGTGGTCTGCGGGTCGATCAAGGTGACACCGGCCTGCATGTGGCGCCGGTTGATGCGCCCGCGCAGCACCGCCTCTGCCTCGGCAAGATGAACACGTGTGTTGATCCCGAGCATCTCGGTGGCGTCTTCAACCTTGAGTGCGGCTACGGCGTGCCCTTGCGCAACGGCGATCCCAACCAGGTCGGTGAGGTAGTACTCGCCTTTTGCGCTGACGGGGATCGTGTCGATGTTCCGCCACAGCCAGTCAGCATCAAAGCAGTAGAGTCCGGGGTTCAGTTCGGTGATGAGCCGCTGTTCAGGCGTGCAATCTACCTCTTCGACGATGGCCTGCACGGCGCCGTTAGCGGCGCGAACGATGCGGCCGAAGCCGCGGCGTGGCGCTTTCGAAGGTCAGCATCGAAAGGACGCCATCCCCGGCTGTGTGCAGATGCAGCAGCCGCTGCATGGTTTCAACGGTCAGCAGCGGCATGTCGGCGTAGAATACGGCTACTGTGCCAGACTCGCCCGCCAGCAGCTCGATGGTCTGCATGACAGCGTGCCCGGTGCCCAGCCGCTGCTGCTGTTCGACGAAGCGCGCCCGGGTGCCAAGTTGCGCGGACAGCTTCAGCTCCACGGCCAATCACCACGACCGGGGCGTCTGCGCCAGGTCTTCGGCCAGCCGCAGGCTGTACTCGATCAACGGTCGCCCACCCAACGGGTGCAGAACCTTCGGTGTATCGGATCGCATCCTGGTGCTGTCACCGGCTGCCAGGATAACGATATTCAACCCGGATCCGGTCAAGGGCTTTTCTGTGGTACCGTTCATCGAATAAGCAGGTGGTCAACGATAAGACCGCCAGGAAACCCGTGCCAGAGCACTGGATCATCCTGGCGCCGAAATACAAAAAACGACTGTTTGCAGCGCGACCATTCTAGCACAGGCCAGGGTGCGGCGCAAACAGCCGTCAGGAAATTGCAAAAGAAAAACAGGCTCTGTTGGCGGCGTCCTACTCTCGCAGGGACCTGCGTCCCAACTACCATCGGGGCTGGAGAGCTTAACTACCAGGTTCGGGATGGGACTGGGTGTACCTCCTCCGCTAAAGCTACCAAAAGAGCCTGTTTTTACCTTGTTAATTAGAGTTGTTACTCTAACGACCGAATAGAATGTGAAACTTCAATTGCTGTCATCTCGCGTAGAAAGCCCTCGTGCATTAGTACGAGTCCGCTAAACGCATTGCTGCGCGTACACGCCTCGCCTATCAAGCTGGTAGTCTTCCAGCGCACTTACCCTTACAAGAAGGTGGGGGATCTAATCTTGAGGCAGGCTTCCCACTTAGATGCTTTCAGCGGTTATCCTTGCCAGACTTAGCTACTCAGCGATGCCGTTGGCACGACAACTGACACACCAGAGGTCTGTCCACTCCGGTCCTCTCGTACTAGGAGCAGCTCCTCTCAAATCCCCTACGCCCACAGCGGATAGAGACCGACCTGTCTCACGACGGTCTGAACCCAGCTCGCGTACCGCTTTAATGGGCGAACAGCCCAACCCTTGGGACCTACTTCAGCCCCAGGATGCGACGAGCCGACATCGAGGTGCCGAGCCACGCCGTCGATATGGACTCTTGGGCGTGACTAGCCTGTTATCCCCGGGGTAGCTTTTATCCGTTAAGCCACGGCCATTCCACTCTGAACCGTGGGATCACTAACGCCGACTTTCGTCTCTGCTCGACTTGTAGGTCTTGCAGTCAAGCTCCCTTATGCGTTTGCACTCTATGGCTGGTTTCCATTCAGCCTGAGGGAACCTTTGCGCGCCTCCGGTACCTTTTAGGAGGCGACCGCCCCAGTCAAACTGCCTACCAGGCACTGTTCCCAAGCCGGATTACGGACTCAGGTTAGGGTCAAGACTTAACCAGGCTGGTATTTCAACGGCGACTCCACCGAGGCTAGCGCCCCAGTTTCTCAGTCTCCCAGCTATCCTACACAAGCCAAGCCCTAACTCAATGCCAAGCTACAGTAAAGCTCCACGGGGTCTTTTTGTCCTGCTGCGGGTAAACGGCATCTTCACCGCTACTTCAATTTCACCGGGTCCCTCGTTGAGACAGTGCCCCACTCGTTACACCATTCGTGCGGGTCGGAACTTACCCGACAAGGAATTTCGCTACCTTAGGACCGTTATAGTTACGGCCGCCGTTCACCGGGGCTTCGGTTCAAAGCTTCGCTTGCGCTAACCTCTCCCCTTAACCTTCCGGCACTGGGCAGGTGTCAGCCCCTATACGTCCTCTTTCGAGTTCGCAGAGACCTGTGATTTTGTTAAACAGTCGGCAGGGCCATTTCACTGCGGCCGCCTCGGGCTCGATAAGCTAGTCATCTCACCCTACCGCGGCGATCCTTCTCCCGAAGTTACGGATCTATTTTGCCTAGTTCCTTAACGAGGGTTCTCCCGATCCCCTTGGTATTCTCTACCCGTCTACCAGTGTCGGTTTGCGGTACGGGCACGCGGGTCTAACTAGAGGCTTTTCTCGGCAGCATGGGCTCAACCAGTTTACGGCCTAGGGCCTTCCCCATCACCTCTCGGCTCAGACGGCGGATTTACCTACCATCCTCAACACCTACAGGCTTGGAACCTGAATCCAATAACAGGCTGGCCTACCCTTCTGCGTCACCCCATCGCTCAAACAACCCTACGTGGTACAGGAATATTAACCTGTTGTCCATCGGCTACGCCCTTCGGCCTCGCCTTAGGCCCGACTAACCCGACGCGGATTA
The DNA here is from genome assembly GCA_041391245.1 of Caldilineales bacterium. Lineage (GTDB taxonomy): Bacteria > Chloroflexota > Anaerolineae > JAAEKA01 > JAAEKA01 > JACKBK01. The sequence continues at coordinate 289,229 of JAWKOJ010000003.1, forward strand.
ACCTTCCGTCGGAAACCTTAGACATACGGGGGATACGTTTCTCACGCATCTTACGCTACTCATGCCGGCATTCTCACTTCTGTGGGCCGCAACCGGTCCTCACGGTCCGACTTGTATCTCCCACAGAACGCTCCCCTACTGCTCCGCCTTACGGCGAAACCCGCAGCTTCGGTGCGAAGCTTGAGCCCCGTTACATTTTCGGCGCAGAATCACTAGACCAGTGAGCTATTACGCACTCTTTAAAGGGTGGCTGCTTCTAAGCCAACCTCCTGGGTGTCTCAGTAACTCCACATCCTTTCCCACTTAGCTTCGACTTAAGGACCTTAGCTGGCGGTCTGGGCTCTTTCCCTCTCGACTACGGATCTCATCATTCGCAGTCCGACTGCCACGCTCTGGAGTATCGGCATTCGGAGTTTGATACGGTTTGGTAAGCGACATGCCCCCTAGCCGAGTCAGTGCTCTACCTCCGATACTAAACGCGTGACGCTAGCCCTAAAGCTATTTCGGGGAGAACCAGCTATCTCCAGGTTCGTTTGGCATTTCACCGCTACCCACAGCTCATCCCCTAATTTTGCAACATTAGTGAGTTCGGGCCTCCACGAGACATTACTCTCGCTTCACCCTGGCCATGGGTAGATCACCTGGTTTCGGGTCTACTCCCTGCGACTGAACGCCCTGTTCAGACTCGCTTTCGCTGCGGCTCCGCCTGTTTCTGGCTTAACCTTGCCACAGAGAGTAACTCGCCGGCTCATTCTCCAAAAGGCACGCGGTCACACATTGCCACAAGGGCCATAGTGCTCCCACTGTTTGTAAGCGTACGGTTTCAGGTTCTATTTCACTCCCCGCGCTGGGGTGCTTTTCACCTTTCCCTCACGGTACTGGTTCGCTATCGGTCGCCAAGAGTATTTAGCCTTGGAAAGTGGACTTCCCAGATTCCCGCAGAATTAGCGTGCTCCGCGGTACTCAAGAACACAGCAAGAGTCCAACCCCTTTCGTCGACGGGGGTGTCACCCTCTATGCCCAACCGTTCCAGTGTTGTTTGACTAGAAGTTGGATTTGTAACTCTTTGGAGCTCTCGCAGCTGCTCCAGCTGTGTCTTACAACCCCCGTGTTGCAACGGCCGCGACCTATCACGCAACACAGGTTTAGGCTGTTCCCCTTTCGCTCGCCACTACTCAGGGAATAATCTCTTTTCCTCGAGGTACTTAGATGTTTCAGTTCCCTCGGTTCCCTCTCTCAAGCCTATGTGTTCAGCAAGAGAGTACCCAGGCATTCCCCTGGGTGGGTTTCCCCATTCGGGCATCCACGGATCAATGTCTGACAACGACTTCCCGTGGCTTATCGCAGTTGTCCACGCCCTTCTTCGGCTCTTGGCGCCAAGGCATCCACCGTACGCTCTTAGTAGCTTTCTACGCGAGACGGCAGAAATTGAAGTTCTACACATTCTATTCGGTTGTTAAAGTAACAACTCTCAGCGTTTGACCGCTTATGTGTAACCACCATCTGTCTGTTGGCCACACATCAATGGTCAACCCGCCTCAGACAACAAACGACCCAGCATTACGCCGGGTCGCAGGACCTTCGTCGCAAGCTTTCGAGCCGCTGGATCGCCTTATGTCTGGCGGATGAACAGAGTCAACATTTATCTGAAGTGTGCTATGCTAGCTTTCGGACCAGAATTTTCTCATCAGTGGGCCTGAGTGGACTCGAACCACTGACCCCTGCGTTATCAGCACAGTGCTCTAACCGGCTGAGCTACAGGCCCGAATAGGTCACATTAACAACTAAAAAGTGATAGGAAACGGCGTTTTGGGGTGGCCAACCTTCTCGGTTGAACCGTTGTGACCTAAGGAATTTACCATCCGGCAACTGGCTTAACCCAGTCTCGGCAGGTAGAGACTCCCTAGAAAGGAGGTGATCCAGCCGCAGCTTCCGCTACAGCTACCTTGTTACGACTTCGTCCCAGTCACCAGCCCCACCTTAGACAGCTGCTTCCTTGCGGTTAGCGCACCGGCTTCAGGTGTTGCCAGCTCCCATGACGTGACGGGCGGTGTGTACAAGGCCCGGGAACGTATTCACCGCAGTATGGCTGACCTGCGGTTACTAGCAACTCCGACTTCATGCAGGCGGGTTGCAGCCTGCAATCCGAACTGAGACCGGCTTTGATGGGATTAGCTCCGCCTCGCGGCTTGGCAACCCATTGTACCGGCCATTGTAGCGTGTGTGTAGCCCTGGACATAAAGGCCATGCTGACTTGACGTCATCCCCACCTTCCTCCGGTTTGACTCCGGCAGTCCCACTAGATACGTATAACTAGTAGCGAGGGTTGCGCTCGTTGCGGGACTTAACCCAACATCTCACGACACGAGCTGACGACAGCCATGCAGCACCTGCAGTCGCTGCCCGAAGGCTCGTTCCCCTTTCGGTTCACTACTACGACCATGTCAAGCCCAGGTAAGGTTCTTCGCGTCGCATCGAATTAAACCACACGCTCCGCTGCTTGTGCGGGCCCCCGTCAATTCCTTTGAGTTTTAGCCTTGCGGCCGTAGTCCCCAGGCGGCGAACTTATCGCGTTAGCTACGGCACTGATAGGTTTAATACTACCAACACCTAGTTCGCATCGTTTACGGCGTGGACTACCGGGGTATCTAATCCCGTTCGCTACCCACGCTTTCGCACCTGAGCGTCAGGTGTGGGCCAGGGAGTCGCTTTCGCCACTGGTGTTCCTCCCGATATCTACGCATTCCACCACTACACCGGGAATTCCACTCCCCTCTCCCAACCTCAAGTCACGCAGTATCGAACGACCTCTCCCGGTTGAGCCGGGAGCTTTCACGTCCGACTTACGCGACCGCCTGCGTGCGCTTTACGCCCAATAAATCCGGATAACGCTAGCCTCCTACGTATTACCGCGGCTGCTGGCACGTAGTTAGCCGAGACTTATTCCTGAGATACCGTCCTTGTCTCTTCTCTCAGAAAAGGAGTTTACGACCCGAAGGCCTTCATCCTCCACGCGGCGTTGCTGCGTCAGGCTTTCGCCCATTGCGCAATATTCCTCACTGCTGCCTCCCGTAGGAGTCTGGCCCGTGTGTCAGTGCCAGTGTGGCTGATCGTCCTCTCAGACCAGCTACCGATCATCGCCTTGGTAGGCCATTACCCCACCAACTAGCTAATCGGACGCAGGCCCCTCCCAGAGCGCCGGAGCTTTACTCAATCAACCGAATGATTGAACATACGGGGTATTAGCTTCTCTTTCGAGAAGTTGTCCCCCACTCTGGGGTAGGTCACCTACGTGTTACTCACCCGTGCGCCACTAACTCTTCATCCGAAGAATCGAGTCCGTTCGACTTGCATGTGTTAGGCACGCCGCCAGCGTTCATCCTGAGCCAGGATCAAACTCTCCGCAAAAAACTTTCTTACTGACCTATATTTAGGTCATGGAGCCCAAAACACTTGGCTTCCTATCACTTTTTAGTTGTTAATGTGCCGTCCGCACAAAAAGAGATGTTATCACATCTGGCGGAGTTTGTCAAGACCCAATTCAAGGAATTTTTGAAACAATTTTCACGACCGTTGTCGGAACGCTTGTTTCTGCTGCCATCGATGCCAGTAGATCTGTGCACTAGCGCTTTTGCGCCAGCGTGCAAAATACCACTGGGGACAAAAAGACCGCTGGCCTCGCGGCTGCGGTCCCTAGACCTGATATCGATTATGCAGCGGGTCTAGACTGGTTGTTAGTGTTCTCAGGCGCGGAAGCAGTTGCTTCCCTTACGACCGGCAGTATAGCATACGCCCAAACGCCTGTCAAATCGATGAACCAACGTCGCGGACTTGTGTGCATTCTGAAGTTCGCCGCGCCGCAAATCGCTCTGCGCCACTTCAGTTGAATAGATGGTGGCCAAACGGTGCACCGGCGCTTTGGCGCATTGCAAGCCACTTCGTGTTCTGGTATACTTCTACCATTAACCACACGCACCGTTTTCTGCCAGTCCAGGAGAGCACCTATGTCCACGCTGCTGATCAAAAACGCTGACTTGCTCGTCACCATGAATGCGGGCCGGGAACGGATCGCTGGCGGAGGGCTTCTTGTCCGCGACAACGTTATCGAGCAGGTTGGCGCGACGGCCGATCTGCCCGACGTTGCAGACCATGTCATCGACGCGGGCGGCATGGTCGTCCTGCCGGGGCTGGTCAACACCCATCACCACCTCTATCAGACACTAACCCGCTGCCTGGCGCAGGACGACGGGCTGTTCGGCTGGCTGACGACGCTTTACCCGATCTGGGCGCGCATGAACGGCGAGGCGGTCTACGTGTCAGCCAAGGTCGGCCTGGCTGAGCTGCTTCTCAGCGGCTGCACGACATCCAGCGACCACCTTTACCTTTACCCCAATGGCAGCCGCATCGACGACGAAATCCGCGCTGCGCAGGAACTCGGCATCCGCTTTCACGCAACCCGCGGCTCCATGAGTCTGGGCGAGAGCCAGGGCGGACTGCCGCCGGACAGCGTGGTCGAGAATGAAGCTGCGATCTTGCGGGACTGTCAGCGAGCCATCGAGACCTTCCACCAACCACAGCGTCACGGGATGGTACGGGTCGCGCTGGCGCCGTGCTCGCCTTTCAGCGTCACGCCCGACCTGATGCGCGAGAGCGCCGCCATGGCGCGCGCCTACGGAGTTCGCCTGCACACACATCTGGCCGAGACGCTGGATGAGGAACATTTCTGCCTGGAGACCTTCGGCAAGCGGCCGGTGGACTACGTCGAGTCGCTGGGGTGGACGGGCGACGACGTGTGGCACGCCCATTGCGTCCACATGAGCGAGCGAGAGATCGCGCTCTTTGCCCGCAGCGGCACCGGCGTCGCCCACTGCCCCAACAGCAACATGCGACTGGCCAGCGGCATCGCGCCGGTGGTTGCCTGGCGGGAGGCTGGCGTGCCGGTCGGGCTGGGAGTAGATGGCTCCGCCAGCAACGACTCCAGCCACATGCTGGCCGAAGCGCGCCAGGCCATGCTCCTGCAGCGCGTCAAAGGCGATGCCGGCGCGCTGAGCGCGCAGGGAGCGCTGGAGCTGGCAACGCTGGGCGGCGCGGCGGTGCTGGGTCGCGAGGACATCGGCGCGCTAGCGCCCGGCATGGCGGCCGACTTCATCGCCTACCGCCTCGACCGGTTGGAGTTCACCGGCGCCCAGCACGATCCGCTGGCCGCGCTGGTCTTCTGCACGCCGGTCAACGTCGATTTGAGCGTCGTCAACGGGCAAGTGCGCGTGGCGGATGGCCGGATCGTCGACCTGGAGATGGAGCCGCTGATCGTGCGCCACAACGCCATCAGCCGCGCCATGCTCCGCGATGAGCCGCTGCCGGCGTAGGCTGGCAAGGTCGCGCCATGCAACCGCTGATCCGACAGGCTGCCTCGCTGCTCGCCGACGCCCGCCGGCTGGTCGTCCTAACCGGCGCGGGGATGAGCAAGGAGAGCGGCATTCCGACTTTCCGCGAGGCACAGGACGGGCTGTGGGCAAGATACGACCCTCAGCAGCTTGCGACACCGCAGGGCTTCCGCGCCAACCCGGCTCTGGTCTGGGACTGGTATCAATACCGCCTCGGCCTCGTCGAGAGGGCGGAGCCGAACCCGGGACATCTGGCTGTGGCGGCGCTGGAGGATCGGCTGCCCGGCGTGGTGGTCATCACCCAGAACGTGGATGGCCTGCACGGCCGGGCCGGCAGCCGCGATGTGCTGGAGTTGCACGGCAGCATCCGGCGCTTCAAGTGTCTGCGCGGCCACGGCGGGCTGAGCATGGACGACCTGGCGGGCCAGCCGGACTCGCCGCCCCGCTGTCCGCGGCCTGGCTGCGGTGCGCTGATGCGTCCCGATGTGGTCTGGTTTGGCGAGCAGTTGGATTCTGGCGTCATCCAGCGCGCATTCGTGGAGAGCGAGGCCTGCGACGTGATGTTGATTGTCGGCACAAGCGGTGTTGTGCACCCAGCGGCCAGCCTGCCCTATCAGGCCCGTAACCGGCGGGCACGCATCATCGAGGTCAACCCAACTCGCAGCGAGCTGACTGACCTCGCCCATGTCTTCCTGCAAGGGCCGGCCGGCCAGGTGCTGCCAACTGTATTGTCCGCAATGGACGACGAACGGGCCGATGGATAAAATAGTCTGTATAAGCCCGGTCCGTTCACCGACGGACGGTCCTACGAACGAGTTACCTACGCGGAGTGTATTGTGACTGCACACATGCTCATTCAACACGGAAAACTGATAACTCCCACAGGCGAGATATTCGCCGATCTGCGGATTGTGGACGAAACGATCCACAGCATCGGCATCGACTTCGAGCCGCTGCCGGGCGAAGAGGTCATCGACGCGCGCGACTGCGTCGTGTTGCCCGGCCTGGTAGACCCACACACCCACATTCAACTCGATACGGGCATTTACAAGACACCCGATGACTGGACCGTCGGCACCCGCACGGCGGCCTGCGGCGGCGTCACCACGGTCATCGACTTCGCTACCCAGTTCCCCGGCCAGGACGTGAAGCAGGCCGTGCAGGCGCGGCTGGACGAGATCCACGACATGGCGCACATCGACTTCGGGCTGCACGTCATGTTGACAGAGCTGCCATCCAGCGATGACGAACTGGATCGCTGGATGGCCGACCTTGCCGCGCTGGGCACGCCGGCTGCCAAGGTCTATACCACCTACCGGCCCAACTATTACCAGGACGATGACAGCCTGCTGCGTGTTTTCCGCAGCGCGGCCCGCCACGACATCCTGGTCATGGTCCACTGTGAGAACGACGCGCTGGTGTCCGCGGCAACCAACCGCTTCGTCGCTGCCGGCGAGACCAGCCTGGCGTTTCATGGCCGCGGCCGGCCCGGCCTGGCCGAGGTAGAAGCTGTCCAGCGGGTGTTGCTGCTGGCGGACGAGGTGGACTGTCCCGTCTACATCGTCCACTGTTCGGTGGCCCGTTCGGTCGAAGCGGTGGTTGCCGCCCGCGACCGCGGCCAGATCGCCTTTGCCGAGACCTGTCCGCAATACCTGCTGCTGGATGAGAGCTTCTACACCGGTGCGCATCCGGCTTGGGGGATCATGCAGCCGCCGCTGCGCCCAGCAGGCGAAGGCGACCGGCTGTGGCAACTGCTCCAGGAAGGCGCCGTCAGCTCGCTGGGCACCGACCACTGCGACTACACCGTTACCCAGAAGTACGGCCTGGATCCGTTGGCTGAGTCGTCGGTGCAGGACGCGCTGGCAGTCTTGAGCGACGATGAGCAGGAGATGGTGGTGTTGCGGGCAGGCCTGCGGGACGGTTGGCACCGCGAGTGGAGCGAAGTTGCCCGCAGCATGGGCGTTACCCGCGACACGGTGCGGCGGCTGGAAACGGACGCGCTGCGCCGCCTGCGTGACGCCAACGGCGCGCTGGACACCATCCGCGACGCGACGTCGGTGAACGGCCATCCCAGGCTGCCCTTCACCAAGACGCCGGGCGGCATCCCCGGGCTGGAAACGGCGCTGCCGCTGCTGGCTACCGACGGTGTGGCAGCCGGTCGCCTGTCGTGGAGCGAGCTTGCCCGACTGGCATCCAGCAACCCGGCGCGGCTGTTCGGGATGTATCCCAAGAAAGGTGCGTTGTTGCCCGGCAGCGACGCCGACATCGTCATCTACGACACCCGGACGTCCTGGACGATCACCGCCAGCGAGCTGCACAACATCGCCGGCTACACCCCCTACGAGGGGCGGGCTGTCCGCGGCCGCATCCGCGCCACGATCAGCCGCGGGCAGGTTCTCTATCGCGGCGGTGAGTTCTTCAGCGACCGCGGCCGCGGCCGTTTCGTCCGCGGCCAGCCGTTCAGCGCCCGCGACGTCTGAACCCGACACCCCTCACAGCTTGTAGCATAGGGCCTTGTGCCCGTTCCTCATCCTCTGCAGGCGCCCACAAGCGGCCAAAGTTGGGCTCGATACTCCCACTCCTACTCTTGCACTTGCTCGTACTCTTCCGGTCTTGGTGAAGCGACGGATTCGAATAGGTAGAGGAGTATGAGTAGGAGTACGATCCTGCGAACGGCGCTTAGCCTTCAATTTCCCCACACCTGCAGCCGCTGCCGCAGCAGCACCTTCACGACAAACAACACCAGAAACGACGCCAGCAGCAGAATCGCTGACAGGGTCAGCGCCCGGTTCAGGTCCAGTTCAAACCCCAGATAGATCGCCAGCGGCATGGTCTGGGTCCGGCCGGGGAAGTTACCGGCGAAGATGATGGTCGCGCCGAACTCGCCCAGCGCCCTCGCCCACGTCATGATTGCGCCGGCCAGCAGCGCCGCGCTGCTCAACGGCATGGTGATCAGTCGAAACACCTGGAAACTGCTCGCTCCGTCCAGCGCCGCAGCGTACTCGATCTCGCGATCAACGTTCGCGAAGCCCGCCGTCGCCGCCTTGACGAAGAAGGGCGCGGCCACGAAAAGCTGCGCCATAACCACCGCTATCTGCGTGAACGCGATATCGAGGCCCAGCACGCTGAGATGCTGGCCCAGCAGGCCGCGGCGGCCAAAAGCCAACAGCAAGGCGATCCCGGCGACCAGGGGCGGCAGGACAATCGGCAGGTCGATCAGCGTGTCCAGCACCGCCCGCCCGCGAAACCGGCGCCGCGCCAGGAGAAAAGCCACCGGCGTCCCCAGCACCAGCGTCAGCGCCAGGGTCGATGTCGTCGTCGCCATGCTCAGCCAGATGGCCTGCGCCACCTCGGGGTCGAACAGGTTGGCCAGCAGATCGACCGGCGCGGCGCGCACGATCAGCGCCAGCAGCGGCAGCGCGAGAAAGAGCAGCAGCGGCGCGCTGAGCACGAGCAGGAGCGCCGTGCCGCGCGACTGCCGCCATCGGTGCTCGACGCGGCCCGCCGGCGCCGCAGTCGCGGTCGAAGTTGAGGGTGGAGCCGAAGTAACCATGGTCAATCGATATCCTTCACTGGGATCAAACCGTGCCGAGCCAGCACCGCCTGGCCTTCAGATGAGAGCACAAAGTCCAGAAACCGTCGTGCAAGCACGGGATTGGGCGCATCAGTGACGAGGGCGATGGGATAGGTTGCCAGCACGTTTATCGCATCGGGTATCTCGATGCGCTGCACCTCGTCCTGCAGGTCTGGCGGGACATCTGACGTGTAGACGATGCCCGCATCCGCTTCGCCCAGCAGCACCTTGCTCAGCACTGCCTTGACGTTTTCCTCGTACGACATGACGTTGGCCAGCACTGCCTGGTCGTAATCAGCCGCAACCTGAGACGAGGCTGCTGCTTTCTCCAGGAACGCCAGCGTGTAGTCGCCAACCGGGACGTTGCTGGCCGCCAGCACCAGCTTGACGCCCGGCGTCGCCAGGTCCTGCAAGGTCTTTAACCGGGCCGGATTGTCAGCCGGTGTGATAATCACCAGGTCGTTGCCGGCGAACGCGCGTTGCGTGCCAGCGATCACTCGCCCTGCATCGATTGCCGCGCCCATCTGGCGGTCGTTAGCCGAGGCAAAAAGATCGACCGCGGCGCCCTGTGCAAGCTGCTGCGCCAGTTGCTGCGACCCGGCAAAGTTGAACACCACATCGACTCCTGGGTTGGCAGCTTCGAACTGCGCCGCCAGGTCACGGAATGGATCGGTCAGCGAGGCAGCCGCAAAGACCATCAGCCTGTCGGCCGCTGCGCCATTAGCAGGCGCGCCAGGCTTAGAACAGGCCGCCAGCATCAACAAGGGCGCCAGCAGACACAGGCGTTTCAGCATTACCATCAAGCGTTCGCCACGACAGCATCTGCCGCCAGTAGCGCCTGCTCGCATTCGTCCAGCCACTGCAGGTGCGCCTCGGTCTGCACAGCCCGCAGCCGGTAGACCTGGCGCTCGTAGAGCCGGTCGCGCGGCACGGCATCGATCTGGCGCTGCAGGTCGTCCAGGAGCGCGCGGCTGGCGTCGCGTTGGGCAGCCAGGAGCGTGCTCAGCGTTCCCGGCCCGCTGTTGTTGGCGAAGAACAGCTTGGCCAGGAACTCCTGGCGAAACTGCCGCGGCCGCCGCACCGGCTCGACCATCCAGCGCGCAAAGGCGGCCTCGCCCGCGGCGGTCAGGCTGAGCATTTTGCGCGGCGGCCGGCCATCCTGCGGCTCCAGCGTGCTGACGATGTAACCTTCGTCCTCCAGCCGCGCCAGCAGCGCGTAGAGTTGGCCCTGCTTGACCGTCCAGATCAGCCGCAGCCCGCTGGCCTTGCGCAGCCGCCGGTGGATCTCGTACGCGTGCATTGGCCGGTTGCTGAGAAAGCCCAGCAAGGCGTACTCATAGGAAAGCGGTGAAGAACTGCGAGTCACGAAGTGTCCAAATCCTGGATATTCAAAGTTTGAGTAACGATGACGGCATTATGGCACAGGCCGCCGCAAACGTCAAAGCGAAGGCGCTGTTTCGTGCAATTCCTATCTTGTCGACATTGGTCCTGTGATATATACTTCCGGTGAATACCATTGGAGATCACGTCTGTTGGATGCAACGCATGAGAATACTTCTGCCCCTTTTGAGACACGGAGACTTGACAAATGGACACAGCGAAGATATTTCAAAGCGGTCGCAGCCAGGCTGTAAGATTGCCAATCAAATATCGCTTTGAGGGAGATCAGGTTTTCATCAAGAAGGTTGGTGACGCCGTAATCTTGATGCCCTACCAGGATAGCTGGGAGACACTGGTGGAAAGCCTGGAGATGTTCTCTGACGACTTCATGATGAGTCGCGACCAGCCTGAGCAGCAGACACGGGAGCAAATGTTCGAATGAAGCTAATGCTTGACACGAATATTTGCATTTACATTATCAAACAAAAGCCGCCTGAAGTGCTTGCTCGATTTCGCGAGCATGCGGTGGGTGACATCGTCATCTCATCGATCACTGTGGCCGAGCTTCAATGTGGGGTTGAAAAAAGCGTTAAGCCGGCGCGAAATCAACAGGCTATCAACCAGTTCCTGCTGCCGCTGACCGTCATGGACTTCGATCATGCGGCAGCTATCGCGTATGGAAGATGTCGCGCCACACTGGAAATGCAAGGGCGGTCTATCGGGCCGCTTAATATGCTAATCGCGGCCCATGCTGTCAGCCTCGATCTATCCTTGGTCACCAACAACGTTCGAGAGTTCGAAAGGGTGCCGGGTTTGAAGTTAGAGAATTGGGTTACCAGGTGACCGGGCACTACCTGTCTGCCAGCTCCAGCCAGCGCACCATGGCCTCGTCCAGTTCGGTCTCCAAAATCTGAAGCTGCTCGGCCAGCTCCTGCAAGCGCATGTAGTCGTCGCCGCTGGCGTTGACTTCCGCTTGCAGCGCCACCCGCCGTGCCTCCAACCCCTCGATGCGCGCCTCCAGCCCCTCGAACTCGCGCTTTTCCTTCCAGGTTAATCGCCGCGCCTCCCGCTGAACAGCGTTCCCCGACCGTCTCTCCCCACCGTTCGTTTTCCCTTCTTTCCCTCCTCTACCCTTCTCTTCTTCTTTGTCCTGCTCTTCTTCCTCCCGCAATCTCCGGTAGGCGCTGAACGGCGCCGGATAGCGCCCGCTGACCCGTCCGTCCTCGAAGCTGACCAGGTAATCCACCGCGCGGTCCAGAAAGTAGCGATCGTGGCTCGCCACTACCACGCAGCCGGCGAAATGGTCGAGAAACTCCTCCAGCACCGCCAGGGTCTGGATGTCGAGATCGTTGGTCGGCTCGTCCAGCAGCAGCACATTGGGCTGGTGGATCAACGTGCGCAACAGATAGAGCCTGCGCCGCTCGCCGCCGCTCAGCGCGCCGACATAGGCGTATTGCTGGGGCCGCGGAAAGAGAAACCACTCCAACATCTGCGCCGCGTCGATGAGCTGCAGGTCGGCCGCGGTCCGGTTCCAGGCCGGTATGTTGCGCTCCTGCACGCGGATTAACTCGGCCTCGCCCTTGATGAAGTCGATTACCCGCTGCGATTCATCCAGATCGACGTTGCGCTGGTCGTAGTAGCCGACATGCACCGTCTCACCCCAGTCCACGGAACCGGCGTCCGGCGTCCGCTTGCCCGCCAGAATGTCAAGGAAGGTGCTCTTGCCCGCACCGTTGGGACCGATGATGCCGACCCGGTCGCCGGGCGCCAGCTCGAAATCGACGCCCGCGAAGACCGGCTTGCCGTCGTAGGCCTTGGCAAGGCCGCGCGCTGCCAGCACCTTCTTGCCCAGCCGCCGGCTGGCCAGCGTCATGGCAACTTTGTCCTGTCGGCTGTCATAGTTGAGAGTCAGCAGCTCATCGACGCGCTGCTTGCGCGCTTTCTGCTTGGTGGAGCGGGCCGACGGGCTGCGATGCAGCCATTCCAGTTCGCGGCGCAGCAGCCGGCGGCGGTCTTCTTCCATCTCCGCCAGTCGCTCGTGGCGCACGGCCGACTGCTCCAGGTAGCGGGTGTAGTTGCCGCTGTAGCTGACCAGTTGGCGGCGATCCAGCTCGACGATGCGGTTCACCACCCGGTCGAGGAAGTAGCGGTCGTGGGTGACCATCAGCAGCGCTGCGGGCAGGTCCAGCAGGTAGCCTTCCAGCCAGTCCACCGCGTCGGCGTCGATGTGGTTGGTCGGCTCGTCGAGGATCAGCAGGTCGCCGGGGTCCAGCAGGGCGCGGGCCAGCGCGACCCGCTTGCGCTGGCCGCCGCTAAGGGTGGCGATGGACGCGTCAAAATCGGAAACGCCCAGGCGGGACAGAACTGTCTTGGCATCGGCCTCGGCCGTCCAGCCGCCTGTGCGGTCCATGGTCTCGGTCAGCGCGGCGAAGCGCGCTTGCACTGTCGGGTCGGTGGGCTGGCGTTGCAGGGCCCCCGCGGCCGCCTCGTAGTCGCGCAGCAGCCGCATCTGCGGCGCGTCGCTCTGGAACAGGGTGTCCAGCACGGAGAGGCCCTCCTCCAGCGCCGGCTCCTGCGCCAGATAGCGCACACGCACCCCGCCCCAAACCGTCACCTTGCCGCTGTCGGGCGTTTCCTGGCCCGCGACCATGCGCAGCAGAGTTGTCTTACCGCTGCCGTTGATGCCGATCACTCCGATGCGGTCGCCGCGGTTGATCAGCAGCCCCACATCGTCCAGCAGCAGGCGCTCGCTGTATTGCTTGCTTACGTTTTGCAGGGTAACAAGATTCACCGCCGCAGCATAGCACGAACATCGAAGACGCACAAGGCAACTGTCTCACCAAACTGCCTCACCAAGTAGTGATGTGCGTTATGCTTAGTTCCCCTCGCCCAACTCTTGTAGGGCTGAAGCAATCAAGCGTTCATCCAGCCTAAACCCCCGTTGGCGGATCGTGTCCAAAACAGATGTTGCAGAATCGATCACTCCTCGCCGTTTTGCGAGTAGTACTATCCCCAATGTCCCCTTGATTGGAACCGAAAGAGAGCGGGCACAGCGCCGTGCCGCGCCATCGTCTAGAATCGCCGTCCAGCCTGGATGAGCCTGTGCATAGGAAATCACAGCAGTCTCTCCGGCACCCAAGTCCCACGCCAACAGTTCGTCCGTGGCATCTGGAGTCTGCGTCACAAACCAGTCGCCAATGGCTATTTCGTGCCGGGCAAGATCATCATATGGACCAGCAAGCAACTCGTCGGCAACGGCCTGCGGAACGACGATTTCATCCGCTAACTGCCGAAACAAATCGCCGTGCCCGGCGTTGACAAGAACAATTAGGGGAGACGCGTTGAGAACCCAACGCTCAGCCATTACCCGCTTCCTCCATTAATTCGTCAAGGCTGATCTGAAAAGGGCTTACCTCGAAACGACCTAGCGCTCGAAGAAATTCGGCGCGCGAGAGGCCTGCGATCTCGGCCGCCTTTGCTTGTGACACCATTTCAAGCTCGTACCATTTTACCGCGGCAGCGATACGCATGTCGGCAACGAAGGAGGCAGGCTCTTTGCGCAAAGCAGTCAGGACGGTGCGTGGAATCTCCACGGTAACTTGTATCGAATTCATGAAACGCTCCTTGTCAGGGTTGATCATTCAATGACATCAATCATGATACCACACAGTGACCAACATTGACTACCTATCGACCAAATAGACAGCAGCAGCTTTCTCCTCTTCCCCACTCCGCAATATTTCTCCGGAAACGCCGGCTTGTTGTATAGTGTGCCGGTACAAAAAAAACCTACAGAAAGACGACTTGTTACCCCATGGAACTTGGTATTATCGGCCTGCCAAACAGCAGCAAAACCACGATCTTCAACGCCTTGACCCGCGGCACGGCGCCAACCTCCAGCGGCTCCAGCGGCAAGCTGGAGTTCAACACCGCGGTGGTGGATGTGCCCGACAAACGCGTCGACCGCCTGAGCGAGATCTTCAAGCCGCGCAAGACCGTTTACGCCAAGGTCACCTACACGGACATCGCCGGACTGGATCAGGGCATCGCCAGGAAGGGCTTCAGCGGCGAACTGCGCAACCGCATCGCCAGGATGGACGCTTTTGTCCACGTGGTGCGCGCCTTCGAGGACGAGAGCGTGCCGCACCCGCTGACCACCATCAACCCGCAGCGGGACCTGTCGATTCTGGACGAGGAGATGATGCTGGTCGACCTGCTGGCCATCCAGACCCGCATCGAACGGATCGGTGAAAGCATGCGCCGCGCCAAGAAGGGCAGCGAGGAGCAGGCCGCGCTGGAGATCGAAGAAGCGTTGATGACTCGTCTCAGCGACTGGCTGGAATCGGGCGCGCCGCTGCGCGACATGGACCTCGGCGATGCCGAGTTACACGGCATCCGCAGCTTCGCGTTTCTCACGCTCAAGCCGGTGCTGGTGCTTGTCAACAGCGGCGACGAGGCGATCTCGCCCGATCAACTGGTGACCTATCAGCATCGCCACACGGTGCTCATGTCGTTGCAGGGCAAGCTGGAGATGGAGATCGCCCAGATCGACCTCGACGAGGCAACGGTGTTCATGGAGGAGTTTGGCATCACTGAGCCGGCGCTGGACCGCATGATTCGCGCCAGCTACGATCTGGTGGGGTTGCAGAGCTTCTTCACCGTCGGCGAGGATGAGGTGCGCGCCTGGACCGTCCGCAAGGGCGCCACCGCGGTGGAAGCAGCCGGCGCGATCCACAGCGACCTGGCGAGGGGCTTCATCCGCGCCGACGTCGTCGCCTACGACGACCTGATCGCGGCCGGCGGCAGCATGGCCGAGGCGCGCAAGGCGGGCAAAGCCCGTCTCGAAGGCAAAGAGTACCAGGTTCAGGACGGCGAGATTCTTCACGTCCGGTTCGCACTTTGAGCGCGACGACCCGCGTTCGTAGCAGGCGCTTCAGCGCCGCTCCGAAGCCCAGTCGAAGACAAGCCCTGTCCGTGCCCGCCATTCCTTCCTAGCCGCGAAGAGCGTTACGGCGCTGAAGCGCCTACTACCAACCCTACCTACCAACCCTACGACGATCCACGATTGTCCGCAACCACAACCACCGGAGGCCTCTCATGAAACAATGCCGTTGGCTGGCACTCAGCCTCATCCTGCTGCTATCACTGATCCTCACACCGGCTGCCGGCGCGGCAGACACCGTCGGCGCGCCGCAACCGCAAGAGACCGGCGGAGTGTCCGAAGCCTACTTCGTCGTCCGTGTCTACTACGAAGACCCGGCCGATCTGGTCAACCTGAAGGACTTCGACCTGATCGAGTACAACAACACCAAGGAACAGTACGTGCTGGCCATCGTCGACGCGGCGGGCTTCGCTGCCATCGAGAACCTGGGCTTGCGCGTCGAGGTGGATGCAGAGGAGACCGCCAAGCTGGCGCCCAAGGACCCGCTGCCCGGCCAGGAGGCGGGCATCCCCGGCTATCCGTGCTACCGCACCGTCGAGGAAACCTTCCAGACCGCGCAGGACCTTGTGGCAAACCACCCGACGCTGGCGTCGTGGAACGACGTCGGTGACTCCTGGGAGAAGGCGACACCCGGTGGCCTGCCGGGCTACGACATGAACGTGCTGGTGTTGACCAACTCGGCCATTCCCGGGCCGAAACCCAAGCTCTTCATCACTGCGTCCATCCACGCCCGCGAGTACACGCCGGCCGAACTGGTGACCCGCTTCGCCGAATACCTGGTGAACAACTACGGCGTCGATCCCGACGCGACCTGGATCCTCGACCACCACGAGATCCACCTGATGCTGCAGGCCAACCCGGACGGCCGCAAGCAGGCTGAGACCGGCATCTCGTGGCGCAAGAACACCAACCAGAACTATTGCAGTCCCACCAGCACCTCGCGCGGCGCCGACCTGAACCGCAACTTCCAGTTCCAGTGGGGCTGCTGCAACGGATCCAGCGGCAGCCAGTGCAGCGAAACCTACCGCGGCCCCAGCCCGGCCTCCGAGCCGGAGGTGCAGGCCATCCAGGACTACATGCGCGCCATCTTCCCCGACCAGCGCGCCGACCCACTGACCTCGCCCGCCCCCGACGACGCTACCGGCGTCTACCTGGACATCCACAGCTACAGCGAACTGGTTCTCTGGCCGTGGGGCTTCACGGGTACGGTGGCGCCTAACGGCACTGCGCTGCAGACCCTGGGACGCAAGTACGCTTACTTCAACAACTACACGCCTGAGCAGGCTATCGGCCTCTATCCCACCGACGGCACCACCGACGACTTTGGCTACGGCGACCTCGGCGTGTCCAGCATGACCTTCGAGCTGGGCACCTCGTTCTTCCAGTCCTGCGCGGACTTCGAGACCACCATCCTGCCCGACAACATGCAGGCGCTGCTCTACGCCGCCAAGGTGGTGCGCACGCCCTATATGACGCCGGCCGGGCCGGATGCCCTGAACGTCACTGCCGCGCCCGATACCGTAACCATCGGCGCTCCGGTCGTGCTGACCGCGACCGTCAACGATACCCGCTACAACAACAGCCAGGGCACCGAGCCGAGCCAGGCCATCGCGGCCGCCGAGTATTACATCGACACGCCGCCCTGGCAGGCCGGCGCGGTGGCCCATCCCATGGCCGCTGCTGACGGCACGTTCAACAGCACGATCGAAGAAGTGACTGCGACAATCAACTCCGGCAGCCTCGGCATCGGCCGGCATCTCATCTTCGTGCGCGGCAAGGATGCTGCCGACAACTGGGGCGCGTTCAGCGCCGCCTTCCTGGACGTGCAGGCGCTCAACGTCAATCCGACCAGCGCGGCTGTTTGCGCGCCCGCCAACGCCGTCTTCACCGTCAACGTTGGGTACAACGGCTCGGTGACCATGAGCGCAACAGGCAACCCGGCCGGCACGACAAAGAGTTTCAATCCGAACCCGGTGAGCGGCCCCGGCAGCAGCACGCTGACGATCGGCAACACTGGCGCTGCCACACCCGGCAGCTACGGCATCGACGTCACCGGCGCCTACAGCGGCGGATCCCAGACCAGCACCGTCCACTTGCACGTCGCTAACCAGCCGGCCGGCGTCCCAACGCTGGTGTCGCCCGCCAACAACGCGGTCGACGTCTCGCCGACGCCCACGTTCAGTTGGAACGCAGCCAGCCAGGCGGCCAGCTACTCGTTTGAGCTGGCGACCGACGCCGGTCTCGGCAACGTCGTCTATTCGGCCAGTGGATTGACAGGCACCAGCTACACACCACCTATCACCCTCAACACCAGCGCCACCTACTATTGGCGCGTCTCTGCGGACAACGCCTGCGGCTTCGGCGGTCTGTCGGCTACCTTCAGCTTCACGACGCTGGTCGTGCCAGGCGACTGCAGCCCCGGGAGCCTGCCCAACGCGATCCTGAGCGAAGGCTTTGAGAACGGCGCCAACGGCTGGACCTCCTCCGGCACCGGCAACACCTGGGCGCTGTGGAGCACCAACGTTCACGGCGGGAGCTACGCCTTCCATGCGGTCGACTCTGCGACGGTCAGCGATCAGCGCCTGGTATCGCCCCCCATCGATGTGCCTGCAGGGCAGGATCCGGTGACGCTCAAGTTCTGGAACCGCCAGGTGATGGAGCCGCGAACCGGCGGCTGCTACGACGGCGGCATCCTGGAGGTGTCCACCAACGGCGGCGGCAGCTGGACCCAGATTCTCGACGCCGACCTGTTGAGTGATCCCTACGACGGAACCGTTTCCACCAGCTACAGCAACCCGCTGGGCGGGCTGCGCGCCTGGTGCGGCGATCCGCAGGACTGGCTCAACAGCCTGGTGGACGTCAGCGACTACGCCGGCCAGACGGTGCAGTTCCGCTTCCGGCTGGGCAGCGACAACGGCGTCAGCCGCGAGGGCTGGTCCATCGACGATGTGGTCGTGCAGTCGTGCCAGGTGCCGTGCGTGTACGACGTCAACGGCAGCGGCGGGGTGGACATCCTCGACGTGCAACTGGTGGCCGGCGCCTTCGGCACCAACACGCCGGCCTACGATTTCAACCACGACAACATCGTGGACGTGCTGGACATCCAGGCTGTCGCCGACCGCTGGCAGGTCGGCTGCTGACCGTCAGAGAAGTTCGACTTCTTCGAAGAAGTCGAACTTCTGATCACACACGAATCAAGAAGTCCGGCTTTCTCTTGCAAAGCCGGACTTCGTTCGTAGGTAGCCCCTAAAACTGGTAGGTGTCGCCGGGCTGCGGCACAAGAATTGCACCGCTGAAATTGCTTGCGGCAGCTGCGAGGTAAGCCGGGGCGTTCTCGGGGTCCGGGTGCAGGCGATGAACCAGGGCCAGCGTCTTCACAGCCGCCCGCTGTGCCAGCGCTGCGGCATCTGCGGTCACTGAGTGGTTGTCGTAGGTCTTCTCCGGGGGCTCGGAGAAATAGGCTTCATGCACCAGCGTGTCGACGCCGACCGCAAGGCGTGCAATCTCCTCCGAGCGCCCTGTGTCTGATGTGTAGACCAGGCTACCCTCCGGGAAATCGAGCCGCACCGCCCAGGTCGGCACGGAATGCCTGCCCGCCGCCAGTTGCCAGCGCACGCCTGCGGCAGCCGGCAGTTCGGCGCTTTCTCCGGGCTGCAAGGCAACGTACCGAACCACGGGGAACATCTCGCTATCCAGGTCAGGATACGCGATCTGGACCAACTGCTGGGCCAGCGCCAGGACCGCCGGTTCCGCGATCACGTAGAGCGGCCGCTCGCGCCAGAACAACACCCGATTGAGCAGCAACATGGGCAGCCCCAGGATGTGGTCCCCATGCTGGTGGGAGAGATAGACGTGGGTCGGATCGCCCGCGGTCATGCCGACCCGCTCAAGCTGGCGCATGATGGTCGGCCCGCAATCCAGCAGCAGCGTTAGCTGTCCCTGCCGTGCAACCAGCGCCGTATGATTGTCGGCGGGGTGGGATGCCATCGCGCCGCCAACGCCCAGAAAAGTAAGTTGGATCATTGGACTAACTGTCTCACCCGCTAGGGTTGACCAGCCGGCGCAGATGCTCGCGCGCCTCGTCGATGTATTCGCCTCGCGGGGCCAACTTCAGATAGGCGCGCCACTGCACGATGGCTTCCTGGTTGCGATCCTGGCCCTCCAGCGCCAGCGCCAGGCCGCGTACAGCCTGGCTGCGCTCCGGGTTCAGCTCCAGCACAGTCTCATACAGATCGATGGCTGCCTGCCACAGCTCCTGGCCGCGCTGCAACTCAGCCTGGACCAACAGCGCCCCTTCGCCCGACTCGCCAGCGGCAACCGCCAGACGTTCCGACTCCTTGGCGGCATCCATCGCCTGGTCAACATCATCCGCAGCCCGATATGCGCCGGCCAATCGAATGAAGTAGGACGGATCCTCGCGGTACCCGGACTCGATCTCGGCTGCCTGTTGATAGGCGGCCAGCGCATCCGCGGGCCGCGAGGCATCCAGCAGTGCGTCGCCCAGCAACAACTGGAACCAGGCGTTGTCGGGCTGAAGTGCGATAGCTGTCTGGTAGGAGGCCACCGCATCCTCGAACTGGCCCAGCTCGCGGTAGGCGTTGCCCAGCTTGACGTGGGCGTCGGTGTAGGTTTCGTCCAGCAGCAGTGCGCGCTTGTACTGGCTGATGGCCTGCTCAAGGTCGCCGCGGTCCCGGTAGGTCTCGCCCAGTCCGATGTAAGCCGCCAGGTTGCGCGGATCCTGATCGATGGCGGCTTCGAAATCGTCGATGGCAGCGCCTGTCGTGCCGGCCTGTCGCAGCAGCTCGCCGCGCTGCACCAGGACACGCGCCGCCAGCTCGGGACGCTGCGCCAGCTTCAAGGCGCGGTTGAGCAGCACCTCCGCCCGGTTTTCCTGGCCGGCCTGTACCAGCGCCTGGCTGAGCACCAGATAGGCCTCGACGTAGCCGGGGTTGATCTCGACCGCCTTCTCCAGTTCGTCGATGGCCGGGTACGGGTCGTCTGATTGGCGCAGCAGCGCCTTGCCCAACTCGAAATGCGCTTCTGGGCTGGCGGGGTTGGCATCCACCGCAGCGACGTACTGCTTCAACGCGTCGTCCGGCCTGTCTTGCTGGAGCAAGATCTGGGCCAGTTGGAAATACGAACCAACCACGGTGGGATCGGCCGCCTTGGCCGCGCGGAACTGGGACAACGCCTCGGCCGTGTCGTCAGCTTCCAGCGCCAGGATACCCAGGCGAATGTGCGCCTGAGCGACCGTGGCCGGGCTGGCCGCGTCGTCGTTGGTCAGCTCGTTGATGATCTGCTGGGCGCGCTCCGCATCGCCGTTGGCGCGATAGGCGGCGCTCAGTTGCAGTCGCGCTTCCGCCAGCGTGGGGTCGATGGCCAACGCCTGCTCGAAGTTGCTGATTGCCTCGTCGAGCTTTCCCTGCCGCCGGTAGAGTTCGCCCAGATAATACATGGCAGAAGCCGCCTGCGGGTCGAGCTCGATGGCTCGCAGATAGCGCCGCTCGGCCGCGTCGTCCTGGCCCAGCGCCTCGTAGGCCAGCCCCATCTGCAAGTAAGCGCCCGGAAACGCATCGCCGCCCGGCATCTCCAGCAGATCGGCGAACGCCGCGATGGCTTCCTGGGGCTGGCCGCTCTTGCGCAGCGCCTGGGCAAAACGGAACTGGGCGTCGGCGCTGTCCGGGGCCAACTGCACCGTTTGTGAGTACTGGTCCAGTGCCTGCACCAGCAGATTGGCATCTTCGTAGAGCGAACCGAGGTTCAGCCGCGCCTGCCAATAGCTGGGCGTCAACGCCACAGCCTGTTCGATCTGCTCGGTGGCGGCAGAGACGTCGCCGCTGCGTCGCAGAGACTGGCCGAGGCGCAGGCGCAACTCGGCGTTGTCGGGCAGCGCTTCGACGCCATCCTGGTAGACAGACAGCGCCGCGTCCGGGTTGTTCTGGGCGTCGTACAGCGCGGCCAACTGCAGGTATGCCCCGGCGTACCCGGGATTAGCGGCCAGCGCTTCGCGGTAGCGGGCCACAGCTTCGTCGATCTCGCCGGCATCAGCAAGGGTGTTGCCCAGCTTGGTCAGCGCGCCGGCCACCGCAGCCGGGTTATCGCCCGATCCTTGCAGCGCCTGGTCGAGGGCCTGCGCCGCGGCGTCTTCGTTGCCCTGCGCCTGGTAGACATCGCTGAGCTGCAGGAGCGCATCGACCAGCGTCGGGTCGGCGGCCAAGGCTTCCTGGTAGCGCTGCTCCGCGGTGTCAAGATCGCCCTGCAACCGGGCAGCCTCGCCCAGCAGGAAAAACACCGGCCCAGGCCTGGCCGCCGTGGCCAGCGCCCCTTCCAGGGTCTGGCGGGCGTCGTCGTAGCGGCCCTGGCTGATGCGCACCTGGGCAAGCTGGACGGCGCCCTCGACGTGTTCAGGGTTCAACTCCAACAGCTTGCTGAGCTGGTCGGCCGCCGCGTCCAGATCGCCCGCCTTGCGCTGGGCCGTTCCCAGCAGCAGGCGCGCGTTCTGGTCGAAGCTGTTGACAGCCACCGCTGCCTCGTACTGCTTGATGGCGTCGGCCGTCTTGCCCTGACTTTCCAGAATGCGCCCCAGCTCCAGCAGCGCGCGGAAGCGCGTCGGGTCCAGCGCAACGGCCTGAGAAAACTGCTCCGCGGCCAGATCGAGATCGCCCGCGGCCCGGTAGGCCTGGCCGAGCTTGAAGCGCGATTCGGCGTCGCCAGGCGCGGTCTCCACGGCCCGCTGGTAGATCGCCAACGCGTCCTCTGACCGGCCCTGTTGTTGATAGAGAAACGCCAACTGCAGATACGTGCCCAGATAAGAGGGATCGGTGGCCAGCGCCTCCTGATAGCGATCCTCGGCCGCGTCCAGTTCACCACGATCGCGGTAGGTGTTGCCCAGCTTGGTGAGCGCCTGCGCGATCTTGCCCGGATCGGAGGCCGCTTCCTGGGCGATGCGGTTGAACGCTTCCTCGGCCTGGGTCTGGTCGCCCATGGCCTGATAGGTGACGCCCAGCTCGGCCAGCACATCGGCGTCGTCCGGTGTCTGCTCCAGGGCAGCGTTGAACTGTTGCAGCGCCTGGTCGTAGCTCTGCTGGCTGCGGTAGGCCGCGGCCAGAGCCAGGCGGATATCGCGCGTGTCGCTGGCCTGCTCCAGTCCCTGTTGGTAGGTCGCCGCTGCCTGGTCGAACTGCGAGCGGGTCTCGTAGAGCTGGCCGAGCCACAGATAGGCGCGCGCGCTGCCGGGCGCCAGCCGGATCGCTTCCTGCAGGTGCGTTTCGGCGTCGTCAAGCTGACCGAGGCGGGACTGCACCTGCCCCAGGAAGAACTGCGCATCGGCGTTGGCAGGGGCCTGTTCGACCGCGGCGGAGAACTGCTCCAGCGCCAGGTCGATCTGCTCCTGCGCAAGATACACCTGGCCCAGTTGCAGATAGGAGCCGACAAACTGCGGGTCGTCCTGCTGGGCCTCCTGGTAGCGGGCGATGGCGCGGTCGGTGTTGCCCTGCAGCGATTCGAGGTTGCCCAGGCGGGTGATGGCCGAGGCGCGGGCGCGCGGGTCGTTGACCGCCGCGGTCAGCGCCTGGTTGAAGTTCTCCTCGGCCCGCGCCAGATCGCCGCCGTCCTGGTAGATGCCGCCGATCTGGATGTAGGCGTCGGCGAAGGCCGGATCGACCCGCAGGGTGCGGCGATACTGCTCCAGCGCCCCGTTGGTGTTGCCCTGCGACTTGAGCAGCTCCCCGATCTGGAAGTAGGCCAGCGCGTAGCTGCTGTCCATCTCGATGGCGGCGTCGTACTCAGTCTGGGCGCGCTCGGCGTCACCTTGGGCAAGATAGACGTTGCCGCGCTTGACGGCCGGCGCCGGTGAGACGGGGTTCGCCTGGGCGGCAAGGTCATAGCTGGCCAGCGCCTCGCTGAAGTTGTTCTGCGCCAGAAACGCATCACCTTCGGCCAGCGCCCGATTGAAGGCGACGGTGTCCACCTCCACAGCAGCCGGTGGCGCGGGATCGGCCAGCGCCAGCAGAGCGATGACCACGATAACGGGAATCAGGATCGCCGCGAGAAGGGCGATCCTGCTGATAGGAGACAAATCGTTGAATCGATGGCTCAAACTTGACACTATTGTTACACCATTGGGTCTTTACACAGATTGCCCGGCGCATGGCCGGGAGCGCATTATACCGCGCGCGCCAGCCATCGGCAAAACAGTTCGTGAACCGGCCCTGCCGGCGCCGGTTTCCAACTTCCCACCAAAACAAGTATACTGGCGTGACAGCCAACCTGCAGGCAAGCGGGCCGCAGTTCGCACCCTATAGAAAGTGTTGCCACCGATGAATTTTCAGCCTCCGTCGCCTACCGTCCAGATCAGCGGCGTGCGCAAGTCTTTCGGCGCAGTGCGCGCCGTGGATGACGTGTCCTTCGACGTGTACCCGGGCGAGATATTTGGCATGCTCGGGCCAAACGGCGCCGGCAAGACCACGACGATCCGGTTGATGCTGGACATCTTCCGGCCCGATGCCGGCACGGTGGCGGTGTTCGGCGGGGCGATGAACGAGAAAAGAAGAACCGCATCGGCTACATGCCTGAGGAACGGGGAATGTACCGCGATCAGAAGTTGGAGGCGACGCTGGTCTACTTCGCCAAGCTGAAAGGCATGGCCGAAGAGGAGGCCCGCAGCCGCCTGACCGGCTGGCTGCAGCGCCTGGATCTGTACGACCATCGCCAGAAGCGCGTCCAGGACCTCAGCAAGGGCATGCAGCAGAAGGCGCAGATCATCTCCACGCTGGTACACGAGCCGGACCTGATCATCATCGACGAACCGTTTTCCGGCCTCGACCCCGTCAACACGCGGCTGGTCAAGGAGATCATCGAGGAGCAGCGGCTGGCGGGCCGCACGGTCATCATGTCCACCCACCAGATGTATCAGGTCGAGGCGCTGTGCAACCGCATCGTCCTCATCAACAAGGGGCAGTCGGTGCTGTACGGCGCGGTGGACGAGATCAAGCGCCGCTTTGCCGGCAACGCGGTGTTGATCGAGGGCGAGGGCGACTTCAGCGGCGTCCAGGGTGTGCTGGATGCCTACCAGCGCAACGGCGCCTGGCACCTGCCGCTGGCAGCCGGCGTCAGCCCGCAGGAGGTGTTGCGCTCCCTGGCCGGCCGCGGCGACCTTCAGATCGATCGCTTCGAGGTGGCCGAGGCATCGCTGGACGACATCTTCGTGATGGTCGTACAGGGGGAGACGCCCGATGAATAAGCCCTGGGAGGTCGCCAAACACGAGTACGTCAAGGCGGTGCACCGGCGCTCCTTCGTCCTGGCAACGCTGGGATTCCGCTGTTGTTTGCCGCGATCATCGGCTTCAGCGTGCTGGTGGCCACGGACGAAGGCGGCGCGCAGCCCTGGGCTACGTTGACCAGTCCGGGCTGTTGGCCGCCAGCCCGCCAGCGGCCGGCCTGCTGGCGTTCCCCGATGAGGCGGGCGCCCGCGCTGCGCTGGATGCGCGACGTGCAGGGCTACTACGTGCTGCCGCCCGGCTATCTGACGG
The DNA here is from genome assembly GCA_041391245.1 of Caldilineales bacterium. Taxonomy (GTDB): domain Bacteria; phylum Chloroflexota; class Anaerolineae; order JAAEKA01; family JAAEKA01; genus JACKBK01. The sequence goes on from JAWKOJ010000003.1 coordinate 314,039, forward strand.
GCGAGGCGCCGCAACTGGTCTACCTGACCGAGGCGCCCTCGGGCGAGGCGCGCGGCGCTTTCAGCCAACTGGTGCGCGAGGCGCTGCTGGCCGATCAAGCGCCTGACGTGCGTCAGCGGCTGGAGGAGGGCCTGTCGGTGACGATGCAGTCGGCGGAGGACGGCCGCGAGCTGGCCAGCGATGACTTCCTGTCGTTCTTGATTCCGCTTTTCGCGGGGATGTTCTACGTGTTCGCCGTGCTGTCGTCGGCCGGCTATCTGTTGCAGGCCATGACGACGGAGAAGGAGAACCGCACCGTGGAGGTCATGGCCACCTCGCTTTCGCCCATGCAGTTGGTCACCGGCAAGGCGGTCGGGCTGTTCGCCGTGGCCATGACACAACTGGCAATCTGGGGCGCGGCGGCGGTGGCGGCGCTGGCCATCGCTGCGGCCGCGACCGATCTGTTCCGCGGCGTCCAGATACCGTGGTCGCTGATGGCCGTGGTGCTGATCTACTTCGTTCCTTCCTTTGCGCTGGTAGCGGGCATCATGATCACGCTGGGCGGCGTGGTCACCGACCTGCAGCAGGGCCAGCAGATCGCGGGCATCGTCAACCTGTTCTTCATCATGCCCTTCTTCCTGTTCGCCGTCATCCTGGCGCGGCCTGACAGCCCGCTCGCGGTTGGGCTGACGCTCTTTCCCACCACCGCGTTCCTGACGGTGGCCATGCGCTGGGGCGTCACCACCGTGCCCGCCTGGCAGATGGCCGCCGGCCTGGTCGGGCTGCTTGTCTGCGCGGCCATCGCGGTCTGGGTCGCGGCGCGCGTCTTCAGGATCGGCATGTTGAGCTACGGCCAGCGGCTGAGCTGGCAGGCCGTGCGCGCCGCCCTGCGCGGCCGCAACTCAAGGGGGGCGACTTATTCGGCAGAGTCGAACTCCTGAATACACCGAAAACTACGTTTCTCATTGCCATTGCGAGCCGCTGCGGCGAAGAAGCCCGCACGACCGTAAAACGGATCGGGCTACAAGGTGAAAGCCCTTACAGGGCTGGAATCCAGGCCCGCAGGGCCTTCCACGTTGTAGCCGGACGGCTTTGCGCAGCACCCCGTAGCGGAGCGGAGTGGGTAGCCTCCGGCGGGCGTCAGTTTTTCCGGCAACGTCGAACGTCTCAGAGCAACCCTATGCACCACATCTTCCTGGTTCTACGACACGAGATCGCCACGACGCTGCGCAAGCGGTCGTTCTGGTTCACCACGTTTATCTTCCCGCTGTTGATTCTGGCCTTCTCGCTGATCCCGCAGCTTCTCACCGACCGCTTCGTGGGCGACGACCCGGTGAGCCTGTTGACCGGCCCGGCCGGCGCTGCGCAGCAGATCGGCTACGTGGACCAGGCGGGCATCCTCACGACGATACCGGCCGATCTGGCCGGCTTGCTGGAGGCGTTCCCGGACCGCGCGGCGGCGGATCAGGCGTTGCAGGCCGGCGCGATCAGCCAGTTCTATCTCCTGCCGGCCGATTTCATGCAGACCGGCGAGATCGTGGTGGTTGCGCCCAGCCTGTCGCCCCTGGCCGGCGAGCAGAACGAGGGTCTGCTGCGCCGGGTCGTGGCTGCCAATCTATTGCACGACGAGCAACGCGCCGACCTGGTGTTGTCGCCCCTGGCCGGCGCGCAAGAGACGGCCATTGCACCGGCGGAGGTGGACAACCGCGCCAGCGCCGCCGGGTTCGGGGTCTCCTTCGCCCTGATGTTCATCCTCTTCTTCTCCATCACCATGAGCAGCGGCTACATGCTGCAGAGCGTGGTCAAGGAGAAGGAGAACCGCACGGCCGAGGTGCTGCTGACCAGCCTGGAGCCGCAGGAGTTGATGATCGGCAAGGTGATCGGGCTGGGCTGCCTGGCGCTGTTGCAGATGGCGATCTGGGTGGGCGGCGGCCGGCTGCTGCTCAGCCAGGGCGAGGCTCTGCTGGCGAGCCTGGGCAGTGTGACGCTGCCGGCCGGCTTCTGGGTCTATCTGGTGCTCTACTTCCTGCTGGGCTATCTGGTCTACTCGTCCGAGCTGGGCGCGATCGGCGCGCTGGCGCCCAGCGCGCGCGAGGGGTCGCAGTTTACCTTCGTCATCATCCTGCCCCTGCTCATTCCCCTCTGGTTCAACTCGATCTTCCTGAACGATCCCAACGGGACGCTGGCGACCGTCCTCAGCCTCTTCCCACTGACGGCGCCGACGGCCATGGTGACGCGGCTGGCGTCGACCAGCGTGCCCGTCTGGCAGCCGCTGCTCGGCCTGATCCTGCTGGCCGCCACCGCCTGGTTCTTCATCCGCCTGTCAGCCCGCTTCTTCCGCGCCGACACGCTGCTGTCGGACACGTCGCTCAACTGGGCGCGCCTGCGCGGCGAGCTGCGGCGGGGCGTGAGAAGTGAAACGTGATGCGTAATGCGTGGAGGGTGGAGAGAGGGAGAGGGGGAGAGGGGGAGAGGGGGAGAGGGAGAAAGCGGTGTTGGGATGGGATATGCGGCATCCAAGATCGCCACGTCACCCGCTCACCCTGTCACCCCCTCACCTTGCCACCCTGTCCCCCACCTCCGTGCCGGTCGCTGCGACCGTGCCGGCCGGCAGCTCGACCACGTAGCGCGCGCCGCGGCGGATGCGGCCGAAGCGCCAGGGGGCCATGGCCTCGTCGATCGCGACGACTTCGTCCTCCCGGCTGACATAGAGTACGTCGATAGGGAAGCGCATGAAATGGGTGTGGATCGAGTTGCAGGGCAGGATCAACAGCCCCTCGCCCGGCTCCAAACGTTCCTTGCCCATCAGCCCGATCAGGCGCGGGAAGTAGCTGTCCGCCACCCGGCAGCGCTCGGCCAGCACGGTGTCGCGGGTGAGGTTGCGCAGTTGGACAGGAGGTTTGTTTGCCATGAGAGAGAATGGTTAATGGTGTAATGGACAATGGTTAATGGTTAATGTCAGACGCCTCTTCCGGCAGTGACTATTAACCGTTAACCGTTGACCATTAACCGTTACACCAGCCCCCACGCCTGCACCAGCACGATCCACGCGCCGAGCGCGAGCCAGGGACCGTAGGCGATGGGGTCTTTGCGGCCGGCGCGCCGGGTGATCAGCAACACCGCGGCGGCCAGCCCGCCGGCAATCACGCCCAGCAGCATGGCGGACATGATGGCGGGAAACCCCAGCAGTGCGCCCAGCGCCGCCTCCAGCTTGACGTCTCCCATGCCCATCTGTCCGCGACTGACGACGCGCAACACCAGGAACAGCCCGCCGGCTACTAACAGACCGACGACTGCCGCCAGCGGCGCCGGCTGGCCCAGCCAGACGAGTTGTACCGCAGCCCAGACCAGCAACGCCACGACCAGCGCATTGGGGATGCGCCGCACCTGAAAGTCCACCAGGGCGATGCAGAGGAGAATGGCCGTCACCACCAGCGCCGAGACGCCTGCGGCCGGCGACGGCGCCCGCCAGCCGGCGAGCGCGCCCCACAGAGCCATGCAGACAACCGTCAACGCCGCCGGCAGCGGAACTGCCCCGGCATCCGAGGGCGCCGGTTCTGGGGCTTGCGAGCGGTAGCCGGCCACGAAGCGATCCGCCAGCCACCAGACAAGCCATCCCGAGATCAACCCGACGACGACGCCCACACCAATGTCCAATACGACCATGTCGGGATTGTAGCAGACGAGCGGTGACGAAACAAAACCTCCGCAGTGAGGTCCTACTGCGGAGGCATCAGATTTCAAGTCTCGAACACCTATGTGATCAGGCTGACGGCGCGAGGACCATCTCCCACTGGATCGCCGCCGGTGCCGCCCTGAAAGCTGTTGCTGCCCTCGGAGACTCGCCGCCGTTTCAACACGACCAGCGTCACGTCGTCCACTGCGGCCGCGCTGCCGGCGTGCGCCCAGACGGCCTTGACCAGCGCGTCGGCAACGTCCTGGGCGGCCAGGTGCCGATTAGCCACCAGAAGATCAGACAACCGATCCTGGCCGTACTCCTCCCCGTCTTCGTCCAGAATGTCCACGACCCCGTCGGTGTACAAGACCACCATATCGCCCGGCTCCAGCGCCACCGTGCCGATCTCGATGGTGGGGTCGTCGACGATGCCCAGCGCGATGCCGCGGGTGCGCAGCGGCTGCACGGCCCCGTCGGCGGCGCTGACGTGCAGTGCCAGACCATGGCCGGCGTTGGCGTATTGGATTACGTGCGCCGCCGGGTCCAGCATCCCGTACCAGACGGTGACGAACATGTCCTCCCGGTTGCTGGCGTTCAGCCAGCGATTGGCGTGCACCAGCGCGCGGTCGGGCGACGCGTAATCCTGGGCCGACAGCCGCAACAGCGTGGAGGTGCGCGCCATAAACAGCGCTGCCGGAACCCCCTTGTCGGCCACATCGGCCATGACAATGCCCAGCTTGTCCCCCGGCAGGGGAATGAAGTCGTAGAAGTCGCCGCCCACCTCGCGCGCGGCCTCCCACTCGTGGGCCAACTGGTAGCCGGCCACATCGGGAACTTCGTCGGGCAGCAGGCTGGTCTGGATGCGGTGCGCGACTTCCAACTCTTGCAGCAGGCGGATCCGTTGCTGCTCCTGCACCTGAAGCCGGAAGTTCTCCAGGCTCAGGCTGGCCTGGCGGGCGATCCCGGCCATGATGTCCCGGCGCCGCTGGCTGATGTCCCGGTGCGGTTCGTCCACTGCGTCCACCAGCAGGATGCCCAGAACCTCGTCCTGCACGGTTAACGGTGCAGCCGCCAGGCTCTTGCTCCCGACCGCATCACGCCACAGCGGGGGCACGAGATCGCTGTCGCCCGCGTCGGCCACGTAGTGGATGGTTTGCGTGGCCCGGACCAAATCCAGAAGCGGCACGTCGCCGGGAGCCAGCCGCAGCCCAAAGAGGCGCTGGGAGGAGTCGCCGCGGCCGGCATACGATCGGCTGACGACCAGATCGCCGCTGTCCTCGTCCACCAGAAGCGCCGCACAGCGGTCGACGCCGGCCAACAGGGGCGTCAGACGAACGACGCTCTCCAGCATCTCGTCGACTGTCTGCGCGTTGGAGATGGCCTGCGACACCTCCAGCAGCGCCCATGAGATCCAGGCCTCCTCGTCGCGATAGCTGGCCTGGCGCACGCTTTCGACCGATGCGGCCACCTGCTGGGCGATGCCGGCCAACATCCCCATCCGCTTGTCGTGCAGCCGCACCGGCACGCGCTCGTTGTCCAGGCTCACCAGCAGACAGCCGATCAGCCGATTCTGTGTCAGCAGCGGCAGCAGCAACACCTCGTCCCCTGCCAGCGCGCGCCAAAGATCCTCGGGCAACACGCCGGGCCCGTCGCGCACCAGGGAGATCGGCGCCGGGCGCACCAGCATCTGAGCCAACGCACTGGCGGTGCCCGGCGACAACCGGGTTGCAGCGGGCAACGCCTCGTCCAGCCCAACGGCATCAGCCAGCTCGAACAGGTCGCTCTCCTGCGCTCGCAGCCACACACTGCACGAAACGGCGCCGACCAGCATGGTTGTGATGCGCGTGACCGCGCCAACCACCTCGTCCAGGTTCTCGGCCTGGTTGGCCGCCTCGGCCATCTGCAGGAGCACCGTGGTGATCCAGGCTTCTTCCTGCTTTGCCCAGTAGGACCAGGTGGAGTCGACCGCCACCGCGACCTGGTTGGCCAGGGTGGTCAGCACGAACAGGTCCTCTTCGCCCAGGCCACCCTGCTCACGACTTTGTACATCCAGCACCCCAAGAACCTCGCCCTCCACCACCAGCGGCACGGCCAGCTCCGAGCGTGTGTCGGGCAGCAGGCGCGGGTCGTCCGGGATGTAGCGCGGCTCCTGGGCGACATCGGCGACCAGCAGCGGCTTGCCCGATGCGGCAACCCAGCCGATGATGCCCTCGCCAAAGTGCTGGGCGCGGCCCTGCTGCAGCCATATCTGGTTGAGCCGGTGCCCGCTGCTGGCGCGAAAGACGGCCCGATGGGTTTCGTCCTCAACCAGGAATATCTGGGCGTGGTAGTAGCCGAAACGCCCGCGGATCAACTCTACCACCTTGGTCAGGAGTTGATCGAAGTCCAGCTCAGCGATCAGCGCCTGGCTGACTTCCGCAACGGCTGCCAACTGTTCGGCGCGTCGCTGGATGGTTTGAAAGAGCCGGGCATTGACGACCGCGCTGGCGGCATGGTGCCCGATGATGTCCAGCGTGCGCAGGTCGTCCTCGTCGAACACGTCCGGCCGGTGGTGCTGAACAGACATGGAACCAACCACCTCGTCCCCGGCCACCAGGGGCACGAAGATGGCCGAGCGCGGCGGGTCGTCGGAGTCGTAGCTGGGACGCGCCGGCAGTTCGGGCATCTCCACCGAAAAGTCGCGCACCAGCAGCGGCCGTTGGGTGGCCCGCAGCCAGCCGATGATGCCGGCGTCCTGGGCGCCCGGAAAGGCGGTAACGGGCAGGCGCCTGCCGTCCTGCACCCACACCCTCAGGTTGAAGCTGTCCCCCTCGAACAGTCCGAGGTGAAAGTGGTCGGCGTCCACGATGCGCACGACCTGTTGATAGACCAGTTCGCACAGCCCGTCCACGTCGAGCTGCGACCGGACGATGGCCAGACCGGCCTCGGTCAGGGCGGCCAGATCGACCTGGCTGAGATGGGTTCGCCGGCGACGGGCGCCTTCTCCCGCGGGCAACGTGTTCGCGCCCTTACTCATGCCGCCGCCCCTCCGCCTGTAGGATAGCCCCTCGTGGGCGTCGGGGTGGAACGGGCACAAGGCTCTATCCTACGGGCAATCATGGTCACGGCGCTCCAATGCGCTTGCTCATGGTGACGGTATTGCCGGCCTCGCCAAACTCGAAGACCACGTCGTCCATGAGGGTGCGCATGAAGTGCAGCCCAAGCCCGCCTACCTGGCGCTCCTGCAGGTCATCGGTGAACAGCGGCGGTTCGACCTCCTGCGGCTCGAACGGGCGGCCCGTGTCATGAAAGCGTATGAACATCTGCCCATCAGCCGTCCAACACCAGACGCGAATCTCGCCCTCGGGCAGCCCTGCATAGGCATGTTCCATGATGTTGGCGCACGCCTCATCAGTGGCCAACTCGCAAGCGAACACCTCGTCGTCGTCCATGCCCGCGTCCTGGCAGGCAGCGCGCACAAAGTCCAGCACGCGCGGCAACTGGCCAAGATCGCTGGTGACGAGCAGTTCTGTCATAGGGCGTTCAGGTGTTTCCAGTGTGAGACTCCATGGCCGGTGTCTGCAACGCACCCCGCCTCGGGCCACCCGCAGCGACCGGCTATGGAGTCGCAAATGCGATCAGGTGTTACCAGGCGCTGATGGCTTCCTCTGCGCTGTCGAACGTCCGGAACATACCCAGAATACCGGCAAGTTCCAGAACATCGACGATCTTGGGCGACATGGCGGCCAGGTAGATGTTGCCGCGGTTGAAACGCTTGGCCTGCTTATGGTTGGTCATCAAGACGCGCAGAAAGGCGCTGCTGACGAAAGGAACGTCGCTCATGTCAAGCACGAAGCGGAAGCGGCCCTTGTCGGTGACGCTCTTGAAGGCGGCTTCAACGGCTGGCGCCTTGCTGCTGTCGATCCTGCCGTGCAGGATGAACAAGTCACAACGTTCCAACTGCTTGTGCTCGATGGTCGGGACGGGATCGGTCATAGTTGGTTCTCCTGGGGATGGGATTACGTGTTAGCAATACGCCCTACGCATCGCGTTGCCGCTCGATCGCCCGAAAACTCTCAACGGCCTCCTGCTGCGAATCGTAGACTTTGAATACCCGCAACAGCCCGGCCAGCTCCAGCACATCCAGCATCTGCTGGGATGGACAGACAAGGCGCAGATCGCCGGCCGGGGTTGCGCGCACCCGCTTGGCCGTGGCGATGATCACCCGCAGGCCGGAACTGGTGACCATCGGCGCAGCAGCCAGATCAAGCACGAGGCGGGTCTCGCCGGCGGCGAGGATCTGCTGCAAGGCAGCCTCCAAATCCAGCGCGCCGGCGCCGACGACCTTGCCTTCGATCGCGAGTACGGTGCAGGGCGGAGAGTCGATCTTTGTCGTGGTAATGTTCATGCGATGCCTGCGGGTAGGGTGACAGCTACTCTTGAAAGACGGCTGCAGAGATGCGAAGGAAGCGGAAATTGCCTGGGAGCCATCCCGGCGGGACTGTCACCTGGAGTTGCGAGAGCGCGGAGTATACCACAGCGCCCGCCTGCCTACAAGCCGTTTTGCGAATTCGCAACGGCGGCGCGCTCGATGAGAATCGCTGCCATGCCCAGCCCAACGTAGATCCAGAACAGACTGACCATGTGCGGATAGGCGAGGTTGAAAAGATAGTGATCCAGCACACCGCTCACCAGGACGCCGGCCACGGCCGCGCTCAGCCCCAGCAACAGCGCCTCGCGCCGGTCATCCATCAGCCGGTGGCGCATGGTGCGAAAGAACGTGACGAAATAGACCCCCATGGCCGCCAGAAACGACAGCAGGCCGACCACGCCCATGGTCTCCGCCATCAACAGATAGACGCTGCTGACGCCGATGTAGAGGTCGATGTCGGGCGTGCCGCTGAAGCCGACGCCGAATACCGGATAGCGTGCGATGAGCCGCAGCGCGTCCCGGTATTCGCCGAAACGCATCTGGGTCGCCAGGTCCTGACCCTGGATGCCGGCAGCGAAGCGCGCCACATAGTCCTGGGTCTGCGGCAACAGCAGCAACAGCAACATCCCTGCCACGCCCAGCAACAACAGCTTGCGGTAACGCAGCAGTGCAATCAGCAGCAGGGCCGCTGCCAGCCCCACCATGGCGCTGCGGGAGTAGGTCAGGTAGAGACACAGGACCGTCAGCCCGACGATCACCGCCACCAGCCAACGCGGCAAGAGCGGGCGGCGGGCGAAGAGTTGCGGCAGCGCCAACGCCGAAAACAGAATCAACATGCCGCCGAAGGTGTTGGGGTCGATGGCTGTGCCGATGGCGCGCATCGCGTTGGCCGGATCGTCCTCGATGTAGCGCAGCGCGCCGAAGCCGCCCGGATAGTCGAACCTCGCCAGCCCGTTCAGCACCGCGACGGTCCAGGTTTCAGGGATCACGTAGAACACCACACCGATCAACGCCGAGCCGGCCCCGGCAAGGATCAGCACCTTGCCCGTCCACTCCAGGTCCTTCTGCCCGCGCACCACGTTGATGACCACGAAGAAGAGCAGCACACCAAGGATGATCTCGACGAAGCGGCGGATGGTGGTGACGCTGGGGCGAGCATTCGCCGCGCCCAGCGCAAAGGCAAACAGCGCCAGAAACAAGAACACCGCCACCGGCAGCCCCATGGGCGAGCCGGTGAAGCGCCGTTCGCGGCCGGTGACCAGACTCAGTGCCCAGACCAACACAAACGCGGCCAGCGCTGCATCCAAAAAGGTCGGCTTGAAGCCCAGACGGAACGGGAAGGTCGCGAAGGGAAGCAATGTCGCGACCAGAATCACGAAGACCAATCCCCAGCGCGGGCTGCGCAGCGCCAGATAGGCCGCGCCCAGCCCCAGCCCCGCGCCGACCGCATAGGTCGGTCCCGCCACTGCCACCAGCAACGCCACGGCCAGAGCGGCCAGCAGCAAGGTCGCTGCCAGCGTTGCCCGCGCAATGCGCCGGTCAGGGTTAAATATCAGCCGCTGATAGCGGGAAATCAACTTGGATTGCATGGGACATTCATCGCCGCAAGCCGTATGCGGCCAACACGATCACCACCAGCAACAACATGACGCCCGAAACCGCCAACCCCACCGTGACGCTAACCGGCCGGAAGCGCATCTCCACCCGGTGGGAGCCGGCATCCAGCGCCACCGCCCGCAGCATACCGTCGGCCTCCAGCAGCGGCGCGGCCTTGCCGTCCACCATGACATGCCAGCCGGGATAGCTGAGTTCACTGAGCACCAGCACGGCTGGGGCAGCGCTCGTTACCTCCAGCGCCAGATACTCTGGCGTGCGCTCCAGCCAGACGACTGAGTCGCCGCCGGCAGGCCCTGCACCCCCATCGCCCAGCCCTGCCGGGGCGGATGGCAACAACACCTGCCGCGACAGGTCGAAGCTCGCGTCCGCCAGCCGCTGCCAAAGGCGGTCCTCGTCTGGCTCAACCACGACCTCGTGGGCGATCCAGGCGCGCGGCTGCGCGCCAGCCAACCGGTGCAGGTAGAGCGGCTCGCCCTTCTCGTCCGTCATCCCGGCCGCCTGTTGAGAGGGCACGGCCAGCGCCTGATCGCGGCTCAGCACATAGCCGACGTTCATCACTGCCCACAACTGCTGCTGGGACAGATGGTCAATGGCCGCCTGATAGCTGGCAAGCCGCAGCGGGCTGGCGCCGCCGATCTCCTCCAGGCCATACGCGACGCCGTAGTTCTCCGGCAACACGCCTTCGTTGGCAATTCGCAAGGCTGCCGGGTCGTCCAGAGCCGGCTGCAATACTGGCAGCGGCGGAAAGGACTCGGCCAGATAGGGTCCGCGGTGGTTGGCAGCCGTAAGCGTAAACAGGTCCAGCAGGATCACGCCCAGGACCACCAGCGGGCGGCCGCTGCGCACAGCCAGGGCCGATAGACCCAGCATGCCTGCCAGGAAGACTGTGGCGGCAGTGAAGCCCCACAATGCGTCGTTGCCGGCCCTGAAGCCGTAGAAAAAGATGAACGCGGCGATCAATGCCAGCGAAGCGAGCACCACGTACACCCATGCGACCACACGCGACAGGCGCGCGTCACCAGGCGCGCGTCCGTGGTCGCTTGATCTGGCGATGCGCTGCCGGTTCAGCCAGGCAGCCCCGAACCCTGCCAACAGCGCCAGCGCCAGCACGGTCCAGACCACCGTGCGCTCCTGATGGCGAAACAGTCGCCAGCCCGGCGCCAGCCAGTAGAAGACCTGGTAGATGGGCAAATGCTTGCCGAAGGAGAGGAGCAGGGCCAGGCCGCCCAGCGCGCTCCAGAATGCAACGTGCAGCGTGGCCAGATGCTCGCGCACGGGCCGGGTGTCGGGGCGATCCATGGCCAGGTAGCGAACCACGGCAATAGCCGCCAGCCCCAGCGGCAGCACGCCCACAAAGAGCGCAGGAAACGGCACGCCCACGGCCGGCAGCACCAACTGGATCAGATCGTACGGGGTGAAGCCGCCTCCCATCTCCTCGAAACTGCCGGCAGCACGGGTGGACAGCCGCATGAACTCCAGGCTTGGCAGGATCTGCGCGGCAGCAATGCCCAGGCCAACAGCTACGAACAGAACCACCAGCCCCAACCGCCGCCAGACCGAGACTGCCTGCACCGCGGCCGCGCTGGGAGCGAACAGGCGAAACAACGCAAACGCCGCCGTCCCATACAGCACCAGCAGGCTGGACTGCGGATGGCCCGCCAGGGTAGAAACGCCCAGTGCCAGCCCAGCTACAAGCGTCCACGCCAGCGCCCGGCGGGCGACTCCGGCAGCCAGCGCGCCGGCTGCCAGCTCCAACGCCAGCAGTATCAGCGGCAGCCAGGTCTGCACCTCCAGAATCGCCAACTGCAGCGGCGGATAGCTGGTGAGGTAGCCGCTGAAGGTGAAGACAACCGCGGACACCAGTCCACCGACCCGGCTGCCGGTTATCCGGCGCGCCAACAGATACGTAAAAAACGCGGCCAACGGGTAGTGCAGCAATGCTTCAAGCTGCAATGCCTGCGCTGAAAAGCCGGTCTTGCCGGCCGTCAGCACCATGGTCAGCAGACTGAGGGGATAGAATACCGCTGCCTGGGGATCGGCCAGAAACGGGTGGCCGCCATAGGCGTATGGGTTCCACAGCGGCAACTGACCGGCATGCAGGCGGCCGGCTTCATAGCGGGCAAACGCGACAAACTGATTTGTGAAGTCGCCCTGGGCAAAGCTGAGACGGTCAGCGGTTGAGGGCGCCAGGTCGCGCCAAAAGAACAACAGACACAGCGCCAGCAGCGCAAGGCCGTCGACCAGATAGGTTGGTAGGTGACTGCGGGAGCGTGAGACCATGGTTTTCCGGGTGATCGAGGGGTGATTATACTGCCGCTCAACCGTTTGTTCAACTCAAGGGCGTCTCGTCAAGCGTGACCTGGAGAGTTTGCCTGGCAACCAACGGCAATCTACGGCGAGACAGTCAAGGTTGTCAGAGTGATCTGGCCATCAGGCAACGGGTTGCCTTGCGCGTCGGCCACCGGCAAGCGTGTGCCATCAGCCGGATCGTAGAGTCCGACCAGCAGGCGATAGTCTCCCGGTTCTGCATCGGCGCGCACCTGCAAGGTTCTCGTGTCGGTGATGATCTCGCCCGGCGCCCAGGCCCAGGTTGGGTTGGCGCCATCCTGAGGCAGCGCATCCTGTTGAGCAGCCATTCCCAGATCAGGGTTATAGAGTTGGGCAAACTGGGTAAGGTTCTGACCGGTCGGCGAGTCGGCCTGATAGTAGAGAGTCAGGTCAAAGCGACTGCCAGGGCGCAGGCCGGCTTCAGGCAGAGCCAGGTCGTATCCCAGCAACGTCGCCAGGTCGCCAAGGTGGGCCGACACCGGGAATTGCGGCTTGACAGAAGGGCTGCGTCCCAACACCTTGATCGGCGGCAGACGATAGCTGTCCCCCAGCGGTTGCCCGTCAGCGTCCTCCACAGGAAGCAACTGCACATCGTTGAACTCATACAGACCGATCAGCGGCCAATACAGGCCGGATGGCGTATCCGCGGGAATGCGCATCACGTAGCGATCGGGCTGCAGCGTCCGGGTGTCCCACAACAGAGGCGCATCGAAGAACGACCCGGCCAGATGGTCCTGCTTGATGAGCGGCTCGCCCTGGCGATCGATGAGATGGATGAAGCTGTGGTAGTTGGTCTGCAACCGCTCAAGGGCCTGCCAATAGAGCGTGTAGTTCAGGCTGCCGCCGGCGTTAACGACCGCGGGATCCTGTGACGCCAGCCCGCCATTCGACCTGGAACTCTTGAGGTCGAACCCGGCCAGCCTCACCAAGTTGCCGAAACGGACGTCGAGCGCATGGCCGGGCTGTGGTTGAAGCGGCACAGGCGCCGTCACCGCCACTTCATCCATGGGAATCCAGTCGGTCACGTCGTCGCCCTCAGCGATCTGCGCAGCCAACTGGTAGCTCCCGGAAGGCAGGCCGGGCGTCAGGGTCAGGAGGTAGGCATCGTCGACCAACGTTTGCGGCGGCCAGTTGCTGGCGGTCTGGGTGGCGAAGTAGGGGCGCGCCGCCGACTCGCCAACAATGTCGCCCGCCGCGCTGCGCAGTTGCCAGCGAACCTCGGTGTCGCCGGGAGGGGTCTGTGAGACGTACCAATACGGCATGATGTAGATCTGTCTTGTGTTCGGCTGCGTCAGCCGATAGCCAGCCAACTGCATACTGCGCGATGCTAACGGCCGCTCCGGCGTATTGACAGGCTCGAAAGCAGGCTGAACCAGCGTGGCTGCCACGCCAAATGCCAGGACGATCAACGGCACAGCCGCCAGCCAACGCGGCCGGCAGGCGCGCCAGGCAAAAATGGCCAGCAGCGCCAGAGTCGCCAGGCTCAGCCCGGTTGCCAGGTGTTGCAGAGCTGTGCCCGTCCAGCGCAAGGTCACCTGCTGATCGCCGGGCGGAAGCTCCACAGTCAGGAAGCCCAGATTGGTGCTGGGATATGTTGGAAGCGCGCTGCCGTCAGCCAGCGTCGCCTGCCAACCGGGAAAGTACAGGCTGGTAAAGCGCAAGGGGCCGCCTTGCGAGGCCGACACGGCTGCCTCGATGTCATAGGCAGTCGCCCGCACCACGGTGATCTGCCGCTCGCCGGCAGCTTCAACGGCGCCTGCACCAGCCGAGGACGGATCCAGGGAAATCCCGGAACTCCAGCGGGGACGAAACTCCTGGGATGACCCGGTGCCCATGGCGCCGGTCTCATACTCAAACTGGGAAACTGCGGGCATCGTCACACTGTCGCCCGGCTGGGCCATGACCGGCATCCAATCGAGCCGGGGCAGGCAGGCGACAATAATCAGGACAAGCAACACACCGGCAACCGCCATCCGTCTCGTCTCGCGCGCCACCGGCAGCAAGATGGCGCCGGTGAACAGGGCCAGGGACACGTCCATGAACGCCAGCAGGCGCCAGGGAAACTGTGCGATCAGCAAAAGCTGGCTGCCCAGCCACAGCGGCAACGACCAGGCGCTGATGCCCAGGGCGGCCAGCAGAGCCAGGGCCAGGAAATAGAGCCACTCCGGGTCACGACGTCGCGCTGCAATCAACCCGATCAAGGCCAGCGCCAACTGCACCAGTCCCAGCTGAAACGGAACGTCAAATGTGTGTTCAAAGACAAAGCCGCTATCGAGGAAGTTGCGCCATGTCCAGACGTTCTCGTGCAGGTAGGTGGCAGCAATCTGATAGGCGCTCTCCGCCAGGTAGCGCCGTTCGCCGATCAGCGGCAGCCAGAAGAAGGCGCTGATGCCCATCGCAGCCGCAACACCGGCTGCCAACCAGCCCAGACGCCCGCGCCCCTGCCCTCCCTGCCACCACATCACCGCCATGTACCCGCCCAACACCAGCGGTGTAAACAACAACGTGATATTGTGCGTGGTCGCCAGCCCGCCCAGGCTCAGCGCCACTGCCAGCACATACGGCTGCGGCCGCTCCTCGGTCAGCAGCCGCCGCACGCTCCACAGCACCCAGGGCAGCCACGCCTGCGCACCCACCTCCGCCACTGCTCCCCGAACATAGACGTTGGTCAGCAGGTACGGTGCGACCATGTAGGCGGTAGCCGCCACCAGCGCCGCCCAGCGCTGCTCCTTGCCCAGCACATCCAGCGCCAGCCGGTACATGCCAAACCCGCTGGCCACCATCAGCGCCGCAAAGGTCACTATCAACGCCGACACGAAATCCAGGCCCAGCAGATGCAGCGCTTCGGCCAGGTAGTAGACAAAGGGCCCGTAGAAGTTGAAGAGCGGATATCCCCATCCCCCGTACAGTTCCGGCATCCAGCGCGGGTAGAGCGTACCGTTGGCGATGTGCTGGTCCAGCGCCGCCAAACGCAGGAGATGCAACATGCCGTCGGCCGAGCCGGGCAGACCGATCTGCACGAAGGGCAGCAGGGCCGGGATGGCCAGCAGCGGCAGCGCCAGCCAGAGTCGTTGGCTGACCCAGCCTGCGGAGCGCCGCAGCAGCCCGGCTGCGCCGTTGGGTTGCGCCTGCACTCCGGATGAGATCTGATAGCTCATGGCGCGGTCGCTTCCTGGAGCGCTTGCAGTGGGACGACCAGATACGAACCACTGGATGCATCCCCTACCGAGTCACCGGCGACTGTTACCGGCAGTTGTAGTTGGCTGACCGGTTCATAAAGACCAATGCGCAAGCTCAGGTCCGCCCTGTTCAGTCCTTCCGGCAGCTCCAGAGGAGACGAGGAGCGCACCATCTCGCCGGGCGCCCACAGATGGGTCGGATTCTGCAAACCGCCGGGCGGCGCGTCGTGTTGCGCGATGATCTGGCCGGTCTGATCGATGAGATGGACGAAGGCTACATAATCGGAAGTGGGACGGTCCAACGCCTTCCATTCAAGATCGACCGCTAAGCGTCGGGGGTCGGACGGATCGACGCTGGCCTTGGCGCCCGCCAGTTCAACTCGTTGGTTGAATTGAACGCCCAGAGCCCGCAGGTCAGACATGTCGGCGGCGGCAGGCGGGCTGCCCAACCAAACAGATCCCAGCTCAACCTGATCGGCTGCGTCCTGGCCAGACTGATCGACGATCGCGATACGGTCGTTGGCGCCAGAGCTGCTGCCTGGATGGTAGCGATACAGGCCGACCTCGAAATGCGCTTTGCCGGTGGACGGGTCGTCAGGTGCGGCCAGGAAACGGACATCTTCGATCATCGGCTGACCGGTGTGCAGGTAATCTGCCAGCGCCTGGGTGCGCAGTTGACCATTGTCAGTCGCAGCCACAGCGCCGTCCACAACAAGGTGAGCAAATACGTCGAAGCTGCTGCGGTATTCGCCTTCACGCGGGGCGATCTGCCCGTCGTCCGGCCCGCGCTCTTGCCAATACAGCGTCAAGCGCGCATCCCTCTGACCCGGCATCAGAACCTCGGGCTCGATGGAGTAGCCTACCAGGCGCATGCCATTGGCAAAGGTCACGTCCAGTGGATAACGCACCTGCAGTGAACGCAACGGCGTGCCGGCTGCGAGCACAGATTGGGTGAGCTGTGGCCAGCCGGTCTGGTGAGCGGGCCAACGCAACGTATCCACAGGTGTTGCCGACTCAAGGTCCTGCGGCGAAAGGCCAGCCAGCCAGGCACTGACCAGGCGTCCATCCTGATGCGCGATGAGCATCAACGAGCCTCTGGGATCGAAACCATCCTCCTGCAACAGCGTTACCTCAGCCGTGCTGGCCGGCGGTGCACTGGTGGCAGCTATCTTGCCGAGCGCAAAAGCCATCTGCGGCTGAAGATACAGATCCGTCGCCATCACCACAGGTCCCTGGGTTGGAGCAGCCAGCAGACTGGCCGCCGTCGAAGCCGCCAGTTGCTTGTCCACATCAAAGGCTGCGCCCAGGCCAGGCAAACTGGCCCAGCGCTGAAAGTAATCCACGGCGGTCCGGGTTCCACTCCAGGCCAGAACAAGCAGGATGACGACGATGCTGGCGGCCGCGAGCACGTCATCGTTGGCTGCGATCCGCGATGACCGAGGCGCGATGCGGCGCCACAGACCGCCAGCGGCCGATACGCCCAGTGCGTAGAAAATTGCCAGGGGCGGCAACGCGCCGGCGCTGCGCAGATATTGCGGTGCCTCCGTGCTCAACACGGTGGGCGCCAACATGATGAAGAACCATAGCAGCAGCAGCAGCGATCGGGGTCGCTTCGTCACCGACAACAGCGCGGACAGCCAGCCAAGCGTGAAAAGCACCGCCAGCAGCAGGTCGTTGACCGGTCGCCCCGGAAGGTTGTGGCGCAGATTCTGGTCGCCGCGGTCGTAGAACGCGCGCGCAGTCGCCCAAACGTTGCTCATCAGGTCGCCCGCCCATTGGCCGGGGGCGCCTGCCTGCCAGCCGGTCCAGATGGAAACCTGGCCCGTGCGAGCCGATAGCAGCGAAGGGTTGGACAGGAATGTCCAGACTAGGGGCAGGCTGAACACCAGGCCCACGGCGGCCAGCACCAGGAGCCCCTTCAGGCGCGGTTGCCACTGGGCGCGCAAGTTGTTTCGATCGGAACGCGCCCGCAGGAGAGCGATCCCCAGTTCGATAGCAACGAACGCCAGAATGACAAACGGCAACAGACGCGCCGCAATGTAGGTGTACATGGTCAGCGCGAGCCAGAAACCGGCCCAGGCGTAGTCGCGCCTCCGCCCGCTCATCCACCCGCGCCAGAAAAACGCAATCGCCAGGGCGCTGATTGGGATCAGCAAGTTGACGCGGAAGCCGAGCCGGCTCAGGCTAACGTGCCAGTAGGAGACCGTCAATCCCGCTGCTGCCACCAGGGAAAGCCAGCCAGCCAAACGGCGCTGCTGGGTCGTGGCCGGCTGTGGCGTAAGCAACGTCAGCGAGCAGAAGTAGATCGCCGGAATGGTAGCGATGCCGATGAGTGCCGACACCAATCGCAGGGCAAACGGCGTCGCGCCCACGACTGCGACCGAAAGGGCTTGCAGATAGATGAAGAGCGGCTCTCGCCCATTGTTGCCCGGGAAGAAGAGTGGCCAGGAATCTCCCTTCAGCAGCTGGCGGGCATCGAACCCGTTGTAGGCCTCGTCGAAAAACAAGCCGGGGGGAAGGGCATTCAGACGCCACAGCCGCAGCGCAGCAGCCAACAGCATCAGCCCGACCAAGACCCACTCAGGGCGGAGCTTTTTCAAGCGAACCCACAGATTGCGCCACATAAATGCTGTGAACCTATTCACCCGCCCCGCTACGAATTTCGACCATGGGCAGGAATATTCTAAGGTCGAAGACAGGAAACTCGGCCAGGACAACCAGGTCGTCGGGCAAATGGCCGGTGTCCGCATCGCGCAACGCTAATCGCTGGCCCGATTGCGGCTCGTACACGCCGACCTCGATTGCGTAGACGCCGGCAGGCAGGCTCACGGGAAGGTCCAGGCGGTGGGTGTGAGTGATCACCTCACCGGGGACCCACATGCTGCTGGGATAATAGCCGTCGGTCAGTGACAGGTCGTTGCCGCCGATCTGCTGGCCGTTCTCATCGACCAGATGGGCGAACACCGTGTAGTCGGCGGCCGGCTGCTGCAGCGTGCGCCAGCGCATCTCGATGGTGACCTGCTGGCCGGGAATTGGCTTCTCCGGCAGCACGCGGTAGCTCTCGAGGGCGATCTCGTCGCCCGCCGTGTAGAGCGGCACCGCTTCCGGTTGGTTCTGCGCAGGCGGCTGGTCGCCGGTGACTTTCAGGCGACCGAAGTAAACGGCGTCGCCCAGGTCGCTGCCCTGTGCGTCGGTCACCTCCAGATAGGTCTCGTCGACAGCAGCGCTGCCTGGGCAAAAGAGCGCCACCTTCAGCAAGGACGCGGCCGGCAGCCTGTCCCAGGGCGTCTCTGCCCAGTATAGCCGATAGGTGTCGCGGAATACATCGCCCGGCTGCCAGATCGAGGTCGGGAAGTTGCCGCGTCCCGGATGGGACATAACCCAGGCTCTCGGAAACCGGTTCGCGTCCAGCAAGTGGATGGACATGACATAGTTGTTCGGCGTCGATCGCAGCGCCTGCCAGACCAGAGTGACCCTCAAAGGATCGCCCTCGGCCAGTTCCTGCGGCTCTACTCGATAGCCGATCAGGCGCGCAAAGTCGCCGATGGTGACGTCAAGCGGCGACTCGCCAGGCAGCAGTTCGGCGGATGCTGCCAGCGGCGGCGCTGCATAGGCCGGTTTGATCACCGTGAAGGGGACTGCGATCGCCAGCAGCAGCAGGCCAATCCAAAGCGCGGTGACGCCCACAGACTTCAATCGCCCTGGCAGCAAGCGCTGCAGCCCCAGCACGAGCAAAAAGCTGACAGCCGAGATCGCCGGCAGCAAGTAGCGACCGCGCGGCTCCAGCGATCCGATCGCCCGCGCGTATGACAGCACAATCGACGTCAGCAGGAACAGACAGGCTGCCAACACCACGAAACGCAACCACCGCGACTGCCGCTTGTCCAGCAGAAAGACCACCACGCCAGCCAGAGCCAGTACGCAGACCGCCGCCAGCAGGGCAATGATCGCGCCGGGCAGGGTGATGTTGTCCCAGCCAAACTGTCCCCAAAACGTTGCGAAGGCGTACGCAACCGCCTCGCGGGCGTCAGGTGTCACCGCGTTGAGCACGCCAGGCAAGGCGCTGACGATCTTTTCCGAGTCGAGCTGATAGCCGGCCAGAAACCGGCCATAGACCGCCCTGTTGTTCAGCAATAGGATCAAGACCGGGATGCTTGCCAGCGCTGTTACCGCACCCAAAGCCACCACCATCGGCAGCGCTCGCTCCCGGCGCTCGCGCACCGTGCGCGCAACAACCACCGCCAGCGTCACCGCGACCAGCGGCAGCAGGACGATCCCGTTGTACTTGGTCATAATGGCCAGCCCGGCCAGCAGCACCGGGAGAAACAGGATGCGCAACCGCGAGTCGCGCAGCACGGCGTAGGCGCAGAGAAGAACGCACCAGTTGCCCAGTACAGCGACCAGGATATCGTTGTTGACGATTGCCGACGCAAAGATGTACTGGGGAATGAACGCATTGACGGCCATCATCGCCACAGCCAGCAGACGCCGCCCATCGAAAAGCAGCAGGCCCAGCAGATACGTGGCCAGCAAGCCGAGCAGGCCCAGCACCCCCGACATCCATCGCAGGCTGTGAAGCGCCAACAGCGTTCCAGCATAGGGGAAGCTCTCGGCTGCCGGATTGTGCAGCGCGAAATTGTAGCCAAGCTGGCGGGCATCCCAGATGCGAAACGCGTTGGCAGCCTCCGGACCCGTGGTGTCCATCTTCGACCAGAACGTGGTTAGCGCCCCTAACACGTAGTAGAGCGGCGGCTGGCGGAACTGATGCGTGATCTCGTTCGAGATGACCTGTTCGCCGCTGCGGCAGGCATCGGTTGTCACCGGCGTCTCAACCAGTGCGTCAATGCCCGGCAAGGCGCGATGCTGGACCAGATAGCGAACGTAGTTGAAATGAGAAAGCTCGTTGTCTGCTTCCCAGGCAGGTACGGTAACGCTGTAGAACAGACTCAATGCCAGAAAAACAGCCCCCACCGCCAACGCCGGCCAGTGGTTGGTCAACCCGCGGCGTAAGCGGTCGCCACGCGACCGCGCAGCGCTGTTTGCCGACGGCCGCCTGTCAGATGAGCTCACGGTAAGTCTCGACGTGCTTGCGAGCAATCGCCTCCCAAGTGAAGCACGAGGCCAATGTCTCAGCGCCGCGCCGGAGACCCTCCAGCAGGCCGCGGTCGCGCCAGAGCATCTCCACCGCACCAGCCAGCGCAGCGGGCGACCGAGTCTCGACCAGCCAGATGTTGTTGCCGTGCTCCATCTCAGGAATCGCCACCGCCGGCGCGGTGCTGACGATGGGCATCCCATGGGCAAGCGCCGCCATCAGGCTGCCGCGGCGAAAGCTCGCGCCGTCGCGGTAGGGCAGCACCGCCACGTCGGACGCGGCAAACGCCGCCGACACCTCGTCCGCGCCCACGAATCCGGTCCAGTGGACGCGGCCCTGCAAACCAAGCGCAGCCACCCGCTGGCGCACGTGCTCGAGATAGGCGGCGTTGGTCGGATCGCTGGACCCGACCTGGCCGCCAATCATCAGCAGATGGACCGGCAGCCCTGCGCCGACCAGGAGCGCCAGCGCGTCCATCAGTTCCTCGCCGCCCTTGCTCTCGTTGAGAAACCCAAAGTAACACATTAGCAGGTCAGCGGGATCAACGCCATAGCGGGCGCGCGACAGGGCGCGGTCGAAATCCGCTGGCAGGTCAGGTAGCACGTTGGCGCCGATGGGAATCTCGTGCAGCCGGGACGCAAGCTCCGGGTAGGCGCGGAGGCGCAACTGGTCTTCCGCGTTGGTGACGATGGCCGCCTGGCTGCTGCGCGCCAGGTCAAGAACGGCGCGCCAGCGCAGCGGGCCGGCCTTGGGGAACAGATAGGGCGTGCGCAGATCGTGAAACGTGACGGCCACGCTGACCGGCCGGCCGCGCAACGACCGCGGCAGCAAGTTGATGGCCGGATGCAGGTCGAAGGCCGCCGACTGGTACTGAATGTGCACGACGTCAGGGGCGATGTTGGCGACCACGATGTTGACCTGGCGCGCCGTTCCCCAGCCCCAGCGGCGCACCACCGGGTAGACGTTTTCGACGCCAGCAGGCAGCAGGTGGGCCGGCCCCGCATCCTCGGAACTGAGGACGTGGACATCGATGCCCAGGCCGGCCAGCGCTGAGCCCAGCTTCCATGTGTAGTCGCCTACGCCGCCCTGCATAGGTGGATATTCGCCGGTGACAAAAAGCACGCGCATGGGTTGCAGTCTACCTCAAGAGGACACGCCGTCCAAACTGAAGCTCCCCTTCCTCCTCGTACTCATACTCCTCCTCTTCCTCGTACTCCTACTCTCTTCCCGTCCGCCCGCAAGAGACCAGAAGAGTGCGAGTAGGAGTATGAGGAGGAATACGAGGAGGAGGGGAGGACCAGATCAGTCAACGGTCGCTGCGCAAACGTGAGCGCAGCACGGCGTGGTAGGCCGCCATCCGCTCGCGGCGCATCGACCGCTGGCCGCGCTGGGAGGGGATGATCAGCCCGGCCAGCCATTTGGCCCCCTCGACCAGCCACTGCCAGGCAAACGTCAGCAGGAGAAAGACGCGCACGGCCTCGGCTGCCGGCGCGCCGTGGTACTTGCGCACGTAGCGCACGCGCGAGGTGTGGAAGCGGATGTGGCGCGCGGCCACCACCTGCTCGCTGGACTTGCCCTCGTAGTGCGTCACCACGGCCTGCGGCAGGTAGACCACCTGCCAGCCTGCAGCGACCGTCCGCCGGCACAGGTCCAACTCCTCGGAGTACATGAAGAACCCCTCGTCGAAGCCGCCGATCCGGTTCAGCACATCCCGCCGCACCAGCATACAGGCGCCCACCACCCAGTCCACCTGGCTGACGACATCGTCCGGCCGGTCGAGCATGTAGTAGCGCGCCAGGATCTGGTTGCGCGGCCACCACCCTTGCACCACGGTGCTCTCCACGAAAAAGGTCGCCAGGGTCGGGAAGCGCCGCCGCGAGGACTGCAAGGCGCCGTCGCCGTAGCGCAGTTGTGGGCCAAGGATTCCCGCCGCGGGATGCGCCTCGGCGTATTGCAGCATCAAACTGAGCGCGCCCGGGGCCAACTCGGTGTCGGGGTTGAGAAAGAGAATGTAGCGTCCGCGACTGGCAGCCAGTCCCTGGTTGTTGGCGCGGGTAAAGCCGGCGTTCTCCTTGTTGGCGATCACCTGCACGGAGGGGAACTCGCTGGCCAGCATCGCCAGGCTGCCGTCACCCGACGCGTTGTCCACCACGATGACCTCGGCGGACCAGCGCCTGGCAACGCCACCTCTCGCGGCGCCCGTCAGAATCAAATCGTCGCTGCCGGCGATGGATGCCAGACAGCGACGCAGCAGGTCGCAGACGTTCCAGTTGACGATGACGACTGAAAGGGCGGGTTGTGTGGAGTCAGCGCCAGCCATGCCGAGGCGGCTCGGTCGGCCCCTTTCGGGGTGTAGGCTAAGACCGGTCGCAGCATCAGGCTCAGCCGCAGCGTCAGGCTCAGTCGCAGCGTCAGGCTCGGCTGCAGCGTCCCCCGACGATCCGGGGGATTGTGGTTCTTCCATCAAAACGTGCGCGCCACCACGTAGTCGGCCACCTGCTCCAGCGCCTGGCGGTAGATGGTGTCGGGCCAGGCAGCCAGCAGCGCCTTGGCCTCGTCAACAAACCGGACCGCCTCCAGACGTGTCGACTCCATAGCTGGCGAACGGCGGATGTCAGCAATCAAGTCGCCCAACGGGTCGGCGCCGGCATGTCCGTTGTTGTTGGCCTCCATGACGGCCAGCGCCTCGGGGTTGTCCTGCAGGTAGTGGAACACCGGCAACGTCACCGTGCCCTGGCGCAGATCGTTGCCCACAGGCTTGCCGACGGTAGAGGAGTCGCCCACGAAGTCGAGGATGTCGTCCATGATCTGGAACGCCATGCCGAGGTTGTGGCCGTAGTCGCGCAGCGCCGCGATCTCGTGTTCGGGAGCGTTGCCGAGCACGGCGGCCGACTCGCTGGCCGCGGCGAAGAGCGCCGCCGTCTTGCCGTAAATGCGCTCGTAGTAAGCATCGCGCGGCTGGCGCCAGTTGCCGAGGGCGTAGAGCTGGCGCAGTTCGCCGTCGCAGATGGTCATCAGCGTCTCGGAGAAGATGCGCATGACGCGCACGTTGTCGGTCTGGGCGGCGAAGGAGGCGGCGCGGGCGAAGATGTAGTCGCCGGCCAGGATGGTGGCGCCGGGGCTCCAGGCCGCGTTGAGCGTTGCCTTGCCGCGCCGTAATAACGCCCCATCGATCACGTCGTCGTGCACCAGCGTCGCCGAGTGCAGCATCTCCACCGCAGCAGCCAGCGAGATCAGGCGGTCCTTCTCCGCCCCGGCATAGAGCCGTCCAGCCAGCAGGGCCAGCGAGGGACGAATCCGCTTGCCGCCGCTGTGCAGCAGCAGATTGATCGCGCCGGCCAGGGGCTGGAACACCTCGTTGGTGGCCTGCATTTTGGCCTCGACCAGCTTCAGGTCGTCGGCCACAAGGTCAAGCAAGGGGGGATGGCTGCTCAACGATTTTCTCCTGCAAATAGGTCCTTTTGTTTTGCATCTGCAACAGTAACGAGCAGTGTACCACGACTCGACTACAATGACATTTTTTGAAGGTCTGCATTGCCAGCGCGCTGGATGTCCGCGCCACTTCGTCCACACTCACCTGCAACAGAACCGCGATTGCCTGGGCGATGAGTGGGATGTAGGCCGGCTGGTTGCGCTTGCCGCGATGCGGGTGCGGCGTCAGGTAGGGCGCGTCGGTCTCCAGCATGATGCGGTCCAGCGGCAACTGGCAGACCAAAGCGTGCAGATCGCGCGTTGCGAAAGGTCACGGGCCCGCCGAGGGACAGCACGACTTGCCAGCCAAACGCCTCCTGTGCCATCTCGAGGTCGCCGGAAAAGGAATGGTACACTCCTAGAATAGCATCACTTCCCTGCCGCATCTGTGCGCCCGGCACCCATCGGCGCATTGTTTCACGAACGGCGTCATGGGCATCGCGGCAGTGGATGACCACCGGCAGGTCCAGCTCGGCCGCCAGGTCCAGTTGCGCCTCGAAGGCCGCCTGCTGCTGCTCGCGGCGTCTGGTCCCAGTAGTAGTCCAGGCCGATCTCGCCGATGGCGACGACCTTGGGATGGGCAGCCAGCTCCCGCAGCTCGGCCAGCGTCGCGCCGTCGAAGTCGCCGGCGTCGTTGGGGTGGACGCCCACCTGGGCATAGACGCCGTCGTAGCGCTCGGCCAGCGCGATGGCGCGCCGGCTGCTGGCCAGATCGGTGGCCGGGTTGACGATCACCGTCACGCCGGCATCAGCCGCCCGGACCAGAACGGCGTCGCGGTCGTCGTCGAACTGGTGAAAGTCGAGATGGCAGTGGGTGTCGATGAGCATGGGAATGATAGGTGTCAGGTTGCAAGTGGCAGGTAACATGGGTTTGGGACGAGCCGCGTCCTCCCTGCTCCCGGCCAGCCATTATACCGTAGCTTACGACGGGTAGCAATAAGCGGAGCGGAAAGCCGTTGACGACCGCCTCCTTTTCTTCTATAATGGAACGGTCGGGAAAGAAGCGGGTTAGCCTCTCCTGTCGCAAGCCGATAGGGCAGAAGGGTGGTCTGGTGGCGAAACAATTTACCCCCACGATTGAGGGGGAGCAAGACGAAACGAATGAGCGAGCGCCGTGACCGAGGCATGAATCTGCCTGGGACAGGGCGCTTTTCTGTGTGAGGAGGCTGTGACCATGAGTAAATCGCACAACGAGCGCAGGTGCTTGTTAGCTCTGTTGTTTCTGGGCAGCGTGGCTGTGGCGCTGGCCGGTTGTGGCCCTGAGTTGATCCCCGAGGCCACGCTCGAGCCGCCGGCTGAGGTCGCACAACTCCAGCCGCCTGCGGCGACGCAACATCTACCCGGGGCAGTTCAATCGCCCATCAGTACGCCAGGGCCAACCAACACCTTTCCCCGCCGCCGACGGTGACGCCTGAACCGCCGACGCCCACCATTCCGCCGGTTCCACACCCCGGCCGACGCCGCGGTGACGCCCATCCCCACGGCTGCGCCGCCGTTATCGCGTTGCCGGCAGGGCAGATGGAAGCGCCGTACCTGATTGCCTATCGCTCCGGCAACGTTGTTCATTCCGTTCGCAGCGACGGTACGGACGAGCAGGTTCTGCTCGATGTCCATGCGCAGGCGCCACTCTACCTGGTCAGCCAGGAAGTCGGCGCCGATACGTGGGGCAGCCCTTCATCCGACGGTTCGCAGCTAGCCCTGGTCTTGAGCAACGTGGAAGATCGGACATCCCTGGCCAAGGGTGAAGAACCCGTGTACGGCATCTACGTGTTCGACCTTGCCACGAAGCAATTGCGGCCGCTCGTCGAGGAAGGAGTCGAACCGGTTTGGTCTCCTGATGACACACGGATTGCCTATCGCAGTACTCGGACGTCGGGACTGTGGATCGTGGATGTAGCTAGTGGCGAACGAAGTGAGATTTATCCGGTTGATCGACAGAATGAACATGTCGCGATCAATTTCGACTGGTCGCCGGATGGAAGGCAGTTAATCCTGGTTGACAACGTCTTTAGGCAATCTTCTACTATGGTGGTCGTCGCGGCGGACGGTTCGGGGTTCACCCCCGTGGTCTTGTCGCCTAATGATGCGGAGCTGTTCTTTCCACAGTGGTCACCAAATGGCGACAAGATACTCTATTCGTCTCTGAGGGTGAAAGTTCGGGGCCGGACTATCCATACAACGTGTGGATCATGAATGCAGATGGCTCAGGACAAACGCAGCTCACACGAGATATTAGCGTAGCGGGAATTCCTTGCTGGTCCCCAACGGGGACTGGATATCCTTCACCGGAACCCAGTATTACGAAGAGCGAGGCCCTTCATTGATCTGTGGCTGATCGATCGAGTAGGCAACGAGTTGAAACGTGTGACGTCAAATGAGGTCCACAAAAGAATTGAAACCAAGGCGGTCTGGTCTCCTGAAGGCACGCAACTGATCCATTTCGTTGCAGACTTGAACGAAGTGTGGACACTGTCGCTGGACGATGGAGTGCAAACCGAGCTTCCCTCAGTGACCCCTGACTTCATCATTCTTCTCTCGGCCGAGTATTGAGGAGGCCTAAGCAATGACAAGCAAGCCACTCGACCAATTGCCAGGGAGGTTGTAAACCGAACCATTGCTGGCGGCGCGGTCCACTCCCACAACACCAAGATTGACAACCCGCCCCTGGGACATAACTGGACCGGCTCCATGCTCATCACTTCGGATCAGCCGTTGGTGGCCGTGGTCAAGACCATGCCCACCGACGACTGGATGACCAGCTACAACGGCATCAGCAGATAATCTCCGCGCGCCGCTTCGATAGACAAAGCATACGCTTCAAGCGAGACGATCGCTTGAGCGTATGCTATTCGGCCCGCAACCGACACGGCTCCTGGCGTGTCGGGGCAGCCAGCTATTGAGTTGGACGTCCTACAATCGGGCGGATAGCGCTCCACCAATGCGCTTGCTTGTGCAGCGGATTGTCCGATCCTCAGTCCTTCAGCCCCGCAATCTCCAGGCCGCCGTCCAGCAGCGCGGGGACGAGGTCCTGGCGGGTGGTTTCGGTATAGACACGGACGATAGGTTCGGTGCCGCTGAAGCGGATCAGCAGGAAGCCGCCGTCCTCCAGGTAATATTTGTAGCCGTCCATGCCGTTGAAGCCGGTGATCTGCAGGCCGGCCACCGAGTCGGGTCGCGCTTCGTCGAGCAGCGCCTTGGCCTGTGGCCGCTTTTCCGGGGGAAACTGGGTGTCGACACGGCTGTAGTAGTAGCGGTTGCCCACCTCGTCGAACAGCATCTCCACCAACTGCGACGGCTTCTTGCCGGTCTTGACGATGAAGTCCAGGACGTACATCGCGGCCAGGATGCCGTCGCGCTCCGGCAGGTGGCTGCCAAACGCATAGCCGCCGCTCTCCTCGCCGCCGATCATCGCGCCGGTTTCCAGCATCTTGGGCGCCACATACTTGAAGCCAACGCCCACCTCGTGGACATCGACGCCGTATTTCTTGCCCAGGATCTCCAGCATTCCGGTGGTGGACAGCGCCTTGACAATCGGCCGGTGGTCGCCGCGTACTGTGATCAGGTACAGCGCCATCAGCCCGTAGGCGCGCAACTGGTCGATGAACTCGCCGTTCTCGTCGGCCAGACCGATGCGGTCGGCGTCGCCGTCATTGATGATACCAACGTCTGCACCGACTTCTTTCACCTTCTCCAGGCACTTATCCACGTTGGGCCGGATCGGTTCCGGGCGCTCCATCTCGGGGAAGTTAGGGTTGGCGCCTTCGTGGATACCAACAACACGCGTCTTGCCGCCCGCCAGCAGCTCGTCGAACCAGCCGGCGCCGTTGCCCCACATGGCGTCGTAGACCACGGTCAGTCCGGCGTCCTTGATCGGCTGCACGTCCACCAGCTCGCGGATGCGCGCCAGGTAGGCCGGCTTGGCGTCGAAGAAACGCAGCAGTCCCACGGCTTCCGCCTGAACGGCCGGAATGCGCCGAACGCCGGCGACTGACGCCGGGATGAAGCTCTCGATGCGCTTCAGGCCCGCCGGATCGATAGCGCCGCCCTGCGGATCGCGCACCTTGAAGCCGTTGTCGGCCGGCGGGTTGTGGCTGGCGGTGATGTTGACCGCGCCCAGCGCGCCGAGGTGGACGACCTGAAACGATATCGCCGGGGTTGGCGTCGGTCCCTGGCAGAAATGCACGGGGATGCCGTTGCCGGTGATGACTTCGGCCGCCGCCAGGGCAAAGTCACGGCCGGAGAAGCGCTTGTCGTGGCCGATGACCACGCCGCGCGCCAGCTCAGCCGGCTTGAAGGTGTCGGCCAGATAACTGGCAAACCCCTGCGCGCAGCGGCGCAGGTTGTCGAAGGTGTAGTTCTCACCGACCTTGCCGCGCCAGCCGTCGGTGCCGAAAACGATGTCTGTCATGATTTTTCTCTCCGTCTTGGTCGGTGATCAGTCATCAGTAATCAGTTATCAGTTATCAGTTATCAGTCGTCACTGTCTGGTGCAGCGCTTCAAGGCTGAATCTGGCAGGCAGGTTGGAAAACCCACCTCACAACATGCCAGCGCCAATACATCGGATGAACTGACCACTGATTACTGATTACTGGTCACTGCCCGCCGGTCTCAGCTACTACAGCGTCCAGGATCTGCGCCGCCTCGCGATGCAGTACCTCGACCGGCTGATCGTTGCTCTGGATCATCACCCGCACCACCGGCTCGGTGCCGGAGTAGCGGACGTTGACCAACGCGTCGTCGCCCAGGACCTCGCGGGAACGGGCGATCTGCGTCTGCACGCCTGGCAGATCTTCCAGCGGCGGCTTGGCAGCCACCGGCGCCTTGACCAGCACCTGCGGCGCCTTGGTCAGCACATCGTCTGCCATCTCGGAAAAGCGGCAGGGCTGATGGCGCAACAGCAGCTCACTCATGCGCAGCGCCGTGTACAGCCCGTCGCCGGTAGTCAGGTCGTTCTCGAACAGGATGATGTGGCCCGACTGCTCGCCGCCGAGGACCAGGCCGCCGTCGCGCATCCGCTGCGACACCCAGCGGTCGCCTACCTGCGTGCGTTCCAGCCGGACGCCGACGGCGCGCAGCGACCGGTCCAGCCCGATGTTGGCCATCTGCGTCGTCACCACCGTGTCGCCGGCCAGCCGGCCCTGCGCCTGCAAGTCACGCGCCAGCAGCGCCAGGATGTAGTCGCCGTCGCGCTCTTTGCCGGTCTCGTCCACGAACTTGCAGCGGTCGGCGTCGCCGTCGAAGACGAAGCCGATGTGTGCGCCGGCCGCCACCACCGCCAGCCCGGCGCGCTGGGGTCCGTCCCCCTCGGTGCCGCAGTTGACGTTGATGTTGGCGCCGTTGGGCCAGACGTTGAGCGCGATCACCTCGGCGCCCATGCGCCGGAACACATCGGGCGCCAGATAGGAGGCTGCGCCGTTGGCGCAGTCCAGCACCACCCGCAGACCGCGCAGCGCGCCCTCACCGCCGAACGCCTGGATCATGTGGCGGACGTAAGCCTGACCCAGATCGCGCTGCACGCGCACCATGCCAGGCATGGCGCTGACCGGCTCCGCCGGCAGGCCGTTCTGCGCCGTCTCCTCGATCAGCCGCTCCAGGTCGTCGCTGGCCTTGAACCCGATGCCCTCGAAGACCTTGACGCCGTTGTCCCAGTATGGGTTGTGCGAGGCCGAAACGACCACGCCGAAGGTGGCCAGCATGTGCGATGCCAGGAACGAGACGCCCGGCGTGCTGAACTCCTCCAGCGTCACCACATCGACGCCCTCGGCCAGCATGCCGGAGATCAGCGCGCTCTCGAGCATCGAGCCGGAGCGGCGGGTGTCCCGGCCGATCACGACTACCGGATTGCCGGTGCGCTCGCGCGCTGCTATGCCAATGGCCCGCCCAAGTCGCAGCGTAAACTCCGGTGTGAGTGGCCACTCACCGGCCCGGGCGCGGATGCCGTCGGTGCCAAACAGTCGTTGTATCATGGTCTCTTGTTCTCACTTTGCTGTGGCCGGCCTGCGACCGAGCCACTCGAAGCCCAGTCACAGATCGGCCACAGCACAAGCCCTCAGCTCTTTCAGGCGTAGTTCAGGTGGGGCACATGCGCGTTGCGCTTGAGCGCATCGATATCGGCGTCCACCATGATGCGCACCAGCTCGCGGAAGGTAACGGTCGGCTCCCAGCCCAGCGCCTCGCCGGCCTTGGTCGGATCGCCCACCAGCAGATCCACCTCGGCCGGCCGCATGAAGCGCGCATCCTGGACGACATGTTGCCGCCAGTCGAGATCGACGTAGCTGAACGCCTCTTCGCAGAACTCCTGCACCGAGTGCGTCTCGCCGGTAGCGATGACGTAGTCGTCCGGCTCGCCATGCTGCAGCATCATCCACATGGCGCGCACGTAGTCGGGCGCATAGCCCCAGTCGCGGCGCGCGTCCAGGTTGCCCAGCCGCAGCTCGCTGTCGATACCCAGCTTGATGCGCGCCACGGCGTTGGTGATCTTGTGGGTCACGAACTCCAGGCCACGGCGGGGACTCTCGTGGTTGAACAGGATGCCCGAGCAGGCGTACAGGTCGTAGCTCTCGCGGTAGTTGATGGTGATCCAGTGGCCGTAGACCTTGGCGACGCCATAGGGCGAGCGCGGGTAGAACGGGGTCGTCTCGCGCTGCGGCACCTCGCGCACCTTGCCGAACATCTCGCTGCTGCTGGCCTGGTAGAAGCGACTCTTCGGGTTCACCAGCCGCACTGCGTCGAGGATGCGCGTCACGCCCAGCGCGGTGAACTCGCCGGTTAATACCGGCTGCGTCCACGAGGTTGGCACGAAACTTTGTGCGGCCAGGTTATAAACCTCGTCAGGCTTGTGCTCCTCCAGGATGTTGAGCAGCGACACCTGGTCCAGCAAGTCACCCTGCACAAGCGTTACCTGATCCTGGAAATGGCGGATGCGGTCGAAGTTGATGGTGCTGGTCCGCCGCACCATGCCCAGGACCTCGTAGCCCTGCCTGATCAAAAACTCGGCCAGGTACGACCCGTCCTGGCCTGTTATACCGGTAATCAATGCTTTCGGCATTCCAATTCCTTTCGAACACTTGCTACAATGGCAGGTAGAGGATTTGGTTCTCCCATTCACCATCGAGGCTACAATCAGACAGCAGCACGATGTCTTCGACCGCCTGACCAACTGCAATGTCGCGAGATGCAACAAAGACACCCGGCATCGGCAAGCCCAGCCGGACACGCTCCAGTGCGAAGCGCGGTATGGTCTTCAGATCGTGGGACAACAGGATCCGCTGTTCCTGAGCTGTCCACTCAAGAATAGTCGCGTCTGTAGCGCTGCGAAGGCCAACATCCTGAACGCGAACTATATCCAGACTCGGACGGATACGGATCACGCCGCGAAGGATGTCATTGTTGAAGTTTTCGTCGGTAACGAAGCGCGACATGGAACAGAACTTCTACGCAGTCAGCTCGTTTGCGACCATCTGACTGCGGCGCGCCAGCAGCCGGTCGCGAATCCCGGCCGGATCAAACCTGGCCTCGACCTGTTTCCTGATCTCCAGTGATTCCGCAGCTTGCTGTTGCAGGTATGTTTCGACTTCTGCCGTCTCCCTCAGGTAGTAGCTGATCACCGCATAGACATCCGCCAGTTGCAGTGTTGGGTATTGCAAAACAATCTCCTCAGCCGTGGCGCCCTGCCTGAACGCAGCAACAAGAGTATCCAGGGTAACCCTGGTACCACCCACGCGAATCGTGCCATCCTTGTCTATGGCAAGTGGAATCGGTTCGGCAATGAATTCCATCGTCACATCACACCTCTCTCAACACACCGTCTGTGTCGCTCATTCCTCAATCGTCCAGCCGGCGCGCGGCTGTCGCACCCGCTCGCGCCAGTCATCAAGGATGTCCTGCAAACTTTGCTCGAAGCTGATCTGCGGCTGCCAGCCGGTGGCCTGGTGCAGTTTGCCCGCGTTACATATGCTCACCGGCACATCGGACGGGCGCATGCGCGCCGGATCCTGCTCGACCGTGAACCGGGTGCTGCTGAGCGCCAGCAAGCGTCCCAACAGGTCATCGATGGACCAGCCCTGACCTGAGCCGATGTTGTAGACTTCGCCCGGCTGGCCGCAGGTCAGCGCCAGCCAGTAGGCGCGCACCACGTCGCGCACGTCGGTGAAGTCACGCACGGCGGTCAGATTGCCCACCCGCAACGCCGCGTCGCGCAGCCCTGCCTCCGCTTCGGCGATCTGGCGGGCAAAGGCCGGCGCTACGAAGCGGTCGCCCTGGCGCGGGCCAATGTGGTTGAAGGGCCGCACCCGCACCACCGGGATGTCGTAGCTGCGGAAGTACTGCCAGCCCATCAGGTCCTGCGCCACCTTGCTGACGCCGTAAGGGCTGGCCGGCCAG
The DNA here is from genome assembly GCA_041391245.1 of Caldilineales bacterium. Lineage (GTDB taxonomy): Bacteria > Chloroflexota > Anaerolineae > JAAEKA01 > JAAEKA01 > JACKBK01. The sequence goes on from JAWKOJ010000003.1 coordinate 346,175, forward strand.
AGGGGAGTCTCCTCGTCCACGGGCAGGTCCTGCGGGCGGATCAGGCCATACTCCTCGTTGGAGCCGACCACCAGCACCCGCGCGTCCAGTTCCTGCTGGGCCACGGCCTGCAGCACGTTGACCTGGCCGTGGACGTTCTGTTCGAAGGTCATCCACGGGTGCTGCCACGAGATGGGGACGAAGGACTGGGCCGCCAGGTGGAAGATCAGCGCCGGGCGCACCTCGGCAATCAGCTCGGCCACCGCGGCCTCGTCGCGCAGATCGACCCGGTAGAGCGCCACCCGCTCGCGCAGGTGCGCCACCCGGCTGTCCTGGCGGTGAATGGTCCCGGCCACCGCGCAGTCGGTGTCGCGAAGGAGATACTCTGCCAGATGGCTGCCCGCAAAGCCGGCGATTCCGGTGATCAGCGCCTGCATGGCTGTGATGAACTGGTCCTTCCTCAGTTTCCCGCCATTATACCGTAGGGAGAGTGTGTGGACAACAGCGGGGAAGGGGCCGTGGTGCGTCGTGCGTATCACGTAGCCCGACCGGGGTCGTGTCTCGATCACGTGGTCGCATTAGATTGGCCGTGTGTTTGTGAAACGAGAAACGTGAAACGTGACATACAGCGCCTGGCGCTCATCACGTTTCACGCCTCACATTTCATACGGAACGCCTCACCGGTCAGGCAATCAGCGCCACGCAATACGCCGTCAGTCCAATCCCGCCGCATCCCTCAGGATCTCGGACTTGTCGGTGCGCTCCCAGGGGGCGTCGATGTCGGTGCGCCCGAAGTGGCCGTAGGCCGCTGTCGGCTGGTAGATGGGACGGCGCAGGTCCAGGTCACGGATGATGGCGGCCGGGCGCATGTCGAAGTGTTCCTTGATCAACTCGATGATGCGCTGGTCGGAGATGTTGCCAGTGCCAAAGGTCTCGACGCTGATTGACAGCGGGCGGGCGACGCCGATGGCGTAGCTGATCTGCAGCTCCAACCGCTCGGCCAGGCCCGCGGCCACGCAGTTCTTGGCGATGTAGCGAGCCATGTACGCGCCGGAGCGATCGACCTTTGTCGGATCCTTGCCGCTGAAGGCGCCGCCCCCGTGCCGGCCGATGCCGCCGTAGGTGTCTACGATGATCTTGCGCCCGGTGACGCCAGCGTCGCCCATGGGACCGCCGATAACGAAGCGCCCGGTGGGGTTGACGAAGATCCTCGTCCGCTCGTCCAGCAGGCCGTTGGGCACAATGTACTTGATGACCCGGTTATAGATGTCGTCCTTGATCTTGCTCTGATCGACATCGGGGGAGTGCTGGGTCGAGATGACAATGGTGTCCACCCGCTTGGGCTTGCCATAGTGATACTCCACCGTGACCTGGCTCTTGCCGTCGGGCCGCAGATAGGGTAAGGTGCCGTCCTTGCGCACATGGGTCAGGCGGCGGGTCAGCCCGTGAGCCAGATGAATGGGCAGCGGCATCAATTCGGTGGTTTCGTTGCACGCATACCCGACCATCATGCCCTGGTCGCCGGCGCCGATGGCCTCGATGTCGGCGTCGCTCATCTCGCCGCGCTTGTGCTCCAGCGCCTCGTCGACGCCCAGCGCGATGTCGCCAGACTGCTCTTTGAGCGACACGATCACGCCGCAGGTCTCGGCGTCGAAGCCGAACTTGCCGCGCGTGTAGCCGATCTCACGAACTACATCGCGCACCAGCGCCTGAATGTCCACATAGGTGCTGGTTGAGATCTCGCCCATCACCAGCACCAGGCCGGTGGTGACGGCTGTCTCGCAGGCCACGCGCGCATCGGGGTCCTCGCGCAGGATCGCATCCAAAACCGCGTCGCTGATCTGGTCGCACATCTTGTCCGGGTGACCCTCGGTCACCGACTCGGACGTGTAGAAGAGCTGCGGCGAATTCATAAAGGTCGTGCTCATGTTGTTCTCTGTTCTCCAATTCGTGTTTTGAGGTCGTGTTGCGTATTGCGTGTTGCGTATTACGTGATGCGTGAATAGCGATGTCAAGGCGCCTGAGCTACCTGTCACAGATTACGCAATACGTTGTACGCAATACGCCACTACGTTCCCTCAGTCCATGACGAAAGGTACACTTCCTGCTCGTCGGTCAACTGGTCGATTTCGACGCCCATGGCCTTCAGCTTGAGGCGGGCGATCTCCTGGTCCAGTTCAGCCGGCACCGGGAAGACATCGTTGGGCAGATCGTCGGCGTGCTCGCGCATGTAGACTGCGCTCAGCGCCTGGTTGGCGAAGCTCATGTCCATGACGCTGGCGGGATGCCCCTCGGCCGCTGCCAGATTTACCAGCCGGCCCTCGCCGGCCAGGTAAAGCCGGCGGCCGTCAGTCAGGTGGTACTCGTCCAACTGATGACGCACGCGCCGCCATTCCTTGCTCATGCCTTCCAGCGCCGGGATGTTGATCTCGACGTTGAAGTGGCCAGAGTTGGCCATGATCGCGCCGTCCTTCATCACCTCGAAGTGACGACCGTCGAAGACGTGGATGTCGCCGGTGGCGGTGCAGAAGATGTCGCCGATCGCGGCGGCTTCCATCATCGGCATGGCGCGAAAGCCGTCCATGACCGCCTCCAGGGCCTTCATGGGATCGACCTCGGTCACGATGACGTTGGCGCCCAGCCCCTTGGCACGCATGGCAATGCCGCGGCTGCACCAGCCGTAGCCGCCCACCACGAAGTTCTTGCCGGCCAACAGTATGTTGGTGGCGCGGATAATGCCGTCCAGGGTGCTCTGCCCGGTGCCGTAGCGGTTGTCGAACAGGTGCTTGGTCATGGCGTCGTTGACGGCGATGACCGGATACTTCAGCGCGCCGTCCTTGGCCATTGCCTTGAGGCGGATGACTCCGGTGGTGGTCTCCTCGGTGCCGCCGATCACCGTGTCCAGCAGCTCAGGCCGCTTGCTGTGCAGCGTTGCCAGCAGGTCGCAGCCGTCGTCCATGGTCATGTGCGGCTTGTGATCCAGCGCGGCGTAGAGATGCTCGTAATAGGTGTCGTTGTCCTCGCCCTTGATGGCGTAGACCGGCATCTCGTTGTAGGCCACCAGCGCGGCAGCCACATCGTCCTGGGTGCTGAGCGGGTTGCTGGCGGTCAGCACCACGTCCGCGCCGCCGGCCTGCAAGACCCGCATCAGGTTGCCGGTTTCAGACGTGACGTGCAGACATGCACTCACGCGCAGCCCCTCCAGCGGCCTGCTCGCAGCCATCCGCTTCTCCAGCAGATCAAGCACCGGCATCTCACGCGCCGCCCACTGCATCCGAAACCGGCCTTCCTCGGCCAGCTTGATGTCCTTAATGTCGTAGTTCACTTTCTGTCACCTTTCGATGTGTAGATTCTTGTTTGCATTTAGGATTGGTAGATTGGGAAACTGGTAGATTGGTGGCAACGCCGCAGAAGAGTGACAATACCGCTTTGCTCAACCAACCTCCCAATTTACCAATCTACCAACTTACCGATTCCTTCGATATACGGACAATGCGTCCGGTAGCCTAACGATTCGTAGATGCGGATCGCGGCCGCGTTGGCCTGATCGACGTTGAGCACCACCAGCAGGCCGCGCTGCAGCAGTTCGGCGGTCACCGCGCTGGTAAGCAGGCTGGCCAGCCCGCGGCGGCGCCAGGCCGGGTGCGTGTAAATGTTGCCGACCGCGCCGACGCCCCAGTTGGGAGCGATCAGGTGCGTGCCGGCCACAGCCAGCAGGTCATCCGATTCCGGCGCAAACACACCGAAAAACGCGCCGTCGTGCATCTGCCGCGGATGAAACGCATCGGGCGTATGCGGACCGCCGTGGCCGTACAGCATCTCGATAGCCGGCATATCGTCCGGTTCCAGCCGCCGCAGCCGGCCTTCTTTCAGCCTGGACTGGGACGGCCGAAAAGCGTCCGACGACACCGTCATGCGCACCATCGGCCGCACGCGGTCGCCAGAGAAGTCGTAGAAGCGCTCGAACACCCGCCGGTGCCTGCACTGCGCCACCATGTAGGCCTGGTCAGGCAACCGGATGGCCGACAGCACGTCGGCGACAGCGTCCGGGTCGCCCATGGTCAGCAGGACGGTCGGCTCGAGGCCGCGATATACCAGCGCCAGCGCGCTGGCCGAGGCGCCGCGACCTGCCAGGAACCACGTGCAGTCCGCGAACATCTCCGGTTCCAGGTCGCCGATGGCGTAGGCCGCGTAGACCGGATCGCGCTGCAGGAAAGCGTAGATCTCGCGCTTATCGGTTGTTAACGAAACCTCGACCGGGGGTGCGTAGCTCAAATGCCCGCGTCCCAGGCCAGCGCCGCCGTCCGTGGCTCGACTGCCGTGGCGAGCAAATCCTCAAGTTCCGGCGTGTCGCCAAAGGTGCGGCGGTAGCGGTCCACGAACTCGGTCAGCGTGTAGTGGTGGCTCATGGTGCCGTTCTGCTCCACGACGTAGGTGGCGGCCAGGCTGGCCAGCCGGCAGGTGACCGGCCAGGGATAGCCGCGCACCAGGCCCGTCAGCAGGCCGGCGCGGTAGGCGTCGCCGCCGCCGGTCGGCTCGACCAGCCGATCGGTCTGTGCCGCGGGTACGTCGATACGAAAGCCGCGCCCGATCACCGTTGACCCCTGCGCCGCCCGCGTCACCACGATGGTGTCCACCAGGTCCAGCATGCCCTGCTCGTCCAGCCCGGTCTTCTGGCGCGCCATCTCGAACTCGTACTCGTTGACCGTCAGCACCCTGGCGCCGCGCATCGCCTCCACCAGTTGCTCGCCGTCCATCCTGGCCAACTGCTGGCTCGGGTCGAAGATAAACGGAATGCCCAGCTCGCAGCACTCCCTGGGATAGGTGCGCATGGCCTCAGGGTCGTTGGGCGAGATGATGACCATATCAACCGCGCGGCCGTTGAGCTGGCGGATCGACAGATCGCGCGCCCGCGCCATCGCGCCGGTGTGGAAACTGGCGATCTGGTTGTGGTCGAGGTCGGTGATGACGCTGAAGGTGGCGGTGAACTCGTCCTCGTAGACGCCCATGGCCGAGGTGTCCACGCCCTGCTCCTCCAGCCAGGCGCGGAACTCATGGAAGTCGCGGCCGGCGGTGGCGAACAGCACGGGCCGGTTGCCCAACAACGCAAGATTGTACGCGATGTTTGGCCCGGTGCCGCCCCGGAAGCTTTCCTTTTTGTCGACCAGAAAGCTGACGCTCAGCTTGTTGAGATGTTCGGGCAAGATCTGATCGCGGAACTTGCCGGGAAAGGTCATCAGATAATCGAATGCTACGGAACCGGTAACGACAATGCTCATTGGTTTGCTTTTTCCTGGGCGCTCAAGGTGGCCTCAGCCGCCGCAACGCGTTGTCGCGCCATGTCACAATATTCAGGCGAGATGTCGTATCCCACGTAATGGCGACCCGCCTGGACGGCTGCCACAGCAGTCGCGCCGGCGCCCATGAACGGGTCGAGCACCAGATCGCCGGGTTTGGTGTACAGCTCGATCAGCCGCCGCGGCAGCTCCACGGGAAACGGCGCCGGATGGCCGACGCGCGACTCGGTAGTCATCGCCCACACGCCATCGCCCGGCCGGCTCAGGTACTGCCAGGCTGCCCGCGCCATGGACTCGGCAATCCAGGCATCATCTTTGCCGCGCTTGCGCGCATCCTTCAGCTTGCTGGCAAGCTTGCGCTGCAGTTCCTCAAGGCCGACACCGCACCGCTGATCCTCTGTACTCTGACTCTCTGCATTCTGGGCCTCTAACCTTCTGGCTTCTGGCCCCTGATCACCGATCTCCTCCGGCCGCCAGATGCTGCGGGTCGAGTCGACGAACTGACCGCCGCTGATGCCTGTCTTGCCGCCGCCGCGCAGCTTGAAGCTGTCCTTGGAAAAGACCATGATGTACTCGTGTACATCGCGCAGCACCGGGTCGGACGAGTTGGCAAAGCTGCCCCAGGCCGTGCTGACGCCGACGCTGGAGCCTTTGTCCCAGATGATCTCGCCGCGCATCAGCCAGTTCAGCCCCTCTTCGCGCGCCGTGCGCAGGATCTCGGCGGTGATCAGCGCGTTGAGCGGGAGGTAGGGCTTGCGGTCGGTGTTGGCGACGTTGATGCACAGCCGGCCGCCGGGCGCCAACACCCGGTAGCACTCGCGCCAGACTTCGTTCAGAAACCGGAGATAGTCCGCCAGCGGCAGGTCGTCGCTGTGGTTGGCATACGCCTTGCCGACGTTGTACGGCGGCGACGTGACGACGAGCTGTACGGACTCGTCAGGTACGTCAACCATTTGACGCGAGTCGGCGCAAACAATCTCATCCACGAATGCGCGCCTCAGCCGTTTCTTTGGCCCGTCGCAGGCTCTCGGCAAACGGTGGGTAGCACACGCCCTCCTCGGTCACAATGCCGGTGAGGTAGCGGTGCGGCGTCACGTCGAAGGCCGGGTTGTAGACCGGCACGTCGTCCGGCGCGATCTGGACGCCGCCGATGTGGGTCACCTCTTCAGCATCGCGCTCCTCGATAGGGATGTCGTCGCCGGTCGCGGCGTCCAGGTCGACCGTCGAGGTCGGCGCCACGCTGTAGCAGGGAATGCCGTTTTCCCTGGCCAGCACTGCCAGCTTGTAGGAGCCGATCTTGTTAGCCACGTCGCCGTTGGCCGCCACACGGTCGGCGCCGAAGATCACCACATCCACCTTGCCGGCGCGCATCAGGTGGCCGGCTGCGTTGTCCGCGATCAGGTGCATAGGGATGCCGGCCTCCATCAGCTCCCAGGCGGTCAGGCGCGCCCCTTGCAGTCGCGGGCGGGTCTCGTCCACCCAGACGTGCACCGGGTTGCCCTGTTCCCAGGCGGCGCGCACCACGCCCAGCGCGGTGCCGTAGTCGACGGCCGCCAGCGCGCCTGTGTTGCAGTGGTGCAGGATGTTGGCGCCCTGCGGCACCACAGCCGCGCCGTTGGCGCCCATGCGCCGGTTGATCTCGACGTCGTCGTCGGCCAGGCGCTGTGCCTCGTCCAGCATGGCCACGCGGATGGCATCAACGTCCGGCAGATCGGCGCGCTCGGCCAACTCCAGCAGCCGGCTGGTTGCCCAGGTCAGGTTGACGGCGGTGGGGCGGGCTGCGTCCAGAACGTGCTTGGCCTGCGCCAGGTCGGCCAGCAGACCAGCGCGGTCCGCCGCGTTCGACTGGCGCGCGGCCAGCACCATGCCGAAGCCGCCGGCCGCGCCAATGGCCGGCGCGCCGCGGATCACCATGTCGGTGATCGCCTGGGCGACCTGATGGTGGTCATCGTAATCAGCGATGGTTACCTCCAGCGGCAATACCCGCTGGTCGATCATCATCACCTGGCCGTTGTCCCACCAGATCGTGCGCATCGCCGGTCGTCCTTCCTGATCGTTTTCAAAGCTGGCAGTCCCTGAACACAAAAAACACGCTCCGAGGAGCGCGCCAGCCAGGGGTCGTCTCTCTCATCTTTCAGGCCAGCGACGAACGCCGCCTGACGGAATTGGCACCTTGATCAGTGAACAGTTATCAGTTGTCAGTGGAGAGTCCTGCGCTGCTATGTGGCAACTACTAACTGCCCACTGCTTACTGATCACTGGTTACTGACTCCTGATCCGGTTGCCGGGGGGTCTGCGGGCCGTTCCCTCGCCCCCTCTGGATGGGAGTATCCAGCTATGCGATTTTCAACTGCGCCAATTTAGCACAGCGAGGGGGATTTGTCAAAAGTAAGGGCGTTTTTCCGTCAGCCGAGCACGCCAACGCCGTGCTTGTAGACCAGCGTGCCGCCCACCCAGCCATCGATCAGCACCAACGCCAAGCCAAGTGCGGCCAGCGCGACCAGTCGCCAGCGCATCGACGGCGAGTCCAGCGCCTCGGGGCTGCGCAGCCGCTCGTACAGCATCAGCCCATACACCGCGATCAGCGCAAAGCCCAGCGCGGTGTGGACGCTGATCAACGAAGCGATCTCGGGATCCTGAGGCGCGTTGTTGCGGTCGATCAACCCGGTGAGCACGGCGAAGAAGACGCTGATCCAGCCCAGCAGGATCAACAGCCAGGTGGTCGTCGCCAGCGCGGGGCGCCGCCAGCGCAGCATGTAAGCCAGCGCCAGCACGCTGCCGGTAACCAGCAATGCAATAGGGAAGTGCACTAAACGAGGGTGAAGAGGAAACAACGGCATCATGCGCGCAGTATAACACGCCATGCGCTCGTAAGACGATTTTCCAAATCGTCCACAGCGCGGCGTTTTGACAAGCATTTCCGCTTTGCGCTACACTTCACCAAACTATCACGATTCAGGAGCGTCCCATGATCAGCTACAGCGACTTGAACATCACCCCGCGAACCCTGCTTGGCCCCGGCCCCAGCGACGTGGCGCCGCGCGTCCTGCGCGCCCTGGCGCATCCGCCCGTCGGCCACCTTGATCCACAGTTTGTACGCTTGATGGACGAAGTGCAAGACCTGCTGCGCTACGTCTTCGAGACCGAGAACCAGATGACGATCCCCATCAGCGGCACCGGCAGCGCAGGCATGGAGGCCGCCGTGGCGAACTTCGTCGAGCCGGGCGACCCGGTGCTGGTCTGCATCAACGGCTACTTCGGGATGCGCATCGCCGAGATGGTTGGGCGCTACGGCGGCGACCTCGTGGTCATCGAGAAGCCGTGGGGCGAGGTGTTCTCGCCGGACGAGGTGGAGTCAGCGCTGCGGCGCCGGCCGGCCAGGGTGGTCGCGCTGGTGCATGGCGAGACCTCCACCGGCGCCATGCAGCCCCTGGACGGCATGGCCGAGGTGGTGCATCGGCACGGCGGACTGCTGCTCGTGGACACGGTGGCATCCCTGAGCGGCGTCCCGGTGAGCGTCGACCGCCACGAACTGGACATCGTTTACAGCGGCAGCCAGAAGGCGTTGAGTGCGCCGCCCGGCCTGGCCCCGCTGACCGTCAGCCCGCGGGCGATGGAGTCGTTGAAACGCCGCGAGAGCAAGGTGACGAGCTGGTATCTCGACCTGACGCTACTGGGCACCTACTGGGGATCAAGCCGGATGTACCACCACACCGCGCCAATCAACATGAACTATGCCCTGCGCGAGGCGCTGCGGCTGGTCTACGAAGAGGGGCTGGCGGCTTGCCACGCCCGCCATCGCGCCAACGCGGCGTTTCTCTGGTCCAGCCTGGAGGACATGGGGATGCAGATGCACGTCGCGCCGGCGCTGCGCCTGCCGACGCTGACCACCGTGCGCGTGCCGGAGGGCGTGGACGAGGCGATGGTGCGCAGCCGGCTGATGAACGAGTTTAGCGTGGAGATCGCCGGCGGGTTGGGTGCGCTGAAGGGCAAGGTCTGGCGGGTCGGGCTAATGGGCTACTCGTCGCAGCACCGCAACGTGACGCTGCTGCTGGGCGCACTGCGCGAGGTGTTGGGCGGCTAAGCGCACTGGCCCGCGTCTCTCTTCCTCCTCCTCGTACACCTCCTCATCCTCCTCACTCAACCGCAACCCGCACGTGAGGACAAGAGTAGGAGTAGGAGTAAGAGGAAGAGTAGGAGAGGGGAGCTGGCTGCGGTGGGGAAGCTACCCGTTGGGTTGGGGCGGCCAGCCCTGCTGCAGGCCGCGCGCCAGGGTGATCATGGCGATGCGCAGACCGAGGTTGGCCATGTGCAGCAAGAGGGGATGTTTTTCGGGCGCGTCGGCCAAGCTGCGGGCTGCCGACTGCGCCTGCAGCGCCAGATCGCGCCTGCCGGCCAGAATCAGCCACTCCTGCAGCGCAACCAGCCCGTCCCTGACAATCCCCAGATCCAACGCGCCGGCCGCCAGCTCGCTGGTGATGAGTTGCGCCACGACCCGCTCAAGCCGCTGCGGCGTTACCCGGTCGGCCTCACCCAGGAGCTGATCGGCCAGTTCGAAGACCTTCGGGCTGTTCAGATACCAACCTGCCAGCGCCGGGTAGCGCAGCAAGTTGCCCAGGTCGGGCTTACCGGCCGGCGTTACCTCCAACGACACCACATGAGGAGCGGGCGGAGTCCACTGCCACAGCGCCCAGTTGAGGTAACGATAGGCGTAAGGCAGGGGTCGCGCTTCCTCCAGGTTGACCGCCAGACACGTCTGGGCGCGCCGGCGGCCGTAGTCGTACGGCGCTTCCAGCCAGAGCGAATGCCCCAGGTCCACCAGCGATGCGTGCAGCGCCCCAACGGCCAACGGCTCCGGCAGATCGTCCGTGCTCTCGGCTGCGCTGGCGGTCGCCTCGATCAGACCTTCCACGGGATTGATGGCCAGGCGCATGAGGAGACCGGGCGTTTCTCCCTGGAGAGGCACGATGAAGAGCAGATATTGGCCGCCGCGGCTGTCAGGCGGGGTCGCCAGACAGCGAAATCCCGGGGCAGGCGGTTGCAATGGCGGCACCGGCAGGCCGCGCAGCCGCAGCTTTTGCAGCGCGCGCTCGGCCATGAAACGCAGATCGGGCCGCAACGTCGGGATCAGCCCGTGCAGCGCGCCAGCGGCCTCCGGTGTGCCCATCACGCCCAGCGCTTGCAGCGACTCCTGCGCGATCAGGTGTGTCGGCGCCTGGGCAAACATGCGCAGCATGGGCACCGCCTCCGCCGCATCCAGCCGGCGGGCAGCCCGCGCCATGGTGAGTTGCACGTCCAACGGCTGCATCTCAAGCTGGCGAAAATACTCTACCAGCACCAGCGGGTCGGTCGCCTGGTCGGCCAACGCCTCGCGCAGCGAGCGCAGCGCCGACTCCTCCGGCGCGCCCATGCCGTGATACATGTCCTCGTCGGGAGCGATGTTAAGGTAGCGGTCCAAAATGGTGATCGCCGTCAGCCGCGCCTGATCGTCCAGCGCGCGGTTGCGGGCCGCGGCGCGCAGCGCGGTGGTCGTCTTTTCGTAGTCGAGCATGGCGGCCAGCATCCCCAGCCCACCGCGCATCTGCGGATCGGTGGTGTCAAGCTGGCGGACCAACGCGGGGATGGCTCGGTCGCCGAACTTGGCGGCTATCTCGGCTGCGCGCTGGCGCGCCTCGGCCGCGGTGGTCGTCTGCGCGAGCGATCGCACAGCCGTGTCCAGCGCCAGCCGGTCTTGAAACGTGGTGATGATCTTCGAGGACGAGTCACCCATGGCCGTGTATTATAGCGCGAGTTGACCATCTCCTCAATTCGTCAGGGCAGTGGGTGGTGTATGCTGTTGCTGTGGCCGGTCTCCAACCGAGCGACCAGTGGCTCGGTCAGAGACCGGCCACAGCGGAGCGGGACCCGGCCACAGCGGAGCGGGACCCGGCCACAGCGGAGCGAACGGGCCACAGCGATGAAAGACCAGGACACAGCGCTATCGTGGACCGTGCCAAAACGGCGAACCATTTGCCATCTGCCCTCAGAAATGTTACACTACACGCTGTATAGAACGTTCGATCGCATCCCAATCCGGGCACAAACGACACGGTGGAGTTGGCTTCATGGCGCAGGTGCTGTACCGCAAATGGCGCTCGCAAACCTTTGACGAAGTGGTGGGGCAAGAGCACGTCACCCAGACGCTGCGCAACGCGCTGCGCGACGGTCGCACGGCCCACGCTTACCTGTTCACAGGCCCGCGCGGCACCGGCAAGACCAGTACGGCCCGCCTGCTGGCCAAGGCAGTCAACTGCCTCGACCCCGACCCTGCCCAACGCCCCGACAACACCTGCACCATCTGCCAGTCTATCAGCAACGGCTCGCTGCTGGACCTGATCGAGATCGACGCGGCCTCCAACCGCGGCATCGACGAGATCCGTGACCTGCGCGACCGCGTCCACTTCGCCCCCAGCCAGGCGCGCTACAAGGTGTACGTCATCGACGAGGTCCACATGCTGACGCCGGAGGCTTTCAACGCGCTGCTGAAGACGCTGGAGGAGCCGCCGCCGCACGTTATCTTCGTTCTGGCGACGACCGAGCCACACAAGATTCCCGACACCGTGTTGTCGCGCTGCCAGCGTTTCGACTTTCGCCGCATCCCGCCCTACAAGGTGGCCGGCTGGCTGGCCTACATTCTGGAACAGGAGGGCCGCTCGGCCGAGCCGGCCGCGCTGGAGATGATCGCCCGCAGCACCGAAGGCAGCATGCGCGACGCCATCAGCCTGACCGACCAACTGCTCTCCTACGGCGACGCAGTGATCACGGAGGCCCAGGTGCGAGCGGTGCGCGGTGCGATTTCCAGCGTTGCCATCGCGGCCCTGGTCGATGAACTGGTGGCGGGCGACGCCTCGGGCGGGCTGGCGACCATCAACCAGATGGTGGCCGAGGGCATCGATCTGCGCCAGTTGGCGATCCAGTTGGTGGCCCATCTGCGGGCCGTGCTGCTGTGCCAGGTCAACGCGGAGCAGGCGCGTGAGCTGCTGACCGACCTTTCCGACGAGCAGCTCGCCGTGGCGCAGACGCAGGCAGCCGAGTCGTCGCGCGCGGCAACAATGCAGGCGCTGCGACTGTTCAATCAGGCGTCGCTGGACATCCGTACGGCCACCCAGCCGCAGCTCGTGCTGGAGATGGCGTGGCTGGACGCGCTGGAGCCGCCCGCGCCGCCAGCGCCTGTGCAATCCAGCGCCGCGGCCATCGCACGCCCGTCGGCCGCGGCGCCTGCCGATCTCAAGATCAGCGGCACAATGCCGGCTGGCGAGAGACGCCCGGAGGAGTTCGCATCCACCGGTGACGCCGACGCGCCGGCCAGCGGACAACCGCTGCCCCGCCCGATTCAGCCCGTGCCCGACGCCGATGTTGTCGAGGTGCTGCGGGCTAACTGGACCACCCTGCTGCAAGCTGCCGAGACGGCGCGCGGACCGCAGTTGCGCGGCGCGCTGCGCACCCTGCGCAACGTAGTGGCCAGCGGCAGCGATATCCATTTTGCCTTCGAGCGCGATTTTGCCAAGAACGTCGTCGAGAAGCCGGCCAACCGCCAATGCGTGGAGGACCTGATCGGCCAGTTGCTGGGCCGCCGCGTCCACGTTCACTGTCAGGTTGGCTCACAGGTGACGGGAGTGGCGGAAACTCAGCCGGCGCCCGCAACCCCGCGTCCTGCCGCTGAGACACCTGCTGAAACCGATCTGGAACAAGACCCGGTAGCGCTGCACGCCAAGCAGGAGTTGGGTGCGGTGGCCAGCAAGCTGTCTGCCGGGTAACGTACAGATCGATGGAGAAACCGAGTTTCTCCGAAGAAACTCGGTTTCTGAGAAAAGGAGTAGAGCTCAATGTCGAAGAAGAGAATCAAGGGACCAACCCAGAAAATGCCCGGTGGAATGGGTGGCGGCGGCGGGATGATGGCGCAGATCCGCCAACTGCAAGAAGAGATGGCGCGCACCCAGGAATCGCTGGGCGACGAAACGGTAGAGGTGTCGGTCGGCGGCGGCGTGATTACCATGGTGATGACCGGCCACCAGCGCCTGCAGTCGGTGACCATCCAGCCCGACATCCTCGATCCTGACGACGTGGACATGATTCAGGACCTGGTGTTGGCGGCTGTCAACGAAGCTATCGAGCGCTCGCAGGCGCTGGCATCCGAGCGCATGGGCGCGTTGACCGGCGGGCTGAACCTGCCGCCGGGGCTGTTGTAAGCCATGTTGACCGTTGCGGCACCTGTGGCCAACGCTATCGACGCCTTCTCGCGGCTGCCGGGCATCGGCCCGAAGACGGCCGCGCGGCTGGCCTTCTATCTCCTGCGCGCGCCGGAGGAGGACGTCTTCGCGCTGAGCGAAGCGATCCGCGAGCTCAAAGAGCGCACCCTCTTCTGCGGACAGTGCTTCAACATTGCCGAGGCCGACCCGTGCCTGATCTGCGCCAGCCAGGAGCGCGACCGCAGCATCATCTGCGTGGTTGAGGAGCCGTCGGACGTGCTGGCCATCGAGCGCACCCGCGAGTTCAAGGGGCTTTACCACGTGCTGCACGGCGCGATCTCGCCCATGGACGGCATCGGCCCGGAGCAGCTCAAGATGGCCGAGCTGCTGGCCCGGTTGAATGTGGAGCCGGTGGCGGAAGTGCTGCTGGCGACCAATCCAAACCTGGAGGGGGAGGCCACGGCCATGTATGTGGCGCGCCTGATCGGGCCGCTGGGCATCCGCGTCACACGCCTGGCCCACGGCCTGCCGATCGGCGGCGACCTGGAATATGCCGACGAGGTCACTCTGACCCGGGCGCTTTCCGGGCGGCAGGTGATGCAGTAGTCGATCCCGGCGACTCTCAACCCGTTTGACACCCCTTCGGTTCTGTGTTATATTTGCGCCGCCCTGGATCGCCGCCTTTTATGCGCTGTTTGTTGATCTCTTGACCTATCCTCGTTCAACATCCAGGCCAGCAGTTGCTGTTATCCTGATCTACTCTGTGCAAGACTGTTTGAAAAACCCCATCGCTTGGTCTTGTCGGCAGTGAAGACATTCGCTGCCGTCCCTTTGAACGGTCAACCGTTTGATATCGCATACAGGAGGAGAACCAATATGCGAAAAAAGCATCTAACCCTTGTCACCCTGGTATTGGTGGCAGCTATGTTAATCACAGCTTGCGCGGCCGGCAGTACGCCCCAGGCTGACCAGTCATCGCAGCCTGCACCGGCGGAGCAAGCGCCGGCCGAACAGGCGCCGGCGGAGCCTGCACCGGCTGAACCAGCCGCCCAGGAGCAGCCGGCCGGCATGTCTACCCTGGACACTGTCAAGGAGCGCGGCAAGCTGGTGTGCGGCGTCAACCAGGCGGTGCCTGGCTTTGGCTTCCTGACCCCTGACGGCGAGTTCGAAGGCTTCGATGTCGATGCGTGCAGGGCTGTCGCAGCCGCCGTCCTCGGCGACGCCAACGCTGTCGAGTACCGTGCGCTGACGGCCCAGGACCGCTTCCCGGCGCTGGCCAACGGCGAGATCGACCTGCTCAGCCGCAACACCACCTGGACCATGAGCCGCGACACGTCGCTGGGCTTTGACTTCACCGTCATCACCTTCTACGATGGCCAGGGCATGATGGTGCGCAAGGCTGACAACATCAAGACGCTGCAAGACCTGGAAGGCGCCAGCATCTGCGTTCAGACCGGTACGACCACCGAGCTGAACCTGGCCGACCAGATGGCCGCTGCCGGCGTTACCTACACGCCGGTGGTGTTCCAGGATGCACCCAGCACCGTCAAGGCGTACGAAGAGGGCCAGTGTGACGCGTTCACCACCGACAAGTCGGGCCTGGTGTCGCAGTTTGCGGTCCTGGCCAACCCTGACGATCATGAGATCATGGATGTCACGTTGTCCAAGGAACCGCTGGGTCCTGTGGTGCGCCACGGCGACAACCAGTGGAAAGACATCGTTACCTGGACGCTGTTCAGCCTGATCGCCGGTGAAGAGTGGGGTATCACCTCACAGAACGTCGACGAGTTCATGACCTCCGATGAGCCGGAGATCAAGCGGCTTCTGGGCGTCGAAGGCGACCTGGGCACGGGCACGGGCATCAGCAACGACTTCGCCTATCAGGCGCTCAAGCAAGTCGGCAACTACGGCGAGATCTACGACCGCCACCTGGCAGTCGAGCCGTTCAACCTGCCGCGCGGACAGAACGCCCTGTACACCGACGGCGGCCTGATGTACTCTCCGCCGTTCCGCTAAACCACATCGTTTCCACAACGACGAGTATGCCTTAGATATCGCCACAGCCCGACTGTCATTGACGACGGTGTACAGTCGGGCTGTGGCTTTTCCACCCCAGCCGTCCCGCCGCATCGGGCCGCACGCCGCACCGGAGGAAGTTGCGATGTCAGCCAGCTCAGCTCCGGCTCAGCAGAACAAAAGCAGGATTCCCTTCTACCGCGACACGCGCGTGCTGGCCGTGTTGATCCAGGTCGTCTTCGCGGTTTTTGTGGTGGTCTTTTTTGTCTGGCTGTTCGGTAACATGTTCGGCAACCTGGACACCCTGGGGATCACAGACTTCCAGCAGCCATTCTTCAGGGTGGAGCAGGTCAACGACAGGACAAGCATTTCTCCCTGGTTCCGCTTTCTCTACAGCAGCGCCGGCTTCGACATTCTGGACACGCCGATCAGCTACACCCGCCAGGATCCCTACCTGCGCGCGCTGACCGTCGGCATCGTCAACACGATCCGGGTCGGCGTCATCGGCATCATCCTCTCGACGCTGCTGGGCGTGCTGACAGGCGTGGCGCGCCTGTCCTCCAACTGGCTGCTGAGCAAGATTGCGCTGGCCTACATCGAGGTCATCCGCAACACACCGCTGCTGGTCCAGCTTTTCTTCTGGTATTTTGCGGGCCTGCTGGCGCTGCCCCGGCTGCGAACTGGTGAAGAGATCACGGCGATCATTCTGCCCGGGCCGGTCTACATGACCAATCGCGGCATTGCCATGCCCTGGATTCGCGGCACGCCGACGACCGGGCAGTGGGCCATGTTCGTGATCGCCGCGATCGCTCTGGCGTGGCTGGTATCCTACATCGTCAAACGCCAGGAAATCAAGCGGCAACGGTCGCTGCGGCGCACCATGTGGACCTTTGCGACCTTCTTCCTGGTAGCGGCCGCCGGATGGTATCTGATGCCGGTCCAGCCGCTGCGCATCGAACAGCCGGCTGTCGCCGAAACAGGTTTCGGCTTCGTCGGCGGTCTCACGGTCATGCCGCAGCTTACAGCGCTGATACTGGGCCTGGTCCTCTACACCGGCGCTTTCATCGCCGAGATTGTGCGCGCGGGCATCCAGGCGGTTCCCAAGGGACAGACCGAGGCAGCGCGCGCGCTGGGGCTGCGCAGCGGGCAAATGCTGCGGCTGATCGTCCTGCCGCAGGCGCTGCGCATCATCATCCCGCCCATGACCAGCCAGTACCTGAACCTGGTGAAGAACTCCTCCCTGGCGACTGCGGTCGCGTACCCGGAGCTGTTCCAGATCTCCGGCACCATCCTCAACCAGACCGGACGAGCCGTCCAGATCATCATCATCGTCATGCTGTCGTACCTGGCCTTCAGCCTTGTCATCTCGGCCTTCCTGAACTGGTACAACAAGCGTGTGCAACTGGTGGAGCGATAACCGATGACCTCAACAGTTTCCGCGATGCAAAGGCGCGACGACAGACCGCCGTTCGAGTTTGGCTACTGGCTGCAGACTAACGTCCTCTCGCTGGGCAAGATCATCACACTGCTGCTGCTGATTGCGCTCAACATCTGGATCATCGGCGCCGGCATGCAAGCCAACCCGCTGACCACTACGGCTGTCATCATGCTGTGGTCCGTCTTCGGCGGGCTGATCGCCTATAACATGGTCCGGCATAACCACGTCCACGGGACTCTGCGAGAGGTCAAAGTTCGCATCTACACGTCCCTGCATGGGGCGCTCGTCAGCCTGTTTCTGCTGGTTGTGCTGGGCCTTGCCCTCTACGCCTTTGTGCGCTACGTGACGTTCTGGCCGCGCTGGGAGGCGATCGTTGTCAACTTCCGGTTGCTGATGGTTGGCCGCTATCCGCGCGCGCTGACGTGGCGGCCCGTGGCGGCTGCACTCTTTGTCGCAGCGCTGGGCGTGGCCAGCCTGCTGACCTGGGGACCGGTCTCCCGCAGACTGTTCCGCTACCGCAAGGTGATGATTGGCCTCTGGCTGGCCTCGCCGATCATCCTTGGGATCATCCTCTACGGCGTTGGCGCAGCCTATGACGCACCTGATGCCGGCCCGCTGGGCACGGTCAACACCCGGCTCTGGGGCGGGCTGATGCTGACGCTGATCATCTCGGTGGTCGCGATTGTCGTCTCGTTCCCGCTGGGCGTGTCGCTAGCCCTTGGCCGGCAGAGCCATTACCCGGTCGTCAAGTACTTCTGCATCGGCTACATCGAGCTGATCCGCGGAGTGCCGCTGATCACGGTGCTGTTCATGGCCGAGTTCATGCTGCCGCTCTTTCTGCCGGGCGGGCTGACGGTGGATAGTCTGATACGCGTCACGGTTGGCTTCACGCTTTTCAGCGCGGCCTACCTGGCGGAGAACGTGCGCGGCGGCCTGCAGGCTGTGCCGCGCGGGCAGTACGAGGCAGCCTACGCGGTGGGTCTCAACACCTACCAGACGACGCGGCGCATCATCCTGCCGCAGGCGCTGCGCGCCGTGATCCCCGCCATCGTCGGCCAGTTCATCGGCCTGTTCAAGGATACGTCGCTGGTGGCGATCATCGGCGTGTTCGACCTGCTGAGCATCGGACGCGCCGTTCTGGGCCAGCAGGAGTACCGCTCGAGACAAGCTGAGATCTACCTGTTCGTCGGCCTGATCTATTTTGTCGGCGCTTCAGGCATGTCCTATGCCAGCCGCCGGCTGGAGACACGCCTCGGCGTGGGAGAACGTTAAGGCCACGCCAAACCCGTAGGATAGGGCCTTGTGCCCGTTCCCACGGACGCCCACAAGGGGCTATCCTACAGCCTGCCAAACGCTCTGACCACGCGTAGGTTCTTGGAGTCGCACTCTATGACAATCATCGAAAACGCCAAAGATATGATCGTCTGCCGCGACGTGCAGAAGTGGTACGATGAGTTTCACGTGCTGCGCGGCATCTCGACCATCGTGCGCGAGGGCGAGGTGGTGGTCATCGTCGGCCCGTCGGGGTCCGGCAAGTCCACCTTCATCCGCTGCCTCAACCGCCTGGAAGAGCACCAGGAGGGCGACATCATCGTGGACGGCATCGAGCTGAGCCACGACATCCGCAACATCGAGGCCGTCCGCCGCGAGGTGGGCATGGTGTTTCAGCAGTTCAACCTTTTCCCGCACCTGACCGTGATGGAGAACATCACCCTGGCGCCGATCAACGTGCGCCGCTGGCCGAAAGACAAGGCGACTGAGATCGCCGAACAACTTCTTGAGCGGGTCAAGATACCGGAGCAGGCGCACAAGTATCCCGGCCAACTCTCCGGCGGCCAGCAGCAGCGTGTCGCCATCGCCCGCGCGCTGGCTATGCAGCCCAAGGTGATGTTGTTCGACGAACCGACCTCCGCCCTGGATCCCGAGATGATCAAAGAGGTGCTGGACGTGATGCGCGACCTGGCGCTGTCAGGGATGACCATCGTGGCGGTCACCCACGAGATGGGCTTCGCGCGCGAGGTTGCCAACCGGGTGATGTTCTTCGATCAGGGGCTGGTCGTAGAGGAAGCGCCGCCCAACGACCTCTTCAACAATCCGCAGGAAGATCGCACCAAGCTCTTCCTCTCCCAGATACTACACCATTGATTGATCCCAACAACCCCATCGTCCAACTCTGCGCGCAGGGGATGCAGGCTGAGTTCGACGGCAAGCCCGACGTCGCCCGCGCCTTGTTCACACAGGCGTGGGAAGACGCGCAGGATGACTTCGAGGCCAGCATCGCGGCCCATTTTCTGGCACGCCAGCAGGACACGCCTGCGGACACGTTGCACTGGAACCAGGTGTCGCTGGCCCGCGCCGACGCAGTGGCCGACGAACGCGTCGAGAGCTTCTACCCCTCGCTCTATCTCAACCTGGGACACTCGTACGAGGTGTTGGGCGACCTGGAGCAAGCCAGCAAGTACTACGATCTGGCAGCCGCCAAGACCTCAGTTCTCGACGACGACCGCTATGGCGGCATCGTGCGACAAGGTATTGCAGCCGGCAAGTCGCGCATCACCGCCGCGTCCGACAATTGATATTCCTTGAGAATTCCGGTCAGCATCTGGCACGGCACGCCCGCCGGGATGCTGCGCAAAACCTACCGGCTGCCGGGTGAATGCCCGTTCAGGGCACGGATCCCAGGCCCGCACGGCCTTTCACTTCGTAGCCCGATCCGTTTACGGTCGGGCGGTTCTGCTGGCCGCACAAATCGCCAGCCGTCATTCCGTCGCCTCCGGTTCCGGTGATGGCTCGGCCGACTCGTCGGCTGCACCGGTTTCCTCCTCCACAGGGGGCGGTGGGCTGCCGGCCAGCTTGTAAGCCTGCGCCAGCCGCTTGAACGGCACCTTGTTGGTCTTGCGGCAATTTGGACAGGTCACCGGCGCGGACTTGGGACGCGTGCCGCCCGCCTCCTGCATGATTATCGCCAACTCGCCGTCACTGATGTTGATTGGGGAGCGACAATAGGTACAACTGATGTTTAGCATCGGGGAGATTTCCTTTCCTGGGAACGCACTTTCAGACCATCGGCCCGGCTGGGCAGGGCAGCGACATCACTGCCCGTTGACCCGACTGGAGGTCCAGCCGGTCACGATGGCAAGTCGTATGGACGCAGCTACGCCGCTGACGCGATTGAGTATAAGCCTAAACGGGCAATGTCCGCAAACCATCTCTGCGGTTGACAGCCCATGCGACCCATGCTACAATCCCGCACCAACCGAACACAGCACACCGGCTGTGACGGGGACGTGTTGAGGAGATTCGCAGGCGACCAGAGAGCGACGCCCAGGCTGCAAGCGCCGCCGCCAGCCCTCCCCGACGACACCCCTGAGCCGAACGGCGAACGCGGAAGGACGAGAATCAGAAGAACAGAGGGACTGAGGATCAGCGAACCTGATACTCTGAAACTCTGATCCTCTGACACTCTGCAAACTAGCCGTCTCCGGGATGCGCCCGTTACTGCGCATGAACAAGGCTTCGCACGGGCGAAGTGAATGGTGGTGGCACCACGAGCAGGTTAGCAAGCCCTCGTCCTCCAAACGGACGAGGGCTTTTATCGTACTCGTACTCCTACTCTTCCTCTTACTCTTCCGGTTTTGAGGGCAAGGAGGAGGACGAGTAGGAGTAAGAGTAGGAGAAACAGCGATGGAAACGATACGAACGACCGAAATAGGCCAATACGTTGGGCAGCGCGTCAGGCTGCGGGGATGGGTACACAACCTGCGCCTGCTGGGCGGCGTGAACTTTGTGGTGCTGCGCGACGGCTGGGGCACCGCCCAGGGCGTGACCCAGGACGAGGCCGCGCTGGCCCCGCTGACAGAGGCAGGGTTGGGCTTGGAGACGGTGATCGCGCTGGAGGGACTGGTGGTGGCCGAGCCGCAGGCGCCGGGCGGCGTCGAACTGCACGACCTCAGCATCCAGGTCCTGACGCCGGTGGCCGACCCGCCGCCGATCCCCATCAACAAGAAGCAGATCAAGGCTGCGCTGCCGACGCTGCTGGACCACGCGGTGGTGGCCAACCGCCACCCGGCGCGGCGGGCCGTGTTCCGGCTGGCAGCCGGCGCGATGGCCGGCTTCCGCGCCACGCTCAACGCGCGCGGCTTTACCGAGATCCAGACCCCCAAGATCGTCGCCTCGGCCACTGAAAGCGGCTCCAACGTCTTCAAGATCGACTACTTCGGGCGTTCGGCCTACCTGGCGCAGAGTCCCCAGTTCTACAAGCAGATCATGGTGGGCGTTTTCGAGCGGGTCTTCGAGGTCGGGCCGGTGTTCCGGGCGGAACCGCACGACACCACCCGCCACGTCAACGAGTACGTCAGCCTGGATGTGGAGTTCGGCTTCATCCAGGACCACTTCACGGTGATGGCAACCGCGCGCGATGTGATCGCCGGGATCATCGCGACGCTGGAAGGCAGCTACGCGGCGGAGCTCCATCTGATGAGCGCGCGGCTGCCGGCCGTCCCCGCCGCGATTCCGCACATCCACTTTGCCGAGGCGCAGGAGCTGATCCTGCAGCGCCACGGGGTGGACGTGCGCGGCGAGCCGGACCTGTCGCCGCAGGACGAACGCTGGCTGGGAGCATGGGCGCAGGAGGCACACGGCAGTGACTTCCTGTTTGTCACCGGCTACCCCATGAGCAAGCGGCCGTTCTACACGCATCCCGATCCGGGCCGGCCCGGCTACAGCAACTCCTTCGACCTGCTTTTCCGCGGCGTGGAGCTGATCACCGGCGGCCAGCGGCTGCACCTGTACGGGGACTACCTGGAGGCGCTGACACGGGCCGGCTACCCGGTGGAGCCGTTCGAGACCTACCTGGAGGCGTTCCGCTACGGGATGCCGCCCCACGGCGGGTTCGCCATTGGCATGGAGCGGCTGTTGATGCAGTTGCTCGACCTGCCCAATCTGCGGCTGGCAACGCTATTTCCGCGCGACCTGAACCGCGTGGCGCCTTGACGGCGGAGGGTGATCGGTGATCAGTTATCGGAGGCAGCGGGCAGATAATAATTCACCGATCTCGCGTCTGGCGCGGTTTTTCCCGCCTTTCCCTGTTTTCCCTTGTTTTCCCGTCTACCCGGCCGTGCGCAGGCGCCATACCCAGCCGCGGTGCGGGGCGAAGAGGGCGACGACGAGGAAGATGGCGGTGCAGACCAGCACGATGGCCGCACCCGAAGCGATGCTGATGTAGTAGGAGATGTAGAGACCGACGACGCCCGACACCGCGCCGATCAGCGCGGCCACGGCCATCATGGCCGGCAGGCGGCGGGTCAGCAGGTAGGCGGTCGCGGCCGGCGTGACCAGCATGGCCAGCATCAGCGCGACGCCGACGGTCTGCAGCGAGACGACGATGGTGACGGCGATCAGGACCAGCAGCAGGTAGCGCAGCGCCTCGGTCGGCAGCCGCAGCGTCTCGGCCAGGATCGGGTCGAAGGACATCACAAGGAACTCCTTGTAGAAGGCGACGATGATCAGCACCACCAGGCCGCCGAAGACCCCAGTCAGCAACAGGCTGCCCGGCGTCACACCCAACACGTTGCCGAAGAGGAAGTGCACCAGATCGACGGTGTAGCTGCGCATGGTGGAGATCAGCGCGATGCCCAGGGCGAACATGCCGGCGAAGACGATGCCGATGGCGGTGTCTTCCTTGAGCTGCGCGCCTTTGCTGATCGCGCCGATGCCGACCGCTGCCAGCACCGCCGTTCCCAGGCCCCACCAGAACAGCGATGCGCTGGCGCCGCCGGCGATCAGATAGCCAATTGCGACGCCCGGCAGGATGGCGTGGGCCAGCGCGTCGCCGAAGAAGGCCATGCCGCGCAGCACGATGTAGCTGCCCACCAGCGCGCAGACGATGCCGACAACGACCGCCGCAGCCATGCCGCGCACCATGAAGGGGTACGTGAGGGGTTCGAGGAGAAATGAGAGCATGTCGGGCATGGGGGAATTGGTGATCAGTAATCAGTAGTCAGTGATCAGTTCACGAACAATGCTACACTGACCACTGACCACTGAAAACTGATAACTGGTCACTGGTCACAGCACGTATCGTTGACGATCATCGTCCCGTCGCCGGTGTCCAGCATGCGAATGTGGCCGCCGTAAGCGTTGACGAGGCGCTCGGGCGTGAACACGTCCTCGGGCTGGCCAAAACCCAGCAGCTGGCCGTTGAGCAGCATGACCCGGTCGAAGCGCTCGGCCGCCAGGTTCAGGTCGTGGGTGGCGATCATGACGGTCACGCCCCTCGCCCGCAGCTCGTCCAGCACCGCAAAGATGTCGTCCTGCGAGCGCACATCCAGCCCGGTCAGCGGCTCGTCCATCAACATCAGCTCGGCCTCCTGGGCCAGCGCGCGGGCGATAAAGACCCGTTGCTGCTGACCGCCCGACAGTTCGCCGATCTGTCGCGCTGCGAAAGCTGACATGCCGACCACATCCAACGACTGGTGGACGTACTCCCAGTCCGCTCGCTTGGGACGGCGAAACAGGCCCAGCCGGCCAATGCGCCCCATCATGACAACGTCGGCCACATCAACGGGGAAGGTCCAGTCCACCTGGCTGCGCTGCGGGACGTAGGCGATGCAGATGTGCGTACCCGGACCGCTGCCGGCCACGCTGACCGTGCCGCCGCTGTTGGGCAGCACGCCGGCGATGACCTTGAACAGCGTGCTCTTGCCCGCGCCGTTGGGACCGACCACGGCCACCTGTTCACCGGCGATCAGGTCGAAGGAAACGTCCTGCAGAGCGAAGCGGCCGTTGTAGCGAGCCGAGATGTTGTGGAGCGCGACGATAGGCTCGCCGGCCACATGCGTCTGAGGCTTGCCCATCAAGCTTGGAATCTGTCGCAGAGTCTGCATGGTCATCCCTCCCTGCACTGCTGGCACAGCCCGTAGAACTCAAGAAGATGGCCGCGGATCTCGAAGTTGAGCCGCTGGGAGAGCGCCTTTTGCAGCTCATCGACCGCGCATTCGTCGAACTCGACCACCAGCCCGCAGTCGGAGCAGATCATGTGATGGTGGCCGCGGTCGGCGCGCGTGAAGCAGACGTTTTGCTCGCCCAGGTAGATAGGCCTGACGACGCCCAGACGAATCAGCAAGTCCAGGGTGCGGTAGACCGTGGCGCGGCCAATGGCCGGCTGAACCAGTTGCACGCGCTCCAGGATCTGGGCGCGGCTAAGGTGCTCGTCCGTCTCGTCCAGCACCGTAAGCACCGCCAGTCGCGGCGGCGTCAGCTTGTAGCCGGCCAGCTGCATTCGTTCAGAAACCCGTTGCGCCATATCTGTCGTTTCCTGCTGCAATTGAGATTGGTTCTCACTGATACCGAGTCTCAATTATAGGCGGGCCGGCCAATGCGTCAAATCCCGACTAGCTCACCAGCTCGATCCCCGCCTCCGCCAGCCGCTCCTGCACCAGGGCCAGCAGCCGCGGCCGCATCTCGGCCGCCTTGCCGAAGCGCGCCTTGGCCAACAGCGTCAGATCCGTGGTCTGACCGATGGTGCCCGACTCACTGATCACCTGCCATGGCTCCAGCAGATTGGGCAGCAGATCCACAGCCTCCTCGCCCAACGCCTCCAGCAGTGGAACTGCAGCGGCCAGGTCGGAGCCTGCCAACTGCATCGTGACCGGCGCCATGGAGAAGCGGCCGCGGCTGAAGTTGCGGATCAGGCGCACATCGCCGTTGGGCACAACGTACAGCTCGCCGGTCGGCGCACGCAGCAGCGTCGTGCGCACGTTGACCGCCTCGACAACCCCTTCGACTCCCATCACCTCCAGCTTCTCGCCCACGTCGTAGGTGTCCTCGAAGATCAGGCTCAGCCCGCTGAGGAAGTCGTTTACCAATGGCCGCGCGCCCAACCCAAAGGCCGCGCTGAACAAGCCGATCACCCAGATCAGCGTGTTGGCGTCGACGAAGAGACTCAGGCTGAAGAAAGTCGCCAGTGCGAAAGCTGCGATGGTGATCGCGCTGGACAGCAGGCCATGCAGCGTCGTCTCACGCTCCTGGCGCAGCCGGCGCGCGGGCCGGGCAAAGCGGTTCAGCCGCACCATGCGGCGCGCCAGTCTCGGCGCCAACCGGTGAACGATCCAGGCGGTGAAATAGAAGATTGCGATCAGCACAAGCCTGAGCGCCGTCGATGCCTTTATCAGATCGATGTATGTCGCTAGTTGTTCCAGGGTAGGCATAGAAGGGTAGGGCCTAGTAAAATGTCGTTCGCAGCACCGGCTGAAACAGCCCCTTGCGGTGCGCGCAGACCGGATCGACCGCGCAGCGGCTGCACTCCGGCTCCGTCATCTCCGGGCAGCGGCGCCGGGCGTTGAAGAAAAACCAGTCCACCGCGCCCATGCTCCGACCGGAGAGGAATGTCAGCGTCTCCACCGCCTCGTACGCGGCCAGCCGCACCGCCCATTCATCCGCCGGCTGCAGCAGCAACCGCTCTTGTAGCACGCCTTGCAACGAATGGTCGGTGACATCGATCAGCCCGATGCGCAGGCAGGAACGCATCAGGTGATAGTCGATGACAGGTGGGAAGGTCTCGCCGGCCGCAGGCTGGAGCCAGCGCTCCGGCCGCTGTTGCAGGATCAGCGCCAGCAGGCCGGATTTCTTGCGCAGCGGATCCTCCTTGTAGCCGCCAATCTGGTCCAGAGAAGAAAACAGGGCGCGCAGCGGCTGTGGCGACGACTGCGCGGCGGCCACCAGGCTGGCCGGCGACCACACCAACGCCGCCATGTCGCGGCCATAGGCGCGCGCCTGGGCGAGGTGCAGGTCCAACGCCGGCATCGGCTGTCGTCCGGTGTCATCGCGCAACAGCGCCGCCAGTGCAGGTTCGTCCAATGCCGCCTGGCGGTCGGCCCCATAGAAGTCGGGGTCGCCGGCCAGCGGGCGCAGCCAGGCGCGCCAGAGATAATCTGACCCTTTGCGCATCGTCCCGTCCAGCGGTGCCAGCAGCGGACCGCCGTAGCGGTTGCCGGCGACGTGCCAGAAGCTGAACTGCTGCGCTGTGGATGTGAAGAAATAGTCCAGCGCCGCGGGATGGCCGGCCGGCGGGAAATCGGGTCCGGTGAAGTCGAAAGGCTGAACCTCCGGCAGTTCGGCCACCAGTGCAGCAACCCGCTCGACCTGTCCTTGATTGACGACCACGCGTCGATCGTGTGCCGCCGCAGGCAGCGGTCCCACGTGCCACAGCGCAGCCGGTCCAACCGCGCCGATCATCTGCGCCGCCAATGCGATGGCCTGACGGACGGCCATCACCGGGTGCTCGCCGCGCGCCAGCCCGGCCAGCGTCGCGCCGCAGAAGGTGTCGCCGGCGCCGGTTGGGTCCATTTCGTTAGCGGCCATGCCCGGCACGGGGGTCACATGGCTGCCCTGGATAACCAGCGCGCCCTGCGCGCCCAGCGTCACGAAGAGCAGCTTGCCCGGCGCAGTGTGCGCTGCCTCCAGCGAGCCAAAGAGACCGACAGCCTCGTTCTCGTTCATGAAGAACAGGTCGGCCAGCGCCAGCAGGGCGCGCACATCTTCGGTCTCGCTGCTGACGGCCCGGCCATAGGTGCCGGCAGAGATGCGATTTGCGCCTCGTTGGCGGGCGGCGCCCACGAAATCGAGCTGGCGTTGGGTGGTTCCCAACGCGGCCACATGGACGAAGCTCACCGACGACAGATCGGCTGGCAGTTCGGCGCTGTGCAGCCGCGCCTCCGCGCCCCAGCGCGCGCGGAGAAGCTCCGCCTTGCCGCCGCCGTAGTGGGCGATCTCGAAGTGCGGTAGCTGATCAGGGGGCACGGCCGGCCCAAGCCAGTGGATGCGTTCTGCGGCCGGCAGCAAGGCCGCCGGCATCGGCTCAGGCCGGGGCGCGACCATGGCGGCCAGCGCGCCGGCCCGTGCGGCCGCGGCAGCGGTATACAACCCCGCTCCGCCGGCCGAGTGTACGGTCTGGCCGTTGAAGTGCAGGATATCCAGCGACGCGCCGCCGACAACCAGGATGTCGATCGTCATTGAGCGCGCTCCTTGTCTCGCAGCCAGGTGTACATCAGCACGCCGCCTGCGACAGCCGCGTTGAGAGACTCAGCGCGGCCGGCGATGGGCAGCCGCGCCCAGGCGTCCACCAGCGGCTCCAGGTCGGGCGACAGGCCGCGCGCCTCGTTGCCCACGATCAATGCGACGCCGCCCTGCCAGAGTCCCTCGCCCCAGTCCGCACCGCGACGAGCGTCGGCGGCGACAACCCGCAGGCCGCGCGTCTTAAGTGTTTGCAGCAGCCACTGTCCGTCGGCACTGCGCACCAGCGGCACGTGGAAGAGCGATCCCATGCTGCCGCGCACCGTCTTCGGGTCGAAGGGATCCACGCACGGTTCCACCAGCGCGACGGCCGCAGCCGCCACGGCATCGGCTGTGCGAATCAGTGTCCCCAGATTTCCTGGATCTTGCCATCGATCCACCACCAGCACCAGCGACTCACCTGCCAACTTTACTTCGTCAAGTCGTCGCTCAAAGACATGGAAGGTCGCAACGATTCCCTCGGCAGCCTCGCGCTCGGCCAGCGCATCCATCACGTCCGGCGTCACTTCGACCAGGGTCGCTCCGGCGTCTTGTAGCTGTTGGGCCAACCGTGTCGCGATCGGCCCGGCCTGCTTTCGGCAGAGGAACGCTTCGACCGGCGACGCGCCGGCGTTCAGCGCCATCTCCAGCAGCTTGACCCCCTCCACCAGAAAGCGACCGCTGCGCTGGCGATGTTTGCGCTCCGCCAGCTTGCGCGCCTCGACAATGCGCCGGTTCTGGCGGCTGGTGATGACAGGCGTCTCAAGCATAAGAAGTCACCAATGCGTCTGATCGCTGGTCGCCGGCGAACTCGCTGGCGATTTGCACTGTGGCGAAGTGGATGTCAACGATGTCCTCGACGTGCCGGGCATAGCCGCCTGCCATGACAACAGCCACCGGCAACCCGGCGGTGCGGCATGCCTGGAACACCGCGCGGTCACGCTCGGCAAGACCCCGTTTGCTCACGGCCAGCCGCCCCAGAGTGTCACCGACAAATGGGTCTGCGCCGGCCAGATAGACGACCAGATCAAACTCTGGCAGCGGGAGGCGGCGGAGGCCATCGTGCAGGGCTTCCAAATAGGTCAGGTCGTCCGCGCCGTCGGGCAGCGCCACGTCCAGATCGCTGGCCTCCTTGTGGAACGGGAAGTTGTTAGCGCCGTGGATGGAGAAGGTGAACACCGATGGATCGTCTGCAAAGATCGCAGCGGTTCCGTTGCCTTGATGGACGTCGCAGTCGATGACAACAATGCGCCGGGCCAGCCCTTCGGCCTGCACTGCCCGCGCCGCCACCGCCACATCGTTGAACACGCAGAACCCCTGGCCGCGGTCGGAATAGGCATGGTGCGTGCCGCCGGCAAGGTTGACGCTCACGCCGTCGCGCAAAGCTGACCGGCACGCCTCAATAGTCGCGCCAACTGACTGGCAGGAGCGCTCCACCAAGTTCGGAGACCAGGGAAACCCAATGACGCGCTGCTCGCGCGCCGTCAGCTCACCGGCGAAGACTCGCTTTACGTAGGCCGCGGTGTGGGCGCGCTGGATCTCCTCGCGGCTGGCCGTCGGCGCGACCAGCAGATTGCTGCGCGGAACCAGGGCACCTGCCGCGACACGCTCGTGCAAGAGCGAGTACTTGCGCATCGGGAATCGATGACCCTCAGGCAGGGGCAGGTCGAAGATGTCGGAGTAGAAGATGCGCATGGAGGATTAACTCGCCAACGCCGGCTGGTTGGCCAACACCGATCCGGCTGTCACCTGCCAATTGGAAACCACGCCACGCATCACACCACCCCGCCGTTGACGTTGATTACCTGGCCGGTGAGGAATTCCGCCTCGTTCGATGCCAGGAAAACGACGACCCGGGCGACATCTTCGGGCGTGCCCCAGCGCGCCAGCGGCGTTTGGCTGCGCACCCGTTCGTACAGGTCGCGGTTGACGGTCTCGCCCCACTCGGTCTTGATCCAGCCAGGCGACACTACGTTGACCCGCACCTCCGGCGCCAGCCCGCGCGCCAGCGCCTTGCTGAAGCCGATGACCGCAGCCTTGCTGGCCGCGAAAAGCTGGCCGCTCTCCGTGCCGACCCCCCCGGTCAGCGCCTGGTCCCAGCCGACGTTGACGATCTGGCCGCTGCCCTGGGCCTTCATGCGCCGGCCGGCCAGATGCGAGCAGAGGAGCGCGCCGCGCACGTCCACATCCAACAAGACCTGCAATCGGTCGGCAAACGGCTCATGCAGCGCGCCGCCGGTCAGGATGTCCGCGCCGGCGTTGTTGACCCACAGATCGACCCGGCCGAATACCTGCCATGCGTTGTCTACCAGCCGCCCCATCGCCGTCGCATCGGCCACATCTGCCAGCACGACGCCCGACTGCCGGCCCAGCGCGCGGATCTCACCGGCGACGACGCCCGCAGCGTCGGCTCGCCGGCCGTGCACGACCACATCCGCGCCGGCGCGCGCCACCGCCAGCGCCATCGCCCGGCCAATGCCGCCCGTGCTGCCGGTGACGACGGCGGTCATTCCGACCAGTGGTTCAAAGATCACAGCGTTCTCACTCATTGACTGGCTAAGCTTCACGTGATGCGTATTACGTATTGCGTGTTGCGTATTGCAGAGGAGACTTAGCTTTCACAACACGCATTACGCATTACGCATTACGCATACGTTTTCACGTTTCACTCCTCACGCCTCGCACAATCGCGTCCGTCATCTTCGCCACCCGGGTCATGGCCTGTACATCGTGGACGCGCACGATGTCCGCGCCGCGGGCGATTGCAACCGCGACCGCGGCCGCGGTGCCCTCGACGCGCTGGTCGGGCGGCAGGTCCAGGGTGTAGCCAATGAACGACTTGCGGCTGGGGCCGGCCAGGATCGGGAAGCCCAGGTTGCGCAGCTCGCCCAGCCGGTTGAGCAGTTCCAGGTTCTGCGCCACGGTCTTGCCAAAGCCGATGCCGGGGTCGACGATGATGCGCTCGTCGGGCACGCCGGCCTGCCGCGCCAGGTCGATGCTGATCCGCAACTCGGCTGCGATGTCGGCGATCAGGTCGGCGTAGTCGGTGCCCACGTAGCGCCCGCCCAGCGCCGGATCGATGCTGACGTGCTCGCGCTTGCTGCGGTTGTGCATCAACACCGCCAGCGCGCCGGCCCGCGCCGTCACCTCGGCGATGCGCGGCTCCAGGCGAAAGCCCCACACGTCGTTGACCATGCTAGCGCCGGCGGCCAGCGCCGCCTCGGCCACCGCTGCCTTGGAGGTGTCGATGGAGATGGGCACATCCACAACGTCCACCAAGCCACGGATCACCGGCAGCACGCGGCGCAACTCCTCGCCGGCGTCCACCGGCTGCGAGCCGGGCCGGGTGCTCTCGCCGCCGACGTCCAGAATGTGCGCACCCTCGGCTACAAACCTCCGGCCCTGCGCGACCGCAGCCTCGATCCACGCGTCACTGCCGGTCGAGTGGCGCAGCGTATCGAGACCTTCCGCCGGCTGGCCAAGCATTCCGTCCCCGGAGAAGCTGTCCGGCGTCGCGTTGATGATGCCCATGACGTAGGTCTGGCTGCCCCAGGCAAAGGGGCGATTGCGAAGGTGATGTGTTGGGAGAGACATGGTGACAAGGTGACCGGGTAACAAGGTGTGCGTTGAGCGAAAGTATAGCTTGCTTGCAGCGGGCGGGCAAACACCGGTAGTGTCCCGCTTGGCGAATCTTGTGCCATCGGCTACAATCGATTAACGTATTGTTAACCACTTGTTAACGACAGCCGTCCCTCCCCCCTGTGAGGCAGCCTCATGTTTCGCATCTGTCGCAACGCCCTGCTCTGTCTGCTGCTCATCTTCGTCGTGCTGGCGAGCGCTTCGTGTTCACGCCCTGCTCAACCCGGCAGCGCCGAGGCCAGCGCAGGCTCCGGCCGCGCCATTCAGAACAAAGGCTCCGACACTATCGTCAACCTGGCACTGGCCTGGGCGGAGGCGTACCGCGAGGTGCAGCCCGACGTGTCGATAGCGGTCACCGGCGGCGGTTCGGGCACCGGCATCGCCGCGCTGATCAACGGCACGGTGGACATCGCCAACGCCTCGCGTGAGATGAAGGAGAGCGAGATCGAGGAGGCGCGGGCCAACGGCTTCGACCCGGTGGAGCACCTGATCGCCATCGACGCGCTGGCGGTCATCGTCAACCCCGAGAACCCGGTGGACCGCCTGACTATCGACCAGCTTGCCGACATCTTCACCGGGCGCATCACCAACTGGAAAGATGTGGGCGGCAACGATGAGGACATCGTGCTTGTCTCGCGCGAGACCAACTCCGGCACCCACGTCTACTTCCTGGAAGAGGTGGTGCGCAAAGGCGAGAGCGACAACAAAGACATCTTCGCCCCGCAGACGTTGCTGATGCCGTCCTCGGTCGGGATCACCAGCGAGATCCGGCGCAACCCGCGCGCCATCGGCTACGACGGGCTGGGCTATGTGACGGCGGACGAGAAGATGCTCGCCATCGCCAAGGACGCCGATGCGCCCTACGTGATGCCCAGCGTCGCGTCCGGGGCCGACGGTTCCTATCCCATCGCCCGCGGACTGTACATGTACACGGCCGGTGAGCCCACCGGCACGATCGCCGATTACATCGCCTGGATCAAAGGACCGGCCGGCCAGAAGATCGTCGCCGATCTCGGCTTTGTGCCACTGACGGAGGAATAGGAACCTATGGTTAGCTCTGGAATGGAGACCGCTCAGGCGCCGCCCACCAGCTCATCGGGACGGCGCATCGGCGAGCGGGTTATCGAAGGCGTCATTCTCGTCGCCGGCATCTCGACCATCCTCATCGTCGCCCTGATCTTTCTTTTCCTGCTCAAAGAGGGGATCAACGCGTTTCTCGATATCCCCCTGCGCCAGCTTTTCGGCGACCGCTGGTATCCCATCGAGGGCATCTACGGGCTGATGCCGCTGCTGGTCGGGACTACCCTGGTAACGGTCGGGGCGGTCATCATCGCCGTGCCGCTGGGGCTGGTCTCGGCCATCTACCTGGGCGAGTTTGCGCCGCAGTGGCTGCGCGAGATCCTGAAGCCGCTGATCGAGGTGCTGGCCGGCATTCCCTCCATCGTGCTGGGCTTCCTGGGCTGGGTGGCTTTGGCGCCGCTGATCCAGAACATGGGCGCGGACACCGGATTGACGGCGTTCACCGGCTCGCTGCTCCTTGCCTACATGTCACTGCCCACCATCATCAGCATCTCCGAGGACGCCCTATACGCCGTTCCCAAAGAGTATCGCGATGGCGCTCTGGCCATCGGCGCGACCCAGTGGCAGACCATCTGGCGGGTGGTGCTGCCGGCGGCCCGCTCCGGGCTGGTCATCGCGGTGATGCTGGGCATCGGCCGCGTGATCGGCGAGACCATGGGCGTGCTGCTGGTTACCGGCAACGCCGCCAACATGCCGGCCTTTGGACCGGGGATGTTCTTCAACCCGGTGCGCACCATGACCGCCACCATCGCGGCCGAGATGGGCGAGGTGGCGCAGGGCAGCCTGCACTACAGCGTGCTGTTCGGCATCGGACTGATCCTGTTCCTGGTCACGTTCGTGGTCAACTGGCTGGCGGCCCGGCTGGTGGGCGTCTCCGGTGCGCGCACCAAGGTGGGAGGCCAGGTATGAGCCGGCAGCAGACGCAGCGCCTGGCATCCGTGCTGATCACACTAACCGCGGTGCTGGTGTTCGTGCCGGTAATCGTGGTCATCGTGTACCTGATCTGGCAGGGCATCGGGGCGATCTCGTGGGAGTTCCTGACCCAGCCGCCGCGCAACGGCATGACCGAAGGCGGCATCATGCCCGCCATCCTGGGCACGCTGATCCTGACCATGGGCACGGCGCTGGTGTCGATGCCCTTCTCGATCGCCACCGCCATCTATCTGGCCGAGTATGCCGGCGACAACCGCCTGACACGCACCATCCGCATGGCCATCGTCAACCTGGCCGGCATCCCGTCCATCGTCTACGGGCTGTTCGGGCTGGGCGCGTTCGTGCTGGCAGCCGGCTTTGGCACATCGATCCTGGCCGGCTCGCTGACGCTGGGCATCATGACCATGCCGGTGGTGATCAGCACCGCCGAAGAGGCCATCAACTCGGTGCCGCAGCAGTTCCGCACCGTCAGCCTCAGCCTGGGCGCCAGCAAGTGGCAGACGATCTGGCACGAGGTGCTGCCGCACGCGCTGCCGGGCATTATCACCGGCATGATCCTGGGGCTGAGCCGGGCCGCCGGCGAGACGGCGCCGATCCTCTTCACCGTGGCAGCGTTCTACATCCCGACCCTGCCGACGTCGATCTTCGACCAGACCATGGCGCTGCCCTATCACCTGTATGTCATCTCGACCCAGGTGCCGGGCATGCCGCTGACCGTGCAGTACGGAACGGCGCTGGTGCTGCTGCTGATCACGCTGACGCTGACGTTGATCGCCACCGCGGTGCGGACGGTCGTGCGCCGCCGCCGCGATTGGTAGACGCCATGCAACCCAAGATTTCGCTTCAGAACGTCTTTTACACCTACGCCGACGAGACCGAGGCGCTGCGCGATGTGTCGCTGGACATCCTGCCCAACCAGGTCTTCGTGCTGTTTGGCCCGTCGCGCAGCGGCAAATCGACGCTGCTGCGCCTGCTGAACCGACTGTCCGACCTGACCGACGGCGCGCGCTTTCAGGGCACGATTACGTTCGACGGCTGGAACATCTTCGACAAAGCTGTGGACGTGTTCGACCTGCGCCGGCGGGTGAGCATGGTCTTCGCCGTGCCGACGCCGCTGCCCGGCTCGATCCGCGACAACCTGACCTACGGGTTGCGCATGGCCGGCCAGCGCAACGGGTCGCTATTTGAGACACGCGTGCAGCGATCCTTGCAGCAAGCCGGCCTCTGGGACGAGGTCAAGGACCGGCTGGACAGCTCGGCCATGGCGTTGTCCGGCGGGCAGAAGCAGCGTCTCTGTCTGGCCCGCAGCCTGGCCCTTGAGCCAGAGGTGATCCTGCTGGACAACCCGACCTCCGGCCTTGACCCAATCTCGACCGGCGTCGTCGAGGAGACGTTGCGCGAGCTGGCCGGCCAGTATACCATCGTCATGGTGCCGCACAGCGTCCAGCAGGCCGCGCGCATCGCCGACCGGGCCGCGTTCCTGCTGAACGGCGAACTGGTCGAGGTCAACGACACCGAGTCGATCTTCCTCCACCCGCGCGACAAGCGTACCGAGGACTACATTACCGGGCGGTTTGGGTGATCGGTGACGAGTGATCAGCTTCCAGTAACCAGTAATCAGTGAACGGTAAACGGTGGCCGAAGCTCGCGACGTTACCAGTCTACCAACTTATCAATCTACCAGTCTACAAGTTTCCCGCCCCATGCAAAACAAGATCGAAGTCAACGATTTCAGCTTCTTCTACGGCGACTTTCAGGCGCTGATCGACCTGAACATCCCGATCCGTGAGAAGCAGATCACCGCGCTGATCGGTCCTTCGGGCTGCGGCAAGTCCACCTTCCTGCGCTGCCTGAACCGGATGAACGACACCATCGCCGGCACGCGCGCCGAGGGACAGGTGTTGCTGGAC
This sequence comes from Caldilineales bacterium, assembly GCA_041391245.1. Classification (GTDB taxonomy): domain Bacteria; phylum Chloroflexota; class Anaerolineae; order JAAEKA01; family JAAEKA01; genus JACKBK01. The sequence goes on from JAWKOJ010000003.1 coordinate 380,745, forward strand.
GGCAAGAACGTCTACGATGCCGAGGTCGATGTCGTGGAACTGCGCCAGCGCATCGGCATGGTCTTTCAGCGCCCGAACCCGTTTCCGCAGAGCATCTTCGACAACGTTGCGTTTGGGCCGCGGGTGCTGAGCCTGGCAAAAGGCGCCAGGCTGGACCAACTGGTGCAGGAGAGCCTGGAGGGCGCGGCGCTGTGGAGCGAGGTGCGCCACCGCCTCGGCGATCCCGCCCTGAGCCTGAACCCCGGCCAGCAGCAGCGGCTGTGCATCGCCCGCGCCATCGCCGTTGCGCCCGAGGTCATCCTGATGGACGAGCCTTGCTCGGCGCTGGACCCGGTCGCGACCCTCAAGGTCGAGGAGCTGATGCGCGAGCTGGCCGAGAACTACACGATCGTGATCGTGACCCACAACATGCAGCAGGCGGCCCGCGCTTCGGACTGGACGGGCTTCTTCTGGCTCGGTCGCCTGGTGGAATTTGCTGAGACTGCTACCATCTTCGGCACTCCAAGGGAGGAGTTGACCGAGGCATACATTACTGGTCGGCGCGGCTAACGCGAGAGGAGATGATCGATGAACATTCGCCAGCGATTCGAACAACAGTTGGGCGAGCTGAAAGAAGAAGTATTGAAGATGGGGAGCATCGTGGAGAACGAACTCTACGTTGCCATGGATGCGCTGGAACGCCTGGACACCGCCCGCGCCCGCGAGGTGTACCAACTCGACCACGAGGTGAACAACACCCGTTACGGGATCGAGGAAAAATGCTTCGCGTTGATCGTCACCCAGCAGCCGGCCGCCCGCGATCTGCGTGCCATCGTCACCGTGATGAACATGATCGTCGATCTGGAGCGCATGGGCGACCAGGCCAAGGGCATCGCCAAGGTCGTGCCGCACATGGTCCAGTCGCCTGACATTCCCCGCCCGCGCGAGCTGTGGCAGATGAGCGCCATGGTGGGGCGGATGCTGAACCAGACCATGACCGCCTATTCCCACGACAACGTCGATCTGGCGCTGGAGGTAGCGAAGCAGGACGACGAGGTAGACGCGCTCTACGCCCGGGTGTTTGGACAAATCATGGAGCACATGGCCCAGGTCGGCAGCAGCGAAAAGGTCGAAGCCACCTACGAGGCGCTGCGCGCGGCGCGCGAGCTGGAGCGCTACGGCGATCTGGCCACCAACATCGCCGAACGCGTCGTCTACATGGTCACCGGCCGCTTCCAGGAGATCAACGTCGACAAGGACGACTCGGCGCAGTAGGATTTTCACGCAAAGCGCCGCCTGGCGTTGCCAGACGGCGCTCGAACGATCGAAGTCTGTTCGTAGTGGGCGATTTATCGCCTCTGGGGGGGACGGCGCTGAAGCGCCTACTACAAACCTTGCCTAGAAGTCCATTCCGCCGCCGCCGGGGGGCATGGCGGGCATCTTTTCCTTCTCAGGGATGTCGGTGATCAGGGCCTCGGTGGTCAGGATCATGGCGGCGATGCTGGCCGCGTTCTCCAGGCCGCCGCGGGTGACCTTGGCCGGGTCGATGATGCCAGCGTCCACCATGTCAAGGTACTGCTCGCTGATCACATCGTAGCCCAGGCGCTTGTTGTTCTGCTCCGTCTGCAAGCGGCGCACGGTCTCGACGGTCACTGCGCCGTCCTTGCCGGCGTTGGCAGCGATCTGACGCATGGGCTCTTCCAGTGCGCGGCGCAGGATCTTGACACCGGTCAACACGTCGCCTTCCACGTCGCTCGCGGCTTCGTCCAGGGCGCTGATCGCGTTCACCAGGGCGACGCCGCCGCCGGGCACGATTCCCTCTTCCACGGCTGCACGGGTGGCGCTCAGGGCGTCCTCGACACGGTGCTTCTTTTCCTTCAGCTCGACCTCGGTGGCTGCGCCGACGCGGATGATGGCCACGCCGCCGGCCAGCTTGGCCAGGCGCTCCTGCAGCTTCTCGCGGTCGTAGTCGCTGGTGCTGTTGTCGATCTCGACCTTGATCTGCTCGATGCGGCCCTTGATCTGCGACTCGTCGCCGGCGCCGCCGACGATGGTGGTGTCGTCCTTGGTGGAGACGATCTTGTCACAGCGGCCCAGATCGCTGACGGTGGTGGTCTCCAGCTTGCGGCCCATCTCATCGGTGATGACCTGCGCGCCGGTCAGGATCGCCATGTCCTGCAGCATGGCCTTGCGGCGGTCGCCGAAGCCAGGGGCCTTGATGGCCAGGACGTTGAAGACGCCGCGCAACTTGTTGAGCACCAGGGTGGCCAGCGCTTCGCTGTCCACGTCCTCGGCGATGATCACCAGCTCGCGCCGGCCCAGCTGGATCAGCTTCTCGAGCACGGGCACGATGTCGGCTGCGGCCGAGATCTTCTTGTCGGTCAGCAGAATGTAGGGATCCTCGAGCTCGGCTTCCATGCGCTCGGGGTTGGAGATGAAGTAAGGGGAGATGTAGCCGCGGTCGAACTGCATACCCTCGACGTACTCAGTCTCGAACGCCAGGCCGGTCTTGCTCTCCTCGACCGTGATGACGCCGTCCTTGCCGACCTTCTCCATGACATCGGCGATCAGGCTGCCGATCTCCTGGTCCTGGGCCGAGATGGCGGCTACCGCGGCGATCTCCTCGCGGGTGTTGATGTCGATGGCCTGCGCGCGCACGGCGTCGGCCAGGGCTGCAACGCCCTTCTCGATGCCGCGCTTCAGCAGCATTGGGTTGGCGCCGGCGGCCACGTTCTTGAGGCCCTCGTTGACGATGGCCTGAGCCAGCACGGTGGCGGTGGTGGTGCCGTCGCCGGCGATGTCGTTGGTCTTGGTGGCGGCTTCTTTGAGAAGCTGGGCGCCCATGTTCTGATAGGCGTCTTCCAGCTCGATTTCTTTGGCGACGGTTACGCCGTCATGAGTAATGGTGGGGGCGCCCCACTTCTTGTCCAGGGCAACGTTGCGGCCCTTGGGGCCGAGGGTGGTCTTGACCGCGTTGGCCAGCGTATCGACGCCGGTCTTAAGATTGCGGCGGGCCTCGTCAGCAAATACCAGTTGCTTTGCCATTTCAGTGCTCCTTGTCTGTTCTAACGAAGTTTCTGTTTCAGGTTGTTTATCGGACTAGCCGACGATCGCCAGAACGTCGCTCTCGCGCAGGATGAGGTACTTGACGCCATCCATCTTGACCTCGGTGCCGGCGTACTTGGCGTACAGCACACGATTGCCAACCTCAACGTCCATCGCGATCCTGCTGCCATCGTCCTTGCGCCCGCCGGGGCCAACGGCCAGGACCTCGCCCTCCTGGGGCTTTTCCTTGGCGGTCTCCGGCAGAATGATGCCGGAAGCGGTCTTCTCTTCCTGCTCGATCGGCTTCACCAACAGTCGATCTCCAAGCGGCTTGAGGTTCATAGTTCCTTTGCCTCCGTAGTGTGAAAAGTTTTGTTGTGTCGAGTCTACTGACAAAAAACCGTTAGCACTCAAGTAGCGAGAGTGCTAACGGGCATAGTGTACAACAGCTTTTGGAAACGGTCAAATATGCGCGGCGAGAGAATCAAACCCCAGAACGAGGATTGTCAACGCTAAGTCAGCGATCCTGCGGGCGGTGACATCTGGGCGATACAACACCCGTGCCACCGGCAGCAGGCGGCAGGCTACTGCCCGACCGGCACCTCGCCGCCGCACTCGCGGATGCTGGTCTCGGCGTCGGCCGTGGGGATCATGTCGGGGTCGGTCAGCAGGGCGCGCTGCAACCACGGCACGGCATTGTCGCAGTCCACCTCCTCGATGTTCAGGTAGGAGCGCCCGATGATGTAGAAGTTGATGGCCGACTCGTTGCCCAGATCGATGGCCTTCTTCATGTTGTCGATGGCCTCCTCGTACGACCGGCGCAGGTACAGACCGACGCCCAGTTGCTGGTAGGCCTCCGGCATGTTGGGCTCGAGTTCCACGGCCTTGCGCAGCTCGCGCAGCCCCAGCTCCTGGTCGCCCGTCTGAAACAGCGTCTTGCCCAGCTCGAAATGCAGCCAGGGGTCCTCTTGCGCGCCGCTCAGCCCGCGCCGGAACATGGCGATGGCCTCGTCGTAGTTTTCCAGCGCGCGGTAGTTGCGCCCCATGACCAGGTAGATGAACGGCAGATTCGGCTCCAGCGCGGCGGCCTGCTCGTAGTATGCCAGCGCTTCGGTGTATTTCCCCTGTACCTCGTAGGCATAGCCCAGCACGCGAATTGCGTCGAAGTTGCGCGGGTCCAGTTCCAGCGCTGCCTCGGCCTCCTGCACAGCCTGCCGCCAGCTTCCCAGGTCTGCCAAAACCTCGGCCAGCGTGGCGTGGGTCTCGGGCAAGCTGGGGTCCATCTCAACGGCAAGCTGGGCCAGACCGTAAGATTCGTCGTAGTTCCCGTTCCAGTCGAGAGCAGATGCCAGGGCTGCCTGGTTCAGTGCGTTGTCGCCGTCGATTTCAACCGCCTTGCGCCCGGCGCTGACTGCTTCTTCGTAGCGACTTGCGAAGATCAGCAGCCGCGCCATCTGGCGCCAGACTTCGTCGTTGTCTGGCTCGCGCTCGGCGACCAGCGCCAGCACATCGGCTGCGTCGGAGATCTTGCCCTCGGCCCGCAGGCCGGCGACCTCATCCAGAATCGAAAGCGTCGAGCGCGTCGCAGTCGGTGCAGGCGTCGGCGTCTCGAAGGGGTTGCGCAGCAGGTCGAACTCCTGGCTGGCAACATAGCCGGCGGTCAGCAACAGGGCCAGGGCGATCAGCATGATCGGCAGTGGGGACCTGCTGCGTCGGCGGCGGGCGGGGCGGTCTTTCAGATACATGGGTGTCGTTCAGGCGAGTTCAGGTGTCAACAGGACGGTCGGTCCGGGGCGGCGCGGCGTCATCCGATCTCTGGCAGGCCGGCGCGCGCGCTGCGCAGGCCGGACAACAAGGCGTCGTGCATTGTCTGGACGCCGTTGCTTGCGAGCATGTTCCGGTCGCCGGCGCGCCAGGGACGGCCGCTGTAGGTGCAGGCCAGCCCGCCGGCCTCGCGGATCAGCAGCACGGCCGCAGCTGCGTCCCAAACGCTGATCCCGCGCTCCCAGTAGCCGTCCAGCCAGCCGCAGGCAAGCCAGCACATGTCCAGCGCGGCCGAGCCAGCCCGCCGGACGCCGCGGGTTTTGGGCATGAAGTAGCTGAACTCAGCCAGGTTGTTGTCCGGATTGGTGGCCCGGTCGTAGGCGAAGCCGGTGGCCAGCAGGCTGCTGCCCAGCGCGGCCGTGGTCGAGACGCGGACCTGCTGGCCATTGCGCCAGGCGCCCTGCCCGCGCTCCGCCCAGAAGGTGTCGTTGCGCAGCGGATCGTGGACCACGCCCAGCGCCGGCTCGCCGTCCACCATCAGCGCGATCGAGAGGGAGAACACGGGGAAGCCGTGCGCGAAGTTGGTGGTGCCGTCCAGCGGGTCGATGACCCAGACTGGCCCGGCCGCGGGCAGGGTCTCGCCCTGACTCCTCTCCGAAGATGGCGTGGTCAGGGTACTGGCGGCGCAGCGCATCGATGATCAGCCGCTCCGACGCCAGGTCGGTCTCAGTGACCAGATCGACGGTGCTTTGTTTGGTGTGCACGAGTGACGCGCCGTTTTCGTGGCCGTGGCGCAGCAGCTCGCCGGCCTGGCGAGCGAGATCGATGGCGAAAGTGAGCATGGGGGTGGTAGGTTGGTAGATTGGTAGGTTGGTAAACTGGTAGATTGGTAGATTGGGGCCGCGGAGTGCGCGTTTTTTGCGAAGTACCCTGAAAGGGCAGCTGCGCACAGGTCGTGATCAGCGGCTTGCGTTGTTGGTCACACAGGCAATGTGCCAAATTGCCTTACGAGTTGCGGGCGGCTTTCAGGTTGGACACGCATTTCGGCGGCACATAGATGCTTCCCAGCGACGCGCCCGCGCTGCCGGCGCCGTGGAAATCGGAGCCGCCGGTGGTCAGCAGGTCGTAGCGGCGCGCCAGCGCCAGCAACCGGTCCATGTGGGCGGCCGTGTAGTGCGGGTAGTAGACCTCCAGCCCGGCCAGCCCGGCCTCGACCAACTCAGGCAGCGACTCGTCCACGGGCAGCGGTTCCAGCGCCCGCCCGCTCATCAGTACAATCAGCGGGTGGGCGAAGACCGGCAGCCCACCGACGCTGCGGATAAGCTGGCACGCCTCCACCGGGGACAGCTTGGCGCGCTCGACGTAGGCCGGGCCGTTGCGGCCGATAAAGCGGTCGAAGGCCTCTGCCTTGCTGCCGACGTGGCCCGCCTCGACCAACGCCTGGGCGACATGCGGACGACCGATAGCGCCGTCGCCGGCCAGCTCCTGGATGCGCTCGAAGGACACCGGGTAGCCCAGCGCCGTCAGCCGCCTGGCCATGCCTTCGGCGCGGCCCACGCGTCCCTCGCGCAGCCGCATCAGTTCAGCCTGGAAGCGCGGCGCCTCGTAGTGCGGGAAGTAGCCCAGCATGTGCAGTTCACCTGCGGGCACGTCGCAGCTCAGTTCGACGCCGGGGATGATCTCGACGCCGAGCCGCTCGCCGGCCGCCAGCGCTTCAGCCAGCCCCTCCGTCGAGTCGTGATCGGTCACCGCGATGGTCCGCAGGGCCGTCTCCGCGGCCAGTTCGACAAGCTGTGTCGGCGTCAACAGACCATCCGACGCGGTGGTGTGGCAATGCAGATCGATGGTGTTCATGGTTACGGTTGGCGAAAGGAAGGGAAACGACGGAAGAAGCCAGAGGTCAGAAGTCAGAGATCAGAGGGGCAGCCAAATGCCCTTGTCTACCTGTCCACTTGCTTACTTGTCCACTTGTCTACTTGTCTACTTTCCTGCTTGTTTCCATTCTTTCCTTACTTTCCCTCCTTCCCTCTCACCCCTCCTCAACCCGCCAACGAACCAGATCGTTGGCTTCCAGTATCCCGAAATAGCTCATGATCTCGTCGTCGAAGCGCTGGCCGGTCTCCTGGTAGACTTTGTCGATGATCTCGGCGATGTTGCGCTGGCCGTCGGCCCAGTATTCTGCCAGGCTGCGGGCGGTCCACCACAGGTTGCCGGCCTGCTTGCTGGCCCGCCAGAGAGTGTCACGGCTCTCCGGTTCATCGCCGTCTGCCAGGCTGCGCAAGGCGACCGGGCCGCGGTACTGGCGCTGCGGTATCAGGCTCAGGGTGCGATCGTCCGGCGCCGGTTCGGCGACGGCGGGCGGCAACTCAGCGCTGCCCAGCGCCCTGCCACAGCTGCGGAAGACGTGGTCGGCCCGGCTCAGCTCGCGGCGGGCGGCCTCATCCAGCTCAGCGCTCAACTCGGCCACCAGCCCGCCACAGTCAGGCCACAGCCGTTCCAGGCTCTGCAGGGCAGTCATGTCACAGTCGATGCGATGCGCCACGGCCGCGCGCAGCCGGTCGCGCAGCCCGCTCAGCGTGGCCGGATCATCGGCTGCCAGCGCGGCCGTGATGGCGGCCTGTGTGCGCCAGACCAGCCGGACCTGCCGCCGCGCCACGATCTCGTGGCCCAGCCAGGTGGCGGTGCGCTCGTCCGCACCGGCGATCACGTAGGCATACGCGGCCGCCAGGCTGCCGATGCGCGCCAGCATCTCGGGATCGACCTTGTCCAGCGTATCGTCCGATGTGTGATAGAACCGGTCGGGCCACTGGATCAGCATCGGCGTTGGCACACCTACAGTCGGGTCGGACAAGATGTAGTGGTCGCTGCCGCCGCTGAAGGAGGTGACGGCGTGGCGCACCGCAGCGCTGCTCAGCTCGAAGGTGTTGTGCCCGTCGGCGTCGCCGCCGAGCATGTCCCACAGCCGCTTCATCAGCACCGGCGCGAAGGAGGCCATGGCCTCGGGCGGCTGTTCGATGTTGAAGACGCTGTGGCAACGCTCCTGGTTTTGTCCCACCATGTCCAGGTTGACGCCCGCAACGATCCTCGGCAGCCGCTCCTCGCAGTTGGCCAGGTAGGCGTAGGTGCCGGTCATCTCTGGCATCCACAGGAAGCGAATGCCGCGGCGGGGCGGCGGCAGGGTTCCCTGGTCGATGAGACGGCGCAGCGTGGCGGCGATCTCGACGGCTGCAGCCGCGCCGGACGCGTTGTCGTTGGCCGACGGCTGCGGGTGGCAAAGGTGCGAAACGACAAGCACTTCCTCGTCGGTCTGGCCGGGGATGAACGCAGCCACGACCTCGAACGCGCCGTCGTAGAGCGCGCTGACGATGTGGGCGCGCACGCGCACGGGCATGTTCTGGCGCAACCGGCGGCCCTGGCGCGGCGTCAGCACGAAGCCAAAGCAGCGCGGCTCGTCGGCGCCCCACCAGAAGGAGGTGTACTGGCGAGCGTCGGGCAGGTCCAGCGGGCCGCGGCCGGGCGCGGTGGTTGCCATGCCGTCGAACAGGATGCCGGCCGCGCCGCGCCGCCGCACCGCCAGATCGTAGACGCGGCCAAGATCGCCGTCGCTAAGCACCAGCTTGCCGGCCACATCCAGCCCGTCGTAGTGTTCGTGTTCCGTGCCGTCCGCCAGCGCCACAACCTCGAAGTCGCCCTGTGCGGCGATACTGCGCTGGATGACCGAGATGGGCACAGCCTCAAAGTCGCACAGGCGGTCGATGGCCTGCTCGCCCTGCAACAGGTCCAGCGTCGCCCGCGAACAGGCCCACTCCTGGAAGCTCTCCATGGTCCAGAAGGCGGTCTGGTGGTCGGCCGCGTAGCTGAGCAACTGGGTCGAGAGACTGGCGCTGTCCAGTTGCGCCTGCACGTAGCGGGCCGCCGCTCGGTAGCCAGGGCTGGCCTGGATGCGGTGGTGCTGGCTGATGTTGGCAATGTGTCGCTTGGCGCGCTCGCCCGAGTAGGCCAGGCGGATAGCGTTAAGAGTTTGTTCGAACATAGCTTCCGATGCTCCGTAAACCAGGAGAGGGGTTGGACAGGCTTAGCGGACTTTTCAAGCAGCTAAGAGCCTGAGTTCGCAGACCGCCGAGCGCTGCCGTTCATCCATTGCTCCAGAACCGTGCGTGTCGAAGAAAACGCCAGATCGCTCCATGGAACTTCCTGCGGCACAAACCAGCGCGCCTCGCTTACATCATCCTGCGGCTGCAACTGGCCGCCTATCGGATGGCCAGCGAAACAGACCAGCACGCCCGGCTTTTCGGGATTGGCGATGCGTGCGAATCCAATGAACCCGTCCAGAGCGACGTGCAGACCAGTTTCCTCGGCCACCTCGCGCACCGCCGTCTCTTCCGGCAGTTCGCCTGGATCGACAAAGCCGGCCGGCAGCGCCCAGTAGCCGATGCGCGGTGACACTGCCCGCCGCACCAGCAGCACCCGGTCGTCCTGCGTCAGCAACACCGCCGCGGCCATCTTCGGGTCCTGGAACTGAACGAAGCCGCACGAGTCGCACGCCGGCCGCTCCCTGCCGGCGACCTGGCGAAGGGTCAGAGGCGCCGCGCAGTTTGGGCAGAATCGATAGGGTTTCATGGAGCGGTAAACGGTGAACAGTGAGCGGTAGAGGATGAACGGCGGTTAGTTGACCGTGAGAGCAGACGATCTGCGAGCCGCCAACCTACCATCGAACTAACAAGCTATCGCACGGATTCCAGCACCGCGCGCAGATTGCTCAACGGCGAGTTGGTCATGGTGACGCATCCGGTGGAGAGGATCAGCCGCCGGCCGCCGGTCTGCTCGACCGCGTCGCCGGCCTCGCGACGGACGTCGTCGGG
>JAWKOJ010000004.1:0-266318 GCA_041391245.1 Caldilineales bacterium
ACCGGCCACAGCATCCACGATATGTGTGACAGGAGGAACTGATGTTTTCGAAAAACGGTGAAAAGATCGACATGGTGGCGACGCGCTACGACTATTTCCCGGCCAGCTTTCGCTGGCGCGGCCGGCGGCTCGATGTCACGACGGTAGAGAAGTGCTGGACATCGCAGCGCAAACAGACGCTCCGGCAGTTCCGGGTACGCACGGAGGTCGGCGTGTTCGTCGTCACGTTTGAGCCGGCCCGGGCGATCTGGCGTGTGCGCCGCTGGCCGCTGACCTACTGGCTGCCTCGCCTCGGCCGGACAGACACACCGCGCTATCCCTTGCCGCGACGCCAGCGTCGTCCTGCCTTGGGCAGCTTCACGATGCAGCCGGCAACGGTGCGCACCAAGCGAGCCTGACCATGGATGGCGACCTGGTTACAACGGTCAAGCTGGGCTGGATGTGGTTCGACGACGACCCGAAGACCAGCCTGGAGGACAAGCTGCGGCAGGCGTCGGAGCGCTATCGCCAGAAGTTCGGCCATAAGCCGCGGCTGTGCTACATCAACGGCGGCGCGCTGGCCGAACCGCAACCAGCCATAGGCGCCCTGCAGACGCGCGGCGTAGGCAACGTGTCGCCCGGCTACTTCCTGTTCGTGGTCGAGTCAGAGCCATCAGCCTCGCCGGTGACGTAATAGTCTCGCAAGATTATCGGAAGCGACAGGTAAGGTTCTTTGGGTAGGGTGTAGAGGATGACCGATGGGTCTACATGCCATCGGAACCGATTGACGCTCTGACAAGGAGGCTTACCAAATGAACCGATCACGAACACTGTTCATCGTGCTCGCCGTGTTGCTGGCGCTGACAAGCTTCAGCGCAGCGGTTGCAGCGCCCGCTGAACTTGCAGATGTTGCCGGGGTCGTGCAGGATCGGCCTGCGCGCGGCAATGTCGTTGTGGCCGACCGAGGCTCCGGCACGATCTCCGTCATCGATGTCGCCACGGATCAGGTCAGCGCGACCGTCGCGCTTCCGGCCGGCCCCAATGCTCCCGAGCCAATGTACGTGGTGTACAGCAATGTCGCCAAGCGGGTCTTCGTCGGTGACCGCGCCAACGATCGCGTTGTCGTCTTCAACCCTGATGACTGGAGTGTGGAGGCAACCGTAGGCGCCGGCGCTGGCGTGTTTCACATGTGGATCGACCCGCAGGACAAGCATTTGTGGGTCAACAACGACGTAGACAACACCGCGACCGTCATCGACCCCAAGACTCTGGAGGTGCTGGCAACAGTGCCGATGCCGGCCGACCTGGTCAGCATGGGCGGCAAGCCCCACGACGTGGTGCTGGACACGCGGTATGCCTACGTCACGATGCTCGGCTTCGCCGGCTCTGATGACTATGTCGTCAAATTCGACAAGCGAACCTTGGCCGAAGTCGGCCGGGCGCCGGTTGGCAAGGACCCGCACGTGTCGCTGACGCTGCGCAACCACCTGTTGTACGTGCCCGCCCAGAATAGCAACGAACTGCGTGTGCTTGACCGGCGGACGCTGGACGTAGTGACGACCCTGGACATACCCGGCGCGCACGGCGCAGGCATGACCAGCCAGGGCAAGACATTCTACACCACCAACCTTACCGGCGGCGGCACTGACGCCTTGTCGGCTATCGACACGAAGACCAACACCGTCATCGGCTCCCCGGTCGACGCTCCGGCAATGGTGCCACACAACATCGCCCTCACGCCTGATGGCAGCAAGCTGTACGTGACCCATTCAGGGGCAGCAAGCGACCTCGTGTCGATCTACACCGCGGACAGGCATGACCCGACCCCGGTCCTTGTCTCGACAGTGACCGTTGGCCTCAATCCGTTTGGACTTGCCTACGTACCATGACATCGAGCAGCCGGCCGGGCGGGGGCAGTCCAGGCCGGTAAACTGCAACGGGCCGGATCGCAGTTCTGCGATCCGGCCCGTTTTGTTGATTCTTCGCAACCTGCCAGGTCAGGCAATTCCAGGCAGGTGTTGCAATGCCAGCCGCGTCGAGTCGACGATCAACCGGTGCTCGATTGCGTGAATCTGTCTCTCCAGGTCTTCCAGCGTGTCGCCAGCCTTGATTGCAACTGCCGCACTCGCGATGACCTCGCCTGCATCGACTTCGGGAATGACCCAGTGTACCATGACGCCGGTGTGGTCGATCTTGCCCTGCTGAAACGCTTCGAAGGCGCGCTCGATGGCGTGTGTGCCAGGGAACTGGCCGGGCAGCGCGGGATGCAGGTTGATGACCTGTCCGGTGAAGCTGCTCAGAAAGAGCGGGCTGAGGATCAGCATCCAACCGGCCAACGCGATCAGGTCCGGCTCGAACGCGGCCACAAGGCGAGCCAGATCCTGGTCGTAGTCGCTGCGCGGCCGGCCAGCGGTCCGGTAGGGTGCCAGCGGAAATGTGACGGCAGGAATGCCGGCCCGCTCGGCCCGCGCCAGCCCGTAGGCATCGGCGCGGTTGGAGAAGACGGCCACGATGCGGGCATCCAACTCTCCGTTTTCACAGGCGTCGATCAACGCCTGCAGATTGGTGCCGCTGCCGGAGATCATTACCACCAGGCGCTTCATGCGATCACCACCCGCGGCCCGTCGCGGTGCGCTATGACTTCGCCCACCCGCCAGGCGTCGCCGCTCAGGACGCTCAACGCCTCGTCAGCCTGTTCGGGCGCCACCACGACCAGCATTCCCAGTCCCAGGTTGAAGACGTGAGCCATCTCGTGGCTGTCGATCTGCCCCGTTCGCTGGATCACGTCAAACAGCGGCGGCGCCGGCCAGCTTCCCTGCTCCAGCCGCATGCCCAGTCCGTCAGCCAGGATGCGCGGCGGGTTGTCGATCAGCCCGCCGCCGGTGATGTGGGCGAGCCCGCGGATGTCAACCGTTGCTTGCTGGAGTTGCTCGATGGCTGGCAGGTAGCAACGATGGGGCGCCAGCAGGGCCTCGCCAAGGGACGTGCCGAGTTCTGGCACGTCCATGGTCAGATCCCGGCCCTCGAAGACACGTCGCGCCAGGGAGTAGCCGTTGGTGTGCAGCCCTGACGACGCCAGGCCGATGACCACGTCTCCGGCCTGGATGCGGCTGCCGTCGATAAGCGCGGCGCGATCTACCACGCCAACCACTGTGCCGACCAGATCGAACTCGCCGGGCGCATAGATGCCGGGCATTTCGGCCGTCTCGCCGCCCAGCAGCGCGCAGCCGGTCGCCTGGCAGGCTGCCGCCGCGCCGCCGACCACTGCCGCGACCATCTGCGGGTCAAGCTTGCTGCAGGCGATGTAGTCTAGGAAGAAGAGCGGGCGTGCCCCTTGCACCAGGATGTCGTTGACGCAGTGGTTGACGATGTCGTGGCCGATCGTGTCGTAGCGGCCAAGCGCGCTGGCGATCTTGGTCTTGGTGCCGACGCCGTCGGTAGACGCCACCAGCACCGGCGCCTGCATGTCACGCAGCACAGAGGCGTCGAACAACCCGCCAAACGCACCGATCCCCAGCAACACCTCCGGTCCGTACGTCGCCCGCACCGCGTCGCGCATCAACTCGACCGCGCGCGCCCCGGATTCGATGTTCACACCGGCGTCCCGATACTGAGAGGGCGTCATGACTCAGTTGTAGATGCTCTGCAAATCTTCCGGACTTTCCGCGGTCTCGATGCCTTCGTATACGGCGTGCAGAACCTCCAAATCATCGATTCTGCGTATCTCCGGCAGCAGCCGCAAGCCCGCGCTGCCAAACCGCAGCTTGAGTCCAAGGTTGATTGCATCAAGCAAGCCTTGTCGACGTCCCTGGACAATCCCTTGTTGCAGTCCTTGTTGCAGTCCTTGCTGCAGTCCTTGCTGGATCCAGTTCTCGGCAATTGTAGACATGATCACAACTCCTTCTGGCCACTGCTTCTCCATGGCCGCGCGCAAATCAGCCTCTGTGATGGTGCTGCTTCCGGTCACCAGATAGCGCAACACCGTCGCCACGAACTCTGCCGTGCTTTCAGTCATCGACAGTTTCTCCATCAGTTCGAAGAGGGCAGTCGCTTGCTCCAATCCATGATCGTCGTATATGTGCTTCATCGCCAAGAGCGCCAGACGCAACATCATTTCGCCCTTGATCTCAGCATCGCTGAACCTCGTCAGGTCAACCAGCCAGTAGTGGAAGTCAGGGAAGTAGCCAAGCAGATCGCTCGGTCCATCATACATACCAGCCAGGTTCAAAGGAATCCGCCACTCGGGCTGGCCATGGTAGACGACCAACGGAATAATCGGCTGCAGACCGCCGGACGCCTTTGGCCAGCGCTGCCAGATGCGCACCATGTAGCGCAACAGCTGGATAGCTACGTTCACATCGGGGTAGCTCTTGTGCTCAAAGAGCACATAGACCGCAGCCGGTCGATTGTCCTTCAGGCGGACAGAAAAGAGCAGGTCTGAGTAGTGCGCGTGCAGGCTTTCATCGATGAACGTGTCGGCCTGCGGTTGCACCGACGACAGGTTTATCTGCGCCACAACCTCGGGCGGGAGATAGTTCCGCAGGAAGTCAGTGGCTACATCCTGGCGTGCCAGGCTTTGCCTGAAGAATCGATCGTGGGGATTGGTCAGAGTCTCGGCCATGGAGTTATTTTAGCCCAAGAGAGCCTTTGCGCCAATGTCACGGCGGAAATGCATGCCCTGGAACCGGATTTGGTTGATGCCGCGATAGGCCTGTGCCAGCGCCGCAGCCAGATTTTCGCCGGTGGCAGTGACGGCCAGCACACGGCCGCCGTTAGTGAGCACGCGGCCGTCATCGGACAGCCTGGTGCCGGCGTGAAACACTGCCACGTCGCGCAGCGCCTCAGCCGCAGCCAGGCCGCTGATCTCCCGGCCTTTCGGGTAGCTGCCGGGGTAACCCTCCGACGCTGCGACCACGGTCGCGGCCGCGCCGGCATGCCAGCCCACATCCATTTGATCCAACGTTCCCTCAAGGCAAGCGTCGAACACATCCAGCAGGTCGCCGGCCAGCAGCGGCAGGATGACCTGCGTCTCCGGGTCGCCGAAGCGGCAGTTGAACTCCAACACCTTCGATCCGCCAGCGGTCAGCATCAACCCCGCGTAGAGGATTCCGGTGTATGGCGCGCCCTCAGCCCGCATGCCATCGACAGCAGCTTGCAGCACGTTGACGCGTACGTCTTCCAGCAACTCGGCCGTCATGACCGGCGCGGGCGCGTAGGCGCCCATGCCGCCTGTGTTCGGCCCCTGATCGCCGTCGAAGACCCGCTTGTGGTCCTGGGCGACCGGCATCAGCGACACGCTGCGGCCGTCGCAGAATGCCAGCACGGATGCTTCTGGCCCGGCCAGCCGTTCCTCGATCACCACCTCGTCGCCGGCGTCGCCGAAGGCACGCTCGACCATGACCTGGCGCAGCGCGGCCTCGGTTTCGGCCAACGACTCGGGCAGCAGCACCCCTTTGCCCGCTGCCAGCCCCGAGGCCTTGACCACAAGGGGGTAGTCGATCGTTCGGGCGTGGGCCATGGCGGCGTCAAAGTTCGTGAAGACGGCGTAGCGAGCGGTCGGAATGCCGTGGCGCTGCATGAACGCCTTGGCGAAGGCCTTGGAGGACTCCAGTTGCGCGGCGGCCTGGGTCGGGCCGAAACAGCGAATGCCCGCGGCGCGAAACGCATCGACCGCGCCAGCGGCCAGGGGCGCTTCCGGCCCGACCACGACCAGATCGACGGTCTTCTCTTTCGCCAGCCGCACCAGCGTTGCGATGTCGCCAGCGGCGGCGGAAACATTGCTGATCTTGCCGCCGGCCAGCGCTGTGCCGCCGTTTCCAGGCGCCACCAGCACCCCGGCCACGCGCGGCGACTGCGCCAGCTTCCACGCCAGCGCGTGCTCCCGCCCGCCGTTGCCGATCACCAACACGGAGTGGCCATGAGTCATGATAGTGCTCCTTGCGGGAAGGGAAGCGAGGGAAACAAGGGACAAAAGGGAATGAAGGGAAAAGGGAAGACAAGAGGACGCTTTCCTCTGAGACTTGCCCTCATTTCCCTTCTTTTCCTCCCTTTCCTTATCCCCACACGCCCTCGAACGCCAGCTTCTCCTTTGACGTCCAGTACGCCTCCAGCCGTATCGGGTAGTTGCCGTTGAAGCAGGCGCTGCAATGTCCCGTCTCGACATCGATGCCGGACTCGACCGCGCGCAGCATGCCCTCGTGGGACAGGTAGGCCAGGCTGTCGGCGTCGATGTGCTGGCGGATCTCCTCGACCGTCTTGCTGAAGCCGATCAACTCCTCGCCGCGCGCCATGTCGATGCCCATGAAACAGGGATGGCGCACGGGCGGCGAGCTGACGCGCACGTGGACCTCGGTTGCGCCGCCCTCGCGCAGCAACCGCACCAGCGGGCCGGACGTGTTGCCGCGCACGATGCTGTCGTCCACCAGCACCACCCGCTTGCCTTCCAGGTTGGCCCGCAGCGGGTTGTATTTTAGGTGTACCCCGGAGCGCCGCAGCCGGTCGTCGGGCTGGATGAACGTCCGGCCGATGTAGCGGTTCTTGGTCAGCCCTTCGGTGTACGGGAGATCGGACGCGATGGCGTAGCCGATGGCGGCCGGTGTTGCCGAGTCGGGTACGCCAACCACGATGTCGGCGTCGGCCGGCGCCTCGCGGGCCAGCGCCTCGCCCAGCCGCTGCCTGACCCGGTGAACGCTCTGGTTTTCGATGACTGAGTCGGGGCGGGCAAAGTAGACGTACTCGAAGATGCAGAAAGCGCGGCTGGCAGGCGGCCGGTTGAACGGTCGAAGGCTGTGAACGCCCCTGTCGTCCAGTCGCACGATCTCGCCCGGCTCCACCTCGCGCACAAACTCAGCGCCGATGGTGCCCAGCGCGCACGACTCCGAGGCGACCACATAACCGGCCGGGTGCCCGTTGGCGGGGAGATGGCCGATGCAAAGCGGGCGCAGGCCCAGCGGATCGCGCACGGCAAACACCGCGTCCCGGGTCAGGATCACCAGCGAATAGGCGCCCTCGGCCTCCGCCATGAAGTTGCTGAGGCGCGCCTCCCAGTCTGGCCTGCCCGAAACCGCACCCGGCGCCGGCGCGGCCAGCATCTGCGTGATCACCTCGCTGTCGCTGGAGGAGATCAGCCCGACGCCGCGCTCCAGCAGGTTGCGGCGCAGCTCCAGCGCGTTGGTCAGGTTGCCGTTGTGGCCGACGCCCAGCGGGCCGTACATCGTCTCGATCAGATAGGGCTGAACGTTGCGCAGGTGGCTGCCGCCTGTCGTGGAGTAGCGGTTGTGGCCAATGGCCAGATGGCCCTTCAGCGGGCGCAGGTTGTCCTCGTTGAAAACCTGATGCACCAGACCCATCCCCTTGTGCGAATAAGCGGCCCAGCCGTCACAGGTCGTGATGCCGGCGCTCTCCTGGCCGCGATGCTGCAACGCGTAGAGCGCGAAAAACGCCACCCGTGCGACATCACTGCCCGGCGCGTAGATGCCGAAAACGCCGCATGCTTCGTGCGGTCGGTCGAGGTCGTCGTCAAAGATGGGTTGGGTCATGATGGTGGTAGTGTTTCCCGACTGAAACGTAATGCGTGAAACGGACACGGAGGCCCCGGAATCGCATGACTCGTCTCGCCTCCCAATCACGTCTCACGTTTCACGATTCACTCCTCACGCAACGACCTGTCATCGTCCATGATCGTCTGCCGCGCGGCCTGCTGTGCACTCTGGATCCGCCCGCGCAGGGCCGGCTCGGCCAGGCTGAGGATCTTGGCGGCCAGCAGCGCCGCGCCCGACGGCTCCAGTACGACGGCTGGGGCGATGCCGGAGGGCATCCGCAGCGACGAGAACACGTCCGCGCCGCCGTAGCGGTCCGAGTAGGGCGGGCAGGCGATGACCGGCGCCGTGACCGCGCCGTCCACCAGACCGCTGAGGGCGTTGCTGCGCCCGGCGACGGTGATGTAGACCTTGGGTCGTGGGTCAGCTTCGTAGGCTGCCAGCACCTCGAGCGCGAAGTGCGGCGCCTTGTGCGCCGACGCAACCCGGATCTCGCTGGCGATGCCGAACGCAGCCAGCGCGTCAACGATAGCCTGCCCGTGTTTCAGGTCTGACTTGGAACCCATGATGATTGGGACAATAGCCATTGTATCTCCTCATAGGAATAAAAGTGCGATAAACCGACTCGCACCCTGCACCCTGCACCCTGCACCCTTTCACGCCATCCGTTTGGACATGATGTGCATGTGGCGGCGATAGGTGAAGCCCTGCGACTCGTAGAGGCGCTGCGCGG
This sequence comes from Caldilineales bacterium, assembly GCA_041391245.1. Classification (GTDB taxonomy): domain Bacteria; phylum Chloroflexota; class Anaerolineae; order JAAEKA01; family JAAEKA01; genus JACKBK01. The sequence continues at coordinate 8,251 of JAWKOJ010000004.1, forward strand.
CCTGGTTGCCTTCTTCTACCTCGAGATGGAGCGCCTGTATGCCGGTCGACCCGAGCAGCGCCTCGACCTGCTGCATGACAGCACGACCGATGCCCTGGCCGCGCACCTGTGACGCGATGAACAACTCGTCTACGAAGGCGTCCCTGCCGTAGAACTCCAGGCTGTAGCCGAACGTAACCACCACGTAGCCAACTGGCTGGCCGTCCAGGTGGATCATCCACCCGCGGCCCAGGCGGTCGGCTTCCAGCAGGCCCGCCAGAGCGGCAGCCCACGCAGTCTCGTCGGGCGGCACGTCATCGTTTTCGTACAGACCGTGCATGAACTGCACACACAGGTCGAGGTCGCGGCGGGTAATGGGTGTCAGGGCAACGTCCATGGAAGGCAGGTCCACTGCGGGTCACGCCCTTGCGCACTTGCTTGTCCAGACGCCTCAACCTGCCAGCGCCCGCCTGATCCGTTCGGCGGCAGGTTGTGCTCCTGGCACGAACGCCTGCCCGGTTAGCCGCTCGTAGGCAGCAATGTAGCGCGCCGCGACCTGGGCGATGAACTCGGGCGGCATGGCCGGCGCGGGGCCGTCGCCGCGGTAGCCCTGGCCTACGAACCAAAGGCGCAAGAACTCCTTGTCGAAGTTCTCAGGCTCCTGATCGGTGGCCCGGGTCGCCTCGTAGCTGTCGGCGACCCAAAAGCGGCTTGAGTCGGGGGTGTGCACCTCGTCGATCAACGCCGGCTTGCCGTCGATCAGTCCAAACTCATACTTCGTGTCCACCAGAATCAGCCCGGCGCGGCGGGCGATCTGCTGGCCGCGTTTGAACACCGCCAGCGCCGCCTGCTGGATCTCCGCCCACAGCGCCGGCTCTACCAGCCCACGTTCAACCACCTCCGCCGAGGTCAGGCGCTCGTCGTGCGCGCCGCCCGTTGCCTTGGTGGTCGGTGTGATGACCGGCTCCGGCAGCGGATCGTTCTTCTGCAAGCCAGCCGGCAGGTCGAGGCCGTAGGGGCGCTCCACACCGGCATTGTACAGCGTCCACAGCGAGGTCGATGTCACGCCGGTGATGTAGCCGCGCACGATCACCTCGACCGGCAGGGCGCCTGCCTCGCGGGCGATCGTCACGTTGGGATCAGGCACGTCGATGACGTGGTTGGCCACGATGTCGCCGACCTGTTCGAACCACCATGCGGCCAGTTGGTTGAGTACCTGGCCCTTGAACGGGATCGCGCCCAGCACGCTGTCGAAAGCCGACACGCGGTCCGTGGTGATCAGGATGCGCCGGTCGCCCTGCACGTAGATGTCGCGTACTTTGCCCTCACTGCGCGGCCCCAGCCCGGGCACGTCGGCCCGCAGCAGCGCGTGGGGGATGGCAGCGATGATCTCGTCGGTAGATACCATGGATCCTCCGTGTCTCGGTGTTGGTTCAGAGCTGCGCTGCGTAGCGCACGCCGTTAATGAAGAGTGGCAGGCCCAGCAGGCCGCGCTCGCCGCGGTGGACGCGCGGGTGTTGCTGCGGCAGGATATGGTCCTCGGGGTGCGGCATCAGCCCCAGAATCGTCCCGCTGGCGTTGCAGATGCCCGCGATGCCGTTCTGCGATCCGTTAGGGTTCCACGGGTAGACAACATCGCTGGTAGTCACGGCTTCAGCCGCTTCCGGTGTGCTTGCGTAGCGCAGCGCGACCAAACCGGCGCGCTCAATGGCTGCCAGCGTCGTCGCGTCGCGCGCCACGAATTTGCCCTCGCCGTGGGCCACCGGGCAGTAGATCGGCTCATCAAGCCCGGCGGTCCAGATGCTCGGGCTGGCCAGCTGCGGCTGGAGGTAGACCCAACGACACTCGAACCGCGCCGAGTCGTTGCGCGTCAGCGTCGCAAGCTGCGTTTCCGATCCATCCGGGGTAGCCAATCCTGGCAGCAGACCCGCCTTGACCAGGACCTGAAACCCGTTGCAGATACCGATGACCGGCCGCCCAGACTCGACGAACGCCTGGATCTGCTCGCCGAGTTGGTGGCGAAGCATCACCGCCCACAGCTTGCCCGCGCCCAGGTCGTCGCCGTAGCTGAACCCGCCCGGAAGCGCCAGCACCTGATAATCGGACAGCGATCGCTCGCCGGCAGCCAGTCGATTGAGGTGCACGATCTCAGGTGCGCCGCCGGCCAGCTCGAACGCCAGCGCTGCCTCGCGGTCGCGGTTGGTGCCCGTCGCGTGCAGGATCAGGATACGTGGTTTCATGAATGTCGGTGGCAAAGGCGGCCGGGCTGAGCCGGCAAGTTCAATGGGATGTCTTGGCATAGTGTAGCCCTTTGGCCGGGTTTTGCAAACCAGGGCCTGCCCTGGACTGGCGGAACACAATCCCCATTGCTTGACGAATGCGTTCAAAACACAGGTTGTTTGACGTTGAACGTGATGTAGGTAGAATGAGCCATTCGAAGTTCATTGCCAGCAATGATATTCCGCGGGATTCGTCAACCGATCGCATCTATTTCACAAGAGTCGCGCGCGGCGCCATCGTTGAGCCGCACCGGCAGACAACCATCGCGGTGATCTCAGTGGCAACCTGTATCTGCAAGGTCACCCGGACTCGACCATCCACAAAGGACGGCCATTTCTTTTGTTTGCCTCATTGATCGACCTGCTTCATCGTCGGGCTGAAGAACAGCCTGATCAGTCAGCATATGTGTTTCTGGCAGACGGCGAGACCGACGAACATGTTGTTACCTACTCCGAGCTGGATCGGCAAGCGCGTGCCATCGCAGCTGTCTTGCAGGCGCGACACGCTGCCGGCACACGTGCACTGCTGCTCTACCCGCCGGGGCTGGACTACGTCGCTGCCTTCTATGGCTGCTTGTACGCTGGTGTGATCGCAGTCCCCGCCTATCCGCCGCGGCCGCGGCGACCCATGCCGCGCATCCAGGCCATCGTTGCCGACTGTCAGCCGTCCGTCGCGTTGACAGATGCCCGCATCCTGTCTGGCCTCGAGCACCGGCTGGCCGAGCTGCCAGACATGGACGCGCTGGATTGGATTGACACCACGGCCGTTGACTCAGCGTCGGCGGAGCGGTGGCGGCATGTGCCGGTCGCACCCGACGATCTGTCCTACTTGCAGTACACGTCCGGTTCCACCGCGACGCCCAAGGGCGTCATGGTCAGCCACGGCAACCTTGACTTCACCCTGGCCGATCTTGACGCCGGGTCGGATGGCGAGGAGCCTTCCACCATGGTGACGTGGCTGCCGCCCTTCCACGATATGGGGCTGGTTTTTGGCATCCTGCTGCCGCTCTACGGCGGATATCCCTGCGTCATGATGGCGCCCGTCTCCTTCATCCAGCGGCCGTTGCGCTGGCTGCCGCGCTGTCCACCTACCGCGGCACCCATAGTGCCGCGCCAACTTCGCCTACGAGCTCTGTTTGGAGAAGATCAGGCCGGAGGAGCGCGCCGCTCTGAACCTGAGTCGCTGGCGCGTTGCCCTCAACGGCGCAGAGCCGGTGCGCAAGGATACCATGGATCGCTTCGCGGCTGCCTATGCCGCCAGCGGCTTTCGTCTCGATGCCTTCTCGCCCGGGTACGGGCTGGCCGAGGCGACCCTACAAGTCACCGGAATCCTGGCAGGCAGCGGCCCGACCGATCTGCTCGTGGATCCAGTTGCGTTGGAAAGGCACGAAGTCGTTCCAGCACTCGCTGGACAGACGGAGGCTCGCAGCCTGGTCGGCTACGAGCCGTCTCCCTTGCAGACGCGCTGGTGCATCGCCGACCCGGACCAGTTGACTGCCTGTGCTCCCGGCCGTGTCGGCGAGATCTGGGTGGCCGGTCCGGGCGTTGCCCAGGGCTACTGGAATCGCGCCCAGGCTACCCGCGAGACCTTTCAAGCGCACCTGGCGGACACCGGGGACGGCCCTTACCTGCGCACCGGCGACCTGGGGTTCGTGCACGACGGCAAGCTATACGTGACAGGCCGCATCAAGGACCTGATCATCGTCCGCGGGCGCAACCACTACCCGCAGGACATCGAGCTGACGGCCGAGCAGAGCCATCCGGCCCTCGAGCCGGGCGGCGGCGGCGTTCTCGCTGGAACGGAACGGTGAAGAGCGGGTCGCGCTGGTCTGCGAACTGCGGCGCGAACAGCGCAAGACCGACCCACAAGAGGTCATCGACGCGATCCGCCGGGCCGTGGCAGGGGAACACGAACTGCAGCTCTGCGCCGTAACCCTGACTATGCCGGGCCAGATGCCCAACACCTCCAGCGGCAAGATCCAGCGCCAGGCTGCGCGCGCCATGTTCCTGGCGGACGAGTTCAAGACCCTGGGCCGGTGGATCGAACCAGAACACGAACCCAACCAGGGCGATCTTTCGCCTGAGCCTGCTCTGGGTGGCCTTTCGCCTGAGCCTGCTCGGGCCGGTCTCCGACCGAGTCCCGCTGAGATCGCGCCGATTGACCACCAGGATTCCAGAGACTTCCACGCGATCCGTGACTGGCTGGTGGCCCGCATCGTCGCGCAGGTCAAGGTGCCGCCCAGCCAGATCGATGTGCGCGAGCCACTGGATCGCTACGGTTTCGACTCGGTGGCGGCTGTCGCGATCACCGGTGAGTTGGGCGACTGGCTTGGACGCACGCTATCCCCCACCCTCTTCTATGAGTTCCCCACCGTGGAAGCCGTGGCGCGCCACCTGGCGGACCAGGCGGTCGTTGCGCTGCCAGACGACACGCCGCCCGGCGCCTCGTTGATTTCGCCCGGCGGCGGCCAGGAACCTGTCGCCATCATCGGCATCGGCGTGCGATTCCCCGGCGCGAACGGGCCGCAGGCGTTCTGGGAGCTGTTGCGCGACGGCATCGATGCCATCACCGAGGTGCCGCCTGACCGTTGGGACGGCCGTGCCTACTACGATCCCAACCCCGCCGCGCCGGGCAAGATGAATACCCGCTGGGGTGGCTTTCTGGAGCAGGTCGACCAATTCGACGCGGCTTTCTTTGGCATCACGCCGCGCGAGGCCGCGCGCATGGATCCGCAGCAGCGGTTGCTGATGGAGGTTGCCTGGGAAGCGCTGGAAGACGCCGGACAGGCGCCTGCCCGACTGGCCGGCCAGCGGATCGGCGTCTTTGTCGGCATCTCCAGCTTCGACTACGGCCTGTTGCAACTGGGCGACAACAGCTTGAGTGACGCCTACGCCGGCACCGGCAGTGCGCTCAGCATCGCTGCCAACCGCCTCTCCTACTTCTTCGACTGGCGTGGACCGAGTATGGCTGTGGACACAGCCTGCTCCTCGTCGCTGGTCGCGGTTCATCTGGCCTGTCAGAACCTGCGGCTGGGCGAGTGTGACATGGCTCTGGCGGCCGGGGTCAACCTGCTACTGTCGCCTGCGATGACGGTCAACTTCGCCAAGGCCGGCTTTATGGCGTCCGACGGGCGCTGCAAGCCGTTCGACGCCAGCGCCGACGGCTACGTGCGCAGCGAAGGCGCCGGGGTTGTCCTGCTCAAGCCGCTGTCGCGGGCGTTGGCCGACGGCGATCCGGTCTACGCCGTTGTGCGCGGCAGCGCGACCAACCAGGACGGCCGCAGCAACGGCCTGACGGCACCCAATCCCCAGTCCCAGATCGATGTGCTGCGCCGGGCGTACCGCCAGGCAGGCGTCTCTCCGGGCGACGTTCACTACGTGGAGACCCACGGCACCGGGACGCCGCTGGGTGATCCCATCGAGGCGCAGGCGCTGGGCGCAGTTCTGGGCGCGGGCCGGCCGGCCGGTCAGCCGGCGGCCATTGGCTCGGTCAAGAGCAACATCGGCCACCTGGAGGCCGCCGCCGGAATCGCCGGGCTGATCAAGGTCGCGCTGGCGTTGAGACACGGCCAATTGCCGCCCAGCCTGCACTTCCGCGAGCCTAATCCCCTGATACCCTTCGAGGACCTGGCGCTGCGCGTCCAGCAGACGCTGTCCGACTGGCCGGTGGAGCCGTCCGCGGCATTGGCCGGCGTCAGCGCCTTTGGCTTCGGCGGCGCCAACGCCCACCTGGTCGTGCAGGGTCCGCCCGCGCGGCGCCCGCGGCTGGGTGCGGCTGCGTCGCGTGCTCAGGTGATTCCCCTGTCGGCGCGCAGCCCGGAAGCGCTGCGCGATCTGGCGCTGGCCTACCGCGGGTATCTCCATGCCGCGCCGTCTGGCCGCTTCGGCGACGTTGCCTACACGGCCGGCGTACGTCGCAACCATCACGATCACCGGCTGGCGCTGGTAGCTGACACGGCTGATCAGGCCGTGTCCCGGCTCGACGCGTTTCTGGCCGGCCGCAACGCTAAGGGCCTGGAGTTTGGGCGCCGTCCGCGCCAACGGGCTGCACGCGTGGTCTTCGTTTTCTGTGGTCAGGGTTCGCACTGGTGGGCCATGGGCAGGCAGCTTCTGGCCGAAGAACCGGTCTTTCGCCGGACGGTGGAACGGTGTGACGCCTTGCTGCGCCCGCTGGCCGGCTGGAGCCTGCTTGCCGAGCTGACGGCGGACGAGGCCGACTCGCGGCTGGACTACACGACCTACGCGCAGCCGGCCATCTTCGCCGTGCAACTGGCGCTTGTCGAACTGTGGAGCACCTGGGGCATCACGCCCGACGCGGTGGTCGGCCACAGCATGGGCGAGGTCGCCGCAGCAGTGGCCGCCGGCATCCTCGACCTGCCCGACGCGCTGCGCATTGTCTATCATCGCGGCCGGCTGATGGAGCAGGCACGCGGGACGGGCAGGCTGGTGGTCGTGGAGCTTAGCCCGGCCGAGGCTGAACTGGCTGTTGCCGGGCTGGACGACCGCATCGGCGTCGCGGTGGTCAACAGCCCCAATTCTGTGCTGCTGGGCGGCGAGACCGAAACGCTGGAGACGCTGGTCGGCAGCTTGCAGCGGCGCGGGGTTCATTGCCAGTACCTGTCGCTGGACTTCTCGTCACACAACCCGCAGATGGACCCCTATCTTGCGGAGATGGCCGGGTCGGTGGGCGAGGTCGTCTTGCGCCCGGCGGCCCTGCCACTGATCTCGACGGTTACCGGCCAGCCTGTCGGCGACACGTTGCTAGACGCGGGCTATTGGGCGCGCAACATTCGCGAGCCGGTACAGTTTGCTCAGGCGATGGAGTATCTGTTGCAGGACGGGTACGACACCTTCCTGGAGATCGGTCCGCATCCTGTGCTGGCGCCGGCCATCATGCAGAACATGCTGCATCACGGCGTCAGGGGAACCGTGTTGCCGTCGCTGCGGCTCAACCGGGACGACCGGAATGTCATGCTGCGCTCGCTGGCCGCGCTCTACGCAGGTGGCCGCGATCCCGACTGGTCAGCGCTGGCTGAACCGGACGCGCGGCCCGTCAGGTTGCCAACGTATCCCTGGCAGCGCGAGCGGTACTGGGTTGAAGATAGCCGGCCCGCCGGTCCACAGCCGGCGCCTCGTCCCGTTCCGATCAACGACCGTGCGACCCGACCGGCGGCGGGTGGAGACGACAATCTGGTGTACGAGTTGGGGTGGATACCGCGCCAACTTGCCGGCAACGGTTCACAGGTTCCCCCGCGTGACGGAGCGGGCCGCTGGCTGATCTTTGCCGACCGTGGTGGGGTTGGTCAGGCCGTTGCCGGCCGCCTGCGCATGGAAGGCGACCGCTGTACGCTGGTCTTCGCTGGCGCAGAGTTCGCTCAATCGGGCGCTGACCACTTCCGGGTCGATCCTGCCAGGCCGAAGCACTTCTCACAGCTTCTGAACGCCGTGTTCGCCGATGACAAGGCGAGTTGGCGCGGCGTGCTGCACTTCTGGGCCCTGGACGCCGGGTCGCCGGAATCGGATGACAGCGCGCTGGTCGATGCCCAGACCCTCGGGTGCGGCAGCGTGCTGCATCTGGTGCAGGCGCTGGTTGCCGATCACTCCCCGACCTCCCTGCCGCTCTGGCTGGTGACACGTGGCGTTCAGCCCGTGGACGCCGCGCCGTCCGCCGAGTCGCTGGCGCAGTCGCCGCTGTGGGGGCTGGGGCGGGTTGTCGCACTGGAACATCCTGAGCTGTGGGGCGGCCTGATCGACCTGGAGCCGGGCGCGATGCGGGTCGACGCCGAGGATTTCCTCAACGCGATCCGCCACGCCGACGGTGAGGACCAGTTGGTCTTGCGCGGCCGCCGAACGTACGTGGCACGCCTGCTACGCGCCGAAGCGGTGTCCGGCGAGCACGCGACCGGCCGGATTCGACCCGATGCAACGTACCTCCTCACCGGTGGTCTGGGTGAGTTAGGGCTCGAGGCGGCGCGCTGGCTGGTGGACCGCGGCGCGACGAGCCTGGCGCTGCTGGGACGCACCCCGTTGACGCCGGGCAGCAAGGCCGCGGCCGCGGTGCGGGCGTTGGAGGAGAAGGGCGCCTCGGTGGCGACGCTGGCTGCTGACGTGGGCGACCGCGCACAAATGACCGCCGTGTTCGGCCAGATCGCCGCTACTCTGCCGCCGTTGCGTGGTATCGTCCATGGGGCAGGCGTTCTGGAGAATCGATCGCTGGCTGAACTGAGCCTGGAATCGCTGCACGCGACGATGCGGCCCAAGGTTGCCGGAACCTGGGTGCTGCAACAACTGGCTGGTGAACTGGACCTGGACTTCTTCCTGCTGTTCTCGTCCATGACGGCGGTCTTGGGCTGGCGCTACGCTGGCCACTACGCCGCGGCCAACCATTTTCTCGACACCTTTGCGCACTATCGCCGGGGCGCCGGGCGGCTCGCCACGAGCATCAACTGGGGGCCGTGGGGCGAGGTCGGCATGGTCAGGCGCGGCCAACTGGAGGAAAGCTTCACGCGCATGGGGATTGCGCCGCTGCCGCCCGCGGCCGGCCTTACCCAGCTGCAGAAGCTAGTGGCCGCTGCGCCTACCCAGGCTGCGGTCATCGACGCCAACTGGGAACGGTTTGATGCGCTCTACCAGTCGATCCGGCCCACTCGCCTGCTCACGCAGCTTGATCCCTCTCCCGCAACAAACCATACTGCTTCTGACCAGACGGTCGTGGAGCGGCTCAGTGCTGCGTCGTTCACCCAGTGGCAGGATATTCTGGCGGTGTTTCTGCGCCGCAAGGTCGCCCATGTGCTGCGCGTCGACCCGGACCAGGTGCCGGGCGATCTGAGCGTGGTCGAGCTAGGACTGGATTCTATCATGGCGATGGAGGTCACTTGGGCGTGCAACGAGGAGCTTTCCGTGCGGCTGATGCTGCGGGAGGTGTTCGAACAGCCGTCGCTAACCGCTCTCGCAGGCACGCTGGCCGAGAAGCTGGCCGAGATGCCGTCGATGCGTGTCAACGGCAACGGGTCTGCAACACGCTGGGATGACTCTGCCGCGAACCCGCCACCTCATGTCAACGGCATGGCTGGCAGGCCAGCCGCTGAGATCAAGCCGGCAACGCCACCGGATGCTCTGACATCGCTGGTTCCGCTGCGGGCCAGGGGAACCAGGACGCCGTTGTTTCTGGTTCCCCCGGGAGCGAGCACCGTGTTGAGCTTTGGCGCGCTGGTGCAGTGTCTGGACGCTGACCAGCCGGTCTATGGGCTGGAGCCGCTGGGGATGGATGGCAGGCACCCGCCGCAGTGGCGGGTGGAGGATATGGCGTCCCACTACATCAATGAAATCATGACCGTTCAGCCTCGCGGTCCCTACCTCTTGGGCGGGCGCTGTTTCGGCGGGCTGGTCGCATTGGAGATGGCGCAGCAGTTGCGCGCCCAAGGGCAGCGAGTGGCGATGTTGGCAATCCTCGACACCCTCCAACCGCCCAAGCCCAGCTGGTTGCGAGATCAGTCGCCAGAGGGCCAGGAGGAGGATTCCAGCCTTGTGAGACGGATGGCAGGTCGCTGGGTGCGCAACACCTATCGGCTATGGAAACGACTGACGATCACCGATGCGTTTACGCTGTACACGCTGAGGCAGGTGCTTCCTGAAGACCGTTTCCCCAACATACTGAGCGCGGAGGCGCGCCACATTCGCAACACGGCGCGGGCGCACTACCAGGCCAACGAGTTGTACCTGCCGCGACTCTACGAGGGGCGGTTGACGCTCTTTTCCAACGCCGGCCACAACGGCAGCCATCAACTCAACTGGGCCGCGCTGACTTCGCAGGCAGTGGACATCCATGTTGTCCCCGGCAACCACCTCACGATGTTCAAAGAACCGTATGTCCGCGTGCTGGCCGATGTGTTGACCAACACCATGGCGCAGGCCTTGCAGCGGGCCGAGTCTTCGAGGACACGCCGGACCGCGCTGAGCCCTGGCGTGGAGGCCGGCCAACTCGACGTTGCGATGCGGACGTCGGCGGTGCAGGTCCGCGACACGGATCACACCGTCCAGTTGTCCGATGATCGGCTGGAGCAGGGCATCTTGCAGGCATGTACAGCCGTGTTTGGCGACCGGCCGGCCGGCGACGGTCGCATCCCGGACGTGGCGGAGTTTCCGTTTGTCGAGGCCTATCTGGCAGCGGAGTTGGCACGCTCGACGGGCCGAAGGTTTTCGACGGCCTCGATGATAGGGAAGCCTGCCGTCAGCCGGCTGGCCAGCCGGGCGGCCGACGACGGGAACCCTGCCGCTTCGGGCACGCTGGTGCCACTGAAACCGGCCGGCGCGCGGTCTCCGCTCTTCCTCGTGCCTGACATCGATCAGACGGCCGCCAGCCTGGTGAAGTTGGCCGGTCTGCTGGATGTGGGGCAACCCTGCTTTGGCTTTCAGCCGCCCGGCCTCGAGCCGGGTCAGCGACCCTTCGCCAGCATTGAGGAGATGGCAGCCGCTTTTGTGGATGACATGCGACGGGTTCAGCCCCATGGTCCCTACGCTTTGGGCGGGATTGGCTTTGGCGGCATTGTGGCCTTCGAGATGGCGCAGCAGTTGGCGGCGACTGGCGAGATTGTCTCACTGTTGGCCGTGCTGGATACCCTGGTGCCGCCCAACGCCACGCTGCACTACTGGTATCCACCGGCTTCCGTGGGTGCAAAGGGGCCCGCGCCGCGCTGGTTGGTGCAGCGAGCCATTGGTCGCCTGGTGTATCAGATACAGCGGCGTCAGCAGCGCGGCAGCATTCCGCGCCGCGCCCGGTCGCAGATGAGCTGGCCGCGCAGGTTTGGTCAGCGCTTCAGCCCTGCCACGCGCCGTATTCAGGCGATGTTGACGGCCCATTTTGAGGCGCGCTTGCGCTACCAACCGCAGGTCTACCCCGGCAGGATTACCCTGTTCTCCAACGCCAAACACACCGGCGCGCATCAGGTCAAGTGGGCGCTGCTGACCGAGGTGGGCATGGAGATCGAGGTGATTCCGGGCGATCACCGGTCCATCTTCAGACAGCCCGGCATCGCGGAGCTGGCCCACCGGCTGTCGATGCACCTGGAGCAGGCGCAGGCAGGGCCAGTCTGAGAAAATCGTGTGATTTCCGTTGGTTGATATCCGTGCATATTGTGTGTTTCGTGGATCAACTGCGATGAAGGCTGCCCAGCATGAGCTACAAAGAGCGACAAAATCGCTCACTTTCCACTGTTCTGTAGCCTAGAGAATGGAGATGTCTTACTTGCATGATCCCACAGATGTGTGTTACACTAGTTTTCGAACGAGTAAGCCAACGCAATAGACGCAGCGATCGAAGTAGTCAACGCGGGGATGGCAACTTCAGTCTTTTCGCTGTTGCCCGTTTGTTGCCTGTGCCACGGGCGAGTTCTTGCCGGTCAACCCTTCGGCGCCTTTCCTGATCCATGTTTTGCGAATGCAGCCGGATGTTGGGCCGGTTGTGCGTTCAAAGCACTGCCACTACCGATGCCTGACTTGGGTCGCGATTGACCGCGACCGTTGTAGAAGACCATCATATGACGGACACACTTCAATCTATCGTCGTTACGCCTGTCGGCCAGTTGGAGCCTGCGCTGGCAATTGCCGCGACCCGCGCCGGCGCGTTGGGCTGCCTTGACCTTGAGTTCGCCGTCGACAATAGCGCTGCGCGCCGGGCTGTCAGGCGACTGGAGCAGCACGCCGGCGGACCGTATGGTGTCAAGGCCAGCTATCGCCAGACTGAACTTCTGGCGGCCTTGGACGATGGTTCTCTGCCGCGTTTGACGTTTGTGCTACTCTCGGCTGACGGCGAGATCGATCGCGACGCGCTTCAGCGGCATGTGGAGGCAGCCCGCAGCCGCGGCCTGCGCGTGTTGCTCCAGGTCAGCGACATCCTCCTGGCTCAGACAGGTGAAGGCCTGGGAGTGGACGGCGTGGTGGCCAAGGGGCACGAGAGCGGCGGCTTCGTCGGCGAAGAGACGACGTTCGTTCTGCTGCAGCGTTGCCTGATGCACCTGTCGTTGCCCGTCTTCGCCCATGGTGGAATCGGCCTGCACACCGCGGCTGCCTGTTACGCGGCCGGCGCGGCCGGCATCGTTCTCGACGCGCAGCTGGCGCTGGCCAAGGAGTCTCAACTGCCTGAAGCCGTCAAGGACGCCGTCGCATCCATGGACGGCAGTGAGACCGTTTGTCTGGGCGCCGAGCTGGGGCAGGCCGTTCGTCTGTACAGGCGTCCACACACGGTGGCGACGAGACAGTTGGCGGAGACCGCATCTGCGCTGGATAGTGAGGCGCAGAGCGACCGGCAGCAGGCCTGGCTGGACGCGGTAGAGAGCCGCATCGGCTGGGGCGATCTGGAGCAGCAGGCGTGGCCGTTGGGTCAGGACGCCGCCTTTGCACGCGCGCTGGCGGAACGCTATCACACCGTCGGCGGCATCTTGCAGGCCTATCGCGACAGCGTTGCCAGCCACATCGAGGCAGCGGCGCTCAGCCAGCCGCTGGATGCCGGTTCAGCGCTCGCGCAGTCCCACGGCACCCGTTATCCCATCGTTCAAGGACCTATGACGCGGGTCAGCGACACAGCCCGCTTTGCGTTCGACGTGGCCGAGGCTGGCGGACTGCCGTTCCTGGCGCTGGCGCTGATGCGCAAGGAGCAGGCCATGCCGGTGCTGGAGGAGACGAAACACCTGTTGGGCGACCGTCCCTGGGGCGTGGGCATTCTGGGGTTCGTGCCGGCTGCCATACGCTCGCAGCAGCTTGAGGCCATTGCGGCGGTCGGACCCGATTTTGCGATCATCGCCGGTGGCCGGCCCGATCAGGCCAAGACGCTGGAGAAGCAGGGCATCGCAACCTATCTGCACGTGCCGTCGCCCGCGCTGCTGCGGCTGTTCCTGGACGACGGCGCCAAGCGCTTCATCTTCGAGGGGCGCGAGTGCGGCGGACACGTTGGGCCGCGCGCCAGCTTCGTGCTCTGGAACGCCATGATCGACGCGCTGCTGGCCCATTTCGACACCACCGGCGCCGATCCCGCAGCGTATCATATCCTTTTCGCTGGCGGGGTCCACGACTCGTTGTCGGCGCTGATGGTGGCCAGCCTGGCCGGCCCGCTGGCCGAGCGAGGCGTGCGGATCGGCGTCCTCATGGGAACCGCCTATCTCTTCACCCACGAGGCGGTGACATCGGGCGCCATCACAGCACGCTACCAGCAGGAGGCTGTGCGCAGCAGGCAGACCGTGCTGGTCGAGTCGGGCGTCGGCCACATGACGCGCTGCCTGCCAACCCCCTTCGTCGAGGCGTTTGCGCAGCGCAAGCGCACCCTCGTTCAGGAAGGCGCGGACGGCGACCGTTTACGCCAGGAGCTGGAGGACCTGAACATTGGCCGCCTGCGCATGGCCAGCAAGGGGATCAACCGCAACCCTGACGCCCGCACCCAGCCCGGCGCTCCCGCCTACATCACGCTGGACGAGCAGGAACAATACCAGCAGGGCATGTACATGATCGGCCAGGTGGCGGGGCTGCGGGATGAGGTCTGCTCGCTGGAGGAGCTGCACCGGGAGGTGTCAGTGGCTGGCGCGCGGCGGCTGGCGAGCCTGGCTGCCACCCAGCAGCCTGCATCAACGGAGGCGCTCCTGCCGCCGCCGGCGCGTGTTGCCATCATCGGCATCGCCACTGTACTGCCTGGCGCCGCCGACTTGCAGACCTACTGGGAAAACATCCTTGACAAGGTCGATGCCATCAGCGAGATACCGGTCGAGCGCTTCGACTGGCGGCGCTACTACGATCCCGACAAGAGCGCCCGCGACAAGATCTACTCGCGCTGGGGCGGGTTCATCGACGATGTGCCGCTCAACCCGCTGGACTACGGCATGCCGCCCAACTCGATCCCCTCCATCGAGCCGATGCAACTGCTGATGCTGGAGGTCGTGCGCGCCGCGCTCAAGGACGCCGGCTATCTCGACCGCCCCTTTGCCCGCGAGCGGACTTCCGTGACAATGGCGGTCGGCGGCGGCCTGGGCGACCTGGGATTCAACTACGGCGTGCGCTCCTACTTGCCGCATTACCTGTCAGCCGCCTCTCAGGAGGTCATTGACAGGCTGGACGACGCTCTGCCGGAGTGGACCGAGGACTCGTTCCCCGGCATCCTGCTCAACGTGCTGGCCGGGCGGATCGCCAACCGCTTCAACCTCAACGGACCGAATCTCGTCGTGGACGCCGCCTGCGGCTCGTCGCTGGCCGCACTCGATATCGCGGTCAAGGACCTGCAGACCCACCGAACCGACGTTGCCATCGTCGGCGGCGCCGACACGGTGCAAAGCCCATTCGGCTTCCTGGCTTTCAGCAAGACCCAGGCGCTGTCGCCGCGCGGCCGCTGCCGCCCCTTCGACGTCGAGGCGGACGGAATCGCCATCAGCGAAGGGCTGGCAGTGGTGGTGCTGAAGCGTCTTGAGGACGCCGAGCGCGATGGCGACCGCATCTACGCGGTCATCCAGGGTGTCGGTGCATCCAGCGACGGCCGCGACCGCAGCCTGACCGCGCCCCGGCCGCTGGGCCAGTTGCTGGCGCTGCGGCGAGCTTACGGCCAGGCTGGTTTCGACCCGGCGACGCTGAGTCTGATCGAGGCTCACGGCACCGGCACCCGGCTGGGCGACCAGGTCGAAGCCGAGGCGCTGGCGACTCTCTTCCAGGAATCGGGACTGGATCGACCGACCTGCGCAGTGGGTTCGGTCAAGTCGATGATCGGACACACCAAGAGCACGGCCGGGCTGGCCGGGATGATCAAGGTCGCCCTGGGTTTGTATCACAAGGTGCTTCCGCCGACGTTGGTGGACACGCCCAACCCCGACATCAGCCTCAACGGCAGCCCGATCTATGTCAACAGCGAGCCGCGTCCGTGGCTGCGACCTGACGACCGCGCGGCCCGGCGGGCAGGCGTCAGCGCGTTCGGCTTCGGCGGCACCAACTTCCACGCCGCGCTGGAGGAGTACCGCGGCGACTATCTGCCGCGCAGCGCCAGCCGCCACACCTGGTCTGAGGAGATCGTTGTCCTGCGGGCAACCGATCGCGAGGGGTTGCTGGACGAGATCGACCGGCTGGCGGGCTGGCTGGAGGCCGGCAACACGCCGCCGCTGCGCCACCTGGCCTACACCATGGCTCGCCGCGCGCGCCGTGTTCGACAAGAGTCGGCGCTGACCCTGTCGTTGGTCGCCAGTTCGCTGGTGGATCTGCGCCAGATGTTGGCCATGGCCAGAAGCGAACTGCACGCGGGCGCCGACTTGATCCTGAACCCGCAAGGAATCTACTTCGCCGACGAACCGCTGGGGCGAGCCGGCAAGGTGGCGTTCCTGTACCCCGGCCAGGGGTCACAGTACCCTAACATGCTGGCCGATCTGGTCATGCAGTTTCCGCATGTGGGTGAGCCGTTTGAGCGCGCCAATAGCCAGCTTGCCGGCAAACTGAAGCGGCCATTGGGCGAATACGTATACCCTGTTCCAGCCTACGACGACGACACGGCCAGCCGGCAGCGGGCTGAGTTGACCGACACGCGCATTGCGCAGCCGGCCCTGGGCGCAGCCGGGCTGGCGGTCAGCCGCTTCCTGGCGGCCGTGGGGCTGCAGCCCGACTTCGTTGCCGGGCACAGCTACGGCGAGCTGGTGGCCCTGTGCCAGGCGGGCGTCTTCGACGAGGACACGCTGTATGCGGTCTCGCTGGCCCGCGGGCAGTTCATGGCCGAGGCCACGGGCCCGGACTCCGGCACCATGGCGGCCGTCATCGCCGATCGGACCGTCGTCGAGGAGGTCATGCGCGGCTTGTCCGATGTGACGATCGCCAACCTCAACTCGCCGCGCCAGACGGTGATTTCCGGCCCGACGGCGGCTGTCGAACGCGCGGTCGAGGTGTTCATCCAGCGCGGCATCCAGGCCCGGCGCATTCCCGTTGCCTGCGCGTTCCACTCGCCGCTGGTCGAGCCGGCCCAGCAGCGGCTGGCCGAGTACCTGGAGGCTGTCGAGTTTCACCCGCCGCAGGTAGGTGTCTATTCCAACAGCCTGGGCGGCCCGTATCCCGACGATCCGGCGCAGATTCGTGATGTCCTGTCGCGGCAACTGGCGCAGCCGGTGCGTTTCACCGAGGAGATCGAGGCGATGTACGCGGCCGGCGCGCGCATTTTCGTGGAGACCGGACCGCGCAGCGTGCTGACCGGGTTGGTGCACCAGATCCTGGGCAATCTGCCCCACCTGGCTGTGGCGGTCGACTCGGGCGGCCGCGGCTTATCGGCCGTCCAGCGGGCGCTGGCGCAGGTGATCGCCATCGGCGCAGACATCGACCTCAGCGTGCTCTACGAAGGCCGAGATGTGCAGGAGATCAGCCTCAACGCGCCCTACGCGGATCCCGCCAGGGCAGCCTACGGTCCGACGACCTGGCTGGTCAACGGCGGGCGGGCGCGCCGCTGGCTCGATGTGGAGCGAGGGCTGCCGGAGCCGGTCGTCAAACCCCTCGACGTTGCGCTGGCGGCGAGTGCTGTGCCTGATCAGCCCGGCGTCTCTGCTGGGCAGCGCGAGCAGGTTGCCGAACCGCCGAGACCTGCGCCCGACCAGCCGCCGATCCCTGCCAAGCAGGTCGCAGCACAGCAGCAGAGCGCGCCGTTGCCGCAGGCCGCCGCTTACGGCGACGCGGCCCAGGTGATGGTCCAGACCCAGGAGTTAATGGCTCGTTTCCTGCAGATGCAGGCCAACGTGATGAGCAGTTATCTGGACGACGCTCCTCTGGCGCCTGCTCCTATCCTGCCTGGTGTTCCGGGTGGACAGACGGAGGTCACGCCGCCGGCTACGGAGCCGTTGCAGGCGGAGCCGGCGGCCGTGCTGAAGCGCCAGCCGCGGCTGCCCACGAGCCAGCCGGTCGCCGCCCCGTCGCCCATCCTGCGCTTCACGCTGGCCGCCGACCGGGCGCCGGTGATCAACGCAACGGCCGGCCTTGCGCCGGGCCGCGCGGTGCTGATTGCAGCCGACGCTTACGGCGTGGCGGACCAGGTGGCGGCGGCCCTGCGCGAGCAGGGTTACGACGCGGTGATAGTCCGTAACCGCCCGGCCAAGCATTCGAACGGCGCCAACGGGGCCAATGGCTCTGGCAGCAACGGGCGAGCCGCGCACTCAGATGACTGGCACTATGCGGCGACGCTGACGGACGGTGCAGATGTGAGGGCCGTGCTTTCGGCCGTTCGTCGCGAGCACGGGGCCATCGGCAGTCTGCTGTATCTGGCCGCCCTCAGCCCGGCGCAACCGTTCGCCGAGATGACGCTCGCCAGGTGGCAGCAACACGTCGAAGCTGATCTGGTCGCCTTCTTCAACCTGCTGCAGGACGTGCAGGCGGACCTGGTTGGCGCGGCCGCGGCCGGCGGAGCCTGCTTGCTGGCGGCAACGCAGATGGGCGGCGACTTTGCCGTTGGCGCTGAAAGCGCGGGCGACTTCTCGCCCGCGCAGGCCGGCATCGCCGGCTTGCTCAAGACGGCCGCGCACGAGTTGCCTGCAGTGCGCGCCAAGGTTGTCGACTTTGGCGCGACCGACGAAGCCAGCGAGCTTGCGCGGGCGATTCTGGCCGAAACCGGCGCTGCCGACGGCTTGACAGAGGTCGGCTACCGCGACGGCGTGCGCACGATGATCACGCTGCGCCATGCGCCGGTCGATTCACGCCTGGCGAACACGGCAATCCTCGACGACCAGTGCGTGGTCCTGGTGACGGGCGGGGCGCGGCATCACGGCCAGCGTTGTGCAGGCGCTGGCTGAGCGCTACCGGCCCACGGTCATCCTGGTCGGACGCTCGCCGGCGCCGCCGGAGCAGGAAGCCGCGGAGACTGCCAACCTGACGACGGCGCGCGAGATCAAGGCGGCGCTGCTGCGCGGCATGGGCAGCCAGGACAAGCCGGCCGCGCTGGCCGAGGTCGAGGCGGCCTATGGGCGTTTGCTGCGCGAGCGGGAGATGCGAAGCAATCTGCGTCGTCTGCAGCGCACCGGCGCCCGGGTCGAGTATCACTCGCTGGATGTGCGTGACGAGGCGGCGTTTGCGGCGCTGATCGAGGGCATCTACACGCGCTTTGGCCGCCTTGACGGCGTGATCCACGGTGCGGGCGTGGTCGAGGACAGACTGATCAAGGACAAGACGGTCGACTCGCTGCGGCGGGTAGTGAGCACCAAGGTGGACAGCGCCTTCGTCCTCAGCCGCTCGCTGCGGCCCGAGTCGCTCAAGTTCCTGGTGTTCTTCTCGTCGGTGAGCGGGCGCTTCGGCAACCGCGGCCAGGGCGACTATGCCGCGGCCAACGAGGTGCTCAACAAGCTGGCGGTGCTGCTGGATCGCGCCTGGCCGGCGCGCGTTGTGGCCATCAACTGGGGACCATGGGATGCGGGCATGGTATCCGACGAGCTGCGCCGCCAGTTTCAACAGCGGGGAGTCAGCCTTGTGCCCGTCGATGCGGGGTCGCAGCGGTTGATCGAGGAGCTGAACGCCGGCCAGAAGCGCGCCCCCGAGGTGCTGATCTGCGGCGAGGACAACCAAGTCATGGCGCGCGCAGCGTCCACCAGGGTTGCCGGGTGACTTGATTGGATCTTATGGCTGTAATGGTGACTACCGCAGCAAGGGCCGGCATACAATTACCGCAACAAATCGATGTTGCCCCGCAATGTTGAATGCAAGGATCACACAAACATAGATCCCGGCCTATGTTAGTACCTAATGCTGGAAACCGCGCCAGAATCGTTCAACATGCATCGTTGAACATATTGAAATCCCCACAAAGTTGTGAGCCGCTCCACCCTGGCTGTGCAGAGAGAACCAATCTTGCTTGAGTTCTCTCGTGCTCCCTAACCGGCGCTATTAAAGTTATCGGCCGCACGAATCCGCGTGATTGGTGGCAGTGGTTTTGGCTTTGTTGGGAAAACGACGCGCGGACTTGAGGCAACTTCACCGTAAGAACACAAGAAACCGCGGTATTGACATCGCAAGATGAGTTCACCACACCGATACTGTCCTGTCAACGACACGGCAGGACGGTTGCGGTACCAAGAGACTCTTTTTCAATACCTGTGCAACCATCAGGCATCTGAGAAATGACAGGAATATCAGCATTGAGCGAAAGAGCGGACCCCGCCAGCCGGGGAGTTGCCATCATCGGGATGTCATGCATGTTTCCCGGTGCGAAGGACCTGGCGACGTTCTGGCAGAACATCGTCGACAAAGTAGATGCAGTCACTGATCCTCCTCCAGAGGCGTGGGAGTCGAACATCTTCTATGATCCTTCATCGGCTGCCAACGACCGCGTTTATTGCAAGAAGGGAGGCTTTCTTGGCCCGCTGGCCGAGTTCAACCCATTGGACTACGGGATCATGCCGATTGGTCTGGACGGGGGCGAGCCGGATCAATGGCTGGCGCTCAAGCTGGCCTACGACGCGCTGGCCGATGCCCGCTACTTAGACCGCCTGAAGGAAAACTCGGACGAGCGACACCGCACAGCGGTCATTCTGGGCAAGGGAACCTATCTGAACCGGGGTAACCTCAACATGGTTCAGCACAGCCTGGTGGTTGACCAGACGCTGCAAGTTCTGCAATCCCTCCATCCTGAGTACGGCGAGGAGGACTTGCAGGCGGTGCGCGCCGAGCTGAAGCGCAAGCTGCCGCCTTTCGACGCCGGGACTGCCCCCGGACTCGTGCCGAACATTGCCGCCGGCCGCATCGCCAACCGGCTCGACCTGATGGGACCCTCGTACACGGTGGACGCGGCCTGCGCCTCGTCGCTGATAGCGGTCGAGATCGCGCTGCGCGACCTGGAGAGTGGGCGCTGCGATCTGGCGCTGGTTGGCGGCGCCCAGGTAACGACGCCGATTCCGATCCTGACGCTGTTCTCACAATTGGGCGCGCTCTCGCGCCAGGAGCAGATCCGGCCGTTCGATGCGGCTGCCGACGGTACCATCCTCTCAGAAGGGATCGGCATGCTGGTGCTCAAGCGGGAGGAAGATGCCATACGCGACGGCGACCGCATCTATGCGGTCATCAAGGGCGCCGGCTCCTCCAGCGATGGCCGCGCGATGAGCGTACTCACGCCGCGGTTGGAGGGCGAGGTGTTGGCGCTGCGGCTGGCCTACGAGAACGCGGGTATCGACCCGGCAACCGTCGGCCTGATCGAAGCTCACGGAACGGGGACGCTGGTCGGCGACGCGACCGAGATCGAGGCGTTGCGCATGGTCTTTGGCGAGCGCGAGGGAGCGGTTGCCCGCACAGCGCTGGGCACTGTCAAGTCGATGATCGGCCATACCATGCCCGCCGCCGGCGTCGCGGGCATCATCAAGGCGGCGCTGGCGCTGCACAACAAGGTGCTGCCGCCGACCATCCACTGCGAGACGCCGAATCCGAAGCTGGGGCTGGAAGACTCGAACTTCTATCTGAACTCGGAGTCCCGCCCGTGGATCCGCAACCGCGAGACACCGCGCCGCGCCGGAGTGAACGCGTTTGGCTTTGGCGGCGTCAACGCCCACGTCGTGCTGGAGGAGGCGCAACCGCTGACCGGTGCAGACTCCACCAGCCATCTGAACGCATGGGACAGCGAGGTCGTCGTCGTGGCCGCGGCAGACCGGGACGGGCTGCTCGAAGCGGCCGCCGATCTGGTTGCCTTTCTGAACAGCGTTCCAGACCTGGAAAGCCCTGGCTTTAGCCTGCTGGACCTTGCCTGGACCGTGAACCGGGGTGCGGGCGAACAACCCGTCCGGCTGGCGGTGGTGGCAACCTCGGTCAGCGACCTGCGCGACAAGCTGGCGCGGGCCGTCGAACGGCTGCAGAAGCCCGATACCCGCCGCATCAAGGATGTGCGCGGCATCTACTTCTTCGAGGAGCCGTTCTATCCGCAGGGCAAGCTGGCTTTCCTTTTCCCCGGCGAGGGATCACAGTATCCCAACATGCTGGCCGACCTGGCGATACATTTCCCGGAGGTCAGAACCGCCTTTGACCGCATCGACCGCATCTTTGCCGGCCATCCGCGGGGCTACGTGCCCAGCGATTTCATCTTCCCGGCGCCCGGGCTGCCCGAGGATTCTGTGGTTGCCCGGCAGCTTTGGGAGATCGACGGCGCGGTGGAGGCAGTGCTGACCGGCAACGCCGCGATGCACGCGCTGCTGCTAAAGCTGGGCGTGCAGCCTGACGCGATGGTCGGTCACAGCACGGGAGAGTACTCGGCTCTGCTGGCGTCCGGCATGATCGCGGTCGGCGAGGACGAGTTTGTGGGCCGCTATCTGCTTAACCTCAACCAGATGTACGAGGAGGTGACGCAGGACAACAACGTGCCGCGGGCGTTTATGCTGGCGGTGGGCGCGGGACTGGACACGGTTGCCCCACTGGTCGAGCAGGCCGGCGACCGCGTGTTCGTGGGCATGGACAACTGCCCGCACCAGTCGGTGGTGGTGGGCGACGAAGCGGCGCGCGATGGCCTGACCGCGGCCATGAACGCCGAAGGGTTGATCTACGAGAGCCTGCGTTTCGACCGCGCCTACCACACACCCCTGTTTCAGCCTTACAGCAGTCTTTTCGAGGATTTCTACACGCAGCTTCCGTTGGCCGCGCCGGGTGTCACCACCTATTCCTGCGTGACGGCCGCGCCCTTTGGCGATAGCCCGGACGATATTCGGACGCTGGCCGTGGCAAACTGGGTCAACCGGGTGCGTTTCCGCGAGACGGTTCAGGCGATGTACGACGACGGTGTGCGCATCTTTGTCGAGGTCGGCGCGCGCGGCAATCTGACAGCGTTCGTTGGTGATGTCCTGAGAGGCCAGCCCCATCTGGCCGTGCCTGCCAACATTCAGCAGCGCTCGGGCATTACCCAACTCAACCATCTGGCTGCGCTGCTGTGCGCCCAGGGTGTGCCGGTGGATCTGGAGTTCCTCTACGCACGCCGGCGCCCGCAAGCCGTGAACCTGTCAGGTGCGCCGAAAGGGCAACGAAAAGGTACGCTGAAGCTGGCCTCAGGCTGGGCCGGCATGGAGGTTTCTCCAGATGCAGCAAAGCAGATTCGCGGCCGGCTGGCCGGCAATCCCGCCATCGGTCAGCACAGCCCAGCGCCGCGCGCTGCGGCGCCAGCTACTTCGCCGCGACAGCAACACAAGGAAGAGAATGCAGCTGAAATGACTCACACTTCACAAGCCAATGGAAACCAGGGTGGTCTACGCCCACAAGCGCCGCCGGATACAGCCGCCCCGTTGCTCACCCAGGCAGCGGTGGATGGCCGCACGTTGGTCATGCAGAGCCATCTGCAACTGATGGACCAGTTCTTGCGTACCCAGGAGACGTTGGTGCAGCAGTTCCTTTCGGGTTCTCCCGCGCCGGCGAGCACTGCCTATCGGCCCAACCTGATGCCTGCTTCGCCGTCACCGGTGGTGGCGCCTGCAGCGCCACCCGTTCAGCCGGCGCCGCCGCAGCCCCTGGCCGTTCCGGCCTCGGTGCAAGAGCCGGCGGTTCCGTCCTGGACCATGCCGCCGGCAGAGGCATCACAGCCGCCGGATCTGAAGGATCTGCTGCTGAACCTGGTGAGCGACAAGACGGGCTATCCGGTGGAGGTGCTGTCGCTGAACGCCAACCTGGAGGCCGACCTCGGCATCGACTCGATCAAGCGGGTCGAGATATTGGGCGCGTTCAACCAGGAGACGGGTCTCGTGGAAGGCGACACCATGGAACAGGTCTCAGCACTGAAGACGTTGGGGGCGATTCTTGATTTTTTTCGCTTGACGGCCACCCCGCAGACCAAACCGCCCGCGGGTTGGCCGTCCTCTCCCCTGCCGGCTCCCTCGCCTGACCTGCCGAGACGCATGCCATTCATGCGAGACACGCGCGCGTTCGTGCCGGGCCAGGAGTTGGACGCTCTGTGCCCGCTGGACGTCAACGAAGATCTGTTCATGCGCGACCACACGCTGGGCCGCGACATATCCCGTCTGGACGCCGATCTGCTGGCGTTGCCCATCGTGCCGCTAACCGTCACCATGGAGATCATGGCGGAGGCAGCGGCTGTGCTGGCGCCGGAAATGGTGCTGACAGGGATGCGCAACTTGCGCGCCTACCGCTGGATCATCCTGGAAGAAGGCCGAGGCACGTTGCAGGTGACCGCCAGGCGGCGGGCAAGCGAGCACGGCGCCGAGTTCGACGTCGTGGTGCGCGCCCTGCCGGGAGGCGATGCGGCGGAGCCTTCTGGCCTGCTGCCGGCCGTGGCTGAAGGGATTATGGTGTTCGCACCTGGCTATCCTGAGCCACCGGCCGTGCCGCCGCTGGTGTTGCAGGACGAGCGGCCCAGCCGGTGGCAGCCTGAGCTGCTCTATCGCGATGGGATGTTCCATGGGCCGGCGTTTCGCGCCGTCACGTCGATCGAGCGGGTGGGCAGCAACGGTCTGACGGCGACGATGGAAGCGCTGCCAACCGACAAGTTCCTGCGCTCGAACGCCAGTCCTGACTTCATCGCCGAACCGATCGTTCTCGACGCTGCCGGCCAGTTGGTAGGATTCTGGACGCTGGAGACGCTGGAGCAGGGCTTTGTGGTCTTTCCGTATCACCTGGACGCGCTGCACTTCTACGGGCCGCCGCTGCCAGCGGGCGAGCGGGTGACCTGCCAGGTCGGCACGACGCTGCTGGAAAACCTGCAGATGACCTCCGACATCGACATCCTGGACGAGGCAGGTCGGTTGCGCATGCGGCTGGAGGCGTGGGACGACAAAAGGTTCGACATTCCGCGCCCGTTCTATCGCTTCATCCTCAGCCGCGGCGAGGCGCAGCTCAGCGAGCCGTGGACTGCGCCCCTGGCAGGCTATCCGGCAGGAGACGCATACCGCGCCCGCAAGATCAGCGGATTCCCCGCTGGCTTTTTCCAGGCCCACTACGGGCTGTGGGAGAAGACTCTGGCGCACCTGGTGCTGACGCGGTCTGAGCGGCAGGTTTGGCGCGGCATGACCGGCGCCGACCGGCGGCGCACCGACTGGCTGCTGGGGCGCGTGGCAGCCAAGGAGGCGCTTGCCGTTTATCTGCACGATGTGTATAATCTGCCACTCAAGCCAGCGGACATCGAGATCTCTACCGACGAACGCGGGAGCCCGTATGTGACGGGCGATTGGCTGCCAGCAACAGATCAGCCAATCGCGGTCACTATTGCCCACGCGGGCGGGGTCGCCGTGGCCGTGGCCGGGCAGGTGCGCAACGACGGCCGGATGCCGGGAATCGGCGTCGATCTGGAGCCGGTGCAGCGGCAGGACGCCTCCTTCGCCGACGTGGCGTTCACCAGGCAGGAACAGTTGCTGCTTGCTGACCTGGGCGATCCCCAGGTGGACAAATGGCCGTTGCGAGTATGGTGCGCCAAAGAAGCAGTCGGCAAGGCGTTGGGCTATGGGTTGGCGGCCGGCCCGCACAGCGTCACTGTTGAACGGGTCGACACGGACAGCGGTTTTGTCACCATGAACCTGGCGGGAACGCTGGTCGATCTGTTCCCCAACCTGTCAGGCGAGAAGATCGCTGCCTATACCGCGCGTGAGAACGGCTATGTGCTCGCCAGTGTTCTCGGTCGCGAAGCGCAGCAACCAGCGCACGGTGACTCGTAAGCAGAGAATTGGAAGCGGTCAGATGGTGTGCGGCATTGCCAGGCGCGATGAGCCGGTCACAGGCCGTCAATGCCCAACCACCTCTCTGTCCACAAGAAGGCAAACAGCAAACACTCAAACCTATGCAACCTATTACACGAACCGAAGTTTGGGACGCAACATTGCGTCTGTTGGAGCAACTGTCCGAAGATTGGGACTATGACGACGAGATAACCGGCGAAACCTGGCTGTTCTCCGAGCTGGGTTTCCAGTCGCTGGATGCCGTTGTGCTGGGCAACACGTTGCAGGAGCGATTCGGCCGCCCGATCCCCTTCGCCGACCTCCTGGTAGACATCGGGCAACGGCCGGTCAACGACGTGACGGTCGACGAGTGGGTCGATTTCACTACCAAAAGCCTGCAATCCTACGACCTTGAAAAGGCATCATGAGCAAGAAGACGGTGTTAGTTGGGTTGGACGGCGCCACCTTCACACTCCTTGATCCCTTCATGGAGCAAGGCGTGATGCCGTTCCTGAAGTCGTTTGTCGAGCGCGGGGTGCGGGCCGAGCTGCGCAGCGTTGTGCCGCCGCTCACTCCGCCTGCCTGGACAACGGTGCTTACCGGCCGTTCTCCCGGCCACCATGGAATCTTCGATTTCTTCCAGGCTGATGGGCCTGGCAGCAAGGCTATCAGGCTGGCAACCTCGGGCGACATCCAGGTCGATCACGTCGCTGAGATGGTCAACCGGGGCGGAAAGCGGGCTACGGTTGTCAACTTCCCGGTTCACTTTCCGCCGCCTGCTATCGACGGCGTGGTCATCGCCGGCTGGATGCCGTGGCGGCAACTGCGGCTTGGCTGCCATCCGCCCGATCTCTACGACCGGCTCAAGCAACTGCCGAACTTCAGCCCGCGCGAGCTGGCCATGGATATGGCACTGGAAGCCAGGGCGACCGAAGGGTGCGATGAGGCAGAGTACGTGGAGTGGGTCGGGCTGCACACGCGCCGCGAGGAGCGCTGGTTGGACGTGCTTGGCTATCTGCTCGATGACGAACCCAGCGACCTGACTGCTGTGCTGCTGGACGGCCCGGACAAGGTGCAGCATCTCTGCTGGCGGTTTCTCGATCCGGCGCTGTGGCCGGCCGAGCCGACCGCCGAAGAGGTTCGCATTCGCGAGGCAAGCATCGGCTACTACCGGCGGCTGGACAACATCCTGGCCGCGCTGGTTGACAAGGCCGGGCCCGATGCCACGGTGGTCATGGTTTCGGATCACGGCTTCGGCGCCTCCACTGAAGTCTTCCACGTCAACAGTTGGCTGGAACGGGCCGGCTATCTGGCGTGGTCGCAGGACGTGGCAGCGCAACTGGGCGAGGGCGACACGCTGGGCATGGGACACCTCTCGCGGCACAGCCGCTGGCTGGACTGGGAACGGACCACAGCCTACGTCTCCACGCCGACCAGCAACGGCATCCACATCGTGCGCGCCGAACAACATGGCGGGCGCGGCGTGGCGGCAGCGGACTACGATCGCTTCCGCGCCGAACTGGTGGACGCGCTGCTGGGCTATGTGGACGAGCGCGACGGCAAACCGGTGGTGACAGCCGTGGCAACGCGGGAGGAGGCATTCGACGGCGCCGCAGGGGCGCTGGCTCCCGACCTCACGCTGACGCTGCGCGATGGCGGATTGGTGTCGATCCTGCCCTCCAGCGAGATCGTGGCGCCCCGGCCACAGCCGGTCGGCACGCACCGGCCGCTGGGCGTGTTCCTGGCTGCCGGCCCCGGCATCCGCCAGGGAGCATCCATCGAGGAGCTGTCGCTGGTGGACGTGACGCCGATCCTCCTGTACAGCCTGGGTATCGCCTTGCCCGATGATCTGGAGGGACACGTGCCTGTCGACATGGTTACGCCGGAGCAACTGGCCAGCCATCCGGTCGAGGTGGATGGGCGGCAGCCGGCCAGCCGTGAGGATCGGAGCAGCGCAAGCCAACAGATCCTGTATGACGACGAAGCAGAGGCGATTTTGTTAGCACGATTACGAGAGTTGGGCTATGTCGAATAGCCGGACAAGGAGCGAGTAGCCAGTGGGAAATGTCGAAGTCAATGGAGTCAACCTGCATTACTGGACGGTTGGCGAGGGGCCGGATATCGTCATGTTGCATGGTCTGGGCGGCAATCTTGCCATCTGGCACATGCGCGTGGTGCCGTTGCTGCGGGATCGATACAGATTAACCAGTTTTGACATGCGCGGCCATGGACGCAGCGGGATGCCGGCCACCGGCTATACGACCCGCGATATTGCCGAGGATCTTCTCCAACTGATGGATGCGTTGGGCATCGAGAAGGCGCATCTGGCCGGCCACAGCATGGGCGCCGATGTGTCGCTGCACTTCGCCATGTGCTATCCGGAACGGGCTGACCGGCTGGTGCTGGTCGAAGCCGGCCTGCCGGCGCTGGTAGCGGCGCGCAAGGACGCTACGTGGATCGGGTGGGACTATTGGGCTGAGATGATCGAGAAATACACCGGGGAGCCGGTGCCGCCGGAAAGCCGCACCGACTACCGCTACCTGCTGCACCAGAGCCTCAAGGTGCCGATCATGTTCGGCCCGTCGGCAGGCAAGTCGCGCCGCCGGCAGGACAAGTTCAAAGCGCTGCTGGACGATACGACCTTGATCGAGGATTACGAGGTGGTCGGCGAGTTAACGCTGGAGAACATCGCCACCGTGCCGCATCCCAAGCTGCTGATGTACGAGCAGGGGTCGCCCTACATGGGCACCTTCTACGAGATCTGCGAGGTCGCGACCAACTACGAAACGGTCGTCCTGCCACCCACCAGGCTGCGCCACTTCTTCCCGCTGGAGAAGCCAGAGATTCTGGCAGCCCACATCGAGGAGTTCTGCAGACCGGACCACGAGATCGTGAATGGTCGTCAACTCGACCCCATCCTATGACCGACAGCATCTCGCAACAGCACCGGCCGGCCAACGTGTTGATCACCGGCGCCGGCACCGGTCTTGGCCTGCAAGCATCGCTTGCGTTGGCCGGGCGCGGGTTCAACGTCTATGCCAGCGTGCTGGATGCCGATCAGCAGGCGCGCGTGATGCAGGAAGCGCTGGAGCATGGTGTGACCGTGCACGCCCCGCTCCTGGACGTCACCGACGAGGCCGCAGTTCAGGCGACCATCGACGATATCCTGACCAACGACGGTGAACTTCTGGGCGTTGTCCACAACGCTGGCATCAGCCTGCGCGGCTATTTCGAGGACTGCGACGACGAGATCCGGCGGGTCTTTGAGGTGAATCTGTACGGCGCCATGACTGTCACGCGGGCAGTTCTGCCTCACATGCGCGCGGCGCGGCGCGGCCGGCTGATCTTCGTCAGCTCCATCGGCGCACGCGTCGCATCCATGGGCAGAACAGCCTACTGCGCCAGCAAGTTCGCGCTGGAAGGCTTCGCCGAGTCGCTGATGCAGGAGGTGACTCCGCTGGGGCTGCATGTCAGCATCGTCGAGCCGGCTATCATAAAGACCGAGCGCTGGACCGTTCACCGCGGCATCGCCCGACGGGCGCAGGATCCGGCCAGCGCGTACCATGACTGGTTTCAACGCCAGGAGCAACTGGCAGACGAGTTGGTACGGACCTCGCCCACGACCCCTGAGCAGGTGGCCGATACCATCTATCGGGCGCTGACGGAGAAAAAGCCACGGTTGCGCTACGTCGTCGGACGGCGGGCGCGGCTGGTGGTTGCGCTGCGGCGTTATGCGCCGGCAGAACTGTTCGAGCGTGTGTACTTCGGTGAAGCAATGCGTCGGGTAACCGGGGCGCGAACTTAAGCGGTCTTTCTGATACCGCTTTTGAAATATCTCTATCGGACAGGAAACCTCTGAATGTTCTCAAAACTGCGTGCCGTCAATCTGCTCGGACCTACCCTGGCCGCCCGCATCGGCAAGAGCAAGGAGTTGAGCAACAGCACGATCCGCGGCTACTACGCAACGCAGGTGCTGATTGCGCTGATCGATGTCGGGTTCATCGATGCGTTGGCTGCCGGCGATACGATCTCAGTCGGTTCATTCGCCCGATCTGAGAACCTCGATGCGACGATCCTGCAGTCCTTGTGCGACTACGCCTATGAGCTGGGGTACCTGGACCGGAGAGACCCGGGATACATGCTCAGTCAAAAGGGTGTGCTTGTCAACGAGTTGATCAAGGGCGCGCTGTTGTCAGTCCATGCATATGCAGATATCTTCAACAACCTGGATAGCCTGCTGCGCGGAGAGTCGGCCTATGGCGTGAACATCACGCGCAAGTCGAAGTACGTGGCCATCGGCAGCGGCTATTCGGCGCAGGTGCTGGCAATTCCGGTGTTGTCCAGGCTTCTTCTGGAACATAAACGCACGCGTATCCTTGACCTGGCCTGCGGCGACGCCACATTTCTGGTCAACATGTGCGCCAGCAGCCCGCAGTTCAGCGGCTATGGCGTAGACATCGCTCCCGAGGCGGTCGAGGCCGGTAATCAGCAGCTTGCCGCGCGCGGTTTCAAGGATCGCGTCCAACTGGTGGTCGCCGACATGTTTGCGATGGATGGTTCGTTTGGCGAGGTTGGCGCCATCGATGCAACCACGTGCGTCTATGCGCTGCACGAGTTTCTCAGCGACGACAACGAGCGGCTGATGTCGCTGCTCAGGAAGTACCGGACACGTTTTCCCGGCGTGCCGCTGGTCGTATGCGAGGTGATTCGCCACTCGCCCGCCGAGTTGCGCAGCAAGCCGGGCGGCGTGATGGAGATTCAACTGCTGCACGACCTGTCCAACCAGCGGTTGGCGACCCGCGGCGAGTGGCAGGAGATATTCCGGCAGGCGGGCTTCGCCAATGTGGATGAAACATATCTGGACTTCGCCCGCACGGCGGTCTTTGTAGCAGGTTGAGCATTCATCCTGGTTGAGCCGGGTCTGTGCACAGCCACCGGGCGGCGAATTGCACAGAGCAGCGACACCAGTTTAGATGCATCTGCGACATTCGAACGTTCAAGAGGAGACTCCTTGGTGACTGATAGTGTTTTGGTAACTGGCATTTCCACCGGATTTGGCCAGGAGATCGCCCTGATGCTGGGCGAACGCGGGTACACCGTGTACGGGACCGTGCGCAACATGGATCTCAAGCCGCAACTGGAAGACCTGGCAGCGAAACGCACCGCTGACCTGCGGGTCGTCTACATGGATGTGACCGATCAGGCCTCCATTGACGCCGTAGTGAAGCAGATTGTCGCGGAGTATGGCACGATCTATGGCGTGGTCAACAACGCCGGGATACTGCTGCGGGGCTATTTCGAGGATCTGACCGACGGCGAGATTCGCCACCTGTTCAACACCAACTTCTTTGGCACTCTGGCGGTGACGCGCGCTGTTCTGCCGGCTATGCGTACGGCGCGGCGCGGCCGCGTGGTGGTCATCTCCTCGGTGGCCGGCAGGATTGGCTCGCCCTCGGGCAGCGCCTACAGCGCCTGCCGCTTTGCCCAGGAGGGCTTCGCCGAATCGTTGCGCCAGGAGATGCAACCGCTAGGCGTGTACGTCAGTCTCATCGAGCCGGGCATTACCAAGACCGACACATGGAAGCGCGGCACTGCATCGGGTGCTGGGGCGAACACCTCGAACCCTGACAGCCCGTATTATCAGTGGTTCAAACAGTCGCAGGCGCTTTTCTACAACGCGATGGAGTCCTCGCGGATCACGGTCGAGGACGTCGCCGGCGCCGTACACCGGGCGATCAGCGAGCCGCAGCCGCGGTGGCGCTATACGATCGGCCCGCGGGCGCGACTCGTAATCAACGCGCGCCGATATATCCCTGGAGAGCTGTTCGAGCGTTTCTACTTTGGTGCGATCATGCGCCGGGTGACTCGCTCGGGCTGATTCGATAGACTCCTTCGAAATAGAACTTGGAGATTATTGCATGACAGAGCGACCGGCGGCCGGGACTGTTCCCGTGTTAACGCCTTCTCAGTTGACCCAGAACGACTCGTTTTACGCCGCAGACGATCTGGTTTTCCGCCAGGCGGCTCCACAAGGGTTTGGAGATCGGCAAAACAGTTGGGCATGGAGTATGTACTGGTGGAAGGGAAAGCTCTATGTCGGAACCAACCGCGCCTGGCACTGCGCTGAGCATGCCGGTTTGAATTCGGCTTTCCCCCTGTTTATCAAGTATCCACCCAAGGATCCCGATGCGCAGTGCACGCCCGATCCCACGGAACTGCCGCTGCGGGCCGAGATCTGGTGCTGGACGCCGGGCAATGACAGTTGGGAGCGGCTCTACCAGTCGCCTCAGGATGTTGCGATTCCGGGCAAATCGGGCAAGCTGACGGCACGTGAGGTTGGGTATCGCTACATGGCCGAGTTCACCGAGCCGGATGGGACGGAAGCGCTCTATGTCTCCGGTGTCAACGCCCGTTTCATCTTTCGCCCTGTCCCGTCGCCGCGCATCCTGCGCTCGGTGGACGGGAAAACCTTCGAGCCATTGCCGCAGGATGCCGGAACTTTCATGGGCACGCTGGACAAGTGCTCTTTCCGTACGCTGGTGGTTTACAAGGATCGATTGTTTGTCCACGTCGGTTCGGTGCGCGGCGAGGGGATCATCCTCGAATCGACCGATCCCGCGCGCGGCAACGACAGCTTCCACCAGATTAGCCCGAAGGATATGCGCGCCTTTGAAATGGTGGCCTACAATGGATACCTGTATGTCGGGCTGCGCGACCCGAAGAAAGGATACTCGGTTTGCAAGACCGACGCCACTGGCTCGGCGCCCTACCGATTTACGACGGTGGTAGAGCCAGGCGCGTTTGCCTCAAACCCATCGTTTAGCGTGATCAGCATGTTCGTCTTTCGGGATCGGCTGTTTGTCGGCACCGACCGCCCGGGCGAGATCATTCGTATCAATCCCGACGACACATGGGATCTGGTGTGCGGAGCGCCGCGCGAGACGCCCGATGGATGGAAATACCCGCTCAGCGGGCTGGATACAGGCTTCGGCAACTGGCTCAACGCCCATATCTGGCGTATGCAGGAGTACAACGGCCGGCTTTATATCGGCACCTGGAACATGGCGACCGATTTCCGCCGCGTGGCCGATGCCGATGCCTATCTGCGCCCCCACTACGGCTTCGACCTGTTTGAAACCGCTGACGGCTGGCATTTCACACCCGTCACTACCAGCGGTTTCGGCGATATCTACTCCAACGGCGTTCGTTCCTTCGCCAGCACCCCGCACGGCCTGTTCGTGGGAACAGCCAACAAGTGGCAGGGGTTGCGTGTGTGGCGGGGAACTGAGCGTGCTGGCGCATCTGAGTTGGACCGTTCTCCGCGAGCGCCGTTGCGCCTGGAGGCAGAAACGGTCGACAATCGGGTGATTCTTTCGTGGGAAGACCCGGGTTCAGCGGGCCGCTATCGGGTCTATCGAGCGCAGGTAACTAACATCCGCGACCAGGTGATGTCCAACTCCTTCATGACGCGCATGATGCGGATCATGAAGACGATTCTGTTCTTTATGCCCGATCTGTACGTGCCGCCTGTTCCGCAAGAGTTGTGGGTTCCCGGCGCATACGAGGAGATCGCTGAAACCGATCAGTGGTTCTGGAGCGATAGCAATGTCTCACCGGGCGCGCGCTACCAGTACCTGGTGCGAGCAGTGGACGCCACAGGGTCGCTTTCGACGGACTCAAACATTGTCTCGGCGCCCTATCTTTCCCCCGCGGTTACTTTTGACAGGGTGCTGAAGGAGACTGCCTCACTCCCTGCGGCAACGGAAGAAATGGCGACCGGATCGGTCAGCGAGGCAAAGCAGAGGCTTGACGGCGGCGATATGATCGGCGCGCTGGCGCGGCTGGAAGATCTGGCTGGCAAGCTGGCAGACTATCCGGCCGATCAACCCGCCCTGGTCGATGACGTGCAGGTGTTGGTTGCAAAGCTTCAGCGCCGAGTTTTGCTGCATCAGGCGGGTGTGTTGGCACACTCGGCGCTGTAGATGGTGGAGATATAACGATGAGTGATACAACAGGTGTGACTATGAAGCGAAGATCCGTGTTGGGTATTCTTGGCGGCGCGCTGATCGCTGCTGTGCTCATGATTGTGTTGATGGCGCCGTTGGACGTCCTGGCGGGATATCCACCCGACGCAGACGACTTTGTGTCGATGGCTCCCCAGGGGTTTGGCGATCGCCAGAACAGCTGGCCGTGGTCGATGCAATGGTGGAACGGCTATCTCTACGTTGGGACCAATCGGGCATGGCACTGCGCCGAGACAGCATCGTTCCATAACCTGTTTCCTGGCAGCGTGACCTACCCGCCCGATGATCCCGACATGGAGTGTCCCGAGGATCCGGAGGACATTCCGGCTCAGGCTGAAATCTGGCGTTGGTCCCCGGGGACCAACGCCTGGCAGCGAGTCTACCAGTCTCCCAACGACGTGCTCCTGGCCAGCGGCAAGTACACATCGCGCGATATCGGCTTCCGCGGCATGACGGTATACACCGAAACCAACGGAACCGAGGCGCTTTATGTCACCGGCGTGGCAGCCAAGTTCATCAACTTCGAGGGCGCGCGCGACCTGCCACCGCCGCGCATTCTGCGCACCACCGATGGACTGAACTGGGAGGCCGTGCCGCAGACGCCGGGCACCGGGTTGGGTGATTTCCCCTGGGCCAGCCTGCGCAATCCATTCGTCGACAAGGGGCGTCTCTACGCGATCGGCGGCTTCGCCCAGGGCAGCGGCGTTCTCCTCGAATCGTCTGACCCGGCCGCCGGCGACGATTCTTACGGCGTTGTCAGCGCCTGGGGGATGCTGGCGTCGGCCGGCGCGCCCTTCAACAACCAGTTGTATGTGTCAACCCAGAGTCTGAGCGGCTACAAGATCTACCGCACCGACAACAGCGGAAGCGCGCCGTATTCCTATACGCAGGTGATCAACAACGGCGGCTATCTGAGCAGGCCAAACAACGAGGTACTGTCCATGATGGAGTACAACGGCCGGCTCTATGCGGGGGGCAACGGCGTAGTCTTTCGTGGTACGCCAGCCGAGCTGATCCGCATTAACCCCGACGACACGTGGGACGTAGTTGTGGGTGATCCGCGCGACACGCCGGACGGCTGGAAATACCCTCTCAGTGGCTTCACTTCGGGATTTGGCAACGATTACAACGGGCACATGTGGCGCCTCGAGTCCTACGAGGATAACCTGTTTGTTGGAACCTTTGACAGCTCGACGGTCTACAAAGATGATCCGGTGCTGGAACCAATTCTGCGCGACCTGATGGGCTTCGATCTGTGGCGCTCGCCCGATGGCACCGAGTTCTACTCAATCACAACTCAGGGGTTCGGCGACAAGTTCAACTTCGGCGTTCGATCGATGGAAGCCACACCCGCGGGACTCTTCGTCGGCGCGGCGAACTACTACTACGGGCTGCAGATCTGGCGCGCCCCGCAGATGCGGCATGTCTTCATGCCGTCGGTGGTGACAGGGCAGGGCGCCCGAGCCGCCGGCCAGCCGGCTGCCTATGGGCCGTCCATGAGCGCCAACTGGCGCAGCCACGTGGAAACGGCCACAACGGGCGATGGGGTTGTCGTCTCATGGGAACCGGCGGCCGGCGCCGCGCGCTACCGCGTCATGCGCTCCTCGTTGATCACCCTGTCTGCGGCGGACTACCCCAGCCTCGACGCTGACATGACAGCATGGGGCAAGCCGGTAGAGGTCGGTGAGACGACGGACGCGTACTTCAAAGACAGCACTGCAGCGGCCGGCCGGAAATATGTCTACGTTGTCGAAGCTCTCGGCAATGCGGGAGAGGTCGTCCGGTCGAACGTGGCGCCTGCGCCTGCCATGAAGCCGCCGGCCACCTGTGCGGCGATTGCCGGCAAGATATCAGACTACAGCACGCGCGGCAGGATCGCGGGTGACACGAATGATCTGATCATGTCTGATCTGACCGCTGCGCAGACAAGCGCGGCAGCGGCGCAGTATGCCGACGCCGCTGCGACGCTGATCGGCCTGCAGCATAAGATCGAACAAGCGGACCCGTCCATGATGACCGAATGGGAAGCCGAGGATCTGGGAACGCTGTTGAGCAGGTTGGTCCGGCAGCTATCGCTCATCCAGTCCGGCGCACTCCCGGCTGAAGCGCTGTAGGGCCGGGAGGATCTGTCTTGGCACGGTTCCTGCTTGCCTGCTATCCCATCGCGGGACATCGCACTCCCAACATCGCAGTCGGCCACGATCTTGCGGCGCGGGGCCACGATGTTGCGATCTACAGCGGCTCCCTGGCGCGCCCGTCTGTCGAGCAGGCCGGCTTCGAGTTCATTCCCTATGCTGAGGAGGTTGATGAACGCATCACGGACATTCTCCTGGCCAGGGACGAGGCATCCTTCGCTGGTAGCGTTTCGATGAAGCGGGCCTCGGCCCTGGATTTCAGGAAGACCAGCGCGGTGATGAGCGACTGGTTTCTGTCAACGGTTCCCCAGCAGGTCAGTGACCTGCAAGTCGCAATCGACCGGTGGCATCCCGATGTTCTGGTAACCGACATCAGCCTTTTTGGTCCGATCCTCATCCTGAAGGAACTTGTTTCCATACCGGTCGCCGTCTTTTGTGTGCTCATCGCCTGCCCGCTGCCCGGCCCGGACGCGCCTACCTGGGGCCGCGGGCTGCCGGCGCCTCGCAATCGGCGCACGCGGCTGCGCTCGACGGTGGAGCGGCTCGCCCAGGATCGGGTGTTGGCGCGATTCCGTGCGGATGCCAACCAACTGAGGGCTGACTATGGGTTGGCGCCGCTGGACGAGACAGTGACAGCCTATTCGGGCAAGACTCCGCTGTACATGGTCGCTAGCGCGCCGGAGTTGGACTACAACCGGCAGGACCTGCCGCCGTCGGTGCAATACGTTGGCCCATGTCTCTGGCACGGGGCAGGGCAGCAAGACGTTCCGGACTGGCTGGCCGCGCTGGCCGCGCGCCAACGCCCGGTCATCCATGTGACAGAAGGCACTGTCCACCTGCGCAAGCCGGTGGTGCTGGGCGCCGCTGCCCAGGGGTTGGGCGGCATGAATGCAGATGTCATCATGACTACCGGCCAGCAGCGCGATCCGGAGTCGCTCGAGCTTGGCCCGCTGGCCGACAACATCCGCGTCGAGAGCTTCGTGTCGCATGGCGCGTTGTTTCCGCATACCGATGTCGTCATCACCACCGGCGGCGCGGGCACGGTGTTGACCGCGTTGACATTCGGTGTCCCGTTGATTGTGGTCCCGACCGGATGGGACCTGCCGGAAAGCGCGCAGCGCGTGGCCGAATGCGGCGCGGGTGTGCGCATCGACCCCAAGAACTGCACCGCGGAGAGCCTGCGGGCAGCCGTAGAACTGTTGTTGAACGACCCGTCCTATCGCGAGAACGCGCGGCGGGTGGGCGCAGCACTGGCCCGGCAGGGCGGGCCGGCGCGTGCGGCTGAGCTGCTGGAGCGGCTCGCACCAGCGCAGTCTTTGACTGATATCGATGAGCTTTCGTACTAATCCAGGAGAAATGAGATGAAGGTTCTGGTAACAGGTGGGTGCGGGTTCCTCGGATCCCACACCTGTGAGTTTTAC
Organism: Caldilineales bacterium; assembly: GCA_041391245.1. Lineage (GTDB taxonomy): Bacteria > Chloroflexota > Anaerolineae > JAAEKA01 > JAAEKA01 > JACKBK01. The sequence goes on from JAWKOJ010000004.1 coordinate 44,690, forward strand.
GCCAAGCGGGGAGACCAGGTTGTCTCCTACGACAACATGACCAAGTACGAACTGAAAAGAACCGGCTACGGCAGCGACCGGGCGCGCAACTTCAACTGGGACTACCTCTCCAGTCTTGGCGTCGAGATGGTGCGCGGCGATGTGCGCGACCATGAACAGTTGCTTGACAGCGCCGCCGGTGTTGATTTCATTATCCATACCGCAGCCCAACCGGCAATGACGATCTCCATCGAAGATCCCGACCTGGACTTTTCGACCAATGTGTTAGGAACCTACAACGTGTTGGCAGTCGCCAGACAACTGCGGGTGCCTGTGGTCTACTGTTCGTCGATCCACGTCTACGGCAACGCCATCAACGACACATTGGTGGAATCCGACACGCGCTACCTGCGTACACCGGCCGAGATCGACGAGTCGCATCCACTTCTGGAGGGACTAGTCACACCGCTGCATGCCTCCAAGCGCACCGGCGAGATCTACCTGCAGTCCTTTGTGGACACCTACAAGATCGAAGCGGCGGCCTTCAGGCTGACTGGATTGTATGGGACGCGGCAGTTCGGCGGCGAAGATCACGGCTGGGTTGCCAACTTTGCTATTCGCTCCGTACTGGGATGGCCTATCACCCTTTTCGGCACCGGCAAGCAGGTGCGTGACATTCTGTTCGCTCCCGACGCGGTGGCGGCTTTCCACGCATTCTACGAGCGCCGCAGACCGGGCATCTACAATATCGGCGGCGGCGAGGGCCACTCGATCTCACTGCAGGAGTGTATCGATCTGATCGGTGAGATTCTGGGCCGGGAGCCTGATGTGACGTTGAAGGACAAGCGGCTGGGCGACCTGTGGTACTTCATCTGTGACATCTCCAAGGCCCGGCGCGAGTTGGGCTGGCAGCCGCTAGTTGCGCCCAAGGAAGGGGTCAGCAACCTGATCCAGTGGATCAGCGACAACCGTGATTGTTTCCAGCAATGAGAGGCAGCGCAAGGAGACTGGCATGAAAGCGTTGGTTTTGGCAGGCGGACGCGGGTCACGGCTCGAAGGGGTCACGGACGACAAGAACAAATGCATGCACGAGTTCCGCGGCCAGCCGCTGATCGAGTACAGCCTGCAGAATGCCGTTCGAGCCGGAGTGAGCGAGATCATCATCGTGGTCAGCTATCGCGCCGAGTCGATCATCAACCATTTCGGCAACTGCTATGGCGACACGCCCGTCAAGTATGTGATTCAATGGGAGCGCAAAGGGCTGGTGCATGCTATCGAGTGCTGCCAGGACGCGATCGGCGGCTCTGACTTCATGATCTTCCTGGCCGATGAGATCCTGTTCGAGCCGCGCCACGAGGCCTTGATGGAGCGCTTCCGCGCTCAGGATGTCTTCGCGATCTGCGGTGTCGTGCAGGTAGCGGACCTGTCGCAGATCAGCAAGACCTACGCCATCATCTACAGCGACACCGACAACCGCATCTTCCGGTTGATCGAGAAGCCCCGGAATCCCATTAACGCTCTGATGGGCACCGGCAACTGTGTGTTCAGAAACGAGATCTTTGACTATATTCAGTACACTCCCATCAATCAGAAGCGCGGCGAGAAAGAGCTGCCCGACCTGATCCAGTGTGCGGTCGATGATGGTCGCCTGGTGAAGTACTTCGACATCGGCGGCACCTACATCAACATCAACACGGGCGATGATCTCCAGCGGCTAGAAAGCTACGAAAACGGCCGCGGGCCGGCCGGCTAGCTGGCTGGTGAGTTGGTATGTGTCGCCATACGATTTGGATGTTGCGCACCGCCGCTCTCGCTATGCTGATCGCGGTCACGGCGGTGGTGTCTGCATGCGGCAGTCCGGTTTCGCCTGGCGACCCGGCACCGGTTACGGAGACAGTTGTGGTATCAGTGGATTCGGCTATCGTTGAACGTTCTGTCACGCGGCAGCTCTTGGGTCAGGCTGTCTGGTATTCGTGGCAGGCTTATGCCTGGGATAGCTCGATGGGCGCTACCGTGCCTGCCTTTCTGGACCAATTTGCCGGCCTCGGAGCAGGCATTCTGGGCCACTATCCCGGCGTCGGCGTCATCACGCATGATTTTCACTGGAAGAACATGATTGGTCCCGTTGATCGGCGAACGGATCCAACACCGCGACAGTCGAGCTTCGATACGCCCCGCTTTCTGGAGTTCGGACCGGACGAGTACGGTCAGATGCTGGAGGAGTATCGCACCGCCACCGGACTGCCGGTCGATGGCTCGATACAGGTCAACATCGTCAACGGCACGGCGGAGGAAGCGGCCGACTGGGTCGAGTACATGAACGCACCGAACGACGGTTCAAATCCGGGCGGCGGCACGGATTGGGCCAGGGTGCGGGCTCAGAACGGTCATCCGCAGCCCTACGGAATCCGTTACTGGGAACTGGGCAACGAACCGAATTTCACGGCCTCAAACATCGGCAGCCTGACTGCCGAGGAGTATGTGAGTCGCATACAATCGTTCGTTCCGCGGATGAAACAGCGCGATCCGTCCATCCAGGTGATGGCCTTCGTCAATCCCTTTGAGATCGGCCAGGCTGCCAAGATAGGCACGGCAACCAGGGATATCGCGGCTGGTAACGGCTTGACCTGGAGCCAACTTGTGATCCGCGACGCAGGAGAGCTGCTCGACGGCCTGTATTTTCACTGGTACGGCGGCTGGAACGACCTCCGCACCAAATACGAGTTCCTGATGACCTCTATGAACACCGGGTTGGCCCCGCTGCTGGACCGCATTGCCGGTGATGTAGCCAGGTTCGCGCCCTCCGATGCGGCGCGCGCCCGGCTTGGCCGGATCATGATTACGGAGTGGAACCCGTACGGCGGCTGGGTCAGGCCGCTGGCAAAAGGCACGGCGCTGCAAGGCGCCATCGCGTATTCGCGTACGTTGCACGAGATGGCATCGCGGGATGATGTGGTCGGCGCGATCCATGAGGGGCTCTTCGCGCCCTTCCCTGATCCTGCGATGAGGCCGCGGCTGGCCGACATCCGCGAGGGCTATGTCCTCTTCCGGGGTCAGGCGGACCAATCTGCGGTGATGGGTACGGCCGCAGCGGCCGTCGCGCAGCTTTGGTCCGAGGCGTTTCAACCCAATGTCGTTCAGGTCAAGGCGCAGCCAGGGCCGATGTTCAGCAACGGTGTTCCGGCGCTGGATGTCACGGCGCTGCAGTCAGACGACGGCGCGGCCCTTAGCGTGATCGTAACCAACGCCGCGAGGTCGCCTGTGTCCTTGCAGGTCAATCTGAGCGGCCATGCTGGCGGCGCAGCCACGCTGCTGACCGTGTCCGGCAGCAGTCTTTCCGACAACAACTCCTGGAAGGAACCCAACAAGGTGGCGCTGAACCGCAGCACGCTTGCTATCAGTGATCCGGGGGCCATCACAATGAACGTTCGCGGGTACTCGGTGCAGGCGTTGCTGATAGGAAGCGCGCGATGAGTGATTCGGTCACGCTGGACCGCAGCGATCGCGATACCCGGTACGACGACCTGCTGGCCGATGTGGACTTCCGCCCCGTGTTCGTCATGGGCGACCATCGCAGCGGCACGACCATTCTGTACAAGATTCTGGGCGCGACCGGTTGTTTCAACATCGTCACCGTCTATCACATCGCCCGCTTCAATCGGCTGGTCTACGATCATGTGAACCGGTGCGGCGGTGAGTCCAGGGAGGAGTTGAACGACTATCTGCGCGCACACGGTATGCAGGATCGGGTTTTCGACCGGATGACGGTAGACGCGGATACGCCGGAGGAATATGGCTTCATCCTGCGCAACGGCGGCGCGCGCCCGCAGTTGAAGCCGGACAACGTGGCTGACCTGGTGACCCTCTGCAAGAAGCTGCAGCTCACGTCGGGCAACACCATGCCCATCCTTCTCAAGAACCCGTGGGATTACTTTCGGAATTTTCTGTATGTCAAGCAGGTGTTTCCTGACAGCAAGTTTATCTTCATTCACCGCTACCCGCCGCCGGTGATCAACTCGCAGATGACGACCATGCACTCACTGCTCAGCGCGAGAAACGAGTATGTTGCGCTGGTGGCCGATTGGTACGATGCGCTCTTCCGCCAGCCGGCACGCCTGGCGCTGACCCGCTTCATGTTCTCTTCGCACTTCGACCTCGGGCTGCGTTGGGCTGTGCGCCACGTGCAACGCGCGGTAGATTACTACCTGGAACATTCCCCCTATCTTCCCGGCGAGGATTGTGTTACCATACGGTATGAAGACCTGTGCGCTGATCCTGGTGGAACGGTTGACGGCATCATGCAGGCGCTGGAACTGAACGGCTACGCGGACATCGACTACGCCCGCTATATCAAGGCGCGCGATGTGCCGCTGGCAGACTCGCTGGCGCGCCGCTGGCCCAAGATCAGCCGCTCGCTGAAACCTTATCTGGACCGGTTTGGATATGAGGCATAGGAAGACCCCGATGAAGGCGATGATCGTGCGAATCCTGCTGGCTCTGGCGGTACTTGCCGGTGTCGTTGGCGCACCTGCGCCTGCGCGGGCCGAGCAGTTTCGCCAGACGCTCCCGCCAGATCCGCAGCCATTGCCACGCACCGGCGATTGCGTCGTTGACAACATCTTCTACGGGACGGTGCCGCCCGGTGGGGACGACGCGCCCGTGCTGGTCTTCGTCCACGGTCTCTCCGGGCTGGCGCTGGACTGGTGGACCGACCAGACCTATGCCGGGCTGAACGAGATGTACGCCCGGGCCTACAACGCCGGCTATCGGACCGCCTTCGTCAACCTCAACGTCGATGACAACACGCCGCCCAGTTGTGCCGTGGAGCGGCGGCCTGCCAACGACAACTATGTGAACGGTGCAGTGCTGGCGCAGCAACTGGACGCCATCACTGAGCACTACGCGGTCACCAAGGTCGATATCATAGCTCACTCCAAGGGCGGCATCGACGCGCAGACAGCTATCGTCTGGTCGGGTGCGTACGACAAGGTGCGCAGTCTGTTCACCATGGGCACGCCTCATCAGGGGTCGATTCTTGTTGACCAGCTTTGGAGCCCCGAGGGAACCTGGCTGGCCGGGCTGCTGGGGCAGCTTGACGATGCCACCTACTCCATGCAGACGCCCGTGATGCAGCAGTTCAGGTCTGTCACCGATCCGATGACGAACGACGACGGCGTGGACTACTACACCGGCGCGGGCAACTATTGGGACGTGCGTGGGCTGCCCATTCTGCGGCTGACCGGCAACTGGTTGCAGAACCACCCTGATGGCGGCGACAACGACGCGGTCGTCACTGTCAACAGCACCGACCTGCCGGGCGCATCATCACTCTTCCTGGAGCCGTGGACCCACATCGAACTCTACATGGGCCAAAACTCCTTCGAGCGCATCAAGCCGTATCTGCCGGTGAACCTCAACGCGCCTGCTACGGTTGCGATCAACGGGCCGGCTATCGGCGTTGTCAACCGAGACTACACGTTCACGGCCACGACCACGCCTGGTTATGTCAGTGTGCCGCTGACCTACACCTGGCAGGCTACCGATCTCGCCACGCTGGAGGTTGTTGGCGGGATCAGCGATGCCCGCACGCTCCGTTGGCAACGACCCGGACTGAAGGGAGTCAAGGTCACGGTTGCCAACCCTGCAGGCACTGTCTCGACCACCCAGTATCTGTATGTCTATCCGAACACGGGTCAGATCCGGGTCGTGCAACTGCCGCTGGTGCTTTATCAAGCGCCGCGCAGCGCCGCGCCTCGTGTGCCGTCGTCTACCGGCGATGCTGCCCCTCCCGTATCCGTTTCATCTGTTGATGGTCCGCCTGCTTCCGCCCTGCTGAGCCAGATCGCGCGCGGCGGTTTGCTGGGCGACTCTGCTGTCGAGACGATCCCCATCGAGCCGCAAGCTGCGGCCGCGAACGTCATGCTGCTGGCTTCCGATGAGACTGTAACGCCCAGCCTGCGTGCCCCTGACGGGACAGTCTATTCGCTGGAACCGGTGTCTACCGAAGGTGCGGTACTGTTCGAAGGCGCGGCTGCCTGGCAGGCTGATCTGCCGCATCCACAGCCGGGCAATTGGCAATTGCTGCTGGACGGTCCTGCCGGTGCAGCTTACTACGCCCTGGTAACGTTGGACAGCAGCCTGGACGTTGCACTGACAGGCTTTCCCGGCACGGCACTATCTGCCAACCAGTCGATTCGCCTGCATGCATCAGTGCAAGACGGCGATCAAGCTCGGGTCGATGCAGTGACGCTCACGACGACCGATGAAGGTCGCGGGATGGATGAGTCGCAGCGCAGCGTGGTGTCGGCAGCAGGCGCGACGCTGGATGTTCGGGCGAGTGGACTGAGCGGCGTACACGGCGCGACGGTTCGGATCGTCGGCGAGACGGCGGACGGATACGCGTTCGAGCGAACCTATTCCCGGTCGCTGATGGTTGCGGTTCCGGGAGAGCCTGCCAATGGGCCGTGAGCGCGCCGTGACGAGCCGCCGCCAGTTCCTGAAGCTGGGCGCGGCCGGTCTGGTAGCTGCCGCGTTTCCATGGCCCCTTCAGGCCGCGTCCGGCTACCGGGTTGGGGTTGGCCGCAGCTCGGACCCGTACGCGGCCACCCTGCGGGCGATCAGCGCCAGCACGGAATGGCAGCCCGGGTTGGTTGCGGGCCGGACGGTGCTGATCAAGCCGAATCTGGTGGTGGTTGCCAGTCCCGACTCGGGCGCGGTCACCGATCCACAGGTTGTGCGGGCCGTTGTCGATCTGGCGCTGGGCGCAGGCGCTGCGCAAGTCAAGATCGTCGAGGGCTATCCAGGTGGCTCTAGCTTCACTGCTTGCGGCTACGGCTTTCTGGACAACTACGGCGGCACGGGCCGCGTGTCGCTGGTCGATTTGGACAGCCAGCCGGCGCTGCTGGCTCCGGTAACAGGCGGTCTGGCGTACCGGCAGATTACCATGCCTGAGTTGACGCTGGCTCCAGACACCTACCTGATCAGCGTCGCGAAGCTGAAGACCCACAGTGAGGCGCTGGCGACCCTGGCGACCAAGAACGTTTTTGGCCTGCCGCCTTTGGCCCCGTACAAGCCGCCCCAGGAAAACGGGCGTTTTGCCATGCACTATCGCGGCTTGCATCAGGCGACCGTGGACATCAACCTGACGCGACCCATCGATTTTGCCGTGGTCGATGGGATCTGGGGCATGGAAGGTTACGGGCCGTTCAGTGGCGCACCGGTGAGAATGAACATCGTCGTCGCGGGTCGTAACCCGGTGGCGGTCGACCGGGTTTGTCTGGAGGCGATGGAAGTCGCGCAGCCCCTGGTTCAACACCTGACCTACGCAGCGCGTCTGGGGCTTGGCCCGGCCGACCTTGGCAGCGTGCAGGTTCGGGGCGATTCTCTCACAACACGCGCTTTCAGCCTGCCGCTGTTCCCGCCTCAGGTTGAGTATCCCAGGCTGGACAGGCCCGTTTTCTATCCGGCCGGCGGGCAGGAGACCACAGCCAGTTTCACCGTCAGCCGCCCGTGTGTCTATCGCGTTGCCGTGGTGCGCACGTCCGATACGGTGATGGATGTGGAACACGTTCGCCTGCTGCGCGGCTGGACGGGCACGCAAGCTGGCAGCATCGTTCTGTCGTGGGACGGGCGCGACGATCAGGGCGCGTTGGTTGCTCCCGGACTGTACACCGTGCGCGTCGAAGCTGATGGCGGCCAGCCGGCGCGTAACGCATTCGCTACCGCACCAGTCGAGGTGGTGGCGCAGCCGATTGTCCGCCGCGTCTTCCTTCCTATGATCGCCCGTTAGGCCAACCGCGGGTTACAAGACCGACAGCAGGAGATCCAGATGACCACCGAATCCATTCCGGTCCCGTCAAATTTGGCGACGCCTACAGCATCATCCGCGAGCGCGCTGCGCTTGCACACCAAGGTGCTTTATGGCATCGGTGAGATCAGCAATTCGATCAAGTCCTATGCCTTTGGCCTGCTGCTCCTGTTCTTCTACACCTCAGTGTTGGGGCTGCCAGGCACGCTGGTCGGCGCTGCGACTGCCATCACGCTGGTGTGGGACTCGCTGATCGACCCGCTGATCGGTCACTGGTCGGACCGGGTTCACATTCGCTTCGGACGCCGCCACTCCTTCATGGTCGTGGGCGCGGTCAGTATGGGCCTGTTCTTCTTTCTGATCTTCAACCCGCCGGCCGGGCTGGCAGCCGGGGCACTGTTTGCATGGCTCATGGTGACCAACATCCTGCTGCGCACGTCCAACTCGGTCTACATGGTCCCCTACCATGCTCTGGGCGCGGAGTTGAGCGACGACTACAATGAGCGGACCTCCATTACCGGTATCCGCGCGGCGCTCTCGCTTTTTGGAACGCTGCTTGTTGCCGGTCTGGTCTTTGTCGTCTTCTTTCCCAACGTGACTCCGGGCGTCGATCCCAAGTTCAACGTGGGCGGCTACTCGTCCATGGGCATGGCGCTGGGCATCGCTATCACGGTCCTCGGGTTGATCGCTGTGGCTGGCACACTTTCCCAGCGGTCACGGCTGGTTGAGCCATTAAAGTCGGACGACGACGAGACCGGCTTTTTTGGCGGACTGCTGTTGGCGCTGAAGGACCAGTCATTTCTTGTGCTTGTGATCTCTTCGTCGATCTTCTTCCTGGCCAGTGTCATCAATGCGACCCTTGCGGTACACTATCTGACCTACTATGCACAGATCACCGACAGCCGCGCGCTGAGCCTGTTCACGCTGAGCTTCTACGTTGGAGCGCTGGTAGGCGCGTTTGTCTGGACGCGGGTGTCGAAGCGGGTCGAAAAGCAGCGGCTGTTCATCGTCAACACCCTGATCCTGGCGGTGATCATGTCGGCTGCTTACTGGCTCGTGGGGCCGGGCCATCTGCTGGGCACGGGCAATGTGACGCCGCTGATCATTGGCAACACGCTGGGCGGCTTCTTTGCGGCCGCGCTGTGGGTGGTTCCTGCGTCGATGGTGGCTGACGTGACCGACGAGGACGAGTTACGGACCGGCAAGAAACGCTCTGGCACCTTCTTCGGCATCAACTCCTTTTTCGTGCAGGAAGCGACGGCGATTGCGGTGCTTGTCACCGGCGTCTTGATCGACCACTTTGCCGGCCTGGTGCCCGGACAGGTGGCGCAATCGGGGCAGACCGTCGAGCGGCTGGCGATGTTGTTCGCCCTCCTGCCGGCCGCCCTGTACATCGTGGCGGCGCTTCTCATGTTTCGCTATCGTCTCACGCGCCAGCGCGTTGCCGAGATTCGTGTTCAACTGGAATCACTTCATAGTGGAGGAGAGACCCATGTCTAGCAAACTGAGCGCCAAACTGGCAGCGCGCGGCCTCCTAGCTTTCTTGGTGCTGGTCATTGTATCGATCACGGCGGTTCCGGTCTACGCCGATCCGCCCGATCCACAGCCGCTGCCGGCGACCGGAAACTGCTACCGTGACAACATCTTTTACGGCGCCGTGCCGCCCGGCGGCCAGAACGCCCCGGTTATCGTCTTTGTCCACGGCTACAGCGGGCTGGCTATCGACTGGTGGCTGCGCGTACCTCCCGTCTTCGACAACGACATGTACGTGCGCGCCTACAATGCCGGCTATCGCACGGCCTTTGTCAACCTGAATGTCGATCCCGCGGCGGCCAACTGCGCAGTGGTCCGGACACCCGCCAAGAGCACTATCTACAATGGCTTCGTTCTGGGGCTGCAACTACAGGCGATCACCCAGCACTATGGTGTTGCGAAGGTTGATATCGTGGCGCACTCCAAGGGCGGCATCGATAGCCAATCCGCTGTCCTCTGGTTTGGCGGCGCAGCCAGGGTGCGCAATATCTTTACACTGAGCAGCCCGCATCAGGGGAGTTTGCTGGCCGATCTGCTCTGGAGTCCCCAGGGCGCAGCGCTGGGTTGGCTGCTGGGCCGCCGAGACGACGGCACCTTCAGCATTCGCACCGGGTCGATGCAACTCTTCCGTGCAGTAGCCGATCCCAGCCCAGTGGACGACTTGGTCGCCTACCATTCTGCCGCCGGCACCGAGTGGCGCAACGGTGGCCCCGGCCTGGCAATTACGGGTGCGTGGCTGGAAGCTCAGCCCACCGGCGGCATCAACGATGGGGCCGTAACGGTCAACAGCACCTACTTGCCCTATGCCAGCACCCTGTTCCAGCAGCCTTGGGATCACCTGCAAATGTACATGGGAAGGAACGCCTTCCCCTACATCCTGGCTGCCTTGCAGGGCAGTGCGGCGCCCGAGCCGGCGAGTTTGGCGGCTCCCGGCGCTTCGCACTCGCTGTTTTTGCCCTCTCTGGGCAAGGCATACCGTCCGGCCGCGCCGGTGAACGCGGCAATGCTGCCTGCCATTGTGCATGGCGGATCGCTCGCGGCGCCGCTGCATGAGGAACTGCCCATCGAGCCGCAGGTTCGGTCGGTACAGTTCAAGCTGTACACGTCCGGCTCAGGACTGGACGCCGCGATGGTTGGCCCGGACGGCACGGTCTACCCCTTCGGCGCTGCGCCGGCAGCCGGTTATGGCCTGCCGCAGATGGCCGCCATCCAGCAGGTCACCGTCCGGCAGCCCGGCGCCGGCCAGTGGCGGCTGCGCGTAAACGGCCCGGGCAGCGGCGGTTACCTGCTGACCGCCGATCTGGACAGCCCGCTGCGCGTTCAGTTGGGAGGGCTGCCTGACCGCGTGTTGTCGCCTGGCGCAACGCTGCACCTGTCCGCGGCCGGCCAGCCGGCCGGCGCGCTGGATATCCAGCGGCTCGCGGTCCAGCTCTCGTCAGCGTCGGGCAACATCACGACGCTGTCGGCGGGCGCCGCGAACCTCGACGTGCCGCTGCCAAACGAACAAGGCATCCAGGGCTTCTCGGCTACGGTGAGCGGCGAGACCAGCGGCTTCCCCTTCGAGCGCACCTACGTTCGTTCGGTGGCTGTGGTCGATCTTGCAGCGCTGGCGGGCGATCCCTGGCGACTCGATCAGCTCCTGCGGCCGTAGAGCACAATCAGCAACCCGATTACCTGCCAGTCCTCTGGCTTCCTTTTGGAGACAAACATGACAATGAAACGACGCCTTTTTCTGATCGCAGCACTGATCGGCGCGCTGCTCCCCGGAGCGGTTTTCGCGGGCAGCCACGCCGATGAAGCGACGCCGCCAGCCGAAGTCAGCGCGCTGGATCGCACGCGCGAGCCGGTGATCATCGCCGGTCTGTTCAACGGCCGGCCGGTCAACCAGATATTCGTCTATCGCTGGAACGCGGGCGCCTGGGAGCAGATTCCGTTCCAAATCGATGAGCGCAACGCGGCGGGCGACTATGTTCCAAACGAAGACGGCATCATGGACAGCAATGATGAGTTGGTGTTCATGTCGGGCGACACAGGGACGCTGGCCAGCGGCTCAATCGGCAGTGCGCTACCGGTCAGTGGCGTGTGGTATCGTGCCGAGGTGACCAATCCGCTCAACCCGTCGTCCAAAGGCTGGGTCTACATCGTTCATTCCACATCGCTGTCGGTCACCAATCCCACCGATTACGTCAGCTACAACGCCGGCAACCTGCGGGTCAGCACGGCCAACTATGCGCTGGGCTGGGCCGCTTCCGGGCATAACGGCCTCGACTACATGAGCATGTTCGGTGGCGGCGACATCCTGGACCGCACGAAGCTGCGCATCGATTACCGTTTCATCGTGCTGATCCATCTCACGGAGAACGACTTCCAGCAGGAGAACGTCGTGTTGATCAAGGACGGCCGCGTGCGTGCGTTGGTCAAGCGAGGCGGGACTGTGACGGAGAACTATCAGTCGTACGCCAGCACAACGTTCCCCGTCGATCTGCGCTCTCTCCCCGGAAACCTGGAGCAGGTGCGGACTTCGGTTGATCTGGCCGCAGGTGTGACCGGCACCTACTACGACGAAAACAACGCAGGCGGCAAGCCGATCGATGGGGTACCGGACAATGTGGCCCAAACGCCGTTCTCGCAGGCGTGGCGGCAGATCACAGTTGGCGCCGGTTCCAACATTCAGGTGGCTGAGGCTGACCGAACTGGGCGGCGTGCGCAAACATTACTACAAGGACGACTCGGCTGTCGATCCGGCAGATACCGGCGACCAGCGATCTTTTGGCGACTCGGGGTTTGAAGTAACCAATCCCTCCAGCAAGAACTTTACGATCACTACCGGCCAATACTTCATTCCGGCCGCGCAGGGCAACCAGGGCGCGACGTACAACCAGTATTTTCTCAACCCGCTGCAGGTAACGACCGCGGTCCGAAGCACAGTTCAGCACCTTCTTGCCCTCGCTGAAGAAACAGTAAACAACGCCTTTATCGGCGACGGTGATCTCTATACGGCCAGAGTACATCAGTGCTCTGGCCGTTCAGTCTCTGCGCTGTGGAATCGTCCCTCATCCCGCCTTTCATGCTGCTATCGACTTCACGAGGCGTTTGGCGCAGTTCTCTTGCAGGAAGGGACTACAGAATGTAGGGAAGTATTGTAATCAAATTCTGGTTTTTATTTTCGCAAGGGAGCAGGAGAGGAGCGTCATCTACGATATACAGTATGTGCGACGCGGGAACGTCCTCTATATAGTATTGCCTAACTAAATGGCCCGACCATCTGACGGGAAACGGTTGGTTGTCTCGCTGCCGGCCATTGACCTGAAGATTTTTCTATGTTTTAATGTCAGTATCCCGTTTTGAATGATCTTGCGTTCGGGCAAATCGCATATTGTCTATGGGGCAATGCCGGCCAATGGGTCTTACGCTGTTGACCACAGGACAGTTCCTGGCACAAACCATCAATTCCAGGCCAGGGATTGCATCTTGCTATAGGAGGAATAAGGCGATGCATAGTCAGAAGGGTATGCCCATGTGTAAACAGGTTGGGCTATTCTGTCGTGCCGGTCTGCTGGCGTTGCTGGCGGTCGTCCTTGCGGCGCCGGTCGGGGCTCCTGCGGCTTCCGGTCAACAACCCGAAGCACCTCAGGGGTCCCCACCCGCGTTCGGATCAGCCAATACGGGCCAGGCAACCGACAACGGTGATGACGGTGTCACCATCGGTCTGCCGGCAGGGACAACGTCGGGCGACCTGCTCCTGGCGTTCATTGTTTCCGATGGAATCGAGACCATCGGCGCGCCGGACGGCTGGGCCGAAGTCAATCAGGCATACAGCGGCCAGTCGTCCAACAATGTGACCGTGGCGCTGTTCAGGAAGTTTGCCAGCGGTTCCGAGCCAGCCAATTACAGCTTCACCTGGACCAGCCAACAGGGCGTCGGTGCAATCCTGCGCTACACAGGCGTTGATCCGTCCAGCCCGATCGATGTCTGCAGGGCGCCCAGAACGGCAACAGCAACGGTTGTACCGCACCGGCCGTCGCATCCACCGTTGCGGACACCATGGTGGTGCGGCTGTGCGGCGCTGAGGGCAGCTACTCAAGCATGAGTCCGCCACCCGGAACAAGCGAGCGCGCCGACCTGGAGTCCGGCAGCAGCAACACGGACTCCGCTGCGCTGGGTGCGGCTGATGCAACGCAAGCAGCAGTTGGCTCCACCGGCAACGGGGTGTTCAATCTCTCAGGCTCCGGCAGCACGCCCTGGCGCGCCCTGACAGTGGTCCTGCGGCCGGCGACCACTGAACCGGTACCGCCTGCTTGCCGCACGAAGATCGACTTCGAAGCAGACGCACAGGGTCTGCCGATGACAACCGGCCAGATCATCGATGATGAATGGACCGCCTGGGGCATCACGGTAACGACCAACGATCCGGTCAACCATCCTGCCATGGTTTTCGACAGCGCTGCGCCGACGGGCGGCGATCCCGACCTCGGCACGCCAAACCAGGATTTTGGCGGTCCGGGTATCGGCTTTGGCGGCTCTGCTGGCCAGCCGGGAGAGAACAGTCTTGCTCTTGGCAAGATACTGATCATCTCGGAGGATGGCGATTCTTCGGATCCCGACGACAACGCCGGCGGTGGAATGATCTTCTTCGACTATGCCGCCGATGTGACCATCGACTCGTTGGAGATTCTCGACATCGAGGAGACGGCAGCAGCGTATGTGCGGGTGTATGATGCCGGCAATACGCTGTTGAAGCAGGTGGCCATCCAAACGCTTGGCGACAACAGCTATCAAACTGTGGTTGTTGACCAGAGCGGCGTGCGTCGGCTCGAGATTGATTTTGCCGGCAGCGGCGGCGTGCCTTCGGTGACACAATCGCTGCCGCTGTTGGGTTGTCTTGGCGACTACGTTTGGCACGACGACAATCGCGACCAGAACGAGGACTACGGCGTGGAGAATCCGATCGCCGGCGTGCGGGTGCGACTCCTCAGGAAGGTCGGCGCTTCGTTAACGCTGTTCAGGATAACGACGACCGATGCCAACGGTTTCTACCTCTTCGACAAGCTGGAGGCGGGCGACTACATCGTCGATGTCAACGAGTTCGATCTGTTCACCTACTTCCCCGGCGGATTTACCATCACGACCTTCAACGAGCCGTACAGCTACGCTCTGGCAGCGGGCGAAGAACATCGGGAAGCCGACTTCGGCTATGACAACCTGGACGGTGAGGTCGCGCTGGGCGACTGGGTGTGGTACGATGTCGATGGCAACGGGCTGCAGGATGACGGCGGGCCGGACGACGTCGGTATTCCCTGTGTCACCGTGGAACTGCTGGACAACAGCGGCGCGCCAATCGGACTTACCAACACTGATAGCTGGGGCATCTACCACTACTACGGATTGCCGCCGGGCTCCTACTCAACGCGCGTCTATCCGCAGGACCCCGACATCGACGCCTTCATCCTCTGGAAAACGGCCGGATCTCCCGACCCAACGTGCAGCATTGACGATCTGCCAACGGCTGCGCCGCGAGCGCCTATCACTACCCCACCTGAGAAGTCCACTGATCTGCCCGACCCGGGCGACTATGACTGGACGCTGGACTACGGGTTCACAGACGCGCCTCTGGCGGTCAGCCTGGCCAGCTTCGATGCCCAGGCTGACGCAGGTGCTGTCCGTGTCAACTGGGAGACGGTCAGCGAGCTGAACAACGCCGGATTCAACCTTTACCGCGGCTCCAGCACAGCTCCGGAGATTCTGCTCGCAAACGTGCCTTCAGCTACTCCCGGCGCCAGCTACGGTGCTGCCTACGAGTGGACGGACGCTGACGTTGTCGCCGGCGATGTCTACTGGTACTGGCTGGAGGACGTTGACTTCAACGGCGCCACGACCCTGCATGGGCCGGTGAGCGCGCAGGCCGCTGCCCCCACCGCGGTGACTCTGGGAGTGTTTGATGCTGCTTCGACAGCATCGCCCGGCGGCGGCTATCTGCTCGCTGCCATCGCGGCCCTGGTGCTGTTGCTACGCGGCCGGCGGGCGAGAAGTCTGGCCCGGTAGCGGCGCGGGACTTACACGGAACGCAAGACACCGGCGTCGACCGACGCCGGTGTCTTGCGTTCCGCCCACGATAGTTGCTGGTTTTGCCAGGCATCACTGACCTGTGCCAGCGATGCGGCCGCTACCGCTTGCCCGCTTCGTCCGATCAGAGCAACTACGGCATCTGCTGTCACAACGCCCACAGGTGCGACGGGCAAGCCGGTCATCGTCTCAATGAACGTTTCGACGTCCTGCGGTGCAATCTCAACCAGGAAGCGGCCCAGCGACTCGCAGAACGCGATGGTCGCGTCGCTCAGGTCACCAGTCTGCGGCACATCGGCCAGCCGCAGTTCGATGCCGTGTCCGCCGGCCAGCGCCATCTCCGCCGCCGCAACCGCCAGCCCGCCCTCCGAGCAGTCGTGGCAGGCCCGCACCAGGCCGGCTGCGATGGCGCGGTGCAGGGTGCGGTACAGTTCGAGGGCGCGCCTTCCCTCACCCCAACCCTCTCCCAAGGGGAGAGGGAGCAGGAAGCCAGAGACACCCTCTCCGTCGGATGTTCCCTCTCCCACAGGGAGCAGGAAGCCAGAGACACCCTCTCCGTCGGATGTTCCCTCTCCCACAGGGAGCAGGAAGCCAGAGACACCCTCTCCGTCGGATGTTCCCTCTCCCTGTGGGAGAGGGTTAGGGTGAGGGAAGTTCCGCCACCAACTCGACCCACCCATTTCTCCCGCGTCTCTCCGATCGCGTAGATCAGATCCCGGCAGCCTTCAGATCCAGTGTCACGGTCCGGGCAACGTCGGGCACGACCGCCAACGCCGAAATCACCAGCGTCCCCGGAATGGCGTGCTTCTGGCCGTCGGCGCCGGTGTATTCGTTGTTGAGGCTGTCCTTGCCGGAGACGAACGGCGCACCGTAGGCGACCGCGGCGTCATGGCACCCCTGCGCACAGCGCACCAGGCTGCCCAGGCGATCGGGCAGATTGGGGTTGCCCCAGGCGAAGTTGTCCAGCAACGCCACCTGGTCCGGATCGGCGCCTACCGCGACCACGTTGCGCATCGCCTCGTCCACCGCAGCCCAGGCCATGTGATAGGGATCCAGGTCGGTGAAGAACGGGTTGACCCCGACCGCGAGTGCGACGCCACGGACTGGGCTGATGGACCGGTAAATTGGTAGATTAGTAGATTGGGGGAGAGACAACCCGTCCGCGGGCACAAGTCGTGTGTCTAAGGGAACGATGACGGCTGCGTCGCTGGGGCCGTGGTTGCGGATGCCGGTGAACGGCTTGACCACTGTGCCGCCCTGTACCTCGTGGTCGTACTGGCGCACCACAGCCTCCTTGCTGCGGGTTTCTGGCGCGGCCAGCAGCGCCAGCAGCGCGCCGGTCAGATCGCCGGCTTCTGGCTGCTGCCGGACAGGTGTTGCCGCAGGAGACGACCACTCGGCTTGCAGATGCCGCCGCGGGATACCGTCGTGCAGGAATGTGCAGTCCAGCGCGCCCACAACCTCGCCCTGATAGCGGATCGTCAGCCGGCCGTCGCCGGTGAACTCGCCCAGCGCGGTTGCCTCCACATCCAGACTGGCGCAGATCGCTTGCAGCCGCGGCCAGTTGGAAGGCGGCACGGCCAGCACCATGCGCTCCTGCGCCTCGCTGAGCCAGATCTCCCACGGGCGCAGGCCGGGGTACTTCAGCGGGGCGCGCTCCAGGTGGACCTCGGCGCCCAGCGCCTCGCCCATCTCGCCCACGGCCGAGGACAGCCCGCCCGCGCCGCAGTCGGTGATGGCGCTGTACAACCCCTCGTCGCGTGCGATCAGGATCGCCTCCAGCGTCTGCTTCTCGTGGATCGGATGGCCGATCTGCACCGAGCTGCTGGCGATTTCGCCCGTCTGATGATCCATCTCCATGCTGGAGAAGGTCGCGCCGCGCAGCCCGTCGCGGCCGGTGCGGCCGCCCATGACGACCACCAGATCGCCGGCTTGCGGCTCGGTGCGGTGCGAACCGTTTGGCAGAATCCCCAGGCAGCCGCAGAACACCAGCGGGTTCGCTGTGTAGCCGGGGTCGTAGAGGATTGCGCCGTTGACGGTCGGGATGCCCATCTTGTTGCCGTAGTCCTCGATGCCCGCCACCACGCCGTCCTGGATGCGCCGCGGGTGCAGCACGCCGGCCGGCAGCTGGTCAGGCGGCAGGTCCTGGGGACCAAAGCAGAGGATGTCGGTGTTGGCGATCGGCCTGGCGCTGACGCCGATCACGTCGCGCACTACCCCGCCCACACCTGTGTTGGCGCCGCCGAACGGCTCCAGCGCCGATGGGTGGTTGTGGGTCTCGACCTTGAACGCAAGGTCGAAGGTATCGTCGAAGGCCACGATGCCCGCGTTGTCAACAAACGCTGAGCACACCCAGGGTTTGTTCGCCTTTTCGGTAGCGGCGCGGATGTAGGTCTTGAGGATCGAGTCGATCTGCTGCTCGCGCACGACCCCGCGAGCGTCCGTCTCGCGGTAGTCGATCAGCGCCTTGAAGGTCTTGTGGACGCAGTGCTCCGACCACGTTTGCGCCAGCGTCTCCAGTTCGACGTCGGTCGGCTCGCGGCTTTCCTCGCGGTAGTACGTTTGAATCGCCTGCATTTCTGCCAGGTCCAGCGACAGCCGCCGCTCGCGGCTGATCGCAAGCAACTGCTCGGGCGTGGCTCCGGTCAGCGGGATCGTCTCGACCCAGGCGCGCGGTCCGGCGTCAGCCTGCGCCACGAAAGGCGGCAGGACTCGCCGGTTGACCGTCCACGTCTGGATCACCTCGTTGGCCAACAGGCTGGCAGCAACGCGTTGGACTGTTGCGTGGGACAGCTCGCCGGCGAGGTCGTAGCGCTGGCCGGTGGCGACCTTGGCCAGCCCGCTGACGCCGATCAGCGCCGCGCCGGCCAGCAGGTTCTCAGCCACGCTGTCGGTGACTCCCGGGTGCAGCGTCACTTCTACCGACCAGCGGCCGGCTGGCAGTTCCGGCGAATCGTCCGCGAGGGGGAACCAGCGAATGTGCTCAACCACCGGATCGTGCAGCAGCGTGTTGCTCAGCCGGCTGACGGCCGCTTCGTCCAGATCACCCTTGAGGAAGTAGAGATCGGTGACCGTCAGCGATTGTACGCGAGTCACGCCCAGGCTGGCAGCCTGGCGGCGCAGACTCTCGCCCCGGACATCGGCCTCTCCTGGTTTGATTGAGACTTCGACGCGATAGATCATGAATGGGTTGCTCGCGCTAGGGTCTATGAGTGACCAACGGCAGGTAGGTTGCGTGGGGCTGCCGCGTCAGGTCCAGCAGCACGTCCAGCCCGCCGTGGCCGTCGGCCACATAAACCAGGCCGTCCACTGCCACGTCCCATGCCTCGCCGGCCGTGTCGTAGCTGGCGGTCTGCATGGGCGCAGTGGGTGTGGACACGTCGATGCCGCGCAGGACGCCGTCGGCCAGATAGGCGGTCGAGCCATCCAAGGCAACGCCCAGCGCGAGACCGTGGGAGGACGCCGCACCGATGAACCTCGGATTGGCCGGATCGCTGATGTCAACGATACGCAGGCCGGAGTTGCGGCCGTCCGCCACGTATGCCAGGTCGCCGGACACGGCTACGTCCATGGACCATTTGCGCAGCCGGACGAAGCCGGTCTCCACTGGGTTGGTCGGATCGGTGACATCCACAACCCGCAGGCCGCCGGGACCGTCGGCAACGTAGGCGAAGTTGCCCTGCACCGCGACGCCTTCGACGTTCCACTGCATCACCAGATGACCCAGTTCGAACGGGTTGGTCGGGTCCGAGATGTCGAGGATCCGCAATCCGGCCACCTGGTCGGCCAGGTAGAGGCGGTCACCGGCGACCGCGCTGGCCGACGCCCAGCCGGGCAGATCGTAAAAGCCGATCTCGGTTGGTGCAGTGGGATCGCTGACATCCATGATGCGCAAGCCGGCCGTGGCTGCCGAGAGGTAGGCGAGGTCGTCGCGCACTGTCACGGCCTCGACGAAGTCAGGAAGCTCAGCGACGCCGACCTGGACCGGTTTCGACGGGTTGCTCACATCGGCGATGCGGAAGCCGTCCAGGCCTGATGCCAGATACGCGTAGCCGCCAGCAACCGCCAGCGATTCTGACGTAACCGGGTGGGTCGATCAGGCCGGACATTGCCGGCGACGTGGGATCGGGAGCGGTGAAGGCGATCAGCGACAACGTGTCGGCAATGTATCCCTGCCCGGGCGCCTGATCTATGTCGCGGGCATCTCCGGGCGTCTCCAGGTGGCCCGTTTCCACCGGTAGCGCGGGGTTGCTGGCGTCGATGATGCGCAGCCCGCCCGGCCCGTCGGCTAGCTGAACCCTCATGCCGGACGCAGTCATGAAGGCTGTCAGGTCGTACGCTACGCCGGGGCTGTCGAGCGATCCCACGATTGCAGGTGCGGTCGGATCGGCGATGTCCACGACCTGCAGTCCGCTGATGCTGTCGGCAACGTAGGCGTAGGTGTCATGCACGGCGACGCCGGCGGCAAAGTCCGGCGTCTGAACTGCGCCCAGCAGCACCGGATGGGCCGGGTCGCCCAGGCTGGCGATGCTCAGCCCGGCGCCGTCGGCTATGAAGAGGCGGCCCTCGCTGACGGCAACGCCCACGGGCGTCCCGCCGGTCTCCAGGGTGTCCACCAGCGGGTGCGGTGGGGTCTTGGATGTCGATGACTTGGACGCCGGCCGCAGAGTCGGCGACATAGGCGAACCCATCCGCCACGGTTACGTCCACCGCTACGCCCGGCGTGTCGACCGAGCCGAGCAGGGGCGTTTCATCGTCTCCGCCCTCGTATTGCACGATCTGTAGTCCGGCCAGCCCGGTGGCCAGGAACGCCCTATCGAGGACGTCTGCGTAGACCCCTTCGATTACTCTGGGCATCGGTTGCGATTGGGCGAGAAGAAACGGCGTGCCGGGGCTATAGGTGTAATACACTGCCAGGCGCGGCCCAACGCCCACGAAGACATGGTTGGCAGAGGTCGCCACCGCGTTGATGTGGCCGCCAAGCTGGCCGACGAGCCGCATGGTAGGTGGCAGGACAGGGGCTTCAGGAGCGGCCGGTTGCCCGGTCGTGGAGCGGTCGGTTACAGGCAGGGCAGTCCGCCATGTTGGCAGGAAAGCCAGCCCGATCAGGAGCAGGGTTGAAAGTAGTCGGAACATGATGTCTCCGTGTCAGGTTAACGGCCGTTGGCCTGGTAGTTAGGCGCTTCCTTGGTGATCAGGACACTGTGGGGATGGCTCTCCTGCAGGCCGGCGTTGGTGATGCGGGTGAAGCGCGCCTTGTCCCGCAGCTCAGCCAGATCTGCCGCGCCGACATATCCCATCCCCGACCGCAGCCCGCCCATCAACTGGTAGACGTAGTCGGTCAGCGATCCCTTGAACGGCACCTGGCCCTCGATGCCCTCCGGCACCAGCTTGCCGACCATGCCGGCCCGGTCGCCGCTGTTTTGGGCGCTGGCGTAACGGTCGGCCGCCCGTCCCTTCATGGCGCCCATGGATCCCATGCCGCGATACTCTTTGAAGCGCCGCCCTTCGTAGATCACCAACTCGCCGGGGGCCTCCTCCAGACCCGCCAGCAGGGAACCCAGCATGACCGCGTTGGCGCCGGCCGCCAGCGCCTTAACGATGTCGCCGGAGTATTTGATGCCGCCGTCGGCGATGATGGGCACGCCGCGGGCGCGCGCCGCGGCCGCACACTCGGCGACTGCGGTGATCTGCGGAACACCGGAACCGGCGACGATACGCGTCGTGCAGATCGATCCCGCGCCGACGCCGACCTTCACCACGTCGGCCCCGGCGTCCGCCAGCGCGTTGACGCCTTCAGCCGTGACCACGTTGCCCGCCAGCACAGGAAGCCGCGGCGCGATCATTTTGATGCGGTGGATGGCGCGCAGCACGCCGGCCGAGTGGCCGTGCGCGGTATCGACCGCCACCGCGTCGACGCCCACATCCAGCAACAGCTCCAGCCGGTCATCCAGCTCCTGGCCGACGCCTACCGCCGCGCCGACCAACAGCCTGCCGCGACCATCGGTGGCCGCGTTGGGGAAGTCGAGCTTTTTGAGGATGTCCTTGTAGGTGATCAGCCCGCGCAAGTTGCCGTCGTCGTCGACCAGGGGCAGCTTCTCGATGCGGTAGCGGTGGAGGATGGCCTTGGCTTGCTCCAGCGACGTGCCAACCGGCGCCGTGATGAGCCGCTCATAGGTCATGAACTGGCGCACGGGGACGTCCAAATCGGTCGCGAACCGCACGTCGCGGTTGGTGAGAATGCCCACCAGCTTGCCGTCGTCCACGACGGGCAGCCCCGAGATGTGGTAGTGGGACATGATGCGCTCGGCGTCGGCCAGCGTGTTCTCCGGGCTCAGGGTGATCGGATCGACGATCATGCCGGCCTCGGAACGCTTGACCTTGTCAACCTCGTCGGCCTGCGCTTCGGGGCTGAGGTTGCGGTGGATGATCCCCAGGCCGCCCTGGCGCGCCAGTGCAATCGCCAGCCGCGCCTCGGTGACGGTGTCCATGGCCGCGGAGAGAACGGGGATTCTCAGTTCGAGTTTCTCGTGCAGTCTGGTCGTCAGGTCGACTTCTGAGGGCAACACCTCAGCGAAGCCCGGAACCAGCAATACGTCGTCAAAGGTGAGCGCTTGCTCGCCCAGCAGATTGGCATACTGCATTGCGATCTCCCTTCATAAAGACAAAGCCCTGGCCAACCTGCACAGCGCAATGTTGGTAGGGCATCGTTGCCTAGGCCAGGGCATTGTACACCGGCCCGTAACCTGCCGCAAAACGGGACCGGCAAAGTAAGTCGGCAGGTATCGGATTCTGTGGAACCGGACGTAGTGCGTATTGCGCGATGCGTAATCGGAATCCGAGCGCCGGCCCGGTCTACACGCCCGGCTTGACCGCGCGCGTTGCCATGAAGGTGGCGATGTATTTGTCGAGTACGAAGTCGGGCCAGCGATCCTCGTAGAACCCGGCGATGACGAAGCCGGCGTCGATCTGGCCGCCGATCTGGTCGTCCAGGGTGTGGCCAAACTCGAACGGGGCGTCCTCTTCGATCAGGCGCTGGCGGTCTTTATCGGTCACGCTGGTCAGGTCTGAAAAAGGTATCGAGTATCTGACCTCCAGCACACCTTCCTCGTCGGCCTTGAAGATGTCGAAAATGTAGGTAACGGGGTTCAGAAACCCGCTCAGCAGGCTGCCGCCGGGACGCAGGACGCGGAACGCTTCCTGCCAGACGGGCCGGACTTCGGGCACGAATAGGTTTGACACAGGGTGCACGATGAGGTCGAAGCTTTCGCTGGCCAGCGCCGACAGGTCGCGCATATCCCCTTCCAGCGTGTGGATCGTCAACCCGTCCCGCTCGGCAACGAAGCGATCCTGGGCAAGCTGTGCGGGCGAGTTGTCGAACACGGTGACGGTCGCGCCGGCTGCAGCCAGGATCGGTCCCTGCTGGCCACCGCCCGACGCCAGGCACAGCACGTCCTGCCCGTGCAGATCCTGAGGAAACCAGGTTTTCGGCACCGGCAGCGTTGGCGTCAGGATGATCTGCCAGTCGCCGCGCCGCGCGGCTGCGATCTCCACTGGTGATACCGGGATGGTCCACTGGTCTTTGAGGTCAACGGCCTTGTTCCAGGCCGCGCGGTTGTGCGCCCGTACATCCATCGCTGTGTTTGCTCCATTTATCTTGTAGATTGCGCCAGTTGAAGCGGCAAGGCATGGTAACACAGACAAGGCACGAGCGGCAAGATGCGTAGCATTCTCACACAACTCTAACTTGACACTGTGTCTGACTAGTGATAGAATGCCTTATGACGCAACGCGTCATGATTGGCGCCGGATGGTCCGGCGCAGTTGTCGAAAGCAGAAACAAGATCCTCGGCCGAGCCAAATGCGCTCTGGCCGGGTAACGCTAAGGAGAAACAGCAATGACCGAAAATACTTTCACGAATCGTGTTCAGACCAGGGTTGGAGACACGACCAGCGCCATCGTCGAGTCGCCTCGCCGGTTGGTGAACGCCAGCCGCGGCGCTTTGGGCACCACCCGCGAGGAGGCTGACCAGCTTCTGGCGCGCGGCGAGAACCTGTTCGACAAGCTGGCCGAGCGCGGCGCAGCCATCGAGAGCGAGCAGATCAACCGCCTCCACCGGGTGTGGAAGGGCGCCGCCGACATGAGCCGCAAGCAGCTCGAGCGTGTCGAGCACGTGGCCGAGCAGCAGATGCAGTTTGTTCTGCGCACCATCAACATTCCTTCCCTGGACGACATCAGCCGGCTGGACAAGGAACTGGAGCGCCTGAACCGCAAGCTGGACGCTCAGTTGAAGGACAAGCAACTGGCTGCCATTCCCCTGGAGAACTACGAGGACCTGACTGCCAAGGAAATCATCGCCCAGCTCGAGGGGCTGGATGAGACCGGACTGAAGGCAGTCGAGGAATTCGAGTCGGCTCACGGCCAGCGCAAGACCGTGCTGCGCGAGGTGGAGCATCGCTTGCAGGCTGAAAACGCCTAATCAAAACAAAACCAAAGCTTGTTGAACAGGACCGAGGACGAGTCGCAGACTCGCCTCGGTCCTGTTGCATTTCAGACTGCCAGCCACACGTGCACAGAGACTGGGGCTACATCGTTCGCCGGTGTCGTCGCTGCAGCCATGCCACCCCGGCGAGCAGCGCCAGCGCTATCCACACGCCAGGCCCGCGCGCCGGCCGGGCCGCCGCCTCCAGGCTGGTTAGCGTTACCGCAGTTGGTATGGTCACGGTGACGCTTACCGGGCCGTGCATGGTGGTGACGCCGTTGACGTCCACATCCTCCAGCCAGTACCAGTAGGTTTCGCCGGGGGCAACCGAATCGTCCCGATAGACATACTCGAACCCCTGTGTGCTGCCAGGTCCCTGGGAGGGAACGTAGGCCAGCAGGGCATCTGGCGCGGCCGGCGACTGGCTGCGATAGAGGTTGAAGCCGGTGTTGTCGAGTTCGCTGACCGTTTGCCACGTGACTGTCACCACATTGCCGTATGCGGTAGCGGCAAACTCGGCCAGCGTCACCGCGGTGGGAATCTCCTCCGGGCCGATGTGGCCGGCCCAGCGCTCGTTGCCCTGGCTGCCGGTACTTCGATTACCCAGCAGGTCTGTGGACCTTAGCTGAATCTGGTACGAGCCATCCAGTTCGTCGGGCACGTCGTAGGACCACTGGGCCGTATTGGCAGGGCTGTGCGTCGGGGTGGTAAGCGATGTTCGCTTCCAGCCCTGCCTGTACAGCGCCGCTATCTCCTGGTCGGAGAGAGTCTGGCGGTAGATCGCGACCTCGTCCAGGTTGCCGAACAGGTGCGATGTGTTGGTGGGAAAGCCGTTCCACTGGAAGTGGCCGATGTCGAACTCGGTGGCAGCAACCGGGGTAACACCAGCAAACGCATTGGTCGACTCCATCATCACGCCGTTGATGTAGAAGCGGTAGTCTGTGCCGTCGAACGTTGTTGCCACGAAGTTCCACGCGTCAGGTGTCAGCAGATTGCCGGAGACATGATGGTAGTAGTCGGTTCCGTCGCCCATTATCGACAGTAGCCGGGTCGTGTTGGTAATGAAAAGCGAAGGATAGGTCAGCGCAAAATCGGTGGCCGGATCGTAGACGCCGCCGATGATGGGGTTGGCGCTGGTGGGCGGCTGCGTTTGCGGGTAGACCCACGCTGTCTGCGTGAACTCACCGTCGCTCAGGTCGAAGTAAGGCCGCGGCTCCACGGCGAGATAGGCCGTGTTCATGTCCTGCGCGCCAGCGCCGACTGCACCGGGCAGCGCGTATTGCACCTTGGTCGGGTCGGCCAGTTGCGTGAAGGTAACCCTGTTGTCGTAGTCCGACAGGTCCTGAACCGGGTCGCCGTCGGCCAGCACATCCTCATCCAGCGGCAGCAGCAGCACCGGCTCGAAGCCGCGATAGAGGCGTTTGACCTCAGCCGCGTTGAGTTGGTGGTTGTACACTGCCACGTCATCCAGCAGTCCGGCGAAGGTGCGGTTGGTGCTGCCATCCCAGGCGCTTCCCAGCAGCAGATCGTCGCCGGTCGCCGGCCGCGCGCCGGTCGAGAAGGTCGCCTCGACGCCGCCGTCGATGTAGAGGGTCGCCGAGTTGTCGCGCCGATGGTCACCCACACGTGGTACCACTCGTCCGGCGTCACCGCGCCGCTGCGTGCTCGCCGCTGGCGCTGTCCCAATAGATGAACTGGCTGGTGCTTTGGCGATACAACAACAGGCTGCTGGGCAGTACCCCATCGGCTCCGAAGGCCAGCAGCGCATCGTCGCCGGTGCCTGTCTCCGGCTTGACCCACGCGCCGAAGGAGTAGGCGTTGCCGGTGAGGTTGAGCGACACGTCAAACACGGTAAGGTTGTCGTCCACGCCGTCGAAGAGGATCGCGTTGCCCAACCGGCCGCGTTCTGCCGTGGCGGGGCATCCGGTTCCGCTGCAGACGGCCGGCGTGCCCGACCCCGACAGATCGACAAAGTGTACCATCTCGTTGGCGCTTTCGGCGTGGCGCGTCACCGGCGCGGGATTGTCGTCCAGCGGCAGGTGCAGGATGTCGCCGAGGGCCAGTGCGCGGACAGCCGAGCGATCATTGGCATCCGCCGGCAGGAAGCTGACCTCAACCGAAGAAATTTCAGATGCCACGCCTTGGTCGGTCACAGTGCCGGTCAGCACCGTGCTGGTGTTGATGGTGGTGGTGGACGGGCCGGTGAATCGGATGTCCGCGATGGGCGGCGTGCCGTCAACGGAGATCGGCAGCTCGGCCACGGCAGCATTGCCGACCCCGTCTACCGCTGTGACGCGGGCTGTGTACACGCCGTTGGGACGCACGTCGAAGGGGTAGTCCAGCTCCCAGATGTACGGGAAGCTGCCGGAGGGAGTGGGAACTGTGGAAAACTGTCCGCTGACAGGCAGGCCATCCTGGTCGGTGAGGGAGACAAACACCCGTTCCGGCAGGCTGGTGGGAACATAGTCGAAGTCGGCCGGAAGCACAGCGCCGGCCAGATGCAGATTCCAGGTGTTGGTTCCTGTCTCGTGGGTCACAGGGTGGGGCAAGCTGCCAAAGGTGTTGAAGATGACCGGTGGCGTGCCGTCTACGTCGAGCACCTGGGAATGGGTGGTCACGTTGCCGGCCCGGTCGGTGGCCCGCGTTTGCACGGTGTAGGCGCCGTTGCCGCTGGGGCTGAAGGTGAACAGCCACGCGTCCACGTCACGGGTGGCCGGCAGCCAGCTTCCGGCGTCCACCTTGTACTCCACATTCTGGACGCCGGAGGTCTCGTCGAAAGCATTGATGGCCAGGACGAGGTCGTGGTCGGGCAAGAAGGGCGCCGTGGTCGAGATGGCGACCGTGGGCAAGTCGGTGTCGATGGTGATCTTGTGGTCGTAGCTGGTGTCGTACCAGTTGTCCTGATACGCCACCAGGTCGGCGATCTCGGCCGGCGTCAGCTCGGAGCCGTAATAGACCAGCTCGTCCATGTCGCCGGCGAACGGTGTGCCGGCCCGGCTGCCGATGCGGATGATGCCGGTGCTCTGGCAGATGCCGCCGCTGACCTGCTGGCTGGCGCTCAACGAGCCGTTGATGTACAGCCGCTGCTCGCCGTCGGCATAGGTCAGCATGATGTGGTTCCAGGCGTTCTCGATCATGGGCGTCGCGCCGGTCATCTCGCGCGCCGGGTTGACGAGGCAGTCGGCGGCGCGCGTCTGGGCATACACGTCCAGCGAATTGGCGGGGATTTCGAGGTAGTAGCGCACGCCGCCCGCCGGGTCGGTGTAGAACATGGTCTGTTTGTGCGGCCGGCGTTCCGGGCGAACCCACATGCCCGCGCTGAAGCTGTCGGTATCGAAGGCGCTGACATGCGGCATCGACACCAGGTCGTCGACACCGTCGAAGTGGACTGCCGTGCCGACCTGTCCCTTGGTGCCGGCCACCGGGCAGGCGTTGGGGGCGCAGACGCCGTGCGGTGAGCCGGCCGAGTTAACGAACGCCAGCGAATCCGCGGGGTCGTTGAAGTGCAGATTGATCAGCGGCGCCTGCAGCTCCAGCGCGGCGATCTCGGCATCGCTCAGCGCCTGGCGGTAGATCTGGAAGTGATCCACCATGCCATCGAGATAAAGCCCGTTGTAGCGCCCGACGTAAGCCGGCACGCTGCCTTCAAGCTGGAGCGGCAGCGTCTGGCTGAGCACCTGGCTGCCGTTCAGGAAGATTCCCAGATGGCTGAGGCCAGTCGATGGCTCGAACAGGTTGCGCCACACCAGGTGGTTCCACGCGCCCGTCGAAACCGGACTGCTGCCCCACTGGGTCGTTCCATCCATCAGGATGTAAGGCAGGTTTGACTCGACGCCCAGCATGAGCAGTTGCGCCGGATCCGCGCCCACCGTGCCCAGCACGGGCTCGCCGTCCAGCGAGTCGAGGTTGACCCAGGCTGACACGGTGAAGCTGCGACCGCTCAGGCCCAGAGTCGCGGTGTCGGCCAGCGCCACGGCATCGTCAACGCCGTCCAGCAGGATCGCCTGGTTGACGCGACCCTGGACGCCGGCCACCGGGCAGGTCGAACCGCTGCACGTGCCGGGATGCGGCACCAGCGCGTGGTCGTTGAAGGAGGTGCGCGCCGGCGCGTCGTCGAAACGCAATTCCATAACCGGCGCCGTGTCCCAGTACAGGTCGGCGATCTCGTCCTTGTCCAGCGCATAGGTGTAGATGCGCAGCTCGTCCAGGCTGCCCTGGAAGCCCTGGCCGTCCCGCGAGTTGTCCCGCCCGCCGATGAAGAAGGTATCGACGTCGCTGGGCTTCTTGCCTGCACAGTTCTGCGAGCCGATGGGCGTGTTGTCCAGATAGATCGTCAGCGTCGCGCCGTCGAATGTGGCCGCGACGTGATGCCACGTGACGTAGGCATCTTCGGCGTTCAGCACGCCGTCGCCGGAGCTGGTCAGGGTGCAGACGTTGGGCGAGAGGCCGAACTGCACCGTTACGGTGTTGGCGCCGACCCACAGCTCGGGGTAGCCCGATTCGCCGGCGCCGCTGGAGGTCAGATCGAAGTTGCCCATGATCCAGCCGCCCTCGTCGGGCAGCTTGTTGAGCCACGTGGAGATGGTGAACGCGCCGGCGCCGCGGCTGAGATCCAGATTGGGCGAGGAGGCGACCTCCAGCACGTCGGAGTACTGGTCACCGCTGCCGAACAGGTAGGCATCGCCGACGAAGCCGTCGACGCCGGTCAACGGCGCCAGGTAGTAGTAGTCGCTGGGATGGCTGTCCGCGATGGCCACCTCGATGTTGTTGCGGTATTCGCTGTCATCCACGATGGGCGTCCATTCCGGCAGCGGACTGACCTCGAAGCCGTTGTAGAACACCAGTGCGCTGTGGTTGCCGATGGAGTCGCGGATCGCGTCGTCGGAAAGGGCGAAGGGGAACACCGACAGCTCATCGACCTGACCGACAAAGTAGTCTGTTGCGCCTGAAGCACCGATGCGCAGGCCATCGTTCTCCAACGCACCGTAGCCGAAGTTGAACCCGGTCTGGTCCAGCACCTGCTGGCCGTCTACGAAGATAGCGTAGTTCAGCGTATCGCGGTCGAAGCGCCAGGTCACGCGCTGCCAGCGGAAAGGAGTCAATGTTGCGCCGCTTTGCAGGGATGGGTCCATGCCAAAGCTCGGGTGCCCGTTCAGCAGTCCCACAGAGAAACCGGCCGAGCCGTCCTGGGTGCCTAGTATCGTGCGGTAGCCCGTTGCGCCGATGGAATACACCCACGCCTGGATCGTGTAGCTGTCGTTGACGAAACCCAGATCCTGGGCGGCGCCGTCGATGTCGATAAGGTGGCTGCCAAGGAAACCGGGCGCCAGCCCTTGATACCCCAAGTAGCCCAAATCCGGGCAGGACTCGCCGGCGCAAGAGCCGTTGTGGCCGTTCAGCGAGCTGTCTACAAAGACCTGCGAGCCGGCGATTTCGTTCAGGTGCATCCACAGCGTGCGGCCGGCGATCTCGGCGTCGAGGTCGATGGCCAGCGCGCCGGCCCGGTTGGTCAGGCTGACGACCTGCGATTCGGTGATGGCCGGATCGACCGTTATCTGGTCGGTCGTGGTCACGGTGTTTTGCGGCGCCAGCGCAAAGGTCTGCGGTGGGATGTCGCCCTGTACCGCCACCGGCAGGTCCACGTCCAGCAGGCCGAAGAGGTAGGGCAGATCGAGCTCGTTCTTCAGCGTCACCTGGTAGTGGATGTCATCGCCCGGCCGATAGGCGCTGTTGACATCGAGGAGTTCGGAGTTCAGCGTCAGCACCGCGCCCGAACTGGCCACCCCCGGGTTGAAGCCGTATTGTTTCTCCTGGCTGTCGTGGAAGCTGTCGCCGTCGCGGTTGGGCAGCAACGGGTCGGACCAAACCCAGGTTGACAGCGGCGAGCCGGCGCCGGCGTAGTCGTACACGAAGGCCCAGCCGGCGATCTCCTCGGCGTCGGTCAGGCCATCGCCGTCGGTGTCCGCCCGGTAGGGATCGGTGCCGTAGCGCAGCTCCGCCGCGTCGTTCAGCGTGTCGCCGTCCACATCGGCCCGCATCGGGTCGGTGCCGTTGGCGATCTCGTAGAAGTCGGACAGGGTGTCGAAGTCGGTGTCCGGCAGGCTGTCGTTGGGGTCGTTGCCGCCAAAGGCCGCGCTGCGCAACCCGTCGCCATCCGCGTCCACCAGGGTAGGCGCGGCGACGTTGGTCCACCATTGCAGCGTGTAGCCGCCATCCGGCCGCGCGACCAGATCCATGAAACCATCCACCGTGGCCGGCAGCACGTCGAAGGCCAGGCCTTGCCCCAGGTTGATGTGGTTGTTGGCGATATCTTCGCGCAGGTAGCAGACCGGCACGGGCACAACCACAGGGAAGACCGGCGGGATTGTAAAGCATTCCTGCACGTTGATGGCGTAGCCTTCGGCCAGGAACGTGTCGGGCAGCGGCTGGTTGATGCCGGCGGTGTCCAGCACGATGGGCTGGCTGGTCACCGTTTTCGAGACGACAAAGTTGCTGTCGGGCGCCCAACTGTCGGCAGCCGGCGGCTGCCACTCCCCGGTCATCTGGCTAAGGCCAATGCCCTCGGTGATGGCCGACTGGCTGCGCAGCATTTCGTAGGTAAAGGTCGATTGCAGCAGGTACTCGTCGTCGAACTGGTAGCGGTAGGGCAGGAAGAGCGACACATCGGTGAAGTCGAACGGGTCGACGTACAGGGCAGTCTGCACGTCCATGGTGACGTTGATCGCGTTGCCGGCGGTGACGCCCGAAGCCGGATCGGACAGAGGCATCTGGAAGTTGGTCAGATTGAGCCGGTTGGGATTGCTCAGATCGACGATCGGCGTCTGGTCGTAGATAAGAAACTGCACTGCCTTGGTCAGCAGCCCGGAGATGCCGGGGCAGATGTAGTTCTGCACGAAGGTGCCGGCGGTGCCCTGCGTGGCGCCGGTGGCCAGACAGATGACGTTGATCACCGAGTCGATCAGACCGATGATGGCCGTCACGATCTGCCCGAGAACCGGCACACTGCCCAGCGCGATGAAGATCACTGCCACCACCAAACTCGCCACCAATCCGGAGAAAGCCAGGTTGAACGGCAGCGAGCCGACAGCCAGGTGCTGTGTCGCAACCTGGGTGATGAAGAATCCGATCGCGACCGAGGCAGAGATGAGCAAGGCGAACAGGAATCCGTAGACATTGGCGCCCAACCCGCGGACGTAAGACTGGGCAATGCGCGAGGCAGAGGCCCCAGCCGCGCCGAACGTGGCCGAGATCGATGCCGCTGCCGTGATCACGCCCACGAAACTGACAGCAGCCTGGATAGAGGCAAAGACCAGCGCCACCTCGATGGTGTTGATGTCGCCCGTTGCCGTGGCGATCAACTGCCCGACGGTTGCCAGCGTTCCTATGATGGCCGCCGCCTGGGACAGCGCGCCCCCTTGCCGCAGCACCTTGGCTAACTTCGTTCGCAGCGATCCAGGTGTCGTTGGTCCGGTGGAATCCAACGAATGGACACCCGAGCTGGCGTTCCGGTTCAGAGCGTCCTTGATCTGGGAGGGCCGCCAGGTGCGCGGCGCCTTGCGCAGCTCGCGCTGGAGATATCCATCGCTGATTGTCTGTGTATCGCCGGTCGGCCCGCCGTTGTAGTTGCGCATTGCCAACGAGGAACTGCCGTTGACGGTTATGTTCCCCGTAAACTGAAGGTCCAGTAAGACCAGCGGGTTGAGCGCGGCGGTGGCAAACGAAGCAAAGCTCGTCTGGATGAAGTTCATGAAGCCGGTGAAGTTGGCAGCCAGGCTGTTGACCGCATAGCCGATCTGAACCACCTGGCCCGGCCCCAGCACGTAGTCGTGCAGGCCGGCGTCGGTCAGTTGCGACGCCAGGTTGGCCGGTGTGCCGGCAACTTCGATGATCTTGTCGATGCCGGCGTGCATGGTCAGGTAGTAGGACTGGGCCAGCAGGCGCGCACCGGTCACGTCGTCGGCGTCGTCCCAGAACGGATCCAGCGCCGTCTCGAGATCGGCCAGCTTGTCGTTCAGGTACTCCTCGACTGGGTAGGACGTCCAGACACCGGCGCCTTGATACTGGAACGGCCCCCAGCTCATGCCTGCCACCACCATCTCGGGGACGCCGGCCGGGTCCAGCGAAAGCGCCAGCCCGTTGCTGCCAAAGGGCGTGACGTAGTCCGCCTGCTCGATGCTCAGAATGCGCAGAGTCTCCTCGCGCACGACCATCATCGTCGGGTCCTGAATGCCGCCTGCGTCGGCCTGGGCAGTGAAGCGGTCGTCCAGGATCTGCTGCGTGGCGGTCATGGGGATGGTCATCATGCCGGCCTGGTGGTCGAAGCTGAAGGTGTCCACAAACAAGGCGCTCTGCGGGATTCCCCAACGGGTGGTGTCGGATGCACCGCCGTTCTGGGCCTTATCCCAGCGTGCCGCGATCTCGCTGATTGTCAGATCGACGCCGGAGGCGCCGCGGCCGGCCATCAGGCTGCGGTCTAACCCCTGGGAGAGCGCCCACAGGTTGTCGTCGTGGAAGCCGCCGGGCGTGTAGCCGGGCTGCGCGGCCGTGAACGCCGGGTCCTCGTAGATGACCGCGGCTTCCACGCCGTGGTCCTCGCGCACGGACATGCCCGTCAGCACCCACGGGTCCTCGTAGACGTGGACGACGGTCGAGCCGTTTTCCTGCCAGTTGGCCTCGTCTTCGCACCAGACCAGCCGCCGTTGCTGCTCCGGCACGTCGGGCGGCTGGAAGCTGTCCGGCACGGGCGTGCAGGTGTTGGTCAGCATCGTCATCATCCAGACCAGCCGCGCCTGCTGGATTGGGCCGAAGTCCGCGGTGGTCGGGCGGTAGAACATCCGGCCGGAGAAGGCGACCGGACTCGCTCCCTGGCCGTCCTCGACCAGCGTCAGCGGTACGGTGGCCAGCAGCGCGCCGCTGGTGTCGTCCAGCTTGCGCACGTTGATGCCGAACGCCTTGGTTTCCTGGGTGTCCAGCCAGGCCGTGATAGGCGTGGAGGCCTGGATCGGCGGCGCGCCGGGGAGGACAGGCAGGTTGCCGTAGTGTCCGTCCTGGAAAGGTATCTCGATCTCCAACATCGGCACCAACCGCAAGTCGCCGTCCTGAAGCTGCGGATCGCCGCCGCCCGCCTGTTGCTGCTCGGGTGAAAGCTGGTCGTAGAAGGTGGTGTCGGGCACGCGCTGGATCTGTCCCTGGCGGTCGTTGGACGGCCAGTCCAGCACGTTCAGCGTGTACCACAGGTGGTCGGGATTGGTGGGGCGCAACTGGAAATCGACGTAGACCGGCTCGCCGGCCGTCAGGTTGTCGATCTCGAACCGGAACCGGTTGTTGTCCAGCCCGTTGACCGGGTCGCCTACGACCGTGTCGATGGCCGCGTCCAGCTTGTCCGGCACGCCATCGCCGTCGTTGTCGTCGTCGAACACATCCGGTGTCCCGTCGCCGTCGGTGTCGGGGCACGCCAGCCCGCTGGTCTCGTCGTAGCTGCATTCGGCGCTGTCCAGCGCGCCATCCTGGTTTGTGTCGGGGTCGTTGGGATTGAGATACCATCGTTGGCCGCCGTAGGAGAACCCGACCACCTCCGGCCCGTCGGGGATGCCGTCGCTGTCGCTGTCGGCGACGCTGGGGTCCGTGCCCAGCTTGAACTGCTCGATGCCGTCGGCCAGTCCGTCGTCGTCGCTGTCGCTATTGGCAGGGTCGGTGTGGGTGAGGATCTCGTCGACATCGGTCAGACGGTCGCCGTCGCTGTCGGTGCCGTCGTCGTAGGCCGGCAGTTGCTCGTACAGCAACTCCAGCGGTGTAGGTGTCGCGTCGACGCTGGGCGCGTGGTTAGCGCTCGCGGGACTGTCGCCCAGCGGGTTCTGGTGCGGGTCGGCCGGAGGGGCGCTTTGCTCTGCCTGCCACTGGGCCTGGCGCTGGCGCGCCTGCTGCCGCTCGGCGTAGCTTGCCTCGTGCGTCTTCTGGTCGGCGATGAACGCCTGAGCGCGGTTGGCCTCCAGCGTCGGGCCGATCACCATGATGGCGATCAACGCGAGGGCCAGCGCGCCATAAAACTTGTGCGATTTGCGGTATTGCATCAGCACGGCGAGGAAGATCAGCCCGCCCAGCACGGCGGCCAACAATCCCTGCACGCGGGCGACCGCGGCCGGTCTTAACAGCGCACCGGTTAGCGCGCCCAGCACGCCGCCGGCGGTGGCCGGCCGCGACCAGTTCGCGAAGTCGGTCGTGATCCGGGCATCGACCTGTTCGTATTTGTCGGGCGGGAACTGGACGTCGATGATCTGACGCAGCGGCAGGCTGGTGGCGTCGTCCACCCAAAGCTCACCGCTGCCTGTCATGTTGACGAAATGAGGCGACAGCTCCAGTTGGTAGCTTTGCGGCAACTTGCCGCTTCGCTCAAGCTCTGCGGTGGCTGTGTCGCGCATGTACGAGGCAAACGCCACACCGTCGAGGTCGAAGCGGTAGATCGTGTAGGGGCGTGATGCCTGCGGGTCGGCTACGATGTTGGTGGCGGCGTGGAGAAACCCGAAGGCGTCCTGTCCGGGCGCGAACAGGCCGGTGACGTCGTTCATCTCACGCCACGGCTCCTGGGCCGAGCGCCCGTATGCCTTGCCGTCCTCGACCTTGATCTCCAGCGCGCCGCTGCCGAGCACCGCGCTGCCCCCCTCCGACCACAGCTTCATCTGCATGGAGTCGGCGTGGCGGTCAGTCTTGCCCTCGATGTAGATGTTGTCGGTATTGCTGCCCAGGCCAACGTTGACCAGCTTGGGCAGCGGGCGGGTCGTCTGCTGGACGGTCGTGGTGAACTGGTAGCCGCCGCGGGCGACGGCTGCCTGCCACGCGTCTCGCAGCGACCTGTCCTCGCCGGGCGCAATGTTCAGCAACTGGCTGCCGGCCAGCAGAAGAATTCCTGACAGGACAAAAGCAATCTTGAAAGCTCGCGTACTCTTCATTTCGTGCTCCTGGAGTAACCATACAGTGTCTGCATCCGTTGGCGAATGCCCCGACCGATCGATGCGGCGGAAGCGCGCGCTTGGGCGAACAGCGCCGACGGCTGTCGAAAATCATGATCTGTTGTCGAATTGGCGAGGAAAAGGCCCGGCAGGCTGGTACGAAAGCTTCCGTCCAGTTGCATGATACCGTCGCGAAAGCTCATGCGAGCGAGGATGTCGTCACCGAGCAGCGCCGAGTATGGCTCGCTCGCACTGCAGCCTGCAAGACCACAGGCGTGCGAGCAGGTCGCCACCACAACATTGCTTGCCGCGATCTGCTCACCGTTCCGTATGGCGGCAACAAAGGTCTCGTTCTGTGGCGTGACTCTTTCCACAATCCACGGGAGGATCTCCAACTGCTTCCGCCTCCGGAACCAGCGGACGTAGTGTGGGAAGGAATCGCAGGCTGTTGCCTCTGCGCGATTGGAAGTCGCCTTCCGCGCTTGCCGATACGCATCGACCGTATCGACACCCAGCGCGTCCAGGTGCCAATCGCTGGCAATGGCCAGTAGCGCACCGGGGGAGCACGCCTTCCAAAACAGCGCCGGCTTGCCGATGGTCAAGCAGCCGATGCGATAGCGCCGCAGATAGGCGGCCAGCGACAGGCCAAACGGGCCGGCGCCGATGATCAGTACGGGTAGTGTTGTCATGGCTGGGCTGGACGTGGAAAACAAACACCAGGGCAGTCATGCCCTGGTGTTACTATACCGAGGTGGAGGGAGGTAAGGGAAGTGAAGAATCTAATTCAACTGCTGCACAAACTTCATGCTAGTCGTCATCAAGGGTCGCCCAGCCCTGGCGTAGCGCGTAGATCGCCGCTTCGGTGCGGTTTCTGACGCCCAGCTTGTCGTAGATGACCCGCAGGCGATTGGCGACCGTGCCGCTGGAAACGTGCATCAGCTCGGCGATGGTCTGGTTGTCGGCGCCCTGAACGACGTAGCGCAGCGTCTCGATCTCCT
Source organism: Caldilineales bacterium (assembly GCA_041391245.1). Classification (GTDB taxonomy): domain Bacteria; phylum Chloroflexota; class Anaerolineae; order JAAEKA01; family JAAEKA01; genus JACKBK01. The sequence continues at coordinate 80,499 of JAWKOJ010000004.1, forward strand.
GCTCGGAAACGCGAAACGGCGTCGCGGTCTCCGTCTGCGCCAGTTGCGCCATCACCCGCGGCGCCACGGCCGAATCCAGCCAGCCTTCGCCCCGGTGCAGTGCCTGGATCGCGCTGAAGAGCGTCTCCTCTTCGCAGGTCTTCAGCAGATAGCCGCGAGCGCCTGCCTTGATGGCCGCCTGGACGTAGTGGTCCTGCTGATACATCGTCAGAACGAGAATCCTGGCCGTCGGATCCTCGTCCAGGATGATGCGGGTAGCCTCGACTCCGGTCAGGTCCGGCATACGGATGTCCAGCAGGATCACGTCCGGCCTGTGCTGCCGCGCCAGCGCAACAGCCTCCTGGCCCGTCTGCGCTTCGGCCAGTACGGAGAATCCACCGTTGATTTCACACAACTGCCGCAGCCCGCGGCGGAAGAGGGCGTGATCGTCAGCGATGAGCAGGGTGATCATTGGCAAACCCTCAACCGTTCTGGGGTGTATCGACCAAAGGGATGTCGATCGACACCGTGGTTCCCTGGTTCGGAGCGCTGTCCAGCGTCATGGCGCCTTTGAGCAGATGCACACGCTCGCGAACCTGCTTGAGCCCGTAATGACCCTCACCTTCCCGGACCGAGATGGAATCGGAGGTGAACCCGACGCCGTTATCCTTGACCTGCACGGAAACCAGGGTGTCGGTAACGCGGATCGTTACGCGGGCCAGGCTCGGCCGGCCGTGCTGCACCGCGTTGTACACCAGCTCCTGAACGATCCGAAACAGGTCGTGTCCAAGACTGTCGTGCACCGCGGCCAGATCGTGAAAGTCAGTCTCGATGCTGACCTGGTACAACAGCGCCAGGTCGGTGGTGAGTTGCAGCAGAGCGGCTTCCAGCCCTAGCTGTTCCAGCGAAACCGGCTGCAGAGCATCGATGGAGCGGCGGACGTCCTCGATGCTCGTGTCCAGAATGACGCCAAGATCGTCCAGTTCTGGCAGCAACTGCTCAGGATCGCGCCGCACCAGCGTCTTCCAGGTCTGCGCCCGAAAACGGATGCCGGCCAGCGTCTGGGCCAGGCCGTCGTGCAGCTCGCCGGCGATGCGCGCCCGTTCTTGCTCCCGCAGACGATCCATCTGCTCCAGGTTCTCCCGCAGGCGCCGTTCCCACATCAGCTCCTGGCGCTGGGCTGCCAGTTGGCGCTGCTGCGCTTTCGTGCGACTGCGCGCATAACCACCAACGATCAGCAGAATCAGGGCGCCGTAGATGAGGTAGGCAGCCGTGGTGCGCCACCAGGGAGGCTTGACGACGATGTGCAGGCTGACGCCCTCCTCGCTCCAGACTCCGTCGTTGTTGGAGCCGCGCACGTGCAGCGTGTACTGTCCCGGATCGAGGTTGGTGTAGGTCACAAACCGGCGGTCGCCGGCCAGATTCCAGTCCGGGTCCACGCCGTCCATCTTGTAGGCGTACTGGTTTCTTTGCGGGTTGATGAAGTTCAGCGCGGCGAACTCGAAGGATAGCACCGATTGATCGTGCGCAAGCTCGATCTCAGCGGTGTGATTGATGTTCTGCGCCAGGGGCGAGTCTGGACCGATGGACACCGACTGGTTGAAGATCTGAAAATCGGTCAGATAGACCGGCGGAACCTGCGGGTTGTCCTGAAGTTCCTGTGGAACGAAACGAACGATCCCATTCGCGATACCCAAGAACATCTCACCTTGTTCGTTTCGCCAGTAGGCGCCCTGGGCAAAATCATCGGCAGCGAGGCCATCTTCCGTGTCGTAGGTGCGAAACTGCTCGCTGGCCGGGTCGAAACGCGTGAGTCCCTTGTTCGTGCTGAGCCACAGATTGCCGGCAGCGTCGCCGAGGATTCCCAGTACAATGGTCCCCGGCAGCCCTTCGGCGCTCTGGTAATGCGTGCTGGTCTGGCTGGCCGGGTCGAAGCGGATCAATCCCTGTCCCCAGGTGCCCAGCCACAGGATGCCATCCGCGTCCTGGCGGATGACGGTGACCGCGGTATCCGTTGTCCCTGACTGGCTGCTGAAGTTCTGAAATTCGCCCGTTGCCGGCGTCAGGCGAAACAGCCCGTTGGTGGCGCCGACCCAAAGCGTGTCCGGGTCGCTTCCGGCGATGCTCCAGATCTCGTTGCTCATCGGGCCGGCAGGATCGCGATTGAAGGCGGCAACGGTTCCGCTGCCGGTGTCAACGTGAAGCAGACCGGCGCTGGTTCCAACCCACAGCCCGACAGGCGTCTTCGAGAACAGCGAGCGTATTTCTATGCCCGGCTCGCCCAGTGGGTACTGCGAAAAGGTCCGCTCCACGGGATCGAACAGGCTCAGGCCGTCGAAAGTGCCAACCCACAGTCGTCCTTGCTCCTCCGGCTGAAGCGCAAACACGATGTCGTTGTGCAGGCTGGTGGGGTCGGACGGATCGCGCCGATAATAGCTGGTCTCGCCGGTTGCCGGATCGACTTGCGCTAGTCCCTGGCCAAACGTTCCTACCCATAGCTCGCCGGTCGAATCGCCCAGAATCGCAAGAGGCGTCGCGTCAACGGCAAGAGGCGCGGGGAACTTGGAGATGTAGGGAGATAGCAGGTTCAGCCCGGCGGCCCAGGAGCTCGCCCACACGGTTCCTGCGCTGTCTTCGCCGATCGCCACGGTGAAATCGTTGAGCAACGAACCAGGGTTGTCGGGATCATGTCGATAATGGGTGAAGGCCTCGCTGGCGGGGTCGAACAGCGTCAATCCGCCGCCTTGCATGCCCAGCCAAAGACGGCCGCGCGCATCCTCAAACAACGCCCGGATGGGGCCTGGTCCCAGCCCGGTTGCATTGGCAGGATCGTGGTGATATTCGGCGACGACTTGTTTTTCATTGTCCAGCTTGTACAAACCGCCATCAGTGCCCGCCCATATGTTGCCGCTCCGGTCAGCATGCACCTGGAAAACGTTGACGCCCGGCAATCCGCCCCGGTCATCGCTTACCTTCAGCTCACCTGACCCACCCGCGAGCCATGCCAACCCGCCATCGGTAGCGATCCAGACCGTCTGGTCCGACCCGACAGCGGCGTCGTGAACTGCAAGGTAATCAGGATCGGGGAGAGTCTGTACTTCAACGGGATAGCGCACCACAAGTCCCGTGTCGGGGTCGAACGAGTTCAACCCATTGTTGGTGCTGATCCATAATAACCCCGAGTCGTCGCCTTCAATCGCATTGATCTGGTTGCTGCTCAACGTCTGTCGGTTGGCCGGATCGTGCTGGAAGACGCTCCACCGGTCTGTCGTGAGATCGAGCCGGTTGAGCCTGCCGCCCGGGTGCCCACCCACAGACCACCCTCATCGTCCGCGTAGATCGACGTCACAACGTTGTGACTCAGACTGTTCGGATCGTCGGGATCGTGGGTGTAGACGACAAAATCATTGCCGTCATAGCGGTTCAGGCCGTTCTGTGTACCGAGCCACATGAACCCCTGGTCGTCCTGGGTGATGGCCAGCGTCGTGCTGTCAGACAGGCCAACCTCCGGGGAGAGGTGGTCGAAGGCAGCTGGCGGCGGAGCTTGCGCCGCTTCCAGAGTCGCCGCCCCAAGTATCAGGAAGCAAAGGGTGACCCCTATGCCTGCAAGGCTTCTCATAAGTCGATCCCACTGTTCACGGACAGATCAACAAAAGTTCGGACTGCATTATACACGCAAAGCGAAGTGGGCAAATTGGAACGCAGATTCAAATGTGATATACTTTTGTTGTGGGCCGCTAGCTCAATTGGCAGAGCAAGGGACTTTTAATCCCTAGGTTACAGGTTCGATTCCTGTGCGGCTCACTTCAGAATCGAAAAGACCGGCGATCGCCGGTCTTTTCGATTCTGAAACTCGCGCCGCAGCTAGCGGGTGTAGACACCGTCCCGCAGGTTGCGGCGCACCTGCCACACCTCGCGCACCATGCGGACTGTGTCGTGTACCGGCCGCACCCGGCTGTCGGCGTCAAAGTACCAGTTGATGGGCAGCTCGATCACCGTGTGGCCGCGCGCCAGGGCGATGGCCACGGCTTCGACGTCGAACCCCAGGCCGTTCATTGTCTGCCGCGTGAAGATCTCGGCGGCGACATCGCCGCGGAAGCACTTGAAGCCGCACTGCGTGTCCTGGAACTGGGGAATCGCCAGCCAGCGCACGATCTGGTTGAATACCCGGCCCATCAGGTGGCGGTAGAACGGCTCGTTGTAACGGTTTGCTCCCGGCGCCTCGCGCGACGCCATGGCAACCGCGTAGCTGTTGACGACGGGAGGCAGGAACTTGTTCACCTCATCGATGGGCATCGACAAATCGGCGTCGCACATGAAGCGATACTCGCCGCTGGCTGCCAGCATCCCCTTGCGCACCGCGGCCCCTTTGCCCTTCTCGCTGTGCAGCACCCGCACGTACGGGTGATCGGCGGCAAAGCTCTCGGCAACCTCAGTGGTCCTGTCGGTGCTGCCGTTTTCCACCACCAGCACCTCGCTCCGGTATGGCTGGTTGGCCAGGAAGGCTTCAATTTTACGCAGTGCAACCGGCAGTCGTCGTTCCTCGTTGTAGGCGGGGATGATGATGGACAACAGCGGAGCGGCCTGGGGTTCCTGGGTGGACATAGGGATCAAGATGGCTTTGGGAAGTGCAGGTGGAACGGCATGAAGGGAAAAGATGTGAAACGTGAATTCACGTATTGCGTTGCACGTTTCACACCCGTAGGGTCAGCAAGACGGACTTCTGCGGAGGTAGTGTCACCAGGTCGTCCCGTACGTTTTGTCACAACAAGCAAGAATTATAAGGCTCTAGAGGAGAATCACCAAACCAAGACCGCCTGCCAGCAGGCCGCCAGCCACCGATGACACGAAGTTGACGAGATCGTTGTTCAGCCAGCGCCAGCCGCGCAGCGGACTGGTCGGCGCGCCGCAGGTGTGAACCCGCCGTTCGGTCTCCTTCTGGCAGGCGTCGCACCAGTAGATTCCCTGGACAGTTGCGCCCAGCAAGCTGTCCACCAGCGAGCCTGCGAGCCCGGCCGCGGCCGCGATGCCGATCAGCGGCAGGTCGCTGAGCAGCAGGCTGCCGGTTGTTGCCACGGCCGCGGCCTGGATGAACAGGAACGCGCAGCCGCCAATGAAGGCCGCACCCGCCAGCGCCGCCAGCGTGCCCATGGCTGTGATCCCGCCTGAGGTTCCTACGGCAACGGCGCGGCCGGTGGTGATCAGCCGCGGCGCCCGCTTGGCCAGCACACCCAGCTCCGTCGCCCAGGTGTCGGCGTTCACCGTCGCCATCGCGCCGAAATAGGCCAGCGTCAGAAAGGCGTAAGTCGGGTTGCCCAAGCGGGCCGCCCCGGGGAGATCGACCAGCAGGAACACGGCCACTGCCAGCGCCGCCCCAAACCCGCCGTTAGCCAGCGTCTGTCCCAGATCGCGGCGCTCTCCTTTGGCGAACTTTTCGGCAAGCTCTGCCTTGTCGGTCTGGCGCCAGTGGCTGAGCAGCGTCGAGCTGACGAAGAAAGCGATCAGCACCAGCCCCCACGTCCAGCCGCCGAAGCCGAAGATCAGCGTACCGGTGACCACGGCGCCCGCGACACCGCTGCGCGATAGCGAGTTGCGCCGGTAGGCCAGCCAGCCGATAGCCGCGCTCAACAGCAGGCCGGCCAGCAATTGCGTCGCAGGCACCGGTTAGCCTCTCGTCACCGACAGCAGCGCAGCCAGCGCGGCCAACTGCGCTGCCACCGCGCCGCCAAAGAGCAGCGCAGCCGCGATCCGGTGGCGGCGATGCACCAGCAAGCCCCACGCGCCGTTGACCAGCCACACAGCCAGGCCGAAGGCGGGGAAGACGAAGATCAGCCGCCGATCCAGGTTGTCCCACAGCGGCAGCGCGTAGGGCAGGCCGGTGAAGCGGAAGATCGCCACACCCAACAGCACCAGGAAGCCAACGAAGCCAGCCGCCAGCAGTCCCAGCAAAACCTGATCCTGCCACAGCGGCCAGCGGGCGACGGCCGGCCAATGGCGCGCCTGTTCCACCAGATGTGTCGGACCCAGTTGATGGAAGTCGTCCAGCGCGTCCAGAAAGCGATCCGGGTCGTCAGGCGAGATGCCGAAGGTGCGCCCGGCGGTTACCAGCAGGATCTGTTCGGACAACGGCAGCGATGCCAGGCTGTTGACCCGCCGGCCGTGCAGCGTGCGTCTTGTGCCCAACTCAGGCCCATAGCACACCCAGCGCGCCAGATCAGGCCAGCGCCTTACCAGCCTGTCTACGGCCCAGTCGGCCTCGCCGTTGGGACCTTGCACAGGCGGCGCGCCGGCCTGCCAGGCGGCTACCGCCTCGCCGCGCCGGATCTCGCGAATGTCGCCCAGCGGAATGGTCTGGCGCACCGGCCCGTAGACCACGGTGATGGCGTTGCGGTCGATCCAGTAGGCCAGGGTAAAGCACGCCCAGGCGCGCCACGCCAGGTACAGGATCGGCAACCAGAGCAGCAGGCTGATGACAAACAGGAAGAACGTCGAGCCGGCCACCGGCTTGGCGAAAAACACGATCAGCAACAGCAGGTTGACGGCCAGCAACAAGCCGGTCGCCAGGGCTGCTCGCCGGCCTTCGAGAAAAGGCGCAGGTCTGAATGTCATGGATGGGAGGATTCGCCGACGGGGGGATGTGTGCTCGATGAAAGGTGAGTCGTGAAACGTGACCGGAATCTAAAATCACGTTTCACGATTTACGCATCACGCCTCAACGTAAACCGGTGTATTCCAGCCCCGATACGCTTCGACCTTGCCCTTCACCACGTCGAAATAGAGATCGCGGATCGACTTGGTGACCGGGCCGATCTTGCCGCTGCCGACCGGCCGTCGATCCACCGTGGCAATGGCGGCCACCTGCACCCCGGTGCCGCAGAAAAACAACTCGTCGCAGACGTAAAGTTCGGTGCGGTCGATCTCGCGCTCCTCGACCTCCAGCCCCAGCTCCTTCTGCGCCAGCTCCATGACCGTGCGACGGGTGATGCCTTCCAGGATGTTTGCGGTGATGGATGGCGTGATCAGCCGGCCGTTGCGCACCATGAACAGGTTCTCAGCGCTGCCCTCCGAGACGTGGCCGTGCTGGTCCAGCACGATAGCCTCGTCGTAGCCGTCCATCAGTGCTTCCGACTTGACGAAGGCCGAGTTGACGTAGGCGCCGGCGATCTTGCCGCGCGCCGGGATCGCGTTGTCGTCGATGCGCCGCCAGGTGGACACGCAAACGTCCGCGCCTTCCTCCTTTTCGATGTAGCGGCCAAACGGCGTCGCGAAGATAGTCACCTCGTCGGTCATGCCATGCAACAGCACGCCGATCCTCAGGTCCGCCTTGTAGGCCAGCGGCCGGACATAGGTGTCGGCGCGGAATCCTTCGCAGCGCAGCAGTTCCAGGATGGTTGCGCGCAGCTTCTCAGGGCTATGCGCCACGTTCATCAGCAGCAGCCGGGCCGAAGTCAGGAAGCGCTCGATGTGATCTTCGAGGCGAAACACGTAGAGCTGCTCGTCCTCGTCGTTCCAATACGCCCGAATGCCGCCGAAACAAGCAGTGCCGTAGTGCAGCGCATGGGTCATCACGCTTACCTGGGCCTGTTCGATGGGCACAATCTTGCCTTCAAAAAACGCGTACCTCGTCTTCATGTGTTCCTCGCTCTCGCTGTTCAGTGATCAGTAATCGGTGATCAGTAATCAGTAATCAGAGGACGAAAGAAACCAAGCCTGGTGAACCGTTTTGCCACTGATACCTGATACCGGATACCTGAAAACTGTTCACTGATTACTGGTTACTGATAACTACTACTCACTTACCCAGCCACTCGCCGAGCTTCTCCATGAACTTGTAATCGGTCATGTCCATGCTCAGCGGCGTGACGGAGATGTAGCCGCGGGCCACGGCGCCGTAGTCCGTGCCATCCTCCACGACCCCGGTCGGCGGCTCGCCGCCGATCCAGTAGTAGGGCTGGCCCTTCGGGTCCTCGCGTTCGATCAGCACGTCGCGGTAGACGCGCTTGCCCAGCCGGGTCACCAACACGCCCTTCACCTCGTCGCTGGCCATGGGCGGGGCATTGACGTTCAAAAAGGTGTCGGCCGGCAATCCGTTGTCCAGGATCGCCCGCGCCAGCCGCACCACCACCCCGGTCACGGCGCGGAAGTCGGACCACTCGCGCGCGTCCAGCGACACGGCGATGGAGGGCACCCCGCCGACCACCGCCTCCATCGCGCCGGCCACCGTGCCGCTGTAGGTGATGTCGTGCCCCAGGTTGCCGCCCTGGTTGATGCCTGACACCACCAGATCCGGCATGTTGGGGATTGCGCCCAGCAGCGTCAGGCCAACGCAGTCCGACGGCGCGCCGTTGGTCGTGTAGGCCGGGCTGCCGTCGGCCAGCGTCACCCGGCTGATGCGCAGCGGCTTGTGCATCGTCTTGCTGTGGCCAGCCGCGCTCCAGTTGCGGTCCGGTGCAAACACCGTCACCTCGCCTACCGTTTCCAGCGCCTGCTTGAGCGCCAACAGTCCGGGCGAGGTAACGCCGTCGTCGTTTGTGATAAGAATCTGCGCAGACATTTCGTGTAATAGAGTGTACGTGTTTCCGCTGGCCCACCTGAAAACGTGAAACGTGAAACGTGATATCCTGTAGCGGCTTCACGTTTCACGCCTCACGTCTCACGCGTCACAGCGCTGGCGTCTCAACAAACGCTCCCGTCGCAGTTCAGGACGGAAGACCGCGCCATGATAGCACAACGCAGGGGTCTCAGCAATTCGGCTGGGCCGCGGACGCATCCGCGCGCCGGCCTGCCAGCGATGCCGCCAGGATGCTGATCATCAAGCCGGCGCAGAGCAGATAGAGTGCATTCAGGCTGACCACCGGCAGCAAGGCATAGGCCACCAGCGGCCCCAGCGCGCTGCCCAGGTCGCCGGCGTTGGCCAGCCAACCCAGGTTGCGCCCCTGCATCGCCGGCGGCGACACGTCGCCGACCAGCCCGCTGGACACCGGTCCCAGGATCGCCATCGACAGCGCGCTCAGCACGCCGTTGACCAGCAGCGCCAGCAGGCCGCCGGTCATCAGCACCAGAAAGCTGACGCCACCCAACACGCCGCCCCAGTTCAGCAGCGGCCAGCGGCCGTGGATGTCGGACAACCGGCCGGCGGAGGGCGCGGTGACCAACGACAACAGCGGCCGGATTGCCAGCAGCAGCCCGGTCAGCGTCGCCGCGCCGACCGTCACGCCGGCCAGCGAAACCTCCGTGCCCGGCGACTGCTCGACGAACAGCGCCAATGTAGCGGTGGCGACCCCGGCCAGGCAGAAGCGCAGGATACCCTGGGCATACAGCGCCGCCCATCCGCCCGTGCCCAGGTGCGGCTTCAGGCTCGACCAGCGCGGTACGCGCCAGTGTAGCGGACCACGGGTCGCCGCGCCGGCAGGACGCGTCTCGGGCAGGAAAAGGAACGCCGCCAGCAGGCCGACAGCGGAGATCGCCGCGCCGGCCCATAGCGTCTCGCGGTAGCCCAACCGGTCGGTCAGGTAGCCGCCGATAAAGAAGCTCAGCGCACCGCCCAGGAAATACCACGCGTTGGCCACCCCCATCAGCCGGCCGCGCTGGCCCGGCCCGGCCACGTCCAGCGCAATGGCCTGCGTGCCGACCCACATGCCGCTCCATGCCAGGCCCCACAACAGCCGGCCCAACAGCAGCAGCCAGAACCCCGGCGACAGCGCGCACAGGACCGTTGAGAGCACGCCGACCGCCGCTGCCGGCACGAAGATCCGGCGCCGCGGCCAGCGGTCGTAGGCCAGCCCCACCGGCGTGTTGAGCAGCAGCCGCACCGCCCGATTGACGCTGAGGATGATGCCTACGCTGGCCAGCGCGATCCCGGCCTGCGCCGTGTGCGTCGGCAGCACCGTGTAGAGCGTCGCGTCGCCCAGCAGCGACAGGGCCAGCGCCAGCCCCACCGGCGTCATCACGTGCCAGTCGCGTCCTTGGAAACGGGGAGCGCCTTGCGGCAGTTGCTGTGTCATAGGAGCAATTCGGATGCTGGCATCGCCGGCCGTTGCTGCCGGCAAGCCGCGGATCATAGCACGCCGTTCGCTAAAGGGCAACTTCGTGCCTGCGAGACAGGACTGGCAGTGCTGATTAGCCACGATCATGCTGGCGCGTCGAAGTATGGGTAGTGGATCAGTTTTGACTGATAAGGCGTAATCGGCTGCGATTGTAGCGATGGATGAAGATCTTGAGTACAAGGTCGTGAAAGCGATCTGACTTGGAGAAAGACAAGGTTTTGCGAACGAAGCGAGCCAAGCGCTGTCGTAGCGTGTTGTTCCAACGCTCGATGTGATTGGTCTGACCGCTATCTTTGCCAACCGATGAGTGAGTTTCTTCGGGAAAGACCAACTGATAGGCCTCCCAGAAATCACTGAAGGTACGGCAGTGGCGATACGCCTCCGGGATACGCTCCCAGAGCCGACGACAGGTAGCCTCGCTGCGATCACCGATGACGTAGGCAACGATCTGCCGGGTGCGACGGCACAACGCCAGCCAAACCCAGCGTTTGTTGCTCTTATTCAGCACGAAGGACCATAACTCGTCTAGTTCCAGAACATCCTTGGGCTGAGGCTTGGCCAGTGTGGCCGACAAGTCAGGCAGCGCATCGCCTTCTTCCACCAGCCACTGCGCCAGCGTATTGCGGGACACCGAGAAGACCCGCTCCACGCCTCGCATGCTCATGCGTTCAAGGTAAGCGTCGGTCGCTTGTCGTTGAGTTTTCTCGTCGTGGCGTTTTTTTATCCAAGGTGCCGTAACGACCACAGCTGTCACAGCGGTATTTCTGAGCACCCTTGTAATCGTGGCCGTTCTTGACCAGCTCTTCACTGCCACATTTCGGACACGTATGGACAGTCACTTTGACTTCGACGATCATGGCTCTCTCCTATGGCTCTTCAAGATCGTCACAGCATACACCTATCAGTCATTTTTCGCCACTACCGAAGTATGGATGTGAACAGACCAGCACTGCCGGTCCTCTCCTGCTTCCCTGCCACATGGACTCGTGGTACACTGACGTTGTCCAATTTGGAACATGCCATCCGTCTCAATTGCAGCAGCTCTCACGCCATGACTCAACCCACCATCCTCCCTCTCGACTCGCCCGACGCGACGCTGGCTAGCTGCGGCGGCAAGGGTGTGAACCTCGTCAAGATGGCGCGCGCCGGCCTGCCGGTGCCATCCGGTTTCGTCGTCACCACGGACGCCTACCGCGCCTTCGTGGACGCCGGCGATCTGCGCCCGTTCATCGAGTCGGCGCTGGCTGAAAGCAACACCGACGACCCGGCCGCGCTGGACGCAACTTCTGCGTCGATCCGCGCCCGCTTCGCCACCGCGCCCATCCCGCCCAACCTCTCGACTTCCATCCGCGACGGTTACCACAAGCTGGCCGCTGGCCACCGATTACTGATCACTGATCACCTTCCGGTCGCCGTCCGCTCCTCCGCCACCGCCGAGGACCTGCCCGACATGAGCTTCGCCGGCCAGCAGGACACCTTCCTCAACGTGGTCGGCGACGAGGCGCTGACGGAAGCAGTGATCGCCTGCTGGAGCAGCCTGTGGACGGCGCGCGCGGTCGCCTACCGGGCCAGGAACGGCATCGACCAGGCGAGCGTCGCGCTGGCGGTCGTCGTGCAGGCCATGGTCGAGAGCGAGAGCTCCGGCGTGCTCTTCACCGCCAACCCGCTGACCGGCAACCGCCTCGAAACGGTCATCGATGCGACGCTTGGGTTGGGCGAGGCGCTGGTCAGTGGGCAGGTGGAGCCGGACCACTACGTCGTGGACGACCGGATTGGCCGGATCACGGAGAAACGGCTGGGCGCCAAGGCGCTGGCGATCCGCGGGCGGGCCGGCGGCGGCACCGTCACGGTCAACGACGATGCGGCCGGCGTGCAGGCGCTGCCCGACGATGCGATTCTGGAGCTGGCGCGGCTGGGCCGGCGCGTCGAAAGCGAACTATACGGCGGCGCACCGCAGGACATCGAGTGGGCGCGGGCCAATGGCCGGCTGGTTCTGCTGCAAGCGCGCGCCATCACATCGCTCTATCCGCTGCCGCCGGACATGTCGGCGCGGCCGTTGCGGGTGATGTTTTCGCTCAACCACGTCCAGGGGATGATGGACCCGTTCACGCCGCTGGGGCAGGACACGCTGATCGCTGGCTACCTGGCCATGGCGCGCGCGGTTGGCCGCCACTTCACCGTCGCCAGCCAGCGCGAGGTTCATGTGGCCGGCGAGCGCATCTACGCGGACATCACGCCGGGGCTGCTGCACGAGCAGTTTCGCAGCATCATCCTGCGCGTTCCCGGCGTGGTGGAGCCGGGGTCCGAGGAAGCGCTGCTCAGCCTGATGGACGAGCATGACCTTCAGCCGAACCGCAGCGGCCTTAGCCCGGAAGGAATGCGCAACCTGGCGCGGGTCATGGCGACCATCGGCAGCCGCATCGCCAGAGCCATGCGTGACCCCGACGGGCAGCGAATCGCGGTGCTGGCGCTGGTCGACCGGTACATCGCCGACGCCCAGCCCCGCGCCGCCCGCGCCGACAGCCTGGCCGAGCGGCTGGCGCTGTGGCAACAGATGCTGGATCAGTTTGGCGACGAGATCGGTCCGCGGTTCCTGCCGATGATCATGGCCGGCATGATGAGCTTCTTCCTGCTGCGCCGCTTTACGCTGGACGAGTTGGGCAGCGACCTGCTGGCGCTGGAGGCGGCGAGGGGCCTGCCCAACAACACCACCACCGAGATGGATCTGACGCTGTGGACCGTGGCGCAGGTGATCAGCGCCGACCCGCTGTCGGTGCAGCGCTTCGCGGAGGCCGACGCAGCGACGCTGGCGGCCGATTTCCAGCAGGGCGTGCTGCCGCTGCCGGCACAGGTGGCGTTGACGGCGTTCATGGACCGCTACGGGATGCGCGGTCTGGCCGAGATCGATCTGGGGCGGGCGCGCTGGCGCGAGGACCCGACGCATGTGATGGGCGTTGTGCAGAGCTACCTGCGCATCGACGACCCTGACCAGGCGCCCGATGCCGTGTTTCGGCGCGGCGCACAGGCAGCGGACGCGGCAATCGAGCAGTTGGTGGCGGCCATGCCGAATCCTGCCAAAGCTCGCGCGGCCCGCCTCCTGGCTTCGCGGATGCGCGCCCTGGCCGGCCAGCGCGAGACGCCCAAGTACACCATCGTCCGCACCATGGGCGTGGCGCGGGCGATGCTGCTGGACAACGGGCGCGAGTTGGCGGCGGCCGGCACGCTGAAGCAGCCGCAGGATATCTTCTTCCTGCACCTGGAGGAGTTACAGCGGATCGCGGCCGGCGGCCAGGGCGACTGGCAGCGGCTGGTTGACGAGCGGCGCGAACGCTATGAACGCGAGAAACTACGGCGCCAGATACCGCGGCTGCTGCTCAGCGATGGCCGGGCGTTCTACGAGGGGCTGGGCGCGCAGGCTGACGGCGAAGGAGCGATTGCAGGCAGCCCGGTGTCGCCCGGCGTGGTGGAAGGCGTCGTGCACGTGGTGTTTGACCCCAGCCGCGCCGAGCTTGCCCCCGGCGAGATCCTGGTCTGCCCCGGCACCGACCCGTCGTGGACGCCGCTGTTCCTGGCCGCGGGCGGGCTGGTGATGGAGGTCGGCGGGCTGATGACCCACGGCTCGGTGGTGGCGCGTGAGTATGGCATCCCGGCCGTGGTCGGCGTCAACGAAGCGACGACGCGCCTCAAGACCGGCCAGCGCGTTCGCGTGGACGGGACGGCGGGGCGAGTCGTGATCCTGGCAGAAGGGAAATGAGGGAAAGGGAAGGAACGGAGCGGGAGAGGGGGTGACAAGGTGAGCAGGTGACAAGGTGACAGTGTCACAGAACGGGTACCCGTGTTGCCCGGTGCGCCAAAGATTTCCCCATTTTCCCTTCTTTCCCTTCTTTCCCCACCCCTTCTGTCAGCCCGCCGCTTCCCGGATGACGCCGGCGACGCGCTCGATCTCGGCTGTGGTTAGCGAGGACGCGGAGGGGAGGTAGAATCCGTCGCGGCACAGTTGCTCGGCCACCGGGAACCGCTGGCCCTTGAACTTCTCCCAGTAGACCGGCTGGCAGTGCATCGGGATGAAAAAGGTGCGGGTTTCGATGCCGTTTTCGGCCAGCACGCGCCGCAACTGGTCGCGGTTCATGCCGTAGGCGTCGCGGTCCACCGTGATGCCGTACATCCAGAAGACGTTCTTGGCCCATTCGGCCTCGGGCGGGGTCGTGATGCCGGGGATGTCCTTCAGCAGCGACGTGTAATGCGCCGCGTTGCGCCGCCGGGCTGCTACCAGCTCGTCCAGCCGCTCGACCTGCGCCAGTCCCACCGCAGCCTGCAGGTTGGTCATGCGGTAGTTGAAGCCGACGAACTTGTGCCAGAAGTGGCGCTCGCTGCTGAAGGCATGGTCGCGCAGGTTCCAGGCCAGCCGGGCGATGTCCTGGTCGTTGGTGGTGATCATGCCGCCCTCGCCTGTGGTCAGGATCTTGTTGCCGTAGAAGCTGAAAGCCGCGGCCGCGGCCAGCCCGCCGGTGCGCCGGCCCTTGTACTCTGCGCCGTGAGCTTCGGCCGCGTCCTCGATGACCAGGATGCCGTGCTGGCAGGCCAGCTCGTTGAGCGCATCCATGTCTACCGGGTGGCCGTAGATGTGGACGGGGATGATTGCCTTGGTGCGCGGTGTAATGCGGCGGGCGACGTCCTCCACGTCCAGTTGCCAGTAGCGCGGTTCGTTGTCGGCCAGCACCGGCGTTGCGCCGCAGTAGGTCACTGCGTTGATGGTGGCGATCATGGTGAACGTGGGGATGATCACCTCGTCGCCTGGTTCGAGACCAAGAGTAGCCAGCGCCAGGTGCAGGGCGACGGTGCCGTTGGCGCAGGCAATGCCGTAGCGCGCGCCGCAGGCCTCGGCAAAGCGTGCTTCGAAATCGCGGATGAAGCTGCCGGCCGAGGAGATCCAGTTGGTCTCTACCGCCTGCTGCACGTATTTCAACTCGTTGCCATCCAGCGTCGGCTCGCAGACGGGGATGATGCTGCGCGCGCTGGGGCGGTCGAAGTCAGGGATCGGCCGGTAGCTGATCCTGACCTCCGGGTCCTTAGCCGGAATGATCTCAGCCAGGTCGCCCATCTCTTCCAGGGTAAGCTCGTGCGGTTGAAGCATGGTGGGGAATACTCTCTAGTTCTGCTTGAGTTGCTCCAGGCGTCTCTGCACCTGTTCGGCCAGCGGCGAATCGGGAGCCAACTCCAGAAAACGGCTGTAAGCGTCGGAGGCGCCTCGCCGGTCACGATAGGCCGCCCGCGCGTCGCCCAGCAGCACATACGTGTCAACCGCGGTGGGGTCGATGGCCAGCGCGGCTGCAAACTCAAGGGCTGCCTGCCGCGGCTCGCCCAGTTGCAGATAGGCCTGACCCAGGAACCGTCTTGCCCAGAAGTGGTCAGGCGCCAGCGAAACGGCTGCGCCCAGTTCTTTGGACGCGGCGCCCGCATCACCGGAAAGCAGCAGAGCCTCGCCCAGGCGCACGCGCGCTTCGACGTTGTCCGGCCAAAGGTCGGCAGCCCGGCGATAGGCGGCCAGCGCGCTCAGGGCGTCGCCTTGCCTGCTCAGCAGAGCACCCAGTAGTACCTCGGCCAGCGACGCAGTGCGCGGATCGGTGGCGTGCGCGGCTGTCCCTGTCAGCACCCGTTTGGCCGCGGCCGGATCTCCTGCAGCTTCCAGCGTATCCGCCAGATCTTGGGCAGCCGCTGCGTTGTCGGGCGCTGCCCAGGCCGCGGCGCGGGCGGACAGCTCAGCGGCCGTCATGTCGGTTCCCGGGAGATAGGCCACCGTCACCTTGGGAGCAAAATCCAGTCGCAGCCCGCCAGTGGCAGGCAGTTGAGTCGCAATCCCAGCCGTCTGTGGGATCGTCACAATCCATGCGGCTCGACCAGACTGCGCCTGCGAGCTTGCCTCTTCAGGCGTAGTCGGGATCAGCGGTGGCTGTGGCCAGTCCGCCGTATAGTACCTCAGATAGCGCTCCACCCCCAAACCGGGGACGAGGATCACTTCATCGGGCGCGGCGCTGGCGGCCACGAAACCCAGCGCGCCGCGCCAGTCCTCGCGGGCTGTTCCCAGCGCCGCCTGGCTGGCCGGCAGCAGCGGGCCGATCAGCAGCAGCGCCAGAAAAGCAGTGACACCGGAAAAGAGACGCGACTGCGAGCGCGGTGACCGGCCCAGCCGCGCGACCAGATCGGCCGCGCCCGCTACGCCGGCAGCCGTCAGGGTCAGCGCCAATGGCAGCAGGAAGAGCACCTGCCGCACCTCGAAGAAGTAAAGAATCCAGCGCAGGGCCAACAGGATGGCCGGCGGACCGAGGAACACCAGCAGCGTCAGGGGCAGCGTCGCTGTGCGGGTGCGCCGCCGCGCCAGACCGGCGATCATGCCGGCGACCACCAGCGCTGCGTAGAGCCACGGCAGCCAGCGCTCGACCCCGACTTCCAGCGGCGGGCCCGACAGGAACAGTCCGTAGATGGTCTGCTGCGCGGTAGCCAGCGTCAACTGCGGAATGTCGCCGCGCGGCACTCGTTTTTCTGCGACAACCGCATAAAGCAGCCACGGCAGAAACGCCAGCGCAGCCACGGCGCAGCTTGCCAGGAAGCGGCGCAGCGCGCGCGACGGGGAGGCGCCGCGCGCCAGCGGAAACCACCGCGGCAACAATCGGGCGGCCAGCAAGCCTGCACCCTGCGCCGCTACCACCAGCGGCATATAGTAGTGGCTGTACAGCCCGGCGATGAGCAACAGCGTGTAGACCACCCAACTGCGCCGGTCGTTGCGGCGCAACGCAATCAGGAAGGCGCCCATGCTCGCGACCGCGGCGCACGCAAACAGGGCGTAGAAGCGCGCCTCCTGCGAGTAGCGCAGATGCAGCGGCGCGACGGCCAGCAACAGTGCCGCCAGTACGCCCTCCAACTCGTCAAACACCTCGCGCGCCAGCAGATAGACCAGCGCAACGGTCAACGTGCCCAGCAGCGCGGCCGGCAGACGGGCTACAAACTCCTGCTGCGCCACGTGCAGCGCCAGCCACGTCAACAGGTAGTCCAGCGGCGCGGCGCCGTGATGGCGACGCGCGGCGTCGATGACCGCGCCCAGCCCGCGCAGCGCCGGCGTGGCCTGCCCCATCTCGTCCAGCCAAAGGCTGGGCACACCCAGCCGCTGAACTCGCAGACCAAAACCGATCAGCAGGGTCACCATCATCGCCAGGCGCGGCGCCGGGCTGCGCCTGGGAATCTCGCGCCCCGGCGTCACGTCGATGACGACCGGCTGGGCTACGGCGGTGGTCACGGGGCGGGGCCTTGTTTGTCAGGTGCTAACATGAGGTAGGCGAGACGGGCGAACTGGCTGCCCTGGTTGTGGATCTCGACGGTGATCGGTTCCTGTCCGGCGGTGAGGCCGTCTGGCAGCGGTATCCGCTCGCTGCGCCAGCCATCCGTTCCGCCGACAACCGCCAGCGGCTGTCCGTTGACGTTGACTTCCAGCGCCACGCCGGGACGGTCGCGGTGCAGCAGTTCCAGCATGGCCGGACCGGCCGCGGCCGGCGCCAGCCGCACCGACGCGGTTTCGCCGGCATCGAAGCGGATGGTTGGGCGGGGCCGCTGGCTGGCGTCGTCGAACGGCGCAAAGTAGTGAACGGACGGAACCGCATTGCTTTCGATCCAGGCGACGGCGGCAGGTTGGTTCGGCGCTGCCAGGGCGAGCGACAATGTGGTCGGGCCATCGGGATCGAAGGGTGCCAGGTCGATGTCAACCCACTGCGGCTCGCCAACAAATACCTGGCGTGGCGGCGCGCCGTTGACTGAAACGTCCAGCGTGCTGCGGACCGGCATGAACACATGCAAGGTGATGGCGGCGTTGATGCCCGGCTCGAAATACAGGGTCGTGCTGGCCCGCGCCGGGCCGTTATCCCTGCGCCAGGATCCGATGGCAATGTCGCGCTGGCTGGCCGGGCCAGGCGCCTTGCGGTGGATGACGCTGCGAAAGCCGCCACGATCGTAGATGTCCACCGTCTCGTAGCGCTCGCGAAACCAGTCTGCATCGCCGACCTGAGCCGGGTAGTTGACCCCGCCGGTCAGCGCGACGAGATCCGGGGCGTAGCGTTTGATGGCATAGACCATCTTTTCAGCCGGGTTCAGCTTCAGGTGCGCCACGTCAGGCTGCAACAGGCCGGCGAAGTCCACGATGCGGCAGTTGCTGACATAGCCAATCAGTCCGATCTCGGCCAGGCCGACCAGCGGCGGAGCCTTGCTCTCGCTGCACATCTCGCGCAGCGTCTCGGCGGTTTGCAGGTAGGCTTCCTCTCGCCGCCGCAGCTCAGGCTGCTGCGCCAGGCTGCGCGCGACAGGGAGGAGCGGCAGCAGCGCCAGCGCGACCAGGCAAGCGATCAGCGCAGCGCGAATCAGATGGGCGTGTTGGTGGCGGCCTGGCCGCGCCGCCAGCCAGTCTGCGGCCGCGGCCACAGCATCGCCCGCGAGCAAGGCAACGACCGGCATCAACGGCACATAATACCAGAAGTAGCTGCGCACACCCAACAACACATGCCCGGCCACGAACAGTGCAGCCCACAGCAGCAGCGGCAAGCGGTCTTTTTGCTGTCGAAGGAGTGTCAGGGCCAACCCGACCACCGCCAGGGCGGCGGCGACCGGGGTCAGCAGCGCCCAGTCGTCCGCGGCGGTCAGCAGCCCTGCTCCCCAGCGCGGGATGGCTTGTGTCAGGGCCTGGGTTGCCTTGGCTGGCAACGTGTTGGGCACGGGCGAGCCGTAGTATCCCGTAGCAAACAGCAGCCAGGGGGTGACCAGCAGCGCAAAAACCGCCAGCGCTTTCCATGGTGTGCGGCGCAGTCGCGCCGTTGCCAGCCAATACGCGCCGATAGCCAGCGCGACCAGCAGCCCGTCTGGGCGCAGCAGAAACGCGGCGGCGGCCGCCGCCGCTGTTGCCATCAACCAGCGTTCTTGCCGGCGCGGATCGCTGCCGCTGGCGGTCGCCCGCTGAAAGGCTGCAAACGCGGCCAGAATCGCCGCCAGGTAGAGCGGCGTCTCCATTCCCAACGCCTCGCTCAACAGCGGGAAAGTCAGGGTCAGCGTCACGGCAACCAGCGCGGCCAGGGTGGTCCGGCTCAAGTCGATGAGCAGCGCGCCGACCGCCAGCAGCGCCAGCCCGTTGAGCAAGAACCCAAGCAGCACGAAGTCGCCGCTCAGCGGTGAGATTGCGGCCAGCAGCAAGGCGTAGCCGGGCGTCGTGACCGTGAGCACGTGCTCGCCGGGGTTGTAGACCGGCCCGATCCCCTGCGCGAGGTTTCGCGCCACCCGATAGGTAATGTAAGCGTCATCGTTGGGTCCCAGCCGGCTGATGTGTACCAGGTTGAGCGCGGCAAACAGCAGCACCAGCAGCCAGGGCACGAGACGCCAGGCGCGGGTTGCAGCGGAGGGCGCGTCCGCGGCTGCTCCGGTCATGGCTTCAACCGGGCCGGCTGGGCGGCGGCGTAGACGGCCAGCGTCTCGGCGGCGCAGCGATCCCATGAAAACCGGGCTGCCCGGCGCAGCCCGCGGGCGCGCAGGTCGTCACGCAAACCGGCATTGCCAAGCACGTCGCTCAGCCCTTGCGCCAGCGAGTCGACGCGCAGCGGATCGATGCTGACCGCAGCGTCGCCGACTACCTCGGGCAGGGAGGCTGCGCTGGAGCAAACGACCGGGGTGCCGCAGGCCATGGCCTCCAGCGGCGGTAGGCCAAACCCTTCATAGAGCGACGGGTAGACAAACGCGGTGGCGGCGCTGTAGAGCGCCGGCAGGTCGGCATCGTCCACGTAGCCGGGAAACACGACGCGATCCTCCAGGCTGGCCCGCTGCACCGTCGTGAAGATCTCGCTCTCGCGCCACTGCGCCTTGCCGGCGATGACCAGTGACCACGGAGTCCCGTCGCGAAGCGCAGTGGAGTGATCAGTAACCAGTGACCGGTAATCTGGGGTGGTCGCCCGCTGTTCGCCGTGTGACGTCGGCCGGCCGCTGTTTGCTGTCAACCGTTCATCGCTTACTGCCTGGCGGAACGCCTCCACCAGCCGTGCTATGTTCTTGCGCGGCTGCAGGTTGCCCAGCGCGAGCAGGAAGGGACCGTCGCCGATGCCGTATTTGTCGCGGACGGCTTGCAGCGCGGCCGGGTCGGACACCGGCTGAAACTGCCCGGCCGCGGCCTCGTAGGTGACGACCACCTTGGCAGGATCGATGCCGTAGCGCTGGACGATCTCGCGCTTGGCGTGCTGGCTGACGGTGATCACCCGCGCTGCACGCCGTGCGCTGAACGGCACCAGCGTCTTGAGGACTGCGTAGTCGCGCGGCGAGAAAAACTCCGGGTAGAGCTCGAAGGAGATGTCGTGGATTGTGACGACGACCGGGCAGGA
Source organism: Caldilineales bacterium (assembly GCA_041391245.1). Taxonomy (GTDB): domain Bacteria; phylum Chloroflexota; class Anaerolineae; order JAAEKA01; family JAAEKA01; genus JACKBK01. The sequence goes on from JAWKOJ010000004.1 coordinate 100,921, forward strand.
TGCCACCGGCGGCGCGTTGTAGGTGACGTGCAGCAGGTCCACCGACCGGCGCAGCGCAGCGGCCGGCAGCCCAAAGGGGATGCGCAGCAGCGCGTTGGCAGGTCGCAGCTTCACGACAGCGGCGTGCGGGAAATCGCCCAGCTCCGGCAGGGCAGCATGCAACCGTTCCGGGTGCGGCGTCAAGAGTGAGAAGCGTGGCGTCGCGCCCCAGCGTCGCGCCTCAGCCCGCCGCAAGCCGTCAGATGCCCCCGGCGACTCGCCGGCATCCCATGAGAATCCCTTGGGATCCCGGCCCGCGACCCGCAACAGCCCGCGGATCAGGTTCAGGGTGTAGGTCTCGTTGCCGGTTTCCCGCTCGCCCACCATGTGGGCATCGATGGCGATATGCATGAGGAGTTGCGATTGCAGGTGGCTGATTGCAGCTTGACGTGTCGTTCGTTATATCACAGATTCCCTGATCACCAAATCCCCGCGACTCTCTGTGAATTCCACATCCAGGCCGTATCTTGCAGGGACTCCTTACGTCAATAGTTTCAAAGCAACCCCTCACCTTTAGTGCTGGTTACCCGTTCCCAAACGATGCGAGACCGATTACCGCCTGCCTGGATGCTGTTTTCCGTGTTTGACCACTCTGACCTCAATCGAGTGCGCTTGATCATGATCGGGGTTGTGGTTGGGCTCGCGGCCCTCTTTGGTGTCGCCATGCCGATGCTCGGTTCGCACAAACCGGGCGGTGACGCAGCCAACGCCAGTGCGTGGGTTACTCCCAACCGGGTCGAGACCGTCACAGCAACCGCGACGCTGCAACCATCGCCCGTTGCAGCCAATGTCGCGCCTGACGAACCGGGGCCACCGTTGGTACGTGTCGCGACAGATGACCAGGGGGACTCCCGGATCAAGATGGGCTATGTCGTCGGGGCCACAGCTACACCTGAGCCGATCCTGTTGGTCAGCCTGCCGCTGCCGGCAGCGGCATCCTGGACGCCGACTGAGATCGACGTTCCCCGCTGGCAGGACAGAGCTACGGGCGCGTCGTCGCAGGATTCCGCCGGCACGCTGTCCGATGATTTGCTGGCATCCCAAACCTTCACCGTGGCTGTGCCGATTCCTGTGTTGCGCGTTCCGAATGCAGGACTCGCGCCTGCGCATTCGGTCGCAGCCCAGCCACCCATCACGCCAACACCAGCCGCAAAGCCAGTTCCCAGCGCGTCGAGCGCTGCTATATCCGGTGTGACCGCAGAGTCAGTGCGCGCTGCCGTCCCACCGGGGCAGAGTGTCCAGCCAGCCGTCGTCAGCCCTGCCGCGCCTGCGCAGGTGACGCAAGCCCGCCCCGCGGCCGCGCTGTCTGTTGTTGCACCAGAACTGGTTTCCCCTCAGCCAGATGCCCGTCTCTCGGGCATGACGACGTTTGAATGGCGCCCGGTCGCACCGTTGCCGCATGGCCTTGCCTATGAGATCGTTGTGTGGTCGCCGGAGTTGAATCCAGGCCAGGCGCGCGGGATCGCGCCCGCGACGATCATGACCTCGCAGCAGGTCAACCTCGACCCGCTGTTCGATGGCGGGCAGTTCCGCATGGGCAACTTCTACTGGACGGTGCTTGTCGTTCAGCAGGATCCCTATCTGCGATTGACCTCGCCGGGAGCGAGCGAATCCCGCTATCTGGTGCGCCGCACCGGTGGCTAGGCCGGCGCTTTCGCCATTTCCACATCGATATCCAGATCCACGGCGTGCAGACGGAACGCAAGCTGGCCCGCGCGGGCGCGTTCCACCAGCATCAGCGAGCTTGCCAGGAGCTGAGCGAGGACCGCGTCGATGCCTTCAGTGGGCACGCCATAATACATGAAGTTGACCGGGGTGAGGTTCGCCAGCAGGATCAGTTCGCGCCGCCGTGCGCCGCCTGGGAGCGCGATCTCAATATGAATGCGCCGCCCAAAAGGTTTGCCGCTCTGTGGGTCGAGGAACTCATGCGGGGTTATGGTGGCGGGCCAGCCGCCGATGGTTGGCGCGGGGTCTGCAAGCATGGTGTCGAGCCAGACTGAGAGATCCGCGAACTCTACGGTTTTGCTGGAGCCGGACGCCAGGATCAGTTGCCTGGAGGCCGCGGTCAGCAGCCATTGCTCCAGCTCGCGCGGCTGCAGGACACTGGTCCCGGTGACACCGACGATCAGATCGAGGCGCTGCCGCTGGGCATCTGGCAAGGCAGCGAAACTCTCGACTTCGATCAGGGGGCCGCTGCTGTCGGCACGAAGATCAACGCCGCAGAGCTGCCCAGCGGGATCCCTCAGCCGCGGCAAGGTCCGCCATCACACGCTGGCCGATGTTGCCGCGTGAGCCGATTACCAGGCAGTTGCGCCGGCTCAACGTCTGCCCGGCAGCGTGGAGCGCGTTTTCGATGGCGTTGAGTACAGTGTCGGCCACGTCCTGCGCTTCCGTTTGCGTCTTGAGACGTGAGCGGGCGATGGACAGCGCGGGAAACGCCAGCCGTCCATGGGCCGCCTCGACGCTCGCCAGCCGGTCGTAGCCGCTGCGGGTGTGCTCGACCGTGCCAAGCAGCCTGCCATCCAACACCTCACACAATGCGCGACTGTCGGTCGATGGCATGCCGAACTGCGCAAACAGTTCACTGACGGTCTGCCCATGCAGCGCATGATCGTTCAGGGCAGGCGCCAGATAACCGCCGTCCTCAATGATCAGACACTGATCGCCGCTGTCAGCGGCCGTGGCAAGCTGGCGAAAGAACTCAGCCACAGCCACAGTTTGCATGGCCTCCAGATAGCGCAGCCGGTGGCGGGCCAGGCTTTGCGCTACTTGCTCACGATTGCCAAGCTCCGAGTAGCGGTTCGATAGTTCGTAGCGGCCTTCGACCGTGCCCGGTTGTGGCACGTTGTCGAGCGCCAGGCAGCTAAACTCGCTGGCCGGCAACTCAAGCAGCGCGTTGAGGTAGTCGTCCGGCACCTCACCGCTGTACACCACGAAGAGGGTCGTCAGGTCGGTGCAGCCCAGACGTCTCAGCGCGTCGATTAGCCCCAGAACTTCGGCGGTGATGTGGTGGATCAGAAACACCTTGACCCCTGCCAGGGGCAGCCTGTTGCCGGCGGCGATGACCTGAGCGCTGGTAGCCGGCATCCGTTCCAGATAGGCCGACAGATCGACCTTCGGACGGCGCTCGCCCAGGCTCAGGTTGAGCACCCGCCCCAGTTGCGACAGAGTGATGTACAGTACCAGATCATCGCTGATCACCTTGAGAACGCGCCCGTCCAGCAGCACGCGGCGCACCCGCCTGTCCTCAAAAACCACCAGCACATGCTTTAGAAGCCGATCGAGCTCCTTCGGCTCGCTTTCCAGGATACGCGGCACCAGGTCAGATGTCCAGTAGACGGCGACGCGGTCCAGGTCAGCGAACTCGTATTTGGCGAGCTGTGCGAACATGTGGCTGTAAGGGTTGCGCAGTTCTGTGACGGAGCGATGGCCGCGCTCCGCCTGACGTCTGATCCAGGCCTGCAGGCTTAGAGCGATGCGTGTAGAACCCACAATGAAGCTCCACTGGTTCAGATCCACCCGGAAGCAGGGCAGTCGATCCAGATCAGGGCGCGGGCTGGCCAGATCTTCAATGGTGAAGAGCAGCCAATAGTCGCCGGCCGAGCCTCGTTGCTCCATCACCAGACGCTGGCCCCGGATTCCGGACGTGTCAGTCGCCTCAAAATCGAACACAAGTGCTCTGGCCGGCTGGCCGTCCGCAGGGAAGAGGCTGGCGCGGTGGTCGCCCTGATGCAAGGTGCCCAGCGCCGTGCGCAGGCTGTAATGCAAGCGGTCGAGATCGGCAATGGCCGCTGTGACAGGGCCGCGCTCGCCCCGCACCGCAACGTGAGAGATCCCCAATACATCGATTAGCTCAGGGTTCTCGCGTGACTTCAAGGCGCGGCGAATGTAGATGTCGGCAAATTCGGCCCTGATCTGCTCTGCGATCATCTCGCACAGGTCGTATGACAGCACGGACAGGCCGTGAAAGAGCGGAATGTGAGTGGTGTCCAGGACAGACTCGTCGCTGTTGTGGTTGTGTACAATGTACTCGATCATGCCGGTAAAGATACACCTGCGCACGGTCGGAGTCAAGTCGCGCCGCAAGTCAGGCGGGTTAACGGCCAATCTTAAAATCCGCGGGCTGTTGCCTTGACGGCGCCCGCAAGTGCTGGCAGGCAGGTCGCAACCGTGGTATAATTTTGGCCCGTTTGCCCGCCATTTCTGCCAGAGATTCGCCATCCATGCAACAGTCAGACGACTTCGTCCATCTTCACGTTCACTCCGAATTTTCATTGCTCGACGGCCTGGGCCGGGTCGATAAGCTTGTGGAACGCGCCAAGGCTATGGGCCAGCCGGCGCTGGCGCTGACCGACCACGGGACGATGCACGGGGTGATCCCCTTCTTCCGTGCCTGCCGCGCCGCTGGCATCCACCCGGTGATCGGCGTCGAGGCCTATCTGACCCGCTGGGGACGGCCCATGAGCGGCCGCGACTCGGTGGACGACAAGGAACGGCACCACCTGCTGCTGCTGGCGCAGAACCAGACCGGCTACCGCAACCTGCTCAAGATCTGCTCCGACGCGCAGTTGAACGGCTATTACTACAAACCCCGCATCGACGCCGAGTATCTGGCTGCCAATGCTGAGGGGCTGATCTGCACGACCGGCTGCCTGGCGGCTGAGGTGCCCGCTCTCCTAAACCCGGAAAAAGGTGGACAACAACACGAGCGGCTGGCGTTGGACAGGCTGCACTGGTATCTTGACGTGTTCGGCAAGGACCGCTTCTTCATCGAGCTGCAGGAGCACGACATCCCGGCGCTGACGACGGTCAACAAGACGCTGCTGGACTGGGCGATGCGCTACGAGGTTGGTCTGATCGCAACCAACGATGTGCATTATGTTGAAGCGCGCGACGCTGCCTTCCATGATGTGTTGTTGTGCGTGCAGACAGGCTCGCTGGTGCGGGCAAGCGACCGGATGCGGATGGATGGCGGCAGCTACTACCTGAAGAGCGGCCAGGAAATGCGCGACCTCTTCCGGCCGCTGGCGAGCTTGCCCGACAGCGCGTTCACCAATACCTTGCGCATCGCCGAGATGTGCCAGGTCGATCTGGAGGACAAGAGCTTTCACCTGCCCGACATCGACATCCCCGACGGACACACCTACGAGACGTTCTTGCGCCACATGACCGACGAAGGACTACGCTGGCGCTACGGGGCTCGGGCCGACAACGACGACGTGCAGGCACGCAAAGAGCACGAACTGAAGATCATCCACCAGATGGGCTTCGATGTCTACTTTCTGATCGTGGCCGACCTTTGCCGCTATGCCCGCAGCCGCGGCATCTGGTACAACGTGCGCGGCTCCGGGGCGGGATCGATCGTCGCTTACGCCGTCGCCATCACCGGCATCGACCCGCTGGTGAACAACCTTGTGTTCGAGCGTTTCCTCAACCCCGGTCGCGTCACCATGCCCGACTTCGACCTGGATTTTCCCGACGACCAGCGCGAGGAGATGATCCGCTACACCATCGAGAAGTACGGCAAGGATCACGTCGCACAGATCGTCAGCTTCGGACGCATGAAGGCGCGCGCGGCCGTCCGCGATGTGGGCCGGGCGCTGGATGTGCCGCTGGACGAGGTAGACCGCATCGCCAAGTTGATCCCGGCAATTCCCGGCAAGCCGGTGACCATCGAGCAGGCGCTGGGCAGGGACGACAAGAAGCCGGATCTGGTTGTTTCCGACATGGTGGCCGAGTACGAAAAGCACGACTACGTGCGCGAGCTGTTGGACAACGCGATGGCGTTGGAGGGTGTGGCGCGGCATTCCAGCACCCATGCCGCGGCCGTCATCATCACCGATGAGCCGCTGACCACCTATCTGCCGGTGATGCGCCCGCAGAAGGCTGTGATCACCGAAGCAGTAACGCAGTTCGAGTTTCCGATCTGCGAGAGCATCGGCCTGCTGAAGGTCGATTTCTTGGGACTCTCGACGTTGACGGTGATGCGCGAGGCGACCCGCATCATCCGCGAGCGGCACGGGATCGAGTATACGCTGGACAACATTCCGCTGGACGACGAAGCCAGCTACAAACTGCTCTCCAGCGGCGAGGTATCGGGCGTGTTCCAGGTCGAGGGCGCGGGCCTGCGGCGTATGCTGCAAGACATGCAGCCCAGCGAGTTCAACCACATCGTTGCCGCCATCAGCCTTTACCGGCCCGGCCCGATGGACTTCATCCCCGACTACATCGCGGTGATGCACGGGCGTCAGGAGGCCGAATACGTCCATCCAGTGCTGGAGCCAATTCTGGGCGAGACTTATGGCATTTGTGTTAGTGGCGATGCCCTGGTAATGGACGCGGCCACGGGCCGACGACACAGGCTTGATGCGATAAGCGATGTCCGGAGTCTGTTGATTCAAGGCGTCGACGCCCATTGGCAGCCGGCGCTTGGCCGCGTTACCCACTGGATTGATAGCGGCTTCAAACCCGTTTACAAACTCCGGTTACGCAACGGCGCCAGCATCAAAGTAACGGCTGATCATCGCCTGCTGACAGAAACCGGCTGGCAGCCGTTGAGCGCGCTGCGCCTTGGCGATTACGTTGCCACGCCCTCTCACTTGATTGGACCAAACGAGACCGCTGAGCCGACAGTTGACCGGCGTCGCCTGCGCGTTCTAGCCTATCTCATCGCTGATGGCAGTCTTACCAGCGGTACGATGGTGGACTTTGTCTCCAAGGACCGCGCCATGTTAGACGAGTACCAGCGTTGTCTGGCGGCTTTTGATGAGGTCGAGCCAACATACGTTGAGCAAGTGCGGGGCGTCACGCGCATCGGCGCTGCGAAGGCGTCAACCTCCGAACTTCACTATCACACACCCAATAGTTTGCTTGCCTGGCTGCGCGACCTTGGATTGAAGTATCCTCCCGGCGGCAAGCGAGGTGGTGCAGGCAGCCGCGACAAGTTTGTTCCCGAGTTCGTCTTTGAACTGGCCGAGGAAAGCATTGCCTTCTTCCTGGCGTCTCTTTGGGACGGCGACGGCTACATGGGCCGGAATCTGTGCCACTACAAAACAGTCTCGCATCGGCTCGCGGTTGACGTGCAGACGCTGCTGCTGCGGCTCGGTATCGGATCAACCATACATCTGGCATCGTACACAGGACGAGATGAGACCGGCGAGCCATCTGAGATAACGAGCTACCAGGTGACCATTTACGACACTGTGCGCTTCGCTGATCTGTTACAGCCACACATGGTTAGCGTCAAGCGGGATGTCCGGTGCACAGGCGTCGCAGCGCCAACCATCGCACGCGACCAGTTTGTCGAGGAAATCGACCGCCATTGGAACGGCTCTTATCGGAGCCTGATGATGGAGCACGGTATCGACCGCCAGCACTTCTATTCGCACAAGCGGCTGCGCCAGCGTATCCCGAACCGTGTCGTTGCTCCGGTTGCCCAGGCGCTGGCTTTGGACCATACACAGCGCCGCTTAAACGTCAAGTGGGAGGAAATTCTTGCTATCGAGCCGGCCGGCACTGAGCATGTGTACGACCTGACGGTGGAAGGACTGCACAGCTTCGTCGCTAACAACATCATCGTCCACAATTGTGTCTACCAGGAGCAGGTGATCCGACTCCTAACCGATATTGCCGGCTACTCGGCGGCTGAAGCCGACAACGTGCGCCGCGGCATCAGCAAGAAGTCGGAGAAGGTGCTGATCCAGCACCGCGAGATCTTCGCCCAGGGGTCGAAGGCCAAGGTCGGGTTGAGCCGCAAGGACGCAGATGCCATCTGGGACGCGCTGATGGGCTTTGCCCGCTACGGGTTCAACCGCGCCCACGCCGCCGACTATGCGGTCATCACTGTGCAGACGGCCTACCTCAAGGCCCACTATCCGCTGGAATACATGGCCGCCATGTTGCTGGTGGAGCGCAACAACCACGAGAAGGTGGCTTTTTACATCACCGAGTCGCGGCGTATGGGCATCGATGTGCTGCCGCCCGACATCAACGCCAGCGGCATGGATTTCGTGGTCGAGGAGCAGGGCGAGCAGGCGGAAGCGCCGGTGGGCAAGGATCCGCGCATCGGCTACACCTTCCCGATCCCGCCGGGCGCGGCCATCCGCTATGGGCTGGCCGCCATCAAGAACGTGGGCGAGGGCTCGGTGCAGGCGATCCTCGATGCGAGGAGTGAAGGCGGCCCGTTCCAGTCGCTGGAGGATTACTGCCAGCGGGTCGATCTGCGCAAGGTGGGCAAGAAGGCGCTGGAATGCCTGATCAAGGTCGGGGCGCTGGATCAGTTCGGCCGGCGCGCTCAGCTTCTGGAAGCCATGGACCAGATGATCGGCATCAGCAAGACGGGCCACGAGGCGGAGGAGGCGGGCCAGCTTACCATGTTCGACCTGTTCGGCAGCGCGGCCGCGGCTGCGCCGATCAGCCTGCGGCTCAAGGATGTGGAGCCGATGACGCCCAAGGAGCGACTGGCGTTCGAGAAGGAGCTGCTGGGCGTCTTTGTCTCTTCGCATCCCTTTCAGCAGATGGCCGTCGACCTGACCGGGATCATCACCTGCTTTTGCGGCGAGGTGGACGAGACCTATGCCGGCAGGAGCGTGGTGCTGGCCGGCAATGTGGTGCGCATGAACGAGATCACCACCAAGAAGGGGGCCAAGATGGCCTTCGTTACCCTGGAAGACTTGCAGGGGCAGTGCGACGTGGTGGTGTTTCCCAAGCTGTGGGAGGCTACCAGCGACAAGTGGCGCTTGGACAAGATCGTGCTGGTGCGCGGCAAGGTAGACAAGCGCGGCGAGCAGATGAGCATCATCTGCGAGGAAGTTCAGGACTATGTGATGCGGGCCATCGACCTGGGCGGCGATGTGGATAGCCTGGGCGGCCTGCGCCCCCAGCCCGATTTCGTGGACGGCAACGGTCACAGCAAGCCGTTGTCCGCGTTCCGCGCTTCCGTGCAGCTTGCCGAGGACGAGGCAGACTACGACGCTTCAGCCCGGGGAGACGACGATCCCTTCGCTCTGGAGGAACCGGAGTGGCTGCGGGAAGCGCCGGCGGCGTGGGAGGATGAAAGGGAAAGGAAGGAAACGAGGGAAAGCAGGGAAACGACGGCGAGCAAGGAAACAAGGGAAACGATGGAGATCGAGGACACGGAGGTTGCGCCAGCGGAAGATAGCCAACCGCCTCTGGTCGATGACCGGCCACCGGCCACCGATCACCGATCACCGATCATTGCGCAGCACCCCGAAAGGCGCAGCCCGGAGCGGACCGATCGACCCGCGCCGCCCGCGGCCCGCCAACCCCTGGAGGTCTGCGTTACCGTCCACCGCTCGCATGATGTGGAGCGCGACAAGCGGCTGCTGTCGTGGGTGTATGACCTGCTGCGCGAGCAGCCGGGGCCAGACCGCTTTTGCGTTGTGCTGAAGAAGAACGGCAGCGCGCTGCGGCTCGATTTCCCCAACGACAGCACCGATTTCAACGACGATCTACGCCAGCAGCTTGCCCGCCGCCTGGGCGCGGCCAACGTTGAGACACGTTGAACGCAGATCGGCAGGGTTGGCGAGGCGATGTGCTGTGAAACGTGAAGACGTGAAACGTGATGTCGTTCTCACGTTTCACACTTTCACGTTTCAAAAACGCTGGCGCTGCGCCACAACAAGTGACTGTCAAGATTCAGGTTCTCGCTTTGGCCGGTCTCCGACCGGGCCAATCCGCCAAGTTGTTTCTTGACACATCCCAACCGTCCCTATCTGGAGCGCACCATGTCCCGAGTCCTGAAAGTCATCGGCATCATTGCCCTTGTGATTGTTGGCATCCTCGCCGTGCTGTTGGTCATCGCCGCTGTCACGCCCGAGGCCGCCGACCCGCCTGTCGACATGACGAACCATGGCGCGGGCTCCAGCAGCGTCGAGCCGTCCTACTCGGGCCTGCAGCGCGCCTGGCCGGCAACGAACGAACCGGCCGACAATATCTCGACGCCGGAAAAGATCGCGCTGGGCAAGCTGCTTTTCTTCGACCCGCTCCTGTCTGAGAACGACGACATGGCCTGCGCCACCTGCCATCACCCCGATCTGGGATTCGGCGACGGACAGCCTGTGGCCAGCGGCCCCGACGGTCCCCTGACGCGCAACGCGCCGGCGCTGTGGAACGTCGCATACGTCCAGAAGCTGTTCTGGGACGGACGCATGGACTCGCTGGAGTCGCAGGTCAACTTCCCGCTGACACATCCCAACGAGATGGGCGTCACTGACGTCGCCGCCCTGGAGGAGGAACTGCGCGCCAACCCCGAATACGTCGCCCTGTTCGATGCGGCGTTCGGCGGTGGAGCGGAGGCTGTCTCGGCCGACAACATGGCACGCGCGCTGGCAGCCTTCCAGCGCAGCCTGCTGAGCCAGAACAGCCCCTTCGACCGCTACGCGGCGGGCAACTTCGACGCCTTGACCGCGCAGCAGCGCCGTGGCCTGGCCCTGTTCCGCTCCGGCGCGACCCGCTGTTTCGAGTGCCACGGCGCGCCGACGTTCGCCAGCGACACCTTTCGTGTCGTTGGTGTGCCCGGCGACGATCCCGGCCGCGCCGGCGTCGTCCCTGACGGCCAGCAAGGCGCTTTCAAGGTGCCGACGCTGCGCAACATCGCCCTGACCGGGCCCTACATGCACAACGGTTCGCTGGCGACGCTGGAAGACGTGGTGGACTTCTACGCCGACGGCGGCGGCCACGCGTTCGGCGTGGACAACGTGGATGTGTTCGTCAACGGATCTCGATCTGAGCGACCAGGAGCGAGCCGACCTGGTGGCGTTCCTCTACGCTGACCGATGAGTCGCAGCTGCCTGAGTTGCCGGCCGCGGTGCCGTCCGGACTGCCGGTGGTGCAGCACCGTGACAACCCCGGGCGGGTGCTGGCGGCTGCGCACAACGTCGGCAGCGAGGGCCAGACAACCTCGCCCCACGCGCCGGCAGCCATCACCGTCCAGCCGGGCGAGCCGATCCAGGCCGCCGTGGACCGCGCTTCAACCCGGCGATACGGTGCTGATCCACGGCACCTACCATGAGACGGTCGCTGCCGACATCAGCGATTTGACGGTGGAGGGCATTCCCAACGCCGCGGGCGAGTTCCCGGTGCTGGACGGCGAGTTCAAGCTGGCCGATGGCTTCGTGGCGTCGGGCAACAACTTCGCGCTGGGCAAGCTGGCGTTCAAGAACTACAACGACAACGGCGTGCTGGTGGAGGGCGCCACCGGCGTGCATCTGTACGACCTGTACGCCGAGCGGGTGGGCACCTACGGCGTCTACCCCGTGCGCAGCACGGACGTGCTGGTGGAGCGGGTAGAGGTGACGGGAGTCGAGGACGCTGGCATCTACGTCGGCCAGTCGGAGAACGCGGTCGTCCGGGATTGCCTGGCCTACGGCAATGTAGCCGGCATCGAGCTGGAGAACACACTCAACGGCGAGGTAGTGAACTGCCACGCCTACGACAACACGGCCGGCGTGCTGGTCTTTGTGCTGCCGCAGTTGACGTCGAAGATCTCCTCCAACACGCGCATCCACGACAACCTGATCGAGAACAACAACCGCGAGAACTTTGCCCGCGGTGGCGTGGTGAGCTTCGTGCCGCCGGGCATCGGCGTGCTGCTGCTGGGCGCCGACAACGCCGCGGTCTACAACAACGTGATCAAGGACAACAAGACCGGCGGCATCGGTGTCTATAGCCTGACGCGCACCGGGGTCTTTGAAGCGAACGAACTGGATGTCGGGCCGTTGCCTGAGGGGAACAAGATCTACGGCAACACGCTGATCCACAACGGCTACGACCCTGATACCTTCCTGACCGATCTCGGCATCCCCGGTGCGGACATCATCTGGGACGGGTCGGGCGCCAACAACACCTTTGATCAGCCCGGCGCCAGTGCGTTTCCGCCGCTCCTGCCCGGCAGCAACTGGCCGGCCTTCCTGCACCGCGCCTACGACAACATCCTCAATTTCGCGATCCAGAACCTGATGTAGCCGCCGATCAGGGATGCTCAGCAGGATTGCGCATGTTTGGCGGCATATAGGAAAACAAGCGAGGGCGTGAAACGTGACCTGACGAGACAGTATCGCGTTTCACGCCCTCGCGCTGCCTGGTTCCAGCAAGGGAGCCAGGTCGGCAGGCGTCAGCAGGGACCTACAGTCCGGCTGCCTGGCAAACCGCTCCGAAAGACCGCGCCACCAGCATGATGTCGCCGATATCCACCACGCCGTCGCGGTTCTGATCGTAGGCCGGATTGGCCGGCTCCACCAGCCAGGCCCCGGCGTTGAGCTGCACGTCAGTGACGTCCACATCGCCGTCGTCGTCTACATCGGCCGACAGCGCGCAGGTCATGCCGTGTGGCCCCTGACCCGCCGGCACCGTCAACCCGTGGCATACCGTGCATTCGGTGAGCGTGCCGGCGTAGCCCTGCAGCGCGATGGTTTGCAGGTTGTCGCGCGCCTCACGGCTTGGCAGGATCGCGTGGGTGCTGTTGTGGCACGCCTCGCAGTACAGTCCGCCGTGGCCGGTGGAGTTGCGATACAGCGTGTTGGGGTTCTCGGCGTACTGCGGACCATGGCAGGCCGAGTCGCCGCACTTTGGCTCGTCTACCCAGGGCATGCGGTCCTCGCTGCCGACGGCGCGCATGTCGCCGTGGCAGGTGGTGCACCACAAACCGGCCGACGACACGGTGTCGCGCAGGCAGGCTGTCTCCACACCGGGATGGCACTGGTAACAGTCCTCGGTGCCGTCCTCAGGATTGAGGGGCGGTGCGCCCAACGTGCCCGCATTGTGCATCCAGCTGGCCGCCATTGTGTTGATGGCCACCCCGTCTTCGGCGGCGTGTTTCTCGTGCATCGAATGCGACAGGTACTTGACGCCCGGCTGCCCGGTGGTGCCCAACGCAGGTGAGGCGTGGCAACTGGCGCAAAGCACCGGCTGGCTGCCAACCAGATTGGTGCCGCTCTCGTTATCGTGGTAGGTCAGAATGTTGAGGCGGTAGTCGCCGGTGCTGACGCCGCCCACGCCGCCGTCGTGGTGGCAGTTGTCGCAGCGCATTTCGTCCGATACCGGGGCGACAATGGTGGTCTCTGCCAGCACCTCGCCCGTGCCCGTGTTGCTCGCGACAAGGCTGGCAAGCTGGTACGGCTGGCGGACCGACGGAGTGCTGTCGTTGTATGGTGTGAGCGGTACGCCGACTGCGTCAAAATGCTCGCTGGCTGCGTCCATGTCGCCTGCCAGTCCCTTGCCGGTCAGTCCAACATTGGGCGGCAGCGGTTCGGGCAGGTTGAACAACGCCTGCGCATAGGTCCAGAAGTTGACCTTGTTGGCCGACTGGCTGTTGTCGTCGAAACTGTAGGCAACGGAAAGTCCGCCAGTGACCACCTGTGGGTTGCCGCCGCCAGCCGGAATGCGCACGACCTGCGCCCACATCGTGTTGTACGGCGGCAGGATCGAGAAGACCTCGTAGCGGTCGTCCAGGCAGTGCATACCCAGATCGTTCCAGCCGATCACCAGATAGCGATCCTGCTCATCAGGGGATTGGCCCGGCTGCGGACCTTGACCGGCGTAGGCTCGCGGGCTGCCAGCTCCCAGCGCCAGGGCGACAAGCGCCAACGCGAACAGCGCCAGCGCACCGTTCGCAAGCCGACGGTTCGTCAGGACCAGGTGCGGTCGTTTCATAACAATGCTCTCCCTTCTCAAAGCTGACCAAGGCGGTCATCCAGCGCAGGACGGCGGAATGGACCAGATTCTCGCGCCGCCTTTCCTCTGTGTCTATGATCCAGATCATATCCTTCAGGCAGTCAGCGCAAGCCGCTCGTACACAGGTCATCTGAGGTGCAAACGCTTGAGAGGCGTGAACAGATACGGCCCTCGTAACGTGAAATCAGCAGATCATCGCGATTGCCCGTCCAAAGCTCGGACCAGGAGGACCACCAGATGAAAATTCACTGCGAGCCTGCACTTCTGCTCACGCTCGTCATCCGCGATCAGTCTTCTCGCACCGGCGATGTGGCTCAGGAAAGCCGCGCCATCGCCCGCAGCGGGTTCAGCGAGTTCGTCAACCTGATCGGCCAGGCCGGGCGGCTGGATGCCAACCAGTAGCCTTCCCTCTGGTTCCTCCTCCTCCTCCTCCTCCTCCTCGTACTCATACTCCTGGTCGTCCGGCGGGGATGAGGGAAGAGGGGGAGTAAGAGTAGGAGCGGGAAGAGCAGGATGTTGATGATAGACCCTTGCAAGAAAACCAGAACGAAACGGCTACTGCTTCTCGCCGCGGTTGCGTTGATGGCGATGCTGGCCGCCGGCTGCGCGTCGGTGGACCCCGGCGCGCTGCGCAACGTTGCCGAGTACCAGATTCGCAAGACCTTCCCGCCGGTGTTTGTCTGGCAGGAGGGCAGCCAGCCGCCGGCCGGTGCCCTGCGCGGCACGGTGCGCGACGCGGCCGGCAACCCGCTGCCTGGCGCGCTGGTGCTGGTGTCGACAGTGCGCGGCGAGACGACCACAGCCCGCACTGACACCGCGGGCACCTACCTGCTGGCGAACGTGCCGGCCGGCCGTGTGACGCCGATGGCGGCAGCCTGGGGATACGACGCGGTCAACGGCCCACCAGTTCGGGTCGGGCCGGGCTCTGAGGTATCGGGCGTCGATTTCGTGCTGCCCGCCCGTTCGCCCGCACCCGTCATGCCGACCGACCTGCGCATCGGCGGGCCGGTGCAGGCAGCATCCGATTTCCCGGAACCGATGGTTGCAACCCGTATCCCATTCACCTTCACCCAGGACGGTGTGACCGTGGATGTGGGCCAGATCTACTTGCCGGTGCAGCAGGCCCGGTCGGAGACCGGCCCGAGCGATGGGGCGAACGCTCGGTCGGAGAACGGAAACCCTCCCGGAGCGACCGGCCTGGGCGACCGGCCCTCTCTTCCCACGCTCTTCATCGTCTACCCCAGCCGCCCGTTGAACTGGGATGCCGCCTCCGTGGGGCTGACGCGCGATGGGTTCACCGTGCTGGCGGTCGGACCGGACGGCGACCGCGGGCTGGACATGGAAGGCCACATTCGCGATATGCGAGCGGCAATGCAGCTCTGGGTCGATGGCAAGTTGCCCATCGATCCACCGGGTGACAACTGGGTGTTGTTGTCGGGCAGCTTCGGATCGCTGATCGTCTATCCGGCGCTGCAAGACCTGCCCGTGCAGCCGCCGCGCATGGTGGATATTGGCGGGGTCAGCGATGCATTCCTCGGCGTGCAGGCGCTGTACTCGACCGACCTGGAGATCCCGCCGCCTTACGACAGCGCGGTGGCGGCGCTGGGCCGGCCCGACCGTGATCCGGCCTTCTTCTACCAGTTCTCGCCGGCGCTCGATGCGGCGCACCTGCCTCCAACCTTCGTGGTTCATATGCTCAACGACCCAGTGATCCCCCACAACCAGGCGCTGGCGCTGATCGACGCGCTGGACGCGGCCCGCGTCCCCCACGAATCGCTGCTCTACGAGGACACCACTCATTATCTCGACGCCTACAACCCGACGCCGGGGACAGGCATGGTCTTCGAGCGCGTGCTGGACTACGTCGAGGGCATCAGCTTGCCTTAGCCAGGCCGGCCGTTGTCGAAGAAATCCTGTGCTGCCAGATAGGCCAGGACGCGCCGCGAGTATGCCTGGTGCGACGCGCGCGTGTATTTGACGGTCGTATAGAGCTGGGCCAGATTCTCGACGCCCGACTCTTCGACCTTGCGCCGCAGGTCGGGGAAGGTCATGTAGCGCTGCCAGCCCTTGATCTCCCGCTGTTCATAGATCTCCGCGACGCGCTGGTCGTCGTAGTCGTGGTAGGTCTCGTGGTGTACCAGTCCGTCCAGCGGCAGCCGGTCGCGCGGCGCAGGGTCCTCGTCCGGCCAGCCCAGCGAGTAGCCTACCACAGGCACCACGTTGGCCGGCAGCTTGAGGATACGCCCGATCTGGTCGCAGTTGGCCAGCGTCGATCCCATGTAGCAGATGCCAAGCCCGTGCGCCTCGGCCGCCAGCGCCACGACCTGGCTGACCAGGATCGCATCGATGGCCGCGATCATGAAGCTCATGAAGTTGTCGAAGTTGTCCGGCGCGCCGCGCAGGGCCAGCCAGCGACGCATGCGATGAAAGTCGGCGCAGAACGTCAGCAGCACCGGCGCGTCCAGCACCATGCGTTGGTCCATGTGCGGCTCGTAGAGCGCCTGCCGTAGGTGTTGGTCGCGCGTCACGATGATCGAGTAGGTTTGCATGTTGCCGGACGAGGAGGCGCGCACGCCAGCCGCCAGCAGTTCCTCCAGCAGATCCTCGGGCACCGGGTCAGGTCGGTAGGCGCGGATCGACCGGTGGTTGTGGATGACGTCGAATACGTTCATGGGTTTCTCCAGGGATGAGTCAGGGGCAAATGAAGCGGTGTGACCGCCTGCTGCGTAGCTTAATGAAGTATAGCCCATCAACTTCTTCACGGCCAGTTGGTTGAAGCGTGGTCGCACGACGTGCTTCAGCCGGTTCTCTTGACACCGGTGTGTTTCCAGAATCTCCGTTCACATGTATAATCCGAGTGGTAGCACAACCGATGGTTGAATCTGATTTAGGTGAGGTACCAGGAATGCAAGTTGTCGAGTCGCCCGTGCAGGTGACGGTGCCTGCGCTGCTCAAAGCGGTTGAGACGTTGTCAGAAGACGACCTGGACCTTTTTCTGGCTCAGGCCCGGCGGATTCAGCAGCGCAATCAGGATGACTCGGCGTTGCTTAACGTGGTCAACCAGGGTTTGCCAGAGGAGCAGGCTGCGCGGCTGGCGGAGCTGGCGCTCGGGTTGGAACAAGAATCACTCACCGAAGAAGAACGCAATGAACTCCTGGCGCTGGTTGAGCGAGCAGAAACCATCGATGTTGAACGGGCAGAGGCCCTCTGGACGCTGGCGCAGCGGCGGCATGTAACGTTGTCGCAGTCTCTAAAACACCAGGATAGTACAAAATAGGCAATCCATCGAACGGAGACACTTGATGTCACGAGTTTTTCCCTTTACAAGCATCGTCGGCCAGGAGCGCATGAAGCGCGCCCTGGTGCTGAACGCCATTCATCCGCAGATCGGCGGCGTGCTGATCCGCGGCGAGCGCGGCACGGCCAAGAGCACAGCGGCGCGTGCGCTGGCCTTCCTCCTGCCTGAGATCCGCGTCGTCGCCGACTGTCATTTCGGCTGCGACCCTGACATGCCTTCCACCTACTGCGACGAATGCCGGGCACGCGTCGAAGCGGGCGAGGTGCTGCCGGTGGCGACCCGTCGCACCAGCTTTGTCGATCTGCCGGTAAGCGCAACCGAGGACCGGGTTGTCGGCACGCTGGACATCGAGAAAGCGATCCAGCGCGGTGAGCGCCACTTCGAGCCGGGCGTGCTGGCATCAGCCAACCGCGGCTTACTCTATGTCGACGAGGTTAACCTGCTGGACGACCACGTGGTCGACCTGCTGCTGGACAGCGCCGCGATGGGCATGAACGTGGTGGAGCGCGAGGGCATCAGCTTCACCCACCCGGCCGAGTTCATCCTGGTCGGCACCATGAACCCGGAGGAAGGCGACCTGCGCCCGCAGTTGCTGGACCGCTTCGGACTGGCGGTGGACATGGCTGGCATCCACGATCCGCGCCTGCGGGTCGAGATCGTCAAGCGCCGCATCGCCTACGAGCAGGACCCGGACGGCTTTCGCGAAGAGTGGGAAGGCCGCGAGAACGAGCTCTCCTCGCGCATCGCCCAGGCCCGGGCGCGCTTGCCGATGGTTGCCTATACCGACCGAGACCTCTACGCCATCGCCGCGCTGACCAGCGATTTCAAGGTGGACGGCCACCGCGCTGACATCGTGATCCTGAAAGCGGCCCGCGCCCATGCCGCCTATGAAGGCCGGATGGAGATCACCGATCGTGACATCCTGCTGGCGGCTGAGCTGGCATTGCCGCACCGCCTGAAACGCCAGCCGTTCCAGGAGACCGCGCTGGAACAGGGGCAACTGGAGGACAAGCTGCGGCGGGCACAGGAAGAGGCCCGGGCTGAGATGACCGACTCCTCCCAGACCGCAGCCATGGCAGACCCGCAAAAAAAAGTGCTGAGGGGTCCGACTCGGTAGACGTTGACAGTCCGGCCGGACCCCAATCCAGCGACTCGGTTCCCCAATCGAACCAGGCGGGAGAGAAAAAAGGCAAGGACAAGCCGATCACGGTCGGCCAGACCTTCCAGTCCAAACGGCTCGACACGCCGCTGGACAAGCTGGCGCGCCAGCACGCAGGCCGGCGCAGCGTTACCCGCACCGACCGCAAGCGCGGCCGCTACATCCGCAGCCGGCCGGCCGGCCCGCACCCCGATGACATCGCCTTCGACGCCACGTTGCGCACGGCCGCGGTCCACCAGCGCACCCGCCACGCCGAGGCCGAGGAGCGCGGTGACGAGTCGATGGCGCTGGAACTGCGCACGCAGGACCTGCAGCGCAAGGTGCGCGTCCGCCGCGCCAACAACCTGATCCTGTTTGTCGTCGACGCCAGTTGGTCCATGGCTGCAGCAGAACGGATGGAGGCCACCAAGGGCGCGATCATGAGCCTGCTGATGGACGCCTATCAGCGGCGCGATCAGGTTGGGCTGGTGGTGTTCCAGAAGGACCGGGCACGGCTGGTGCTGCCGCCAACGTCCAGCGTTGACCTGGCGCACCGCGCGCTGCGCGACATCCCCGTAGGCGGCAAGACGCCGCTGAGCAGCGGGCTGCTGCTGGCCTACCGCATCTGCGAGGGCGCCCGCCGCCGCGACCCCGAGGTGCGGCCGATGATCATCCTGCTGACCGATGGCGCCGGTAATGTGAGCATGACCGGCATGCCGGCCCAGGAAGAGGCGATGAACATGGCGCAGTTGATCCAGGCGGCCCACCTGCACAGCGTGGTGATCAACATGGAACACGTCGCTTTTGACCGGGGACTGGCCCAGGCGCTGGCCGACGCCATGCACGCGCCCTGCTACTGCATCCCCGAGCTGGCCGCCGAGAGCCTGGTGCGCACGGTTGAGGACAACCTGTATGCGGTCAGTTTTCAGTGATCAGTCGATGAAGTGAGAGTTGCCAACTTTTTCTTGAAAGTTGGCAACTCTTGTCACCGTACGCCGATGAGACGCGCGCAACTGGCGGCCGACGGGGCGTTGCTGTTCGTGACAGCTGTCTGGGGAGCCACCTTCGTGATGGTGCAGGATGCCGTCACGGGGTTCCCGGTCTTTGCGTTTCTGGCGCTGCGCTTCAGCCTGGCTACGCTGCTGTTGCTGCCGTGGTTCCTTCGCTCGTCGCAGCCGGCTGTCAACCACGTGCTCGCTGGCGGCGCCGGCACGGTCGAAGACCGGCCGGATCTGAACTCTCGCTCCGGCCGGTCCCTCCGGGATGGTTCCCAATCTCCGACCGTGCCGGGATGGCACACCCGCTGGATCGCCCTTTGGCCCGGCATCGCGATCGGGCTGGCGCTGGCGGCCGGCTACGCCTTCCAGACCTTCGGCCTGCGCTTCACAACGCCCGCCAAGGCCGGCTTCATCACCGGGTTGTCGGTGGCGCTGGTGCCCATCGGCCAGGCAATCTTCCTGCGCCGCGCGCCGCGCCTCAACTCGATCGCCGGCGTGGCGCTGGCGACGCTGGGGCTGGGGCTGCTGAGCCTGAACGCCGATCTGCGCGTCAACCTGGGCGACCTGCTGGTGCTGGGCTGCGCCGTAGCCTTCGCCGCCCACATCCTGCTGGTCGGGCGGTTTGCGCCGGACTGGAACCCGCTGCGGCTGGCCTTCGTGCAGATCGCGACCGTCGCCGTGGTGACAGCCATCCTGGCGCTGATCTTCGAGCGGCCCATCGGCTGGCCGCCGCCCAACGTCTGGTTTGCCGCGGCGTTCACCGGCCTGTTTGCCACCGCCCTGGCCTTCTTCATCCAGAGCCGCGCCCAGCAGGCAACGACACCGACCCACACGGCGCTGATCTTCGCGGCCGAGCCGGTGTTCGCTGGCATCTTCAGCTACCTGCTGATCGGTGAAGTGCTGGGGCCGCGCCAGATCGCCGGCGCGGCGTTGATCGTCGCCGGGATGCTGGTGGCCGAGCTGTGGCGGCGGAACCGTGATCAGTATCCAGTTATCAGTTATCAGTCAACTGACCGGTAGAGGACGATCAGTCTTGTTACTGTTGGAAAAGTATCGTGGCTTGGCTGTGGAAGTCCACGGCTACATATCACGACCGCCCTCCAACCGCCTGGATGCTTCCTGGCTATTGGTTCGTCGACTTCCGAAGTCTGAAAAGACCCACCACTGACTTCTGACCTCTGATCACTGACAACCACCATGCCCGACACAACCACCACCCTCGACCACCTGCGCGCCGAAGTGGCGCGCTTTGTTGCCGAGCGCGATTGGGAGGTGTACCACACCCCCAAGAGTCTCAGCATGTCTATCGCCATCGAAGCCGGCGAGCTGATGGAGCTGTTTCAGTGGCACGGCAACGAGGCATCGCGCGCGGTCGCTGAAGACCCTGCCCGCCGGGCTGATCTGGCCGGCGAGCTGGCCGACGTGTTGATCTACGCGCTGGCGCTGGCCAACGTGACCGGCATCGACGTCAGCGACGCGTTGCTGGCCAAGCTGGCGCGCAACCAGGTGCGTTTCCCGCCGGGCAACCTGCCCAGCCGCCACCGCCTGGCATCCGCCCAATCCACCTTTCCTGACACTGGAGATGATCGATGAGCACATCTCGCCCAAGCGGCGCGCCGCCGGCTGTTCCTATCCCTGGCAGCTACCTGGCGCTGATGTCCGAAGCGCTCGTGCTGAGCAAGCGCGGCCAACATCAGGAGGCGCTCGCGATCACCGAACGGGTACGCAGCCGCATCACTCGGCTCCCCGAACGGCGGCGTGGCCCCGGCAGCGAACTCCACGAGGCGCTGGTAGGCGCCACAGCATTGCACGCAAACAGCGCGTACCAACTGGGCGACGTCGAAACCGCCGAAGCGCTGTGGCGAGATCTGGAACTACTGGATGTGGAGAACCCCAACCGCTGGCGGCGTGAGCCGATCATCCGGCGGATCAAACGCGGTGAGACCGTGCCCTGGCTGCGTGAGCTGGACAAACTGGTGCGGGAAAGCCCCGGGGACGTTGAAGGGTGGCTGGCGCTGGCAGTGGCGGCAGCCGAGGCCAAGGACACAGAGACCCTCGAAGCTGCTCTGCAACAGGCCGAGGGGCTTCTCGAGCCAGACGATGGCGAGGATGCCCTTGCGGCTTTCCACCTGATGCGCCACTACCTGTACAGGGAGCAGGGCCGCTGGGCCGAGGCATTGGAGGAATGGGACGAGTTTCTGGATTACGAAGACGATCTGTATGGTTGGAACGAAGGCTTCTTGCACATGCTGCTGGAAGCAGAGGAGTTTGACCTCGCCCTTGAACTGCTGGACGACGAGTCGATCATCGAGCCAGAGAAGTGGTACTATCAGGCAGGGATTGCCTCTCGCCGCGGCGATTCCGTCCGCGCCCGCCACCTCTGGCGCCAGTTAGTAGATGCAGAAACGGATGAAGAAATCGGCCTGGTTGGGATCAAGGCAACGGCGCTGTGCTGGCTTGGCCGTACGAAAGAGGCGCTTGCCCTGGCGCTGGAGGAAGCCAGCCTCATACACGCCATGCCGCCGAGTCTGGCGACTGCCCTGGCGCTGGCCTGGGGGATGGAAGGCAACGTCGACTCGGCACGCGCCAACCTGACGCTGGCCACAAGACAGGCCGACAAGGTCGTTCCGATGAGTCGTGTTGTCTGGTACGATTTCGACACGCTGATTAGCGACGATCAAATCAAGGCCAGCCTGCGCGAGTTCTTCGATCTGGATTGACGAAACAGCCGTCCAACGCCCGGCCCGCTGTCGAATGAACCGGCGCGTTTGTCCCCACGTACTTCCCGGCTCAATTTCATCGAGAAGCGGCAGGCGCGCCACCGAACCAGGTGCGTCTGGTCAATTCGCTGAACCGCGCAGTTGGCGCTATAATTCAATGCGTCACAAGGCTACGAGCAGTCACGCTATGTCCCAGAAAAACAGTTCTTCTCAACGCATTCTTGGCTTTTTTGCCCACCCCGACGACGAACTTTCAACCGGGGGGACGTTGGCGCGGTATGCCGCGGGCGGCGCGCACATCACGCTGGTCTGCGCAACGCGCGGCGAGGCGGCCACGATCTACTCGCCGCCGGAGTACGGCGCGACGCGCGAAAACCTGGGCTACGTCCGCACGGAAGAGCTGGAATGCTGTTGCGCCGCGCTGGGCATCCGGGATCTGCACTGGCTGGACTGGCCCGACGGCGGCGTGGCTGGCGTCGACCGCGACCAGGCGGTCGCAGCGGTCGTCAAGATCCTGCGCGAGGTGCAGCCTCAGGTGATGCTCACCCATCCAGCCCATGGCGGCTATCCACACCCCGACCACATCGCGGTACACGAGGTCGCTTTGTCGGCCTGGCACGCTGCGGCGGAGGCTGAATACAGGCCTGATCTGGGGCCGGCCTGCGCGGTTGCAAAGCTCTACGCGCGCGTCATTCCGCAGAGTTTTTCGACTCCAGTCCAGCGTTTGCTGACTTTCGGGTGTCGCTGAACGGTGAGCAACTGCCCTTCTTCAGCACGCCCGACGACGAGATCACCGCGGTCATGGATGTTGCAGCCTGGTCGGAGCAGCGCGTTGCCGGCTGGGAGTGTCACAAGAGCCAGCACAACCCGGAGGGCATGTTCAGCCAGGTGTCCGAGGAGGTGCAGCGCGCCTTTCGCAGCCGCGAGTATCTGTTGCTGCTGGCCCATCGCCTGCCTGCCGAACCTCACCGTGAGACCGATCTGTTTGCCGGGCTAGATGTCGACGACGAGCCGGCCAGCCAGCCTGGCGACACAGACCGGCTTGTCGCTCGGTTGATGGCAGGTCTGCGCCGTCGTCGCGCCTACTTGACCATCTACCAGCAATACTTGCGCTACCGTCCCAAGCCGGAGTTTGTGGCGCTTTTGGAGACGCTGGTGGACGACGCGCAGGACGCCTTGGCGCTGTTGAGCAGCGCGTTGCGGCAACTGGATCGCAGTCCTCTCCACGCCGGCGCCCACGAGAAACTGCTGGATCAGGGGATGGGCCGGCGCGGTACGGTCAGCCGCCTGAACTTCATGATCGTCGGCATGGACAAGTCGCTGCAGTGGTATGCCGGTCAGCTTGCCGAGGACGATCCTCCGGAGATTCGCGCCATCTGGCAGGAGTTGGAGGCTGCCGAGCGCAGGCATCTGGCCATGACCAAGGGGCTGTTGTCGGAGATGGAGCGGACCGGCGCAGTCGATAGCGCGACGGAGTCATGAGCTGTTCGAGCGCCGGAACGTCTGCAAGGGGTTGTTCTGCTGCCACAACAACGCCCGGACACATTCACAGGTAACTCATTCATGCAAGGAGGCATAGAAACATCGATGGAGATTACTACTGTCGGCATCGTCGGCTGTGGCCAGATGGGTTCTGGCATCGCCGAGGTTGCCGCAAAAGCAGGTCTGGAAGTCCTGATCTGCGAGGTCGACGACCGCATCATGACCAGCGGTTTGGGCAAGATTCGCAAATCGCTGGCCAAGGCCGTGGAAAAAGGAAAGCTGGCCGAGGCGGACATGGAGGCTGCCCTGGCCCGTATCACAGGAACCGTCAACACCGGAGATCTGACCGACTGCGACATTGTCATAGAAGCTGTTTTCGAAGATCTGAACGTCAAGCGGGCCGTCTTCTCCGAGCTGGATCAGATCGTCAAACCGGAAGCGATCCTTGCAACCAACACTTCCTCCATCTCCATCGCGGCTATTGCCACAGCCACGCAGCGGGGTGACAAGGTGATCGGTATGCACTTCTTCAACCCGGTGCCGGTCATGGCGCTGGTGGAGTATGTGCCGAGCATTTTGACTTCCCAGGAAACCATCGAAGCGGTCAGCGCACTGGGCGAGAAACTGGGCAAGACTGGTGTTCTGGCCAAGGATTCTCCCGGGTTCATCGTCAACCGCTTGCTTGTTGCGTACCTGCTGGACGCCATTCGCGTCTACGAGCAGGGGCTGGCAAGTCGCGAGGATATCGATAACGCCATGAAGCTGGGGGCGGCTCATCCCATGGGGCCGCTGACCCTGGCCGACTTCATCGGTTTGGATGTGATCAAGCAGGTGGCCGATGTATTCTCGCAGGAATACGGTGAGCCGCGCTATTTCTCGCCGCCGCTGCTGACTCGCATGGTGGCGGCCGGTCTGCTGGGGCGCAAGAGCGGCCGCGGCTTCTACGACTACGGCAAACGCTGAGCGGACGCCCCCGTACGTAGTAGGCGCTTCAGCGCCTCCGGGCGGCGGAATGGCGCCAAAGCGCTTACTACGTACGGGATTCTGCGATGAGCGACCAGACCGAGCAGCGACTCTGGCAGGCGTTGCGCAAAGTGATCGAACCAGATTTGGGCGAGAACATCGTGGATCTTGGGCTGGTGCGTTCGGTCCGCGTCCGTGATGATGCGCGGGCGACTATCGACATAACTACCACAACGCGCTACAGTCCGTTCGCCGACCAGGCAGCGGACGAGATTCGGCGCGCGGCCGCGAGCGTCGGGGTGTCGCAGATCGATGTGCGCTTGACGGCGGAACCGGCATGGACACCCTATCACATGGCGGAACATCTGAGGACGCTGCTCGGCCTGCCGGACAGCGAGCCCGCATTGCCGGCAACCGCGGCTACTGATGCGTGGCGTGATCGAATTCGCCGTTGGCTGTTCCGTGCGTGACAGATAGCAGCATGCAACGTCCCCTGAACATCGGCCATCGCGGCGCGCGCGATCTGGCGCCCGAGAATACGCTTACCGGTCTGTTGGCAGGAATCCGCGCCGGCGCGGATGGCGTCGAGTTCGACGTGCAACGCACCAGGGACGGCCATCTGGTGCTCTTTCATGACGATGACCTGGCGCGTATCACCGGCGTGCGCGGGCTGGTGGTGAAGAGCACGCTGGCGCAACTCAGGAATTGAACGCCGGCGGCCATTTCGGCCCTCAATATGCCGACGAGCCGATCCCCACGCTGGATGAGGCTATCGACTGCCTGCCAGGGGACTGCTTTCTGAACATCGAGGCCAAGCGCAAGAAACTGGTGAGCGACGGGCTGGAGGCCGGCATTGTCGCGGCCGTGCGCCACCACAACCTCTACGATCGGGTGATCGTGTCATCGTTCAACCCGGTGGCTTTGATGCGCATCGGTCTCAAAGATCGGCGCATTCCCCTGGGGCTGCTTTGGGAGACGGGCATGCCGTTTCTGATGGACACTGGCTGGCCCAGTACGTTTCTGCGCCGCGCCGCGCTGCATCCCTCCTGGGATATCGTGACCCTGGAGTTTGTGCAGAAGGCCCATGCAGACGGCCGGCGAGTCTTCACCTGGACGGTGAACGAGCCAGAACACATGCGGCGCATGATCGATGCGGGGGTTGACGGCATCATCACCGACCGGCCCGATCTGCTGGCCCGGTTGTTCACCAACGGCTCGGCTCACAACGAGCGCGCGTAGCGAAACTCCTTGAAACCAATGGGGTCGGCGTTGACCGCCGCGTCGACGGTCACGTGGATCACTGCCGGCTTGCCCGACTGGACGGCGCGCTGCAGGGCCGGCAATAGCTCGTCCAGGTCATCCACCTTTTCCCCGTGACATCCCACCGCCTGCGCAATGAGATCGTAGCGCACGCCGGGCCGGATGTCGATGTCCACGTACTTTTCCGGTCCCAGCCCGGCCACGTTGAAGGCGGTCTTCTCCATCCCCCAGGCGTCGTCCACCGAGACGATCACCACCAGCGGCGTGCCGGCCCGCAGCGCCGTCTCCAGCTCCATGACGTGGAAGCCCAGCGCGCCGTCGCCGGTGATGCAGACGACAGGACGGCCCGGTGCGGCCAGCTTAGCGCCGATGGCGAACGGCAGTCCGGTGCCCAGGTAGCCCATCTTTACTGAATACAGGAAGCTATCCGGCTCCAGGATCGGGTTGAAGGCCACGCCCCAGAGAACGGTGTTGCCGCCGTCCAGCACGGTGACTGCGTCGCGCGGAAGAACTGGTTGGCCAGCGCCACCATCTGGCCAGGGCTGACGCCGCTGCCGCTGCTGGCCTGCATGTAGTCTATGCTTCGCTGCAAGGTGACTGCGGAAAGCTCGCGGTAGCGGGCCAGATCTGGCATCGTCTCACGCGGGCGTCTTCTCCGCGACGGCCGCAGCAAGCCTGCCAGCGCCGGGCGCGTCCGCCACAATGCCCACATCTACGGGCCGGTTCAGCCCGATGGAGAGCGGGTCGGCGTCGATCTGGATGGTCTTCTGGCGCGGGGGTCGCCCCAGGCCGGCGGCATCCCCACCCGTCGTACTCGCCCAGGCGCGTCCTGACCACCAACACCACATCGGCCTCGTTGCGGGCAGTCATGCTGGCCTGCATGTCGAAGATGTGGAAGTAATGCGGATGATCCTCGGGCACGACGCCGCGCGCGCCCAGGCTGCTGCCCATGCCGGCCGCCAGGCGGTCGCCCAGCGCGACAAGCTCGTTTGACCCGCCCGACCAGAGCACTCCCTTGCCGGCGTAGATAAAGGGACGCTGCGCGCTGGCCAGCAGCTCGGCAGCTTGCCCGATCAAAGCCGGGTCGCCCGCACCCAGGTTTACGGCGCGATTGTTGGCAGCCGGCGTGACGCGCAGCCTGTCCGGATCGATCCTGGCAGCCAACAGCTCGTCGGGGATGGCAAGAAACGCCGGGCCGGGCCGGCCGTTGGTGGCCGCCCGGAAGGCGGCGCGCACCATCTCCGGCACGCGCTCTGGACGGATGACAAGCTCGCTGTACTTCGTCACCGGCCTGGCCATCGCGACCAGGTCGGTGGCCTGCCAGGCGCCGCCGCGGTCGGGGTTGTTGACCGCGCCGCGCCGCGTGCAGGCGATGGCGATTACAGGGTGACCTTCACCGTAGGCACTGGTCAGGCCGGCCAGCATGTTGGCGCCGCCGGGGCCGGGGTTGCCCAGCGCCACTGCCGGCTTGCGGGCGATGCGGGTGTAGCCCTCGGCGATGTGGACGGCGGCCTCCTCGTGGTGGGTGTTGACGTAGCGGATGCCATTGGGCGCCAACGGTGACAAAGGGGATGTGCGCACCATCGATGATGCCGACGACAAGGTCGACACCCTCGGCTTTCAGGCTTCGGGCGAGCAGTTCGCCCACGGTGATTTCAGGCATGGGATGACTCCGTTCTGGGAAGGTGAAGTTGTGTTCGTGTCGGGAGGCGTGAAACGTGAATACGTGAAACCCAAATTTTGCGCAAAATTCCGGGGAGACCAATCGTCTCCCAGAACCTTACTAATTGAGGTAGAATAGGCGGCACATCTGAACAGGAGGTGCGCCATGGGAACGGTCATTCGATTGGTTGCAATGCCCGAAGAGACAGGGTTTGCCCCTTTGGGTGTGTTGGGTTACTGTCTGACACGGTCCAAGTTGTTGGATCCCGTGTGGAACAAGGTAGAGCTGCCGATGAAGGCAGTAGAGCATGAGCCAGAAGAGAAGCTGCGGGACATTCTGGTCAGCATACTGACAGGATGTCGCTCCATCATGCAAGTCAACACGCGACTACGACCTGATCTGGCTCTGGCGAGTGCCTGGGGTCGGCCGCAGTTTGCCGAGCAGTCCATCCTGGCGCGAACACTGGATGCGTTCGGGAGCGACCAGGTGGCTCAGTTGCAACAAGGGTTTGACGCCTTGTTGCGGCAGGAGAGCCAGGTGTTTCGCCATCCATTTGGCGATGAGTGGCTGTATCTGGACGTGGACTTGACGCCGCTGCCCAGTTCGAAGCGAGCTGAGGGCAGCACCAAGGGCAAGTTTGAGAAAAAACAGCTACGGGCGCCAACTGGCACGCGTGCATGCGCCGCAATATCATGAAACACTGTTGTCACGCATCTACATCGGCAAGACGGACAGTGGTCCGACCTACATCCCTGCGCTAGAGGCGATCGAGAACACGTTAGGTTTCACGCCGGAGCAGCGTGCCAAGACCATCTTGCGTTCTGAACTCCGGCTTCGGCAGCGATGCCAACGTCAATCGGGCAC
Organism: Caldilineales bacterium; assembly: GCA_041391245.1. Lineage (GTDB taxonomy): Bacteria > Chloroflexota > Anaerolineae > JAAEKA01 > JAAEKA01 > JACKBK01. The sequence continues at coordinate 129,038 of JAWKOJ010000004.1, forward strand.
TTCAAGGCGGCTGGCAGGTTCTGGCCAAGGGCAAAGGTGGCAAGCGGCCGCAATCCTATGCCCGTCGCGTGGCGGATGAGGCCTGGCAAGATTTGGGCAACAGCCGTTGGGTTGCCCCTGCACCTGCATCGCCTGTCTATGTCCACCTGACACAACACTTGGTACTGCGCTGGCTAACCCAGACCCAGCAGACCAAGTACAGCACTATGTTTGCTCTGTCACAGAGTGGACACAGACCGAGACCATTCGTCGCTACGATGACCGCGGCGCTTGCGAAACCGAGATCCAAGCCGATAAGATGGGTCTGAAGCTCGAGCGACGACGCAAAAAGCATCTGGTTGCTCAAGAGGCTCTTGTCTTGTTGGTCGATCTTGCTCACAACTTGTTGGCATGGACCTGTCTCTGGATGGCGCTTCCCGCACCACTCTCTAGTTTCGGTGCCCTTCGACTGGTTGAAGATGTCTTCTGCATGCCGGGCCGCCTTGTTTTCAGTCAGAACCGTCTTGTAGAGGTGCAACTCAGCCAATCCCATCCGTATGCCAATGCCATCGCTGACGGCTTACAGCATCTACTTGCCCGATTCGGCGATCCGTAGCGCTGCTGCCGCAATGACCAATCTACCTCAATTGTTAAGGAGCCGACACCACGCTTTGGTGTCCCTCGTTTTTTGCGCAAAATTTGGGTGAAACGTGAAAATGTGATGGAGGTCTGGTCACGGGTCACACGCATTACGCATCACGTTTTACGTTTCACGTTTCACCCTTCATGCTCAGCTGTTCCAGCCGTTTGCGCCCCCGCCTGCTCAGCGGACCATAGAGTCTCAGCATCAACGGCGGGTAGACATTGTTGACCTTGGCCAGCCAGCCCCGCCAGCGCGGCAGGCTGATCTCCAACGGGCGGTCGCGCAGCGCTATGTCAAACGCCCTTGACAGGTCTTCGACCTGCAACAGGCGGCTGCCGGAGTGGATCAGCGCGGCGGCTTCAGGATAGCGGAAGTGTTGCTGCACAGCCGGCGTGTTGACCGCGTCAGGCGCACCACGGTGACGTAGACGCCGTACTTGCGCAGTTCCACCGCCGCGGCCAGCGACGCCGTGCGCAGACCGGACTTCGCGGCGGAGTACAGCGCGTTGCCGGGCGTCGCCGACAGGCCGGCCAGCGATGCGACGTTGACGATGTGGCCGCTGCGCTGTGCGGCCATAACCTGCCCGACCAGCCGCATGCCGTAGACCGGCCCCTTGAGGTTAAGGTCGATGACCAGATCGACGTTTTCGACGGGCTGCTCCAGCAGAAAGCCGAGCCGCCCACCGCCGGCGATGTTGAACAGGCAGTCGATGCGCCCAAAGCGCTGCACCGTATCGCGGACCAGCGCCTGCCACTGGTCGGGACAGCGGACATCCAGCCGGTGCAGCCGCAGCCGTTCGTCCTCGTCAAAGGCGGCCCGCAGCCCCGTCTCGTTGATGTCGGCCAGCGCCAGACGCCAGCCGCGCGCCGCCAGAACGCCGGCCCAGTGCCTGCCGATGCCGCTGGCTGCGCCGGTAACGACGGCGACCAAGGGCGGTTTGCTGGTTGTCGCGCTATCCATCTGGCGTCTCCGGTGACGATCTATGTTTCTGCGGGCCGGTATGTCTGGTGCAACGTAAACGACGCTGAACGGTCGCTGGTCAGGGTGTACTGGTCCCATTTAACCACAGGATGCACGACCGCGCCAGCCGCCCGCGAGCGCGGAGATGTTGCACAACTACGGCGTGTGGCTATACTTCCCAACGACGATACCAGCCGCGACTTGAAGACCTGACGGAGTCCTGATGCCGAACGAAACGACGATGCTGATACGCCCATACTCCCCCGCCGACGAACCGGCGGTGATCGCCCTCTGGATACGCTGCGGCCTGACGCGGCCGTGGAACAACCCGCACGCCGACATCGAGCGCAAGCTGACCGTTGACCCCGACCTGTTTCTCGTCGGCATGATCGACGGCGCGTTGTCGCGCCGGTGATGGGCGGCTACGAGGGGCACCGCGGCTGGATCAACTACCTGGCCGTCGATCCGGCGGTTCAGCGGCGCGGCCTGGGCCGGCAGATGATGGCGGCGATTGAACCGCTGCTGCTGGCGCGCGGCTGCCCGAAGATCAACCTGCAGGTCAGGGATACGAACGGGGAAGCGCTTGGATTCTACCGCGCCATCGGCTACGCGGTGGACCCGGTGATCAGCTTTGGCAAGCGGCTGATCGTCGATCCGCCGGTGGAGGAATCAGCGTGACGGCGATGGCGTGCCGGATTGGCTGCGGAGCGTGCTGCATCGCCGTCGATCTCGTCGCCCATCCCCGGCATGCCGGACGGCAAGCCAGCTGGCGTGCGCTGCGTGCAGTTGACGCCGGACAACCGCTGTTTGCTGTTCGGCCAACCGGAGCGGCCGGCGGTCTGCATCAACCTGCGACCGGAACCGGAGATGTGCGGCGCCGACGCTGACGAGGCGCTGATCTTTCTCTCGAGCTCGAACTGCTTACCCGGCTTGAACCAGCGGTGAAAGAATCGTGATCTCTGCTCGCGGATTGCGCGGATTTCACGTATCAACCTTTCCCTATGTTGATCTTCTGCGTCAGGTCGGCGCCGGGCAGCGCGACGTGTGCGCCGTCGGCGGCCTGCAGGCAGAGTGTGTGGGAACCTGGGGCGAGCTCCAGCGTCGCCTCAACCTGCCCATGGCCGTAGTGCAGGTGGCCGTGGCCGGCCTTGACCTCGCCGGCCGGCTCGACGGTGAAGTTGTCCGCGGCCATCTTGACGGTGACCGGGTTGCTGACCGTCGCGCCTTCCTTGGGATCGACGAACCTGACGCTGGCGCTGGACGCACCAGATGAGCAGGCGGCGAGCACCAGAACCGCCAGCAGTGACATAGCCACGGCCAGCCGGCCGGCCCGATGCTCAGTATGACCAAGTTGCATGTTGCACCTCCGTGGTTGGTATGAGTGTATCAAACCGACACTCACATGTTACACGGAAGTGCGTCCCCCTGTCATGGGACCGGTGTCCCGACCTGTCCGGGAAATACAAGCGCCAGGTTACCGGCCGGTAACCTGGCGCTGACGTGCGTCCTTGGGCCGTCTGTACAGCGAGGGCGGTGGCGGCTACAGCGCGGCGCTGGCTCCCCTGGCCTTGGCGCGGGCGTCATCCACGATGTCCAGCAGTTCCTTGGGATTGGGAACCCCTCTGAACTCGAATGACCCGCCTGAGGCGGCCGTCTGGCAGATCAGATTGCCAAACTTGAAGATCGTCGCGAGGAAGCCGCGCTGCGAAATGCTGATGTCCTGGATGTTCTTCAACGACGCCGACGACACATCATGTCTGAAAGGATGTGGCTTGCTGGAGTCGATCAGCCGCTGGTTGGTGATCAGCCAGATGTCGTTGCGGTAGCGGTAGAAGATGAACAGGAAATAGAGGATCGCAGCGATCACGACGACGGCGCGGATGATGTTCAGGACAGTGGAAGTGAGATCCCCGCTGAGAAAGCCGCGAAGCCAGTCGCGAAGTGTTCCAGCCAGCCAGAAGATCAGCAGCGCAATCAAAACGGTCGCTATTGTCTTCAGGATGACGTACACCGGGTGGCGCCGCACCAGGCGTATTACAGTTTCTCCGGTTTGGAGATTGACAGGCAGGTCCATGGGCAGTCCTTTCGCAGAATGAGGTGAGATTTGGTCAGCGGGACGGTAGATAGTTCGATTATAGAGCGAGCAGGCGTTTATGCCAAGTTGATGTCGATCTATGCAACAGCCAACCTCATTTCCAGGTGAAAGTTACCTCAGGCCCAGCACGTCAACCCAGTCCGGCGAGTCCGGCTTCGATCTCGCGGTTGAGCTGCTGGATGTCGGCCTGGCGCTGCTTCTCTTCAGCCGCCAGCGCGGCGAGTTGCTCCTCGCTGGCCGCCAGCCTGTCTACGTAGCTGGCGCGCAGCGCGCCTTCCTTGCCCTCGGTGGAGAGCGCCTGCATGTTGCCGCGCACCTGTTCCTGGGCGGCATAGATCTTGCTGCGGTCCTTCTCGATCTCGGCAAGACGCTTCTCGTGCTCGGCGATCTGGCTCCACAAAGCCAGCAGGCCGGCCAGCCGGTTGTAGGTCTTTGTGTCCAGCAGCCCGGCTTTGAGGTTTCCTTGCAGCGCCGTACTGGACAATCTACGAATCTCCTCGCGTCGCACCAGCAGCCGGCGCTCGCTCACCCGCAGGGTCGTCTCGCCGTGCGCGGGCGTCTCGACGGCGAAGCGCAGGAACTCCGGCGTTTGCTCGACCGGATCGGCCGTGTCGAACAGGTCGTACTGCGCCGTGCGGCGATGCTCGACGAGAACGGTCATTGGCTGCCCGGTGCTGTTGTTGACGCGGTAGTCGCGCCAGCGGATGTCCCACTCGTCGTAGCTGGCATAATGGCCGGTGATGCGCAGCGCTGCAACCTCCCGCCGCGCGCCGTTTTCCTCGCTGACCTGCGCGCCCAGTTCGACCGCATAGGGCACGACCAGCTCGCCGCCGGCCGGGGTGAAGGGCAGAACCGCCTCACCGCCGTACGCGCCGTTGTCCAACACCACAGCCGGGCCGCGCTCCAGCGTCACGCCGCTAGCGTTGGTCATGCGCAGCGTCGCCACCGGATGCTTTGCCTGCTTGCTGCCGTTGTACAGCAGCTCCTTGTGCGCCTCCAGCCAGGCCGAGGCCACGGGCGCCATGGCCGACTGGCCGCGGCCGACGGAGATCGGCGTCTCGATGACGTACTCGAACAGCTCGCCCAAATCCTGCGACGAGACGGCCAGCCTTGTTGCCTGGGCCAGCGCATCGGCGCTCATGGCCATCCCCATCGGCGCGGCCGCGGCAAACGCCATCTCAGCGGCCGGCGCTTCCGGCGCACGCATGGCCTTGGTGGCGCGGGCAGCGGACGGCGCCTGAAACTCCACCGGGCCAGCGGCCACCCGGTCTTCCTCGCCAACAACCGGCCGTTCCGGCGTGTGCGGCGTCTGCAAGTCGTAGACAAAGGAGATCGGCATCCCGGCCACCAGCGCCAGCGAAACCTCCGTCAGATCCTCCTCCAGGCTGTTGTCGAAAATCCCCCAGCCCAGCAGCAACGCCCGCCTCTCTGCCTTTCCCCCCTTTCCCTCCTCCCCTTCCACGACCAAGCGGTACGTTACCCGCCAGACCGGTGCCGGCGCGACATAGCTGACCGCCAGATCGTGCGCGCCGGCCGACAGCCGCACAGAAATCGTGCGCTGGGTCTCCGGTGCGGCTGACGTGTCGAGAAAGAAGCGCAGGTCGTCGCCGGCGCGCGCCGAGGATCTCCACGCCGCGCACCCGGCCCAACCCAACGACGCTGACCTGGCGTGCGCCGTCCAGCAGCACCGACACCAGTCCATCGCCAGCGGCTTGCGCTTTGGCGGCCGGTCGACGCCCACCAGTTGTCCGACCACATACTCGCGCTGGTCCAGCAACACCTGGACGCGCCGGCCGCGCAGGCTGGCCAGCAGGTCATACATGGCCGACTCGCTGCCCAGCCGGACGGTGCAGCCTTCCAGCCGGTCCTCCAGCGTCTGCGGCGTGGGATACTCGACCCCCAGCACCTGTCCACCGCTGCGGTCCAACACAGTCAGGCTCTTCAGCACGTCGTTCATGGCCTCGGCGGGAAAGGTCAGATCGAGGCGCTGGCCTTCGACCGGTCCGCTGCGCACGAAGTAGCCCACGCCGTGCTTGTACAGGGTCATCGCGGTAATTGGCAAGGCGCTCATTCCGCAGCCTCCATCTCGTCCAGTATTTCCATCAGCTCGTTGGCGCTGAAGACGTAGCGTTCATGGCAGAAGTGGCAATCGACCACCGCCTCGCCCTCGACGATCATCTCCAGGATGTCCTCCGTGCCCAGCGCTTTGAGCGCCATCCGGCTGCGGGCGCGGCTGCACGAGCAGACGAAGGCCACCGGCATTCGCTCCAGCAGGAGGTAGTCGATGTCGTTCAGCAACCGTTCGACCATGTGGTCCAGGGATTGGCCGTCCAGCAGCATTTCACCAATTGGCGGCAGCGTGTCCAATCGCGCTGCGATCAGGGCCAGTTCGTCTGCTTCATGGCCAGGCATTAGCTCGATGTAGATCCCGCCGGCCGCGCGCACAGTCCCGGTTTCATCCATCTCAACGGCCAGGCGCAGCAAGGTGGGTAGCTGTTCCGATTGGACGAGGTATCTGGTGAGATCCTGCTCCGGGCCGTCACCGGTCAAGGCAACGGCGCCCTGATACAGGTCTTTGACCCGCAGATCCTTGACAACCGTGAGCAGGCCGCTGCCGATGGCATCAGCGACGGCGGCCGAATCGAGGCGTTCTGGCGATGGCGCGTCGGGCCGAACCACGTAGCCGCGCACGCGTCCGTAGGCGTCTGCTTCGACCACCATCTTGACCAACGGGCCGTCGCCGGCGAACCTGAGGGCAACCCGCTGTCCCACCTTCAACGTTGCGCCCAGCAGGGCGCCGGCCGTCAGTCCATAGCCCAGCGCGGCCGCGGCAATCGGCGATGTGTCGTGGCGGCGGGCGGCTTCCTGCGCCAGTTCGGTGCTGGTACAGGCCAGCACGCGCAGGCCTGCGTTGCGGGCCAACACCCGCAGAATGATATCGCTCATTGCGTGGTATAATCGTCTCCTGAAGTGCTCGCTCTCAGATGATACCCCCAAAGGACGCTTTGTTCAAATGAAGTCGATTGTATTCGTTGCCATCCAGTTTATCTGTCTTGGCATCATCGCGCTGACCGGCCCGCTGATCGCCCGCCAGCCGCTCTGGCTGGCGCTGGAGCTGGCCGGCGCAGCGCTGGCGCTGTGGACGCTGTGGACGTGGCGGCTGGGGCGCTTCAACGTGCTGCCTGATGTGCTGGCCAACGCGCGGCTGGTCACCAGCGGCCCGTACCGGTTCATTCGTCACCCGATGTACGCGGCGCTGCTGCTGGGGACGCTGGGCCTTGTGGGCAACGCGCCGACACCGCTGCGGATCGGGACCTGGATCGCCCTGCTGGTCGATTTTCTGTTGAAGCTGAACTACGAGGAGCAGTTGCTGGCCGCGCGCTTTCCTGAATACCCCGCCTATCAACAGGTCTCGAAGCGGCTGATACCGTTGGTTTACTGAGTCCCGGCTCTATGGGTGGATTGGGTTAAAGCTGAAACGTAACACGAAAAACGTGAAGCCGTGAGTGATGCTCCTGGAGGGCCATCACGTTTCACGTCTTCACGTTTCACGCCGTCACGCCTTCACTCCTGTGCAACCAGAACGCTCTCCAACCGCCCGGCGAGGATCGTCAGGATATCGTCTTCTCGATGCGCCGGTCGGGGATGAGCCACATCGCGGCCACCACCACATACAGCGCACACGAAATCCACGGATTGACGAACGCGAGCGGAATCGCCAGCGCATAGATGATCGGCGAGGCCTTGCCCTTGGTGTCCTTGCCCAACGCGACGGCCAGCGGCGAGTCCTTGCCCTGCAATGCAACCAGCGAGCGTGCCAGGATGTAGTAGGCGATGGACGCCATGAGCATCACGACGCCATAGAGGGCTACTGGCCAGGAGGCGAACAGGCTTTCGCCCATCCACGCGGTGACAAACGGCGTGAGCGACAGCCAGAACAGCAGGAAAAGGTTGGCCCAGAGCACCCGGCCGTTCACCTGTTTGGCCGCCTGCAGCAGGTGATGGTGGTTGTTCCAGTAGATGCCGATGTACACAAAGCTGAGGATGTAGCTCAAGAACACCGGCAGCAGCGGCAGCAGCGCAGCCAGTGTCGGTTCGTGGGGCGGCCGCAGTTCCAGCACCATGATGGTGATAATGATGGCCAGCACCCCGTCGCTGAACGCTTCCAACCGTCCTTTGCTCATGAAGACCTCGTTGCTTGAGTGCAGGTTATCCAAAAGTGCCTGGGTTGGTCAACCTGGGTTGACCGCGTGCAGGTGGGCTTACCTCAGCGTACATAGCGCCTGGCGTATCTCGCCCAGGTGATACGCCGTGTGGACGGTGATCGCGAGCGCGCCGCCGATCAGATTTTCGTCGTCCCACGACTCCAGCGCGCGCAGTCTGGCGTCGATCCTGCGGTAGGCTTCTGCCAGTTGTTGCCGCAAGTCCAGCCATGCTTCCGGCGTCACCGCGCCGACCGTTCGCCAGATCTCACCCCAGTCCACCGTGCCGACCTCCTGCCGGAGCATATAGCGCTCCAGCACGTCCAGGTAGAACGTGACGTGTGCAACTTGCGCGGCCAGCGTGGCACACTGTCCGCCCACCGGCTGCGACGCCTGCTCGGCCGTGATGCCATCCAGGGTGGTCAGCAGCGACGTCCCCGTGTCCAGGTAGATGCCGTGATGGGTTTCAAACGTCTCGTCAAGGACCAGCAGCAGCGTCTGGCGAAACGCGTCCGAGTTCGAAGTCATGGGTATCTCACTTTCGCAGGCAGGCCAAAGAAGACACCGTACCGATCCGCGGCAGCCTGGACGAGCTGCTGCTCCTCTGCCGGCAGCGGCGCGAAGAGATTGAGTTCGACGTCGATCCGCTGCTTCCCGACCGTGCGCCGCCACGTGCCGACCACCGTACCGTCGATCACGACCGTCGGGAACAGGATGCTGTGCCCCGCAGCGACGTACGCCTGTCCTGGCGTGTCCAGCAGCGCGCTGCGGTCGGCATACGCGACCGTGTACTCGTCGTAGGCCGGCAGCAGCCAGGCTGACGGCGGTTGCTCTGTCGCGTGAGCCATCGTCGCCGAGACCCACAGGGTTTGTCCCTCGCACTCACGAGGCTCCAGTTCACTGCCTGCCAACTCGATGCCCAGCCGCGCATCGCCCAGCGGCATGCCGATCCACCAGGCGAAGTCGCGGTCGGTGGCCGGGCCGTGGGACCGGAAGTAGCGGCGCGCCAGCTCAGCAAGAGCTTCCTCGCGGGCCAGGTGCCGCGTCGGCGGCAGCCATTCGTCCAGCAACACGAACGTTTGTTGCCGGCCGCGGCGGACGCCGAAGCAGAGCGTGCCTTCCTGCGCCAATCGGCCGAGGATGTGATACAGCCGCTGGCCGGCCGTAGACACACCGGCCGCCTCCAACACCTCACCCATCTCGGCGCGCGTCAGTTGCTTGCCGCCGTGCAGCGACTTCGCGAACGCCTCACGGCTGTGGGCAAAGGTTGCGTCGTCCAGGCCCAACTCGGCGTAGCGGCGAGCGTTGCCGGCAACAACCCGCGGCGTCAGCAGCGCCAGCATCCAGCGGGCATCCTCACCTGGTACGAAATGCAGCGTGCCGCGCATCGGCCAGGTGCGGACGACCGTGCGGTCGGCCAGCGCCTGCTCGACGCCGGCCTCCACGGCTTCGCGCATCCGCAGGCCGATGCCCCACAGCGCGCCCAGGTAGTCCTGCGCCTGCACCGCACCCATCCACCCGACGACCTCTGCCGGCGTCGCAAAACGCGCGCCGGCGATGCCCTGATTGTAGAGACGATGACGAAGTAAGGCTGTCAGATCCATTGGGTTGCCTTGCCTCGCTAGTCGCGGGCCGCCATCTCGGCCAACGCGTTGACGGTGTTCCAGTTGCGGGTAGTGGCGGGCATTGCCAGCTTGCGTTCGAAGAATGTGTTGGAAAGCCTGGTGGTGCCGTAGCCATCGGGGCAGTGGAGATAGACCGCATCGCCCAACACCGCGAACTCGTCAGCGCTGCCTGCAGGCACTTCGGTGCTGTTCACCAAACCCTCGGAGGGCACACTGTTGAGAAACGTCACGTACAGCCGCTTGGGATCGACATTCCCGCGCGCCAGGAACGGGTTGCCTTCAATGATACGCCGAAAATCATCGGCGTCGCGCAAGAACACGGACACCTCGAACCCGAAGGCTGCAATGATTGCGGCTTCTATGGCGACCGTCAACGTCGCCGCGTCCTGGCTGCCGGCGTCGAAAACCACGTTGCCGCTCTGGACGTAGGACTGGACGTTGCTGAAATCCGCCGCCTCGAACATCGCCCGCAGGTCGGCCATCTTGATCTTTTTCTGCCCGCTGACATTGATGCCGCGCAGCATGGCGATCCAGGTTTTCATACGCTGCTCCTCCTACGCGCTGTCAACGCGCGGTTCGACCAGATCCCACTTGTTGCCGTAAAGGTCCTCGAACACGACCACCGTGCCATACGTCTCGTGACGCGGCTGTTCGATGAACCTGACGCCGCGGGCGTGCATGCCGTCGTAGTCGCGCCTGAAGTCGTCGGTGTGCAGGAAGAAGGCGACGCGTCCGCCGGTCTGGTTGCCGATGGCCGCTTCCTGCTCAGGAGAAGCCGCGCGCGCCAGCAGCAGGCCGGCCCCGCCACTCGTTGGCGCTACCATCACCCAGCGTTTGCCGTCGCCCAAAGGGGTGTCCTCGACCAGCCTGAAGCCCAGCGCGTCGGTGAAGTACGCGATGGCCTCGTCGTAGTCGCGGACGAGAAGAGTTGCGCTGGCAAGTATCTGCGGCATGGCAAGCGATTATACCACGAGCGATTCTATCTCAACAACCAGTTGCATGCTTTCAAGTTTCGGCGCCGGCGCGTATAATCGATGCGTTCGACCACCGTGCAGCCAGGCTGCCCCAATCCAATGAGGCCGGCGAGACCTGTGCCCATCACAATCCATCCCATTGCGACCCTTGCCCAACTGCATGATGTGGAGCGCCTCCAGGCTGAGGTGTGGAACCTGCCCGACGTCGAGATCGTTCCGCTGCATGTCCTGACCACCGCTGCCAGGAACGGGGGGCTGCTGCTGGGCGCATTCGACGGCGAGCGGCTGGCCGGTTTTGTTTTCGGCTTCCCAGGCTTGACGCCGGAGGGCCGCCTGAAGCACTGCAGCCACATGGCCGGTGTGCATCCGGCCTACCGCGACCAGAACCTGGGCTACCGGCTCAAGCTGGCCCAGCGCGAGCACGTCCTGGCACAGGGCATCGACCTGATCACCTGGACCTTCGACCCGCTGGAGGCGAGGAACGCCTGGCTGAACTTCGGCAAGCTGGGCGCGGTCTGCAACACCTACCTGCGCAACATCTACGGCAACATGCGCGACGGCCTCAACACCGGCCTGCCCAGCGACCGCCTGCAGGTGGACTGGTGGATTCGCAGCGAGCGGGTGGAGCGGCGGCTGCGCGGCGAGGACGACCCACCCTCCTCCATCTCCTCCCTCAGAGGGAGGAGGGCCGGAAGTGCTTCCGACCCCCTCTCCCCATGGGAGAGGGCAGGGGTGAGGGGAGATCTTCGCCTTGTCGCGATTCCCGCCAACATCCAGTCCATCAAATCCACCGACATGACGCGAGCGCTGGAATGGCGCATGAACACCCGCCGCGCGTTCGAGGACGCGTTTTCGCAGGGCTATCACGCTGCCGACGTTGTATGGCAAGCCGACGAACTCTGTTACCTCCTTCAACCTGCCATCTAGCCAACCAACAAAACAGGACACTACCATGACAAACACCTACGACACCATCGTCATCGGCGCAGGGGCGATGGGGAGCGCGACCTGTTACCAGCTTGCCCGGCGCGGCCGGCGCGTGCTGGGGCTGGAGCAGTTCGACATCCCCCACAGCCGCGGCTCATCCCACGGCTACACGCGCATCATCCGCCTGGCCTACTTCGAGCACCCTTCCTACGTGCCGCTCTTACGCCGCTCCTACGCACTGTGGGCCGACCTGGAGACTGAGGCACGCGAGCAACTGTTCTACAAAACCGGCGGGCTGGACATCGGCCCGCCCGGCAGCCATGTGGTCGAGGGATCGCTGCGCTCCTGCCAGGAACACGACCTGCCGCACGTGGTGCTCAGCGGCCCGGAGGTCACCGCTCGCTATCCTGCCTACAACCTGCCCGCTGATTACCGCGCCGTCTTCCAGCCCAACGCTGGCTTCCTGCTCCCGGAGCGGTCCATCGTCGCCTTCGTCGAAGGAACATTCCGCCACGGCGGCGAGATCCACGCACGCGAGGTGGTGCAAGGCTGGGAGCCGGCCGGCGACGGCGTACGGGTCACCACCGACCGCGCCGTCTACCAGGCGGGCAGCCTGGTGATCACCGCCGGCGCCTGGAGCAGCCGGGCGCTGCCGTGGCTGGCCGGGCTGGCGGTGCCGGAGCGCCAGGTGCTGGCCTGGCTGCAGCCCACCGCGCCTGACCTGTTCACGCCGGCCCGCTTTCCGGTGTGGATCCTCGACCAGGGCGACGAGTACTTCTACGGCTTCCCGGTCTTCGAGGTGCCCGGCTTCAAGTTTGGCTGGTACCACCACCGGCGCGAGACCGGCGAGCCGGAGGCGCTCATCGACCAGGCGCCTGACCGCCGCGACGAGGATGCGCTGCGCGCCTTTGCCGCCCGCTTCTTCCCGCAGGGCAACGGCCCCACCGTGGCGCTACGGACCTGCATGTTCACCAACTCGCCCGACGAGCACTTCATCATCGGCCTGCACCCGGAGCTGCCGCAGGTGTCCCTGGCGGCCGGCTTTAGCGGCCACGGCTTCAAGTTTGCCAGCGTGATCGGCGAAATCATGGCCGACCTGGCCACAGAGCGCACGACCCGCCACGACATCGAGCTGTTTCGTGTCGACCGTTTTAGCAAGCAGTAATCAACTCGCCGGCAGTCTTTTTGTTTGGAAGTTGGCAAACAGCATTGGGAGGTATTCTGGGATAGGATCTGCATTGTCGCCCGACTGTGTCGCCTTTTTGATGCAGACGGCTGTAATTTCGTTTGCTGGCTCTCGACAGAAGGCGCATTGCGATCAATTGACAGCCTTGCCGCCGCACCATGTGCGGCGGTTTGCTTCTGAAGGACCGACCAGTTGTGCGGCACAAAGCTCGTCACGTTGTAGACCATAAGATACCGATCGACCAACTTGATTGAAGGAGAAAACAAATGTCTAGCAAGAAGCTGATTGCCGTCGTCGGCGCCACCGGCGCTCAGGGCGGAGGTCTCGCCAGAGCAATCCTGGACGACCCGAATAGTTCATTCGCTGTACGCGCTCTCACGCGCAAGCCCGACTCGGAAGCAGCGCAGGCGCTGGCGGGGCGCGGGGCCGAAGTGGTCCAGGCTGACCTCGACTCCGTTGAGAGCCTGACGCAGGCCTTTGCCGGATGCTACGGCGCCTATTGCCTCACCAACTTCTGGGAGCACTTCTCGGCGGAGAAGGAGAAGGCCCAGGCGGCCAACCTTGCCCAGGCTGCCCGGCAGGCCGGTGTCAAACACGTCATTTGGTCCACTTTCGAAGATACGCGCGACCTTCTCCCTCTCGACGATGACCGCATGCCGGTGCTGCAGGGGGCCTATAACGTCCCGCACTTCGACGCCAAAGCTGAGGCCAACCAGTACTTTCTGGATCAAGGCGTGCCAACGACGTTCCTTGACACGTCATTCTACTGGGAGAACTTCATCTACTTCGGGGCCGGCCCTCAGCGCGGACCCGACGGTGTCCTCAGGCTCACCATGCCCCTCGGCACTGCCAAGCTGCCCGGCATCGCGGCTGAGGACATCGGCAAAGCCGCTTACGGCATCTTCAAGCGAGGCGATGCATACATCGGCAAGACAATCGGGATCGCAGGCGAACAGTTGACCGGTGAAGAGATGGCGGCAGCGATGACCAGGGCGCTGGGCCAGGAGATTCACTACAACGCAGTGCCGGCGGACGTGTACCGCAGCTTTGGTTTCGCTGGCGCAGATGAGATGGGCAACATGTTCCAGTACAAGCGCGACTTCAACGAGTCGTACTGCGATATTCGTGATGTCAACCTGACCCGCGAGCTGAACCCCGATCTGCAGACTTTCGAGCAGTGGCTCGCTAAGAATGGCGACCGAATCCCGCTGTAATCGCAGGCGGGAGCGTTTCAGCAGCCGCCGTCCGGCGCAACGGACGGCGGCTGCTTTTTTGATGGGAGCCAGAGGGGGCATGCAGGGTAGTCCGCGAGCCTACGTTGCGGCGACGTTAAGAGATCTTCGTGGCTATGGCCGGTCTCCGACCGCGCCAGTTTGCGAAGTTACTCGCGGGCAATGTCTTGTGGTATCATTTTAGGGCGGTCTGCGACTATCGCAGGCTGCCCTCTTTGTTTCTCCAGAAAAGGGCCAGTTCACCTTGAAGATTCACCAAATTGACCTGCACCACATCGAACTTCCCTACGTCCACCCCTTCGAGACCAGCTTCGGGCGCGAGCTGACGCGGCACGGCATTCTGGTGGCGGTGACCGCCGGCGGGCTGACCGGCTGGGGCGAGTGCGTGGCCGGGGCCGGGCCCTGGTACTCCTACGAGACCATCGACACGGCCTGGCACGTGCTGCGCGACTACCTGGCGCCGGCCTTGCTGGGGCAGGAGATCAGCCGGCCAGAGCAGGTTGTGGAGCGTTTTCGCCGCATCCGCGGCCACGCCATGGCGCGCGCCGCGCTGGAGAACGCCGTCTGGGACCTGCTGGGCCGCGCCGATGGCCGGTCGCTCGCTTCGATGCTCGGCGGGGTGCGCCCGCGCGTCGCGGTGGGCGTCAGCGTCGGCATCGAGCCGACGCTGGACGAGTTGCTGGCGCAGGTGCAGGGGTTTGTGGACGCCGGCTATGCGCGCGTCAAGCTGAAGATCAAGCCGGGCTGGGATGTGGACGTGGTGCGGGCGGTGCGCGAGCGCTGGCCCGACCTGGCCCTGCAGGTGGACGCCAACTCGGCCTACACCCTGGCCGATGCGCCGCGATTGCAGGAGCTTGACCAGTTCGACCTGCTGCTGATCGAGCAGCCGCTGCATCACGACGACATGGTTGACCACGCCGTGTTGCAAAGGTTGCTTGACACGCCGGTCTGCCTCGACGAAAGCATCCACTCCTTCGAGCACGCCCGCTGGGCGCTGGACATTCACGCCTGCCGCGTGATCAACATCAAGGTCGGTCGGGTTGGCGGCTTCACGGCGGCGCGCCAGATCCACGACCTGTGCGCGGTGCGCGGCGTGCCGGTCTGGTGCGGCGGGATGCTGGAGACCAACGTCGGGCGCGCCGGCAACCTGGCGCTGGCCGCCCTGCCCAACTTCACTTTGCCGGGGGACATCTCGGCGTCGGCGCGCTACTACGCCCGCGACGTCGCCCTGCCCAACTTCACCCTCAACGACGACTCGACCATCACCGTGCCGGACGCGCCGGGGATCGGCGTCGAAGTGGACCAGTCCGCGCTGGCAGCCGTCCGTCTGCGGCATCTGACGCTGCGTTTCGAGTAGTGGGCATTTCATAGGTCCGTTCCCCGTGGAGTTCGCATCCTGCTTTGAAAATAGCACCTTGCTCGGGCCGGTCTCTGACCGTGCCCCGCTGTTTTCATTGATCGGGGTGTCGGGCAAAGCCCGTCCCGGCGCCTGCTTCGAAAATAGCGACTGGCCGGCTCCAGCCCCAGAACCGCGGATCGGTCGGAGCGCGGATCAGAGGCATATCCACGGCGAAGGCGAGCCCGATGTTTTCATTGGTCGGGGTGTCGGGCGGAGCCTGTCCCGGCGCCTGACTTGAAAATAGACGCTGCTGCGGCCGGTCTTCGAAGCCCCGGGGGGCCGACCGTGCCGCCTCGATTTTCATCCATGGTTGTGCGAGTAGCGCATGGTCGTCTCAGATGCGAACGGTTCTGGCACGCGTCGCCACATCTTGCGATATCTTCCCCTTTGGTTTCCTTTCGCGGCTCGCGGATAGGGGAACGGCGTTATGCGCAACCCTCGTTCGCATCTAAGGATGCGAACTCCGCGGTTTGGTGTGGTATGGAACGAGTTGCGGTTCTGGACCACGAAGACGCGAAGGTTCGCGAAAGCGCAAAGCACGAAGACGCGACGAGAGCGAAGCGTTCACGACGCTTCGCTCTCGTCGCGCCTTGGCGTCTTCGTGTTTCTTCGCGAATTCGTGGTCCGAAACCCCGCCACACTCCAGACATCGTTTAAAAACTTGGATTTGTTGATTAATTAATAAAACTCATCAATTATCTATTGACAAACCGTGATTAATATGCTATCATCTGGACGAAATGGAGAAACAAATGCGCAAAATCCTAGAGGCATGCCCAACGTGCAGCAGTAGTCTGACCATCACCGAAGTGACGTGCGACACCTGTGGTACCCAGGTGCGCAGCCGCTACCAACCCGGCCCCTTCAGCGCGCTGGACGAGGAGCAGCAGACGTTCCTGCTCCTCTTCGTGCGCAGCCGGGGCAATCTGAAGGATCTGGAAAAGACCCTCGGCGTCTCGTACCCCACCGTGCGCGCCAAACTGGACGAGGTGATTGAGCGGCTGGAGCCGCCGGCGCCGCCACCAGCGACAGGCGACCGCAAGACCGTTCTGGCCATGGTCCAGTCGGGCCAACTGGCCGTTGGCGATGCGCTGGCACTGTTGCGCACCGAGACGCCAGCCACCTCTGAAGAATCGACAGGAGAAAACTCGTGATTGAAGTAAGACGTGAGTACAGTATCGAAGAAGTGCAGCAGATCAAGGTCGCACTGGCCCGGGGCGATGTCTACGCCTCGGCGGGCAACGGCGCCGTCATCAGCCTGCGCGCCCGCATCCACGGCGACGACGAAGATGAACTGGAACTGGCCTTGGCCGGCCGGCAACTGCGCATCGGCCACCCATCAAACGACGGAGACTTCGGCAACTGGGGCCGGGTGCATCCGGCCATCGACGTGGAACTGACCCTGCCGGCCGGCGCCGACCTGCCGCTGGACGTCCAGACCGGCAAGGGCGATGTGCGCCTGAGCGGCGTCAAGCGAACACAGGCCGTGCGCACCGGCAAAGGTGACGTCTCCGTGGCGGGAACCGTCGGTCAGTTGGCCATCGAAAGCGGCGCAGGCGACATATCCGTGGCCGGCTGCGGCGGCGAGTTGACCATTCACACCGGCTCCGGCGACGTTCAGGTGGGCAACAGCCAGGCCAGCCTCGCAGTGCGCACCGGTCGCGGCGACATCAGCATCGATGGCGTGGTGGGCAGTCTGGATGTCAGCACCGGTTCCGGCGACGTCAGCGCCAGCAACTGGCAAGCCAGCGAGAACGGCGCAGCCAGCAGCGGCTCCATCAACACCGGTTCTGGCGATGTTGCCCTGAGCTACGGCCAGGCAGAAAGCCTGCGGGTGCAGACCGGCCGCGGCGACTGCGCCCTGAGTCACCTGCACGTGGCCAGGCTGCACGTCAAGACCGGCTCTGGCGATCTGGTAGCCAGCGGCGACCCCGGCGTCGGACAGTGGCAGTTGAACACGTCCAAGGGCGACATTGTGCTCAAGGTGCCGGGCAACGTAGCGGCCCGCATCGAGGCGTCCACCCGCCGCGGCTCGATCCACTCTGACCTGCCGCAGGTCAAGGTCGGCAAGCCCGGCCCGGCCGGCCAGCACAGCGGACGTACCATCATCGTCCTGGGCGACGAGCCGCGGGCTGAGGTACTGGCGGAAAGCGGCAAAGGCGATATCGTGGTCCGTGCGACCGGACCTGTGCCGGTGGCTGTGGGGCAGTCGGTGGCTGTGGCGGAGGTTGTGACGTCCGGAATGTCCAATCTCGCGCCATCCCAACCGGTGCCAGTCACCCGGACAGTGCCGAGCAGGGACGTGACCATGGGGATCCTCGAAAGCCTCTCGCGCGGCGAGATCAGCGTGGACGAGGCGGAGACGCTGCTGAAGGCGCTGGCGTAGCCTGGCGTAACTCGTGAAGCAATTCAAGACCGGGTGCCTTGATGGACACCCGGTCTTTTTTGTTGCCTCGATTGATGGCGGTGGGGCCCATGTGCTACGTCTTGCGATACGCCGCATACAGCGCTGCGCCCAGCGCGGCCAGCATGATCCCCGTGGTGAGCTGCAATGCGCAGCAGAACATCCCCAGGCCGACGCCGCCGAAGATGTCCATCAGCGCGACCGGGTCGATGCCGCGCTCGACCAGCGACTGGACGGTGTCCGGCGACAGCAGCCTGACCAGGCTTTCCGGCCCGCCGGCGATGTTGAGGCGAATCGGGTAGAGGAACATCGCGCCCAGCCCGCCGATGATCGCGGCGATGAAGCCGGCCACCGCGCCGCCCGCGGCCGCTTCACCCACCGAGGGCGAGTTGCTCGTGATACGCACCGTCACCAAACCGGTCAGCAGGAACGCCAGCGGGTAGAGCGGCACGGCGATCACCGGCCCGACGTAGGGCAGCAGTGCGATGAAGTCCAGCAGCAAGGCCACGGCTCCGCCAAAGAGACCGGCCTGGATGTTTGCGCGACGCATGGAGGGAGAAGCTTTCGACTGGTGGTTGGATGGTTCGTGAGGTTGGGTTTGTGATGACGGTTGGGTTTCGTGTTGCGTACTGCGTAATGCGTAGGGTGCGGTGGGTGTGTTTGAAGAGGTCGCTGTTGTTTCGTGAAGTTGGGGCCAGATTATCGCTTCTGCGGCGGTTGGGCGCTAGCCGTTCACAAACCGATCCCGACGCTTTTCCAGAAGAAACCCTCACATGCTACGATTTACGCATCACGCATTACGCCTTATACCACGGTTGGCCCGACCCGTCAACGCCGGGTATAATCGCCGCATGAGCGAACTACCTGATTCACCTACCTATTCCGAGCCGCTGGCGGCTGACGGCGAACTGGTTCTGCTGGTGGGCGAGGACCAGAAGCGCACCGTAATCAAGCTGCAAGCCGGCCAGCAGTGGCATACCAAGCGCGGCTTTCTGCGCCACGACGACCTGATCGGCCAGCCGCTGGGACGGATGGTCGTGACGCAGATCGGCCATGCCTTCCTGGTGCTGGAGCCCTCCACCCACGACCTGATCCGCTACCTGAAGCGCACAACCCAGATCATCTTTCCCAAGGACGCGGCTTACATCGCGCTGCGGCTCAACCTGTACCCCGGCCGCCGGGTGATCGAGGCCGGCACCGGCAGCGGCGGGTTGACGCTGGCGCTGGCGCGCGCCGTGATGACCAGCGGCCGGGTCTACAGCTACGAGCAGCGCGAGGCCATGAGCGTGCTGGCAGGCAAGAACCTGGAGCGCGTCGGCCTGCGCGAATACGTCGATCTCAAGGTGCGCGATGCGGCCGAGGGGTTCGACGAGCGCTACGTCGATGCCGTGTTTCTCGACATGCGCGAGCCGTGGGAGCATCTGGCCGCAGCGCGCGCGGCGTTGAAGGGCGGCGGCTTCTTTGGCAGCCTGCTGCCGACCACCGTTCAGGTCAGCGACCTGCTGCGCGGCCTGCAGGAGCACGGCTTCGCCGATCTGGAGGTGCAGGAGTTGCTGGTACGCAACTGGAAGCCCATCGCCGACCGCCTGCGCCCGGCCGATCGCATGATCGCGCACACCGGCTTCCTGGTGTTCGCCCGCAAGGCCAGCATCCCCGAGGGCGACGCCTGGCGCACCGTCGACGCAAAGCGCTACCGCCCCAGGGCGGCCAGCGCCGACGACGAGGACGACCCCGATTCACTCGCGGATTGACTCACAGACGGAAAGGAGCACAGATGTCTTTGGTAGGTCATATGTGCTCCCTCTCCGCGGGCGCTGCGCTTGTCGAAGCGCCCGCCTTTCGGCAGGCTCAAGGCGCGGATTGCGATAGAGTCTTAGCGCGAGCGGCCTGCCAGGAGCAGCAGCAGCGCAGCCACAACTGCCAGCACGAACGACCCGAACCCGCCATAGAGCAGCAGGTCCGGCTGGCGCACGGTCGTCCGCTCCAGCTCGACATAAAATGGCTCAGCGGTCGCGGTG
Source organism: Caldilineales bacterium (assembly GCA_041391245.1). Taxonomy (GTDB): domain Bacteria; phylum Chloroflexota; class Anaerolineae; order JAAEKA01; family JAAEKA01; genus JACKBK01. The sequence continues at coordinate 148,682 of JAWKOJ010000004.1, forward strand.
GGTCGCGGCTCAAGCACCGGCGTTCGGGTCGGCGTGACGGTGGGGCTGGGCGTCGCGGTTGGCGACGGTGTATCGGTGGGTGTCGCGGTGGGGCTGGGCGTCTCCGTCGGTGTGGGTGACGGCGACGGTGTAGATGTCAGTGTAGGTGTGGGGGTCGCGGTGGGCGTGTGGTGGCCGTCGCCGCCACGCGCACCGGCGTCTCCGTAGGAATCGGTGTGTCAGTGGCCGGCGGCTCGGTGGGCGTCGGTGGAACCACAGGCGCGTTGGTGTCCTGTTTCAGGCCGACCTGATCCACGAAGATAAAGTTGTCGCCGCTGGACGTGGGGTGCTCGACCCAGACGAAGACCGTGATAGTCGAGGATTGGGCAACGGCAGACACGCCGACGTTTGGTTTGTCGGGAGAGTAGGGGCCGGGCCGGTTGAGGATTCGTCCCGGGCCGTAGTGCAGCGCGCCCCACTGGACGTTGGGCGAGTTGGGATCGGTGCCGCCCGTGGGATCGATCCCCAGCTTGCGGCCAAAATTCTCCGGCGAGTTCGGTGCGCCCCAACCCCACGAGGCGGCATAGGTCGCACCCGGCTGCAAGTCGCCAACCTGAGTGTAGATGCCGGCGGTAAAGGTGCCAAAGTTCGACCACATGCGCAAGGCCGGTGGGCCGAAATAGGTGTCCGTGTCCTGCATGTAGGTCAGATCACCTGACAGCACAAAAGGTGTCCAGCCGGAGGGGATCTGCCTGGGTGGCGAACCGGTGAACTCGTCGAAGCGGCAATTCCAGATCAGGTTGCCGGGCCCGCACGGGTCTTCCTGCGCCAGGGCAACGCCGGGAAGCAGCGCGGCAAGCATAGCTACGACCCACAAACAAGCAGCCAGCCGGCTGGCTGGCTTCCGATAGCCGTTGGGGGACGGCCGGTTATGTTTTCCAAAGAAGCGAGGTAGTTTTCCCAAAGTTATTCCAAATTCCGGGTGGTTATCCCAAAAGTTATCCCAAGATTTATCCCAAACTGGTTTGGGATAAACCCGATCAGGCGCTGTAGATGGGGGTCTTCAGGCCGACAGCATGGTTGGTGCGCCGTGCGCGGCACTGTGCGACGAAGTCGGCGAACAACTGCCGGCTGCCGGCGTCACCCTGGTGCGTGGCCAACTCCTCGGGGTGCCACTGCACGCCCAGCGCGTAGGGATGGCCGGTGATCTCCATGGCCTCGACGACTCCATCGGGCGCCCAGGCGATAGGCTGGCACTGCTGCCCCAGCGACTTGAGCGCCTGGTGGTGCATGCTGTTCACCGTCGCCCGCTGCCCGAAGATGCGTCCCAGCCGGCTGTCAGGCTGGATCTCCACGTCATGGCTGATACGCACCCGCTCAAAGGCCGGCGGGAAGTAGTCATGCTTCTCCGAGCCATCGCGTTGCGCGCGGATGTCCTGAAAGAGCGACCCGCCGCTGGCAACGTTGAGGATCTGCATGCCGCGGCAGATGGCCAGCACCGGCTTGCCGTCGGCCAGCGCCCAGCGCGCCAGCAGCATCTCGGTGCGATCGCGCTCGCCGTCGATGGGGCCAAGGAATTCGTGGTGTTCCTCGCCGTACAACGCCGGATCCAGGTCCTCTCCGCCGGGCAGAAACACCCCGTCCAGCGTTTCATAGATGACGCGCAGCATCTCCTCGCTCAGCTGCAAGGGGATGATCACCGGCACGCCGCCGGCGTCGGTCACTGCTTTCAGATACGTTGTGTTTTGAATGAAAATCGGCAGTCCGTAATAGCGCTGAGACTTGTCCCGCGCGCACGGCATACCGATCATTGGCATCGAACCATGGCCATTTCCAGCACTCATCTAAGAAGATAGCCTTTCTGCAACATCGCTTGCTCGCACACTTTTCTTTTAGCTTTGACAGGCTTTCAGACTGATACGTAAACCATAAACCGTGAGCAATGATCCGATGTGTTGATATCACGTTTCACGTCTTTACGTTTTGCGCCGTGCAGCCCATGAAAATCCACTGAGCTTCTTGCTCTTCCGCCGATTATACCGCGCCCGCGGTGGCAGCGCAAACAGATGCCCGGCACGTTTTGACATTCGATTGGCGGTGGGTATAGTGGCACGCGGTGACCTATGTCAACAGCAGCCACTCTCCTTCCCACGCCTACTCATACTCTTCCTCGTACTCGTCCTCTTCCGGTTGTTGCTCCGCCGTTCGGACGGCCGGACGAGTAGGAGGAAGAGTATGAGTACGAGTATGCGCATCGGCCAGTCGAGCCGGGTTCGCTGGGCCGGCATTGCATTGCTGGCGCTGGCGCTTGCTCTCTACCTGCTCACACTGGACAACGGGCTGCGGCCGGGCGAGCTGGCTGGCGGCGATCTGGTGACGCACCAGTATGCCCAGGTGCAGGGGCGTCCCAGCAAGCGCCCGGCTACCCCCTTTACACGATGGGCGGCTGGCTTTGGTTCCATGGTTTGCGGGCAATTTTGGGCGCGGCGGCAAACCCGACGGCGATCCTTTCCAGCTACTCGACGCTGTGGGCGTTGCTGGCCCTCTGGCTCCTCTACCGGCTGATCGTCGATCTGACCGGCCGCTGGCCGCTGGGGTTTCTCGGAGGCGCGTTCTACGCGGTCACCTACTTCTTCTGGTATTACGCCGTCACCACCGAGCAGTATACCTCGGCGGTTGCGCAGACGCTGGCCATTGTGCTGCTGGCGTTTCGCTGGGAGGGCGTGCAAGACGCGGTGGACCGCGGCGAGCGGCCCGGCCCGGCCGGCGACGGCCTGCTTCTGGCGCTGGCATTTCTCAGCGGACTCGCTGGCGCACCTGGTGACCGTTGCGTTCATCGTTCCGCCGCTCCTTTGGTTTGTCTTCAGCCGCCGGCGTTCACTGCTGCGGCGCGCTGGCTTGCTTGCCAAGGCAGCCGGGCTGGCGCTGCTGCCGTTGCTGAGCTACCTTTTCGTCTACATCCGCGCGCGCAGCATCCTGAATGGCGCGGTGAGGGCGTTTGGCCCAGCACCGCAGCCTGGTTCGTCGACTTCGTCAGCACGCAGCAGGGCCGCAGCGAACTGACGTGGTCGCTTGACCCGCTTTGGACGACCGGCTTTCCCAGCCTGATGTGGCGTGAGCTGACGCTCGTGGTGCTGCTGGGCGGGCTGATCGGCGTCGCGCTGCTGGGCCGCCGCCGGGCGATCTTCATCGGCGGCACGGTGCTGATCTACCTGGCGTTCAGCTTCGTCGACAGGCTGGGCAACTGGTTCCAGGTGATCATGCCGGTGTATGCCGTGCTGGTGGCGACTTTCATGGTGGCCGCAGGCGAGCTCTGGCGCTGGCTTGCCGTCAGGCTGGAAAGACGAGGTCCGCGTTGGCGCAGCTCAGTGGCGTTGCTGCTCTGTCTTCTGTTTGTCGGCCTGATCGCCGCACGCGCCGCACAAAACTGGCCCGCAGCCAACCAGCGCAACCGCGCCGATGACACCGCGCTGCTGCCCGGCCGCGCGATTCTGGCCGACGAACCGCTTCCCGGCGCCGCTGTCCTGGGCGTGACCGATGAGGCGCTAAGCTTGCGCTATCTGACGGACATCTGGGGGATGCGGCGCGACATCACTGCCGTGACCAGCGACGAAGCCCGCCAGATCCTCGGGCAGGCCAACCGTCCGCTCTTCGTCACCCGCGCCGCCGTTCCAATTCTGCGTGAGGAGGTCAGCGCGGCCGCTCCGTTGTCGTCGGCCGGCCGGCAACTGATCGCGGTCTTGCCCGCTCCCCGGATGGATCTGCCATCCACTGCGACCGCAGTCTCGCATACCCTCGGCGACGGACTGAGCCTGGCCGGCTACGAGCTTGGAGCGTCGGAGGATGGCGGCGGGGTCCACCTGCGGCTGTACTGGCGGGCCGACGACCTCATCAGCCATGATTGGAGCGTGTCGGTGCGCCCGCTGGACGACGGGGGCCCCATCGGACAGCCCGGCGGCGGCATCGTGCAGGTCGACGCGGCCAACCCCGTCCAAGGCGCGTATCCGACCAGTCGTTGGTCGGCCGGCGAGGTGGTCGCGGATGACTACTTCGTTGCGGTTCCCGATGGCGTTCAAGCCGATGGCGTCGAGGTGGTGGTATATCGGCAGATCGGCGGTGGCGCGTTCGAGGATCTGGCGGTGGTGCGGTTGGCGCTGGGCGGTTGAGAATGCGTTGGGTGCGCTTGCACCCGGTTCAGCAACAACCACTGGTGGGCGGAGTTCGCAGTCTCACATGGGAGCGGCTCTGGCGCAGGCCGGTGCATCTGAGACGTCCATGCGTTGTTCGCACAACCATGGATGAAAATGGAAGTGGCACGGTCGGAGACCGGCCAAAGCGTCTATTTTCAAGTCAGGCTGCGCACGCCGCGCGATGATTGACACACGCCAGAGAAACGTGCAATAGCGGGCAGGCAAGGGGATTGCCACACAAAAAGCCCCGCTCAACAGGAGCAGGGCCTATGGGTCAGGGTTGCGTCGCGAGGCTATTCTTCGTCTTCCTGAAAGTCCTCGTCGACGATTGGCTGGATCACTTCGGCATCGACGATGACTGGCTCCGGCTCGCCTTCGCGCTCCACAACCACGGTCACTGTCGGCTCGACGCCGGCCATGAGGCGCACCGGCACCTGGTGCGTGCCCAGCTCGCGGATCGGGTGTTCCAGTTCGATCTGGCGCTTGGTGATCTCGATCCCTGTCTCCATCTCGATGGAATGGGCGATGTCGGAGGCGGTGATCGAGCCAAACAGTTTGTTGGTCTCGGCAGCGCGCGCCTTGAAGTTCAGGACAACGGCGCTCAGCTTTTCGGCGGTGGACATGGCCGCCTGCCGCTCGCGTGCCTGACGTCGCTCGGCAGCCTCGCGGATCTGCTTCGACTGCTTGGCCGCGCCGCTGGATGATGCGATGGCCAGACCTTGTGGGATCAGGTAGTTGCGCGCGTAGCCGTCGGCTACTTTCTTGATATCGCCGGCCAGGCCGACCCCTTTAACGTCTTTTTTCAGCAAGATTTCCATGGTGTTTTCTCTCTCCTACAAAAAAACATCAGCGCCTGCCTCGCCTGCGCGACTGCGGTGCTGCGATACTGAGCGATAATACACCAGGTGGCGCAATTGGGCAAGTTGGCGGTGGCAGGTTGCCGGCGGGCCCGTGGGCGGATGGCGGATGGATGATCGCGGCGGCCTGTCCTCGCCCCCGCCATGCGTTTTGCCAGCCCATCCTGGTATGTTATACTCGGCGCGTCCTGTGACAGTGCGTCTCTCCGGGAACTCCGCATGACCCACCGGCGTCCTTGCCTTGAGGCTTATGCCAAACTTTCATCGACGGCACCTGCCATGACACGACCGACCCGCTCACCTCATATCATTTGGCCAGTTATCTTGGCGGTTTTGCTGCTGGGCACCACCGTCGCGTGTTCCTTGGGCCAGATGCTGGTGGGCGAGCCGACGCCGACTCCGCTTCCGCCTGCCCCGCCGCCCGCGCCAACCTGGACCCCGTCGCCGGTTGGCCAGCTTTCCCCGGCCCAGATCGCCACGCTGACGGTCGAGGCAGCGGTCAATCTGCCAACCTTCACGCCGACGCCGACGCCCATCGAGACGCCAACGCCGACGCCCACGTTCACGCCGCCTGTTCCGCCCACAGAGACGCCAACGCCGACGCCCGCACCCTACATCGTGGTCGTCGCGCCGATTGTCAACGTGCGCCAGGGACCCAGCGTCGCCTATCCAATTATTGGACAGGTTAACAAGGACGAGGAATACACGCTGGTCGGGCGCAACGAGTCCCAGTCGTGGTGGCAGATCTGCTGCGTGGACGGCTATCAGGTCTGGATCACGTCGCAGCTGACCGCGCCTGGCGGTCCGGTCGACAACGTGCCCATCGCGTTTGCGCCTGAGCTCCCGCCGACGCCCCTGCCCACCAGCACACCGGTTCCCGCCGAAACGCCGACACCGCCCGGCCCGTCGTGGCGCTTCTGGGTTTCCGAAGGCCCTGAGCAGTGGATGACCACCAACCCCTGGCTCACCATCTGGGTCAAGGCCTACGTGGGCAACTATCCCGATCCGGTAGCCGTTCCCGGATATCGCATGAAGGTTTTGCGCAACGGTGTTGATGTCAGCAAGCCCGACCTGACCAGCTACAATTTCCAGTGGTCCGCGCCTTTCCTTGATGATGATCCCAACGCCTTCGGCAACCGCCGGCAGTACAACCTGAAATACGAGTATCTCCCCGACGCAGGCGATGCCGATTGGACCATCTATCTGGTCGATGGCGGCGGCAACCCGGTCTCCCAGGAGGCAAAGTTCACCACCCGCGCCGGTCAGCCGGACAACGAGATCTACATCAGTTGGTTCGACGCAGCAGGATAGCGACGGCGCTTGGCCTCCCTCGCTACTTGTGATATACTTCGCATCCGTTGCCGCCTTTTTGGCGGCAAATTCGTGTGCAGGAGGACCGACTTCCTTGCGATCAGCCAAGTGGATCGTTCTCGTGGCGCTGGCCGTGCTCTTTGTGATGCCCGGCTGCGCGCTCGTCAACCTGTTAGTTGAATATCCGACGCCGACACCCCCGCCACAGCGCGCCCTGCGACCGACGTTCACGCCGACCGCGACCAAAGAGGCGACAGCGGAAGCCGTCGTCCAGGCGCCGGAAGAGACGCCCACGCCTCCGGCCGAGCAACCCCAGGAACAGCCTGCCGCCCAGCCTGACCAGCCCGCGGAGCAGCCGCCGACCGAGCAGCCGCCAACCCCGACCGAGCCGCCAGCCGAGCCGACTGCAACGCCGACACCCTTCCTCATCGTGTCCAACGACGTGGCCAACGCCCGCAGCGGACCTGGCACAGACTACCAGCAGGTCGGCGAGTTGCCGCAGGGCGCCGAGCTGACCGTGCTGGCGCGCAACGACGGCGGTGACTGGTGGCAGGTCTGCTGTATCGGCGATCAGCCGGTGTGGGTGTTCAGCGACCTGGTTACCCTGCAAGGATCGGCCGATGGTGTGGCCGTGGCAGCGAACGTTCCCCCTCCGCCGACGCCTACCCCGTCGCCCACGCCGCGGCCAGAGGTCGTCGTCGCCAACCCGCGCGTCAACGTGCGCGATCTGCCGGGCGAAGATACGACGGTGCTGGGCCAGGTGCTCAGCGGCGAGCGCCTGCAGATCGTGGGCCGCAACGAAGCCGGCGACTGGTGGCAGGTCTGCTGCTTCCAGGGTCGCAACGTCTGGATCGCTGACGAGGTCGTGCAGGCTGTCGGGCCGCTGGAGCTGGTCGCGCTTTCGCCCGACCTGCCGACAGCGACCCCGATTCCTGTTGAGCCGACCGCGACACCGGAAGCAGCGGCCGCAGCAACCACGCCGGAGCCTGCCGCGCAGCCGGGAGATGGCGCTTTCAACCCCGCCAGCGAAACCTTCCCGTTCAACCAGGATTACTTCCGGGTCGCAGCCAGGATCGAGGACGCCGCCGGCGCGCCGCTGGACGGCTACTACCTGCGGGTGCTCAACGAGACGACCGGCCAGCAGTGGATATCCACCCGCTCCGAGAACGAATGGCAGGCGACCGCGCCCAACGCCGCCTTCGCCGACTACCGCGAGGCCAACGCGACCTTCGACACGCGCGGCAAGGCGCCGCTCGCGGGCAACGCATTCGCCGTCTGGCTGGTCGATGGCCGCGGCCGCCAGGTTTCTCCCGCGGTGCGTCTTGCCCAGACCGACGACGAGTTCCAGTGGCTGTACGTCGTGTACACCGGCCAGTAAACGCCGGCAACAGCGATCGGCGAGACGCGCTGATCGTCGCCGGGCTGACGCTTCTTGGCCTGGCGCTGCACAGCGCCAGGCTCGACTTTCAACCTCTTTGGTGGGATGAGGGCTACAGCGTCTGGTTTGCCCACCAGCCGCTGGCCGCGATGCTGCGGCTGACCGCCCTCGACATCCATCCTCCGCTCTATTACGCGCTGCTGGGCGGCTGGAGCCAGCTCTTTGGGCTGGCGCCGGTCGCCCTTCGCTTTTTCTCGGTAGCCGCCGGGGTCGTCGCCATTCCGCTGATCTACGCGGCCGGCCGGACGCTGGGCGGGCGGCGCGCCGGTCTGCTGGCCGCCGGTCTGCTGGCCATCAACCCGCTGCACATCTTCTAGTCCCAGGAAGTGCGCATGTATGGGCTGGTGGTGGTCTGGTCGATTCTGGCGCTGCTGGCCGCGGCGCGCTGGCTCCGTATCGGCGGGACGGGGCAAGGCCGCGGCGGCTGGCTGGCCGTCTATGTCGCGGCGCTCACTCTGGCGCTCTACACCCAGTATTACGCCGCGTTCCTGGCTGCCGGGCTGGCGTTGGCAGGGCTGCTCGCGCTGTGGCGCCGGCGGGAAGGCATGCGCGCTGCGCTGATCTGGCTGGGCGTCCAGGCGGTTGTGGCGCTCCTCTACCTGCCGTGGCTGCTCTACGCCGCGCCTAGGCTGGTTCCCTATGTGTCGCAAAAGATCGTCGCCGACTCCGATCGGCCGCTGGGAGCGTCAACCTATCTGGCGCGCCATCTGGCGGCCTATGCTGTCGGCCACCTGGAAGGGCCGTTGGCCGGCTGGTGGCCGCTGGGCATCCTGCCCGCGCTGCTGGCCGTGGTGGGCCTGTTGATGTTGGTGCGGCGCTGGCGCGCGGCCGGGTCGGAGTCGCCGGCACCCTGGTCGCCGTCTCAGGCCATCGGCTTCCTGTTGGTCGTGCTGGCGATGCTGCTGCTGCTCGGCTGGCTGGTCAACCTGAGCTTCCCCTTCTTCCCGGAGCGCGGCGAGCGGCTGCTGCTGCTCGGCCAGCCGGTCTTCCTCGTTCTGCTGGCGTGCATCCTTGCCGCGGGCGCGCGCGGTTTGCGCCTGGTCAGCATCGGCGTGCTCGCGGCGCTGAGCGCCGTTTCGCTGGCAGCCTTCTACACTGTGCCGCGCTACGCCGGGGAGGACTATCGCCCGCTGATCGGACAGGTGAACCAGTGGGGACGCCCGGAGGACACGGTGTTCGCGGTCTTTCCGTGGCAGGTGGGCTACTGGTGGAGCTACGGCGCGGCCGATGGTCCGCAGCCGCTGCTGTCGCCGTCCGATGACTGGAGCGCCGCGGCGCAGGCGGCTCTGGACGGCGCGCTGTCCCGCGGGCGTGTCTGGTTTCCCGAACACCTGTCGCTGGGCGGCTTCTTCGAGACCGCGGCCGAGGACTACCTGGCCAGGCGCGCCGCTGTTGATCAACCGCTGGTACAGCCCCAGCACGCGGCTCACCGGCTGGGCGGTGTCGGCGACCTCTGCCCGTGCGTCCTCGGGGCCTGTGGATTTCGCGAACGGCGCGCGGCTGGCGCAGGTCACCGTCGGGCCGCGATCGGTCGCCGCTGCCAACGACACGCTGTTTCTCGACCTGATCTGGCAGCCAGAGGCGCCGGCGCCGCGCGCCGTCACCGTCCGGCTGGTGGGCGCGGACGGCAGGACGTGGGCGCAACAAGACTACACGCTGGACCGGCCCGCCGCGGCTGACGCTCTGGCGCTGGTGATTCCCAGCGGCACGCCGCCCGGCCAGTACCAGGTGCACCTTGGCCTGCTGAGCGAGTCCGGCGGTGCGGCGGTGGACGTGATTGGTCCCGCGCCGCGCGTGTCTGGCGCCGAGGCCGACCTGACGGAGATAACGGTAGCCCGGCCGGACGCGCCGCCGCCGGATCACACCCTGCCGTTCGAGCGATCGCTGACGGCGCGGTTGGACAGCGCACTGGAGGCTCTCGGCTACAGCGCCACCGCCGGTCCTGTTGCGCCGGGCGATGACCTGACGGTCAGCCTGTTCTGGCGCGCGCTGGCCGGCCTGTCGGAGCGCAGCGATCTGAACATCGCCGTGCAACTGCTTGACGGGGACGGGCAGGTAGCCGCGGCCTGGGAAGGCCCGCCGGTGGCCTGGCATCCGACCTCAGCCTGGCGGGCCGGCGATCTGGTGCGCTCCCAGTCGACGCTGCGGCTGCCGGCCACCGTCGCGGACGGCCAGTATCGCCTGATCGCCGCGCTGTTCGATCCCGCGACGGGAGAGCGGCTGCCGGTCAGCGGCCAGCGGGGCGGCGAAAATGACCGGCTGGATCTCGGCCCGGTGACCGTCCGGGGCCGCGAGCACGATATGAACGTACCGCAGCCGCAGGTGGATTTGAACGCGTCCCTGGCGCGCATCGGCCGGCTGGCCGGCTACGACCTGGACGGCGAAACGGTCGAGCCCGGCAACGCGCTCGACATAACGTTGTACTGGAGTCCTGACGAGACAACGGGAGAGCGGCTCTCGGTGTTCGTGCATCTCGTGGACGACGCTGGCAACATCATCGGCCAGTCGGACGGCGAGCCGGACAGCGGGCGGGCGCCGACTTCCAGTTGGCTGCCGGGCGAAACGATCACCGACCGGCGCACGGTCACTGTGCGACCGGACGCGGCGGCGGGGCCGGCGACGCTGGTGGTCGGGCTGTACGATCCGGCAACCGGCCAGCGGGTTCCCTGGCTGGACGCAAGCGGCGCGCCGACCGGCGATCAGCTACGGCTGGCGACCATAGCCGTCGGCCCATAGCAGGCGCTTCAGCGCCGTGTTGTGCCGTACGGCGCTGAAGCGCCTGCTGCGAATGGGTGTGCGCGAAACCAACCCGGCGGTCGACTCGTACAGTGTGGTAGAATACGTGTCAAAGCGGCACGTTGTGCGGTGGGCAGTAAATCGCCGCCCTCACAGATCAGGCAAATCGGCTGAAACAAGCCCGACGAGGAGACAGAAATGACAGAAGATACCAACGGTACCCCGGTGTACGATACGACCGCGAGCGACAAGAGCGAGACCACGCAGATCATGGACGAGTTGGGCCGGTTGGGCGCAAAGCTCGCGGTTGCGCTTCAAACGGCGCGCGAGACCGACGAGTTCAAGAAGGCCGACACGGAGATCCGCAAGGCGTTGCGCACTACCGGTGAACGGCTCGACGTTGTCGCCGACGATGTGCGCAAGAGCGAGGTCACCAAGGACCTGCAAATGCAGGCTGCCCGCGCCATCGACGCCGTGCAGCAGAGCGACGTGACCAAGCAGTTCAAGACCACGCTTTTCCAGGGGCTGCGCCGTGTCAACAGCGAGCTGACCGAGATACTCGATCGCTCCACCGTCCAGCGCAGCGCCGCCGACGCCGGTCAAGCCGCCGCGCAGGCCGGCCAGGACGCCGCACAAAAGGCATCCGACACCATGGCGCAAGCGGCAGACCGCGCTGCCCAGGGATAACCGACTTCACGCTTGGCGGACGGCAGGTAGCTCGCCGCGCCCGCCGGGAGCTATCATCCGCAGGCCCGCAGGGCCTTACACCTCGTAGCCCGAACCGTTTACGGTCGGGCGGCCCTCGTGCAGGTAGAGTTCCGCCTGCGCGGGAACAACGACTCGCTGCTCTGGCCGGTCTCCGACCGTGCCAGCCGCGCGCACTTGAGATACGAACCTGGCTCGGTCAGAGACCGGCCAGAGCGAGGAAACGCCTGTAGACCACAGGATCGCTCGGTCAGAGACCGGCCAGAACGAGAAAACGCCCGCAGACCGAATGTCCGGTCTGCGGGCGTTTTTTGGTGTATGTCAAACATCGCAGGATATGGTAGAATGAGCGGCAGGAGCGTCCCATGCCACACGACCGGTTCACCATCATCCTCACCCACGAACACACCGACTTCGACGCCCTGGCATCGATGTTGGCGGCTCACAAGCTGTACCCGGACGCCGTGCCGGTTCTGCCGCGCTCGCTGAACCGCAACCTGCGCGACTTCCTGGCGCTCTACCGCAGCGCCCTGCCCTTTCGCACCCAGGAGGACCTGCCGCGGCGCAAGGTGGACCACGCCATCGTCGTCGATACGCAGTCCTTCGCCACCGTCAAGGGCATGCGGCGCAGCACCCCTGTGCAGATCATCGACCATCATCCGCTCCAGCGCGAGCTGGAGGATGACTGGACTTTTGCTGGCGGCGAGACCGGCGCCACCACCACGTTGCTGGTTGAGCAACTGGCCGAGCGCAAGATCCAGCTTACCGCGGTCGAGGCGACGCTGATGCTGCTGGGAATCTACGAGGACACGGGGTCGCTGATCTACCTGGCGACGACGGCGCGCGATCTTCGGGCAGCCGCCTGGCTGCTGGAGCGGGGCGCAAATCTCCAGGTTGCCAATCGTTTCCTGAACCACCCGCTGACGCCGGCGCAGGCCAAGCTGTACGCCGAGCTGACCGAGAACAGCCGCATCTACACCGTGGCCGGCCACACCGTCGTCATTGCATGCGCCGAGGCGGTGGACTTCCACGACGAGATCAGCACCCTTGCCCACAACCTGCGCGACGTCTACGATCCCGCCGGGCTGTTTCTGGTGGTCGATCTGGGCGACCGCATCCAGGTCGTGGCACGCAGCACAGTAGATGGAGTCGATGTCAGCGAGGTGACGCGGCGTCTGGGCGGCGGCGGGCACCCGCGCGCGGCGGCCGCCATGGTGCGCGATGGCAACCGCGAGGAGGTGGAGGGAGAGATCGTGCGTCTGCTGCAAGAGACGGTGCGTCCCAGCCTAACCGTGGGCCAGATCATGACGCTGGGAATCCCGGTTACCGTGCCGCCCAGCACCACCATCGCCGAGATGATGGGCGTCATCCAGCGCTACGGGTTCGAGGGCTACCCCGTGGTGGACGGCGACGGCTCCGACGAAAACGGCCGGCGCGCCATCCACGTCAGCCAGCTGCGCGGCCTGATTACCCGGCGCCAGGTGGACCGCGCCCAGCACCACGGACTGGCGACCCAGACCATCGACCACTTCATGCGCACCGATCCGGTTTGGGTCACGCCCGGACAGAGCCTGCACGACCTGCAGCGGCTGATGATCGAGTCCAACTGGGGACAGATACCGGTGGCTGACCCCGAAACCGGTATGATTCTTGGCATCGCAACCCGGACCGACCTCATCAACCTGTGGGGCAAGACGGAAGCTGCGCCGCAAGGGGACAGCATCGCGCTGCGCATGGAGACAGGCCTGCCGGATCCGCTGCTGGATCTGTTGCGGCTGGCCGGCCAGGCGGCTGAACGGCTGGGCTGTCCGCTCTATGCCGTTGGCGGCTTCGTGCGCGACCTGCTGCTGAGCCGCCCGAACTTCGACGTCGATCTGGTGGTCGAAGGCGACGCGATTGCCCTGGCGCGCGCGCTGGCTAAGGAGCACGGCGGACGGGTGCGCAGCCACAAACGCTTCGGCACCGCCAAGTGGGTGCTGCCGATCAAGGAAAGGCCAGGCGAGGGCGATGATCTGGAGCGCGCCCTGATGGACAGCCTGGAAGGCATTCTGGCGTCGCCGGCGTCGCTGGACTTCGTCACGGCCCGCACCGAGTTCTACGCCGAGCCGACCGTGCTGCCGACCGTCGAGCACAGCTCCATCAAGCTCGACCTGCACCGGCGCGACTTCACCATCAACACCCTGGCGATCTGTCTCAACCCCGGGCGTTGGGGCGAGCTGCTGGACTTCTACGGCGGCGCGCGCGACCTGGAGGATGGGCTGATCCGCGTGTTGCACACCCACAGCTTCGTCGATGACCCGACGCGCATCCTGCGGGCGGTGCGCTTTGAGCAGCGCTTTGGCTTTGTCATCGAGCAGCGCACTCAGGAGCTGATTGGCGACGCGGTGGCGCTCCTGGAACGCATCACGCCGGCACGCATCCGCCACGAGCTGGAGCTGATCTTCGCTGAGGCCCGTCCCGAGCAGGCACTGCGGCGGCTGGAGCAGTTCGGCGTCGTGCGGGAGATCCACCCCGACCTGCGCGTCGACGAGTGGGTGACGGCACGCTTCGAGCGGCTGCGCGACGCGCTGCAACTGGCCGAGGCGCCGCCCGCAGACCTCGACCAGCTCTACTTCGCCATCTGGACCTATCCGTTGCCGCGCTCGGCCATCAAATCCCTCGACCGGCGGCTGGGCGTGATGCGCAGCACGGTGGCCCTGCTGGCCGACCTGCAAGACCTGAAGGCGCGCGTGCGCGATCTGGAGGATCCTGCCCTGCCCCGCAGCCAGACCTATCGCATCCTCAATGCGCGGCTGCCGGCCAGCCGCTGGCTGCTGCGGTTGATCGAGGACTCGCCGGTGGTCAGAGCGCACCTGGACCTCTACGAATCCGAACTGAGCGCTCTGCGCACCTATACCGATGGTCAGGATCTGAAACGGATGGGCCTGCAGCCCGGTCCGGCCTACCGCGAGGTGCTGGAGGCAGCCCGCAATGCCTGGCTGGACGGCAGCATCACCAGCGAGGCAGAGGAGCGCGCCTTGGTAGAGTCCCTGGTGGCCGATCGGCTGGTTGAAGATGCTGCGCGCCGCGACTGACAGGCCTGCCGGTGAAACGGTGCGGCATCGACCCGTCAGCGTCTCGAGCAATGGACGGAGACTGTGAGTCGTGTACTACCTGACAAGTTGCGAATCCAGGTGTCAGACCTGGGGAAGGAGGAAGTGATGCAAGCCATCACCCGTTCGTTTGGCCTGCTGTGGGACGCACTGTTCCTGCAGCGCGACGCCTATGCACGGATGCGGGACGACGACAATCCCTTTGTGGAGGGGCTGTTCATCCTTGTCGTGCTCGGCGTGTTGCTGGCCGTTGCCGGTGTGATCGGCACGACCCTGGAATGGGCCAGCAGCCCCAACCTGGACGCCGTGCGCGAGGTCGTTCTGAAGAACCTGCAGACCATGGACTGGTATCAGCTCATGCAGCAGTCGCCCGGCGGCGAGTCGTCGTTCTTGCAGGTCTGGAACAGCATCTGGAACGCATTCGCCAGCCTTGCACCGTCGCCGCTGCGTTCGCTGACCGGCATCATCACCAGGCCGCTGGCGCTGATCATCTGGTGGTTGGTGTTCGGGCTGTTGGCTTATGGTTTCGCACGCCTGTTTGGCGGCAAGGGCACGCTGAACCAGACCATGGGCGCGACCGCGCTGGCAGCTTCACCGCAAGTGATCACGCTGCTGACGGTTTTGCCCTTCGTGGCCATCGCCAGTCTGGGGACGTGGACGTTGCTGTGCAGCTACATGGCGCTGCGTACGGTGCACGACCTCTCGTGGCCGCGCGCCGTGTTTGCCGCCTTGCTTCCGCCCGTGATCATCGGCGTGATCGTAGCGCTGATCGTTGGCGCAGTGCTGGCTTTCGGAATCACGATCGCGATGGCCGGCTTCGCAGGAGGAATGTGACATGAACGACATGCTGATCCTGATGCGTGACGCTGCGCTGCTGCGTGAGCCGGCCATGGAAGCCTTCCGCGACCGCAAGGACGCAATGAAACGGGGCGTGGCAATCCTGCTGGCCTGCTTTCTGATCGCGGGCAGCCTGGCCGGTCTGATCAATCTGGTAAGCAACGTCCGCCCCTTCGGCCCTGAACAGGCCGATCAGCTTCGCCAGGAAGTCATGCAGGGGTTCGAGCAGTTTCAGTTCTACGGCGCGATGGACCCGAACGCGCAGGCCTTCGTCGACCAGTTCACCCAGAACTTCGAGTCAGGACTGCGCATGGGCGTGGAGATCGCGAGCCTGCCGACGACGCTGCCGAAGGGCATCGCCGGCTTCTTCACCGCGTTGGGCCGCTGGCTGACGACCGCATTCGGGCGGTTGACAGCCTTTCTGGCCTACGGAATCTGGGTGCTGCTCTTCGCCAAGCTGATGGGCGGCAACGGCGGCGTTGACCGGTTCTTCGGTCTGACGGCACTCTTTGCCGTGCCCAACCTGCTGAGCTTCTTCGCTCCCATCCCCTGCATCGGTCCGATGATCGCCTTCGTCGGCTGGATCTGGGGCGTGGTGGTCTACGTCAAAGCCGTGCAGGTCAGCCAGCGCTTCACCACAGGACGGGCTATAGCCGCGGCGCTTCTGCCAGCCGTGATCGTGATCTGCGCTGTGGCGATCATCTCGCTGTTGAGTGTCATCGGGATCCTGGCGGCTGTCAGCCAGTCGGTTGGGAGTTGAGCGTTAGGGAGTGACTCATCCTCACCCCTACCGCACCACATACGCCCAAAACGCGATCTCGCCCTGGCGCCGGCCGTAGCTGCTGCGGTCGCCGCCAGGGAATCGTGCCTCCAGTTCACCCAGCGCGGCCTGGCGGGTATCCGGCACGATCCAGACCGCACCGGGCTGTGCGCAGGCCTCCGGGATCACGCCCGGCGCGCCGTTCTCGTCGAATGCCACCTGCTCGCCGCGCCGGTCACCCATCATGAAGTCGATCTCCCGCTCGTCGGTCGAGTGGATCCAGCCCGCGTCCTCCTCCGGCACGATGCAGACCGTCGCGTCCGCCGGCAGGCTCGCAACGTAGCGCGCCACCAGCGCCCGCGGCTGACCGTTGTGAGCCGCGAACTGGTAGTACGACACCCAATTCACAAGCCCGATGTAGATCAGCCCGCCCGCCACGACTACCAGCACGATGCGCCCCGTCTCCTGCCCCAGTGCATCCACGACCGCATCCCATGTGCGGTCAACAGCCAATGCGGCCAGCCCCAGAGCCGGCACCAGCGCCACGATCAGCCGCGGATAAAAGGGCGCGTTGTCGGTCAGCACGCTGCCGACCAGCAAGACCGCGCCTAGCATGACCACCAGCAAGCCATTGCCCCAGCGGCGGAAATGAGCCAGGCCATACACCGCGCCAAGGACGATCCAGGGCGCGGTGACCGTGTCAACCATCGCCCTGGGAAAGCCGAACTGCGTGCTGCTGTCGATGGAATAGTTGAACAGCAGCGCCGTGCGGCGGAACTGCTCCAGCAGGATCTGCCCGGTCGTCTCGACGCCGTATTTGTGGCGCGAGTGTTCCAACACCGCCGGGTTGAAGAGGATCACCTGCTGCGAGCGGCTGAGCCACGCGCCCGGTTGCTGCACGAAGAACACCGTCATCGGACCCAGCGCCACCAGCCCGCCGACCAGCAGCCACGCCAGCCCCACCAGGTTTGCCCGCAGCAGCGGCCGGTTGAAGATCAACAGATAGATCAGCAGCGCGGCCAGGATGACGAACACGATCCGGCCTGAGAAGTACATCAGGCTGGCCCCGGCAGCCAGCACGCCGCTCAGCGCAAAGGGCAGGCTGGTGCGCTTTTGCAGGCCGATCGCCAGGAACGCCAGCGACCAGACGACAAACGGCACAGGGTCCATATACTCGGCGATGCGGCTGAAGTGGATGTGCGTGTAGGCGACGGCCAGCAGCGCCGTGCCGATCAGCGCAACCCGGCGTCCCTGCACGGTCCGCAGCAGCACCCACGTTCCCCACACCGCCAGCACGCCACCCAACGCCGACGCCAACGCCAGCCCCAGCGTTCCGCGGTCGCCGGTCAGCGCCATCGCGGCCACGGTCGGCAGGAAGCCGGGCAGTGGAATGTCCGCCCAGCCGACGCCGACGATCCCCGGCACGGCGCCGGCCAGTATCTGCTGTGCCTGCAGGCCGTGCGACGCCATGTCGCCGTGCAGGTCCTGCGGCAGGTCGGCCAGTTGATACAGCCGCAACACGGCGGCAACCAACAGGAGCAGCCCGGGCAGCAGCGCGCTGCGCCACGCGCCCGCCCAGCCGCGAGCGCCGCGTCGCAGCCCGTCCCATGGAACCTGCGACACGATCAGCAGCACGACTGACCCCAGCCACAGCCAGCGCACCGGCGCGCTTTCGCCGTTCAAAAGATAAAGCGCCAGGGAACTGCCGTACGCCAGGAGGGTTGCCAGGAACAGCGGCCGCGCCACCCTCGACGGATGATCGGCGAACCGGGCTGCCGCGGGCGTCGCAGGCGTGTTCCGTCGCTCATTGACCGCCGGCGCGGACAGCGCAAAGATCAGTGCGCCGGCCACCAGGATAACGGCTGCCAACGTCAGCGGGTTTTGCAGCCCGGCCGGAATGGAGTTCAGAAACGCCGCGCTCAGCGGGGGCTGGTTGAAGAAATACTGTGCGATGTAGACAAGTGCGATTCCGGCTGCCACGCCCGCCAGCCGGAGCTTGCTGAATGATGCCATAGGGTCAGATGATATGCGTGCGGCGCTGTTCAGCCAGGTGTCTCGAATGTACGTAGTCCGGGGTCGTGATGGGGATGAACGCCCGAACTGTGAAGCGCATGGCCTTCCGGTTACCGCTCCGCCGGCATAATCACCATCGGCACGTTCGACATTGAGCGCAGGCGCTCGGCATCGGCCAGCGTGCCGACGATGTCGCCGTAGTGCATCGGGACGACCAGCTTCGGCTCCAACAGGCGGATCGCCTCCAGCGCCTCGTCCGGGTCCATCACATAGGTGCCGCTGACCGGCAGCAGCGCGATGTCCGGCGCCAGGCCGGCCATCTCCGGAATCGCATCGGTATCTCCGGCGTGATAGATGCGCAGGCCATCGATTGCAATCAAGTAGCCGACGTGGCCGGCTGACCGGGGATGGAAGCGCTTCTCGATGTTGTAGGCTGGCAGCACGTCGATGACCACCGCGCCCAGATCGATGCGATCACCCGGCTGAACCTCGCGCACCGGTCCGTTCAGCCCTTGCGCCACGGTAGGCGTCGTGACGATTTGCGTGTCGCGCCGGCGGATCTTCTCGATGTCTTCCTTTGAGAAATGATCGTGGTGCTCGTGGGTGATCAGGATCAGATCAGCCGTTGGGCTTTCCTTGGCCAGTTTCCACGGGTCGATGTAAACGGTCATCTCAGAATCGATGCGGAAGCTGTCCTGGCCGAGCCAGTGAAGCTTGTCGTACATGAGGTGCCTCCGTAGTGCGTAGTCCGTATGTCATGTTGGGCGGCGAGTGTGCAGCGCGTTGCGTCATGTCTCCTGGACGTGCCAGATGCACAACGTCCAGCCTCGACGCAAGGAAGCCATTCACACGCAATTCTATCGCTCTGGGCCGCAGCATTATAGCGCACTTCCCTTTCCCACGCTACCGCGCCGCGGCTGCCGCGCTATGGTATAATGCGGCCGTGTCTGTCATTCTATCGGTACGCGAAACTATCCATCGTTATGGCCTGACGGCAGGCGGCGAAACAATCTTGGTTGGCGTGTCAGGTGGCCCGGACTCGCTGTGCCTGCTGCACGTCATGCAATGTCTGATGCCGGAACTGGGCTTCGCGCTGCACGTGGCACATCTGAACCACGGGCTGCGCGGCGCAGAGTCCGACGCCGACGAAGCGTTGGTGGCTGAAACGGCCCGCGCCTGGGGGCTGCCGTACACAGTTGAGCACGCCGACGTGGCTAGACTGGCTGCCCAGCCCGGCCTGTCGTTGGAAGAAGCTGCCCGCAACGCGCGCTATGGCTTCCTCGCCGGGCTGGCCAGGCGGCTGGAAGCGGCGGCCGTCGCGGTCGGCCACAACGCCGACGACCAGGCCGAGACGGTGCTGATGCACTTCCTGCGCGGCAGCGGGCTGGCCGGTCTGCGCGGCATGTTGCCGGTGACCGATCACTTGACCATTGACGGCGCGCCCGCGCCGCTGACGCTGATCCGCCCGCTGCTCTTCACCGCGCGCGCCGACATCCTGGCCTATTGCCGCGAACACGATCTGCGACCGCGCTTCGACCGCTCCAACGAGGACAGAACGTTCTACCGCAACCGGCTGCGCCACGAGTTGCTGCCGCTGCTGGAGACCTACAATCCCCAGATTCGCCGCGTCCTGGCCGCCACAGCCTCGGTCGCTGCGGCCGACTACGACCTGCTGCACAGCCACACCCTCGAGACCTTCGACGCGCTGGCGCAACCAGCGGCGGACGGCGCGATCCTGTTCGATCTGGTCGCTTGGCGCGACCTGCCGCTGGCGTTGCAGCGCAGCCTGCTGCGCAAGGCCGTCCAACGACTGCGCGGCGGCCTGCGCAACATCAGCTTTGTCCACATCGAACAGGCCGTCTGGACCTTGCGCGAGGGCAATGCTGGCGCGAGAATAACCTTGCCGGCCGGACTGGAAGCCGTGCTTGGCTACACACGCTTTGCGGTCGGCGAGGCAGGCGTCGTGATTCCGGTCGACCGTGCGCCGCAACTGGTCGTCTGGCCGGTCCGTCTGGCGGACAGAGCAGCGCTTGCATCTGCGCTGCCAGGCTGGCAGGTCGAGACGCATCTCCTGTCCGCGGCGGCGCTGCCGGCCGGCTGGCAGGACAACCGCGACCGCTGGCAGGCCTGGCTGGACGCGGATGTGGCCGGCCAGGCGCCGTTGCTGCGCGGCCGGCGTGCGGGCGACCGCTTCCAGCCGCTGGGCATGGCGGGCAGCGAGAAGCCCCTGGCCGAGTTCTTCACCAACGCCAAGGTTCCTGTGACCGCCCGTGTCGGCTGGCCGCTGCTGGTGAATGCTGCCGACCAGATCCTCTGGGTGTGTGGCCTGCGGATCGACGAGCGCGCCAGAGTAACGGCGAAGACAACCCGCGTGCTGGCGGTCCGCTTGCAACAAAAGGCCTGACAAGATAGAGGTTTCCATGACACCATCTGCATTTCCACCCGGCCCGCGGGCACGCTTTCCGATGGACCTGTACATCCGCTTTCGCAGCGATCGCATCGGCTTCCTGGAGGAGATGTCCGCGTTCGGCGATGTGTCGCACCTGGCGTTCAACAACATGCATCTCTATCTGCTCAACCACCCGGACATGATCCGCGATCTGCTGGTGACCAACCATCGTATGTTCGTCAAGAGCCGGGCGCTGAAGATGGCCGAGCCGCTGCTGGGCAAGGGATTGCTGACCAGCGAGGGCGACTATCACCTGCGCCAGCGCCGTCTGGTGCAGCCTGCGTTTCATCGCCAGCGCATGGCCGGCTACGCCGAGGTGATGGCCGCCTGCGCGGCGCGCACCGCCGACCGCTGGCAGGACGGCCAGCAAGTGAACATGGCGCAGGAGATGATGCGGCTGACGCTGGCCATCGTCGGCCAGGCGCTTTTCGACGCCGACGTGGAGGATGAGGCGCCGCAGATCGGACAGGCGCTCACCGAGAGCCTGCACGCCGTCAACCGGCTGCTGCTGCCCGGCGGACCGACGATGGAGAAGCTACCGCTGCCGGTCAACCGACGCGCTCAGGAAGCGATGGACCGGCTAAACGACACGATCTACCGCATGGTCGGCGAGCGGCGCGCCAGCGGTGAGGACCGCGGCGATCTGCTGTCGATGCTGCTGGAGGCGACCGACGAGGAGGGCGATGGCGCACGGATGACCGACGAGCAGGTGCGCGACGAGGCGATGACGCTCTTCCTGGCCGGCCACGAGACGACGGCCAACGCGCTGATCTGGACCTGGTATCTGCTGGCGCAGAACCCGGTCGAGGAACGGCAACTGCACCGCGAGCTGGATCGCGTGCTGGCCGGCCGCACGCCCACCATCGCCGACCTTCCCGATCTCCCCTACACCCGCATGGTGTTGAGCGAGGTGATGCGGCTCTTCCCGCCGGCCTATGTGGTCGGCCGCCAGCCCACCGAGGACTACACTGTACGCGACTGGGTGATCCCGGCCGGCAGCACGGTGTTCGCCAGCCAGTACGTCATGCACCGCGACCCGCGCTACTGGTACGACGCCGAGCGTTTCGACCCCATGCGCTGGACGCCGGAAGAGGTGGCCAAACGGCCCAGGTTTTCGTATTTTCCCTTCGGCGCCGGCCCGCGCGTCTGCATCGGCGAGGGATTCGCCTGGACCGAAGGCATCCTGGCCATCGCCACTCTGGCCCAGCGCTGGCGAGCGCGGCTCGTCCCCGGTCTGGCGGTCGCCCTGGAACCGATGATCACCCTGCGTCCTAAGCACGCAGTGGAGATGACGCTGCACCGGCGCTGAACGCTTCAGTCTGCTTGCGCAGGGTTAGCTTTGGACGCCCCAACATACAGACACCTTTGCTGCCCAACTGAAGTGGATAGAAAGTCAGGATCAGACGTGTGCTGCAACCATCTCTTGGACGGCCTTATCCAAATGCCAACTTGACCGGCTAAGTTCCTCAAACTCATCTGCTGCGCCCTTATTCAGGGTGCGGCTTTTTTTGTTCCCCGCTTACAATCCGGGCCACCACTGCGAAAATTTGCCCCGCAATTTCATCCACCGTTCCAGTTGTATCGTTTTGCTCCCAATCCAGACCTGAACCGAAAATGGCCCAACTCATCATTTTTGCTGTGATCTCCGGGGCGGCTGGTAACTGCAACCCCATCTCTTGCTGAATTTGCAACCACTGCAGGAGATAGTCTTGAAGTTGAGCCTGCACCTGAATTTCCACCAATGGTCTGGATTGCCTGTCTGTGGGCGGACAGGCGCTGTTTAACTGCTCAAAGAATGCGCATACCGCACGAACCAACGCTCGTAACTGGTCCTCACTGGCAGCGGTGGTAGCCGCCAGATTTTCTGCCATGATCTGGCCAAACGTTTTTCGCACAATATGGCGGTACAGGTCGTACTTATCCTCATAGTGGTCATAAAACGTTACTCGATTGACCCCAGCCCGGGTTGTGATTTGTTGAATAGTAATGGCCTGAAACTTCTTTTTGCTCAACAAAGCCAGCAGAGCTTCTTCCAACTGCTGGCGAGTACGCTGGACGCGTGGGTCTAACTGCTCTAGCTCTGACGACATTGTTCTCCTTCTGTCGTAAAAACGACACCTTGCCCAGTTTGTCTGTTGATATTCAATCCAATTCTCTATATTATAGGCGACAGTTGTTGTATTCACAACGTCTGTAAGGATATTGAAACAGGAGTGTTGAGGCGTTTGCGAGCATCGCTATCACCAGGTTTGCGCAGTCACCGGTCAGTTCAAAGGTTGGTGCTTATCCTCCGTCAGTGGGATATTCCTCTGTGATGCTCGCATGTCCGCCTCAGAACGACAATATTTTCCAGGAAAGGAACCCATCATGGAAGCGATTTACGAGTTAGCAATAAACCAGGTCAAAGCAGGGAGGTTGACCGACTTCTATACAGCACGTCAGATCTTTATCACCCAGATGAAAAAGGCGGAAGGCGTGGGTCAAGACGGATTCTTCGAATCCTTTTTCACCATGCCCGGCGAGAATGAGACCGAAGTGTTTGTTGGGGTCACTGAATGGGGGTCGAGTGAGATGTTTGCGAACGCGGCCCGGCAGCTAATGCCCACCGATGCCTTCAAGGACTATTTTCAGACCTTTGACCAACTCGCATATCTGCAGGTACAGCCCGAAGATGGCTACCCTTTCAATCTGCAAGACATTATGGAGGACGGGTTGGTGGTTGAATTTGCGGTGAGAAAAACGAAAGCCGGACGAGAAGCTGTTTTTCCCGAGAAGCGCAAGGGCTTTTTTGATCTGGTCGCCGCCCAGAACGGTTATCTCCTTGACAGAGAGTTTGTAACTGTTGACGGCACAACTCGAGCCGTGATTATTGCTTGGGAATCGATGGCCGATTTTCAAGCGGCTCTAGTGGTCCTCTCACAGAAGGCAGAGATGGCTGATTTCATGTCCATTGTAGAAGTACAGGCCTATCAAGCTGTGCAGTTGGCATCGAACCAATAATTCGAGCTGTGTTTGCCTGTTTTGTGGACCTTCATCTCGACTTGGGGCACGTGCAGTAGACTCGCGAAGTCGATGCTCATTCCGCAGGCCAAAATACCATCACAGCGCGGTGCAGCGCCATTGCACAATTGAGGAGTTCGCATGTCAGCATGCGCACTCCTCAATTCAAGGTTGGCAAGATATCGCTGATTGCGGGAATGCCGGTCGCCTGATCCCGGCAGCTCGCTACCCCGCTTTTTGCTCGCCTGCGGGACGTTTTGAGTGACAAGTGCTCGCCGCATATCTCCGCACAGGAAATATCCATGGAAACGGGGTCTGATTATGTGCGGATTGCCTGGGGTCCAACAATGCTGTCTCATAGGATTTCCACATATCCTGCGGTTCCGTGGACGCGGATTCGTTGGCCGTCTCTGATCAGTTTGGTGGCGTTCTCTACTCCGACAACTGCCGGCAAGCCGTATTCACGCGCGATGACTGCTCCATGGGTCATCAGTCCACCAACCTCGGTAACCAGGCCTTTGATGGAAAGGAACAACGGCGTCCAGCTCGGGTCAGTGAAGGACGTGACCAGAATATCTCCGTCTTCCAGGTCAGCGTCTGCCAAGTTTAGGATGACCCGTGCGCGCCCTTCGACGACTCCGGACGAAACAGGCAGACCTGGGAGAGCCTTGGCCGGAAGATCTTTCCGCCCGTACGCGCCCCTGATGATTTCACCATCGGACGTGAAAATACGCGGCGGCGTAAGCTTCTCGTAGAATCGCTGCGCCTGTCTCCGCTGCCTGATGATCTGGTAATCCAGGGTGCGGGTGCGCACCAGATGGTGAAGTTCCGCCAACGTGAGAAAGTAGATATCTTGCCTGTCGTGAATGACGCCCGCTTGCAGCAGTTGCCCGGCTTCTGTGAGCAACGCCTGCTTGTAAACGAAGTAGCGACTGACAATGTGGTATTTGGGATACTCACGATAGCCGATGAGATTGCGCAGCAGGTCGATCATTCGTTTGGTTTCTGCGGCTTTGTGTTCACCCTCCGGCAGTTGCTTCAATCGACCCAGCAACTCGTGTTCCTTTTCCAGCGCTTCCCGCCGCCCCCGCTCGAATCTGCGCTGGCTGGCGCCAGGCTGAAGATTTCTGATGTTGCTGAGAATCGCGGGCACCAGAATTACCGGGTTTTCGCTCCAACGCGTTCTCGTGATATCGATTTCCCCGGCACATCTCATGCCATATCTGTCAAGGAAAGCGTCGATCGCGTCCCGGGTTGCCTGCCCGCCTGCGAGTTGGTCCAGCCCATCCAAGAAGCTCTCGTTGTCATCCTGGACATCTTGCAGATACGCAATAACCTCTGGATACGGCCGGATCACATCGGCAACGTCCGCAAGCGCCAGCCCCATCTCGGAGGTGACGTTGTTTGGCGCAGATTGAGAAAGCGTGTCCGCAACGCTTTCCTCACCTAACCACTCCATCATGCGCTCGTTGAGCCACGACGACGCATTCATGGCGGTCATGATCACGCCAAAACTCTGCGGATCCGATATGTGTCGCTTCAACCGTTGAATGTCCGCGAGGATGAAGCCAAGCAGGTCTGGCCCTGATTTGGACCTGATGTCTTTTTTGAGCGTTTCCAGTGATGCCTGGCTGCGCTCAATCAACTCAGCAACGACTGATGGATCGTAGTCTTCAAGTGTCTGATAGTTGGCCGGCGCTGAGTCCTTCTTGCCGGTGCCTGCGCTCTGTTCCGGTTGACCATCCGGCAGCGATTGTATCAGATCGCCCCGCTTCAGGATGGTTGTCAGCGCGTCTTTGATGAGCGGGTCGGATTTTCCCAGCACGTTCACCAGCATGTTTCTTCTGGCGGGTGATGCCAGATCCTGGGCGACATCAACATACAACCGTCCACCCGCTGCGAACATGGGCCGGCCGGCTGTCAACTGCCATACAGAGATCCCCAATGGTCTCATCGCGTCGGTCATCATCTGCTGATGACCGACCGACACATAGATGTGCGTATCGTGATCATTGACTTCAGGGATTGGAAACAACGTGGTGATTGGCCGGCTCTGGACAATGTAAAACGTATCGTCCGCCAGGCACCATTCGATGTCCTGGGGATGGCCGAAATGTGCTTCGATCGTTCTGCCGATGCGCTCAAGCTGCACGATCTGCTCATCCGTCAGCACTTGCACGTCTTGCAGCGCAGGCTCGATCACCCGCTTTTTCGTACCGCCGTCCCTGGAAGCAACCACAGCCAGCTTCTTGGCGCCGATCTTGCATGCAACAACTTCCCCGTTGCGGACTTTGTAGCTGTCGGCATTCACCAGGCCGGCAACCACGGCTTCCCCCAGGCCGAAGGCAGCATCAATGGACGACAGGTTTCGATTGGATGTGACGGGATCGGCGGTGAACAAAACTCCCGCCGCCTGCGGGAAGACCATCTTCTGCACAACCACCGACAGGTAGACATCACGATGGTCGAAGCCGTTCTGGCGGCGGTAGAAGACCGCCCGCTCGCTGAACAGCGATGCCCAGCACTTGCTGATGTGCGCCAGGATGGCTTCGGTCCCGAGAATGTTCAGGTACGTATCCTGCTGGCCTGCCGATGAAGCCGTAGGCATATCCTCGGCAGTTGCGCTGGAACGGACTGCATACGCGCTGTCTTCCCCAAGCCTGGCAAGGGAATGGGTGATCTCGTCACGAACTTCGCGCGGTATGGCGGTCCCCTCGATGAGCCTGCGAATCTCACTGCTAAGCTCCCGGACTTCGTCCCGATCTTCCAGCTTCAGAAGTGCCAACTGATCGAGCAATTCGTCCACATACGGCGTCTCGCGGATGGCTCTCCGGAAGGCTTCAACAGAGATGCAAAAGCCCTGTGGCACGCGCACCCCTGCAATCCTGGAAAGTTCCCCCAGGTTCGCGCCTTTACCCCCAACAACTGCGAGTTTTGTTCGGTCGATCTCCTGAAAACCGAGCACATAGGAAGGCATAGAGGTCTTCTTTCTCACTCTTGTGTTGCCGCGGCTGCTCATAGCAGCCGATCCTCCCGAGCCACGGGCGGCTGCTCGGCGGTGCCGGGTTGGGCCGCAGCCGCGCCGGTGTGCGCACTTTCCTCGTGGACCCGAATCAGTTGCTGGTGCAGCTTATCACGTGAATCCCGCACCGACTGGACAAGCGCGTTGGTTGATGATTCCCCCAGTCCGAAGCAACTGTTATGGTGCGTCCAACTCGTGAGTCGCGGGAATGCCGGCCGTTATATCACGCCGCCGTACCAAAACGCGCCCGGGAAGTCCTCGGCCACCTGCTTGCGCTTGCCGCTCCACGACTCGATGTCGATGCGCATGACGGTGGTGCGCGCCAGTTCCTCGTCGATGATGGGGCGGTAGTGCTCGCCTGGTCGGAGGTGCGGTGCATATTTGTCAAGCAAGCTTTGCAGCCACTCGCGCGCTTCCTCGCGGTCGTCCACCACCGACGCTCGGCCGAAGACGGTCACGCCGCCGTACTCAACGCTGAACTCCAGCGCCTCGTCGGCCGGCAGCAACCGCCCCATCTCATAGACGTGGAAGCAAACCTTTGCGGGCTGAGCAGGTTCGGCAGCCTCGGTCAGAGACTGGCCTGTGCCCGCCTCGACGTTGTCGCGCGTGCGTCCTTTGCGCGCCGTGTGAATGTAAAGCGCGTTTGACACCTGATCGTAGACGAACAGATTGCTGTTTATGAACGGTTGGCCGTCGCTGACGGTTGCCAGCACGCCGACCGGCGCGCGGTGCAGAAACGCCTTGATCCAGGCTTCATCCTCGACGGCACGGTCGCTGCGGCGGACGGTGTTGATGGCGGATGGGTTTTTCATCGGGGTTCTCTCGCTGGTAAAGGAAAAATGAATGCAGTCACGAATACGCAATATGCAATACAGAAAACGTGAAGCGCAAAATCACGCAATACGTTTCATGTTCTACTGGCTCAACAACCGCTGCGCCGAGGCACGAAACTGCTGAGTCTCATCATCGCCCATGGTTTGCGTCAGCGCCAGGTATTCCTCCAACGCGGCGCGGCCGTCCAGCGTCCTGCCTTGCTCCAGATACAGTTGGCCCAGGTGAAAGACGCCGGCCCGGCAGCCTGGGTCGGGCTGGTTCGCAGCTTGCGGCCGAATGCTCTCCAGTTCCTGCTGCGCGCGGTCTTTGGCGCCGCCAAGGTAGAGGATCACGGCCAGGTTGTTGGTGAAGGAACAGTAATGATACGGCGCCCGCTCGCGCCCCGCAACCAGGATGTTGGCTGCATCGTTCAACCGGCCGGCCGCCTGATAGGCGACCGCCAGTTGCTCGTAAGCCTGAACGTTCTGCGGTTGGCCCGCCAGCACCGTGTTCAGGTCGGCCTCGGCGTCATCATAGCGCCCCTGGTCGATCGCGATCAGGGCGCGGTTGACAAGGGCGTTAGGCGTCGAGCTGGCATCCAGCGATACCAGCGATCGGTCCAGCGCTTCCCGCGCCTCGTCAAACCTGTCTGCAGCCGTCAACGCGTTGCCGTATTGCGCCCAATTGAACTGCGATGTCGGATCGGTCTCGACGGCCCAGGCCCAGAGCGATACCTCGTCCTGCCAGGCTGTGTTGTAGCGTATGGTTTGCGCGCCCAACAGAAGGCAGCATACCACGGCAACGCCGTAGCCAGCCAGCCGCGTCCACGATGCATTGCGCCGGATCAGCCCCTGCACCAGCGATGCAACCGACGGCACGACGATCATCAAAAAGCCCAGCAACGGCAGGTACAGGTAGCGGTCGTGGACCAGTTGCTCTGCTACGAAGGCGTTGATGTTCAGCGTTGGCAGCAGCGGCAGGATGAACAGCGCCGCGCCGATCTGCTGCACCGGGCCTTGCCGGGCTGCCCAGACGATCAGCAGCGCAGCGACGATGACCACCAACAGCGGCGCCCAGAAGTTGGCCAGAGTCAATGCATCGGTGTGCACCGCCCGCAGCGGATAGGAGGGACCGATCAACAGCGGGAACAACGACTGGCGAATGTAAAAGGCCAGCAGTGACGGTGCGCTGAGGATCACCGCGCTCAGCGGCTCGGTTGTTGTGCCGGTCTTGGCGACCTGCCCCAGCACCAGCGCGCGTACGATGAAATAGACCACGGCGATGACGACAAACGGCAGCGCGACGCGGATGCCGCGCACGGTGCGCGCCTGCCAGGTCGATGACCCGCGCGCTGCTGCCCCGGCAGCCGCCACAAAGATCACCGCCGGGAAGAGGACCGCGACTTCCTTGGCCAGCAGCGCGACGGTGAACAGCACCAGTGCCGCTGCGGTCTTGCGCCGGTCGGGCCGCGCCAGCGCCGACAAGACCAGCCACAGCGCGCCCAGCAGCGCCGCGGCCATCAGCAAGTCGGGCGAGCCGGAGATCCAGGTCACCGACTCGACATGGACCGGGTGGACGGCGAAGATGAAGACGATGACCCCGGCGATCGCCCGCGTCAGATGTAGCTGCCGCAACATGCCATAGGCCAGTGCGATCACCAGCGCGTGCAGCAACATGTTGGTCAGGTGCCAGCCGGCCGAGCTGCCGGTGCCGAACAGGGCGTTGTTGGCTATCAGCCAGACAACGAAGGTCGGCCGCCAGTAGTTGCTCCATGCCTGGCCGGCGTCGCCCTTGAACGCCCAGACGTCGGAGACCAGCGCCTTGCCGAAGAAACGGCTGTCCTGGATCAACTGGTTGCTGACGATCTGTTTCGTGTCGTCGTAGACAAAGTCGCCGCCCACCGCGTTGGCGTAAACAATGAACGACACCAGGATCGCACCCAGCACGATCAGAAGGTCGCTGCGATTGAATCGTTCGCGGCGCGCCGGTGGCGCTGGGGCGGCTGTGGCCGGCTCGTTGGGCTGCGTGGACGGGGTCCGGCGCTGCTTTTGCTGGCGTTTCGACACGACTCTCTCCTGCTAGTCGGCACTGGCAGTATCCCCGGCCGGCAGCGAAAGCGGCTGTCTGCCGCCCAGCACGCGCCAGACCAGGAAAATCAGCAAGCCAAACGGGCCTGTCATCAGTGTAAAAACCAGCGACGGCACGCGCACCCACACCGGGGCGCTGAGCCGCATCGACTCGCGGTAGATCCACGCCCCGGCGAAGAGGTCCAGCGCCAGCATGTGCGTCCAGGCTGCCAGCGCGCCCTCCCGGGTCCCGAACCCCTTACGGATGCCATCCAACGAGGTGAAGTCCTGCGGCGAGATCGACTGGCCGCTGCGCCGGCCGGTCGCCACCGCCAGAACCAGCGACAGCACGTAGCTCAAGCCGGCCAGCGCAAACACGACGCTGGAGCGGCTGGCTTGCCGCGTAACCCTGGCCCGCGGCGCGAAGATCATCGCCAGCCAGACAGGCATGGGAAGCAGGTTGACCAGTTGAAACAGTTTGTCCATCAGCCTCTCCAATTCAAGGTGTCGTTTCCAGAATCGCATGAAGTGTCTCGTCAATCTTGATTTGAGGAGCTCGCATGCTCACATGCGAACCCGGCACACATGCGCCTGGGGCGCAAGCGCATGTGTCTGAGGATGCCTGCTCCGCAAACAAAGATTGGTGAAACAGCAGCCACTAAGATCGCGCAAAGTCTAACACGCCGTCAAGGAACGGTCAAAAGTGGCCGTCCCCGGATGCGGCCCCCTGTTTTTCCGGCCGGTCAGGACAACGTACGCAAGAAGCGTTTGGAGAGATCGCCCGCAACGCACCCCTGCACAGACTGCACCTTTTGACATCGCCTATCAACAATGCTAGACTGCGGCGAAGACATCATCCCCAATCCCGAGGAACAACGGCGATGGCCTATTCTGCCTGGTTTCAATGTGTGCGCGGCTGCGAAGGCCGCTGGTCGCTGTACGACGTGATCTACCGCTGCCCTACCTGCGGCGGGCTGCTGGAGGTGGTGCACGACGTCGAGGCGCTGCGCGACCGCGGGCCGCGCGCCTGGATGCGCCTGATGGACGAGCGGGTCGGCACCACGCAATGGCCCTACGGCAGCGGCGTCTGGGGCAAGAAGGAATGGGTCGTCCCCGATCTGGCGGACGACAACCTGGTGTCCATGTTCGAGGGCAACAGCAACCTTTTCTGGGCGCATCGCCTCGGCCTGCAGATCGGCGTCGAGGACCTGTGGGTCAAAATGTGCGGCAACTCGCACACCGGGTCGTTCAAGGACCTGGGCATGACGGTACTGGTCAGCGTCGTCAACCAGATGATGCGCAGCGGCGCCAGCCCGGTCAAGGCTGTGGCCTGCGCCAGCACCGGCGACACCTCGGCCGCGCTGGCCGCCTATGGTGCGGCGGCCGGCATCCCCACCATCGTCTTCCTGCCGCGGGGCAAGGTCAGCGCAGCCCAGCTCATCCAGCCCATCGCCAATGGCGCGCTGGTCCTGGCCCTTGACACCGACTTCGACGGCTGTATGCGCATCGTCCAGGAAGTCACCGAGGACAACAGCATCTACCTGGCCAACAGCATGAACAGCCTGCGCATCGAGGGCCAGAAGACCGTCGGCATCGAGATCGTGCAACAGTTCGATTGGGCCGTGCCCGACTGGATCATCATCCCGGTGGGCAACCTGGGCAACATCAGCGCGCTGGGCAAGGGGCTGTTGCTGCTGCGCGAGCTTGGCATCATCAGCAAGCTGCCGCGGCTGGTGGCCGCCCAGGCGCAGAAGGCCAATCCGCTCTACCGCAGCTACCAGAGCGGCTTTCAGGAGAAGGTCGCGATCCAGGCAGGGACCACGCTGGCCTCGGCCATCCAGATCGGCAACCCGGTCAGCTACGAGAAGGCGGTCAAGGTGCTGGAACAGTTCGACGGCATCGTGGAGCAGGCCAGCGAGCACGAGCTGGCCAACGCCGCGGCGCGCGCCGACATGACCGGTATGTACTGCTGCCCGCACACCGGCGTCGCGCTGGCGGCGCTGTTCAAGCTGGTGGAGCGCGGCGTGGTGCGCAAGGGCGACCGCGTCGTGGTCATCTCCACCGCCCATGGCCTGAAATTCACCCAGTTCAAGACCGGCTACCACGAGGACACGCTGCCCGAGGTGGAAGCGCTGGCCGCCAACCCGCCGGTCTACCTGCCGGCGGACGCCAAGGTGGTGCGGCAAGCTATCGAGCGCCGGTTGGAGCAGACGGCCTGACCATGCCCGACACCGACCCGCTGCGCTTCCAGACCAGCCGCACCTTCCAGTTTCTTTACCTGCTGCCGATTCTGCTTGCCGGGGCATTGCTGGTTGACCTGGTGGTGGGTGGCGGAGCCTCCAGCTGGCCGCTGATAATCGGCGCGCTGCTGCTGGCGCTGTTCACCGTGCCGCGCGCGCTGGCCCGCGTCGACCTGGAGGACGGGGTTCTCAGCCTGCGCATGCCGCTGCGCAAGCCGCAGCAGGTGGCGCTGCGCCAGTTGGTCAGCTACGAGCGCAGCGGACGGATCGGACGAGCGCTGATCCTGCGCTACCATCCGGTGGACGACGCCGGCCGCGTCAACACCGCCGACGAGATGTTCCTCGGACTGCCGCCGCTGGAGCAGCAGATGGATCTGGAAGAGCGGCTGGAGGCCGTCGTCAACCCGTGACCAACTCATCTATACGCAACCCAAAGACAGTCTTTTCCAGCATTGGCGGCATGTGGCGGGCGTTCTCCGAGATCGACGTCGGGGCGATCCGCGAGGAGGCGCAGATCACGCCGCGGCTGGCGGCCATCGGCCCGCGCGAGCGCACCAGCCTGCTGGAAACAACCTTGCAGCAGGGCCCGCGGACGACCAACCAACTCGTCACCGCGGTCCGCGCCTACCGGATGCCGCTCAACGCTGAAGACCTGGACGCGTTGGCCGGCTACGATCTGCGGATCGCACTGTTGGAGAACGCCGCCCGCGTTGCCGACGACGACGTGCAGGCGTTGATCGCCCAGCCCGGCCCGCTGATCCTGGTCATCGAGCAGATCGCGGCGTCATCGGTCGTGGCCAGCCCGCACGAGTCGACCGGCGCCGTCAGCGTCACGATAGTCGCGGCGTCGCTGGACAATCCCAAAGCCGTGCAAAAGACGCTGTTGCCTGCGATTGCCAAGGCGCTGCCGGATGCCGATGTGGCGCTGGGCCGCTTTATCCCGGGCTGCGTCCTGCCGTGGTGCAGGCGATGATCCAGCGCACCTGCACGACCAACGCGATCTACGCGGCAGGCACCGGCGTCGCCGAGATGGTGCCTGGCCTCGGTATCCCCTTCGCCGTGGCCGACATCATCATCCTGACCAAGAACCAGTTGGTGATGGCCTACAAGATCGGGTTGGTGATGGGCGAAACCGGCGAGTTCCGCGAGGTGGTGCCCAAGATGGCGGGTGTGGTCGGGGCAGGCTTCATGTGGCGGCAGGTAGCGCGCGAGCTGGTGGCATTCCTGCCGCTGGGCGTTGTGCTGAAGACGGCCATCGCCTTCGCCGGCACCTATGCCACCGGCCAGGCGGTCTATCACTGGTACGCGACCGGCGAGAAGCTGACCCGTGAGCAGCTCAGGGAAGTGTTCAACGAGGCGTTGGCGCGCGGCAAGGAAGAGGCCGCGGCGTTGGTGGCGCGGATGAGGCGCGAGGAACAGGCAGCCCTCGACGATCCCAAGCCAGCCAAGCGCCGGCGACTTGCGTTGCCGAGGCGGAATCGGTAAAGGGAGGAAGTGAAATTGGGACAGGAAGATTCCGCCAGCGCGGGCCGACGGTGCAAGACCCCAGCTAGATGTGTTATCCTGGTACGTTGCGCTTCAGCCTTGAGCCTGCGAAGACCGGTGCGAAGCCAAGAGGCAATCGATATTTGCAGGCAAAGTTAACCTCGCTACAACAAAACCCGCGAGATAGCGTCGTTCCAGCCGGCCACCAGATGCTCCCGTTGAGCAGCGTCCATGGCCGGCTCGTAGCGCGTCTGGGGGCGTGGCAGGGCGGCGATCTCCGCTTCCGAACGCCACACGCCGACGGCCATTCCGGCCAGGTATGCCGCGCCTAGCGCAGACACGTCGCTGGCCAGGCTGCGCAGGACCGGCACGCCCAGAATATCGGCCTGGAACTGCATCAGCGCCCCGTTGCGGGTCGCGCCGCCGTCGACCAGGAGCACCTGCAGGGGCGTCCCCGCCTCGGCCTGCATCGTCTCAAAGACGTCGCGGACTTGGTAGGCTATCGATTCCTGTGTCGCTCGCGCCAGTTGCGCGGTGGTCGAGCCGCGGGTCAGGCCGGTGATCAGGCCGCGCGCCGAGTCTTTCCAGTGTGGTGCGCCCAGGCCGGCCAACGCCGGGACAAAGTAGACGCCGCCGGTGTCGCCAGCCTCAGCGGCCAGCGCCTCCACCTCCTCAGGCGATCCCAGCCCCAGCAGGTCCGCAAGCCACTGGACGGCGGAACCGGTGACGTAGATGTTGCCCTCCAGACAGTAGCGCGCCTCTCGGTAGCCCCAGGCGATGCTGGAAGACAGGCCCTTTTGCGAGAGGACCCGGGTCAGGGTTGGCGTCATCAGCGAGGAACCGGTGCCGTAGGTGGCCTTGATCGCTGGGCTGGAAGCCGGCATGGCCGTACAGCGCGGCGTGGGAATCACCGATCAGACTGCCAATCGGCAGGCCGGCAGGCAGGCCGGGCAGGGCAACGGTCTCGCCGTAGAACGCGCTGGACAGCCGCACCTCCGGCAGCGCCGCGGAATGCCGAAAATGTCCAGAAGCGTGTCGTCCCAGGTCAGGGTTTCCAGGTTGAAGAGCTGGGTGCGCGACGCGTTGGTCACGTCGCAGGCGTGCACCGCGCCGCCGGTCAGGTTCCACAGCAGCCAGGAATCCAAGGTGCCCAGACACAGGTCGCCGGCCGCGGCGCGGCGGAACCCGTCGGGAATGCTCTCCAGCAGCCAGCGCGCCTTGCTGGCCGAAAACATGGGATCGACGGTCAGGCCGGTGCGACGGTAGATCGTCTCGGTGAGGCTGCTTGGCGCAGCTCAGCGCAGAAAGGCGCGCCGCTTGCACTGCCAGGTGACGCACGGGCCGAGCGGCCTGCCCGTGGCGCGCTTCCCACGCCAGCACAGACTGCGCTGGTTGGTGATCGCTACGGCGGCCACGCGGCCGGCCGGCGCGGCCGCCAGCGCCTGCGCGGCGGTTGCCAGCGTGGCCTGCCAGGATCTCCCAGCCATCCTGTTCGACCCAGGCCGGCTGAGGAAAGGCAACGGCTAGAGGGCGCGACGCCTCCGTGACCAGTTGGCCCGCCTCGTCGACCAGGATGGCTTTGCTGTTGGTGGTGCCCTCGTCGATCGCGAGGATGACCCGCCGGTCGGACGCGTCATGCGCTTGCGGTCATTTCCGCCGCGGCGGAAATCCAAGCCAGGGGCTGTTTCGTATCAGTATGGGCGGCTTGGTGGGCATTCCCCAGCAACTGGCACGCTGTGGCTGCCAGGCCGTCGGGTGAGATGCCGTAGTGGTTGAAAAGCTCCTTCTGCGAGCCGTTCACCATGTGCTCGTCCGGAAAGCCGACGATCTTGAAGGGTACGACGGGGCCTGCCTGCATCAGCACGGCCGCGCACGCCTCGCCCAGCCCGCCGAAAATGCTGTGTTCCTCCACGGTGATGATCGCGCCTGTGTCGCGGGCGGCCTGGCGCACAGCCTGCTCGTCCAGCGGTCTGATGGTGTGCATGCTCAGGACGCGGCACTCGATGCCCTGCCCGGCCAGCAGCTCGGCCGCGGCCAGCGCCACCGGGACAGTCTCGCCGCAGGCGATGAAAGACAGGTCGCGGCCTTCGCGGATCAACGCGGCCTTGCCGATGGTGAAGGTGCTGCCTGCCCCGTGGACTTGGGGGATCGCCGCTTTGCCCAGGCGTACGTAGACCGGGTGGTCCGTGTTGTGGATGGCTCTGATCGTCTCGCGCGTCTCGAAGTTGTCGGCCGGGGCGATGATGGTGATGTTGTTGACCGCCCGCAGCGCCGCGAAGTCGTGGAGAGAGTGGTGGGTGGTGCCCAGGGCGCCGTAGCTCACCCCTGCGCTGATCCCGACGATGCGCACCGGCTGGTCGGAGTAGGCGACGTCGTTCTTGATCTGCTCGAAGCCGCGGGCGGTGATGAAGCACGCCGGCGAGGCTGCGAAGACTTTCTTGCCGGCGGACGCCAGGCCGGCCGAGATGCCGACCACGTTCTGCTCGGCGATGCCAAGCTCGACGATCTGGTCGGGCAGCGTTTCGCCGTAGTGTGTGAGTTTTCCCGATCCGCGCGAGTCGCTGGTGACTACCAATACGTCGCGATCCTGGCTGGCAAGCTCCAGCACGGTATCGGCAAACACTTCCAGATTAGGACGTCCTAGCTCTGTCATGATATCACCTTCCATCAGTTAAGCTGAGCACGAGCCTGATTCAACTCGTAGCGTGCGCTCGCGTACTCTTCATCGGTGGGCACCCGATGGTGCCATTTCACGACATTCTCAATGAAGCTAACGCCTTTGCCCTTCACGGTGTGGGCGAGCACCAGGTTGGGCTTGCCGGCCTCGAAGGGCGTGCTGCTGAAGGCGTCCATCAGCGCCTGCGTATCATTGCCGTCCAACTCACGCACGGCGTAGCCGAAGGCGCGGAACTTGTCGGCCAGCGGCTCCAGCGGGTTGACGTTTTCGGTGGGGCCGGTAATCTGCAAGCCGTTCCGATCGACGATCACCGTCAGATTATCCAGCTTGTAGTGAGCGGCGGCCAGCGATGCTTCCCAGTTCGAGCCCTCGTCCAACTCGCCGTCACCCAGGAGGGTGTAGACGCGGTAGCTGCGGCCGTCCAGCTTGGCCGCCAGAGCCATGCCCACGGCGACCGCCAGCCCGTGGCCCAGCGCGCCGGTGTTTTGTTCGACGCCGGGGACGCTGCGGGTGGGATGGCCGATGAAATGCGACCGGAACTTGCCGAGGGTGTCCAGTTCCTCCTTCGGGAAGAAGCCCCGATCGGCCAGCACTGTGTACAGAACCTCGGCGCTATGCCCCTTGCTCTGCACGTAGCGGTCGCGATTGGGGTCGTCGAAGGTTTGGGGGAGACACGCAGGATGTTGTTGTAGAGCACATTGAGGATATCGACTGAAGAGAGGTCGCCGCCTGTGTGGCCGGCGCGCGCCTGCTTGATGATACGCAGGATGGTTTCGCGGTATTCAATCGACTTTGCCTCAGCTCCAGGTCTGTCAGCATAGCAGGTTCCCTTTCTCAGGAGTGGTCCTGTATGAATATATATTCGATAACTCGATATTATTACCAACGACATTAGCATATCATTGAGCGATGGATTTGTCAAGGAGGAATTTTCACGATCTGCGCGATTTTCCTCTTGACAACGCAGGGAATTCGTGCTATCCTAGCAATTGCATATATCGCAATGCTAGAATATATATGCATCCTCTGCACGCAACCCGGCATCGACGAAGGACCGCCCAATGAAATCAAGGAAGCTGATTATCATCCTCGTTAGTCTCCTGGTCATTCTCGTGGCGGGCTACTTCCTCTGGCCCTATGCCTTCACTGTGGTCCCCATCGCACAGGTTGAGGCACAGAAGCTCAGCGAAGCATTTGACCCGGTCAAGTATGTCGATGGCATCTGGGACAGCAAGATCCTGCCCACCGTCGATTCTAAGGCCGTCGATTTGGCCGATATCCTGAACGCCATGCAGCCCAACGCTCAGGGCATTGCCTCCAAAGACGACCTGATCGAAGTGGCTAACACCTACGGCCAGATCACCGTCGGCGAGGCCCACGTCTATCTGGTCAAGGGTGAGGCCACGGTCGTCTCGGTGGACACGTCCACGAGCCTCGGGGTGATGGAGATTCAACCCGCCGGCTACGATGGAACAATCAAGGTGATGGTCTACCTGGGGTCGCGCGTTCCCAGCGACGAGACTTCGGTGCGCGACGGCGTCGGCATCCTGTTCGGCGATTTCAAGGAGCAAACCGAGTTCGG
Source organism: Caldilineales bacterium (assembly GCA_041391245.1). Lineage (GTDB taxonomy): Bacteria > Chloroflexota > Anaerolineae > JAAEKA01 > JAAEKA01 > JACKBK01. The sequence continues at coordinate 185,934 of JAWKOJ010000004.1, forward strand.
CAAGGTCGGTGCGGAGATCAACAAGCGTGTCATCAGCAATGCCTACGCCTCGGTGGACAAGGAACAACTGGTTGGCAAGACCATCGAGTTCACGGGCGCGATGACCATTCGCACCTTCAACCTGGTCAACATCGACCTGACAAAGGTCTCCATCATTCCGGTCACGGTTACGGTGAAGGGGTGATCGAAATGAGCCAGCCAGAAACGCCAAAGCTCTCGACCGACTCCGTTTCCACGCAAGACCCGGTAGTGCTGCGCGCCGAGAACATCACCAAGGTTTTCCCGGGCACGGTTGCCTTGGACAATGTCAATTTCAACGTCTATCGCGGCAAAGTCAACGTTCTGGTGGGCGAGAACGGCGCCGGCAAGTCCACGCTGATGAAGATCCTGGCCGGCGTGGAACAACCGACCTCAGGCCACATCTACCTCGAAGGCGAAGAGGTACAGCTGCGCAACATCTCGGTGGCCACTGCCAAGGGGATCGGCATCATCTTTCAGGAGATGTCGTTGTGCCCTAACCTGAGCGTGTCCGAGAACATCTACCTGGCACGCGAGGTTCGGCAGCGCGGCGTGACCATCGATCGCAAGTTTCAGAAGAAGCACACCCGCGAGCTGGTGCAGCACCTGGAACAGGACATCGACCCGGACGCACTGGTCGGCGACCTGCGCATTGGCCAGCAGCAGATCATCGAGATCGCCCGGGCGCTGGCGCAGAACGTTCGCATTCTGATCATGGACGAGCCGACCTCGGCCCTGAGCACCGCTGAAGTTGCCGTGCTCTTCCGGGTGATCAACGAGCTGAAGAGCAGCGGCGTTTCCATTATCTACATCTCGCACAAGCTGGACGAACTCCTGCAGATCGGGGACTACGTGACGGTCCTGCGCGACGGCAAGCTGGTCGAAACGGCCCGCGCTGCCGATATCTCGGTTCCCTGGATCATCGAGAAGATGGTCGGCAAGAACCCTGCTTCTCTGTTCGCACGCTCGGAGCAGTTCGTGGGCGACGTGCTGATGCGGGTGGAGGATCTGACGCTGTCGCGCGCCGGTGGCGGCTACGTCGTCAACCACGTTTCGTTTGAGCTCCATGCCGGCGAGATTCTCGGCCTCTACGGACTGATGGGCGCCGGCCGCTCCGATGTGGTCGATTGCCTGGCAGGCGCTCGCCCTGAGGCCACTGGGAAGGTCTGGCTCAACGACAAACCTGTCTCGGGGAGGACGGTCCCGGACCGCATCAAGGACGGGATCGTCCTGGTGCCCGAGGATCGCCAGCGCGAGGGCCTTGTGCAGACCATGTCAGTCCACGACAACATCTTGCTGGCCAGCCTGAAGACCTACACGACCGGTTTCTTCCTGGCGCGCAGCAAGGAAAAAACCGCGGTCAAGGACATGGTAAAGCGCCTCTCGATCCGCGTGGCCAACGTCAGCCAGCCGATCACCAGCCTCAGCGGCGGCAACCAGCAGAAGTGCGTGGTAGCCAAGGCGCTGCTGACCGCGCCCAGGGTGCTGATGCTCGACGAGCCTACGCGCGGCATCGACGTCGGCGCCAAATCCGAGATCTTCGAGATCACGACCCGGCTGGCGCAGCAGGGGTATGGTGTGATCTTCATCTCCACCGAACTCAAAGAGGTTCTGACGATGTCAGATCGAATTTTGGTGATGTCGAAGGGAGCTATCACCGGCGAGTTCAGCCGCCAGGAAGCCACCGAAGAGAAGCTGGTCGCTGCATCAGCAGTTGGCCACGGCCTGGCAGGATCAATCGATACCAACGGAGCGATAGACAACAATGGCCTCAACTGACGCCCTCTCACCAAGCAAACCGCGTCGCATGACCAGGACCAATGCCATGCAGTTCCTGCTGCGCGGCCGGGCTTTCATTGCACTGATCCTTGTCGTAGCCTATTTCGCCATCACCCTCTGGCCGCAGTTTCTCAGCACGGGCAACGTCGAAATCATGGCGAAGCACGTTGCCCAGAACGCCCTGCTGGCCATCGGCATGACCTTTGTCATCCTGACCGGCGGCATCGACCTGTCGGTTGGATCGATCGTCGGCCTTACGGCGATGATCGCCGGCATGTTGATCAACAACGGGATCATCATCCCCGCGCTGGGCATTGTCGTCTATCCGCATACGTGGATGATCCTGGTCATCTCGGTCGCGGTCGGCACGTTCTTCGGGGCGATCAACGGCTTCGTGATCACCCGATTCAACGTCGCCCCGTTCATCGCCACCCTGGGCATGATGTACATAGCCCGCGGCTTTGCCGGGCTGCTCAACAACGGCTACACGTTTGCCAACCTGGTCGGCCGGCCTGAGCTGGGCAACACCGGCTTCGAGCGGCTGGGCGCCGGCGAGCTGCTTGGCATCAACTACTCGGTGTGGATCATGGTCGTGTTTGGTGTGGTGGCTTGGTTCATCACCACGCGCACGGCCTTTGGCCGTCATGTCTACGCCATTGGCGGCAACGAGCGCTCGGCCGAGCTTTCAGGCGTCCGCATAAACCGCACCAAGATGCTGGTGTACATGATCAGTGGCTTCTGCGCAGCGTTCGTCGGGCTGATCATCGCATCGCAACTGGTTGCGGCCCATCCGGCGACCGGCAACACGTTCGAGTTGAACGCCATCGCCGCAGTGGTCCTGGGTGGCACATCGCTGGCCGGCGGCCGCGGCAGCATCGGCGGCACGATCATCGGCGCCTTCGTGATCGGCGTGCTGGGCGACGGCCTGGTGATGTCAGATGTCTCCTCCTTCTGGCAGATGGTGATCAAGGGCGCCGTAATCGTCTTCGCGGTTATTATCGACCAGGTGCAGGCTCGCATGCAGGAGCGCATCGCACTCCAGCAACAGCAGGAAATGAGCTAGTGCTCCGCCAATTTTCACTTGAGGAGCAGGCATCCTCAGATGCCGGGTTCGCATGTGAGCATGCGACTTGAGGAGTAGGCATCCTCAGATGCCGAGTTCGCATGTGAGCATGCGACCTACTCAAATCAAGATTGGCGTTGACCATAGGTAACTCCCGCCTGAAGGAGGTAAACAAGAGATAAGCCACTCCACGATCTGCCTGGACGCGCTCTGAATCAAGTGTGTCAATCGCGGTTGCACTGGAAAACACACGCAATTTCATTCACTCACAAGGAGAGAGAAATGTCTACCAAGAAAACCCTCCCAGTTCTGAGCCTGCTCATCATCCTGGCGATGCTGATCAGCGCGTGCGGCGCCCAGCCGGCACAGGCTCCAGCCGCCACACAAGCCCCCGCCGCCGAAGCGCCGACTACCGCGCCGGCCGCCGAAGCACCAACCGCTGCCCCGGCGGCTGCTGGCAGCAACACGATCTGTGTGATCGTGCCGCCGGTGGAGAACCCGTTCTTCGGTGCGATGCAGGAGATCGCGGCAGCCAAAGCTGAGGAGTTGGGCTACACAACTCTGCGCCTGAACCACGGCGACGACGCCAACAAGCAGATGGAGCTGTTCGAGAGCTGCATCGCGCAGAAGGCGGCGGCCATCATCCTGGACAACGCGGGCGCCGATGCATCGGTGGCGGCGGTGCAGAAGGCCAAGGATGCGGGCATTCCGACCTTCCTGGTGGATCGCGAGATCACGGCCGAAGGTGTGGCCGTGGCGCAGATCGTGTCCAACAACTACCAGGGCGCGACGATCCTGGCCGAGGAGTTCGCCCGGCTGATGGGTGAAGAGGGCGAGTATGTCGAGCTGACCGGCCGCGACACCGACACTAACGCGCACGTCCGCTCGCAAGGCTACCACGACGTACTGGACCAGCTTCCCAACATGACCATGGTGGCGCAGCAGACGGCCAACTGGTCGCAGACCGAGGCGCTGGGCGTGATGGAGTCGATCCTGCAGGCGAATCCCAACATCAAGGGCGTGATTGCCGGCAACGACACCATGGCGCTGGGTGCGCAGGCGGCCCTGATCGCCGCTGGCCGGCCGGAGGTGATCGTGGTCGGTTTCGACGGCAGCGACGATGCGATCCAGTCCATCGGCAAGGGCGAGTTGAAGGCGACATCGCTACAGCCGGTGGCCGAGATGGCGCAGCAGGCTGCCATGCAGGCCGACGCCTACATCAAGACCGGCAGCACCGGCAAGCCTGAGAAGCAGTCCATCGACATGGTGCTGATCACGCCCGAGAACTTCTGCCAGTACAAGACCTTCGCACCGACAGGCTCGACCGAAGCCTGCCCAGGCGCCGGGTGGTGCAGCCACTGGGCCGGCGGCTGCCGGCAGCAACACGATCTGCGTGATCGTGCCGCCGGTGGAGAACCCGTTCTTCGGTGCGATGCAGGAGATCGCAGCCAAGGCTGAGGAGCTGGGCTACACAACCCTGCGCCTGAACCACGGCGACGACGCCAACAAGCAGATGGAGCTGTTCGAGAGCTGTATCGCGCAGAAGGCAGCGGCCATCATCCTGGACAACGCGGGCGCCGATGCATCGGTGGCGGCGGTGCAGAAGGCCAAGGATGCGGGCATTCCGACCTTCCTGGTGGACCGCGAGATCACGGCCGAAGGTGTGGCCGTGGCGCAGATCGTGTCCAACAACTACCAGGGCGCGACGATCCTGGCCGAGGAGTTCGCCCGGCTGATGGGTGAAGAGGGCGAGTATGTCGAGCTGACCGGCCGCGATACCGACACCAACGCGCACGTCCGCTCGCAAGGCTACCACGACGTGCTCGACCAGCTGCCCAACATGACCATGGTGGCGCAGCAGACGGCCAACTGGTCGCAGACCGAGGCGCTGGGCGTGATGGAGTCGATCCTGCAGGCGAACCCGAACATCAAGGGCGTGATTGCCGGCAACGACACCATGGCGCTGGGTGCGCAGGCGGCCCTGATCGCCGCCGGCCGGCCGGAGGTGATCGTGGTCGGTTTCGACGGCAGCGACGATGCGATCCAGTCCATCGGCAAGGGCGAGTTGAAGGCGACATCGCTACAGCCGGTGGCCGAGATGGCGCAGCAGGCTGCCATGCAGGCCGACGCCTACATCAAGACCGGCAGCACCGGCAAGCCTGAGAAGCAGTCCATCGACATGGTGCTGATCACGCCCGAGAACTTCGCCAGTACAAGACCTTCGCACCGACAGGCTCGACCGAAGCCTGCCCACAACCGTAATCTGAGCGTGCTGAAACCGGAGTTTGTACGGCTCTTATCGAGCTCTAAAACTCTGGTTTCTGGCAGAAACGTGTATTGGTCAATCAGACGATGCAATGTGGCGACACTCGGTCGACCGGCCCGCCAGAGGCTGATTGACCAATACAGTTTCTGGTAGAAAAGGTGGCGACTTGTGGCAAAGATCGTTGTGGTGGGCAGCTTCAACATGGATCTGGTGGTGCGCCTACCCGCCATACCACGCCCGGGTGAGACGCTGCTGGGCGGGGTATTCGCGACCTATCCGGGCGGGAAAGGCTCGAATCAAGCCGTTGCCGCAGCGCGGCTGGGCGGCGAGGTCACCATGATCGGGCGCGTTGGCGCTGATGCGTTCGGCGACCAACTGCTTGCCATGGCGCGTGCGGAGGGGATCGACACCCGCTTCGTGGGCGTCGATCCGGAGACGGCCACCGGCGTTGCCCTCATCGAGGTCGATGACCAGGGGCAAAACAGCATTGCGGTGGCATCGGGCGCCAACTTCACCTTGACCGCCGCCAACGTTGCCGGGGCCTTCGCCCACATCGACCAGATCGACCTGCTGGTCATGCCGCTCGAGACCCCGCTGGATACGATTGTGACGGCGGCCAGCCTGGCTCGGCAGGCCGGCGCACTCGTCCTCCTGAATCCGGCTCCGGCGCAACACCTGTCGCCTGAACTCCTGCGCCAGGTCGATGTGCTGATCCCCAACGAATACGAGGCGGCCCTCATGACCGGAGGCGAGATTCGGTCGCTGCAAGATGCTGAGGCGGCTGCCGCTCGCTTGCTGGGGTCAGGGCCGGGCAGCGTGATCATCACCCTTGGCAGCCAGGGCGCGCTGATCGCGGAAGCTGTTCCATCGGCGAGTCCCCAGCCTGCCCACGTCGCGGCGTTCCCCGTCCAGCCGGTCGACACAACAGCGGCAGGCGATGCCTTTGTCGGCGGGCTGGCCGTGGCTCTGGGCGAAGGCCATTCCCTGCAGGCAGCCGCACGCTTTGCCAGCGCGGCCGCGGCTCTCTCGGTGACCCGCATCGGCGCCCAGCCGTCCCTGCCTAACCGCGCTGAGGTTGAGGACTTTCTGCATGCGGGGCCATAGCCGTAAGGCAATGCGGCACAAAAAACTGTCCACAGCGGCGGCCATTGCCGGACCTGATTCGGAGGATCACAAATGAAGCAATTCACCCTTGGCGTTATTTTCGGCAACCGGGACTTCTTTCCGGACCAGCTAATCACCGAAGCGCGCAGCGACATCGCAACGCTTTTTGCTGAAATGGACATTCGTGGTATATGGTTGGCCGAGCACGAATCGAAACTGGGCTCAGTGGAAACCTATGCCGACGCCCGCAGGTGCGCCGACCTGTTTCAGGCCGACCGCCGCGACATCGACGGCATCCTGGTCTGTCTGCCTAACTTCGGCGACGAAAAGGCCGTGGCCGACACGCTCAAGATAGCCGGGCTCAACGTGCCGGTGCTGGTGCAGGCCTATCCGGACGACCTGGACGCCTTCAACGTCGAGCGCCGGCGCGACGCCTTCTGTGGCAAGATCTCTGTCTGCAACAATCTGCGCCAGTACGGCTTCAGCTACTCGCTGACCGAGGTGCATACCAGCCACCCGCTCAGCCCCGAGTTCAGACAGGATCTGCGCAACTTCATGGGTGTCTGCCGCGTGGTCAACGGCCTGCGCAACGCCCGCCTCGGTGCAGTGGGCGCGCGGCCGAACGCCTTCAACACTACCCGCTACAGCGAGAAGCTGCTGCAGTCGGTCGGCATGTCGGTGCAGACGGTGGACCTGTCCGAGCTGCTGGGCGTCGCCAACCGTCTCAAGGACGACGACGCCAAGGTCAAGGAGCGCCTGGAGGCGATCTTCGCCTACCTGCCATCGGGCGGCGTGCCCTCGCCCTCTATCCTGCGCATGGCCAAGTTCGGCGTCGCTCTGAGCGGCTGGATGGAGGCGCTGGACATCCACGCCACCGCCTTGCAGTGCTGGAACTCTATCCAGAAGAACTACGGCATCAACGTCTGCACGCTGATGAGCATGATGAGCGAGGCGCTGATGCCGTCGGCCTGCGAGGTCGATATCACCGGCGTGGCCTCCATGTACGCGTTGCAGCTTGCCACGGGTCAGTCGGCGGCCCTGGTGGACTGGAACAACAACTACGCCGGCGATCCCAACAAGTGCGTGCTGTTCCACTGCGGCAACTTTGCCAAGTCCTTCTACAAAGAGGCCCACATGGCATACGCCGACATCCTGGCCACGACGCTGGGCCAGGAGAACACCTACGGCGCCATTGCCGGCCGCGTTTCTGCCGGGCCGATGAGTTTTGCCCGTATCTCCACCGACGACGTGAACGGCTGCATCAGCGCCTATTGCGGCGATGGCACGTTCACCGACGATACGCTGGACACCTTCGGCAGCCGGGCCGTGGTCGAGGTGCCCGATCTGCAGGGGTTGCTGAAGTACATTTGCCGCAATGGCTTCGAGCACCACACGGCGATGGCTGCGGCGTCCTCCGCTGACATCCTGGCCGAAGCGTTCGAAACCTACTTCGACTGGGACGTCTATCAACACTGAACCGGATGGATTGAGGAACACCTATGGCGCGCATCGATGAACTCCGCCTGATGACGAAGGTCGCCCGCCTGTACTACGTCGAGAAGCTGCGACAAACTGAGATCGCAGGTCAGTTGGACATCTCCCAGGCCACGATCTCGCGCCTGTTGAAACGGGCGCTCGACGAGGGCATCGTTCGCATCAACCTGAGTTCACCGATCGGCATCCACGCCGACCTGGAGGGCCAACTCGAATCGGTCTACGGTCTGAAGGAGGCGCTGGTCGTCGAGAGCTTGCCGAACGACAAGCAGATCATGCGCGACCTCGGGTCGGCGGCCGCCTACTACCTCAATACCACCCTGAAGTCGAACGAGGTGATCGGCATCTCGTCCTGGAGCGGAACGCTGCTGGCGGCGGTTAACGCCATGATGCCGTTCACCAAGCCCATCGGCGCAGAGGTCATTCAGATCCTTGGGGGCGTGGGCGACCCTACTGCCGAAAGCAGCGCTGTGTTCATCGTCAGCCGGCTGGCCTCGCTGGTGCAGGGCCAGTCGATCCTCCTGCCGGTGCCGGCAGTCGTGGCCGCTTCTGAAACGCGCCAGCTATACCTGCAGGATCTCGTTCGTCTGCGAGACCATCGAACGCTTCGACGATGTGACCCTGGCGCTGGTCGGCATCGGCAGCATCGAACCGTCCGATCTGCTGGCATCGAGTGGCAACTATTTCACCGCCCAGGAGCTTGAATCGCTGCGCGCAGGGCGCGGTAGGGGACGTCTGCCTGCGCTATTTCGACGCCGACGGCGTCCCGATTCAGACCCCGCTCAACGACCGCGTGATCGGGATGGAGTTGGACCAACTGCGCAAGGTGAGACGCTCAGTCGGGATTGCCGGCGGGGAGCGCAAGCATGCCGCCATCCGGGGCGCGCTGCGCGGCGGGCTGATCAACGTCCTGATCACCGACCTGTCCACCGCGCACGCGCTGATTTCTGGGCCAGGCGACCCTCATGGGTGAAGCTTGTGCATGAAGGTCTGCAATCTCTCGTAACCATACGCCAAACCAAAGGGGGATGTTGCTACGCCCGCCAGCGCGGTCGGTACTGGATCGCCTCGGCCAGGTGGGCGGTCTCGATGCGCTCGGCGCCGGCCAGATCGGCGACCGTGCGCGCCAGCTTGAGCGTGCGGTGATAGGCGCGGGCGCTCATGTGCAACTGGCGCATGGCGGCGCGCAGCAGACTGTGGCCGGCTTCGTCCACCGGGCAGAACTCGCGGATCTCACCCGGCCCCATGTCGGCGTTGGTGGTGATGGTCCGGCCGTCGGCCAACGTGGCAAAGCGCTGCCGCTGCACCTCGCGAGCGGCCTCGATGCGACCGCGGATGGCGTGCGACGTCTCGCCCCGGTGGCGGTCGCTCAACTTCTCGAAATCCACCCGCGGCACCTCGACGTGGATGTCGATGCGGTCCAGCAGCGGGCCTGAGAGCCGCTTCTGGTAGCGGGTCACGGTTGCCATGCTGCACGTGCACTCGTGTTGGCTGTCCCCAAACCAACCGCATGGACAGGGGTTCATAGCCCCAACAAGCATGAAATTGGCGGGAAAACTCATCGACCCCTGAGCGCGGCTGATGGTGACAACCTTGTCCTCCAGCGGCTGGCGCAGCGTCTCCAGATTCCTCGGCCCAAACTCGGGCAACTCGTCCAGGAACAGCACGCCGCGGTGGGCCAGGCTGATCTCGCCGGGGCGCGGCAGGCGTCCGCCGCCCACCAGCCCGGCGTGGCTGATGGTGTGGTGCGGCGCGCGGAAGGGCCGGTGGTTGATCAGCGGGGTGTCGCCGGGCAGCATCCCCGTCACCGAGTAGATGCGGGTGATGTCCAGTGCCTCAGAGAGCACCAGCTTGGGCAGGATCGACGGCAGCGAGCGGGCCAGCAACGTCTTGCCCGCGCCCGGTGGACCGGTCATCAGGCAGTTGTGCGCGCCGGCCGCCGCCACTTCCAGCGCCCGTTTGACGTGCTCCTGCCCCTTGATGTCGGCAAAATCCACGGTGTAGATGGGGTCGTCCGCCTCGTCCAGCACCTTGCCGTGCTCATAGGGCGGGATGGGGTCGAAATCGCGCAGATGGGACACCAGCGCCGACATGGAGGGCACGGGGATCACATCGATGCCGTCGATCAGCGCCGCTTCGGGCGCGTCCACCTCGGGCAGATAGACCGTCTGGATGCCCGTCTGTTGGGCCATGTGCGCCATGGGCAGCACGCCGTCGATGTGGCGCAATCCGCCGTCCAGGCTCAGCTCACCGATGAAGAGCGCGTTCTCCAGCCGGTCCAGCGGCACCTGATCGCTGGCTGCCAGCAGGCCGACCGCGATGGGCAGATCGTAGACCGGTCCTACCTTGCGCAGGTCAGCGGGCGCCAGGTTGACCGTCACGCGGCCGCGCGGATAGCTGAGCGCCGAGTTGAAGAGCGCCGCACGCACCCGCTCGGTCGACTCCTTGACGGCGGCGTCGGGCAGGCCCACCAGCACGATGGACGGCAACGCGTTGCTGTAGATATCGACTTCTACCTCGACGGCCGTTCCTTCCAGGCCGATGACCGAACAACTGACGACTTTGGCGAGCATACGCCCCCTCTTCCAGTGGTAGTAGTGGTGGCTTGCGCCGTTCTCGTATCGCGCGAATTCTACCCCAGTTTTGGGCAATCGACAAGACGTTGCGCTGTTGCATTGACAACTGCCTTGCATTGTGGTGTGGGACTTGACGTGTTGCCGAAACCGTGATATAGTCGTTGTAAACCTAACTACTACAACTAAGAAAGGTATACGTCGCGTGACTGCTGTTCGGCGGCTGCAAGATCTCAACTTCTCTGAATACGAAGCCAAGGCCTACGTGGCGTTGGTCCGGTCCAATCCCGCCACCGGCTATCAGGTGAGCAAGGAATCGGGTGTACCGCGCTCGATGATCTACGAGGTGCTCAACAAGCTGGTGGCCCGCGGCGCGGCGGTCAGCAGCCCGGCCGAGCGCACCACTTTGTACGCGCCTGTGCGCCCGGACGAGCTTCTGGATCGCCTGCGCCACGAGTTCGAAGCGCAACTGGACGCGGCCCGCCATGCTCTGGCGTCACTCTCGGTGGCGCAGCAGATGGACTACGTGTGGAACATCGAGGGGAGCGAGAACATCCTGGCCAAGGCGCGCGACATGATCGACAGCGCGGAAACACAGGTTCACGTCGGCATGCTGCCGGAGACGCTGCCAGCGATGCGGGGCAGCCTGTTGCGCGCCGTAGAGCGAGGCGTCGAGGTGATCGTCAACACGACCGCGCCCGTCTCGCTGCCGGATGCGCGGGTCGTGGTCACCCCCCTGGTGCTGGACGACGTGGGGCAGCTCGGCACGCAGGGCCTGATGCTCACCTCCGACGGCGCGCAGGCGCTGGTCAGCCAGCGGCTGGACGTGGGCGATGCCCGCGCCGCCTGGACCGCCAATCCCCTGCTGGCCTTCGTGGTCGAGCAACATATGCGCACCGACATGGTCATCCCGCGGCTGCTCGAACTGCTGGGCCAGCGTGCCCTGGAGGTGCTGGAAGACAAAGACCGCGCCGTATTCGCGTCCGTACTGGGCATCGATTCCAAGAACGTGGCCACGGAATAGACTTCGCCCGCGCACGGATCAGCCGCGCACGACAAGTTTCACGTTCCGGGCCCCACGTTTCACCGCAACACCATGATCGTCAAGAACCTCTGGCGTCGCAAGACCCGTACGCTGTTGACCGTGCTGGGCATCGCCATCGGCGTGGCGGCCGTCGTCTCGCTGGGCGCGATCGGCGCTGGCATCGTCGAAAGCTACGGCTCGATGCTGTCCAACCCAACCACCGATATCACCGTGTCGCAGAAGGACGCCATCGACATCAGCTTCAGCGCGCTGGACGAGGATCTTCTGCCGCGCATCCAGGCCGTTCCTGGCGTCGAGGTCGTCGATCCGGTGGTGGTCGGGTTTGTCCAGAGCGAGAACCTGCCCTTCTTCATCGTCTTTGGCTACGAGACAGACTCGCTGGCGATCCGCCATTACACCGTGGTCGAGGGGAAGCCAATCACCGGGCCGCGCGAGATTCTCCTGGGAACGCAGGCCGTCGAGGACCTGAAACTGGGCGTCGGTGACACGGTGCGGCTCTATGGCACACCCTACCAGATCGTCGGCATCTACGAGACAGGCCAGGCGCTGGAGGAATCGGGCGGCGTGGTGTCCCTGGCCGAGGCGCAGGAGATCGCCAGCAAACCGCGCCAGGTCAATGCTTTTCAGATCAAGACCCGGCGACCTGACGAAGCCGGCGCGGTCATCGAGCGCCTGCAGACGCTCTTTCCCGACCTGTCGATCTCGAAAGGCTCCGGCAACAGCGCTGCCCAGGAGTGGGTCGGCATCATTCAGGCGATGGCGTGGGGAATCGCGGCCATCGCGATCATTGTCGGCGGGTTGGGCATGATGAACACAATGGTCATGTCGGTGTTCGAGCGCACCCGCGAGATCGGCGTGCTGCGCGCGCTGGGCTGGCGTCAGGGACAGGTGATGCGGCTGATTCTGAGCGAGGCAGTGGTGCTCAGCATCCTCGGAGGGCTGCTGGGAGTGCTGTTAGGTGTGGCGATGGTGCAGGCCGGGGCGAGTATGCCCGGCTACGGTTCCCTGCTGGCCGGCAAGTATTCGCCCGGCCTCTTTGCGCAGGGGATGCTGACCGCTGTTCTGCTGGGCACGGTCGGCGGCATCTACCCGGCCTGGTGGGCCAGCAAGCTGACTCCGGTCGAGGCGTTGCGCTACGAAGGCGGCGCCTCCGGCGGCGGTCGGCGCAAGAAGGAGGGCGATGGAGCCGCCGCGGCGTCAGCCAGCCGTCTGCCGCCGGCGCTGCGCGATCTGAGCCGGCGCAAGGTGCGCACAGCGTTGACAGTGTTGGGGATCGGGGTCGGCGTGGCGGCAATCGTAGCGCTCAACGGCATCAGCGAGGGCATGATCCAGCAGCTCAACCAGTTTGCCGGCGGCAGCAGCATGGGCGACCTCACGCTGATGCAGCGCGGCGTGCCCGACATGTCGCTGTCAGCCATCGACGAGCGGGTCGGGCGCGCCATCGCCGGGATGCCTGAAGTCGAGTCGGTGTCGGGCATGATGCTGGGGTTCTCCAGCCAGCCGGGGATGCCCTTCTTCATCATTTCGGGTCTCGACCCCAACTCGCCGGCCATGCGCCACTTCACGGTAGCGGAGGGACGCCACATCCAGCGGCCCAACGAGATGCTGCTGGGACGTGCGGCCGCCAACGCGCTCAAGAAAGGGGCCGGCGACACGATGCAGGTGCTCAACGGTTCCTACCGCATCGTGGGGGTATTCGAAACAGGCGTCGGCTACGAGGAGTCGGGCGGCGTGTTTGCGCTTAGCGAGGCGCAGGCGATCCTGAACCGGCCGCGTCAGGTCAGCTACCTGCTGGTGGACGTGCGCAACCCGCAGGATGTCGAGTATGTGCGCCGCGCCATCGAGCAGCGCTTCGACGATGTCAGGGCGTCGGTGAGCACCGAGTTCGCCCAGAACACCGACGACATCCAGACCCTGCAGTCCATGACCGGTGCGATCATCCTGATGGCGCTGATCGTCGGCGGCATTGTGATTCTCAACACCATGATCATGACGATCTACGAGCGGACCCGGGAGATTGGCACCCTGCGCGCCCTGGGCTGGCGCAAGCGGCGCATCCTCAGCACAGTAGTGCGCGAGGCAGTGCTGTTGTCCGCGCTGGCCGGCGTTGCCGGCATCCTGATGGGCATCGGCATGATCCAGATGGCCACGCTGGCGCCGGCCGCGGCCTACCTGCAAGGTGCGTTCACAGCCCAGGCGCTGGCCGAAACCATGGCCATCGCGGTCGGGCTCGGCGTGCTGGGCGGACTGTATCCGGCCTGGCGGGCCAGCCGGCTCAGCCCGGTCGAGGCGTTGCGCTACGAGTAACAACTGCTGCACATGACCGCGCAGGCAAGGAGACTGAAATGCGGAAGGCAATTGGTATCGTCATGGGCGTTATCGTGGTGGCCGCAGTCGGTTACTTTGCATACACCTATTTCAGCGGGAGCCAGGCCAACGCCACGAACAGCGGCGCGGCCGCCCAGCCCACCGACACGGATGACCAGTCGTTCGAGGACGTGATCTGGGCGTCGGGCAAGGTGGTGCCGGCGCGCTGGGTTTACCTGGGCTTCGAAGCGGGCGGCCGTCAAGTCGTTGACAGTGAGCGAGGGCGCTGAGGTAGCGCAGGGACAACTGCTGGCCGAGCTCGATGCGGGCGACCTCCAGGCTGCCGCCAACCAGACCGAGGCCGCTCTGGCCCAGGCCGAGGCGCAGCTCGCTCTGGTGCAGACGCCGGCGCGGGCGGAAGAGATCGCCGGCGCCGAGGCTGGCGTGCAGGCAGCGCAGGCCCAGTTGCAGGCGGCGCAGGCAGCCAAATCCACCGCCGAGGCCAACGTGAAGCCGCCAAAAGCCAGGTCGCCATCGCCGAAGCCAGCTACCGCGAGGTGCAGGCGGGGCCGCACCCCGAGGCGATTGCGGCTGCTCAGGAACGGCTGGATGGCGCAAGGCCGTGCTTAGCCAGGCCCAGGCGGCCTACGACCGGGTAGCAGGCAGCCCGGATATCGCCATGCTGCCGCAATCGGTGGCCTTGCAGCAGGCAACGGCAGCCTACCTGGCTGCTGAAGCGGACCTGAACGGGTGAAACGCGGTGCGACCGGCGAGGAACTGGCCGTTGGCGCAGCCAGGTCGACGCGGCGCGCAGCCAGGTCAGCGTCGCCAAGACGGCCATCGACAGCGCCGATGCCCAGGTCGCCACGGCCCAGGCGACGGTCGCCCAGGCCACCGCCCAGCTCGATCTGCGGGCAGGGCCGCGCGACGCAGATGTTGCCGCCGCCGAAGCCGCTGTCAGCCAGGCCAGGGCCGCTGGACGCCGCGCGCGGCAATCTGGCCAAGGCGCAACTGGCTGCGCCCTTTGCCGGCACGGCTGCACTGTGGATGCGTCCGGGCGAGATCGTAACGCCGGGCCACGAGGTGATCGCGCTGGGCGATCTGTCGTCATACCAGGTTGAAACCACCGACCTGCGCGAGACCGATGTGGCGCGCGTGTCGATCGGACAGCCGGTAGAGGTAACCTTCGACGCTCTGCCCAACCGCACCTTCAACGGCAAAGTCGTGCGCATCGCCCCGATGTCGACCCAGACCCAGGGCAGCGTGAACTACACCGCCGTCGTCGAGCTGGACGAGATCGACCCGCGCTGCGCTGGGGCATGACGGCGTTCGTCAACATCGAGGGGCGGTAGTGGGTAGGGTGGAGAGTGAAGCGTAGGGCGTGAAACGTGTTGCGTATTGCATTTTGACTGCGTCGAAGCCTTGCCATTTACCACCTGCACCCTGCCACCTGCACCATGAACCATGAACCATGACTGACAACACCCTCCTGGTCGAAACCCGCGAGCTGACCAAGGTTTACGGCAACGGCAACGAAGTCGTTGCGCTGGACCATGTCAACTTTGCCGTTCAACGCGGCGAATACCTGGCTGTCATGGGACCAAGCGGCAGCGGCAAGTCGACGCTGCTCAACATGCTGGGCGCGCTGGACCGGCCCAGCAGCGGCCAGGTGGTGATGGACGGCCAGGATCTGGCAACCGTCAAAGATCTGGATCGGTTTCGGGCGCGCACGGTTGGCTTCATCTTTCAGCTGCACAACCTGTTGCCGACCCTGAGCGCGCTGGAGAACGTGACTGTGCCGATGCAAGGCCAGCCAGGATCCAGCCGCGAGCACCGCGCGTGGGCCGGCCACCTGCTGGAGTTGGTCGGATTGGCCGAGCGCGCTGATCACCTGCCCGGCCAGCTCAGCGGCGGCCAGCGGCAGCGCGTCGCAGTGGCCCGGGCGCTGGCCAACAAGCCGGCTCCTTATCCTGGCCGACGAGCCGACCGGCAGCCTGGACACTCAGGCCGGCGACGAGGTCATGGCCTTGCTGACCGACCTGAACACCAGCCAGGGGACCACCATCATCGTCGTCACCCATGACCGCCACGTCGCACGCAGTACCCGGCGCATCATCAGCATGCAGGACGGGCGCATCGTGGACGACCACCGGGTGGCCGACGCTGCCACCGAGGACCTGCGCTCGCTGGCCCGCTCGCCGCTGGGCCAGTCGCTGCTGAACGGCGACACACTGGAGCTGGCCGGCCTGGGACTCGCTCATGATGGCCGGCTGACTGCCGAGGGCAAGGCTCTCAAGGATCTGCTGGATCGGGCCCTCAGCCGCTGAGTCAAGGTCAGCCGCCTTGTCGAGTTGACGCCAGGGAGGATTGAACTAAACTGGGTGGTGTGAAACACACACGGGTTTCTCGGGATTGCCCTGGAACAGACATGCCTGACCTGCATGGCAATCTTGTCTGGTCATAGCTACGAGGTGATGAAAATCTGACATGAACAACCCATTGTATCCCATGGTTTTTACTCCCGTCCTCAAGGATTACATCTGGGGCGGGCGCAATCTGGAGACGAAGCTGGGCCGTGCACTGCCGGCTGAGGGCCTTGTGGCCGAAAGCTGGGAGATCGCCGGCCACGAGGACGGCACATCAGTGGTGGAAAACGGCCTTTACGCCGGCTGGCCGCTGACGCGCGTGCACGACGAACTGGGACTGGACCTGATCGGTCGCAACAACGCCTGGGCACAGGCGCGCGGCAAGTTCCCGCTGCTGGTCAAGCTGCTGGACGCCAGCAAGCCGCTGTCGGTGCAGGTGCATCCCAACGACGCCTACGCGTTGGCGCACGAGGGCAACGAGTTGGGCAAGAGCGAGATGTGGGTGGTGCTAGCCGCTGAACCGGATGCTGAGTTAATTCTTGGCGTGCGGCAAGGCACGATGCCTGACGCGTTTCGCCAGGCCATCGACGAGACGCGACTGGAGCCACTTCTGCACCGCGTGCCGGTCAGGGCCGGCGACCACGTCTGCGTGCCGGCCGGCACCCTGCACGCGATCATGGGCGGGCTGCTGATCGCCGAGATCCAGCAGAACTCCAACACCACCTACCGGGTCTACGACTGGGGGCGGGTCGGCGCTGACGGCCAGCCGCGCCCGCTGCACGTCGACAAGGCCATGGAGGTCATCGATTTCGACCGCGTCGAGCCGGCCGTGCCGCAGCCGGTGGTGCTGGCAGAGCAGGAAGGATATCAGCGTGAGCTGCTTTGCCGCACCCCGTATTTTGTGACCGAGCGGTTGGCGCTGGATTCTGGCGTCGAGTTCGGCGGACAGCGCAACGGCGACACGCTGGAGGTCTGGGGCGTTCTCGAGGGTGAGGTGTCGATCAACGGGTTGACGCTGGGCGCGGTGCGCTTCTGTTTGCTGCCAGCCGCGCTGGGCGAGTTTGCCGTGAGCGCGCGCCGGCCGTCAGTGCTGCTGCGGACGTATGTGGAGGGGGCGTAAGGGGGCGAAATGCGAATGTTCGCCAGCGCGGGGATGTATGATCGGCATATTTATGGCGTGATCTCCACTGTCCCTACATCCACCCGGTCGTCCGGCGCAGGCGGGTCGACGCGCAGGTTGCGCAGCGGATCGACCTGGTACAACCCCGCCCGCAGGCCGTACGCGCCCGACGGCAGATCGGGCGGCAAAGTGATGATATGCCGGTCGGCGATGATCTCGCCCGGCCGCCAGCGGGTCGTCGGGGTGAAGCCGCCCACCGGATCGCCGTCGTGCTGCGCGATCACCCCACCGTCCGCCCCCAAGAGATGCACGAAAGCCTTGTAGTCCTGGCCTGTCTCGCGCAGTGCCAGCCAGTAGAGGGTCACGTCGGCCACGCCAAGCTCCGGCCGCGCGCGCGCGTCGGCTGCCACCAGCACCGCCATATCCTCCAGCGTCGCCTGCACCGGACGCGGCGTCCACGCTCGCTGGCCGGCGCCGAAGCTGTTGAGGGCCAGCGCGAGCGCCATGATTCCCAGCATGAGGCTGGTGAAACGCAGACCCCTGCCTCGGCCGCGCCCCCAAACCAGGATAATCCACGCCACCACCCCAAGAAGCGAGATGATTGCGCCGGCCTGGCGAGCCGGTGTGTTGCCGAACTCTACGTGCACGGTGTGCTGACCCGCCGGTAGGTCCACCGTCACCAGACCCAACTCGCCGCTGGGATAGGTCGCCGCGGGTGCGCCGTCTACCGCCGCGTTCCAGCCCGGCAACAAGAACTGGTGCAGCCGCAGCGCCCAGGGCGCCGCGCTGCTGACCTCGGCTGTCACCTGGTCGTAGCCCAGCCGGCTGAGCACGACACTTGGCGCAGGTTGCAACGGCGGGCCGTCCAGCGCGCCCTCCCGCGGCCGGCCCAGCGCCCAGCGCTGCTCCCCCACGGTCAGGGGCAGAAACTCGCCAGTCCAGGTTGCGCCCACCTGGCCGGCCGCCGCGTCGCCCTGCCACATGTGGTCGGGCAGCCACTGCTCGACCGGTGAAAGCCGGAGCGGCTCGACCCGCAGCCCCGGCAAGGCCACCAGCATCGACAGTGCGGCCACCGCGGCGATCAGGATGGCCGGACGGATGCGCGGCAGCAGCGCGGGCAACGCCGCCGCGATCCCCATCAGCCCCACCGCCTCCAGCAGCAGCAAGCGCCACGGATACTGCAACTGACCCAGCGCCGGCAGCAGCGCATCCCACAGCGGCAGCGCAAGGGCGGTGGTCATAAACATCGCGACCACGGCCAAACCCAGGTGAAAGGCCGCGGCCGGCCAGCCAGGCGGCAACTGCCGCTGCCGCCAGCGCACCGCCAACAGCGCCGCGCCCAGCGCGGCCAGCGCCAAAGCCAGCCAGCTCAACGGATAGATTCGTCCCAGCGTGTCGGGCGCATTCACGAAATAGGCCAGCGAGCGGCGCAGCACGGTCGCCCCGTTCAGCAGATGCTCTGCGTAGCCCCGCGACGGCCCAAGCGCCAGCCCGACGGAGCGACTCTCGGCCAGCGCCGGCAGCCAGAAGACGGCCGTAATCGCGGCGGCCAGCGCCACCGATCCGGCCGCGCCGGCCAGCCGCCGCCAACGGTGGCTCGTGCCCGCCAGCACCAGTAGCTGCGTCACGGCCACCGGTGCCATCATCAGCGCCGTCAGGTTGTGGGTCAATACCAGGCCTGCCCAGGCCAGCGTTCCCCACAGCAGCGGCGGCCAGGGATTGTCGCGCCGAAAGGCGGCCGAATACGCCCAAAGGATCAGCGGCGGGAAGACGAAGGCGGCATGTTCCGGGACCGCGCCCCGCAGATAGGCGTCGGCCAGATGGTAGGGCGCATACGTGTAGACCAGCGCGGCCAGCACGCCGGCCGCGCTGCCGAAGAGATGGCGTCCGTAGCCGAACGCCGCCAGCGCCGCCGCCAGCGTGCTGAACGCGATCATGATCTTGACCGCGCCGGCCGGGTCGATGCCCGCAACTGTCAGAGCGGCCGCCGGGCCATAGCTCAACGGCGCGTAGAAGTTGAGCACCGCCTGCCCATAGCCGAAGCCAAACTCGGGGAAGAGCCGCGGCCAGAGCACACCGTCACCCCAGGCGCGCGCCAGCGCCGCCGTCCGGTAGACGTGGAACAGCCCGTCGTCGGAGACAAAGAAGCCGGCTCGCAGCAGCGGCAGCAGGGCCGGCAGCACCAGGAGCAGCGTCAGACCGAGGCAGAGCAGGAGTGACCGGCGATCGGTAACCGATGACTGGTCACTGATCACTGACGACTGATCACTGGTCACGGGCAGTTGCTCGCCCTTCATGGCAACACCTGGATCTGTGGCAACTCGACGAAATCGCCGCCGGGGCCGGTCAGCCGCGGCGTGCCTTCCAAATCGCCGCGGTAGAGGCCGGTGATCAGGCGATAGGCGCCGGGAGGCAGGTCGGCCGGCAGTTCCAACGCCAGATTGTCGGTGATTGTCTGGCCCGCGCGTGCAGGCCGGCGGTCGGAAAAAGCCCGTCGCCCGGCCAGCGGTGCGCTGGGCGACCACCTGCGAGTTGGCGTCCAGCAGTTGGGTGAAGACGGTGTAGTTGCCGGCCGGCGGCTGGTCGGCCTGCCAGCGCAGCCTGATCTGCAAGGTCTCGCCCGGCCGGGCGAGCACAACACCGTCGTCCAGCGGCTGCGCGGCGTCACTGGACGATGTGCTGGCTGGCTGCACGCCAATGGTCGCCTCGACCAGCGTCATGTCACCCAGTGGTTGCTCCGGCGCCACCTGTTCGGCCACCGTACTGCCGGCCGAGTAGCGCAGCAGCCGCGCCCAGTCGCCAAAACGTTCCTCGTCCAGCTTGAAGGCGTGTTCTGCCAGGTAGTGCTCCACGGCGCGCCGGCCCTCTGCGTCGTCGCTGGCCGCGTCGCGGTCGCGTGCCAGCCAGATGTGCTCGTAGTGGTTAGGCAGGCGTTCCAGCAAGGCTTCGTCGGGCGGATCGGGTTCGGTTGCATACCAGACCAGCGGCGCCTTGAGATAGTTGAGAAAATAGTCGGTCAGGGACGGATCGGGCACCAGCAGCACGTCGTCGCAGCCCTGCCAGCCGCAGTCAACCGCTTCCAACCGCTCCATCATCGGCCGCAGGAAGCGGTCCACGCCGTAGGGGTCAAAGCGGCCATCGCCCTGGCGATAGATGCCCAGCAGCAGAGACGCTGCCGTGACAGCCAGCACGGTCATGCCCAGCCCGATCCAGCCGGCCCGCTGCGGACGGCGCCAGATCACCACAAAAGCCACAATCGCTACGGCCAGGAAGGCCAGTGAGACCAACAGACCCGCGGGCAGGAAAGCCCAGGTGCCCAGTTCTCGCAGTTGCACCCAGGCAAAATCCAGCGGCTGTGTGCCAGACAGCAGCAGCCGCAGATGTCCTATCACCGGCGAGTAGCCAGGTTGCAGGTAGAGCGCCTCGATGGCCTGGCCGATGCCGCCCCAGATCTCGGCGTTGTCCAGCAGGAAGCGTAACTCGTAAGTGCGCAGATCGACGCTGACGCCCAGGACCTGCACGAAGACGCTGAGGGCGATCAGCAGCCAAACCGTAACACGTAATGCGTAATGCGTAACCGTGATTCCTTGCTCGGGCCGGTCTCCGACCGTGCCCGCCACCGGCTTTGGCTCGGGCCGGTCTCCGACCGTGCCCGCCAGCGGCTCGAGCATCAGCCAGGCGAACACCGGCCCGGCCAGCAGCACCAGGAACGGGATCACCGGCAGCATGTAGCGCGAGCCCCAGGCGACGCCGCCCGACCAGTAGTTGTAGCGGCTGTATCCCAGGAAGTGGCCGCCGATGAGCAGCAGAAAGGCCAGCCCCTCCCAGCGAAAACGGCGCGTGAAGGGAACTGCGCCGATCAACCCCAGCAGTAGGACGGGTGCATACCAAAAGAGACCCTTGTAGGGGCTGACCGAGAGGCCCAGCAGCGCGCGCATCATCCTCGCCGGCGCCGACTGGGAAAGCTGCGGGTTGGTGGTGTACTCGACGATGTTGCGGGCGAACAGCTCGACCCCGCCCAAGGTGGCGACGTGATAGACGCGCTCCAGCCCCAGGACGAGAAGCAGCGGAACCAGTGCGGCCGCCGCCATGGCCAGCCGTTGCCGCGTCAGATGTTTGTCCGGATCGGCTGGCCGTCCCCGCTCGTAGGCGTAGACCAGCACGAGAAACGTGGGGACGAAGGCAATGCTGATCTGCTTGGTCGCCAGGGCCACTCCCAGCGCCAGTCCGGCCACGAAGGGCCAGCGCAGCCGGCGCGGCTCAGGCGGCCGGTAGCGCAGCAGCGCGTAGACGGCCACCAGGTAGGCCAGCACCGTCAGCGGCTCGCGGAAGAAGGTACGGCTGTACGGCCACGCCAGGGTGGCGAAGGCAAACACCAGCGCGCCTAACGTGGAGGTGCGTCGCCGGTAGCGCAGCTCCAGAAAGCAAAGGTAGACCAGCGCGGCCGAGGCAGCCGTCACCAGTACGTTGAAGAACATCGTTCCCTGCACCGCCGCGCCCAGCGCCCGTCCCCACAGGTAGAACGGAATCGCCGCGACCATCTGGCCCGGCTCGTAGTTGGGCACCATGTCGCCGGCGCTGGTCAACATGCCGACGTTGGTGTAGTCCCAGTAGATCTGGTTGACGGTGAACTCGCCGCGCTTGATGAAGCTGTCGATGCCGCTGAACAATGCCCGTTCGTCGTTGCTCTTGAACGCGCCCACATAGGTCACCATGTAGACGGCCAGCGCCAGGAAGAAGACGCCGATGGCGACGCGGCGGTCGCGGGGAAGCGTTTCTTGGGTCATCGGGAGTGGTCCATGATCGCTGCTTTCACGGCGTGACATTGACCGTTGTCTCAAACGCGGCATAGCGCTGCGTCCCGTCGTCGTTCATCAGCGGCACAAACTGCTGCGCCGTGACATCATAAAGGCCCAGGGCCAGGGTGTAAACGCCTGATGCGAGATCGAGTGGCAACTGCAGGAGATGTCGATCGACGACTGTTTCACCTGGCGGCCAGGTTTCCGGCTGCCCTGGCCAGTCGGCCGGCGAGCGATCGTCCTTGAATACTTCCTGGCCGCCGGCATCGGTCAGGCTGAAGAACACGACATATTGGTCCGATACGTCCTCGGCCAGCCGCTGCCAGTTGAGCGTGACAGCGATGGAGTCGCCGGCCCGGTAGCCGGTCGAGTCCAGGGCCACATGGCTGAGGCGCAGCTTGTCGTCGTAGTTGAACCCTGCGGCGAGCAGATGTGCCGTCTCGCTGCCCGGCGGAAGGGGCGGGGCCTCCTGTGACTGCTGCACCGTTGTGGTCGCTGCACGTTGCTGTCCCAATGTGTCGATCGCCACCTCCAGCGTCGCGTCAGGGCCGGGCGGGGCGGGCAGGAACACTGGGATGTAGCTTCGTCCGGCCGGGTGGACCAGCGGCAGGTCGCCATGCACGACGCCATCCATCGTGGTAACGACCGAGGAATCGTGGTTCGGTGCGCCGGTTTCAGTCGCTTGCCAGCGGTAGGAAATCGTGTACGGCTGCTGGGTTTGATGGACCGACGCCGCATCGCTCGGGCTGTCAACCTGCAAGTAGACCGGATAAGGTTTCCCGGCAGGTGCAGTGGGCGGCACGTAGGCGCTGATCTGGAGGTCAGGCGCCGATTGCTGCAAGGGCTGGAGAGTGTAGATGAGATCGTTGTCCAGGACCTTGAGTAGGGTCAATTGATCGCCAAAAAGAGCCAACCGTCGTTGGAGATCGTCCCATGCCGCGGGTGCATACTGGTCCTGGTGAAGCACGAGGTAGTTGACGCCGCGGCCTCGCAGATACGCCAGGCTGGCGCTGGACGGAAAGGCCAGCAGGTGATCGACGTCTGTCGAGAACAATGGGGGCCAGAAGCCGCTGTAGCCCATGATCGTCGGATGCCAGTGGTAGGTCGTGAAGTACTGCTGCCTGCCCAGTCGAGCCATGGACTCGGCGTCGTTCCAGAGCGAGCGTGAGGTGACAGCCGGCAGCTCCAGAACGACGCTGTCCGTCGGGAGGTTGTTCAGCCAGCGATAAACCGCAGGCACCTGCGGCCCCGTCTCTATCGGCAGCAGTCTGGCAGGAACAGCGACAAACTCTGCGACCATCAGCGCAATCAATGCTGTGAGGACGATGGTCCTGGCCCGTTTCGTCAACAGGGCGGCGCCGTAGCCGGCGAGAACCGCCATGGAAAGAATGACCAGTGGGCCGATGCGCGCCGGCGTCCGCAACGCCTTGAAACCGGGCGCCCAGTTGTAGAGAATCGTATACGGCAGCGGCTGGAAGACCGGCGGCTGGTCAATGGTGAGCCGCAGGGCAGTTCCGAGCGACAGCACGAATGCCACCAACGCCAGCGCGAGATAGAAGCGCCAGTCGCCGCGCCCGACCTGCACTGAAGCGCCGGAGCGTCGCCGCCGCACCAGCGACACGAGGAAAAAGATGACCAACGCCACGACCACCAGCCCGGGAAGTAGGTAGCGCCCAGGTCCCTGCCTGCCGCGGGATCAGGCGGCCCAAAACGCTCTGCGCCGATACCTGAACGTATTGTTGCAGCGTTGCTCCGAACTGGTCACTTAACGTTCGTTCTCCAACTGCCGCTCTGGCCGTGTTGTAGGGGATAGCAACCAGCACCATGGCCAACAAAACCAAAGCGGAGGCTGCCAGAAGACGAATCCACGTTCTCGCCTCCTTGATCTGGTTGCCGGGCTGCCGCCAGGTAAGCAGCGTGAACAGGACAAAGAGGGCAACGGCAAAGCCGGAATAGATCCGTAGTAAAGGCTGGAGAGCGCTTCCATCACCAGGAAGAATGCTGCCAGGAGCACGTCTTGCCAGCGCTGCGTGCGGAAAAAGCGGCTGAAATACAACAGTGCGAACGGCAGCCACTGAATGGTCAGGTTCTGGAGCTGGCTCAGCTCGCCAAAGCGAAAGTGTGCAAAGCCATAGGCAATGCCCGCGACCATTCCACCGTACCAGCTTCGGGTGAGATCCAGCACCAGCAGGTAGGCGCCGAACGCGACAGCGGAAAGGAGAACAACAGCGCAAGGTTGTGTACCAGTACCGGGTTGTCCGTTGCCCAGATCAGCGGCGCAGTCAGGGCCGAAATGCCGATCAGGTTCTCGGAGTAGGCCAGGGTCGCCGGATAGGGATAGAAGATGTTGGCATTGAACAGGTCCAGCGGATTGGTGACGAACTTGTGGGCATTCGACGCCAGCGCCCAGGTGTTGAGCAACGGATCGCCGTAGTTGCCGATGGAATGCGCGGCTTGCAGCGCCAACGGGTAGGTCATCAGCAGCGCCAGCGCGGCAAAGATGGCCAGAGCAACCAGATGGCGCCGATGGCCGCGGCTTAGCGCATCTCTCAATGAGTTCATCATACCGAGTTCATCATACCAGAAGACCGGTTCTGCCCGAGATCATTCTACCGTAACCGGCGGCAACAGAATCGAGCGCCACAGGATGTCCAGCGGCGGCCTGACCGACTCGGGCAGCGGTTCAAGCTGTTCGCCTGTCGCAGGGTTCAACCAGCCCACCTCCAGATAGTAGACGCCGGGCGGGATGTCCTCTGGAATGGGAACGCGATACTCGTCGCGGTACAGCTTGCCGGGCACGAAGTCGGTTGTTGACAGGTTGCCCGGCGTGAAGTTGTCCTGCTGCGCCCAGATCTCGCTGCCGGTGCGCGGGTTGACCGGCAGATTCGGCTGGCTGTTGCGGATATGCACAAACCCGTACAGCGGCTCAGCGGGCTGCTCGTCGGCCTGCCAGTACAACGCGACGCGGAACTCCTCGCCCGGTTTGACGACCTGCGTTGGCACGGCATAGCCGCGCAGACGGGGACCGCCGGCAAAGGCGACGTCGGTTGTGTTGTCTGCGCCGCACACCCGTTCCGGCGTCGAGGCGCAGCGCAGCCAGGTGGTGGAAGTATCCACGTAGAACCACTTGAAGGCCAGCAGCAGCGTGAAGCCGGCCAGCAGCCACCAGGAGGGCGCGGTCTCTCGCGGCGTCATGGCCGGCGTTGCAACGACGTGCGCACTGCGACGGCGGCTCAGCAGATCGCGGACGGCAACGGCTGCCAGGGCGACCGCCGTCAGCAGGCTGATGGCAAGGGCGACCGTCTCGACGGCAGTTCGGCCGTAGCGCAGAGCCAGGTTGTGGCTGCCGGGCGGAATGGCCACCTGAACGTAGCCGGTCAGAGGCTGAGGCTGCACTGCCACCGGGACTCCATCCAGCGCGGCCCGCCAGCGCGGATAATAGAGAAGGTGCAAGGTGGCGGTTGTGGGCGCGCTGGCCTGGAGCTGCAAGTCCCAACGGCTGCTGGCGACCTGGCTTCCAACGACCTCCAGAGCCGTTGATGACTCGGCCAGCGGGGCAACGGATGGATCGAAGTCAGGTCCAATCTCTGCCACCAGCGCATCGCCCATGGGCGCCGCGCGCCAGCGCGGCTCGAACTCGTTGTACTGCGTTAAGGCTGTCCCGCCCGACCGGATCTCGGCGGCGCGCGCCGGCCAGAGTGGGGCGGTCGCCGAACGTCGCATAGGCATGTTGCAGCCCGACATACAGCGACGGCAGCGCGGCCAGAATCAACAGGGCCGAAAGCGTCAGAGCCACGGGCGCCTGCCAGCGCCTGGGCAGCAGCACGACCAGGATGCCGGCAGCCACCGCAATGGCCAGCGCCAGCACGCCCATCAATCGATAGCGGTACTGCAAACGCCGCAGCGCACCGGCCAGGGACTCCCAGAGCGGGTTCGAGGCCGCGGTCAGCATCCACAACAGCAGCAAGGCGGCCGCTACTGCGATCGCCAGGGCCACAGCCAGATCGCGCCGGCCGGTGCGCCACGCGACGACGATTCCCGCTATCGCCAGCGCGAGCAGGAACACTTGCAGCAGGCCAATCTGATCACCTATCTGGTTGTTGTCGCGCAGGGTGTCGTAGACGGACGGTGCGGCCAACAGCCGGTCCAGTGGAATCGGGTTGACCACCGGGTTGGCATAGACCTCGGAGAAGTCACGCTCGACGTGAACATAGGCTTGCTCGCTGATCATGGGCGCCCAAACGACCGTCATAAGCAAACCGCCGGCGACCAGTGCAATCAGCGGTGTGGCGGTGCGATAGCGCCACACCAGCGCCAGCGCCACGACCACCGCAAACGGCGCCAGCATCAGCGGCGCCAGCACATGGCCGGCGATGCAGGCCGCCCACAGCAGGCTGGCCAGGACCAGACGCAGACCTGAAGGACGCTGAGCCAGCCAAACCAGACTCCAGATGACCCACGGATAGAGCACCATGCTGAACGCTTCAGGCGTCCCGCGTCCCAGCATGTTGCGCAAGACGTAGGGCGCAAACAGGAAAGCCACCGCGCCCAACAGCGACGCCCACCTGACGCGGGTCAGCGTGTAGACCAACAGGTACGTCCCCAGGAAGCCCAGCAGCAGACCGCCTGCTGCCAGCAGACGCCAACCCATCGGATGCGGAATGCCCAGGCGCGCGAACAGATCCATGCCATAGTAGGACAGCGGGGTGAGAAAGGTAAAAAGTGGACTTCCCAGGCCGAGGTGCAGGAACTGCGTCCAACGGGGAAACAGCACGCCGTCGCTGATGGCCTGCGAGAACACCACCCCGCGGAAGACGTGGACCGTCCCAGAGTCGTAGGCTCTGGCAGCGACATCTTCCCTCAGCACCGGGTACACAACTACCGCAGCCACCGCCAGCAGCAGCCACAGCCAGCGAACGGTAGCCGATCTGTTGCCGGCAGCCCATGACCGGCGAATACCCATGGCGTGACCAGTTCCGTGCGGTTGGTCGTCGTTGGAGCGTCGCATTGGCGGCATGTTACCACACACCCAAACCGTCAGCAAGTGCGTTCAGCCTAAAAAAGTAGCGAGGGATTTATCGCTCCTGCTGCTGCAAGGTATAATCCTGGTCGTACTGCACTGCCGGATAATGGCTGCATTATTGCGCTATCAGGCAATGGCATTGCGTTGACAGACAGTCGATCAGACGACAGGTTTCGCTCATGGCATTCGCAAACGGCAAGTCCTCCGCGGAGCACCAACAGGCGCCGCGTTGGGGGCGCCGAGATCTTGCTGCCGGCGTATTGTTGGGCCTTGGCACGATTCTGGCCCTCCAGTGGTATTGGGTCACGGGGCCATCGCGGGCTACGGACATTGCGATGGCCCTCTATCGCGCGCTGTTGCTGGACCGCGCGTTCGAGCATTGGCGCCTCTATCCCCGCCTGGCGATGGACCTCAACTTCACCTACGGCACGCCGTTGTTCCAATACTACCCGCCGCTGGTCAGCTATCTGATGCAGCCGTTCCACTGGATCGGGCTGTCCTGGGTGCAGGTGGCCAAAGCGACTGCGGCAATGATGTTGATGTTGGCCGCAGTTGGCATGTATATCTACGCACGATGGCTCTTTTCCGATCGCCGCGCGGCGCTGGTGAGTGCTGCTGCCTATCTGCTTGCGCCCTATCTGCTCACCACAATCTACGACCGTGGCGCGGTGGCTGAGGCGCTTGCCATGGCCTGGCTGCCCTGGCTCTTCTGGGCCACGCATCATATTCTGGCCACAACCAATCGTCTTTGGGTTTGGCTTGCGTCGCTCTTTTGCGCTTTGCTGGTGCTCTCGCATACTCTCACGGCGCTGTTTGCACTGCCTGTCATGATCGTATTCCTGGCGCTGCTGGCCTGGCGCGAGAGGGCATTGGGACGCCTGCCTGCGGTTCTCATCGCTCTGGTCTTGGGACTGGGATTGAGCACCTTCTACTGGTTGCCTGCATTTCTGGAGCGCGATTATGCCCAGATTTCCACCCGTATGCTCGGCGGACATTACTCAACGGATAACCACCTCACGCCGTTGAAGGACTTGATCCAAAGGAGCCTTGTGGCCGACCACTGGGGCGCCATGCGTTTTCGCCTGTCGCTGTGGCAGGCGCTGCTGGCTGGCGCCGCCATAGCGGCTTTGGCGCTGCGGCGCGGGCCCGGGCGCCGCGTGTTGCTCTTGCTGGCGGCCATTCTGCTCACAACTCTGTTTGTGCAGCTTGACATCAACCGCCGGCTGTGGCATGCGCTGCCGCTGGTGGGTTTTATCCAGTTTCCCTGGAGACTTCTCGGAATCGCCGGCTTCTGTGTCGCTCTGCTGGTGGGATCGCTGTTGACGTTGCCCCGCCTGTCAGGCGTTGGCGGATCGGTGCTGGGGATTGCCCTCCTGCTGTTGATGCTCTATGGCAGCACGGCGCGGCTTGCACCTGTCTATGCAGCCGATTATCCAGTCCTGGCCGACGAGGAAATCACGCTGACGGGCATGTTCGAGCGTGCACGTACGGTCTACACGCCGTTTAGCGACTTTCTGCCCGTTGCGGTCACAGTGGATCCCTGGGATCTGCCCAGGCCGCGGCCTGTGACGAGCACCGTCCTGCCGCCCATGCCCTACGTCCCGACACTCGCCATCACACAAGATGGCGGCGATGAATTGGAGATCGCGGTGCATGCAGACCAGCCCTTCACCCTGCGGCTTCATCGCTTCTACTTTCCTGGCTGGCGGGTGCTTGTTGACGGACAGCCTGTGCCGACCGCGCCCAGCGGAGAGCTCGGCCTGGTGACGGCAGACCTTCCGGCCGGCGACTACACCGTCGCGGCCCGGTTTGGCGAGACGCCGCTGCGCCTGTTCAGCGATGTGATCTCCATCGTGGCGTTGCTTATCTTCGTTGCTGGAGGATTGCTGAGTGCGCAAACACGCCCGCTGATCATTGGCCTGGGGGCCGGCCTGGTCATGGTGACCTTGCTGCTGGCAGCCCGCCAGGGAGCAGGCGAGCCGCCTCGCCGCCCTGTCGCCTATCCGGCCAACTTTGGGGAGCAGATTCACCTGCTGGGCTATGACCTGCCCGACACCATATTTTCTCCCGGCGACGACGTGGACCTTCACCTCTACTGGTTGGCACAACGCGCCGGACGAAGATTACAAGGTGTTTCTGCACCTGGTCAGCGCTGACGACACGGACATCGTGGCACAGAACGACAGCTTCCCCGTTCTCGGCTACGGGCCAACCTCGCGCTGGGAAGCAGGCGAAGTAATCGCGGACGAACAGCGGCTTCACCTGGATGAGAACATTCCTCCGGGCGTGTATGGGCTGGTACTCGGCTTGTACCGGCCCGACCCGCTCCAGAACCTGGCAGTGCGAGGGGCGCCACAGGTCTTGCCGGGAGATCGGATCCTGCTGACGCAAATTGAGATCGGCGAGCCCTAGCTCATGCCGCCAGCAGCGCCTGAATCAGCGGAGAATCATGTCTACCAACAGCCCACTCAAGCCAGCTGAGCAAGGTCAAGGCGATACGCTCGCCGGCCGGGTTCTTCCCTACCTGGGATTTGCAGCCCTGCTTCTGCTGGGCTGGCGCGTCTGGGATCTGGCGCATGCGTTGCCGGCCTACGACGACGTCCTGGAGGTGCTCTGGACGCTGCGCTGGTACGACGGCGCGCTGCGCGGCCAGCACGGTTTTCTGGTGTATCCCCTGGCCTTTTTCCCCACAGGATGGCATGTGGCAACCTATGCTGGTGGCCCCTTCATGTTCCTGGTTCTGCTGCCGCTCTACTGGGTGGGAGGCGCCGCATTTGCCTACAACGTTGCGACGCTGCTGACCTTTCTGGTCTCGTTCGCCGGCATGCTCAGGCTGGCCAGGCTGTTTGTGACGCGGCTGGCGGCCACACTGGCTGCGCTGCTGTTCACGTTCTGGGGGTTTCACTGGTTTCGCACCATTGGCCACATGAACGTGCTGCTGGCAGCGGCCGCGCTGCCCTGGATGGCCTGGGCGCTGGAGCGCGGGGTTGCTGCACCTGACCGCCGCGCCCGCTGGATGGCGCTGGCCGGCCTGCTGTGGGCCATCATGATCAACAGCTCGCTCTATTTCGTCTGGATGGGCGCGCTGCTGGTGGGAGCCTGGTTGGGAGGGCGCTGGCTGGCGCGCCAGCTCAGCGTTCGCGAGGCGCTCACTGCGGCGGTCATCGCGGGCGCTGTAGCGCTGGCCCTCAGCCTTCCCTGGTTGGCGCTGTTCCTGCGCGAGAGCGCCGCCGCGAACGCGCCATTCTACGACATCTTCCACGTCGCCCAATGGGACGCCAGCCTGAACAGCCTGCCGGTGCCAAACATCGATCACCCCTGGCTAGGAACGCTGGCGCGGACGCTGTACCGCGGCCCGGTCAACGAGCCGGGCCAGGCCAATCTGGGTCTGGTGGCCAGCCTTTTGGCGGTTGTCGGGCTTGTAGCTGCCTGGCGTGAACGGCGTTGGTGGCCGGTGCTCATCTGCGCCGGCGTTGGCCTGGCGCTGGCGCTGGGAACGACCTTGAAGTGGAGCGGCCAGCCGCTGCAATGGTCGGCGCTCCAGCCGCTGAACGCCCTCATCTGGCGCATCGGCTATGCCGTCAAACCGGAGTTCTTCACCAGCGGGCAGCCGCCACCCCCGTTCGACACCGCCGTGCCGCTGCCCGGGCTGTTGCTCAGCGTCCTTGTGCCGTTTTGGGAGCGGGCGCGGGTCTTTGCACGCTATGCATTGTTGGGCGGAATGGCGGTCTACCTGCTAACGGCCCTGGGGGTGACACGTTTTCGCCGCACCTGGGTGCAGATCGCGCTGGCCGCCCTGCTGGTTGTGGAGCTGATGCCGCCGCCGACCGGGAATGTGCCCTATCCACCGCCTGCTCATCCGGCCTTCGACTACGTCAGGGACCAGTCCATTGCGCCGGCTGGTGTCATCGACCTCAGCGCGTGGCAGCAGAACTTTCTGTACATGCCCATCGGCGGCGCGACCCTGTGGGAGACCGACTACCACGGCAAGCCCACCGTTGCCGGGGCCAGCAGCGTTTGGCCGGCCCATGTCGCATCCATCGACCAATGGCTTCAGGAGCATCCCAACGCGTTCCTGAGCGACGAGTTTGTCCCGTTGCTGCGGTCCTACAACGTCGCCCTGGTGGTGTTTCATGTGACCGGCGGCTATGCCGAAGAGATGCTGGCGGAGGCTCGCCAGAACCCGGCATTGCAGGACATCCGCTGCTTCGATCCCGCCAGCGCCGTAGGTCCCTGGCCCTACCCCATCTGCATCATGCGGGCCTCTCTCGCTCCAGCAGAATGAAGCGTTTCCAAAAGCAATCTCAGTTGCTGCGCAACACCGCCAGGTCAACATGATCGGCGCCGCTCGCGGTCAGGAGGCGGGGCGCGCCAGGTACGGCAGGATCGTACAACGCCGCGATCAGTCGATACTCGCCAGGGGGCAGTTGCCAGGGGATCGACAGCGCATACGTCGTCGCGGGTGCGCCCAGGTCGGAAGCAGCCAGTGGTTGGTCGGACTGCGCGACCAGCCGGCCAGCGGCATCCAGCAGTTGCAACGTCAACTTCTCGCTGCCGTCGAGCGCCTCATCAGTCCCGTCCCAGCGCAGGTGAATGTCCAGGACGTCGCCAGGCAGCAACGTCTGTGCAGGGATCGCCAGGCCCGTGAGCCTGACGGCGCCGCCGTCTGGATGGGCAAAGGTTTCATCGAGGGGCTGGAGCGTGTCGGGCGGCCGGGCGTAGACCTGCACTGGCCAGCCGGCAACTTGCGCGGTGGCCAGCAGGCTGTAGCGTTGGCCGAGCGCCTGTTCTGCGATGCCTGAGTTGTCCCATCCGTCCGACGGTTGAAGGGCGATTACTATCCGCTGCACGCCACGGTCGGCCAGCCCCGCCACTTCCAGGGCCGCGGCGGTTGAATCGTTGCCGGCGGGCGGCAGCACCAGGTGGTCCACAGGCCCCCGATAGTAATACCACAGGCTTGGATCGGGATAGTTCTGGGCGACGCGCACGTCCCCGTTGGGCAGGGAGGCGGAATAGCGGTCGAGCGCCCCCGCCAACTGCCGCCAGCCGATGGTTTTGCTGTAGGTCGGGTCTTCGTAGGCGCGCGCCAGCGATGCCAGCGCGCCCGCGGCCACCAGCACGAGGATCGCGGTCGCTGCCCACCCCAACGAACGATCAACACGCGCAGCGCGCCGCGGCGCGTTTCCGATGGCCTGGTCGTCTGTTGGCGCAGCCAACTCCCTGACGCCGAGTACAGCCGCGGCGATCAACAGGAAGAAGGGCGGGGCGGCCGCAATCAGATAGCGCTCGTTGAACACCGGACGCCCGAGTGCGCTGATCCACGTCGCCAACAGCGGCACGGCCAGATAGAGCGCCAGCAATGCCAGAGCACGGCGGGCCTGCGGGCCTGCCCGCGCCAGCCGCGCCGCGCCGACCAGCAGCAGCACGGCCGCGAGCGCGGCGAAGATAACCCGTTGATCCATGGGCGTACTCTCGCCCACGGCAAACACCGAGAGCGCCCGCTGCAGCATCGCTGCGAAGGCCGGCGAATCGCCGTTGCCGCGATAGCCGGTCAACGTGTCAGCCGCCACGATCAGCCAGGGCAGATAGAGCAAGCCTACGCCAACCTGCGCCAGAATCCAGCGCCCCAGGGAGCGGCGCATCTCCTTGTCCACCAGCGCCACACCGAAGACAAACAGGTTCTGGGCGACGACGATAAAAACAGCGAAGTAATGGGTCTGCAGCGCCAGCCAGGTGACCAGCACATACGCTACCAGCCAACGCGGGCGACGCCGATGGACGACCTCCAGCGCCAGCCAGGTGCTGGCCGTCGTCAGCGCCAGGCTGATCGCGTACATCCTTGCGTCCTGGCTGTGCCAGATTGCATAGGGGCTGGCAGCCATCAGTGCGGCAGCCAGCGCAGCAGTCGCCGCGCCCAGTCCTAAACGACGCCCCAGACGGTAGAGCAGCGCCACCGCCAGCACGCCAAACCAGACGTTGCTGAAGCGCAGGGCAACCTCGCTGTGTCCGGCCAGGGCAAGCCAGACGTGCTGCAAGAAGTAGCTGGCCACCGGATGAGGCTCGCGCAACGCAATCGTGGAGCGGACGATCTCGGACAGCGAGTTCAGGCTGAAGAAATAGCCGAAGGCTTCGTCGCCGCGCAGCTCCTGGTTCCCCAGGTGGAACATGCGCAGCGCAAACGCTGCCAGCACCACCACGCCCATGATCCACTGCGGTCCTGGCGTCTTCCAGGCGAACTCAGATGTTTGCCGGCCGGCGCGAACGGCTTCGCCTTTGCCTCTTCGCAGCCTGACCAACGCGAAAGCGAGCGCCAGGAGAATCAGGGTCGCGATGCTGATGGCGATCCCGTAGCCAACGCTCTCAGGCCGATATTCCAGATCGATGATGCTTTGGCCGGCTGCGATCGGCACGCCCAGCAAGGCAACATCGACCCGCGCTACGGGCGCTTGGGCCGCCGTCTGATCGGGCGACTGGCGAACGGTTGCCCGCCAGCCCGGCATCCAGTTCTCGCTGATCACCAGCAGCCCGCCGTGCTCGCTCTGAACGTCGATATGCAGCCGGCCTGGTGCGACTTGTTGCAAGGTGACCGTGTTCTGGCCGGGCAGCGCCAGGAGACCTTCGCCTGCGACTTCGGAGTGGCCGGCGGCATCGGTGACTGGCGGCAGCAGCGCGGTGGCGGCCGGGTCGAAGCGGGCATCGCCGAGAAGTGGCAGGGCTGCATCGTCGGCCATGCGTTCAACCGTTTGAACCACCCAGGCACGCGGGCTGGGCTGCGTCAGCCGGTGCAGATAGCTTGATCCGTCGGCCGTTTGAAACTCGCCCAACATCTCCGCCGGCTGGTACAGAGCCGGCAAGCTGTTCAGGACCTGTTGAACACCCATCAGCTGCCACAGCCGGTCCTGGGGAAAACCTTCTAACAACGCGGCGGTGCGACTCAGCCGCAGCGGGCTGCTGCCCCACAGGTCTTCGACGCCCGCGCGCATGCCGTAGTCCTCGAAGATCCGGTGCTCGTTGAAAACGCGGCCTGGTGGACCTCCGTAGGTCAGCGATCCCGCGGTGAAGCCAACGCTGCCCTGCTCTTCGACCGCCTGCCGGACCGCCAGCGCCCCGGCGGGCAAGGCCGCCTGCTGCGCCAGCGAAACAGCATCGCTGTTGACGCCCCGATTGGTTAGCAGAAGTTCAGCCAGCACCAGAACCGTCACCAGCGCCAATCGCCAGCGCGCCAGTCCATCGGGCCACAGCAACACCACGAAGAGCACCACCACACCCAGCGCGGCCAGCGCGCCCTGCTGGACTTGTGCCGGGCTCGCCCCTGTCCAGGCGGCCTGGCGATACCGCAGCAGAAACGCGGCGATGCCGATCAGAACCAGCGCGGCGTAGACGAGGGCGGTCAGCCGCCTCTGGCGCGAGGACACTGCGACAAGCGCAGCGCCGCCATATCCTGCCAGGATGCTGAGGCCGAAAGCCACCAGATAGGCTGCGCGCTCCTGTCCCTGGAACAGGTTCCAGCCGGGCAGCAAACGATAGAAGACAGGGTAGAGAAAGGCGTTGCGTCCATAGCTCACCAGCCAGGCGACCAGGGCGAGCAGGACGAAGAACGCCACGAAGAGGCGAAACTCACCGGCGGAGCGAACCGCTGGGCCGCGAGACGCCGAAGCAGGCGCCGCCACGGCCTGCACGATGGCCAGCGCGACCAGGCCAAGGGCAGCGATGCCGACAAAGAGCGGCGAATAGGGGCTGACCAGATAGGGCAGCAAGACCTGCCAGGTATCGGCCAGCGGAAAGCCGCCGCTGACAAATGCGTAGTCTGCGCTGGCCCGCACCGACAGGCGCATGAACTCCAGGCTTGGCAAAAGCTGGGCTGCAATCAAACCGGCGCACAGGAGGTAGAAAACGCCGATGCGCAACAGATAGGCGGCAGGCGCAAGCTCCGGCGGCCGGTTGCGAAGTTCCCTGAACGCCAGAAGCGCTATCCAGGCCAGGATTGCGTAGCTCACATGCAGAAAAGTCTGCGGATGGCCAGCCAGGAAGGCTACGGCGTAGACCAGCGCCGCCGCAATCCACCAGCGCCAACGCCGCGGCTGGCCGAATGCGTGCAAGAGCATCCAAAGCACCAGCGGCAGCCACATGGCAACCCGCAGGATCGCGAGCTGCAGGACCGGGTAGCCGGTCATGTAGCCGGACAGCGCGAAGACGCCGCCGGCGAGGAAGGACGCCAGGCGTCGTCCGGTAAGCGCATTCACCAGCAAATAGGTAAAAAAGCCCGCCAGGACGATCTGGACAAGCGCCTCGATCTGAAGGAAATAGAGCCGGGCCGCGTCGCTTCCGAAAGGAGCAGAAATCGCGAGAAACAGGAGGTTGATGGGGTAGAAGACGCCGGCCTGGATGTCGGCCAGGAAGGGGTGGCCGCCATAGGTGAATGGATTCCATAGCGGCAATCGCCCGGCCAGCAGTTCGCTGCGAAGGAACAGGCTGAACGGGAAGAAATGGTCGGTGAAGTCACCGGCGCTGAACGTATGTCTTCCCAGAAGAACGGGCGCGTAGAACAGGGCTATGAGCGCCACGAACCCCAGGAGCGCCGCCAAATCGCGGCGAAACGTTCCGATGGTGTTCAACCGCTTGCGCGGCTGTGTGCCCTGATCTTGTGCTGCCATGATCGGGCGCGAGTATACCATAGCTGCCTTACAACACTAAAGCCCAGGGATGCCGGTTACACCGACGAAGCTCAATGACGAATCGGTTTCTTCGTGCAGGTGTGTATAATGTTGGCTGACTTGGATGCCATCCTATCGTCTGACATGACCCCACCCGAAACACCATCGACCGTCCAAACGAACGAGGCGGCCCCACCGGCCGGCCCAGGGTTCGGTCTCAAGGGCGCACTGTTTGTGCTTGCTGGCGGATATGCCCTTGCCATCTTTGCCTGGGAACTGCGGCACTGGCGCGAGCTGGGCGTCTACCTGTTCGACAATCAACTCACCTCCGGCCAACCGCCGGGTCTCGTGCAGCTCACAGCCTGGGCTCTGGGCGCGCTGGGTGTCTGGGTGCTTGTTTCGGTCACCCTGGCAAGGTGGAAGGGCATGCCTGTCAACACGGTCTCCAACCGATCGGCGGGCGGCTTCCTTCTGCTGACACTGCCCATGTTTTGGCCGGTACTGGCGTTGCCCGGCATCGAGTCGGAACAGCCAGTGCTCACGCTGACGCTTGTTGCGTTGATGGGCGTCATCACAGCCGTCTCGGTTGCCACCCTGAGACAAGGTACCTCGGCGCAGGCGGCGGCAGACGGCGTGGTTTCCGCGCCGCAGCCAACGAGAACAGCGGCGCGACTCAGCAATGTGCTCGTGGTGATGTTGGTGCTGGGCTACATTGTTTACATGGCGGCGCTGACCGTGGCCCGCCACAACGCCTTCCTGACCCATGCCTTCGATCTGGGCATCCAGGATCAGGCCATGTACAGCCTGGTGACCAGGGGTTACCCCACCGTCACGCTGTATGGATCCCAGCCGGTCAACCAGTTCGGCGACCATTTCGCGCTGATCTATTATCTGCTTGCGCCCTTCTATGCCGCTGCGGGCAACGCCGCGACTCTGCTGATTGTGCAGAGCGTCGCGCTGGGGCTGGGCGCCGTTCCGGTCTATCTGCTCGCCAAGACAAAGACCGGCAACCTGTCGCTGGCGCTCGCGCTGGCCGTCGCCTACCTGCTTTACCCGGCCCTGCACGCGGTCAACACCTTCGACTTTCACGAGATTGCGCTGGTCACACCGCTGCTGCTTTTCAGTCTGTATTTCCTGGAAACGCAGCGGCGGAGGCTCTTTCTCGTCTTCCTGGTTCTCGCCCTGCTAACCAAGGAAGAGGTGGCGCTGTCGGCCGCAGCGATTGGCCTCTACGTCTTGTGGATCAAGCGCGAGCGGCGGCTGGGCAGTCTGGTGCTGATCGGCAGCCTGGCCTATTTCGTGCTGGTCAATCAGGTCATCATGCCAGCGTTGGGCGGCGGCCCGGACCTGGGCCGCTTTTCGGACGTCGCAGCGCCCGGCCAGACAGGATTTGCGGCGATCCTGCTCGGCATCGTTGCCAACCCGATCCGCGCCTTCTCGCAGGCTTTTCTCAACGGCCAAAAGATGATATTTCTGGCGCAGCTGTTGCTGCCGGTGCTGTTTCTGCCGCTGCTGGCCGGCGCTGCCTGGGTGATGGCTGTGCCGGCGTTTGCGGTTGCCTTGCTGGCTTCGGTGCCCTCCCAATACAGCCTCATCTATCATTACCCGGCGATTATGACGCCCTTCGTCTTTGTGCTGGCCGTCCTCGGCGTGCAGCGCCTGAACCGCCGGACGTATGATCGCCTGGCGCTCGCAGCAGCGATCCTTGTGGTTGCCCTGGCGATGAACTACACCTATGGCTGGGTGGCCGGCAAGCGGCCCGATGCCTTTCCGCGGTTCAGCCAGCACGCCCGCCTTCTAACGCGCTTCATTAAGGAGGTCCCGCAGCAGGCTTCCGTCAGCACCCTGAGCGACCTGGCGCCGCATCTCTCCAATCGTGAGGCCATCTATCTGTTTCCGGTGGTCAACGACGCCGAAGTCATCCTGTTCGACTCCGATCCTGGGGCCAACTTCTGGCCCTTTGTCTCCGATGATGCCCGCGGCGAGGCCCGCAACGCGCTGATCCCGTTGCTTGTCTCGGGAGAGTATGGCCTGGTGAAACAGGAGGATGGCATCTTGTTGCTGCGGCGCGGCTACGATACAACCGGCAACCAGCAAGCTGTGCGCGAGCTTGTCTCGGTCCGCTATCAGGCCGAGGATCTGGCCACAGACCTGCCGGGCGGTGACGTGGCCGACCAGGAGGCCAGCGATGGCCGCGCCCGCCGTGGCCAACCATCCATGCGCACCGGGCAGCTCAAGGAAGGGCTGGTCTACGGCCCGTATGCCGCGCTGCTCCCTGGCGATTACCAGGTGGCCTATCGTCTCAAACATCTGGGTGATGGTTCATCTGGCGTGGTTGCAACTATCGATGTCTTCTCGAATTCAGCCGGCGGCGTGCTGGCCAGCCGGGATATCCAGGCTGGGGACTTCGTTACGCCTGGCCTGTATCAGGACTTTGTGCTCGACGTGAATCTGCCGGAGAGCTACAACGATCTGGAGTTCCGCGTGCTCTACAAGGGACTGGGCGAGCTTTGGGCGGATGCCATCGGCGTCGCGCCGGTCAAGGTCGCCGTGCCTGTGTTCGAGTCGTCGGACCCATTGCCGCCTGCCGGCATGAACGGCGACTCGGCCAGCCGCTTGCTGGCCCAAACCGTTCCGCAGGCGCTGATCCCCGGCATGTATCGGGCGACCTTTGCCCTGACACCGGGCGCGCAGCCAGGCGCCAAGCTCGAGGTCTTCTCTGCAACGGCTGGCGGGCCGCTGGCGGAAATGACCTTGTCTGCCGACGACTCCGCGAGCCTCAACCAGCCTGGGCCGGTCGCGCTCGATTTTCGCATCGACCAGCCCTGGCCGGACGTGGTATTGCGCGTGCTGCAGCAGGACGGCGGCGAACCGCAGGTCGACCGCATGGGACTGCGGTATCTCTATCAGGGCACCGGCTATGACGGGCAATAGCCACACGGCTGCGGCCCCAACCCGTGGGCGCAGGGCAGCTCTGGCCGTCACGCTGGCCGCGATCCTCCTGTTGGCCGCGACCTTGCGCCTCTGGCGGCTGGGTGCGATCTCGTTTACCTTCGACGCGGCCGCGGTCGCCAACCTGGCGGCCCAGATGGTGGACACCGGGCAGATACCGCTGCAGGGCATGCCATCCTCGGCAGGGTTTCGCAACCCGGCGTTGGGCGTGGTTCTGATCGGCCTGCCGGTGCTGTTCAGCCGCGATCCGGCGGTGCTGGCTGGCTTTGTGGCGCTGCTCAACGTCGCGGCTGTGTTCGGAGCGTACTGGCTGGGACGCCGCTATTGGAGCGTCGCCGTCGGGCTGGCAGCGGCCTTGCTCTTCGCCGTCAGCCCATGGGCGGTGCAACACTCGCGCGGCATCCTTGGGCAGGACCTGTTGATCCCTGGCGTCGTGCTGTTGTTTGTCTTCCTGTTCGCCTGGATGGTCGACGGCAAACAGTGGTCTCTGGCGGCGGCTATTGTCACTGTCCTGGCGCTCCTCCAGATCCATCTGGCAGCGTTGGCGTTTCTGCCCCTGCTGGCGTTTCTGATCCTGTGGCAGGCGGTTGCTTGCCTGCGCCGTCGTCAGCGCATTCCCTTTTGGAAGCCTCTGGCTGTTGGCGTGGTTCTTGGCATGCTCCTTTACGTGCCCTACCTGGTCGCCGAGGCACGGAACGGCTGGACAAACGTGCACATGGTGCGCGATCTGGCGAGTGCGCCCTATCGTTTCTTCCGCCAGACGCCTGATCTGGCCCTGATGGCTATCGGCGGCCGCAACATCCATTCCCTGGCCGGCGCCGCGACTCACCAAACCTACATGGCCGGGCTGATCGACCGCGGCTACCGCCTCGATCGTCTCGAGGAGTGGCTCGTCGTCCTGGCAGGTGTCTACATTGCCGTACGCTCCGTACAGCGCAGGAGTAACCAGCGCCTGGTCCGGCGGAATGGGCTGCTCCTGCTGTGGCTGGTAACGCCCGTCCTGTTCTACATGGTCTCCAAGTCGGAAGTTTACCCACACTATCTGGTGATCATCTATCCTGCTCCCTATCTCGCGCTCGCGGCGGCGGCTGCGGACATTCTGGAGTCGCTCAAGGCCCGCCATGCCAGGCTTAGGATGGGGCTGGCGGCGCTGGGGGCTGTGCTGGTGGCGGCACTGATCGTCTGGCAAGTCTCCCTGGTGGTATCGATCTACCGCTTCATCGACCTCACCGACACGCCCGGCGGTTGGGGGACGCCGGTGCGCATCCTGCGACAGGTGGCGAACACGGCAGAGAATCTGGCCGCGTTGAACCCGGAGTCAGAGCTGGTCATGTTGTGCGCCGGCTCCGATGCGCGCTGGGATGAGTGCCCGGCCGTCTTCAGTTTCCTCACCAGCGGCGACTCATCAATGCGGTTCATCGACTACAACGACCCGGCCTTCCGTGCGCTTCAGGACGACCGTGAGACGCTGGTGGTGCTGGCGCCTGGCGACAGCCTGGCCGCCGCCGAGCTGCCCGGTCTGGCTCAAGCGCTGCCGGAAGCTGATGTGCCGCTGCGCGAGAACCAGGGCGCCTACCGCTTCTACCGCATCCACAACCCCTATCAGGACATTGCCGTCTATCTGGACGCGGTTGCACAGACCGACGATGCGATCGTGCTGGTCGGGCCGGGACAGCGCGAGTCGCTCGCCAGGTTCTACAGCGCCGCGCTGCCGATCTACGAACTGCCACAGCAGTCGGTGGATGGCGATGCCACCGAACGGCAGTTGGCTGAGATCGCGGGCCAGCACCGCTTTCTGCATGTCCTCTATCGCGCCAGCGACGCCAGCGATCCGCAGGGCCTTGTGGCCGGCTGGCTGCACGACCATACGGCCGCGGGCGCCGATCAGTGGATGGGCAACGTCCGCGTGGCGACCTATGCCGCGCCAAGGTCGCCAGACAGTTGGCCTGTGCGGGTCGTGGATGCCGACTTCGACGGGCAGTTCCGGCTGCAACAGGTCGCCCAGTCCGCCGAAACTGTCGCGGCAGGCGATATGCTGATGATGCGCATGACGTGGCAGGTGCTGGCCCAGCCGCGGGCCGCCTACAGCTTGTTTGTCCATCTGCTGAACAAGGATGGCGCCGTGCAGGCGCAGCGCGACCTTCCGCTGGCCGAATTGGGTCTCTCGACCGGCGCCGGCCAATCGACCAGCTCGCTGGTCGGGCTGCTCGTTCCAGACGATACGCCGCCGGGTTCCTATCGCCTGATCACCGGCCTTTACGACGCCGCAAGCGGCAGCCGGCTGGCGATCGCCGGCGCTGACTTTGTCGATCTTGGCACAGTGAGCGTCGAGCCGTAGCAGCCGCGTCCGCGGCTGAACAGCTGCGCAACCAGAGATGCTCTCCAGGCAACGTTCTCGCTCGCTCTCCATCCCGCTGCTGCTGGTTTTTCTGGTTGCGGCGACCTTCTTGTTGCGCACATGGGCGCTCGACTCGCTGCCTCCCGGACTTTGGTGGGACGAGGCCTCTCAAGGGTTGGATGCCCGCGACCTGCTGCACGGCCAGTTTCGGGTGTTCTTCCCGCGCGCCGAAGGCAAGGAACCGCTCTACATCTTCCTGACCACACCTTTCGTGGCCGCCTGGGACGGCCATCCCTTTGCCGTACGTCTGGCGGGGGCGACATTGGGCGCCATGACGGTTCTGGCGCTCTATCTGGCCGGTCGGGCCTTGTGGCGAGACCAACCGGGCGCCGGCCGCTGGGTGGGACTGATCGCCGCCGCCCTCTGGGCTGTTGCCTATTGGCCGCAAAGCATGAACCGGGTCGGATTTCAGGTCAACGCGTTCCCGATCATCATCACGCTGGCGGTCGTGGCGTGGCTGAACTGGGTCCATCGGCCAACGCGCCGCCGGGCCATTGTCTTCGGCCTGCTGGCCGGCCTGACCCTGGCAACCTATCTGGCCGCGCGCTTCACGCCGCTCATCTGGCTTATCCTTTACATTGTCCTGCCTTCTGGCAGGCGGCGGGCGCTGCGTCCCACGCTGCTCTGGGTTCTGCTCGCTGTCTGCGTGACGGCGGTTCCCATGGGGCTTCATTTTGCCCTGCATCCCGAAGATTTCGCCAACCGCGCCAGCGTCTTTCCCTTGCTCAGGGGCGATTACGGCAAGAATGTCCTGGAACCCTTGCTGTTCAGCACCAAGAACGTTGCGGGGGCGTTTCTGGGGTTGGCAGGCGACGAAAACAACCGCCACAATCTCCCGGGCCGCCCGGCGTTTTCGCTGCCTTTTGCCGTTCTGTTTGCACTTGGGATGGTAGCCGCGATCGTCAGTCTGCGCAGGCGGAGCGATCTTCGCGGCTGGACGCTGCTAACGTGGCTGCTGGTGCTGGCGACGCCCAGCGTGCTTTCCATTGCCAGCAATCCACACTATCCCCGGCTCTTTGGGGCCCTGCCGGCCGCCTTGTTGCTGACCGCCTGGCCACTGGCGACGTTGGCCAGCCGCGTCGCCCGGCGCGGTCCCGGATGGCGAGGCGTTGCCTTGTTCGGTGTGGCGCTTCTTCTGATTGCCGAAGGGGTGCGCACGACACACGACTACTTT
The DNA here is from genome assembly GCA_041391245.1 of Caldilineales bacterium. Taxonomy (GTDB): domain Bacteria; phylum Chloroflexota; class Anaerolineae; order JAAEKA01; family JAAEKA01; genus JACKBK01. The sequence continues at coordinate 228,069 of JAWKOJ010000004.1, forward strand.
GTCACCTACCGCCAGCTCGACCTCTACGAGGCCTTTAACGGCGACACGGTGCTTCTGGGCGAGCGTATTCAGGCACGGCCAGAAGCGGTCGCGGTGGTGCCGGTCTATGGCGACGCAACCCATGTGCTCGACTACCTCTACCCCGCCGCCTCTATCCGCGATGTGAACGTGGACGAAGTAACCATCGCCGCGTGGCTGCAGAGTCAGTTGGGAGCCGGCGCCGAGGGCCAGCAGGTAGTGGTTCCGGTCTGGAACGTCGAGCCACAAACGTACGCTGACGCCAAACAGGCTGTGCCTTTTTATCTCAGCCGCGAGGGAGGCCTGACAAGCGAAGAACATCTGCGCAATTTCGATCTCCTGGCCTACCAGTTGGGTGAACATCCCAGTTTCGACGCGGAGGGCAATCATGTCGTGCTCGGGTCAACCTTCTCCGGCGGCGTGCGGTTGGTTGATGCTCACTGGGGGGCTGCCTATCCCAACCAGGACCGTGACAGCCGGTCGGCCGAGGCAGGCACCCGCTTCTGGGCCGTCCTTACCTGGCAGGTCGACCAGCCATTGGCCAGCCTGCGGGCCGCGGTGGATCTGATTGACGACGCCGGCCACCGGCTTAGCGGCGCTGACCAGCAACTGCTCCGTGTTGATCCAGGACCCGCTGAAGCGCCCACCGTCTGGCAGGCGAACACGTTGGTACGCACCTATCATCTGATCGACGTGCCGGCAACGCAACTGCCCGGACCGGTAACGCTGGCGGCCCGGCTGTACGACGGTGAGACCCTGACTCCTGTTCTCCCGGTCGGCGGCCCGGCGTCAACAGGAGGGAGCGTCGTTCTCGATCAGGCATTTGTTGATGCATCGGCGGCGCCGTTGTCCGGTGAACCTTTAACGCCCGCGCGCCCCCTCACCGCCGCGCTGCCGGGAGGCGTTACCTTGCTCGGTCTCGACGACTGGCCGGCGACGGTCCAGCCAGGATCCACCCTGACGCTGCGGCTCTACTGGCAGGCTGACCAGCCGCTGGCGCAGGTCCAGACGGCCACGATTTCACTGGGCGGCGCGCCGGTCACCGCCACCACCCAGTTGCCGCCAGACGCGCCGGTAGGTCGGCCCGTGCATACCTATGCCGATCTGCACGTGCCGCCAGATATCGCGCCGGGCGTCTACCCGTTGACGCTGGGGACGCCGGGCGGTGATGGGCAAGCGGTTGAGCTGGGCGAGGTGGAGATCGGTGGACGGCCGAGACGCTTCGATGCGCCGGCTCTCAGCCTTCCCATCCACGCAACCTTCGGCGGCCAGGTTAGCCTGCTCGGAACGGAAACCCCGCCTCTGCTGGACGTCGCACCGGGCCAGCCGATCACGGTGACGTTGGCGTGGCAGGCGCTGGCCACGCCAGGCCAGGACCTGGTGCGCTTCGTCCACCTGCTGAACGGCGACGGTCTGGTGGTTGCGCAGCAGGACAGCCGGCCGTGCGCCGGCCAGTGTCCTTCGTCCTCCTGGTTGCCCGGCGAGGTGCTGCTGGAAGACGTTTCGGTGCAGACGCCGTCCGATCTGCTGCCGGGAGTCTACCGGTTGGCCGTCGGCTGGTACGATGCGGCAACCGTGCAGCGACTGGCAGCAACAGACGCGACCGGTTTGCCGATTGCCGACAACCTGCTGATCCTGCCGGTTGGCGTGCGGGTAGAGTGAACGGCGCGGGGTTCCGGCGTCCGCACTTTTTGTGCTGTGCCGGGCTTCGTGATATAAGGCGCAGCATGACGACCACAAACTCCGCCGGGCAGGGATCTGAACCAGGCCAAATTGCGAGACGAGCGGTCAGCCGGGCAAGGTCGTGGGTGCAGGATCATCCATCCCTCGTCGGCGCAGCCATTGCGGGCGGGCTGGCAGCCTTGCTCTACGCTCGCACCATCGGCTTTGGTTTCTTCGGGGACGATCCCACCGGCTACTTCCGTTGGATGGAGGGTGTTTCCTGGGTCGATCTCTTTACCAGTTCCCCCGGTTTTTTCCTGCGCCCGCTGGTGTTCGTGATCAGCAAGTTCCTGTTGCTGCTACAGGGCGGCTACGGCGCGCCGCTTTTCCACCTGGTCCCGCTGCTGCTGCACGTGGCCAATGTCGTGCTGCTGGGCGTGTTGGCCGGCGCACTGAGCGGGCGCGCAAGCTACGGCTGGCTGGCGGCCCTGCTGTTTGCCACCTTCCCGTTGAGCCATGAAGCGGTGGCCGAGTACGACGCGATCCCGCATCCGCTCCTGACGTTTTGGCTGCTCTTGGCGCTGGTGTTGTTCGAGCGAGGACGCCGAACCAACAACCGGTATCTGCTTTGGGCCGTTTTCCCGACCCTGGTCCTGGCCATGTTGAGCCACGAGAACGGGCTGATCCTGCCGCTGCTGCTGCTGGCCTTGGAGGTCATCTACTATCCGCCCCGCTCGCTGCGTGAGCTGGCGCGCCGGCCGGTTCTTGGTTACTTTGCGGTTCCTGTGCTGTATTTGCTGTGGTGGCTCTGGATTCCCAAGGCTTCCACCTCGACACCCCATTCCCTGGGCGAGATTCTGCACAACACGCTGCCTTTCTTGCAGGTCGGGGCCTACCCGTTGCTGCCCTTTGTCAAGCTGAACGTCTCTCAGTGGGGAGCGCTGTTGGCGCTTGTCGGCCTGTCGCTTCTCGTTACCTATGCTGCCGCCCGCGTCCTCCGCACGGTGCGCGTGTGGCTTTTCGCGATCTTGCTGATGGCGCTGGCCGCGATTCCTTCCCTCCTCTTCCTGGATTGGGATTATCTGCACGGCGGTCCCCGTCTGTACTACCTGCAATCGGTGGGAGCAGCGCTGGTGTGGGCTGCGCCGCCACTGGCTCTCGTCGCACTGGCCAAGGGGTCAAGGGTTCGCCGCGCGATTCTGACAGCCGCTGGCGTCTTGTTGACGTTGGCGCTGGTGCTGCCTCCCATTCCCTTCATCCAATGTCAACTGGACTTGTTCAGCCAGGCGACGAGCCTGGTGCGCACGGTCAGCAGACAGGCCGCCGCCGCGCCAGCCGGCCGCGAGCTGGTCTACGTCAACCTGCCGGCGTTCTTCATCTCCAACGATGCGCATCCGCTTGGCTGCCCGGACAGCTATCCGTTTGTCTCTACCGGTGTGGGCGTCCTTCCGCCTTATGCCCAGTTGCAGGACTTCGTCCGGGTGAACGGCGGCCCCGATCGGCCGGCGCGCGGTGTGGTCGTCGCCGAATACGATCCCAACTGGCCGCCGCGCTACGGGGACGCACTGCCGCTGGACGCCGTGCGCAACACCGTGCAGCACAATCAGGTGTACGTCTTCGAGATCGACACCTGGTCGCTGCGTGACCTGTCGGCCATGTGGCAGCCGGCTGCTGAGCCGGTCCGGACTCCATTGGCTACGTTTGGCGCGTCCCTGGATCTGGCAGGCGCGGATGTTCACGAGAACGACGGCGAGTTGGCCGTGACTCTCCAGTGGCACGTGCGCAGCGCGCCGGCAGCCGACCTGACAGTCTTCGTCCATGTCTACGACAACGAGGGCAAGCTGCTGGCGCAGCATGACGGGCCGCCGGGCCAGAACGGCGCCGCAACGCTCTATGTGCCGCGTTCCATCTGGCAGGCGGGCGACCGCATCCAGGATGTGCATACCATCGCACTGGACGCTCCGCTGCCGGCCGACGGCTACACTGTCGCGGTCGGGCTGTACGACCCGGCGACGGTGCAGCGCCTGCCGGCGCGCTCCCCGGACGGCGCCGCGTTGCGCGACGATCTGGTCGTGATCGCGCGCGGTCGCCAGGATGATGGCCATGGCCCACTCGATTGGCGACCGCCTGTCTCACAACATCTGGCGCTGGCTGTTCTTGCTCGCGCTGCTCCTCTACATCTTTGCCGCCGCCTTTCAACTGCAGCTGCCCGGCGTTTACTACGACGAGGCGCTGGACGCCGTGCCGGCCATCCAATCGCTGCTGGGCCAACCGATCCAGACCGGGGCCACCGTCCACGTTGCCGGCCGCGAATGGCCGCTGATGGTCGTCTCGTATGTGGGAAGCGTCACGACCTGGCTGTCGATGGTCGTGTTCGCGCTCTTCGGGCCGTCGGTGGCCGCGCTGCGCCTGATGAACGCGTTGATCGGCCTGGTGTCGCTGTTGCTGATGTGGGGGTTCCTGCGCGAGTTTCTGGACCAACGCGTCGCTGCCCTGAGCGTGCTCCTGCTGGCTGTGACGCCCAACTTCATCTTCTGGACGCGTACGGGCGCTGCCGTCTCGCTTCCCATGCTGCCGCTGGCGATCGGCGCGCTGTGGGCGCTCTATCGCTGGTATCGGGAAAGGTGATCGCTATCTGGCCGTGGCTGCTCTGCTGTTGGGACTGGGCGTGACCACCAAGCTGCTCTTCGGCTGGTACATCGTTGGCCTGGGAATCGCGTGGCTGGCCCTGAGTCCGTTTCTGGGGCGGGGCGCGGCTGGCGGGCCTGGCTGTGGCCGTGGCAGATGACGACCTGGCGTGTGCGCACCGTGAGCCTGTTGGCGCTGCTGGTTGGCCTCAGCCCGCTGCTGGTCTACAACCTGGACGGACAGCACACACTGCGGTTCGTGCTCGATACGCTGAGTGGGTCGGGCAAACGCACAAGCCCCCTGTTGTCAGACATGCTTGCTGCCATGCGGCGCGACTTCAGCCATCTGCTCGATGGCTTCCTGATCGGTGGCCGAACGGGAACTGCATACCGGGACCTGCTGGCCGTACCGGCATTTCTGGCCGCGTCGGCGACGCTCGTCGGACTGGCGGTGGTCGGCAAGCTCTCCTACAGCGTCCGCAAGCTGGCGCTGCTGGCGATCTTGCTGGCCAGCCTCCTCCTCCAGAGCTCGTTGACGACCATGGGACAGGGCGCGGAACATCTGATCATTGCCTGGCCAATTCCTCAGACGCTTGTTGCCGCGGCCATCATCTCGCTGGTGGACAACGCGCGCGACCGGCGCTGGGTGGTGGCGCTGATCGGCCTGTGTACGCTGGGAATTGTTGCGTCAGGTGCGCTCACGACCGTACGCTACCACCGGTCGTTTGCCGCAACCGAGGGCCAGGGATAGTACTCCACGGCCATCGATACGCTGGCCGCTGATCTTGAGCAGGCGGACGCACCCCGGATCGTCGCCCTGGACTGGGGGTTTGCCCGCAGCCTCCAGCTTCTCACGGGCGGACGGCTCGACATCCTGGAGCGGTTCACCTACGGTTCGCAGCCTACCGAGGAGGAGCAAGCCCTCCTGGAACAACAGGTTGTCCGGCCGGGCCAGCTCTACCTCGTTCACTCGCCCCGCTTCACGGCATTCCCGGGCCACCGGGAGCTGCTCGACCGGCTGGCATATCGCCATGGACTGACGCCGACCGTGTGGAAGAGCTATCGCCAGCGCGACGGCGAGCCGGTTTTCGACGTCCTGATCCTTGAGCCCGCGCCGCCTCTGACGCAGTTGCCCGGCGCCGCCCAACCGCTGGATGTCACGCTGGGCGACGATCTGCGACTGCTGGGGTACGATCTGGCGCATGCTACCCTGGCGCCCGGCGATGTGCTGCAAGCCACGCTCTACTGGCAGACAGACTCGCCCCAGACGCACAGCTACAAGGTCTTCGTTCACCTGGTGGACGATTCAGGCACGCTCTGGGCGCAGCACGACGCAGCGCCGCGCGACTGGACCTATCCCACGACCCGGTGGCAGCCGGGCGAAATCGTCGCCGACCGCATCTGGCTGCCGTTGCCGGCCGATATATCGCCCGGACGGTACCATCTCTTCGTTGGCATGTACGATCAGGAAACCGGCCAACGGCTTCCCATCCAACTCAACGGCCAATCGCAGCCGGGCGACACGCTGGAGCTGGCGGATATCCTGGTTGGCGTTACTGGGGCATCAAATTCACCTCGCCCAAGGACACGTAATCGCCGTTGACTACCCCTGGGGAGCCTGAAATCGGCAGTCGTTGCCCGCTGGCCGGATCGTAAAGCCCGGCGCGCAGCTCGTACTGTCCGGCCGGCAGATCGGCCGGCAGCGACAATGCGTGGGGATCGAGGATGACTTCACCGCGCACCCAAATGCTCGTTGGCAGCACGCCGTCCGCGGGAACGCCGTCGTGTTGGGCGACGATCCGCCCCTCCTTGTCCACAAGATGGACGAACACCGAATAGGACTGGCTGGTCTCGGCAAGCGGATGCCAGAACAAGGTCAGGTTGAGGGTGTCGCCGGGACGTGGCGCGGCCGGCTCAAGCTGGAACGCAGCCAGATCAGCCAGCTCGTCAAACGACGCAATGGTTGAAGCGCCGGCCGCCTGCGCATCCAGGTGGGGGCGATCCGTGACTCGCACCTGGCCGATGAGCAAGCGCCAGGTGGGTATCCACGGAAGCTGGCGGCCGCTGGTCTGTACCCTTGGCTCGATCCAGTAGCTCGCGTCGCCGCGTCCATGCGGGACCGGCACGGCGTGCACGGTGCGCACCAGCGTGCCCGGCTCGGCGTTCTCAGGCATGGACAGCGGCATCACCACAGGTTGGGTCGCCAACCGGCCGCCACGGGCAATACGAAAGCCGAGCGACAGCGTCATCGGCTCTGTCGGCCGCTCTCTTACCTGCCAGAGCATCTCAACCTGCACCGGATCGCCGGGCCGCACCGGAAGGTCAGAAACCCGCCAGGCGCGCAAGGCCAGGGGGCCGGCCGTCAGGGGGACAACCGGCGCAGTCTCGTCGCCGAGCGCCGCCCGGCGAAACTCCAACGCAGGGTCCACCGTGGCCTGGCCCAGAGCAATCGGCTCGACGCCGGGAAACTGCTCGACGCTGTCGTCCTCGTGCAGCCGAAAAGGCGTCAATTCGAGGGCGTAAGCGCCGGACGGCGTGCCCAGCGGCAAGCGGATGGAGGTGACCGCCAGGCCTTCCTCGCCCGCCGGGATCGTGCCCTTCGGCAGCCATTCTGGCAGGAGCGGCTGGTTGAGATTCAGCTGGTAGTCGCCTTCCTGCCAGCGCAGGCGCAGGCTCAAGAACGTGTCCGGCGGCAGGTCATCGCGCGCCTGCCAGCAGAAACGCAGCGTTCCCGGGACATCGCTGGACAGGGTAGGGTCCACGTCCCAACTCATGACGGCAAAGGGCCAGGACGCGGGCGTGTCGACCGTACGGCTCTGGACCGGGCACGAGACGTCTTGCTCCGGCAACAGGATGCGCACAAGTTTGCCCCAGGGCGTCACCCGGAAGCGTTGCGCCAGGTCGGGCGCATACTCGTTCAGGGGCGCCGCCAGATAGAGCGACTTGCCGGCTTCCAGCCATGGCTGGATGACGCTGGCAGGATCAGGCGGAAACAAGCCCAGAAGATCCGGGCGCTTGCCCTCGATCTGTTGCAGGTACCAGAGCGGCGTCAGGTCGCTCCAGTGGGCCAGCAGCGCAGCTTCGTCGTCCAGCGGGTGGGCAAGGGTCACCTGCCAGTCGTTGCGCGTGTCGGTCCAGCGACTCAGGTCGGCCTCCGGGTAGCGCGCCCAAAGCAGCCCCAGAGCAGCCCGGCGACGGCCAGCAGCGCAACCCGGTCCGCCCAAAGCGGCGCCCGCCGCCTGTCGTTCTCCCGCATCTGAACGTCATCAGGCGTGGGCGGTTGCGCACGCCGTCCCAACAGCCACAGCACGCTGGCGATCAACAGGTCCAGCGCAAACGCCGCGCTGAAAAAGGCGATCCAGAAGGTAGGGGTGAGGTATGCGCCGTTCTTGCCCTGGGTGATGTAGGCCGTCATCAGGGTGATGAGCGTCGCGCATCCGGTCATGGCCAACGCCAGGGCCGCGTCGAGCCGCAACAGGCGGAGCATGCCGAGGCCGGCCAGGACCAGCACGACGGGCGCAAGGTTGTTGCTCCAGTCCGGCTGCAGCACCCACAGGCCGCGCAGGGCATCTTGCCATCCACCGGCGAAGACGAAGCGGGTCGCGTAGCCGCCAAGTCCCATGACGTATTGCTGGAACAGATCTGGCGTCAGTGTTGGCTCGTACCACACGTGAACAAGGCCCTGGAAGATCGCGCTGGAACGTCCCAGGCCCGGCGCCAGTGGCAGTGCGCTGAACGCCTGCCAGCGCCAGGGCACGTAGATGAAGAGCAGCAGCGGAGCGAGCGTGGCGACGGCCAGCTTGAGCCAAAAGCCAGGACTGCGGCGCAGCCCCGGCAACCGCCAGAACAGATAGCCGAGCCAGAAGGGAGCCAGCAAGACATCGCTGGGGTGAGTAACCAGGCCCAGGCCGAGCAGCAATCCGGAGAGGTAAGCCAACCGCGCGGCCCCAGGCTGATCGTGCTCAACAGTCCTGAGACGGCGGGCAGCCTCCCATGCGGCCCAGAACGTTCCGGCCAGCAACGCGATGTTGAGGGTATACCGTTCGGCGGCCAGCGCGTAGTACCAAAAGGTCGGGCTGAGCGCCAGCAGGCCGGCGGCCAGCAGGCCAACGCTGGCTCGCCGGCTCAGCCGTTGAGCAAATGCCGCAGTGGTGGCCACGGCCAGCGCGCCGCCCACTGCGGAGAGCGCGTTCATGCGCCAGGCGACGCTGCCCAGCGGGAGGTGTGACCACAGCCACCCAAGCAGCATGTAGAGCGGGAAGCCGTTGGGATGAGGCAGCCCCAGCAGCGCCGGCTGGTATTGAAACTCCACGAAGTCGGAGACGTAGATGTCCGGCACGAGGGTGCGCAGATAGAGCGCCAACGTCAACAGGAAGACAAGAACCGCCAACTGCCACGGAGATCTGAGAAGATGCCTCAACCTCATTGCCCGACCTCTATGCTCGCCAACTCAACCCATTGGTTGCCGTCGGGACGGCTGAGCGCCGAGACGGTCTCCGTGTCGTACGCCCCCGCCAGCAGGCTGTACCGGCCGGCCGGCAGGTCTGCCGGAAGCTGCACAGGAAACTCCCCGGCGACGGTTGGCCGCTCGCTCCACCGATCCCACAGCGTGGTTGGGTACTGTCCTCCGCCCATTTCCCCGTCGGACTGAGCGACCAGGTTGCCGTCGGCGTCGACCAGATGGAGGCTGAAGGTAACGCGGCGGTCGATCGGTTCTGTCGCTTGCCAGGCCATCCAGACCGGCAGCGTCGCGCCCGGGGCCATCCGGATGGATGGTCCCCACGCTGGCCCTTCCGGCGGCGTCCCGGCCGCGGCCAGCACCAACCCCAAATCAAAGGCCATATCGTAGCGCGCCATGGTCACGTCGTTTTCAGGCCCCAGCCACTTTGACAGCACCAGGCCCTGCGCTGTTTCCTGGATCATCCCGTAGCGGTGAACAACCACAGGCGTTCCCGGTTCGTTGCGGACAATCCACGGATACTCCGGCGGCGTCACGGCGTAGGGTTCCTGGCGCCTGGCCGCCCGATAGTCGGGGATGCGGCTGGGGCCAACTTCCTCCCCCTGAACGCCAACCATGCTGCCCATGCGGAAACGGTTGGCAAGCCAGGGGTTGTAGTAGCCGTCGGCCACCACGGAGGCGTCGGGCGGGATTGTCTCCAGCAGCGCGCGCGCTTCCCGCTGGGCGTCGGTCACGCGAAATGTGTCGGCGCTGTAGGCCAGGCTAAAAGGCAGCGGACTCCAAAGCCGCGCCGCGGCCAGCGTGGCGGCTGCCAGCGCCAGCAGCGCCCAATGAAACCCGCGCATCCGCCAGCGCCGGATGCGCTGCAGTCCGGTGACCGTGGCGAGCATCAGGAACGGGATCAACGGCGCCGCGTAGTAGAAGGTGATCGAGGTCTGGAAGGCGTAGTCGCTGAGCATCAGGTAGGCGTAGGTGGGCAAAGCCAGCAGGATCGCCGGCGTTCCGGCCAGCGGCAGAAAGGCGAGGGGAAACAGGAGCTGCCACGTGAAGACCAGCTTATGCGGCGCGCTGACCAGTTGGTAGATCGCGCCCGGCCGCAGGAGCAGCGTGCGCAGCATGTCGGCCGGGGTACTGCCCAGCGTGGCGTAGCGGTCAAAGAACTGATAGTCGCCGCCGCCGCCCAGCGCAGGCATGAGGACGAACACAACCAGCAGTCCCCACAGTGCGCTGAGCGCGGCCAGAGTCAGGCCGTAGCGCCGGTGGCCGAGAAAGAAGGCAGCATAGAGGCCGAAGCCGACCGCGATGAGCGCCACCTCTTCCTTCAACAGCAGCGCCAGCGCCAGCCAGATCGTGGCCGCGCGCAGGCGATCGTTCAACAGAGCGACGCCGGCGGCCATGAACAGCGGGACGGCCAGGGTGATCTCGTGGAAATCGGCAAACGCAGCATAGGCCAGCGCGGGAAAGAGCAGATAGGCCGCAACGATCAGCAAGCCACTGCCGGCCCCCAGGCGCGGCCGGGCAAACGCATAGAGCGGGATGACAGCCACCGCCAGCAGGAGGACCTGAACCACCAGCAGGAGGCGCGCGTCGGGCCACAGGCGGTAGAGCGGCGCCAGCGCGGCCAGCAACGGCACGAAGTGGTGCCCCAGGAAATTGCCCTCGCCGCCCCACAGGGTCACATAGAACGGGCGTCCGTGCGCGGTGCTCCAGATTGCCTGTGCGAAGAGGGCCATGTCGCCCGACGTCTTGAACGCCAGATGGCGCTGGATGGAGAGCCAGCTCAACGCAATCGCCCACGCGCCAGCCATGACAGCGACCGCCGGCCAGGCCCAGCGCGCCTGGTGATAGGCGCCCCCAACGCCCGGCCCCTGCTGGAAACTGCTGCCACTGGGCGATTCTGGCACAGGCGGATGCTCATTCATGGCATGGTCGGTAGACATCGTTTGAAAGCATTGCTCGACCGAGGCTTTGTTGTCAGCGTATTATCAAACAGCTTCGAACACACTCAGATCATATCCATGGTCTCGCTCATCTCCAATTGCCGGCGTGCGCGTGCCTCCGGCGTCCGACTCGCCAGCAATTCTACCATCCAACCGTCCAATCGGGCTACTCAAGATACGCGTGTGACTTCCAAAAAGGACAATAGTCCCATTGCCAAAGCCGCGTTGTTCTGGTATAGTGGTCAAAATAACCAATCGCGGTGATATTTCGGTCCGCAACGCATGGAGGGGTCTCATGCAACGGCTTGTTTCGCACCATCGTTTTTCAGCCCTTTCTCATTATTTGCGCATCCTGCTCTGCATTGCGCTGCTGGCGACGGCCAGTGCGCCAGTGGGGGCAGCGCCAGCCGGTCGACCGCGGCTGGGCGGGATGGTGGAAGAGCGCTTCGACGCCAACGGCGGGCTTCTGAGCACGCCAGGTAGCGATCTGACCTTGCAAGCTGGCCCGGGCGTGTTCACCCAGCCAACCTGGATTGGCGTCCAGCCGTGGGCCCACGGCTACCCGCGGGCGCGGCGCGCTTTCAGGCTGTACGCTTGGAACGACGGCAATTCCAACATCGCCACATTGGAGGGACCGGTGGCGCTGATGCTGCTGTTCGATCCGCCGGCGGCGGGTATGGGCGAGCTCAGCCTGTGGCGGCGCACCGACCAGGGCTGGAGGCCGACGGGCGTGGCCGTGCAGATCGATCCCGTTCAAGGCGTGGCGCGGGCGCGCATCCAGGAGACGGGGGAGTACGCAGTGGGGCCGGACCCCAACGCGCCGCCAACCGCGACCCCTTCGCCGACGCCAGCGGCCTCCCCGACAGCTACCAGCACCGCGACCGCTACGCCAACCGCGACCGCGTCGCCTACTGCGACGCCGACACCCCAACCCAGCCCAACTGCGACGCCTACGCCCCAGACGGCGACCATCGGGCGCGAGGGCGGGCAGTTCCTGTCGGCCGACGGTCGTTTGACAGTGGTGGTGCCGCGCGATGCGCTGGCGGCGGGGCAACGGGCGCGGTTTACGCTGGCAAGCAGCCGTCCTGCCGGCTGGCAGCGCTACGTATTCGATCTGACGGCGACGCTCCCTGACGGCTCGCCGCTGACCCAGTTTCGCCGGCCCATCAGCCTGCGCTACCTGCCGCTCGACTGCCAGGGGACGGCCTGCCCGGAGATGGCATTTCGCTATCAGGAAGGGGAGGGAGAATGGGTAGCCATTCCATCGAGGCGCGATGGGGACGCGCTGGCAGCCGAAGTGGATCACCTGACTAAGTTCGGGGTCAACAACGAAGGGGGCAACGACGTGGGCGAGTTCCAGGCGATGGTGCTGGGGGCAGCGCCGGATCTGTGGACGGGCAACAGCGGCTTCGTCTATCCGCTGGCGCTGCCGGCTGGTCCGGGCGGCTTTGGGCCGGCCTTGAGCCTGAGCTACAGCAGCGAGGCGGCCAACGCAATTGCGCTGCGCCACGGCTCCAACTATGAAGTGCAGGCCGGGTTGCCGGGCTATGGCTGGTCTCTGGACGTTCCCAGCATTAGCAGCTCTGGGTCAAGTTGGGAACAACGTACTTACTCGCTGAACCTGGGCGGCAAGAGCTATGAGTTGATATACCAGGGAGACAACCGGTGGACGACCAGGCCGGAGAGCTTTCTGCGCATCACGCGGGCCGCTCCTGGCCAATCCATTTTCTACGAATGGTCCGACTACCGAGTAGAGTGCGGCAACCCTTCGCCAAACATCCCGCTCCACACTCGTGACGCAGGGTTGTGGATCGTACAAACGCCCGACGGTGTACGATACCAATTCGGGCGATATGTGGATGGCGACATCGACCACCAGGAAGATGCGACTGGCTACTTTCGGGGAGGCCATGGGCCATGTAACGATGCAAAGTGGATGAAGGTGGCCAACCAGTGGGGGCTGGTAGAGGCCAGCGATCTCCATGGCAACACTTATGAAATTGATTGGACCACGGAAGCGCGCACGATGCATGATGAGTCGGACCCGTCGGTGAGCGGCTATCGCTGCGGCAGCAATCCCCAATTTGCCGTGGACTTGGTGGAGACGGAATACGTCCACGGTCTGGTCCCAAGCCAGGTGCGCTACGGCGACGTGGTGGTTGATTTTGAGTATGTCAATCCCCGGAACGACATCCCGTCGTTGGATCCGGCGATCTGCGCCAACCAACGCCAGTATACGGACAGATCCCTTGCGGCAGTGGCCGTGTCGCGCGGCGGCCACCAGATGCGCCGCTACGAGCTGGTAAGCCAGGTGGAGCATGACCGCCACCTGATTTTGAAGCAAATCAACGTCAAAGGGACAGACGGCGGGCATGCGTTTCCCCGCTCCTACGAGTTCACCTACGACAGATTGGGCGGCGATAACGAGGTCTTTCTGCAAAGGGTGGACAACGGCTACGGCGGCCGCGTCACCTTTCAATACCAGGAGAAGCCCATCGACACGTCGTACGATCCACTGTGCCAAAACGACAACAAGCGCTGGGTGGCGAACCGGCGAACCACGGAGGATGGACTTGGCAACGTTGTTACCAGCCAATACGGCTATCCCAGCAGCGGCAGGAGCTATGAACAGTGCTCGGATGACGACTTCGAGTTTCTGGGGTTCAGTCCGGTGACGGAGACGATATACCCGGTAGGGCAGAGCAGCGGGACGGCGCTGCGGGAGACGACCCGCCACTTCCACCAGGTGACGGCGGGCAGTCCTCCAGAGCCGGACGTGCGCAAGGGCAAGCCGGACCTGGAGACTGTGGGGGACGGCGCAACCATATTGCAGACCAGCGACTGGTTGTGGACAGCTCAGGGCGACTGGCCTCGGTTGGACCAGGTGATCACAACGGTGGACGGCGTGGCGCAAAAGACGACCTACGCCTACGACGACTACGGCAATGTGATCACCCAGCGCGACTACATGCCCACGGCCGGCGGCGGCTTCGACCTTTACCGCACCACGGCGACCGGCTACGGCGCGCTGATCAACGGCAGCCATTACATTGTCGACCGGCCCAGCGTGCAGCGAGTGTATCAGGGAAGCGAAACGGGGATGTGTGTGCAGCGAACGGATTACGACTGGGGCAACGGCTACACCGCCAACCCGGTCGCGCCGGCCAATCTGGTGGGGCGGCGCATGCCGCTGGCAACGTGCAGCGACACCGCCTACGCCGAGACGCGCACCGGCTACGACAGCTACGGCAACGCGACCAGCGTGATCGTCGAGAATGGCGCGCTGGACGTGGAAACCCGCTACAGCTATCCGGACGGCATCTACCTGGCCAGCGTGACGCAGGAGAACGGGGCCAACGACCTGACGACCGGCTACAGCTACGACGCCTTCGGGCGGCTGGAGACCACCACCTTGCCCAACGGCGTAGCCTTGAAAACGATCTACGACCCCTTCGGCCGCGTCTGCGCGCAGGAGCGCCGGCCGGTAGGCGGCAGTTTCGCGGCGACGACGCGGCTGGCCTACAGCGACACCGACGGCGGCGGGGCGGCTTGCACAGGAACCAACCCAGGCTTCCCTGCCTGGAGTGGACTGGCCGTCTTCCAGCAAACGGCCGACGACGGCGCGTCGCTGGAGCACCCGGAGGACGCCGATCCGCGGCCGGGCGGCCTGGCCAGCTTCACCTTCTACGACGGGCTGGGGCGCGCGGTCACCGAGCAGCGGGAGCGCAACCACCCCAGCAGTCCATGGTCCACCTCCCACCGGCAGTACGACGCGCTGGGCCAGACGGCTGTGGAGTGGTTGTCCTATGGCAGCGGCTTGTGGGATGGCAGCCTGCCGGCCGGCCAGGCGAGCGTGGCAACCACCTACGATGCGCTGGGCCGCGGGCGGATCACCACCCTGCCCGACGGCAGCCAAAACCAGCTGGAGTATCTGGCCAGCGGCAACAACACGCTGCGGCTGCAGAAAGCCAGCGACGCCAACGGCAACCAAACGGTGCGCGGCTACGACGTCTTTGGCAACCTGGTCAAGGTGCGCGAGCAGCCCGATTTGCTGGATGAAGCCAACGACTACGCCGTCACCGACTACGGCTACGACGTGCGCGGCCTGCTGACCGACGTCTGGGACGACGCCGGCAACCATACGGAGATCGTCTACGACGCGGCCGGCCGCAAGCGCAGCATGGACGACCCGGACATGGGGACGTGGCATTACACCTATGACCTGGCGGGCAACCTGCGCACCCAGGCAGACCCGCTGGGGCAGGCCACCTGCTCCTATGTCGACCGGCTCAGCCGGCCGGTGAACAAGAAATACGTGACGGGGATCGCCAACCCCAGCACATACACCTGCCCGGCCAGCTTCGCCAGCTACGACGCCAGCTTTAGCTATTGCAACAGCGGCAACGGCGCAGGGCAGCGCTGCACGGCATCCAACGGCAACGCCGCGATCAGCTACACCTACAACAGCCGCGGGCTGCTGTGGCAGGAGAACAAGAGCGGGCTGCCAGGTCTGGCAGGCACCTATCAGGCCGCCTACACCTACGACGATCTAGACCGCGTGAACGGCATCCAGTATCCCGACAACGATCAGGTGACGATCTTCTACGACGCCGGCGGCCAGCCCTATGCGCTGTGGGGTGGGAACGAGACGCTGGCAATCCGCACCACCTACCGGCCGTGGGGGGCGATGAACCGGCAACACCTGGGCAACGACCTCTGGCTGGATAACGACTACGACGAGACCACCAACCGCCGCTGGCTGACGGCGCGCTGGGTGGGCGAAGAGAGCGGCAGCCAGCGGGCGCTGGACCTGGCCTACGCCTACGACCCGGTGGGCAACGTCGCCGCCATCACCGACACCATCGCCAACGAGGCGCACACCTACGGCTACGACCACCGGGACCGGCTGACCGACTGGCGGCTGGACGGCGGGTTGGCACAGCATTTCGCCTACAACGAGATCGGCAACATCACCGACCTGGGCGGCGCGACCTACGGCTACGACCCCAACCATCCTCACGCCATGAGCAGCACCAGCCTGGGCGGCGCCTTCAGCTACGACGATGCCGGCTACATGACCAGCCGCCGCGACGCAACCAGCGCACCTACCTGGTTTTACCAGTGGAACGACACCCACAAGCTGAAACAGATCACCAACAGCGCGACCAACGATGTGGTGACATTCGCCTATGGCCCCGATGACGAGCGGGTGCGCAAGCTGGTAGACACGCCGGGCAGCGCAACCAGGGACTACGCCACCTACACCATCTTCCCGTTCTACCAGATCGAGAGCGGCTGCCTGCGCGCCGATGTGGACTGCGACGGGGACGTGGATGTCATGGACATCCAGAAGGTCGCCGGCAAGTTCAACACCACCTACACGGCATACGAGCAGGACGGGACGAACCCCATCACTGTCACCGACATCGCCCTCGTCGCGGAAAAGTGGCAATGGACGGGAGCCGGCAGCACGCAGCAGGTCGTCAAGACGTACAGTCTGGGCGGGAGGACCGTCGCGGTCAACCGTGGTAGCGAGTTGACCTACCTCTTCCAAGATCACCTCGGTTCGCCGGCGCTGGAGACTGACATCGATGGCAATCCTGACGCTCGCTGGACTTACGAACCGTATGGTACAATACGTGCGTCGGAATGGACCTTACCAATCGACAGGGGCTTCACGGGGCAGGTCATCGAGCAGGGGCTCGGATTGCATGACTATGGCGCGCGGCATTATGCACAACCGCTGGGACGATGGATCGCACCGGACACGGTGGTGCCCGATCCAGCGAATCCACAGTCGCTGAACAGGTACAGCTACGTTCTCGGGAATCCGCTCAGCTTCCGAGATCCCACGGGTCACTGCGCGAGCAGCGCCAATACAGATCGAGGCTGTCCAGGATGGATGCCCGATTGGGCGTTCGATGCCTTGGACCTGGTGGCCGAGTTGACGGTAATGGAAACGGCGTACGCTCCAGCGCCGGAAGGACAAGCCGGTGATTTGGCTGCGTTGGCTGAGGAGGCTGATGCGCGTTGGTATCAAGGTGCTGCGTTGGGCATGGTCGATGCCGTTGACTATGCCGACACAATGGATCGTTGCACATCCGGTGATTGCGATGGTTGGGTGGTGGTGGGCGCTTTAGTCCCTGGGGTTTCTGGCAGGTTGGGTGGAAAACTGGGAGCGAAGGTTGTTGGACAGATGCATCACGTGTTCTCTACGAAGATCATGAGGGCGCTGGGTGAGCATACTGTGCTGAGGGGTGTCTTTAGTCGTGCCGACCTAATAACTCAAGCTCTAGAGGGGGCCAGTCACCGAGGCTATCAAAGTTGGCATCGGGGCTATGACCAAGAAGTTACAGGATGGCTTGCCGAAAATGTGGATGCTACTCCCGACGAGTTCTTGAAGTTCTTGCAATCAATTTATGAACGAGAAGAGATGCTGGAACGATTCCCTGACGCAGTTGAACAAATAATGCAGCTACTGGAGGAACTGCAATGACAATGACTTTTACCGGCCCGTCAGGAGAGACTGGAACGAGAAAACCGAACATTCGTATTCTGGGAGCATACAAGATCGATCCAACTGAAGAGCTTTTTCGCCAAGCCATGGATCTGAAATACGGTGGAGTTGCGCTCACGCCAGACCAGCGAGAACAAGTCGAGCGCCATGTTCGCGATGAATTGTCGTCAGCAATCTTGTTTGAGGTTTTGGTCGAGAATCCGAATTATCGCTTCGATGTAGGAGATTTCAGTCAGCCGGGATCGGATCAGGTTGCATATGATGAGGCATACCTTTCATTAGATGGAGAATCGGTGGTTTCTCGCCTCCGAGCACCAGATAGTGAATTGTTGCGAATTGCTTTTTATTTACATTTTGTTGATCCAGGAATGCCGCTTTTGACCAGCTATGGTGAATTACCTGTCCCAGAGCTCCAGAAGATGTCGGATCGACTTTGGTCACTGATTCCCTACGAACCAGTTTCGTAGCGAAATGTATGACCTGCATAGGCGCTGCAAGACATCCGCTGTGGGGATAGGGCTCTATTCTCGAAAACGACTCATTCATAACCAACTTGATCGAGTAGGAAATGTCGGAAAGTGGATGCCGTGGCGTTCGCCTACGGCCCCGACGACGAGCGGATCAGCAAGAGCGCCGGTTCGCCCGGTGACACTTACGACACGGTCACCGTCTACCCGTTCTACCAGATCGAGAGCGGCTGCCTGCGCGCCGATGTGGACTGCGACGGGGACGTGGATGTCATGGACATCCAGAAGGTCGCGTCCAAGTTCAACACCAACTACACCCCCTACGAGCAGAACGGCGTCAACCCTATCACCACCGTCGACGTCATGCTGGTAGCCGAGAAATGGCTTTGGGAAGGCGCCGGCGGAGGCCAACAGATCGTCAAGACCTACTCGCTGGGTGGCAGAACGGTCGCAATCCGCCGCGGCGGCGAGTTGACGTACCTCTTCCAGGATCATCTGGGTTCACCGGCGCTCGAAACCGACGATGCCGGCGTCCCAGGTTCTCGCTGGACGTACGAACCGTATGGTACAATGCGGGGGACGGAATGGACCTTACCAATCGACCGCGGTTTCACGGGACAGGTCATTGAGCAGGGGCTCGGATTGCATGACTACGGGGCGCGGCACTATGCTCAGTCGCTGGGACGGTGGATTGCGCCGGACACGATAGTTCCAAGCCCTAGCAATCCGCAATCGTTAAACAGGTACTCGTATACCCTGGGGAATCCTCTCAAATACAAAGATCCCGACGGCCACATCATCGAGACGATTTGGGATGTTGCCAATGTCGTATGGGATATCTACGAGATAACGGAGAATCCCAAGTCCTTGCTAAACTGGGGCGCCTTGGCAATAGACGTGGTGGCGGTTGCCATACCCTTCGTTCCAGGAGGCGTTGGAGCCGTTGTGTATGGCGGCAAGGCAGCCAAGGTCGGCATGGAGGTAGTGACGCATGGGGATGAGGTGGTGGATGCGGCGCGGGCTGCTGGGCATCTCGGTGAAACAGCGCAGACCGTGCTGAGATTTACGCAAGTAACGTCAGATGTCTTGCCTGACATAACCAGACGCTTCGGAGGTGATCTGGTTCAAGCTGGAAGAGAAATACTTCCGGAGACTCTCAGCGGACGAAGAATCACAGCCATTGGAGGTAAAGTAACTCCAGAGCAACTCCGTGCGCTTGCTGAACCGGGCGCGCGTGTACTTGATATGCCACAAGGCTGGACCCTAGAACGCAATGCCGAGTGGATCGCCGAGGCAATCGATGGTGGTGACATCATTCAACTTGTGACTGAGATAAGTGAAACTACACTTTCTCATCCTAGATTTGGAATAAGTGTGTTTGGCCGAGAACTTGATGCTCTCTTGCAAGCGGGCTACCAAAGAGTAGGAAACTACTTGATACCACCGCACTAACGATCATCTCAACAATGAGATGCAGAATTTGGTGAGTGCTGTGATTCTATGCTACGCGTCGTGCAAGTTATCTGCCCTACTCAACCAAAAGGTCTATCCGTAGCGATAAGTTTTCAGAGGAAGGAACATGTCAGCACTTACAACCGAATTGGCAGTCACGTTTCTTGAACAAGTACATGCTAAGGAGTACCGAGCGAATAAGCTACCGAATTCTACTGACAGCCAAATCGAAGAGATATGTAAATTCTACATGGAGCAGCTACCTGCGCGGCGTCAGGAGTTTGTTAACATATTGGGGGCTAAGGCTCGCGATAGTTTGATTCTGTTTGCTGATCGCATGACTATGCTTAGCGTCCGTAAACAGTCTCCATCCCTGTTACTGTCCGGCCTTGTCGCACTTGAAATCGGCAGTTTGCCAGGGGATTGGAGGGAGATGTTAATGACGCTTTCGCTATTCTATAACAGCGCTGTCAAGCTAGACCTTGATCCTGAAAGGTTGTTTCACGAAGCAGTACAGTATACTCCAGATCAGTATATTGCTGAACTCGTTCTCGGATTTCCCGAACGATCTCCAAAGGACAAGCGTATTGAAGCGATGGGATTCAGAGAAATTGACGGTCCAAGCGGACTCATTTACCGTTTTGGACAGCAGCCAGTGCCAGCAGGATTGCTGTGACAGCGAGTAGACACAGGGCCGCGAATACATTGCGGAGGAACAGACGCATGGTGGCATTTATTATGAGACCCCTTGTCATTGACCGGGCGATTATGTACCAGCGATGTTCACCCAATGTGTACCAGGTATAGCCAGCCAAGAAGGTGGCCGGCGAGTTCAACGCCACCTACACCGCCTACCTGGCTGGGGAGCCGCCAGGCGTACCAGCGACCAAGACGGTACAAATCCAGTATCAGGGAGTGGATTCTTCGCTGGGTCCAGCGCTGCAAGCAGATATTGACGCTGGGGTTGCCGAGCGCATCGTCGTCGTAGTTGATACCACAACAGGGGCTGCTACAATCCATCTCCCTGACCCCACAGATCTAAACCGATGGATTCCACTTCCATCCGTCAACCTGAGTCCATAACTTCGTACTCTGGAGGAAGCCATGGGTATCCGGGAAAAACCAGTTCGCAAGCAGACGCCGGATAATCTTCTTGTGTGGCGAGAGAGAATAAGAAATGGTCTCGAAAGAGCGCTAGGCCAGGAACTCAGTGGACACCTCACCACAGGGCTCTTTCTCGGGATTTCAATGGACTACCTACACCTTGCCATGATCGACTACTATCTGGATGAACCGGTGGAGGTTGTTCGGGAGGAATTGGCGCTCTCAGCCGAACATGAGCTCAAGCTGTGGCAGTTGCAAGTTCAGGGAAGCCTGCGGGGCACGAACGGTTTGTATCCCTTCATTCAAGCTCAGCGAATCGCTGGCGCCGCTGGTGGCCGGACGCTGGGACCTGGCAGAGGCCCTGGCCAGAATCATGGACGATGCCAAAGCGGCTGGTCTGTACCGTCCTGGTCGCAGCATCAGCTACTACGACGCCTACGGCTGGCTGCTGAAGCACCTGGTGCTGGAGGAGGACGATCAGGCGACCGCCATGGCGCACAGCATCATCGACCATCGTCGCAAGGCCAAGAAAGACCAGTTCGTGCCCCTGGCGCAGATGGCCCTGGCTCTGATCCACGGGGACGGCGAGGGATTGGCCCAGGCCATGCGGGACTACCTGGTCGTGCATGACCGGCTGGCCAAGCGCGGCGGCTGGGGCGACACAGCCGACGGCATGATGTGCTTTCCGGCCATGGCCTTCACGGTTCTGGCGCGCCAGCGGGGGGTGCCGGTGGATGTGAAGGACCCGTACCTGTTTCTCGACCTGTTGGAGTAAGGAGAGATCTCAAGGCCTAACCTGCGCCCCTGCCTAACCTGCGCCCCTGTCCGCCATTGACATCCAGAAGGTGGCCGGCAAGTTCAACACGACCTACACCGCCTACCTGGCTGGGGAGCCGCCAGGCGTACCAGCGAGCAGGACGGCACCAATCCCATCACTGTTGCTGACCTCACGCTGGTAGCGGAGAAGTGGCTGTGGGAAGGCGCCGGCAGCGCGCAGCAGGTGATCAAGCTCTACACCCTGGGGGACCGGCTGGTAGCCATCGACCGCGGCGGCGAGTTGACGCATGTCTTCCAGGATCATCTGGGTTCGCCCGCGCTCGAAACCAACGACGCAGGCAATCCTGGCGCTCGCTGGACGTACGAACCGTATGGTACAATACGTGCGTCGGAATGGACCTTACCAATCGACCGCTGTTTCACGGGACAGGTCATTGAGCAAGGGCTGGGGTTGCATGACTATGGCGCGCGGCATTATGCACAACCGCTGGGACGCTGGATTGCACCGGATACTGTGGTGCCCGATCCGGCGGATCCGCAATCGCTGACCAGGTACTCGTTTACGCTGGAAATCCGCGGCACTGCGCTGCATGGATCCCAGACGTTGAGTTCACCGGCGCGTGTTACAGGCTGGACAGCCCGCTGCAGAACAGCAAGACGGGCAGCATGGTGGCTTGGAGTACAAGACCTAATGCCGGGAAGACTTCCTATCCAAAGGGGAAACGGACTGTGCCAGCAGCTGCTCACGGCAGCGGCAAACAGACCTGCCTGTCTGCCGCCTCTTCACCGTTGAGAAATCGCACCGGCAGACGCTCGCCGCTTTCCGGCCCGTACCATCCGACACAGAACCGGACAACCCCGGCCCCCGCAGATAACGGCAGTTCGACATAATCCGTGACGTACTCGCCGGCCCGCCAGGCGGGCATTGGCAGCGCGCCGTTGGCCGGGACGGCGTCGGCCTGGGCGACGATCTGGCCGCTGGCATCCACCGCGTGGACAAAGCGTTTCAGCGGCGCGGGCGGCGCGCTCTCAACCCGCCAGTAGAGCGTCAGCCGCGCGGCATCCGGCTCACGGGCAACGTCGTAGCCTGCCAGCACTAACTGGCCGTTCCAGTCGCCATCGGCGGCGTGTTGGGGCGACTGGGGGAGGACCCTCACCGGCGGCTGGACGACCACCTGCGGCTGGCCGGCGATCGCACAGCCCAACTCGGCGTCGTTTAGCAGTGCGCACACCTCCAGACGGACATCACCGGCGCCGGTCTCGGTTGCCGGGGGTGTGATGCGATGGGTCAAGCGATAGACCTGGCCGGCCGGCCACGTTGCGGTCAGCCGCTGCAACGGATCGATGTCCTGCTCCCATAGCACCGCGCCAGTCAGCCCCGTGCCCTGAGCCTGCCGAAGGGCCCGCACCCGAAAGCGCAGATCCTTCGTAGCCAGCGTCTGTCCGGCCTGCCAGGAAAGATGCAGGTCGCTGGGCACGCCTGCCACCAGCAAATCCAGCGGCTCCCACCGGCCCACCGGCGCCAGCGTCTGGCCGCCTGTGATGGGCTGCAACGAATACGGCGCAGCCGGCGCATCCCCCGCAACGGGCAGCGACACCTGCGCTGCAGCCACGGGCGCATCGGCTGCTGCACTGTTGCTGAGCTCGTCGAAGGAGCCGTCTGGGCTGGCAGCCATCGTCGTGCCGCCCACATCATCGTACAGCGCCAGCCGCACCTCGTAGTCGCCCGGCGGCAGATCGGCCGGCAGCGGCAGCCGGGTCAACTCAAGGTACCCGTCGCCGGCGCGCCAGAACGTCCAGGGCAGGTCCGCTGGCTGGTCGGTGCGCGCCCAGGTGTAGCCGGCGTCGTCAACCAACGAGACGGAGAACTTGATGGGCTGGCGTGGCTGGCCTGGCGGCGTGGCATAGGGCCAGGAACCGACGACCGTCCAGCGGGTCAACAAGTCCACGGCGTCGTCCTGCTGCCGTGCGCCGGCCGCATCGAGACGCAAGGCGCCGCCATAGACCGGCGGCGACGCCAGCGGCTGCCCGTCGGCGTTCTGCATCACCTGCGCAACGTCGTCGGTCGACAGGCGCAGGGCCTGGACCAGGTCGTAGCGACCGCCTGGACCTGGCAGGGTGAAGCGCTCATCGGCTGCGCCGGCCAGCAGCGCCGACGCCGGCGACAGCCGGTCCAGCGAGGTTGGCAGGAAATAGAGCGCCTGGCCGCCGGGCGGCAGCGGCAGGTTCTCATCGGCCGGGAACCACCCCGTGACCGGGCGCTGCGGCTGGTAAAGTTGATAGGTCTTGCTGTCCAGATCGAGCAGCCTGTCGGTGCCAACGAAGACCGGCTCGCCGGTGGGGTTGGCGTCCAACCAGGCAGCGACCGCCCGGAAGTCGGCGTTGTAAACGCGCTGGGTTGGCTCGGCCTGCGCCCAGGTGACGAAATAGGCGATGCTGTTGCTGGCGACATGCCAGCCCAGCAACAGCGCCAGCAAGACGGCCGCGGCGCGCGACCAACCCGCCCGCGGGACGCGGCTTCGCCTGGCAAGCTGCCCGACTATGAAGCGACCCGTTTCCCAGATGCCGCGGGCGACGACGATGAAGATCAACGGCAGCGCGATCACCCCGCGCATGTGCAGGGCGTCCGCGCCGGTGACGAAGTCCGGCATCAGGCCGACCAGCAGCGCAGCCAGCAGCAGGAACTCGGTCGCACGGTGCAACCGGACGACTGTCAGCGCCAGCCCGATCAGAAAGAAGAGCGCCAGCGCCGGCGCCAGCACCGGGCGGCCTGGCACGTTGTACTGGTACGGGATGGACAGCGGCCCTGACCAGAGAACGGCCAGCAGCGTCTCGCGCACGTTGGCCAGCAGCGGCTGCACGTTGCCGGCCAGCGCCGCGCTGGCCGCGCCGCCCAGCTCGCCGACCCGCAGGTCGCCCGTAGCGGGCCGCGTTTGCAGGTAGATGAACAGGGGCGCGCTGATGGCGGCCATGATGGCCGTCGTCAGCAGCAGGCCGGGAATGGCCGTCTCCCTGAAACGGGTCCGCTGTCCGCGCAATTTGGGGAGCAGCCAGCCGATCGCCTCATATCCCAGCAGCAGGGCTGCCAGCGCAAACAGCCCGCGCGAGGCCAGGTAGGTATGAATGCTCAGGCCGCCCATCACGCCGGCGGCGATGAAAGCGCGCCAGGCACGCCGGGACAGCCCGCGGTGGAGGAAATAGATCGTTCCCGTCGCCAGCGGGATCAATGCCGCCGGCTCCAGACCCAGCCGGGCGGTGAACAGGAACCAGAACGACCCCGCCAGCAGCGCCGCCGCGACCAGCGCGCCGCCGCGCGCCAGATAGCGCCGCGCCAGCACCAGCGTCAGACACAGCGCGACCATGCCCCACAGGACGCTGGTGAAGCGCAGACTCCAGACGAAATGCCCCCCGGCCAGTTGAAACATCAGAGCGACCGGATAGATGCCCAGCGCCTCCCGCCCGAAGTTGGCGGGAAAGTAGATCGGCAGGTTGCTGCGGCCGATGGACAGCGCGTCAAAGCTGTTGAACATCTGGTCGTGCTGCAAGCCGGGCGGGACGTCGTTCAGTCGAAACAGCAACAGCGCCCAGGCAGCCAGCAGAATCGTCAACGCTCCGGCGCGATACGAGCGTCTTTCTCTTGCGTGCCTTGTTGTATTCACAACGACCTACCCAAGAAAAGAACTGCGAAGACGAAGCAATCTCGACATCCTGCGCTACAAACCCAGCGGCTGAACTTGCAAGGTGGTGAAACCGGCTGACAGCAGGCGCGGGTCGCTGTTTTCTCCGCCGCTGATGTCCACGGGCCTGGCCGCGTGGCTGCTGTGAATTTCCAGGTAGTTATCGCCCAACCGAACCACGTTGCCTGGCACAGTCACCTCAGCCGACCAGGGGTCGCATCCATCCCATTGGTGTGTGGCTAAGGTAACGCCGTTGACAGTCACACTGATCGAGCGATCAGGCGCGTTCAGACATAGGGGGAACGCCTCAATTCGTAGTTGGTGGTCAACTTCTGCCGTCGCAACCCACATTGCCCGCGACTCGACGCCTTCGGCCCAAACGCCCCACGATTCCATGCCAGACCAGCCATCCTCCATGATCAGATTGAAGTTGGGGTTGGCGGGCGGCAACAACTCGAGCACGCAGATTGGATAGGGCCACGGCGTGTCGCCTGCGGGCGGGTCGAAACAATTGACCAGGCGGAAGTCTGTGTTTTGTTCGGCCTCCTGCAAAATGCCTCGTTCCAGGTCGCTGCGCATGTGCAGAAGCGCGTAACGAACCCGGAAGAAGCGCAACATCGGCGCCAAATCTGCATTCCAGAACGCATGCTCGTGGGTACCCAGCCACTGGTAGAGAAACGCAGTGTCCGCCGGCCAGGTGCTACTGGCGCCGGCCACTGTGGCCTTGCCATGGACGCGCGTCGCCCAAACGGACTCTCCTTCGTTCAGCAGCACTGGTGTGAACGGGTGCCCAGCCACCAGATCGGCGATGCCCTCATTTGGCATCACCTGGCCTTGCAGCCACACAAAAGCCGGGTGCGGTTCGGGCGGAAATGGGCGACCCTCCAACGGCACCGGGATAACCTCAGCAAGTATCAGCGCGGCCAACCCTATCCGAATCCATCGGTTGCGAAAGATGGTCAAGCCAAGCCCTGTTAACATGAACACACCAATACTGCCTGCCAGGGCGAATCGGGCAAAAACGCGGGCGCGATCCAGAAAAGGCGTCACGATCGTCGCCAGCATTCCTGGCAGCGGGACCGCACCATCAAAGAGCACGGGCGGCTGGGCGGTCGCAAACAGCGACGGCTTGAACCAATGCCCCGTCCGCCACAAGGCCTGGTCGAGCGGGTGCAGCCAAGCAGCGTGCAACGATTGATTGTTCCATTTGAGGGTGATCCCAAGGCTCATGACGATGCCGGCGACAGCCAGAAACAAGACTGGACGCCATTGTTTTTTCCGCAACGCAAGCACCAATCCAACGAGGGCCAGCAGCACAGCCAGCAGCCCCAGGTTGGCAGCGCCCTGTTCAAACGGGACACCGCGATAGATGCTTCTGGCGAGGGAGCCAAGCCAGGGATGAAAAATGGATGGAATCGGCAAGTCGTTAAGGCTGGCGCCCCAGAAATTAAGGTCGTTGAGCGAGTAGAAACCGGCGTCGGTCTGGGCGCTGTTGCTCCAAAGCCACACGATGTTCGGCAGGATCAACATCACTGCCACTGCGGACGGAACGACGATTACCAGGAGAGCTCTTCGCAGTGTGATGATCCCAGCACTGAGGTAGCCGCCTGTCCAAACTGCGACTGCCAGTGCGCCGATGAATGCAAAGTACAGCGATCCGCTCATCGACGCAGCCCACAGGATACCGGCCGCTACCAGCAGGTTGAGGCGTCTTTCCGGCGAGCGCAGCGCGGTCAATGGCCAATAGCAGCCACATGGTCAGCGCGGATCCGATGAAGATGTTGATGTGCCCTATGTGATGAAACCAACGAAGGCCGGAAAAGGTGACTAGTACGGCCGCTAAAGCGGCTTCCAGTTGTGCAAGGAACCGGCGAGCCAGCAGGTAGCTCCCGGCGAACGCCACAGCAAATGAAATCAAGACAACCACGTTGTAGGCGAACGCCGGTCCGCTAATCAAACCAGGGGTAGCATAGCTACCAACATCAGCAGGTTCTCAGCATAGTGCCACCCGGCCGGAAAAAGGCAAGTGGATAGACCGCAATACTCTGGCCGGTGCGCAGAGCGTCTCCGTACCAGGAAAGAACCCACATGAACTCCAATGTGTCTCCGTAGGCAGAAACGCTGTGTGCAAGACTCATTCGCTGCCACCCCCACGCCAGCAGCCCCACAAGGAGAAGAAGGGGCCAGTAGAGTCGCAGCGTGTTGGCTGGCGTCGCTGAACGTCTCATGATCCGGGGACCACCAGATCACCAATCTTTGCCAGAGTCTCCCCTGGGCCGCCCAGCTCAATGCGCTGGCCGGTTTCCTTGTCGTAGGCGCCGGCCCACACCGCGTAGGTTCCTGGGGCAGTATCGGGCGGGAGCGCGATCTGCTGCTCGTCCAGGACGACGGCCGGGTACGTCCACGACTCCCAGAAGGTCGTTGGGGAACGACCCCGCCCGGCTCGTGGTCGTTTTGTGTAACGATGGCCGGCGCGCCGTCCGCCTGCTTGCGCACAGGGTCGAGCACATGGATGAACACCACGTAGCGTCGATCCAGCGCGCCGGTGCGCCGCCATGCCAACATCAAACGCGTGGGCTGCCCGGCGGCAAGCGCCGGCGGTTGGGCCGGATCGGGGCTGTCAAGCCAGGCGTAGCCGTCCAGGCTGAGAGGCGACGGCTGCGGGTCTGGCTGTGGCAGTGGTTGCATGGGCACGCTGCGCTCGTATTTTTCCAGGCGGTAGGCGTCGGCGGCCTCCACCAGGCCGTACTCGTGATACAGCGTAGGGGACCCATCGGGCGCAGCATAGGGATAGATAGGCGCGCCCTCCGCGCCGGGCATCTCCTCGTACAGGCGATAGGCTGGCGGCTCGGTCGGACGCGCCAGCACCGTGTAGATCTGCTGCCTGTGAGAGAGATGGGAGATCAGCGGCCAGATGGTGCTGACGCTGCTTTCGGCCGGTATCTGGGCCATCAACTCGTAGGCGGCTTCTGCCTTTTGACTGACACGAAACCTGCTGGCATCGAAGGCGCGGCTGCCTGGGCCCGGCGCATCGACATAGTAGGCCGCTGCGGTGGCGATGGCTGTCAACGTGACGGTTGCCGCGGCCAGCCGGCGCGCCCGTCTGAGATTGCCCCTGGCCAGGCGCTGGATGTAATCGACCGCAACCACCAGCGCGAAGAAGAGAAACGGCAACAGCGGCGGGTTGTAGTAGGACTGCACCGACCACTGCGGCTGGTAGCTGCTCAGCATCAGATAGATCAGGATCGGGAGCGCCAGGCCAATCACCGGCCAGCCCAGCAGAGGAAGCAGGAGCAGCGGGCCGAAGAGCCGCAGCAGGAAGAGCAGTTTGGGCGGCTCCACCAGTGGCGGCAAGATCACCCATGGGCGGGTCAACAACACTTTCAACGCCTCGGGCGCACTGGTGGCAAGCCAGGAATAGCGCCGATCGACAAAGGGGTAGGCCATGCCGCGCGTCAGGCCGGGGTAGAAAACGTTGAGGATCAGCCACGTCCAGACCAGCATCAGCGCCGCCAGCACGACACCATCTCTGCGCCGGAAGCCGGCCGGCCGCAACACGATGATGTACGCGCTGATGGCCAGGGCTGTGATGGCCACATCTTCCTTGACCAGCAGGCTCAGCGCCAGGAAGATGAACATGACCCGCCGCCGGCCGCGCAGCAGGCCATACAACGTGAATCCCAGCAGCGGCGGCAGCAGCGAGATCTCGTGGAAGTCGTTGAGGTTGGCGTGCTGCAATGCCGGATAGAGCAGATAGATGGCAGCGATCACCACGGCCAGCCAGATGTTGCTGGGTCGCAGCCGCATCAGCCGGACATACGCGAAGAGATAGATGGGCAGCGAGCCAAGGCCCAGCGCGACGGCCTGCACGACCAGCAACACCCGCACATCGGGCCAAAGCCAATAGAGCGGCACGAAGAGCGCCAGAATCGGTTCGAAGTGGTCGTAGTATCCGCCCGTCTCGTAGACCAGGGTGGTTTCCCAGATGCGCCCATGCGACAGATTCCACACCGTCTGGTCGTAGATGCCCAGATCGTAGCCGGTGCCCAATGCCCGTTGTTGCAGCAGAGACTGAGCCAGCAGAAATCCGGTGCCAACCAGCAGCAGCGCCAGGTAGGGAAGATGAATTCGCCAGCGGTGTCTCATGGCAAGATTCTGGCAGGCTGGTTGGGAAGAAGTCGGAGTTGGGCGAACAAGGGGGAAGCCATCGGCGCAACGGATTCGCAATCGAAGGGAATCGCCCAGCGATGGTACCACAATACCGGTGCATCGACAAGAGCCGGTCCGTCAGTGAGCGCGCGGCTGATTGGCTTGCGACCGCTTGGCTGTTCCGGGGCGCTGCCGGATCCGGCAACCTCGCGCGCCTCGTTTTGGACACTGCCAATTGAGTTGTGGTATGGCTTGCGCTATAATGGAACCGAAACGAGCGTACACGACTCTTACTATTCGGGCGCAGAGCGCCTTTGCTCAGGCAGCCCGCGACTGACGGTCCCGATCGACAGCTCGGAACGCCCTGGCGTCAGAGACACCGATCGACCAAATGACTGCACCGGAGGCAATCCGTGACTCCCCCGAACCGAGGAAAAACAGATCCGACCAGGCCGGCTGCTCTGCTGGCCGGGGCGTTGTTGGCGGTCCTCACCTTGCTGGCAATCAGCCGGAGCGGCGCGGCCGGCAGCGGACCTGACCTGACGCCAACACCACAGCGGGCCTGTTCCGTGCCGGCCGGGCGGCCAGCCCTCCCCAGATCGACGGCAACCTCGGCGAGTGGCCGGGCGCTGGCGCGATCGTGCTGAACATGGACACCGCCTTTAGCCTGTCGGGCACCGTGACCAGCATCGCCGATGCGAACGCGACCTGCTGGAGCCAGTGGGACGTCGATGCGCTCTACATCGCCTGTGCCGTGCAGGACGACAGGCTGATCGCCGACAGCGTTCACATCTGGGAGGACGATACCGTTGAGTGGCCTTCGATGGACGCAACGATGACATTCGCTTCTGCGGCGGCGTTTTCTGTCCCGACGACCACAAGTACGAGGTGCGCGGACGGCGCCGTGCGCGACAACGACGGGGCTGTGGCGGCCGGCGTGGTCGGCGCGGTCGGCCCGCAGCCGGCCGGCTACGGCCTGGAGCTGCGGGTTTGCAGCGCAGTTTGACACCGGGCCGCTGGCGGCAGGTCGCACGCTGGGCTTCAACCTGGGATTGATCGACGACGACACCGGCGGCGGCACCGATGCGCACCTCTTCTGGCGCGGCTATTCGACCTATTCGCAACCTCAGGATTTCGGCGATCTGGTGCTGCTCGACCCTGAACCGACCCCGACGGCGACGCAAACCGCAACGCCGACGAGAACACCAACAAGAACACCGACTCGCACGGCGTCGCCGACCCCGGTGCACCATCGACACCGGCTCCGCGCAGCCAATCGGCTGTGGCGACCTGGCAGTCGGGACGACGGTCGGAAGCGGGGCAAACGTCGATTGGTATGCCTGCGCGCCGGGCTGGCCCGAGACCGGGCCAGAGAACGTCTACCTGCTGAGCGCGCCGGGCGGCGTCACGGTTGACGCGCTGCTGGCCGGACTGCCGGAGGATCTGGACCCGTTCGTGCTGACCGACGCCAGCCCGTCCAGTTGCATCGCTGCCGGAGACAACTCGCTGTCGCTGCCCGAACTGGCGGCCGGCGACTACTATCTGGTGGTGGATGGGTACATGGGTGCGGCCGGGTCGTATCGTCTCAACGTCTGGTGCCCGCTTGACCCGACGCCGCAGACCAGCCCGACTCCGACTCCCACCGCCACGCCGCGGCCAGGGCTGCTGCACCTGTATTTGCCGCTGATCAGCTCGCGACTCAGAGTGGCGAGCTGGCGAGCCAGATGGCGGAGCGATCTGCCGGGTGCTTTGCGGTCGCTTTGCCCAAATGGTATAATGCGTCCAGCACTGGCGTTGGCCGTGCATTCCTATCATGAACGTAACCACTCAGCTACAGAGGACCGACAGTCCTCGTCTGGCGGCAGAGAGCCTGTCGCGTCTGTTGCAGCTCTGGTGGCTGACCAGGACTGTCGCTCCTGGCTGAACAGTCTTCTGAACAACCGTGCCGTGCGGCACGAAAGCCGCACGGCGCACCGCGAGCCTTAGCGTGTACTGGTAGTTGACGACGATGCGCCCAGCCTGAAGATGACGGCCTTTCTCTCCTGACCGAGGAGGGCTACGAGGTGTTCACCGCCGACAACGGGTCGACGGCCTGCGGCTAATCGAGGAGAAGCTGCCCGACCTGGTGATCCTGGACGTGATGATGCCCGGAATGGATGGCCTGCAGGTCACCCAGCGGGTGCGGGCAACCATGAACTTGCCGATCATCATTCTGTCGGCCAAGGGCGAGACGGCCGACCGGGTCGTCGGTCTCGATGTCGGCGCGGATGACTATCTGGCCAAACCCTTCGAGCCGGCAGAGTTGTTGGCGCGCGTGCGGTCGGTGCTGCGGCGCGCCGACTCCTATACCTTTGGCGACTCGCAGGCGTCGCTGACCGCGGGCGGGCTGCATCTCGACCCGGTGACAAACATGGTGTATCTGCCCAGCGGCGCCAAGGCCGAGTTGACCCCCATCGAGTTTCGGTTGTTGCACTGCCTGATGGGCAATCCGGGCCGCATTCTGACGCATGACAAGATCATCAGCAGCGTCTGGGGCTACGACTACGAGGGCTACAGCAACCAGATTGCCGTGTATGTGCGCCGGCTGCGCCTGAAAATCGAAGCCGACCCCGACAATCCGCAATACGTGCAGACAGTGCGCGGCGTGGGGTACAGGTTTTTATAGGATCGAATGACAATGAGAACTGGAATTGGATCGCTGACGACCGGGGGACGCGGCGCAGCGCTGGCAGCGCGCGCTGTGATCGTGCTTCTGGCAGCGATGAGCCTGTTGATTGGACTGGCGGCCGCCACGCAAGTCGCGCTGGCGGGTCTGCCCGACGAGGCACGGCAGGGAGAGCTTGCTACCACCTGGACCGACTTCTGGCCCACCGGCTGGACCAACATGAGCCCGCAGCAGGCGGGCGTCACCGCGTTCAACGAGTTCACCCTCGACCCCGCGACCGCTGAGTACCGCTATTCGACCGACGGATCGGTGTCCTGGACCGAGTGGAGCAGCGACGGGTTGATCGTAGCCGCACCGCTGGCCACCACCGTTCACTTCACGGCCACCGGGATGACCATGCCCGATAGCGCGGCTGCCAACCTGATCGAGTTCCGCATCCGCGTCACCGGCGGCAGCTATCAGACCAGTGGCACCTACACGGTGCGGGTTGACACCACCGCGCCGTCGCCGCCGACCAATATGCAGCACTTCCCCGGCGGATGGACCAACGTCAACAGCTTCCTGGAGACCTGGACGACGCCGGCCGATCTGTCCGGCGTCGTTGGCGCCTATTATCGCCTTGACTCGACGCCCAGTTTTCCCACTGACGGCACCTACGTCCCCTCGCCCAACGCCATCGACAACATCCAGGTGGCGACCGAGGGCGCGCACAGCATCCTGGTCTGGCTTGCAGACGCGGCCGGCAACATCGATCAGCAGAACTACCGGGTAGACCTGAGCGCCTTTCGCTACGATGCAACTGCGCCT
Organism: Caldilineales bacterium; assembly: GCA_041391245.1. Lineage (GTDB taxonomy): Bacteria > Chloroflexota > Anaerolineae > JAAEKA01 > JAAEKA01 > JACKBK01. The sequence goes on from JAWKOJ010000004.1 coordinate 260,390, forward strand.
TCGGTCGGTGTGGCCGCGACGGGTGATCCAGGATTGAACGGCTGGTACCGCGGCGACGTGACGCTGGCCTTCTCGCCAGTCGACGCGACCAGCGGCATTCAAAGCTGGAGCTGGCAACTGGACCAGGAGCCGCCGAACACGTCGCCGGTTGGCATCGTCACCGGCGACGCCGCCCACGACGTGCTGGTCAACGCCGTTGATCTGGCCAACAACGTGATGACGCCCTTCACCTACTCGGTGGGCATCGATGGCGGCGCGCCGACGCTGACGCACACCGTCTCCAGCGAGCCGGGCGACAGCGGGTGGTACGTCGCGCCCGTTACGGTGACGTTCGGTCTCACCGACCCGGTTTCCGGCCCCGATCTGGTGACATCGACCCTCAACGACGATCCCGCGGTTGTGGGCGACGTGGTCGCGGTCGGCGAGGAAGGCGTCAACGCGCTGATCGCGACGGGCCAGGACGTGGCCGGCAACCTGTCGCAGCCGCTGGCGCTGACGTTGCGGCTGGACAGCCGCCCGCCGACAACCACCCTGACCCTGACGCCTCCCCAGCCGCAGCCGTCGGGCTACTTCACCGAACCGGTCAGCGCCCAGTTTCAGGCTGTCGATGCGCCGCCGGGAACACCGTCCACTGCCGTCTCTGGCGTCGAGGAGTCGTGGATGCGCATCGACGACGGCCCATGGCAGCCTGCCGGCCCGCTCCAGTTCGCCGCTGACGGAACCAGCACGCTGGTCTACTTCAGCATCGACGTGGCCGGCAACCAGGAGATCAGCCACACGGAGGTGATCTCGGTGGACATCAACCCGCCGCCCGCGCCGATTGCACCTGCCGTCGAGCCGGCCGGCTGGACAGGCGTCAACAGCTTCACGCTGTCATGGCAAGACCCTGAGGATGCCAGCGGCATCGCCGGCGCGTGGGTCTTCATCGGCGACGGTCCGCCCGCGTCGGGTACGGGCGAGTACTACGCCAGCACGACGCTCGTCACCGGTCTGGCTGCGCCGGCCGAGGGAAGCTGGCCGGTCTGGCTGTCGCTGGCGGACGGCGCGGGGCACATCGGCGCGCCGGAGCCGGCCGGTGCATTGCAGTTCGACGCGACGCCGCCGGTCGTCACCGGAGAGCTTGCGGGCAGCGCGGGCAACAACGGTTGGTACACCGGGCCGGTTGAAGCGACCCTGACCCTCAGCGACACCGGCAGCGGGCCGGACTTCGTTCGCTACCGGCTGGACGGCGGACCCTGGCAGCAGGTGGCGGGCGCGCAGGTCGTCGTGCCGGTCAGCGATGCCGGCAAGCACACGCTGGAATACGACGGGCAGGACGCGGCCGGGCACTCGGCCGGGCCGGCTATGCAGACGGTGCGCATCGACGCTGACCCGCCCGGACCGGCGATCATGGCTGCGATTACGCCCACCACGTGGTCGCGTGTCAACCAGTTCATGCTCACCTGGCGCAACCCGGCCGACACGTCGGGCGTTGCCTACATCCATATCAGCATGGAGCCTCCGGCCACGGCCGCGGACGGCGTGCGCGTTAACGCGGCTGAGCAGCAGGTCACCCTCCAGGCGCCGGTCGAAGGCGCCTACGACCTCTACCTCTGGCTGGAGGACACGGCGGGCAACACGTCTCTGGACGACATGACGACGATGCCGGAGGCGCTGCGGTTCGATGTGACGCCGCCCACGACCACGGTGATGGTCACGCCGCCCTCCAACGCGGCTGGCTGGTGGCGCAGCGATGTCGCCGCGATTATCGAGACCGCCGACGCGCTGTCAGGCATCGCGCAGGTGACGTGGCAGGTAGACGAGCAGGAGCCCGTTTCAGGTGTGTTCGCCCAGATCGATGGCGACGGTGAACACACCTTCGTGGTGCGCAGCTTCGATCACGCCGGCAATGTCAGGCAAAGCGAGCAGGTCATCCGCATCGACTCTGTCCCGCCGACGGCTCGCCTGTATGCCCTGGGCAACTACAGCGCCCAGCCGGAGATTCCGCTGCGCTGGGAGGGCGAAGACCCCAACAACCCGCAGCTCAGCTCCGGACTGGCTGGCTATGATGTTCAGGTGCGCGTTGGAGCGGCCGGTGTCTGGCAGCCGTGGCTCGCCAACACCAACCTGACGGAATCGATCTACACGGCAGAGCGGGGCCAGACAGTGGCGTTTCGCGTCCGCTCCCGTGATGCCGCCGGCAATCTGTCGCCGTGGTCCGAAGCGGGCGGGAGCAACACTGTCTTCGTTGATCCGCTGGTCAATGGTTCCTTTGTGACCAACAACTGGGATGGTTGGAACACGGAGGACGGCCTGCAGATGACAATCATCCAGGAGACCGACCTGCAACCGGGCATGTTGATTCCGGCGGCCCGCCTCGGCTCGCGCATCTATCAAGCCTGCGCGGCCAGCGGCCCAAACATGTTGCCGACTCCGCTGTGCGGCGACACCTGGTCGGGCGTTTCCCAGACCATCACCGTGCCCGGTCCGCAGGACCTGCCCAACCCCAAACTCGACGTCTGGTATCGCGTCCAGACCTACGACCAGATTACCACCACCTCTCCCATTTGGGATGTGGAGTGTCCGGTCAACCCGCCTCCGCCGTTTCGCTGGGTCGACTCGTTCGACGTATCCGCCACGCGACTGGGAGCAACCGAGCCCGACCTGCTGCTGCGCGACGGCAACAGCCTGCCCCAGTTCCCGGAGCCAATCGAGTTTCGCGATCTGGGCTGGAAGCTGGCCACCTTCGACCTGTCGCCCTACGCCGGCCAGGTCATCACGCTGGACTTTGCGAGCCACAACCGGCTCGACAACCGTTTCAACACCTGGACCGATGTGACCGGGATTCGGATACGGGGCGAGGCGCGCCGCATCTTCATGCCGCTGGCAAATGTCGGCAGTCCCGCCCAGCCGCCCGAGGAAGTCGTCTGCTGGCCCAACGGCGCGCACGGCCTGGCCCAGACGCCGCTGCCGTCCGACATGCTTCCGGGCGCGGGAGAGGACGCCTCTCAGGATAGCCCGCTGCGGAGCAACGGGCGGTGAGCGAGCCGCGCTCCGTTCCCGCCGATCCGTCGGGTGTCATGCCCGACGCGCTCTACGAGCAGGGGATGGCTCACTACCAGCGGCGCGAGTGGCACCACGCGCTGGATTACCTGGAGCGGCTGCAGGAGGTCGATCCCGACTGGCCCGGCCTGGCTTCGCTGATCGACGAGGTGCGCTGGTTCATCCAGTTGGAGGAAGTGCGCCCGGACGCCGACCCGGTACAGCCCGAGCGGACGCCGCCGCAGCGTCGTCTCGAGGGCAAGATGCGCTGGGTGGCGCTGGCGTTGGTTGCCATGCTGCTTGTTGCGCTCCTTCTCTGGTGGCAGGCAGGGCTGCCAGGACTCGGTGGGAGCCTGGAACGTGAAACACTCTACAACAAGGGGCAGGCGAGCCTTTCTGTGGGCGACTACGTGGCGGCCCGCGAGGCGTTCACGCAACTGGCAGACCTGGCGCCCGGCGATCCCGGGGCAGTGGAGGGTCTGGAGCGGGCGACACGGCTGCAGCAGATGGCCGAAGCGTATCAGGCTGCGCAGGCGGCCGTCGCCGCCGAGGACTGGGACACAGCCGAGGCGCGCCTGCGCGAGGTTCTGGCCGTGGACCCGCTCTACGCCGACGCGGCCGCGACGCTGGCGCAGGTCCAACAACAGCGCAATGCGTCTGACCTCTTCACAGGCGGCATCGCTGCCTACGACCGCGGCGACATCTCCGGGGCTATCGACAATCTGGAACGGCTGGCCGAGGCGGATCCTGACTACCAGCGGGACGCCGTGCGCGAGCTGCTCTTCATCCTCTACAACCGCGACGCCGAAGCCTTGCTGGCGAAGCCCGGCGCCGGTCAGGACGACATCCGCAAAGCCATCGCTCGCTACGGCAAGGCGCTGTCGCTGCGGCCGCGCAACGTCCAGGCGGCCAGCGATGGACAGCTTGCCAACCGCTTCCTCTCCGTGCGCCAGGCGCTGGATCGCGGCGACTCCCTCGCGGCTGAAGCCTCACTCGCGGCGATTCTTGAAGTCAACTCAGGGTTTGCCGGGGGAGAGGCTGCCGAATTGTACTACCAACTCCTGACCGCGCGTGCGACGGAAGCGCGGGCTGCGGGCCGGGAGGAGGAGGCGATGGCGGCCTTGCAGACTGCGCTGATGCTGCCTGTAGCGGACGTGTCCGGTGCGCAGGCCGCGTTGCAGATCAACCTGCCGACGGCGACGCCCAACGCGACCGCGACGCCGACGGTTCAGCCCACGCCCTTCGTTAAGGTCGAGTCCGACTCGCTCAACGTCCGCCTGGGCCCGGGCACCGACTACCCGGTGCTGGGCCAGGTGCTCCTTGGCCAGCGCCTGACCCTGGTTGGCCGGAACGATGCGGGCGACTGGTTGGTGGTGTGTTGCGTCGATGGGCAAGCCGGCTGGGTGACCGCGCGGCTGGTAAGCACGACCGCGGATGTCGGGCTGCTGCCGGTCGGGCTGGCGCCGACGCGCGTGCCGACCGCGACGGCGTTGCCAACCGCCACGCCGACGCCGACACCGCCTGCCACGCCGACCGTCGCCGCCACAGAACCGCCCACACCCTCTCCGCCAGAGCCGCCTTCCGAGCCGCCTACGGCCACACCCCCGCCGCGCTGATCGACCATGGAACAGCAGTCTGCAGCGACTTCCCCGCCGCACTGGTACCGGCAACGGGCGCCCCAGTTGGTGCTGGCTGTGCTGGTGTTTCTGTTGCCGTTGGCGACGCTGCCGCTGGTCTGGGCGCGGTCGCCGGCGCGCACGCCGGTAGGACTGCGCGGCCAGGCCGTGGAGCGCCTCGAGTCGGTGGCCACCGGTGCGGGCAGCGTGCTCTACGCGCAGCTTGCCGGCGGCTTGCTGGTGCGCAGCCTTGACGGCGGCGAGTCCTTCGAGCGTATCGACGGGGCGCTGCCACACGTCGGACTGGGCTGGACCGGTCTGGTGGACTGGATTGCCCCGTCGGGAGAGCCGTGGAACCTCGTCGTCCTGGTGGGGCAGGGCGACGTAGCGCGCGTTTTCGCAAGTCCTGACGGCGGCGATACGTGGCAACCGCTGGCGCGGCCGGCCGGCGCGGCCGATGCCAGCAAGCTGCGCGCCCTGGCTGCCGGTCCCGACGGCTGGCTGGCTGTGGCCGGCCAGCAAACCTTGTGGACCAGCCTGGACGCTGGCCAGACCTGGGTTGTGACCGGGGCGCTGCCAAAAGGGCTGGCAGGCGGGGACACACTCTTGCTGCGGGCGGAATCGGACAACCCGTCGGCCCTCTATGCAAGCAACGGGACTGGCGTCTGGCTCAGTCACGACGGCGGCGCAGACTGGGAGCCTGCGTCTGACTTGCCGCCGCTCACAGAGGTCAGCGCGCTGGCGGTCGCCCGCGACCGGGCCGGGTTGGTGTATGCAGGTGGCCGCGAGCTGGTCTTCGTCAGCACCGACGGCGGCGCGGCCTGGCGTGCCGTCGAGCTGCCGGGCGCGACCGGTCTCGTGCGCACACTGCTGGTGGACGAGCGCGTTGGGGAGACGGTGCTGGCTGCCGATTCTTCCGGCCAGGTGTTTCGCAGCGACGACGCCGGCGGGCACTGGACTTTGACTGCCAGCAGCGGGCGACAATCAATCGCGGCGCTGGCCCTCGATGCCCGCAGCCGCGATCGGCTATACAGCGCCGGCGGCGACGGCATCTGGACCCAGGGCATCCTGGCGCAGCAGCCGACTGCGACGCCGACCGCCACCAGGACACCGACACCTACCGCGACTGCTACGAACACACCGTCGCCGACGGCAACTGCAACTGCGACCGCGACGGCCACACCGACTGCTACGTCCTCGCCGACGGCAACGGCGACCCACACGACGACGCCCACCCGCACTGCGACCGCGACTGCCACTGCGACCCAGCCGCCAACGGCGACCGCGACGGC